>NZ_ATWH01000003.1 GCF_000421145.1 Glaciibacter superstes DSM 21135 | reverse complement strand
ATTCCGAACCCGGAAGCTAAGACTCTCTGCGCCGATGGTACTGCAGGGGGGACCCTGTGGGAGAGTAGGACACCGCCGGACTTAACTTAGAAACAGCTTGAAAGCCATCCCTTCGGGGGTGGCTTTCTTGCGTTAACGCCTGCGTTGGTGGGCTGGGTGGCAGGATTCGGCTCCTCAGCTCAAACAATCGGCGGCTGGACGCCGCCACCGTTGGTCGAGCTTGTCGAGACCCATAGACGATTGGCGGCATCCAACCACCGATAACTCGACACCCCGCCGAACCCTGCCACCCAGCCTGCGCACTGCGCTCTCGCTGTTGAGGGAGTGGGTAGAGCAGCTGCAGTGCGGGGGAGGTAAGGGGAAGGCTAGCGGTGGGGGAAGTCGTGCGGGGATCCGTGGAGGACCGGCTCGAGGCGCTCCAGGCGCTCGCGCTCGAGCATCAGAGCCGCATACTCCCGGTCTCGGCGGATGGCAGCGACCGCTGCCAGGAACGCCTCTGGGTGCGCTTCAGGAAGGGGCGAGACATACGGTGCCGCCTCGTGTGCGAGGTCGGCCGACATCCGTTGCCTCGTCGTTGGTGTCTGGCGCGACGCCTGGCGTAAGAACTGGGCGATGCGGCGGGAGAGTGCATCCGGAAGCTTTGCGACATCGGCGGTCTGCGCCCACACAGCGAGTTCCGTCGGCACACCATAGACCGGCTCCGTCAGTTGTGGCACCCGCTCGTGCTGGCTGTAGGTGCCGGCCAGGAAGTCGCCAAGCCGCTTGGCCTTGCCGTTCAGGAGTGCGGTCACGGCGGCGAGCCCGCCGAGCGTCATGAAGATTTCGATCACGCCGACCAGCGCACGCACAAAAGCATGACGGAACCCGATGGCACCGCCGTCATCCCGCACAATGCGCGCACCGATCGCCAGTTTGCCCAGAGACCGCCCTCCGGTGACAGTCTCCACGAGCATCGGGATCACCAGGATGCAGAAGACCAGTCCACCGATCGACAGTGCCTGTACCAGGGCCGCATCGAGAGAGTCGCCGAAAACCATGATGATGAGCAGCGCAACGCCAACATAGACCAGCAGATATGCGAGGGCATCGATGATGGTGCCTGCTGCACGCAAGATCACACCGGCTGGACGAACATCGAGTGCAACGGCCTCGCCGGTGACGAGCTCATCGTCGTCTGCCATGTCTACTATTGAATCAGATGGATCTCGACGCATACTCAGCCGCGCATCGCGCCGAATGGGACCGCCTTGCCGAACTCGGCAATCGGCGGGCACTTTCCGGACCGGAAGCGGACGAACTCATCGAGCGCTACCAGTCGGGTGCCACACAGCTTTCTGCGATCAAAACGACGGCGGGTTCGACCGTGCAGGGCGACCGCCTCTCCGTCTCGCTGTCCCGCGCCCGACTGCGATTCACCGGCGCGAGCGCCAACCTGCTCGCGCAGCTGCCGCGGTTCTTCGTGCTGCAACTTCCCGCCGCACTCTATCGGCTGCGCTGGCTGACGCTCGCTGTTGCCCTGGTCACGGTCGTGGTTGCCGGCCTCTATGCGCTGTGGGCGTCTGGGAACCCCCAGGTGCTGGCGAACGTCGGGTCGGATGCCGAACTCCAGAAGCTCGCGAACGAAGATTTCGTCGATTACTACTCGGAGAATCCCGCCGCATCGTTCACGGGCCTGGTCTGGACGAACAACGCCTGGATCGCCGCGCAGTGCATAGCCTTCGGGATCGTCGGCGTGTACGTGCCATACATCGTGCTGACGAACGCCCAAAGCCTCGGCATCACCGCCGCCGTTATGTTCGCCTACGACAAGGGCGACGTCTTCTTCCTCTACATCTTGCCGCACGGACTGCTCGAGCTCACCGCGATCTTTGTTGCCGCGGCGGGTGGACTGCGCATCTTCTGGGCGTGGATCGCGCCGGGGACACGAACCCGCGGGCAGGCACTTGCCGAGGATGCCCGCGCCCTCTTCACCGTGGCGATCGGCTTGGTGCTCGTGCTCCTGGTCTCCGGGATCATCGAGGGTTTTGTGACCCCGGCGCCGTGGCCGTGGCCGGTGAAGATCGGCATCGGGGTGCTCGCGCTGCTCGCGTTCCTGGCGTACATGCTGATTCTCGGTCGGCGCGCGACCCTGGCAGGCGAGACCGGTGACCTCGGCGAGTTCGAGTCCGGCAGCCGCCGTATCTGGGCTGGGTGAGTACGTGTGCCGGCTGAGTGCCTGGGTCGGCTGAACACCTGGGTCGGCTGAACACCTGGGTCGGCTGGTCGGCGTCGAGCCGCGACTTGAGCACCTTCCCTGACCCGGCGAGAGTGCACAGGTCAGGGCTCGGCGGGCGGAATCTGCCCCGGTCTGACCAACCGCGAGGTCAGAGGCGGCCGGCGGCCTTGAGGGCGATGTAGCGGTCAGCCAGAGCGGGCGGCAGGTCGGCCGGAGAGCCGGTGACGACCTCACCGCCGAGCTGACGGATCGCGGCCGACACCCGCGCCACATCAAGCATGGCGCGCTCCGCCGCTGCTGCGCGGTAGACCTCTTCGCGGGTCGACCGTTCCCGGACGGCTCTCGAGGCCTGCGGATCGGTGACGGATGCCACGACCACCGTGTGGCGGCTGGTCAACTGCGGCAACACCGAAAGCAGCCCGCTCGCCGCACCGGCGGCATCCACTGACGTCAACAGGACAACGAGCGCGCGTTGGTTGGTGACCGACCGCACCTGCGCCGGCACCGCCGACCAGTCAGGCTCGATCAGCTCCGGCTCGATCAACGCCATTGTGTCGACCATCCGCGAGAGCAGCTCAGCACCCTGGGTGCCCTGCACGCGACCGCGAACCCGGCGATCCCACGCGACAAAGTCGACTCGGTCTCCGGCCCGGGACGCAAGAGCCGCCAGGAGCAACGACGCTTCAAATGCCGTGTCCAGCCGCGGTTCGTCGTCGACCCTGGCTGCCGATGTGCGCCCTGTGTCCACGAGAATGACGACCCGACGATCGCGTTCAGGACGCCAGGTGCGCACCATCACGTCATTGCGTCTGGCCGTCGCCCGCCAGTCGATCGACCGCACGTCGTCGCCGCGCACATACTCCCGCAGGGAGTCGAACTCCGTTCCCTGCCCGCGCACCATGACACTGGTGAGTCCGTCAAGTTCCTTGAGCCTGGCGATCCGCGACGGCAGGTGTTTCCTGGCGAGAAACGGTGGCAGCACCCTGATCTGCCCCGGTGCGGTCAGCGTCGCCTGCCTCGCCCAGAGCCCGAGCGGCCCGAACGAACGAACCGTGACCTGTTCGACGCGTCGCTCCCCTCGACGGAAGGGCGTGAGAGCGAGGGTGACCAGTCGGCGTTCGCCGGTCGGGATCCGCACTCTCGTGCGATTGTCGCCTGCGCCGGCAGGCGGCTGCCAGCCGTCCCGAACGACGGCTCGCAGCATCCGTCGCCCGGTATTGGTCAGGTAGAGCTCGCTGGCGACCGTTTCTCCCAAGCGCACGCGGGAGGGGAGGCTGCGGGCCAGTGACAGGCGTCGCGGGGAAGCGGCCAGTGCCAGGTCGACGACGCCGAGCACGATCGTGAGCAGGAGCCACCCGCCGAGCACGACCGCGGCTTCGCCCATGCTGGGCCCGAACAGCACAATCGGCACCACGCCGATGGCGAGGAGTGCGACGTAGCGTCCGGTGAAGGTCATGGCGCTAGATCGGAACCTGGACCTGCTGCATGATCGCGCGCAGGATCGCGTCCACAGAGACACCCTCGAGTTCGGCCTCTGGACGCAACTGGATGCGGTGCCTCCAGACCGGCAGCACCATGGCCTGCACGTGATCCGGTGTGATCGAGTCGTAGCCGCTCAGCCACGCCCACGCCTTTGCCGATGCCAGCAGAGCCGTCGTTCCGCGCGGGCTGACGCCGAGCTTGACCGAGGGGCTCTGCCTGGTCGCGCGGGCCAGGTCGACGACGTAGGCCATGACATCGTCACTGACACCGACGGCTGCCGCTGCCGCCTGCGCCGCCGCCAGCTGGTCGGCCCCGAGAACAGCGGTGACACCCGCGCCTGCGAGATCGCGGGGGTTGAATCCGGCCGCATGCCTGCGCAGCACCTCGATCTCGGCGTCGCGCTCAGGAATGTCGAGCACCAGCTTCAGCAGGAACCGGTCGAGCTGTGCCTCCGGCAGTGTGTAAGTTCCCTCGTATTCGATGGGGTTCATGGTCGCGGCGACGATGAAGGGCACCGGAAGCGGAAGGGACACCCCGTCGACGCTGACCTGGCGCTCTTCCATCGCCTCGAGGAGCGCGGACTGCGTCTTGGGCGGCGTGCGGTTGATCTCGTCGGCCAGCATGATGTTCGTGAACACCGGCCCCTTGCGGAACTCGAACTCGCCGGCCTTCGCGTCGTAGATGAGTGACCCGGTCACGTCGCCCGGCATGAGGTCAGGGGTGAACTGCACCCGCTTGGTGTCGAGGCTGAGCGCGTGACTGAGCGCGCGCACCAGCAGCGTCTTGGCGACGCCGGGCACACCCTCGAGCAGCACGTGGCCGCGAGCCAGCAGCGCGATGATCAGGCCGGTGACGGCGCCGTCCTGTGCGACAACGGCCTTTCCGACTTCGGTGCGCACCTGGGCCAGGGAGGCTCGGAGTGCTCCGGAGTCTCCGGCCGCTCCGACCATGGTGGCCCGAACGGGGCGTGGCTCGGCCTGATCGGTCTGATCTGCCTGATCGGTCTGCGCGGTCGGTTCGGGAGTTGTCATGTGTCCATTCTTCCGTGTGCGGTGCCGGTAGTGGCCCTGACGGCCTGGCGTTCGAGTTCAGCGAGACGGTCGGAGAGGGCGACCAGGGCGCGATCGCCCTCTGGAGCTTCGTCAACCAGAATCCGGCGCACCTCTGACACCGGCCTGTCGGTCAGGGCGGCGACCGCGCCCACCACCTCGTCGAGCCCGGCTGAACGCGCCAGACCCAGCTGCGTGGCCAGGCGCTGCACCGTGCCGATCCGAAGAGCATCGATGGCTCTCAGGCGTGCCGAACTTCGAGCGTAGAGCCTGGCTCTGCCCTCCATCGTCTCGCTCGCCTTCACTGTGACCGGAAGGTTCTCGGCGACGAGGGGGCCGAAGCGGCGACCGCGCCAGATGGCAGCGGCAATGACGGCGAGAACGAGCAACAGCAGGACCGGGGTCACCCACCCGGGAGTCAGCTCACCGAGTGACGGGGGACCGGCCACGGCGACATCCGCCAGCGTCGGCAGGTACCAGACCAGCGTGTCGCTCTCACCGAGCAGACCAAGGGCGAGTGCTCCATTGCCGTCGCTGGTGATGGTCTCGTTGCTGAACACCGCGGTGCCGGCCACGAGGGTCACCTGCTCGCCGGCCGTGACCTGCTGGACCATCGCGTATGTGGTGCCAGAATTCCCTTCGGTGGGGAAACACCCGATCAGGTCGACGTCACTGCCCTGGCCGTCCACATCGTCACCGACCTCGATGCCGAGCGTTGCGCCACCAGGAGACACCGATTCGGCCCGAACCGCCGCCGGAACGTCACACTGTGCGGAGAGCTCATCTGCGCTGGAGACTCCTCCGGAGCCGACCAGGGGGGCAAAGGCCTGCAACTGGGCGAAATCAGGGTCGGCGACCACGAGACGCGGAGCGATCCCCGCCAGATCGCGCAGTTGGTCGTCGTCCAGGTACCCGTCAGCCCCGTAGAAGAACACGGTCGGGTTGTCAGCAGCGGATGCCGCTGACCGCGCTTCGTTGAGGCTGTCGGCGACGGTGACCGTCACGCCCTGCTGCCTGAGAACCTCCACGAGAGCCATGCCGCCGACGGGAGCAGGGTTGTCTGCCGCGAGCGGTGGGCCGGCCGCGGAGGTTCCCCCGGCAATGAGTGTGGCTGCGATCGAGACCAGTACGGCGCCGACCCCGGCCACCACCCAGAACAGCGCCTTCCGGCCGGCCGCGCGCACAGTGGGGGTCGTCGACACGGCGTCGGCCGCGGCATCCGTTCGGCCCGCGGCATCCGTTCGGCCCGCGGCATCCGTTCGGCCCGCCTGGCCTGGTCGCTTCGCGCTGGTGACCGTCATGAGGACACCATCGCTGCAGGCGGCTGAAGTACCCCGGGGCTGATGCGACCCAGGTCTCCGTCGAGCGTGTCGAGACCGCGGAAGTCCTTCTCGGTTGCCGGCTTGTCGAGATACCGCACGCGGTCGAACAGGTCGGCCGCTTCCTCCAGGCGCACGGATTCCGCCGGGAACGCCGCCTGCGCTCTGCGTGCGAAGTGATGGGCCGTCGTGCCGGGGGTGACAACCAGCACGGTACGTTCGGCGAGGGAACGCGCGATGGCCCTGAACTGCTCCTGGCAGGCGAGGCTCCAGTCGCCGGATGCCGCGGCCGCCCTGGCAGCGCGGCGCATGTCATCGGCACTGCGGCGGTCGTCCTCCCCGAAGAGTTCGGGGGTGAGGCGGCTGCGCCGGTTCAGTCTCGGCAGGCCGAAGATCAGGAACGCCGTCACCAGCACCGCCACGACGATGACCGTGATGATCAGCGGAATCCAGGCACCCAGCCCGTCACCACTCGGTGCCGTCAGCGATTCCAGCCAGTCGAAGAAGGCCTTCGAGAGCCGGTCGAACCACGTTGGGCGAGCGGCCTCATACGGCGCCTTCGCCAGTTCTTCCTGTAGCCAGCGCCGTGCCTCAGGCGCGGTCGGATCGACCGGGATGCCAGAAGAGCCCAGCAGCGGAGGAGCCAGCAGCGGAGCATGCAGCAGGGGAGCGATCATGCCATGGCTGGCGCGAGGTACGGGTCTGGCAGTGACGCTCCACTGTGCTGGGCGGATTCCACAAAGCGCGCCAGGTCGAGGTCGAGGCCCTCTTTCCGCATCCGCAGGTCAATGTAGATCAGCGCCGTGGTCGCGGACTGGATCACCGACGTGACCGCGCCAAGCACGAGCGCGACAAAGAGAATGAGCACATACAGGATGATCGACGGGATGTACGCATCGAATGCGCCGTTCGGGTCGACCAGCGTCACGGCCACGCCGAACAGGAGACTGAGTGGTGTCGTGACAACCTGCGCGACGATGTTGATCATGACGGCGACCAGCAGCTGGATTCCGAACGTGCGCCAGAAATAGCCGTTCGTCAGGTGCCACGACCGCCCAACAGACGAACGGATGTCGAGCCGCTCGAGCACGATCAGGCTCGGCACCAGTGATGTCTTGGTGTACAGCCAGGCCCAGAGAACCAGAAGTCCGAGGCCGCCGATGATCCCGACGGCGAACGCCAGGGCGACCCAGACGCCGCCGAGGATGGCGAAGAGGGCGGTCAATCCGCCGACGATGGCAATTGAGACGACGACGGCCGCGAAGAGCAGGATCGTCCAGAGCACGAGTGGCCAGAGTCGACGACCGGCGGCGCGCCACAGCGCCCACATGCGCAACTTCTCGCCGAGCGTGCCGCGCGCGACCTCCAACACGATGATGCCTTGCAACAGGGCGGAAGCAACCAGCGACAACGCCATCGGGATCAGCGCCGAAAGGATGACGGTGACCGTCGCCCCGGCTTCGACGGCAGCCTGCTCATCCTGCGGCGCCGAGGCGACCCTGGTGAACGCAAAATACGAGACCAGGCCGACCACCAGCAGGCTGAACAGCGTGATGCCGGCCTGAATCAGCAGCGCGCTGCCGAAGGTCGCCTTCGGGTTGCGCCTGAGCACAAGGAACGGAGTACCGAGCAGGGCGCCGAAACTGAGCGGCCGCAGCGGGATCAGGCCGGGCTTGGGCGGAGGGGTCCAGCCCGGCTGTGCGCCACGGGGCGGTGCATACCCCGTCGAAGGTCGCCCGGGAGGAGGGAAACCGCCCGTCTGGCTGTACTCGCCGTATGCTGGCCTGCCATCGGCGGGCCTGTCATCCGTTCGCCTGCCATCCGTCGGCACTCTGCCGGTCGTGCCGTCGTTGTTCGTTCCATCGCCGGTGGGTGGCTGCCAGTTCTGCGAGTCCGTCACCCTGTCAATGCTGGCACACACCGCGGTTCTGCACACGTTTACCGGTCTTTGTGCGGGCCACTCGGCTACTCTGAGGACAGAGATTGCAGGACCTCGCCGCCCGAGCGAGGCCGAGTTGAGCGGAAACGGTCGCATGAACGCACGAATTCTGGTTGTCGACGATGACACCGCCCTGTCCGAGATGATCGGAATCGTCCTCGAGGGTGAAGGGTTCGAGCCCACGTTCTGCGCAGACGGTTCGGAGGCTCTCGAGGCCTTTCGCTCATCGAAACCCGACCTCGTGCTGCTTGACCTGATGCTGCCGGGCATGGACGGCATTGAGGTCTGCACTCTGATCAGGGCGGAGTCCGGCACACCGATCATCATGCTCACCGCCAAGTCGGATACCACCGATGTGGTCAAAGGACTCGAGTCCGGCGCGGACGACTACATGGTGAAGCCGTTCAACCCCAAGGAGCTGGTCGCCAGGATCAAGACCCGGCTTCGCCCGACGGCCGCCGGGGCCACAGACAGCCTGCACATCGGCGACCTGGTGGTGGATGCCGCCGGCCACGAGGTGACGCGCGGCGACACCCGCATCAACCTGACGCCGCTTGAGTTCGACCTGCTGCTGGCGTTGGCGTCCAAGCCACAGCAGGTGTTCACCAGGGAGATGCTCCTCGAAGAGGTCTGGGGCTACCACTACAAGGCAGACACCCGCCTCGTCAATGTGCACGTGCAACGGCTGCGCGCCAAGGTGGAGGACGACCCTGACAACCCGAAGATCGTCATGACCGTGCGCGGGGTCGGCTACCGGGCCGGCGCCGTCACCTAGGGTTCTGGTGGCCACTTCGGGCGGGCAGTCCAGAGTCGACTGGCGGTCGTGGCGCTCGTGGCCGGGATTCCTGGCCGCCAGCTGGCGCTCGTCGCTGCAGTTTCGCACCGTGACCATCACCGTGGTGCTGTCGGGCATCGCCATCGTGCTGGTCGGCGCTTACACCTCTGCCAGCGTGGGAAATGACCTCTTTCAGTCGCGGCTGGGCCAGGTACTGCTGGATTCGAACCGAGCGACAGCATCCGCCCAGGGAATTCTCGACTCGTCGGACGCGATCGACCGAGTGCAGGTGCAGGCGCTCCAGGACTCTGCGAGTTCGGCGATCAGCACCGCATCCTCCAGCAGCATGATCGCCCTGTTCCGGGTGCCAGGGCAGGATCCGTCGACCGTCGCGCCCCAGGACTTCTCGAAGTTCGGCGATTCGACGGGCGCAATCTCGCTTGACCTGCAGGCCGCCGTACAGGAACATGGCGGCGACCAGTACTGGCAGTCGGTCACGTTCCAGGACGACGACGGCTCAGAATACCCCGGCGTGATCGTGGGGTCGCAACTGCGGCTGCCCGTCGCCGGGCGATACGAGCTCTACATCGGCTACAGCCTGCGCGACGCGGAGTCGACGCTGTCGTTCCTTCAGCAGACCCTGCTGATCTCCGGGCTCGCCCTCATCCTGTTGATCGGTGCCGTGACCTGGATTGTGGTGCGGTTTGTGGTCACTCCGATCCGGGTGGCGGCGGAGACCAGCCAGAAATTGGCATCTGGTGACCTCGAGGTGCGGATCCCCGAGAAGGGGGAGGATGTCATCGCCACCCTGGCCAGGTCGTTCAACGGAATGGCCGACAGCCTGCAGAGCCAGATCAAGGAACTCGCCGAACTCTCGGAGGTGCAGCAGCGCTTCGTCTCCGATGTCTCACACGAACTGCGAACGCCACTGACCACCATCCGTCTCGCCGGTGATGTGCTCTTCGACCAGCGTGCCGTATTCCCCCCGGCGGCGGGGCGCACTGCGGAACTGCTGCACACGCAGGTGGAGCGCTTCGAGCTGCTGCTCGCTGACCTGCTGGAGATCAGCAGGTATGACGCGGGCTCTGTGTCGCTCGACCCAGAGCCGACGAATCTCGTGCACCTGGCAGAGGATGTCATCGACGGCATGCGGTCGCTGGGGGAGTCAAAAGGCATCGACTTGCGGCTGGTCGCGCCCGGTGGTCATCTCAACGCTGAGGTCGACCCCCGTCGCATCCGTCGCGTGCTGCAGAACCTCATCGGGAACGCGATCGAACACGGAGAAGGCAAGCCAGTGGTGGTGTCGGTGGACAGCAACCAGAACTCGGTTGCGATCGCGGTGCGCGACTACGGGCTGGGAATGAGCCAGACGGAGGTCACCCATGTCTTCGACAGGTTCTGGCGGGCGGATCCGTCCCGGCAACGCACGATCGGCGGTACCGGCCTCGGCCTCGCGATCTCGCGTGAGGATGCCAGCGCCCACGGTGGTTGGCTGCAGGTCTGGTCGAGCCCTGGAGAGGGGTCATGTTTCCGGCTGACGGTGCCGCGGCGTGCGGGAGACGCTGTCACCGCCTCGCCCCTGCCCCTGCCACCGGACGACATCGGAGGGCCGCATGTCTAAGTTTTTCCGAAAGGCTCGGTTCTCCAGGCGCTTCCGGATGCTGGCGGGCTTCGCGGTGCTCGCCGCAGTGCTGACTGCGTGTAGCGGGATTCCGCGTGACGGCGGAGTGCAGGTCGGGCAACCGGCCGAGGCCGGCGACAACCCGGCCCCGGTCTTTCTCCCGTCAGGACCGCAGACCGGGGCCGACCAGGAATCGATACTGCGCGGATTCATCGACGCCGCCTCCAGCCCACAAGGGAACTACGCGGTCGCCCGCGAATTCCTCACGCCAGACTTCTCCGACAGCTGGGACCCGGACGCCGGCGTCACCGTCGACGACGGCAGCAACCGCTCGGTGAACGCGCTCGATGCCTCTGCCATGCAATTCTCGGTGACGCCGGTCGCCGCCGTGAACGCCACCGGGCAATACGAAGAATTCGACTCGCGCGTGCCGGTGCCGCTGCCATACGAATTCGTGATGATCGACGGCGAGTGGCGCATCAGTGAGGCGCCGAACGGCACTGTTGTGGATGCGAGCACGTTCGCCAGCGTCTTCAGCGCCCAGGCGCTGTACTTCTTCGATCCTGGCTTCGACTACCTGGTGCCTGACCTGCGCTGGTACCCGAGCGGGGCATCCTCCCCCACCAGAATCG
Organism: Glaciibacter superstes DSM 21135; assembly: GCF_000421145.1. Taxonomy (GTDB): domain Bacteria; phylum Actinomycetota; class Actinomycetes; order Actinomycetales; family Microbacteriaceae; genus Cryobacterium; species Cryobacterium superstes. The sequence continues at coordinate 349,834 of NZ_ATWH01000003.1, read as the reverse complement.
TGAAGGGTCTGCTCGCCGGGCCGAGTCCGTGGCTGCTCGGCGCCGTCACAACGGCATTCCCGGAGGGCACGGCGCTGACGGCCGACGCCGTCCAGGTGGTGGCGCGCGACGCCAAGGTCGATCTGAACAACGAAGCCCTGAACGCTGACGCCATCACCCTGCAGAGGATGCGCGCGCAACTGGTCAACAGCCTGGCACCGGGAACCTCGGTGACGCTCTCGATCAACGACAACGTGCAGGACTCCGGCGACCTCGGGGCCGCTGCACCGATCGTGAAGCCCAGGGTGGATACGCGCGCGCTGATCTTGCGCGACGGTAAATTCGGATTTCTCGCGGCCACCGGTACAGAACTCTCGCCTGTCGCCGGTCTGTCAGAGGCGATCGTCGGCCTGGCGCCGTCGGCCGTGACGCTGGCGCCTGACCAGGAGCGGGCTGCCGTTCGGAACGCCAACGGAGTCTGGGGGGTGAACGCCGGAGATGATGCTGTGCAGCTCGACCCGCGTGACGGACTGGTGGCTCCGGCCGTCGACGGGTACGGCTATGTCTGGTCGGTGCCGACGGCGCGGCCGGGCGAGCTGTTCGCCTACAGTCCGAGTGGTGAGGCGATCGCCGTGCCGACGCCCTGGCACGAGGCGAGCTCGATCCAGGCGATCGCGATCTCCCGCGACGGGACCAGGCTGGTCGCGCTCTGGACGGCGGGCACGGAGACCCGGTTCGTCGTCACCGCGATCAAACGGGAGAAGTCGGCGCCGGTCGCCCTCGGGGAGCCGGTCTACCTGGCAACCGAGGCAGGTGTGCCACAGGACGTGGCCTGGGTCGACGAACTGACCGTGGCGGCGTTGAGCACAACTCCGAGCGGAGAGAGCACGATCGCCACCCAGCGGATCGGCGGCGTCAGCGACGAACTCGAATCGGCGCCCGGCACCGTGACGATCACCGGCGGCAACACCCTCCGGGAGCTGCGCGCACTGACCGGGGCCGGCGTGCTTGCCGTGCAGCGTGGCGTCGTCGGCTGGCAGGATCGTGTTGACCAGGTGGTGCTTGTGGCCACGCAGCAGGGAGTGCCGCGGTAGGGGGCACTCCGTGGCGCTGCACTCCACAGGCGTTCCCGTTGGGCGTTGTCCACAGATTGACAGCTGCGGAGATCTGCACGCTCGTGGTGGGGCGATGCTGGGTGGGTGAAATTCTCCGAACCGATCACGGGCGCATTGCTTGGCGCGGTGCTCGACGCCTGGGCGGTGCTCTCGCCGGTGGACTGCAGCGGCTGCGGCGCCCCCGACCGCGGCCTCTGCCCGGTGTGCCGGGTCGCCCTGGCGGCATCCGTTCACGTCTCGACGCGCGACGACGTTGCGGTCTGGTCTGCGCTCGACTACTCCGGCGTGGCCCGCCGGGTGATCGGCGCATACAAAGACGGCGGGCGAACGGATGCCGCAAAGGCGCTCGCCGCACCGCTCAGGGAAGCCGTGGTTGCGGCTCTCGCCCACGCGCCACCGCACGCGCGGACTGTGCACCTGGTGACCATTCCGTCGTCGCGGACCGCGTGGCGGATCCGGGGCTTCCACCCGGTCGAGCTGATGTTGAAGCGCGGCGGGCTGGCCGCATCCGAGGTGCTTCGTCCGGCCGTGCTTCGCACCGGAACGCAGTCTGTCGACCAGGTCGGACTCGGTGCAATCGGGCGCAGGCAGAACAAACGCGGCAGCCTGGTGGCGCGCCGCAGTCTCGAGGGCTTCTGCTGCCTGGTCGTCGACGACATCGTAACCACCGGAGCGACGCTTCTTGAAGCGCGTCGTGCGCTGGTCGCGGCCGGCGCTGACGTGCTCGGCATGGTCACTCTCGCAGAAACACGGCGTCGGCATCCGGTGGTGTGAGCCCGTGCGGCACACCGCTGCGCCTTCACAGAAACAGATCTGGGCCTTCACAGCAAACTCCTCGGCAATTCCTGTGACTTATCGGCCGGGCCAGACTACGGTGGGGTGAAAGGCGCGAAAGGACCGCCCGGAATCTGGGCGGTACTGCCGGATCAGGAGGTCGTCATGGAAACTAACATCGTCGGACGCAACCTGGGGGTCACCGATCGATTTCGGGACTATGCAACAGAAAAGTCCGAGAAGGTGGCGAGCCTCGCCGAGAAAGCACTCGCGCTGGAGATCAAGCTCAGCAGGCACGGTGAGAAGAACGGTTCGACAGGAAACGACCGGGTTGAAATGACGCTGATCGGCAAGGGGCCCGTTGTGCGGGCGGAAGCCGACGGTTCTGACAAGTATGCAGCCTTCGACGTGGCCCTCGGGCGACTGCTCGAACGTGTGCGCAGGGCAAAGGATCGCAAGAAAGTGCACCGTGGTGGAGCACACCGCCCGATGTCGCTGCAGGAAGCCTCCAGTCGCGGATTCAACGCGGTCGTCGACATCACGCCAGCCAGCGACGAGGTGCTGGAACGGGTGCGCACCGGAGCGATCCCGATCGTGAGCGAAGAGCCGGCGGATGCCGAGGACGCAGACGACTACAGTCCCGTTGTCATCAGAAAGAAGGTGTTCGCGTCGACTCCGATGACCGTCGACGATGCGCTGTACTTCATGGAACTGGTCGGGCACGACTTCTACCTGTTCCAGGACTCAGAGACGGGTCGGCCGAGCGTGGTCTACCGCAGAAAAGGCTGGGACTACGGTGTGATCGGGCTGGAAGACCAGTCAGAGGATCGCCTGGAGGCGCAGGGCGCAGGCAGACGCAGCCGCTGAGCAAGTAACATTGGGCGACAGGCGTGTTTCCATGCGCCGTGACGACTAGTGGAGTGCATCCGTGGCCTCAATTCTTGAAAAGGTTCTTCGTGTTGGTGAGGGGCGCACCCTGCGTCGCCTCGAAAACTATGCGAAGGCCATCAACGCGCTGGAAGAAGACTTCCAGGGGTTGAGCGATGACGAGCTGAAGAACGAGACCGTAGAGCTTCGCGAACGGTACTCGAACGGCGAGTCGCTCGACGATCTGCTGCCTGAAGCCTTCGCAGCGGTGCGCGAGGCCTCGAAACGCACGCTGGGGCTGCGGCACTTCGACGTTCAGCTGATGGGTGGCGCCGGTCTCCATCTCGGCAATATCGCCGAGATGAAGACCGGCGAGGGGAAGACCCTCGTCGCGACGCTTCCGGCCTACCTGAACGCGATCACCAGCCGCGGTGTGCACATCATCACGGTCAACGACTACCTGGCGAGCTACCAGAGTGAGCTGATGGGCCGGGTGTTCCGCGCCCTCGGCATGACCACCGGCTGCATCGTTTCGGGCCAGGCTCCGCCAGAGCGCCGTGAGCAGTATGCCGCCGACGTCACGTACGGAACGAACAACGAGTTCGGCTTCGATTACCTGCGCGACAACATGGCGTGGCAGGCATCGGACATGGTGCAGCGTGGTCACTACTACGCGATCGTCGACGAGGTGGACTCGATCCTGATCGACGAGGCCCGCACGCCGCTGATCATCTCTGGGCCGGCATCCGGTGAAGCCAATCGCTGGTTCAATGAATTCGCGAGCCTCGCGAAGCGCCTGGTCCCCGACGAGGACTTCGAGGTCGACGAGAAGAAGCGCACCGTCGGTGTGCTCGAGCCCGGTATCGAAAAGGTCGAGGACTACCTCGGCATCGACAACCTCTACGAATCCGCGAACACTCCGCTGATCTCCTTCCTCAATAACGCCATCAAGGCCAACGCCCTGTTCAAGAAGGACAAGGACTACGTGGTCATGAACGGCGAGGTGCTCATCGTCGATGAGCACACCGGTCGAATCCTGATGGGCCGTCGCTACAACGAGGGCATCCACCAGGCCATCGAGGCCAAGGAAGGCGTCGCGGTCAAGGCGGAGAACCAGACCCTCGCCACCGTGACGCTGCAGAACTACTTCCGCCTCTACTCGAAGCTCTCCGGCATGACCGGTACCGCGGAGACCGAAGCGGCCGAGTTCATGAGCACCTACAAACTCGGTGTTGTCCCGATCCCGACCAACAAGCCGATGAAGCGAATCGACCAGGCCGACCTGGTGTACAAGAACGAAGAGTCGAAGTTCGGGCAGGTCGTCGAAGACATCGTGGAGCGCCACGAGAAGGGCCAGCCGGTCCTGGTCGGAACCACCAGCGTCGAAAAGAGCGAATACCTCTCCCGCCTGCTCGCCAAGAAGGGCGTGCGACACGAGGTTCTCAACGCGAAGAACCACGCGCGTGAGGCTGCGATCGTCGCCCAGGCCGGGCGGCTCGGTTCGGTCACCGTCGCCACCAATATGGCCGGTCGTGGTACCGACGTGATGCTCGGCGGCAACGCCGAGTTCCTCGCAGTCGCCGAGATGAACGCCAAGGGCCTCAGCCCGGTCGACACCCCTGACGAGTACGAGACCGCCTGGGACGACGTGTTCGCCGCGGTCAAAGCGAAGGTGCAGAGCGAGGCCGACAAGGTCATCGAGGCCGGAGGGCTCTACGTTCTCGGCACCGAGCGGCACGAATCCCGCCGCATCGACAACCAGTTGCGAGGTCGTAGCGGTCGCCAGGGAGACCCGGGCGAGAGCCGTTTCTACCTGTCTCTGACCGACGACCTGATGCGCCTGTTCAACGCGGGTGCCGCCGAGAGCCTGATGGGACGCCAGGGTGTTCCGGACGACATGGCGATCGAATCCAAGGTGGTCAGCCGTGCCATCCGCAGCGCGCAGTCGCAGGTCGAGGGCCGCAACGCCGAGATCCGCAAGAACGTGCTGAAGTACGACGATGTGTTGAACCGTCAGCGTGAAGCGATTTACGGAGACCGCCGACACATCCTCGAGGGTGACGACCTGCACGAGCGCACCCAGCGATTCCTCGAAGACGTGATTGACGAGGTGCTCGACGTGCACACCGGCGAGGGCAATGGCGACGACTGGGACTTCGACGCCCTGTGGACGGAGCTGAAGACGCTCTACCCAGTCGGGCTGACCATCGACGAAGTCGTAACGGAGGCCGGAACCCGCGGCAAGATCAACCGTGACTTCATGCGCCGAGAGATCATCTCCGATGCCAAGGTCGCCTATCAGCACCGTGAAGAATCCCTAGGCGCCCCCGCGATGCGCGAGTTGGAGCGCCGGGTCGTGCTGTCGGTGATAGATCGTCGTTGGCGTGACCACCTCTACGAGATGGACTACCTCAAAGACGGAATCGGCCTCAGGGCGATGGCGCAGCGCGACCCGCTGGTCGAGTACCAGCGCGAGGGCTTCGCCATGTTCCAGCAGATGATGGGACAGATTCGCGAGGAGACCGTCGGCTTCCTGTTCAACCTCGAGGTCGAGGTCAGCCAGGCCCCGGGTGCCGTCTCTGCCCCGGTCGTCGCCGCGAAGGGACTCACCCCTGATTCGTCTGGCCAGGAGAAGCTCAGCTACACCGCACCGAGCGACTCCGGCGGAGTCGAGGTACGCAACCAACGCGGGCAGATCCAGCAGGCGGCGACCGATCGCGCCCGCAGGGCTGCCGCCGCGTCCGGCAAGAACGAGGAAGCGCCGGCCGCTCCGGCAGCCGGCGCCCAGCGCGGTGCCTTCGGCCAGCGCACGGATGATGGAGCCGGCAGCGGCACTGCTGCGCCGGCCAACCGGGCCGAGCGGCGGTCACAGGGCAAGAAGAAGTAGGTTCAAACTTTCGGACGATGCTGACGGGGCCCGCCCAGGGCACGCTGGAAGTATGAAGAAACTCTTTTACTCCTCGTTCGTTTACATGGCCGTCGGGGTGCTCTCTGGGCTGTTCTACCGTGAGTTCACCAAGGCGAACGACTTCACCGGCGACACCCAGCTCGGTCTGGTTCACACGCACCTGCTGACCCTCGGGTTCATCGTGCTGCTGATCGTGCTCGCGCTCGAGAAGTTGTTTGCGCTCTCCGAGAGCAAACTGTTCTCTTGGTTCTTCTGGATCTACAACGCCGGTCTCGTGCTGACCGCAGCCATGCTCGCTGTCCACGGGTCTCTGACCGTGCTCGGCGAGGAGTCCAGCTCCGCAATCGCGGGCATCGCCGGACTCGGGCACATGCTGCTCACCGCGGGAATGGTCCTGCTGTTCCTCGCGCTTCGCAGCCGGCTCTTCGGAAACCGGCAGGCGGCATCCGTCACCTCGTCGGCCGACCAATCGGCTACTTCGTCGGCCACCACGTCGGCAACAGACGCCGTCTCCCGGTGACCGTCTAGAGCACGTTGACGGCGCTGGCGCGCCAGCGGTGGTCGAGCCCCTCCAATCGGATGGCGACCGCCCTGGCGCGTCCTTTGCCGTGCACCATCACTACCGCCTCGATGACACCGTCACGCGGCTCTGAGGTGCTGATCCGCCCGATCGTGATCGTGGGGCGCCGGGGTCGCTGCCCTTTCACCGCCCGGGCTCGTGCCGAGAGCACCACACGCTTGAGCAGATGCCGATAGACATCGTCGCTGACCCACCTGGCCACCTGGTCGAGTTCGCGTACTCCGGCCAGCACCTCGATCACGCACCGGCTCAGGTTGATCAGCAGCGGTTCAGGATCAGGCAGGTCGCTGCGGGTTGCCGGCTGATGGCCGAAGAAGTCGGTGCCGGCTGCGACCAGATCGGTGCCGGCGAGACCCGCGTCGACAGAATGCGTTTCAGTGGCGTCGGCAACCTCTGCGTCGGTATCAGGTGCGTCACTATCAGCTTCGTGGGTATCGACGGCGTGGGTATCGACGGCGTGGGCGAGGCGAGGGTTCATGGCGACTCCGATGCGCGAGGTGTCTGGTCGACGTCGTCAGGTGCCGGATGCATCGGGCTAGCCGCACAGTAGCCCCATTCAGGGGCCAAGCGTTGGCAGAAACTCAACCAGTCCCACCCGCGCGGTGTCTAGGGTTTATATGGCCTGTGGATAACGTGGGCGCCGCGCGCCGATTCCGGCTAGTTTCGAGGATGTGCGCTGGGACAACCTGTTCGACGACCTTGAGAGCCAGCTCGAAAACGAGCTGAATGCCGACGAGGTCGACCTGCGCGCGGAAGAGGAGAGGCTGCGCCTCGGCCGACTCTCGCTTCGCAGCAGGCTCGCCAGCCTGTCGAGTTCGGCTGGCCCGGGTGGAAGGGCAATCCTCCGGATCGTACTCGTGACCGGTGACGCGATCACCCTGCGCCCGACAACATTCGGAAAGGACTGGCTCGCGGCCGACCTCGTGGAAGGCGCAGGGCGAGCCCAGTGTGTGCTCCCGCTGGCTGCCGTCTCCGGCGTCATCCTGGCCAGGGAGCAGGTCGAACCGTCGCTGGCAGATGAACCTCCATCTTCGGCACGGGTTGTCGACCGCATCGGGCTCAGCTTCGTGGTCCGAGATCTCTGTCGCCGCCGACGCACCGTCGAGATCTGCACGCCAACCGGCTCACTGAGCGGAACGATCGACAGGGTCGGGCGGGATCATCTCGACCTCGCCGTTCACGACGCCGGCACGCTCAGACGTTCGCGCGACGTGCGTCAGTACCGGCTGGTGCCGTTCAGCCAGATCGCCCTCATCAAGATGAGCTGAGCGGGATGAGCCGGACGGGATGAGCTGGACGGCCGGCTCAGTGTGCCGGACGGCTCGTTCGGCCGTCCGGTCGAATGATTTGGCCGCCAGACAGCTCAGGGAGATTCGCAAAATCGGACTGCTCCCACAGGGCGATCCGCCTGGCCTCCTCGTACTTGGCCTCGATGTACGACTCGAGAACCGCGCGTTCAACCCGCCATACGCGGCCGGTTCCGATGCGAATCGCGGGCAGTTCCCCGGTGCGCACCAGATCAAGTGCCTCTGCCGCTGAGACGTTCAGGAGCTCCGCGGTGTCACCGAGGGTCAGGAAACGGCCCAGTGAGTCGGACGGCACGGAATCGTTCATGCATCGATTATCCGTTGTTGCGAGGCCTGGCGGGGCGCCTGTGGATAACTTTCCCACGATGGCGCCGAAAGCGGCACGATGGTATCCGAACCGAATGGAAGGCGAGCTGACGGATGACCACTCCCACAGGTGCACCGACACGAAGACGTTTCTGGTTCGATCCCCGATTCGCCATCGGGCTGGCCCTTGTGGTGGCATCCGTCGTCGGAGTGGGGGCCGTGGTGCAGGGGATGGACCGCTCGGTGACCGTGTACGCGGCGCACGATGCGCTCACCGTCGGCGACCGTGTCGACGCAGACGATCTGGCGATCACCCAGGTTCGACTCGAAGGGGCCCCAGACCTGTATGTCACGCCGGGGCGCATCCCTCAGGATGGGCTGGTGGTCACGCGCCGGATCGCGGCAGGCGAACTTGTGCCGGTCTCCGCGGTCGGATCGCGCGCGGGGGCATCCGTTACCAGCGTTGTCATCGAGGTGAACGGCACGCTCTCTGGTGCGATCGGTCCGGGTTCCAGCGTCGATGTCTGGTCGGCAAAAGCGACGGAACACGGCCAGTTCGGCCCCCCGGCAGTGCTGGTGGGAAAGGCGAGCGTCGTGCGACTGGTCGAGCCGACCGGCCTGATCGCGGCCTCTGGGGGCGAGTCGGTCGAAGTGCAGGTGCCCCGCAGCAAGGTCGCCGCGGTGCTCGAGGCGATCGCCAACAACGACTCGATGGCCATCGTTCCCGTCGACACGCCGCTGGGGAAGGAGTAGTGGCCACCGTCGTCCTCGCGCTGGAACGGCGCTTCGAGGACCGCATGATCACCCTGCTGGTCGATCACGGGCACACGGTGCTTGCGCGCTATGAAACAGCACCGGATGTCGTCGCCGCTATCTCCGCTCAGGCGCCGGAGATAGCGCTCGTGCAGGCTATGCGCGCCACGCTCAGTGCCGAGCTGATCAGCGCCGCAGATGATCGCGGCGTGCGTGTGATCGCGGTTGTGGCATCCGATCACGAACGCCGCTACGCGGCTTCGCTCGGATTGTACGAGGTGCTGGACGTCGCGTCCGACTGGACGCAGATCGACGCGCTGATCTCGGGCGGGATCGTTGTGCCACTGCGAGCCGGCGACACTGCGCGCTCATCGCCGGCACTCGAATCCGGTTCCGTGATTGCCGTGTGGGGGCCGGCAGGCGCGCCGGGGCGCACCACCCTTGCCATCAACATCGCGGCAGAGATCGCGGCCGCCGGACACACCGTCGCACTGGCAGACGTCGACACCTACAGCGGATCTGTGGCACCCAGCCTCGGCATGCTCGACGAAGCGCCTGGCTTCGCGGCGGCCTGCCGGTTGGCCGGATCCGACAGCCTGAACCAGGCGGAACTGGAACGAATCGCCCAGCGGTACAACTCGCCACAGGGTGCGTTCTGGGTGCTCACCGGCATCGGCCGGCCGTCTCGCTGGCCCGAGCTCTCAGGGGAACGGGTGACCACGACGATCCAGGCGCTGAAACACTGGGTGGACTACGTGGTGCTCGATACCGGATTCAGCCTGGAGAGCGACGAGGAGATCTCCAGCGACCTGTTTGCGCCGCGGCGGAACGCGGCGACGCTGGGAGCGCTGGCGCAGGCAGACCAGGTGGTAGCGGTGGGGCTCGCCGACCCGGTCGGGATGGCGCGGTTCCTGCGCTCGTGGGTGGAGCTGGCAGAGGTGCTCACCACTGAGAAGGTGAGCGTGGTGATGAACCGGGTGCGCGCCAGTGCCATCGGCCTCGACCCGAATGGACAGGTCGTTTCCACCCTGCGCAGGTTCGGCAACATCGAAGACCCGGTTCTCGTGCCGCACGACCAGCAGGGCGTCGACGCTGCAGTGCTGACCGGGCGCACACTGCGGGATGCCGCGCCGAAGTCGCCGGCGAGGGCCGGCATCCGTCGCTTTGTGCGCTCTGTACTCCTGCCGGAGCCCGCGCCGGTCACCGGGCGCCGTCGGAAGACCTCGCGGTGGCGCCGCACGGCGGCGGCGACCTGACGGCGGCGACCTGACCGCGGCGACCTGCGGTCACAGGCGACCTGCGGTCGACCAGAAAACACCTAGGCTGGTGATCGTGTCAACGCTCAGTGATCTTGTTCTCGCCCAGGGCAGCAGCAGTGCCGAAGATGTGGACTGGCTGCACATGCTCGTGTCAGACGGCCAGCTGCTTGCCGACCTCGCATTCGCCGACATCGTGGTCTGGGTGCCGACCGACAGTGGCAGTTTTGTCGCCGTTGCACACGCCAGGCCATCCAGCGCTGCGACGCTGTTCTACCGCGACTTCGTGGGGCAGAACATCAAGGGAGAGTGGCGAAAGCAGGTCACGGAGGCGTTCGAGACCGCGAAGATCGTCGACACGTCTGCGCCGGACTGGTACGAGGAGACTCCAACTCGGGTTCGTGCGATCCCGGTGATGCGCCGTCTCGCACCCAATGGGGCCGCGATCACCGAAACGCCGATCGCCGTGCTCACCCGGCATACGAACCTCAGCGAAGCGCGCATGCCGAGCCGCCAGGAGCTGACATTCAACGAGTGCGCAGACGACCTCTTCGGCATGATCGCTTCGGGCGATTTTCCGGATCTTGGTGCACCGACAGGGCCGCGCAGGGGCGCGCCACGCGCATCCGATGGCCTGATTCGTCTTGACGTCGACGGCCTGACGACGTTCGCAAGCCCGAACGCGCTGTCAGCGTTCAACCGCATGGGATTTGCCGACGAACTCGAGGGCGAGTCCCTCGCCGAGGTGACGACCCGCCTGCTCAGCGGGCGGGCGGTCATCGACGAATCGCTGCCGCTCGTGGTCACCGGGCGGGCGCCATGGCGTACGGATATCGAGGCACGGGGAGTGACCGTTTCGTTGCGCGCGATTCCCGTGCGCAACCGCGGTGAACGCATCGGGGCGATCGTGCTGTCGCGCGACGTCAGCGAGCTGCGTCACCAGGAACGCGAGCTGATCACGAAGGATGCGACCATCCGGGAGATCCACCACCGGGTGAAGAACAATCTCCAGACTGTCGCGTCGCTGCTGCGGATCCAGGCCAGACGCACTCACTCTGACACTGCTCGCGAGGCGCTCACCCAGGCGATGCGTCGTGTGGGGGCGATTGCCGTTGTGCACGACACGTTGTCGGAGGGCCTCAGCCAGATCGTCGATTTCGATGCCGTGTTCGACCGGGTGCTGTTGCTGATCGCCGAGGTGGCCTCCGCGCACAACACTACAGCGCACCCGCGCTTCTCTGGAAGCTTCGGAACCCTGCCAAGCGCCTACGCGACCCCGCTGGCGCTGGCCCTCACCGAACTTGTCACCAACGCCGTCGAACATGGCCTCGCCGGCCGCGAGGGCGAGGTCGTCATCGAAGCGAAGCGCAACGAGGAGCGACTGACCGTCGTGGTGCGCGATAACGGGTCAGGCCTGCCGGAGGGCAAGGTCGGTTCCGGTCTCGGTACCCAGATCATCCGCACCCTGATCCAGGGTGAGCTGAGCGGCACCATCGACTGGCACACCATGATGGGCAGCGGCACAGAGGTGACCATCGACATCCCACTGCGTTATATGCAGGAAGCGTGACACCGGACGCCGCGCGTGCCCGTGGCACCCGCGAACCGTGAATGAAGCACCTAAAATTGCTGGTGAAGGTGCTTAAGCCACGGCTCGGCGTGGGTGAACGGGACGCGCGAGTGGCGGCGGACGAGTGGCGTTAGGAAGCGCGACGGGCGCGGGCGGCGCGGCGCTTGAGCGCGCGACGCTCGTCTTCACTCAGGCCGCCCCAGACTCCGGAGTCCTGACCGGTCTCGAGGGCGTACTGGAGGCAGACCTCCGTGACATGGCAACGCGCGCACACCGACTTCGCCTTTTCGATCTGGTCGACTGCCGGACCAGTGTTGCCGACCGGGAAGAACAGTTCCGGGTCTGCTGTGAGGCATGCCGCTTTATCGCGCCAATCCATGGGGGTGCTCCTTTGTTGCCGAGTGCATGGCCGATCGGCCTGAAATGCGATGATGGCCGGTTGCAGGAAATTTGACGACCTGCCTGCGAAATTTACAAAATTTACTCAGTGAGATCTGCCCACGCCCCTGTGAGCGTCAACCGCGCCTCAAATATGGTCGCATAATGGGGGAGTCAAATCAATAGTTTTGTATGGGATTAGCCTGTGAGTGAACGAGACGAGCCCTCGACGGATGCCGTCGGCGAGCCCGCGGGCGGTTCCAAAACGTCAGTCAGACCGCCGGCTCTCACCCTGGTGGCCATCCTCCTTGCCCTCGAGGCGCTGCTGGTGTGGGCCCTGGTGGCCTGGCAGGTTTTTGAACTGCTCACGGCCGAGCCGGCGTCGTACACGAGCGCGATCGCGATCCTCGTGATTGCCGTGATCGCGGCCGTCTGGGTGAGCGCGATCGCCCTGAATGTGCTGCGACGTCGCTCGTGGGTGCGGGCAGCCGCAGTGACGTGGCAACTGCTGCAGATCGCCGTCGCCGTCGGGGCCTTCCAGGGCATCTACGCCCGCTCTGACGTTGGGTGGGCGTTGCTTGTGCCCTCGCTCGTCGTCATTGTGCTGCTGTTCACGCCGAGAGTTGTGGCGGCAACCACCCGCGACCCCGGCGCATCCGCCTGACACCTGCCGCTCGGCCGGCAGCACGCCGACGCCGACGCCGACACCCGCGCTCATACCAACGCGGGCCCGCGCGCATGCGCCAACTACGCGCGTATGCGCCCTGCGCGCGGGGCGCATACGCGCGCAACTGGCGCATGACGCTGCGCCGGGTGCATGACGCGCCGCCGGGCGCGGACGAAACGCCCGCGATGGTGAAATCGGCTTGTGTGCTGCGCGCGAGCCTGGCTGCGCGGCTGCCGTCAGGCGTCGATACCGAGCTTTTTGCGCAGGCTCGCGACGTGGCCTGTCGCCTTCACGTTGTAGAGCGCGAGTTGGATCGTGCCGTCTTCGTTGACCACAAAAGTGGATCGCAGAACACCGGTGACGAGCTTTCCGTAGAGGTTCTTCTCGCCGTACGCACCGTAGGCGTGGTGAACGGCTAGGTCTTCGTCGCTGAGCAGGGGGAAGTTCACGGCGTCGTGCTGCTGGAACTCCTTGAGCTTCGCGGGAGCGTCTTTCGAGAGACCGAGCACCTGGTAACCGGCGGACTTCAGTGATCCGAGGTTGTCGCGGAAATCGCACGCCTCTGTGGTGCAGCCCGGCGTCATCGCAGCCGGGTAGAAGTAGACGACGACCTTCTGGCCGGCGAAGTCCGAGAGCGAGACGGATGCGCCGTCCTGGTTGGTGAGAGTGAACTGGGGAGCCGGGTCGCCGGCTTCGAGGCGCGTGGATTCGGTCATGGATCCACGCTACCGCCCTGGCCTCCCCTGCCTGGTCGGTAGCAGGGGGTGGGGCGGACGCGGACAGCAGGTGCACGCAGCAGGTGCTGGCAGGTGCACGCAGCAGGCGGCGGTAGCAGTGGCGGTCAGTAGGTCGGGCCGGCTGCGAAGGTGGTGAGCAGGCGCTGCAGGGAGTCCAGGCGGGCTTTGCCGGTCGGGCCGAGGTCCCCGCGGGCGACGGCCTCGTTCATGGCGCAGTCGGGCGAATCCGGCAGGTGCGTGCACCCGCGCGGACAGTTCTCGGCAACCGTTGCCAGGTCGGTGAACGCCTTCAGGATGTTGTCGGTGTTGATGTGCCCGAGCCCGAACGACCGCACACCGGGGGTATCGATGACCCAGCCGCGCCCGGCATCCGTTTCGAGCCGGAGTGAAATCGTCGACGACGACGTGTGTCGGCCACGGCCGGTCACCGTGTTCACCACGCCCACTGCGCGGTGGGCGGCAGGCACAAGCGCGTTGACCAGGGTCGATTTGCCGACGCCGGAGTGCCCGACGAAGACCGTGTCGTGTGCGATCAGCGCGGCCGAGATCTCGGCCAGCGGCATGTGATCCTCCCGGCTGCGGAACACCGGGAGGTCGAGCCCGGCAAAGTTGCTCAGGAACTCCGCCGGGTCGGCCAGGTCGGTCTTCGTGATGCACAGGATCGGCGATACGCCGGCGTCATATGCGGCGACCAGGTAGCGGTCGACGAGACGGATGCGCGGCTCCGGATTCGCCGCTGCCACGACGATAAGCATCTGGTCTGCGTTCGCGACGATCACCCGTTCGACGGCATCCGTGTCATCGGCGCTTCGCCGCAACAGGGTCGTTCGCGGAACGATCCGCACGATGCGTGCAAGGCTGCCATCCGCACCAGTGGTGTCGCCGACGATGTCGACCCTGTCGCCGGTCACCACCGCGTGCTTGCGCAATTCACTGGCGCGCGCGGCGGTCACCCGGTGCTCATCCGGCGTGTTCTCGCCCAGCATCACCGTGTACCGACCACGGTCGACAGACAGGATGCGCCCGGTCAGGGCATCCTCATGCTCAGGCCTGGTCTTGGTGCGCGGCTTGTTGCCCTTGGGGTTCGGCCGCACCCGAACGCTGGACTCGTCGTACTCCGGCTCATCGTCCTCGTCGTCGGTGGCCCACCAGGTCATCTACAGCGCCGCTTCCCCGACCATCGACTGCCAGAGGGCGGCAAATTGCGGCAGCGTCTTCGCCGTCGTCTGGATGTTCTCGATCTCGACACCGGGAACCGCAAGCCCGATGATCGCACCGCTGGTCGCCATGCGGTGATCGTCGTAGCTGCGCCACACACCACCGGTCAGCGGCGCCGGCTCGATCCGCAGTCCGTCATCGAGTTCAGTGACGTTACCGCCGAGGCCGTTGATCTCCGCGATCAGCGCCGCGAGGCGGTCGGTTTCATGGTGACGGATGTGGCCGATTCCGGTGATTTCGGATGGCGAGTCTGCGAGAGCGGCGAGCGCCACCAGGTTCGGTGCGAGTTCACCGCCGGTGGATAGATCGATCTCCACGCCACGGATGCTGTCGCCGCCGGTGACCGTGAACCGGTCGCCTTCCCGGGTGACGGTCGCCCCGAAGCGCGGCAGGAGTTCGGCCAGGCTCGCACCCACCTGGGTGGTTGCCTCCGGCCAGCCGGTGATCGTGACGCTTCCGCCCGCGACGAGCGCAGCGCAGAGGAACGGTGCGGCATTCGAGAGGTCAGGTTCGATGTCGACCTCGGCCCCGGAGATGAGGCCCGCTTCGACGACCCATTCCCGTTCGGACGGGCGGGCGACGGTGACACCACGCCCTGCGAGTGTCGCGATGGTCATGTCGATGTGCGGAAGGCTCGGGAGTCGCTCGCCGCTGTGGGTCAGGTGCAGGCCGTTCTCGAACCGGGCAGCGGCCAGCAGCAGGCCGGAGACGAATTGGCTCGATGAGCCGGAGTCGATGGTGACCTCACCGCCGGCCAGGTCTCCACGACCGTGCACAGTGAAGGGGAGGGCGAGTCTGCCGTCATCGTTGATGTCGGCGCCGATGGCGCGCAGTGACGTGATGGTTGTCGCCATGGGGCGACGACGTGCGCCCGCGTCGCCATCGAAGGTGGTTGGTCCCAGTGCCAGCGCGGCGACGACGGGAAGGAAGCGCATGACCGTTCCGGCCAGACCGCAGTCGATGGTGGTGGATCCGAGGAGTTCATCGGCCGGGGTGATCTTCCAGTCGTCGCCGTACTCGCCGCCGCCTGGGACCGCCTCGATCGTCGTGCCGAGCTGGCGGAGGGCATCCACCATCAGATCGCTGTCGCGCGAGTGCAGGGGGGATCGGAGCAGTGACGGTGAGTCCGCCAGCGCCGACAGCACCAGTTCGCGGTTGGTGAGCGACTTCGAGCCCGGCAGGCCGAACGCCGCAGACAGCGGCGTCGGCGCGACGGGCGCCGGCCACAGCGCGGTCGACTCATCTGGCGCGTTGTCGCCGTACGGATTGAACTCCGGCTTGGAATATCTCGAGATCAGCATTGGTTATCAGGATAGTCGGTGATGAAAGATCAAGGAGGTCTGGTGACAGGCACGACAGTACTCGAACGGCCGGTGCTCGAACGGCCAGGCGCTCTGCCGGTCGACGGCTTAGTATTGCCGTTGATGACAACAGATACGCCAGACGTTCCAGACGCGCCCAATGCGCGGGACCTGTTCGAAGAACAGGCGATGCCGTTTATCGACCAGCTTTACGCTGCGGCGATGCGCATGACCCGCAATCCATCGGATGCGCAGGACCTCGTGCAGGAAACGTTCTTGAAGGCGTTCGCCGCCTTCGGACAGTTCCAACAAGGCACGAACTTGAAGGCCTGGTTGTACAGAATTCTCACCAACACGTTCATCAACACTTACCGCAAGAAGCAGCGAGAGCCGTATCAGGGCGCCATCGACGAGCTGGAAGACTGGCAGCTCGGTGGGGCTGAGTCGACGACCGCGATGTCGAGCAGGTCGGCAGAGGCAGAGGCCATCGATCATCTTCCGGACAGCGCGGTCAAAGACGCCCTGCAGTCCATTCCGGAGGATTTCCGCCTGGCCGTGTACTTCGCCGACGTCGAGGGGTTCTCCTACCAGGAGATCGCCGAAATCATGAAGACGCCGATCGGAACCGTGATGAGCAGGCTGCACCGTGGCAGACGACTCCTCCGCGAACTATTGGCCGGCTACGCGAACGGTCGAGGACACGGTGCCGCCGAGCCGGCATCCCGACCGCTGAAATCTGGGAGCACGAGCACATGACTGACTGTGGATGCGAGAAGGCCAAGGCCGAACTCGAGGAATACCTGCACAACGAACTGCGGGGCGACGACGCCACCGACATTCGTGAGCACCTCCAGCACTGCGAGGACTGCAGCAGCGAGCACCTGATCGGTGTGACGCTCACCGAAGTCATGCAGCGTGCCTGCAAGGAGAGCGCGCCGGAAGACCTGAAAAACCTCGTGCTGGCGAAGATTCGCACGGTGCAGTCCGCGCACTGACCGGCGTCGCCGGCCTCCGGGGCCAGCGACCTGGTTGACGTGACGCCCACTTCAAACTTTCGAACGACGCGGAAGCCGGTGTCCGTTACGTAGCGTCGATGGTGTGATCAAGACTCGTTCCTCCTCCCGTTCCCGCGTGCCCGTGTGGCTGCGCATCCTCATCCCCTCCGTACTGATCCTGGTCTGGCTGGCACTCTTCGCCGCCGGAGGGTCTTCGTTCAGCAAAATCAGCGAGGTCGCCAAGAACGACCAGGTGCAGCAGCTTCCCGCCAGCGCAGACGCGACCCAGGTGCAGGAGCTGCAGTCGCTGTTCCGGGGCGACGACGTCATCCCCGCTGTGCTGGTCTACCAGCGCGACTCCGGACTGACAGCAGACGACGATGCTGAGATCGCGGCCCAGGTCTCAGCAATTCAGGACGTCGACGGGGTGGTGCCGGCATCCGTTTCGCCGCCGATCATCTCAGAGGACGGCGAGGCCGCGCAGGTGATCGTGCCGATGGACACCAGCATCACGCCGGCCGACACCGTTGAGACCGTGCGCGACTACCTTGCCGACAATCAGATCGACGGCGTGAGCGCGTACGTCACCGGCCCTGCGGGCCTGTCAGCCGATATCGTCGGCGCCTTCGCGGGCCTTGATGGGATCCTGCTGCTGACCGCGCTCGCGGCCGTCCTGGTGATCCTGATCATCGTGTACCGATCCCCGCTCATGCCTCTCATCGTGCTCGGCACCAGCCTGTCGGCCCTGTGCGCGGCCGTCCTGGTCGTGATCTCGCTCGCCAGAGCCGACGTTCTCGTTCTCAGCGGGCAGACCCAGGGCATCCTGTTCATCCTGGTGATCGGAGCCGCAACGGACTATTCGCTGCTCTACGTTTCACGATATCGAGAGGCATTGCGCGATCACGAGCGCAAGTGGGACGCCACGATGGCTGCCTTGCGTGGTTCGTTCGAGCCGATCCTGGCGTCGGGCGGCACCGTCATCGTTGCTCTGCTGTGCCTGCTGTTCAGCGACCTGAATTCGAACAAGGCGCTTGGCCCCGTCGCAGCGATCGGCATCGCGTTTGCACTGCTCGCCTCGCTGACACTCCTCCCAGCGTTGATGCTCTGGGCTGGCCGCGTTGCTTTCTGGCCGGTGCGGCCGGCGTTCGGCAGTGCGCATCCAGAGCTGACCGGCGCCGGGGCGAAGGGCGTCTGGCCGAAGATTGCCAGGCTCGTCGGCCGGAGGGCGAGACTGGTCTGGATCGCCTCGACACTGCTGCTGGCGGTTGCCTCGATCGGGCTGTTCCAGTTGAAGGCAGACGGCGTACCCCAGAGTGACTTCGTTCTCGGGTCGTCGCAGGCGCGCGACGGCCAGGCCGTGCTCGGTGATCACTTCCCTGGCGGCGCGGGAACGCCAGCGCTCGTCGTGGGTCCTGAGTCGGAACTCGATGCGATGGCCGAGGTCATCCTGGCCGCGAACGGCGTTGATTCGCTCAGCGTGCTCTCCGAAGACTCACCGAGCGGCACGCTGACGGTGACGGATGCCGGACTCTCTTCAGTCGGTCCGCCTGGGACTCCGGTCGGCGAACCGACAGTGCATGACGGCCAGGTCATGCTTCAGGCCACGCTCGACGATGCCGGCGATTCCGCCGAGGCCGATGCAAACGTTCGCCACCTGCGCGTCGATCTCGCGGATCTCGACAACGGCATTCTGGTCGGCGGCACGACAGCCATCGCCATCGACACCCACGACACGGCCGTGCACGACCGCAACCTGATCATCCCGATCATCCTCGGCGTGATCCTGATCATCCTGATGCTGCTGCTTCGCTCGGTGCTCGCGCCGGTTCTGCTGGTGGCTACCGTCGTACTGTCATTCGGCGCGGCACTCGGAGTCTCCGCCTGGGTATTCAACGGGGTGTTCGGCTTCTCCGGTGCAGACCCGTCTGTGCCGATGTTCGGGTTCGTCTTCCTGGTGGCGCTCGGAATCGATTACAACATCTTCCTGATGACACGGGTGCGCGAGGAGTCGATCGCCCATGGCACGAGGGAGGGAATCCTGCGAGGGCTGGTGGCAACCGGCGGCGTGATCACGTCGGCGGGGATTGTTCTCGCCGCCACTTTCGCCGCGCTGGGAGTGCTGCCGATCCTGTTCCTCTTGCAGATCTCCTTCATCGTCGCATTCGGGGTGCTCCTCGACACCTTCCTGGTGCGATCGCTGCTTGTTCCCGCGCTCGCGCACGACATCGGGCCGAAGGTCTGGTGGCCTTCGAAACTGGCGAGAGGGATGATTCGGCGGTGACCCTGGCGGCTACTCGTCGCCGAGTTGCGCGAGTCGCGACTCCTCGAGGTCGAGCAGGTACTGGGCTCGCTCCAGCACCCGGGAACTGTACGATCCGGTGGCCCTGGCATCGAGCATGGCCGCGCGCTCTGCCCTCAGCACTCTGAGGCGGAGTGCGCGGTGCTGCTCGTGTGGGCCGGGTGCATCGTCGCTGACGGCCTCTGCCATGGCCAGGCTCAGCAGGAGGCTGTCGGTGCGTACCCGCTCGATGACCTCTGGGTCGAACGGTTCACCGTTCTCCTGTGCGAGCTCTGGGTTGTCGAGGGTCTCGACGGCGATGGCGCTGATCTCGTCGACCAGCCCGGCCAGTTCGGCGCGGTCGGCGCTCGCGTCGGTCCCGACGATTTTCAGCCTGCGGATCAGCAGCGGAAGTGTTCCGCCCTGCACAAGCAATGTCACGATGGCGACGGTGAAGGCGATGAGGATTAGCTGCGGACGGTAGGGGAGATCACTTGGCAGTGACTGTGCTGCGGCCACCGTAACCACTCCACGCATCCCAGACCAGGCCAGCACTGCGCCGCCGCGCCAGCCGAGTCCTTCGTCTCGCACGAAGTCGAGGTCCGCCTGCCTTCGCGTCAGGAACAGCCGCATTCTTTCCAAGCGCCTCTCGCTCACGCGCTTGTTCGGTCCGAGGTCGGCGGCCTCGTAGTCGGTCAGGCGCTGGCGACCTATTTCCATGCGCGGCGCCCTGGCCTCGGCGCGTTTTGCATCGCGGCGCAATGAGGCAATCAGGGGTATGACGTACAGGATGCGCACGATCACCAACAACAGGGTGGCCAGCAGGCCGAAGCCGATCGCTTGGAGAACGCCGAGGTGTTCGTCGGTCACCTCGTCGACGAGCGCTTTCAGCTCAAGTCCCATCAGCAGGAACACGCCGTTCTCGAGCACGAACTGCACGGTTCGCCAGTTCATTCGCTCGCTGATGCGGTTCTGGGCGGTGAAGTACTGCGCGCTCCGATGGCCGGTGATGAGCCCGGCGACGACGACGGCCAGAACCCCGGATGCGTTGATCTCCTCCGCGGGGATGTAGGCCAGGAACGGCACGGCGAACGAGATCGTGGTGTTCAAAACCGGATTGGTGAGCTTCGAGCGCACCCAGACGGTGACATAGCCGATCACGGCACCGACGACGATCCCCGCGGCGACGGCGAACGCGAAGTCGCCGATCACCTCCCAGAGGGAGAGCGTTCCCGCCGTTGCCGCAACCGCGGAGCGCAGCAGGACCAGCGCCGATGCATCATTGACCAGCCCCTCGCCCTCGAGCACGGTGACCAGGCGCGGGGGCAGACCGAGTCGCTTGCCGATCGAGGTCGCGGCGACGGCATCCGGCGGGCTGATGACGGCGCCGAGTGCGATCGCAGCGGCGAGATTCAGCTCGGGGAGGAGCCAGTAGAGCAGCAAACCGCTGACCAGTGCGCTCACGATGACGAGCACAACGGAGAGGGCGGTGATCGCCTTCAGGTTGCGGCGAAAATCGACGAGGGGCACGTTGACGGCCGCTGAGTAGAGAATCGGCGGCAGCACAACGGCGAGAATCAGTTCCGGCGGGGGATCGAACTCCGGCATGCCGGGATTCAGGCTGGCGGCGAGCCCGATCACCACGAGCAAGAGCGGCGCGGCCACCCCGAGCTTCGGAGCGATTGCTGACACCGCGACGATGACGAGGATGGCGAGTAGTCCGAGAATGGCGTAGTCCACGCGACAACTGTATGACCAGGAACCACGGGCCCGCACTCACCGGCGGTTGCCGGAGCGCGGGCTCAACGAGAACTCAGGTGCGATCTGACCTCGCGAAAGTGAGGGTCTCGCCACGCGCTCCGCCCATCCAGATGTCCTGGCACGCGGCTGCCATCTCCTCGAGGCCCTCAACGACCGTGCCGAACACGTTGCCAGGCACCCAGCCCTGGTCGCCGTTGATGAGCAGGTTGTTGCGCCCGTAGAACAGCGCAAGGTCGATGATGTCGTGCTTCTGGGTTGGGACCTCTCCGCCGCCGTATCCGTGCGACGGCGTCACCAGCACGTCTGCATCGAACTGGAAGTAGCACAGGTCGCCGGGGATGGGCGTGATCGTGGTGTTCTCTTTGCCGGGCTCGACGGCAGCGAATGCGGGCACGAGGTTGTAGATCTCGTTGCGGGCATACTTGCCGTGGAAGACAGCGGACGACAACGGCAGTGCGTCCCACACGGCGGAAGCTGTGCGCGGTGCTTCGTCGTCGAGCAGCCTGGCGAGGCAGCTGACGCCGCGCGCCTCGAGGGTGACGGTGATGTGGCGGGCCATGAATGTCCTTTCGTTTCCAGTCCTGATCCCCGAGAGTAGGTTGAAAAACGTAGGATTGTCAACAATAATGATCCATGGGCGCACCGAGTTTGTTGCACACGACGCAGTGCGCGCGCCCGATCGACAGCCCAAGGAGGCCTGACGTGGTGACGGATGCGACGAATACCGACGTGAAGAATACCGACGTGAAGAATACCGACGAGACCAAAACCGACGCGATTCCCGCCGGCCCGCGCCAGCGCCTGGCGATCGGGGTCGTCGCGCCGTATGACATGGCACTCGACGCCGAACTGTGGCGGTGGACACCGGACGACGCTGCTCTCTTTTTCGCCAGGACCCCGTACGACCCGCTGCCGGTCACCCTCGAGATGGTGGAGTTGCTCGGCGATGACGCCGGCCTTCGAGCCGCAGCAGAGCAACTGAAGACCATCGAGCCGGCCGCATACGCGTTTGCCTGCACCGCAGCCAGCTTTGTCAAGGGGCGCGCAGGGGAGCGGGCGGCCGCAGCCGCCCTGACCGAGGCCGGCGGGGCACCCGGCATCACCACGTCCTGGGCGATCGTCGCGGCGCTGGAGCGCCTCGGCGTGAGTCGCGTCGCCATTGCGACACCCTATGACGCCGCGATCACCGCCAGGCTCGAGGACTTCCTGGTCGAGAATCGGATCGCGGTGACCGGCATCCGTCATCTCGGCCTTGATTCGCGGATGTGGACCGTGCCGTATGTGCGCACGGCGGAACTGATCAGGGAAGCGAACTCCGATGAAGCCGAGGCCATCGTCGTGTCGTGCACCAACCTGCCGACCTACGACCTGATCGCGCCGCTGGAGCGAGAGCTCGGCAAACCGATCGTCAGCGCCAACCAGGCAACGATGTGGGCGGCGCTCGCCCAGTGCGGTCTGGGCGCGGTCGGGCCGGGGCAGCGGCTGCTCGGCGCCTGACCACTCCCTGTCCAGGTGACCGGTTCTTCCGGCACACAAAGAACGCCCGGCTCGAGGGGGCTCGAGCCGGGCGTTCTCCCTACACCGCTCAGTAAGGGTTGACGGCCTTCAGGAACCGCTGAGTCCTCTCCTGCTGCGGGTTCTTGAACAGTTGCTCAGGCGGCCCCTGCTCGACGACCACTCCCTTGTCGAACATCACCACCCGGTCTGAAATCTCCTGCGCGAACCGCATCTCATGGGTCACCATGAGCATGGTCATGTTCGTGGTGGTCGCGAGCCTCCTGATGACGTTCAGGACCTCGCCGATGAGCTCAGGGTCGAGAGCGGATGTCGGCTCGTCGAAGAGCATCACCTGGGGCCGCATGGCCAGCGCCCTGGCAATCGCCACACGCTGCTGCTGGCCGCCGGAAAGCTCTGGCGGAGTGTGCTTCATGTGCTCCTGCAGACCGACGAGCTCGAGCAGGTCGACGGCCCGTTCCATGGCGTCTGCTTTAGAGATGCCGAGCACGTGAATCGGAGCTTCGATCACGTTCTCCAGCACGGTCATGTGGGGGAATAGGTTGAACTGCTGGAACACCATGCCGACCTTGCGCCGAGTGGCGATGGTCTGCTTGGTCTCCTTGTTCTTCACACCGGGCTTGGCGTCCCAGAGCACATCCCCGCCGACGGTGACGACGCCGACATCGGGCGTCTCCAGAGTCATCAGGATGCGAAGAATGGTGGTCTTTCCGGAGCCGGAAGGGCCGATGATCGACACCTTCTCGCCTGCGCGCACGTCGAAGTCGAGACCGCGCAGAACGTGGTTCTCGCCCCAGGTCTTGCTGACGCCGGTGAACGAAATCTCGACGTCCCGGTCGGACACCTTCGGGTTGAGGGTCTTCAGGATGTCAGTGTGTGGGGACAAAACGTTGCTCCAGTCTTCTAATCAGTAACGAGCAGGGGAAGCTGATGATCAGGTACAACAGCCCGGCGATGGTGATCGGCTCAAGGTAGCGGTAGAAGTTGCTGCCGATCTGCAACGCCGTGCCCATCAGTTCGATGATGGTGATCGACGAGAGGATCGCGGAGTCCTTGAACATCATGATCAGGTAGTTGCCGAGCACGGGAATGATCGGTCGGACCGCCTGCGGCACGACGATGCGCACCCAGGTGCGCATCGGCGGGAGGCTGAGAGCCCGCGAGGCTTCCCACTGGCCCTTCGGCAGCTGTTCGATGCCCGCCCGGTAGACCTCGGCCGTGTATGCGCTGTAGTTCAGCCCGAGTACCACGATGCCGGTCGGCAGTGCGTCGAAAGTCAGACCGATCTGGGGGAGCACGAAGTAGGCGACGTAGGCCTGCACGAGCAGTGGGGTCCCCCGCAGGAACGAGACGTAGAAGTCGAAGATCAACGAGACGACGGGAATCTTCAGGAACCGGATGATGGCGACCAGCAGTCCGACGACCAGGCTGATCAGGAACGAGAAGAAGGTGATCTGGATGGTCAGCCAGAAGCCCTCAAGCAGGATCGGGATGATCGAGATGGCGAAGTTGGTGTCCCAGATGGTCATGCTGAGATCCCTCCAACCAGGTTCTTCAGCGGTCTCGCCTTCGCCAGTGACTTGCGGTCGAGCGCATAGCGCTTCTCCAGCCACCTCGTGAGCCAGCCGATGAGGAGCGACAGGAGGTAGTAGATGACGAGGATCGTGAGGAACAGGGTCACGGTCTGACCGGTGACGGTTCGTGCTGTGAACGCACGCCAGGTGAGGTCGGAGACGGTCACCAGGGAGACCAATGAGGTGTTCTTCAGCAGATCGACCATGACGTTTCCGAAGGCAGGGAGCATGGCCGGGATCGACTGGGGGATCAGGATGCGTCGCATCCGGAGGCCCGGGCTCATCCCGAGGGCGATTGCCGCCTCTGTCTGGCCCTTGGCCCGTGACCGGATGGTGCCTCGAACGATCTCGGCGGCATACGCGCCCTCGTTCAGCCCGAGTGCCAGGACGCCGGCCAGAATCGGAGCGAGCTGGATGCCGAGGAACGGCAACGCGTAGAAGAACCAGAACATCTGCACCAGCAGCCCCGACCCGCGAAAGAACTCGACGAAGATCGATGACGGCCATCGGAGATACCACCGCTTGGACAAACCACTGAGCCCCGCAGTGAATGCCACGACGAGGGTAAGCAATGCACCGAGGACAGTGACCAGGATGGTGACCCCCAGTCCCTGCAACAGCAGTGGGACAAAATCGAGAACTGAAAGCAAACCGCTACCACCCTTTCTTGGCGGGGAGAGCGACGACGGGGTATGGCGCTAATGCCACGGGTACGCCATACCCCGTCGTCTGTGCACTGGTGCGGATCAGCCCTCGGTCTTGCAGAGTTCCTCGGCGGTGACGCCCTCGACGACGGTGGGATCAAAGCCCCACTGGGTCAGGATCTCGGCGAACTCCGGGGTCTTCTTGAACTCGGCAAGCGCCTTGTTGTACGCCTTGAGCAGCTCGGTGTCTTCCTTGCGGAAGGCGGCTCCCGAGCCGGTGCGCGGAGCG
Source organism: Glaciibacter superstes DSM 21135 (assembly GCF_000421145.1). GTDB lineage: Bacteria > Actinomycetota > Actinomycetes > Actinomycetales > Microbacteriaceae > Cryobacterium > Cryobacterium superstes. Next base: position 325,062 of record NZ_ATWH01000003.1, on the reverse strand, counting down.
TCTTCGATCGGCGCGGTCACTTCGATGCTGGGGTCCTGTTCCACCAGCGACTTCAGCGAGAGGGTCGGCAGCAAGAAGGCATCAGCGCGGTTGGCCGTCACGGCCTCCATGCCACTCCTGGCGTCCTTCACCAGTACCTGCTGGCCGTCGGGGATCTTTGCGGTCTTCAGGATTCCCTCTTCGAACCCGCCGGTGAGTACGGCGATCTTGAAATCGGGGTTCTCGCTGACGTCGGCGATGGTCTCGATACCCTTCGGGTTACCGGGCAGCGTGCCGAACGACTCGGTCGACACGATCACCGGCTCGGAGTACGCGACTGCTTCACAGCGGGACTGTTTCATGAACAGGCCGGCCGCGATGACGTCCCAGCGGTTGGCGTTCAGGCCGGGGATCATCGCTTCGTAGGGAGTGACAACGCCCTGGATCTCGTCGATTCCCATCGTCTTGAGGACCGCGCGCAAGACATCAGGCTCTGCACCGTGCACCGAGCCGTCTGCGTTGACCTCTGTGTATGGTGGTTCGTTCGCGATGCCGACGCTCAGGTACCCCTGCTCCTCACCTTTGGCGAGAGTGTCGCCTGCGCCGCCGGCTGAGGCGCCGCCTCCGCCCGGTTCGACCGTTGTGCAGGCACTGAACGTGCCGGCCAGCAGCAGGCCGGCGGCCGCCACCCCGATCGTGCGCAGGACGACTGTGCGTCGTACATGGATTCGGTTCATCATTGATTCCGATCTCTCGGGCCGAAGGGGCCGCGGTGGTGGCTCAGCGTGACGCGGGGCCGCAGGTAAGCTCTCGGTGCTTGGGTAGAAACTTATTCGCTCCGTGTAGGATTGTCAACAATCCTCCGTTACAATTGTGTGACGACTTCGAGTCGCCCCGTGCGCGTCATCTGCACAGTGCACGTCGTATAGAGGAGGGTCCGTGTCGGACAACATCGCGTCCAAGAACGCCACGTCGAACACCTTCGCCTCTGCCGGAACCGAAGCGCCGAGTGTCGGCCTGCTGTACCCGGGAGTCGGCGCAGACGACGATTTCGAATTCCTCGAACGGGCAAGCGACGGTGCACTCCGGCTGCCGCTGGTGCGCACGGCGGGCGGTGACGTCGCCCACCTCGTTGACGAGCTGTTGGCGGTCGGTGGTTCACAGAACCTGCTGGACGGCGCGCGCGAGCTCGTCGCATTCTCGCCAGACTCGGTGATGTGGGCATGTACGTCAGGGAGCTTCGTGTACGGCTGGGATGGCGCCCACACGCAGGCAGACGAGGTCGCGCAGGCCACCGGTCTCCCTGCATCGTCGACCTCCATCGCTTTCGCGGAGGCCTGTCGGGCGCTTGGCGTCGGAACCGTGGCTGTTGCAGCCAGCTACCCAGACGACCTCGCCCAGCACTTCAAGCGCTTCCTGGGGGACGCAGGAGTGGAGGTGGTGTCGTTCCATAGCAATGACATCGCGACCGCGGGCGAAGTCGGCCTGCTCGGCAAGGACGAGGTGATCGCGATGGCACTGGACGCCGACCATCCGGACGCCAAGGCGATCCTGATCCCGGACACGGCGATGCACTCGCTGCGGTGGATCGACGACCTGGAGAGGGCAGCGGGCAAGATCGTGCTGACGGCCAACCAGGTCACGGTGTGGGAAGGGCTTCGCATTGCCGGGCGCCCGCTCAGGCTGGACGGGCTCGGAACCCTGTTTCGCTAGCAGGTCAGGGCGACGTGACGAAACCGAGCTTCTTGTCGACGACGTTCTCCAGCTGTGTGCCGTGCACGTAACGGTCGAGGTTCTCGGCGAACAGCACGGAGAGCCGGTGCAGCCAGCCGACGGCGTCGCCGCTGAGGTGGGAGGAGATCAGCACGTTCTCGAGCGCCCACAGGGGGCTCTCGGCCGGCAACGGCTCCGTGCTGAACACGTCGAGCGCGGCCCCGGCGATCGATCCTGCTGCCAGTGCCTCCTCCAGCGCGGCGTCGTTCACCAGTTCGCCCCTGCCGACGTTGATCAGCCGGGCCGTCGGCTTCATTGAGCCGAGCACGCGCCCATCGACCATCTCGCGCGTGCTGGCCGTGAGCGGTGCGATCAGTACGACGAAGTCATGATCACCGACGACGGATGCGAGATCACCCGAGGCGTGGATGGTGCCGAAGTCCGCATCCCCCGTTCGAGCGGTGCGCCCGACGCCCTCGACGTGCATCCCGACCGCGGTGAGCAGTCGCGCGGTCTCCCGGCCGATCGATCCCGTGCCGACGATCAGCGCACCGGCGCCGTCGATGCGCTCGGTCTCACGGTGTTCCCACTGGCTGCGCTGCTGCCTGCGCAGGGAGCCGGGGATGTCCTTGGCCATGGCGAGGATGCTCGCCAGGACGAATTCCGCGATCGGGCGGTCGAAGATGCCACGGGAGTTGGTCACGACAACCCCAGACTCGACGAGTCCGTCGAAGAGCAGTTTGTCGACTCCTGCCGCCGCGACGTGGATCCACTTCAGGGATTCCGCGTGCGCCCAGACTTCTTTCACAGCGGGGGAGAAGTAGTCCCAGAGGAGCAGGATCTCTGCGCCCCTGATCGCCTCGGCGAGTCCGTCGACACGCGTGTACCTGACTTCTGCCCGTTCCTCGATGAAGGGGATGCAGTCGGGCAGGTCGTCCTTATGGAGTACAACCAGGACCGGTTTTGTGGCGCTCATACCTGCCCAACCATTCGTATTGCCAGTAGAGCATATGCTCGCGCGGCCACGATCAGTTCGTCGAGCCCCACCGATTCGTTGGCCTGATGCGCCTGGTCGTTGAGACCACCTGGGCCGAGGACGATGCAGGGCACGCCGACATCCCTGGCGATGAAGCCGCCATCGCAGGCAGCGGTCCAGCCGCCGACCTCACTGGTGCCGCCGCCGGCATCCCTGATGGCATCGACTGCGCTGGTGACCAGCGGATGCGCCGGGTCGGTCCGGAATCCCGGCATCTCCATCTCGATATCCATCGTGATGACGATGCCATCGCCGTCGATGCCGGCGTCATGAACAAGGCGCAGCAGGTCACGCGTGATCGCTCCGGCGTCTTCGTCTGGCATCAGACGCCGGTCAATGCTGACGACACATTCCGCGGCGACGATGGAGGTGCCTGTGCCACCAAGAATCGAGCCGATGCTCCAGGTTCCTGAACCGAGCAGAGGATCTGGCGCTGCCCTTCGGGCATCGTGATCTGCTCGGATCAGCTCGAGCACCCTGGCCGCGGCGGCGATCGCATTTCGACCGTCATCCGGTCGGCCGGAATGCGCTGCCATCCCGTTGACGGTGAGCTTCAGATAGCTGTCACCGCGGCAGCCGATCACCGTGGTCAGGTCGGTCGGCTCTGCGACGACGCAGCCCGCAAACTGCCCGCGTTGGGCAGTGGGCGCGTACGCCCTGATGCCGATTCCGAGGTCTTCCTCGTCGACGGTGCAGACCAGCTGGAGCGGGCCGCGCAGCGAGAGTTCCATGCTCGCGATGGTCGCCATGGCAACGAGGACGGAGGCGAGCCCGCCCTTCATGTCGGTGGAGCCCCGCCCGTAGATGCGACCCGCATCAATGAACGGTTCGAACGGGGGCGTTCGCCAGCCCTCGCCCGCCGGCACCACGTCGGAGTGTCCGAGGAACATCAGGCCCGGCTCCGAACCACCGGGCAGGGTCGCAACCAGATTCGTCCTTCCCGGTGCGACGTCGATCAGCTCGAGAGTGAAACCAAACCGCTCGCAGGCGTCAGCGAGCACGGCGACCGTCGCCTCTTCGAACCCACCCGGGTTCTCGCCGGCGGCCTCGATCAAGTCGAAGGTGAGGGACTGCAGCCTGGTGACGTCGATGCGGTCGACGACCGCCTGTTCCGTGGGTGTCAGGGCGGGGTCCGGGATCGTCATCTCGTTAACATACGCTGCGCCGGAGTCTGCAAGATCGGTCATCGGTGCGCCCGTGCCGCATCGAGCGCGCGGGTGAGCCGCTGAACGCCCTCTTCGATCCGGTCGGGATCAGAGGTGGCGAAACACAGCCGCAAGGCGTCGTCGAACTTGCCGCTGGGCGACAGGGCCGGCCCCGGAATGAACGCGACGCCCTCGGCGAGGGCGGTTTCGAACAGGGCAGTGGTCGAGGTGGCGGCGTCGTCACCCTGCAGCGTGACCCACAAGAAGAAGCCGCCCTCCGGATCCGTCATCGTGATGCGGTCGCCGAGGTTGCGCTTCAGACTCTCGACCATGGCGATCTTCCGCTCGAGGTAGAGGGCCTTGATCCTGGTGAGGTGATCGCTGAGCCCGCCACGGCGGATGAACTCGGCGACGAGCTGCTGGGCAGGGACGTTGGCACAGGTATCCATCGACTGCTTGGCGTTGACCACCAGCTGGCGGATGGACGGGTCGGTGTCGACCCAGCCGACCCGCAGGCCGGGTGCGAGGATCTTCGAGAACGTGCGAACGGAGAACAACAGCGGATCAGAGGGGCTGAGGCTCTGGAAGCTGGGGAGGTCTTCTCCTGCGAAGCGCAGGAGGCCGTACGGATCGTCGTCGATGATGACGCTGTTCCACCGGTGCGCCAGGTCGAGGAGGAGTTCCCGACGCGCTGCAGACAGGGTGGTTCCAGACGGGTTCTGGAAGTTCGGGATGACGTAGATCGCCTTGGGCGTGCGCCCGGCTCGTTCGACCAGGTCTGGCAGCGCTTCGACGATGAGTCCGTTCTCGTCCATCGGGGCCTCGAGCAGGTCGGCGCGGTAGCTCGCGGCCGTGGCGCTGCCGTTGGTGTAGGTCGGACTCTCGACGATCACCAGGTCGCCTGGGTCAACGAAGATCTTGCAGGCCAGGTCGAGCCCCTGCATGCCACCGGATGTGATGGTCACCCTGTCGCGCGACGTCGGCTCTGACGTCGTGACGAGGTAGTCGACGAGCCCTGTGAGCAGTTCTGGCTCGCCCTCTGTCGCGCCGTAGGTGAAGCTGCTGTGGTCCAGCGTCGCCGCCGAGATCTCCCTGAACTCATCGAGCGGCACGGCCTCGTCGGCCGGAGAGCCCATGGCGAAGCGCACGATGTCATGCGGCTGGGAGGCGAGCAGCGATGTGCTTGAGTCAATGACCGACCCGGTCAGACGTGCGGCTCTCTCCGCATAGGGCAGGAATGTGGTGCTCATGGTTCAACTCTCCGGTCGGATCAGATCGCGCGGCAGGCTGGTGAAGGTCTCGACGCCGTCTGCCGATACCCGGAACGGTTCGGACAGCTCGTAGCCATAGTTGTCCATCCACATACCGCAGATCAGATGGAAGGTCATGTTCTCGGCGAGAACGGTTTCGTCTTCACCTCGGAGGCTGACGGTGCGCTCGCCCCAGTCGGGCGGATAGCCGATACCGATCGAGTAGCCGATGCGCGAGGGTTTTGCCAGGCCGTGCGCGGCCAGGGTCTTGTCCCAGACGGTTGACAGGTCGCGTGCATGCACCCCGGGCTTGACCATTTCGAGAACGGCGTTGATCCCCTCTCCGACTGCGCCGACCACTTTCTCCAGCTGGGCGGACGGGGTGCCAAGCATGATGGTCCGCGCCAGCGGCACGTGGTAGCGCTTGTGAGCACCGGCCAGTTCGACGACGACGGCCTCGTCTGCGACGAAACGATCGTCGCTCCAGGTCAGGTGGGGAGTGTCGGCGGCTTCGCCGGTCGGCATCATCGGGACGATAGCCGGGTAGTCGCCGCCGAACTCTGGAGTTCCCGAGATCTGGGCCTTGCTGATCTCGGCAGCGACATCGCACTGCCTCGCCCCGACCCTGATGTTGTTGATGGCGGCCGTCATCGCAGCGGTTGAGATCGTTGCCGCGGCGCGCATGAGGTCGATCTCTGCGGGGGATTTGACCACCCGAACCCAGTTCACCAGTTCGAAGCTGTCGACGAAGTCCCATTCTGGGAGTGCCTTCACGAGCGACAGGTAGGCCTTCGGCGAGAAGAAGTGCGAGTCGAGTTCAAGCCCGACCTGACCACCGGCCGCTGGGGCGACAACACCGAGTTCGCGCAGTTTGGCGCCCACCCAGTCGAATGGATGCACGGTGGGCCGGTGCACGAACTCCTCCGGGTAGCCGTGGATGTTCTTCCGCGGCAGCAACGCGGTGCGGAAGGCGCCATTGGCGTCCATTGCCCGCGCGAACAGCACAAGGTCGCCAGACGCCGGCACAAACAGGAACTGCGGGGTATAGAACGACCAGGCGTTGTAGCCGGTCAGGTAGTAGAGGTTGGCCGGGTCGGACACCAGCAGGGCAGAGAGGCCCTGCGCGTTCATTCGTGCCCTGACGCCGAGCAGGCGATCGAGGTATTCGTTCTCTTGGATGTTCACAACGTTGGTCATCGTACTGTCGCCACTTCTTTGTAGATTGTTGACAATCAGGATATCTGGCACACCGGGAGCGACGCAAGCCGCCGGGCGCGGGCCGTGGGGCCGGTCAGGCGGGTTTTGCCTGGGCTGCGTGCGCGCTGACCGTGTTCGCCGCGTCCGCGTTGGCGAGGTCCTCGAGCATTGACTTGGTGAGGTCTGCGACGGCCGACTTCATATGCGCCCTGATCGCTTTCCGCAGGGCAGCGGCGTCTCCGGCGGCCAGGAGGTCGATCAGCTGCTGGTGCTCTTCGACCAGGGCATCGACGCGTGGATACGAACCCTCGAGATTCACAATGCAGATGCGCGATTCCGCCGCCAGGGTCGAGTAGATCCGCGACAGCCGCGAGTTCTTCGCCGCCTTCACGAACGCCATGTGGAAACTCAGGTCGAGTTCCGCGAGCCTCCGCCAGTCACTGTCCTTCACCAGCGTTGCCATCTTGGCGATGATCTTCGACAGGGCGCGGGCGACGGAGGCGACGGACTCCGGATCCTGGGCGAGAATTGTTTTTGCCGCGCCGAGTTCGATTGCCTCACGGGCGGCGTAGATCTCGGCGATGTCGCGCACGGTCAGATCGAGAACAAAGACTCCACGGTTTCGATGGCTGACCAGCAATCCTTCCTGGCTGAGCCGCTGCAGCGCCTCTCGTACAGGGCCGCGGGAAACCTGGAGGCGTTCGACCAGTGCCGCCTCTCTGATCTGCTCGCCGGGGCGGAACGAACCGTCGATGATGCGCTCGCGCAACTGGTTCGCGATCAACACCGAGGTCGGCCGGCCCTCCAGGGCCGACAGTCCGTCTTCACCAGCCATCGTGTCCTCCTTAGTCAGACCATAGTGTTTCGTGGGGTCAGGCGTGGAATCAGCGCGGAATCGCGAGGTACTTGTACTCGAGGAACTCGTCGATGCCGACTTTTCCGCCCTCGCGTCCGAGCCCGGACTGCTTCACTCCGCCGAACGGCGCTGCCGGGTTCGAGACCAGGCCGGTGTTGAGCCCGACCATGCCCACCTCGAGCTCATCGCCAAGTCTGAGCGCGCGGTCGATGTCCTGAGTGAACAGGTAGCCGACCAGGCCCCACTCGGTGTCGTTGGCGATCCGGATCGCCTCGTCTTCGTCGTCGAACGGGATGACGGGCGCCACCGGTCCGAAGATCTCCGCGCTCATGAGGGCGGAATCGGCGCTCACATCAGACAGCACGGTCGGGGTATAGAAGTAGCCGGGCCGCTCTGGCCTGTTGCCGCCGACGACAACGGATGCGCCGCGCTCAACGGCGTCATCGACGAACGACTGCACCTTGTCGAGGCCGGCCTGGTCGACCAGCGGACCGATGTCCGTGCCGGTTTCGCTGCCGTCGCCGACGGTGAGCGCCGACATCCGTTTCGCCAGCTTCTCGGTGAACTCTGCCGCCACCGAACGGTGCACCAGGAACCGGTTGGCCGCGGTGCAGGCCTCCCCCATGTTGCGGAGCTTGGCCATCATGGCCCCGTCGACGGCGCGGTCGATGTTCGCGTCGGCGCAGACGATGAACGGGGCGTTGCCGCCGAGCTCCATCGACGAGCGCATCACGTTCTCTGCGGCCTGGGTCAGCAGGATCTTGCCGACCTCCGTCGAGCCGGTGAAGCTCACCTTGCGGGCGATGCCGCTCGACATCCAGTTACCGACCACCGCTGAGGCCTTCGAGGTGGTGACGACGTTCAACACACCGGCCGGCAGCCCGGCTTCCTTGAGGATCTGTACCAGCGCGAGCGAGGTCAGCGGGGTCTGCGCAGCCGGCTTGAACACCATCGTGCAGCCGGCCGCGATGGCAGGGCCGATCTTGCGGGTGCCCATGGCGAGAGGGAAGTTCCACGGGGTGACCAGCACGCAGGGGCCGACCGGGCCACGGGTGACGAGGATGCGGTTCTTGCCGTCGCCCGTTGTCGTGTAGTCGCCGCTGATACGCACGGCTTCTTCGGAGAACCAGCGGAAAAACTCGGCTCCATAGGCGACCTCGCCGCGAGCCTCGGCCAGTGGCTTGCCCATTTCGGCCGTCATGATCGCCGCGAGCTCCTCTGTGCGTTCGATGATGAGATCGTACGCGCGGCGAAGGATCTCGCTGCGTTCACGCGGTGAGGTCTTCGCCCAGTCGCGCTGGGCGGCGCCTGCCGCCTGGATGGCGCGTTCGGCGTCGGCGACCGAACCGTCTGCGACCTGGGCCAGCACCTCTCCGGTGGCCGGGTTCTCAACGGTGAATGTCTTGCCTTCTGTGGCATCGACCCATTCATTGCTCAGGAAGAGACCGGTCTTGAGGTTGGCGATGACCGTGCGCGCGTCGGTCCCGGCTGGGGTTCTGGGTGCAGTGAGGGTCATGATCGTCCTTCGTGGTTCGGTGGGTTCTGGGCCTGGGCTGCGGGGTTCTGGGGATCGAGGAGTTCGGCGAGGTGCAGACCGGTGCGCTCCGGTGCGACCTGCATGAGCTGCATCTGGCAGCTGAAGCCGTCTGCGAGAACCGGGGTGTTCGCTGCGGTGTCCCGCAGGGCGGGGAGCAGCGCCTGTTCGGCGACCTGCATGCTGATGTCGTAGTGCGACGGTTCGAACCCGAAGTTTCCGGCGACTCCGCAGCAGCCGGTCGCCTCGCGCACCTGGCTCACCCCGACGGCCCGCAGCGCACTGGTCTGCGCCTTCGCGCCGAACACCGAGTACTCGTGGCAATGCGTCTGCACGGTCACGCGTTCCGGCGCGCGGCCGTTCGGCCACTCCGGCTGCCAGCCGTCGGCCACGAGTTCGGTCACCATGCCCGCAAAGCTCCGGATGCGCCGGGAGACGCGGCGGGCGGCATCCGTTTGGATGAGCTCTGGCAGGTCTTTGCGGAATGCGGCCGCGCAGCTGGGCTCGATCACCACGATCGGGCGGTCGCTGCCGTCGTCAAGGGTCTCGGCGGCCCTGGCGAGCGTCTTCTTTGCCCTGTCGAGCTGGCCGGTTGAGATCAGGGTGAGGCCGCAGCAGACTTCTTCGTTGCACTGGACTGTTTTGCCTGCACCCTCGCTGCCGGCGCTGCTCAGGACTCTCCGGGCGGCTCCGGCGACCTCTGGGCGGAAGCCCTTGGTGAAGCTGTCGATGACCAGCACGATGTCCGGCGCATTCGCGGCGCCGGCTTCGGTGTTGGCGCCTGACATCACCGGTGCAGCTCCGGTGCCGAGGGCCCGGCGCAGCTGCGTGGCGCTGGCAAAACGCGGAAGAGTGCGCCTGGTGGTCAGGCCGCCCAGGACGGCGACGACCTTTCCGAGTGGCGAGGCAAGCACCAGGTTCACGAGCGGGGCGATCCGCCTGGTCAGTTTCAACCAGGTCGGCAGCCAGCCGAGCGAGTAGTGCGAGAGGGGGCGGAGCCGGCCCTCGTAATAGTGATCGAAGAACTCCGACTTGTAGCTGGCCATGTCGACGCCCACCGGGCAATCGGTGGAGCAGGCCTTGCAGGAGAGGCAGAGATCGAGTGCCTCGCGCACGTCGTCAGATCGCCAGCCCTCTTCGACGCTGTTCGCACCACGCACCATGTCCTGCAGCACCCGCGAGCGCCCTCTGGTGGAGTCCTTCTCGTCTTTTGTCGCGCGGTAGCTGGGGCACATGACTCCGCCGCTATCTGACCGGCAGCGCCCGATCCCCACGCACCCCTGTACGGCGTGAACAAACGGGTCGATCGTCTTCTGGTGCGGTGACGGGGCGTGGGGCGTCAGATCGAAGCTGGTGCGCCACTCTCGCTCCGGCACCCCGGCGAGGGCCAGGTTGTCACTGAAACTGTCTGGATTCACCAGGATGCCGGGGTTCAGGATGCCCGTCGGATCCCAGATCGTCTTGAACCGGGCGAAGGCATCGAGCATCACCGGTGAATACATGATCGGCAGAAGTTCACTCCTGGCGCGGCCGTCACCGTGCTCGCCAGAGAGTGATCCGCCGTGCCTGACGACAAGTTCGGCGGCGGCACGCATGAAGTCCGCCATGACCGAGCGCCCGGTGTCGGTGCGGAGATCGAAGGTGATGCGCACGTGCATGCAGCCCGCACCGAAGTGGCCGTACATGACGCCGTGCAACTGGAAACGCGCAAGCAGTGTGCGGAACTCGGCGAGGTACGCGGCGAGGTTCTCCGGGGCGACTGCGGAGTCTTCCCACCCTGGCCACGACTCGCCACCGGTGTGTAGGCGCGCAGAAAGGCCGGCGCCGTCTTCGCGCACCCGCCAGAGGGAGGCCCGCTCTGTGAGGTCTGCGACCACCCGGCCTGCCCGCAGCCGGCCGTTCTGGCGAAGCCGCTCCAGCAGGTCTTCGGCCTTCTCAGCAACCTCGGCTTCATCGTCGCCGTCGAGATCGACGTACAGCCAGGCTTTGCCCGCCGGCAATCCCTGCACTGAGTCGTCGCCGCGCAGGTGGCGCATGGTGTCGACGATGGCCTCGTCGATTCCCTCGATGGCGGCGGGGGAGAACTCGAGGATCGTCATGACGTCTTCTGCCGCGGCCACGACGTCGTCATAACCGAGGCTGACCAGGAGGGCGGCTGCGGGGGTGGGCACCAGGCGAACAGTCGCACCGACGACGATCGCACAGGTTCCTTCACTGCCGACGAGTGCCCTGGCGACGTCGAAACCGTTCTCGGGCAGAAGGTGGGAGAGGTGGAAGCCCGACACCTGGCGGGGAATGCGTCCGAGCTCGAGGCGGAAGTCGCTGAGGTTGTCGCCGGCGAGGCTGCGCAGGTCTGAGGTGATCTCTGCCGCTGCCTGCACGGCGGCGTGGTCGTCTGGATCCGTCGCCACGACTGCAGTCTGGGTGGCGGTGAGCCGCACCCCGGCGGCCGTCACCAGATCGAGCGCGATGACATGGTCAGAGGTGCGACCGTAACGCACCGAGTGATTTCCGCAGGCGTCGTTGGCGATGGCACCGCCGAGTGTCGCCCGCGATTTGCTCGAGGGATCAGGAGCGAACGTGAGGGCGTCATCCGTCACCCTCTGCACCTCACCCTGCAGGGTCGTGAGCACGATGCCGGGCTCCGCCTGCGCCTGTCGTCGTTCTTCGTCGACGCTCAGCACAGCGTTCATGTGTCGCGAGAAGTCGAGAACAACGCCGGGGCCGATCGCTCCGCCGGCCATCGAGGTGCCGCCGCCACGGCTGACGACGGGCGTGCCGGTGCGGTGACAGATCCGGGCGATGTCTGCGACTTCCTTCGCCGTGCGCGGGAAGATCACGCCGAGCGGTTCAATTCGGTAGTTAGAGGCGTCGTACGCGTACTCCGACAGGCGCCTCGTCGATGTATCGAGGTCGATCCCCAGCCCATTCAGCTCGGTGAGCGGGGCATCAGCGGTGATCGTCACGATCTTTGTTGTCATGATCTTTGGTGTCATGATCTACCGGCACTCCTGACTGGTCTTTCGAGCGGGGCGTCCTGCAAGGTCTTCTGCGAGCCCGGTCAGGCGTGCAGGGCGTCGTTCACGGCGGCGGCGAAGCGTTCGAGACCGGTCTCGATCTCGGCGCCGGTGACGTTGAGAGCCGGAATAACGCGCACGACGTTGCCCGCTGCGCCGCAGGTGAGCAGGAGCAGGTTCTGGGAGATGGCGGCCTGCTGCACCGCGGCAGCGAGGGTGGCGTTCGGCTCGCCGGCATCCGTCACGAACTCGATCGCCTGCATGAGCCCCAGCCCGCGCACATCGCCGAGCAGCGGCTTGTCACCCGCCAGCTCGATGAGCCCACGCTGCAGCTGATCGCCGCGCACTCGCGCGTTCTCGACCAGTCCTTCGTCACGCACGACGTCGAGGGTGGCGACGGCAGCCGCAGCGGCCACGGCGTTGCCTCCGTAGGTTCCGCCCTGCGACCCTGGCCAGGCCTTGGTCATCAGTTCGGTGGATGCTGCGATGGCCGAGATCGGGAATCCGCTCGCCAGCCCCTTGGCGGTGATGATGACATCCGGTGTGATCGAACTGTGCTGGTGGCCCCAGAATTTTCCGGTGCGTCCGACGCCGGCCTGCACCTCATCGAGGATGAGGATGATTCCGTGCTCGTCTGCGCGCTCGCGGATGCCCTCGAGGAAGCGCGGGGGAGTCGGCAGGTAGCCGCCGTCGCCGAGCACGGGTTCGATGATGAAGCCGGCGGTGTCAGCGGGTGACGAAACGGTCTGGAGCAGGTAGTCGAGTTCTTTCAGGGCGAAGTCGATGGCGGTATCCAGGTCCCATCCGTAGCGGAATGCGTACGGGAACGGAGCGATGTGCACCCCGCCCATGATCGGGCTGAAGCCGGAGCGGAATTTTGTGCCGGCGGTGGTGAGCGATGCGGCGGCGACGGTGCGCCCGTGGAAGCCGCCGTGGAAGGCGATGATGTTCGGTCGACCGGTCGCCATTCTGGCCAGACGGATGGAAGCCTCAACCGCTTCCGACCCTGAATTGGCGTAGAAGATGCTGTCGAGCCCGTCTGGGAGTACCTCGCCGAGCTTCTCGGTGAGCGCGATCAGCGGCTTATGCATGACGGTCGTGTACTGGGCGTGGATGATGACGCCGGTCTGCTCCCTGGCCGCCTCGACCACCCTGGGGTGGCAGTGGCCGGTGCTGGTCACTCCAATGCCGGTGGTGAAGTCGAGGTACTTCTCGCCATCTGTGCCGTAGATCCAGCTGCCGAGCGCACGGTCAACAACGACGGGCGTTGCCTGCTTCAGGAGCGGGCTCAAGGAGGCGGACTTCACGGTCGGGCTGAGCAGTGTCATTACAGTGTCCTCAATGCGTATCGGAGCAATGCGAGTGGAAGCCAAACGAGTTGCAGATTGTCAACAATAAGACATTCTATGTGGTGAAGGCTGAGCAAGCAATGCACATTGTTGACAATCTGAGCCGCAGGACCCCACACTGTGGAAATGGATGATCTCGCTGACCTGTCCGCCACCGCCCTGCTCGACGCTTTTCGCGCGAAGACCGTTTCTCCGGTGGAGGCGACGAAGGCGGCCCTGGAGCGAATTGCCCGCCTTGATGACGCGGTCAACGCCTTCTGCCTGGTCGACGAGGAGCTGGCACTGGCCGAGGCGCGAAAGTCGGAGGATCGCTGGCAGAGCGGCTCGCCGATCGGCGTGCTCGACGGCGTGCCGACCAGCATCAAGGACTTGCTGCTCACCCGCGGCTGGCCGACGCTCCGCGGTTCGCGGCTGACAGATGCTGACCAGGCGTGGGATGAAGACGCCCCGTCGGTCGCGAGACTCCGCGAGGCAGGGGCCGTGCTGATCGGCAAAACCACCAGCCCGGAGTTCGGCTGGAAGGGCGTCACGGACAACCCGCTGACGGGCAACACCGGAAATGCATGGAACGAGACGAAGACCAGCGGCGGATCCAGTGGCGGATCGGCCAGCGCTGTCGCACTCGGCATGGGCGCGTTGTCGGTGGGAACGGATGGCGGCGGCTCTGTTCGGATACCCGCCGCATTCAGTGGAATCGTGGGCTTGAAGCCCACCTACGGGGCGATTCCGATCTATCCGACGAGCCCGTTCGGCACCCTCTCCCACGCCGGCCCCATGACGCGGACCGTCGAGGATGCCGCGCTGATGATGGATGTTTTGACAGAGTTCGATTCTCGGGACTGGTCTGCCATGAAGCCGCCGTCGCAGTCGTTCACAAGCGGGCTGCACGATTCCATCGCGGGCCTTCGGATCGCCTACAGCCGCGACCTCGGGTATGCGGCCGTCGACCCGGACGTTGCGGCATCCGTCGACGCAGCGGTGCATGTCTTGGCCAGCCTCGGCGCGATCGTGGAGGAGGTCGATCCGGGGTTCGACGACCCGCGCGAGGCCTACCACGTGCTGTGGTTCGCCGGAGCTGGCAAGGTCATCGAGAGTTACGACAGGGCCAGGTGGAACGAGCTGGATCCCGCACTGCTCGAGGTCGCCACCATCGGCAGGGGCACGAGCGCGATGGACTACCTCGCCGCCAACCAGGTGCGTGCTGACCTTGGACTGAAGATGGGGGCGTTCCACGAGAAGTACGATCTGCTCGCCACGCCGACGCTGCCGATCGGCGCATTCGACGTCGGCCAGGAGGTGCCGACGGGGAGCGGGATGACCCGTTGGACGGAGTGGACGCCGTTCACCTACCCGTTCAACCTGACGCAGCAGCCGGCCATCAGTGTGCCGTGCGGGCTCACAGCCGACGGCCTGCCGATCGGCCTTCAGCTGGTCGGGCCTCGCCACTCTGATGCGCTGGTGCTGCGGGCTGCCGCCGCGTACGAGAACGCGGTGCCTTTCGGGCGCCCGCCACTCATCTCGTCTTCTCGCTGAGTGAGGACCCGTCGAGCACGTCGTCTGGCTCGGATGGGATCCCGGGTAGCCGGGGTCGGGCTTCGTGCGCGTGTTTATCCCGGGTGCTCTGGACGCTCTGGAAGGTCTGGGCGCGAAGGTGGTTGCCAGCCCTCTTCATCCCGGATCGCGCGCAGTATTCGACGGCTGATTTCACGGAGTTGCCGAGTCTGTGACGACGTCAGGGGCTCGAGAACCAGGCGATTGACGGTGTGCACATGCCCAGGGGTGGCTTGGTCGAACTTCTCTCGCCCCTGTTCGGTGAGAATGGCCAGGGTGTACCGGCCGTTTGCGGGATCGGGCGCGCGTCGCATCCATCCTCGCGTTTGTAGACGCGTTGCAGCGCGGGACAGTCTGGACAGCGAGCTGTTCGAATAGCCGGCAAGAACGCTCATGCGGAGCGTGAAATCGGGAGCATTGGCGAGCGCGAACAAGATCCCGTACTCGAAGTGCGTCACCTCGGAGTCACGGAGCAACTGGCCATCGAGTGCGGCAGGTAACCACTCCAGGACGGTCGCCAGAGAGGCCCAAGTTTCAAGGTCTTCATCGCTGAGAGTTGCGGGAATGCTGTGATCCGACATGCCAGCAGACTACGCGAAGTGGGAGCCCGTTGCTGCCTGTCTGACTTGACTGGGTAAGTCAAGATGGTAGTATTTGACTTGACTGAGCAAGTGAGGAAAGGAACCATGGATCTGAAGTTGGCGGGCAAGAAGGCATTCGTGAGCGGTTCGACACAAGGAATCGGATACGCGATCGCGAGGGCCCTTCTTGGCGAAGGAGTATCGGTTGTCATCAACGGACGAAGCGAGGACAAGGTCCAGAACGCGGTACAGGAACTGACGGTTCAGGTTGCGGGTGCGGTCGTCTCGGGAATCGTTGCAGACTTCGAAGACCCTGAACAGGTAGAGCAACTGGTGGAATCCCTGGGGGAACTCGACATCCTGGTGAACAACGTCGGGCTGTTCGAGCTCACACCATTCGGAGACATTTCCGACGACGACTGGCAGCGTTACTTTGATGTCAACGTCATGAGCGGCGTGCGACTTTCACGGTACGCATTGAACAACATGCTGGCCAAAAAATGGGGCCGCATCATCTTCATCGGCAGCGAGTCCGGCGTGAACGTCCCTGTAGACATGGTGCACTACGGCGTCACGAAGGCGGCGATGCTCGCCCTCAGCAACGGCCTGGCAAAGCTCACGCGTGGTACCGCGGTGACGGTGAACACGATCCTCGGCGGTCCGACCTACTCCGACGGGGTCGCCGACAGCGTCGGACAGATTTCGCAGGCCCAGATGATGTCGACGGACGAGCTGAAAGCTGCCATCGTCGCCGGAAACGTGACATCCCTATTGCAGCGGTTCATCGAACCCGGTGAAATCGCCAACTTGGCGCTCTACCTGGCAAGTCCGCTTTCATCCGCGACGAACGGCGCCGCGCTCCGCGCTGACGGCGGCGTCCTGACAGCAATGATCTGAGACTCACTTAGAACCGGCTCACCAGGGCCGTCTGTGCCGCTGCCGACCTGAACCGTTCCGGTGGCGGGGCGCCACCCTCTGAGCCGGAAGATCGACCATGGCTAGGGGAAGTTCACAATCGCCAGGTTCAGCGGCAATTCGCTGGTTCGTGACTCCGGCTTCGACAGCTTGCCCTGCAGGAACGTGCCCGTCAGGTAATTGTCTGCATCAGCGATCTGCTGCGGCGCGACCTGCCCGTCGTAGTCGAAACTCTTGAGTTCATACGGCAACGAATCCGCCTCGAGCAGGCTCGGTCCGTCCATCAACTGGAAATGCAGGTGTGAAGCATTGGCGTTACCGGTGTTTCCGAGCCTTCCGAGCACCTGACCTTCGGTCACCTTGTCGCCGGGTTTGACAGCGATCGACCCGGAGATCATGTGGGCGTACATTGCGTACACGCCACCACCCAGGTCGAGCACGACATGATTTCCGTCGACATTCTCGACAGTCAATTTTGCTGCCAGTGCCGGGTCGCTCGCGGGTAGGATACCCGGAGCATTCGCCTCCATGCCGTCGAGGATCGACACCACCGTGGCGTCGGCGACGGCGAGGATGTCGGTCCCGTAGTCGACGTAACTCTCATTGCTGGTCTTGTCGCCAGAGTAGAACTCGCCCTGGTCGTTGGTGCGCTTCCAGTCGATCGCGAAGCGCTGGCTGTTGTTCAGCTTGCCGTTGACGGACATCACCGAACTCCGATGCGGGAAACCCGGTTCGCAGCAACCGTTCAGCGCAATCCAGTTGTCACCGCGCACCGGTGGCGAGATGACCGGCACGGTCTGCGTCGAGAAGGCGACCGGCGTTGTCAGATAGTCGATCGGCCCCGGCGCACCGAAAGCCGGCGATGCAGCACCGGTCCCGTAGAGGTGGTGCAGCACGGCCTTCGGGGCCTGGTCGAGCGAGTCCAAGGTGAAGTCGATGAACAGGACCCGACTCTCCTGAGGCGGGATCTCAGCGCTGTCGACGTAGCCCGCGGGCAGGTCGCGCAGTCGATTGCAGTCGCCGAAGGTACACGTCGGATCAACCAGTGCCGTACCGGAGAAGCTGGCGATGATCCTCGTCGGATCTGTGCCGTCGACCACATCGATCTTGTCCAGGCTCGCCGGCACCTTGGTGGCGTTGGTGAGTTGCAGGTCGTAGGCGACGTGGTACTTGCCGTCCGTTCCACGGAACGGCAACGGCGAATTCCCGATCGTGTCGAGCGCGAGCGCGGTGAACGCATCCGGCACCGTCACGTCGGCGACGGAGCCCGCCGGCGGTGACGCGGTGGTGGTGGTGGTCGAAACGGTGTCGGAGTCCGACGAGCATCCGGTCGCAACAAGAGCGACTGTGACGGCAAGCGAAACAAAAAGGATGGGCACGCGGCGGAATGTCACGCAGTAACTCCGTTTCTTCGGTTTCGCAAAACCTAACAGCCCGTCGAGTGGGTCGCGTTGAATCCGGCCCGATTGGGGACCTAGGTCCTCTACGTGATCTGAAGCGCTCGATGCAACGGGTCGACACTGCGCGGCTCTTCCCGCCATGCGTTGATCGAGCGTGCGCCGCCCTGAGCCCGTCGAAGGGTCGAGACCCGCTGTTCCTAGGCGGGACCTGCTGGTTCTTAGATAGTGAGCGCGCGGCGCAGCAGGTCGGCCTGCTCTGCCGCGTGACGCTTCGCCGAGCCGGCGGCGGGGGAAGCCGACGCTGCCCGCGAGAACAGTCGCACCGCGCGCGGTCCGAGCTTGTTCGTCTCGAGGTAGAAGAACGGCCAGGCGCCCTGGTTCTCCGGCTCATCCTGCGTCCAGGCCAGTTCGGCGTTCGGATACTGGTCGGCGATGGCCTTCAGCTCAGCGCCAGGGAGCGGATAGTACTGCTCCATTCGCACCAGGGCGATCTCGGGGTTCGGGTTCTTCTCGAGCTCGTTCAGCAGGTCGTAGTAGAGCTTGCCCGCCATGAACAGCACGCGCTTGACCGCGCCCTTGTCGGTGATCCTGGCATCGTCGATCACCGGCTCGAACTTGCCGCTGGTGAAATCGGCGACGCTGCTGGTCGCTCCGCGGAGCCTGAGCATCGCCTTCGGTGTGAACACGATGAGCGGACGACGGGGCAGCTGATACGCCTGGCGGCGCAGCAGGTGGAAGTATGAAGCGGGAGTCGACGGACGGGCGACCGTCATGTTGTTCTCCGCGCACATCTGCAGGTAGCGCTCAATTCGAGCCGATGAGTGGTCTGGTCCCTGGCCCTCATAGCCGTGCGGCAGCAGCAGGACGACGGATGACCGCTGGCCCCACTTCTGCTCTGCGCTGGAGACAAACTCGTCGATGATGGTCTGAGCGCCGTTGGCGAAGTCGCCGAACTGTGCCTCCCAGAGCACGAGTGCGTCTGCCCGCTCAACCGAGTAACCGTACTCGAAGCCCATGGCCGCATACTCGCTGAGCAGCGAGTCGTAGATCCAGAACCTGGCCTGGTTGTCGCTCAGATTCGCCAAGGGCAGCCACTCCTGGCCGTTCTCCCTGTCGTGCAGCACGGCATGGCGCTGTACGAAGGTGCCGCGGCGGGCATCCTGGCCGGCAAAGCGCACGGGGGTGCCCTCCAGCAGGAGGGAACCGAGCGCGAGCAGTTCGCCGAAACTCCAGTCGATGCTGCCCTTGCGACTCATGTCCAGTCGCTTCTGCAGCAGTTGCTGGAGCTTGTTGTGCACAGTGAAGCCGGCAGGCGGATTGTTGAACGCGTCGCCGATGAGCTGGACGACGTTCTCAGAGACACCGGTGGTTTCGAGCTCCCTCACGGTATCGTCGCCACGCTGGTTATCTGGCTTGCCGAGTTCATTCTCTGCGGACTCGATCGCGTCTGCGGTCATCGTCGGCATCGACTCTGTCTGTGCCGCGTGCGTCTCCATGAACGCGCGTTCCAGGCGGTCCTGGAAGTCGCGGTGCGACCCCTCGTATTCTTCCTCGGTGATATCGCCACGACCGACGAGTGCCTCGGTGTACAGCTTTCGCACCGAACGCTTCGCTTCAATGAGGTTGTACATCAGCGGCTGCGTCATCGACGGGTCGTCGCCCTCGTTGTGACCGCGGCGGCGGTAGCAAATGAGGTCGATGACGACATCTTTCTTGAATTCCTGGCGGTACGCGAAAGCGAGCTCCGCCACCCGCACAACGGCTTCGGGGTCATCTCCGTTGACGTGGAAGATCGGCGCCTGGATGGTCTTGGCGACATCCGTCGAGTACACCGAGGTGCGGCCTTCTCCTGGGGGAGTCGTGAAGCCGACCTGGTTGTTGACCACGATGTGGATGGTGCCACCGGTGCGATAACCGCGCAGCTGCGACATCTGCAGGGTTTCGAGCACGACACCCTGCCCGGCCATCGCCGCGTCGCCGTGAATCAGCACGGGGAGCGTCGAGAAGGTGCCGATGGGCTTGCGGTCCTGCTTGGCGCGCACGATCCCCTCGAGCACGCCGTCGACGGCCTCCAGGTGCGAGGGGTTGGCCGCAAGATAGACGGGGATCTCGGCGCCGTTGATGGCGCGGAAGGTGCCCTCGGTGCCGAGGTGATACTTCACGTCGCCTGAGCCCTGCACGGTGCGCGGGTCTTGGGTGCCCTCGAACTCCCGGAAGATCTGGCCGTAGGTCTTGCCTGCGATGTTGGTCAGAACGTTGAGTCGGCCGCGGTGGGCCATGCCGATGGCGACCTCGTCGAGGCCCTGTTCTGCGCCGCCCTGCAGTATGGCGTCGAGGAGCGCGATGGTTGACTCGCCGCCCTCGAGGCTGAAGCGCTTCTGGCCGACGTACTTGGTCTGCAGGAAGGTCTCGAACGCCTCAGCTTCGTTGAGCTTGGCGAGGATGCGCATCTGCTCATCGTGCGTCGGCTTGACGTAGGCCTTCTCGATCTTCTCCTGCACCCACTTGCGCTGGGCCGGATCCTGGATGTGCATGTACTCGATGCCGGTCGTGCGGCAGTAGCTGTCGCGGAGCACGCCGAGGATGTCGCGGAGCAGCATCGCACGCTTGTCGCCGAATCCGCCGGTCACGAACTCCCGGTCGAGGTCCCAGAAGGTGAGCCCGTGCGTGGAGATGTCGAGGTCGGGGTGCGACCGCTGCACGTACTCGAGCGGGTCAATGTCGGCCATCAGGTGGCCGCGCACCCGGAACGAGTTGATCAGTTCCTGCACGCGGGCGGTCTTGTCGATCGCGCTGGCCAGGTCGACGCTGATGTCGGGCGCCCAGTGGATCGGGTCGTACGGGATGCGGAGGGCAGCAAAGATGTCTTCGTAGAAGTGGTGCTCGCCGATTAGGAGTTCGTGCACGATCTTCAGGAACTCGCCGGACCCTGCACCCTGGATGACCCGGTGGTCGTAGGTGCTGGTGAGGGTGATGGTCTTCGAGATCGCCAGCGCAGTGAGCGTCTTCAGGCTCGCACCCTGGAACTCGGCGGGGTAGTCGAGGGCGCCGGCGCCGATGATGCAGCCCTGGCCCTTCATCAGTCGCGGCACGGAGTGCACGGTGCCGATGCCGCCGGGGTTGGTCAGCGAGACGATGGCGCCGGAGAAATCGTCGGCCGTCAGCTTGTTCTTGCGGGCGCGCGAGACGACATCTTCATATGCGGCGAGGTATTCGCCGAACGTCATCGTGTCTGCACGCTTGATCGACGGCACCAGCAGGGCGCGGGTGCCGTCTGGCTTCGGGATGTCGATGGCGAGGCCGATTCCGACGTGTGCAGGCGCAATCACCGACGGCTTGCCGTCGACCTCGTCGTAGTAGACGTTCTGGCTCGGGAACATCTTCAGCGCGCGCACCAGCGCCCAGCCGATGATGTGGGTGAACGACACCTTGCCGCCGCGCGCACGCTTCATGTGGTTGTTGAGGACGATGCGGTTGTCAATCAGCAGCTTGGCCGGAATGGTGCGAACGGATGTCGCGGTCGGCACCGTGAGGCTCGTCGCCATGTTGGTGGCGAGAGACTTCGACATGCCGCGGAGCGGTGTGACGACGGCCTGCGACTGCGGCACATCCGGGTCAACGACGACCTTCTGCGGGCTGGTGATCGGGGCGTCTGCCGGGACCGGTGACGGTTTCGCTGCGACCGAGGTGGTGCGGGCGGCCGGCTGCGCGCCGATCACGGGGATCGGCGCGGTGGCCGGTGCTGCGGGTGCCGGAGTTGCGGGGGCGGCGGCCTCGGGCGCCGGTGCTGCGGGAGCGGCGGCGGGTGCAGCCGGTGCGGGCTCTGAAGGCTGATCGGTGGGGGGAGCGGCTTCACTTGCCGGTGCTGTCGGCGCCTGCTCGGTAGACGTCTGCTCGGTAGACGCCTGCTCCGGCGGGGACTGTTCCGTCGGGGCTTGTTCGGTCGGCACTTGGGCGGGCGGAGCTGGCGGTGCCGCGGCATCCGTCGCCTGCCCTGTCGACTGCTCTGCTATTGCGGTCTGGTGGTAGCTCTCGAGAACGGGCCACCAGGACTGGTCGACCGAGTTCTTGTCGGTGAGGTATCTTTCGTACATCTCATCGACGAGCCATTCATTGGCTCCGAATTCACCCGACATCGTTTCGTCGGATCCACTACCGGTCAATTGGCTTGACACAGCCGATCGCCCACTCTCTGCGCTACTAGACGCCGTGTTGATTCCTGCCCTGTGACGACATGAAAATCGCCGCTGCCTGTCTGACATCAAGCCTAACTCGAATGCGAGTGGGCTGCGGCCCGCGGCGCGGGGGGATAGCGTTATTTGTATGGAGTTCTATGAAACCGCGCCCCGCCACGATCTGACCTACTCAGATGTCTTCCTGGTGCCGAGCCGGTCAAACGTCACCAGCAGGCTCGATGTCTCGCTCGCTCCGGGTGACGGATCCGGCGCGACCATCCCGATCGTGTCCGCGAACATGAATTCGGTGACCGGTCCACGGCTTGCGGCGGCACTTGCCCGGCGCGGCGGCCTCGGCGTGTTGCCGCAGGACATGCACCTGCAAGACCTCGATGCGGCCATCCGCTGGGTGAAGGCCCAGTCGGTTCGTTTCGACACTCCGCTCGACTTTCGCCCCCACCAGACCGTGGCGGAGGCACTGACGCAGGTTCCCGCCGTAGACGGGCAGGGGATCGTGATCCATTCAGAGCAGGGCGAGTACCTCGGCTGCATCGTCGCCTCGCGGCTGGCGACCGCTCTGCCAGACGCCAGACTCGGCGATCTTCTGCACGGGGCGCTGGCCTCGCTCGACGCCGACGACATCGAGACGGCTCGCGGGGCGTTCGACCTGATGACGGATGCCGGACTCGACTTCGCGCCGGTGCTGCACCATGGGCAGGTGGCCGGCACGCTCAGTCGTCGCAGCGCCCTGCGGTCGACGCTCTACGATGCAGCGCTCGACGCGCACGGCCGCCTCCGCGTGGCCGCAGCCATCGGGGTCAATGGCGATGTCGCCTCCAAGGCGCGGGCGCTCGCGGCGGCCGGTGTCGATGTTCTTGTGGTCGACACGGCGCACGGGCACCAGGAGAGCATGCTCAGGGCGCTGAAGATCGTGGCCGATCTTGGGCTCGGAATCCCGATCGTGGCCGGCAACGTGGTGACGGCAGACGGCGTGGGTGATCTTGTCGAGGCCGGAGCGAACATCATCAAGGTCGGCGTCGGCCCAGGCGCCATGTGCACGACCAGGATGATGACCGCGGTCGGACGTCCCCAGTTCTCCGCGGTGCTCGAGACGTCGGCCGCGGCGCGCGAGCTCGGCGCACACGTCTGGGCAGACGGCGGAGTGCGCTACCCACGCGACGTCGCCCTCGCGCTTGCCGCTGGGGCGGCATCCGTCATGATCGGTTCCTGGTTCGCGGGCACGATCGAAGCGCCTGGCACGCTGAACACTGATGCCTCTGGCCGGCTGTACAAAGAGAGCTGGGGGATGGCGTCGACCAAGGCAGTGCAGGAACGCTTCGACCGGCTCGACGCCTACGATCTGGCCAGGAAGACGCTGTTCGCCGAGGGGATCTCGAGTTCGAAGATCTACCTCGACCCGCTTCGGCCGTCGATCGAGGACCTGCTCGACATGATCACCTCCGGAGTGCGCAGTTCGTTCACGTATGCGGGAGCCGGAAGTGTCGCCGAGTTCCACGAGCGGGCTCGGGTGGGCATTCAGTCAGCCGCCGGATACGAAGAGGGCAAGGCGTTGCCGGTCTCCTGGTAGCGGTTGCGCGGTGGTCTGCGCTGCGCCGTGGTCTGCCGCGCGGTGGTGCATAACATCCAGCTGTGGGCACCACCGACCCGTATATAGCGATGGTGCACGCCACAGCTGGACGAGATCGCCGCTCAACCGGCGACGGCTGGATGAGCATCCTCCCGGGCTGGTGCCGGTATAGTTGGTCAGATAATGGACGACCCCCCTCCTGCGAAATCGCCCAGCCATAGAACCTCGCCTGTGCCCAGGTCGGTGACGCGCCATGTATGAGTGGATCATGCTCGGCGTCGGACTCATCCTGACCGTCGGCACGGGCTTCTTCGTCGCCAGCGAGTTCGCCCTGGTGAACCTCGACCGCTCCGAGCTTGAGGCGCGCCAGGCGCGCGGTGAGACACGGCTCGGCATGACCATCGCCGCGCTCAGGATCACCTCGACGCACCTCTCCAGCGCCCAGCTCGGCATCACCCTCACCACCCTGCTCACCGGCTACACCGTGGAGCCGGCGCTCAGCGCGCTTCTGGCCGAACCGCTCGCGGCCATCGGAGTGCCGGAAGCGGCGCTGCGACCGGTCGGTGCAACCATCGGCATCCTGGTCGCGACCCTGGTGTCGATGATCATCGGCGAGCTGGTTCCGAAGAACCTCGCCCTCGCGCTTCCGATGCAGACGGCCAAGCTGGTCATCCCGTTCCAGACCGTGTTCACCACGGTGTTCAAGCCGGCTGTTGTGCTCCTCAACAACAGCGCGAACGGCCTCCTGCGCGCGGTGGGGATCGAGCCGAAGGAAGAGCTGTCTGGTGCGCGCACCGCTGAGGAGCTCTCATCGCTGGTGCGGAGGTCTGCCAGCGCAGGCTTCCTCGAGAAGGACACCGCCACGCTGCTACACCGCACCCTGCTTTTCTCTGCACACACCGCATCCGACGTCATGACACCGCGCCCGCGGGTGGCGAGCATCCAGCGCACCGACTCTGCCCTGGCCGTGATCGACCTCGCCAGGCAGACCGGATACTCGCGATTCCCGGTCATCGACGAGAGCGTCGACGACGTGGTCGGGGTCGTGCACCTCAAACAGGCTGTCGCGGTGCCCAGAAGCAGGCGAGCGGATGTGCCGGTTTCTGCCCTGCAGTCCGCCACACTTCGCGTGCCGGAGACCATGAAGCTCGACACCCTGCTCGGGGAGTTGCGCGGGCGCGGGTACCAGATGGCGGTCGTTGTGGACGAATACGGAGGCACCGCAGGGGTGACCACGCTCGAAGACCTCGTCGAAGAGCTTGTCGGGGAAGTCGCGGACGAACACGATCGCGCGCGTGCCGGTGTGGTGCGCTCCAGCGGGTCGCTGGCGTTTCCAGGGATGCTGCGCCCGGACGAGCTCCTCGAACGCACTGGCATCCACGTGCCGGAAGACGGTCCGTACGAGACCGTAGCTGGCTTCGTCATGAGTGAACTCGGCCGTCTCCCGGTGGTCGGCGACACCGTACTCACCGTCGACGGTGAGCTGAAAGTCGAGCGTCTCGACAGACGCAGGATCGACCGGCTGCGGTTCACTCCGGTAGCGGGTGCCCCTGCCGACGCACCGACCACTGCGCAGAAGGCAGCCCAGCCGAATGCCCAGCGGAATGCCCAGCGAAATGCCGACAGGAAGACCAAGCGATGAACGACTGGGCGGGAATCGCGTGGCTGGTTGTGCTGCTCGTCGCCAACGCCTTCTTCGTGGCTGCCGAGTTCGCCGTCATCTCTGCGCGCCGTTCGCAGATCGAACCGCTGGCCGAAAGCGGCAGGCGCAGCGCAAAGACCGCTCTTTATGCGATGGAACACGCGACCCTCATGCTGGCGACCAGCCAGCTGGGCATCACGGTCTGCTCGCTGCTGATCCTGAACGTCTCCGAGCCCGCGATCCACCATCTGCTTGAGGCGCCCCTTGGCCTCACCGGCTGGCCAGAAGAGGTCATCGGGACGATCGCGTTTATCGTGGCGCTGGTGCTGGTCTCGTACCTGCACGTGGTGTTCGGTGAGATGGTGCCGAAGAACCTGTCGTTCTCGATTCCCGACCGGGCCGTGCTGATCCTCGCGCCGCCGCTGGTGTTCTTCGGCCGCATCTTCCGACCGGTGATCGTTGTTCTGAACGGATCGGCAAACGGCATCCTGCGGCTGTTCAGAATCACCCCGAAGAACGAGGCGAACAGCACCTTCACCCTCGACGAGGTGGCGACGATCGTCAGCCAGTCGACCCGAGAAGGTGTGCTGATGGACAGCACGGGGGCGCTCACCGCAGCCTTTGAGTTCACCAACCGCA
This sequence comes from Glaciibacter superstes DSM 21135, assembly GCF_000421145.1. Taxonomy (GTDB): domain Bacteria; phylum Actinomycetota; class Actinomycetes; order Actinomycetales; family Microbacteriaceae; genus Cryobacterium; species Cryobacterium superstes. The sequence continues at coordinate 299,495 of NZ_ATWH01000003.1, read as the reverse complement.
CGGTGCGGGATGTCGCGGTGGGCCTGGACGCGCTGATCAGCCTTCCGGCAACGGCGACCCCGATCGACGTCGAGAAGGCCGTCGCCAAGTACGGTTTCTCCCGTTATGTCATCGCGTCTGCCAGCGGTGAGCCCTCCGGCTACGTTCATCTCAAAGACGTCATCGACCTGGATGAGGTCGGCAGCCGGCAGCCGGTGCCGACCAAGCGCATCCGTCAGCTAGTGACCATCTTCGAGGACACTGATCTCGAAGATGCCCTGGCGACGATGCGTCGCTCTGGTGCCCACCTCGCGCGCGCATTCAATCACCAAGGTGAGACCACGGGGGTGCTGTTCCTCGAGGACATCATCGAAGAACTGGTCGGAGAAGTGCAGGACGCCACCCGCCGCCTCTGACCGTGCGACCGCATGCGGAACATGCCGTGATTCGGGCCGTGATTCGCGCAGTGATTCGGGCGCGAGGAGCGCGCGGGGCGTAAGCTTCGATCGGGGCGATCGGAGGAAAACTCATGTTATCTGAACAGGAAGTATTCACGGTGCTCCCGGCAGCGGACCTGCCTCGAGCGCGGGCGTTTTACCTGGATACCCTTGGTATGAAACCCGCAGAGGAGACCGGAGCCGGGTTGATGTATCGAATGCCGGGCGGCTCGTTGATGCTCCTCTACGAAACGGCGAATGCCGGCTCGGCGAAGAACACGGCGATGTGTTTCGACACCACCGACCTCGACGCCGAGATGGCCGAGCTACGTCAGCGTGGAGTCACGTTCGAGGAGTTCGACTTCCCAGGGCTGAAGACGGAGAACGGCGTCGCAAAAATGGAGAACGAGCGCAGCGCCTGGTTCGTCGACTCTGAAGGCAACATCCTCTGCCTGTTACAGCGGCTTTAGGCTCAGCGCATGTCTAGTTCGGCCAGCGTGACCGCAGGTACGGTGACGGCCAATAGTCGATGAGCGCGCCCAGTTCATGGGCTGCCCGCAAGGCGAAATGCGGGTCGCGCATCATTTCCCGCCCCAGCATGACGGCGTCGGCGCTGCCGGAAGCCACGATCTCCTCAGCCTGAGCCGGGGTCGTGATGAGCCCGACGGCGCTGACGCCGACATTCGCCTGTTCCTTGACGAACCGTGCGAACGGAACCTGGTATCCGGGGCCGATGGGGATGCGCACCCCGGCGACGTTGCCGCCGCTCGAGATGTCGAAGAAGTCAGCGCCCGCTGCTCGCGCCCAGCTGGCGACAATCGCGGTCTGCTGCTCGTCCCACCCGCCCGGAGCGTAATCGGTGGCGGAAAAGCGAACGAGAAGGGGCATTGTGTCGCCGATTTCTGCGCGGATGGCGGTGGTCACCTCGAGCAGGAGCCTGGCCCGGCCGGCGAGATCTCCGCCGTACTCGTCATCGCGCAGATTGCTGAGCGGCGACAGGAACTGGTGCAACAGGTATCCGTGTGCCGCATGAATCTCCACCACGTCGAAGCCGGCGTCAACCGCGCGGCGCGCTGCGGCAGCGAAGTCACCGACCAACTGCGCGATTCCGTCAGCGTCCAGCGCGATGGGAGGCTCCAGCCCGATGAACGGCACAGGGGATGCCGAGACCGTCTGCCAGCCGCCGTCCTCTGGCAACATCGAGCCGTTCCTGTCGTGGCCCCACTCTGGCCAGACCGACGCCTTGCGGCCAGCGTGCGCGAGCTGAATACCGGCGTGGGCGCCTCTGGCATGGATGAAAGTCGTGATCCGCTGCCAGGCCGCGGCCTGTTCGTCATTCCAGATGCCGGTGTCCGCGTCGGAGATCCGGCCCGCCGCGTTCACTGCGGTCGCTTCAGCGACAACAAGACCTGCACCCCCCGACGCCATCGAGCCGAGGTGCACCAAATGCCAATCCTCAGGCACGCCATCCTTCTTCGTGATGGCGTACTGGCACATGGGGGCGACCCAGATGCGATTGCGAACGGTGAGTGAGCGCAGCGTGAGGGGCTCGAAGAGTGCGACGTTGGCCATACGGCTTTCGGATTCCGATCGTTGGTGAATTTACTCGAGTTTGTGCGACTGACTAATCTATCGTGGGGTCATGGCGGAAACGCGGGACTGGGTGGAATGGCGTGCCGCGGATGCCCGCGCCTGGATCGCGGTACCGCGAAGCTCTGACGACAAGTATTCCCGCGGCGTGCTCGGCGTGCGCACCGGATCGGACGCATTTCCCGGCGCGGCGGTGCTCGGCGTCGAAGCGGCGATTCGCACCGGTCTCGGGATGATTCGTTATCTGGGCCCAGAGCGACCTAGCGCGCTTGTGCTCGCACGCCGTCCGGAGGTGGTGACCGTCGACGGTCGCGTGCAGGCGTGGCTGCTCGGCTCGGGAATGAGCGCAATTGACCGCGACCCTGCAACCACCGCAGCGCTGGGCGACGCCATCAGCCAGGGGGTGCCGACAGTGCTCGACGCCGGTGCGCTCGACTTCGCACCGCTCGACCACGGGCCGCGGGTGATCACGCCGCACTACCGGGAACTCGCGGGCCTGTTGGCAAACGGCGAGCACCCGGTGACGGCGGAGCAGATTGCATCGAACCCCGGCGAGTGGGCCATTCGCGCGGCGGAACAGTTCGATGTGACGGTGCTGCTCAAGGGCACAGTGACTCACATCGCGTCGCCGTCCGGTGAGCGGCTGACGGTTTCGAACGCCACAGCATGGCTGGCGACGGCCGGCACCGGAGACGTGCTCGGCGGCATCCTGGGCGCCCTGGTGGCCACGCATTCGGAGAAAGCGATGACGGATGCCGGTGCGCTGGCAGCGCTCGCGGCGACGGCGGCGTTTGTGCACGGCCTGGCGGGTGAGAGGGCATCTGCCGGCGGCCCGCTTGCGGCCCTCGATGTGGCGGAAGCGGTGCCTGCCGTGATTATCGAGCTGCTCGCCGGCTCTGGTTAATCGGGGCTCACTCTTTATTCGGGGCTCACTCTGCCGGTTCCGGGCGATCCGGAGAACGGCCCACCGTGCCGGTGGGGAGCGAAACCTCAGCGGGGGATGCGGGCGAGGAACTCTCGGGTGCGCTCCTCGCGTGGCGACCCGAACACCTCGGCGGGCGTGCCGAGTTCCAGCACAGACCCCTGATCGAGAAACGCCACCCTGTCGGCCACATCGCGCGCAAAGCTCATCTCGTGTGTTGCCATCACGATTGTCGTTCCGGTCTTCTTGAGTTGGCGCACGAGGTCGAGCACCTCACCGACGAGCTCCGGATCGAGGGCGCTCGTGACCTCATCGAGCAACAGTAATTCAGGGTCCGTGGCGATGGCGCGCACAATGGCCGCGCGCTGCTGTTGCCCACCGGAGAGACGATCGGGATAGTCGCGCGCCTTGTCAGCCAACCCGATGGCGTCAAGCAGTTCGAGTGCCCGCTTTTCAGCGGCACGGCGCGGGATGCCATGTACCGACCGGCTCGCGAGCGTCACGTTGTCGAGCACGCTCAAGTGCGGAAACAGGTTGTAATGCTGGAATACCACTCCGATGCGGGCCCGCACGGCGTCGATCTTGGTGCGCGGATCGCTGATGTCCTCGCCCTGCAGCCAGACCCGCCCGTCGTCGACACGCTCGAGCAGGTTGATCACGCGCAGCAGCGTCGATTTGCCAGAACCGCTGGCCCCGATCAAGGCCACCACCTCGTGCTCGTTCACGGTCAGATCGATGCCTCGCAACACATCCGTCTGCTGGAACGACTTGTAGACGCCCTCCAATCTCAACACCGGCACGGCAGCAGGCGACCCGCTCATACGACGCCGCCGATCTGCTCGCGCCGGCGCATCCGTGCGGTGACCCAGTCAGTCAGGCGGATCATCGGCAGCGCGAGTAGCACGAAGAGCAGGCCCGCGAGCACATACGGGGTGAAGTTGAAGGTGGCCGCCGTTTCGATCTGCGCCGCCCTCACCGCGTCAACCGCGCCGAGAATGGAGATCAGGCCGACGTCTTTCTGCATGGCGACAAAGTCGTTCATGAGTGCTGGGGTGACCTTGCGGAGCGCCTGCGGAAGCACGATCTTCACCATCGTCTTGCCGTGGCTGAGGCCGAGGGAGCGCGCCGCGAGCACTTGCGACGGGTGCACGGCCTCGATGCCCGCGCGCCAGACTTCGGCGACATACGCCGAGTAGGTGAGAATGAGCGCAACGGTGCCCCATACCGCCGACGGCACCTTGGGAAACACATCGAGGCCCGGCAGGCCGAAGCCGACCAAGTACAGCACGATGATCAGCGGCATGCCGCGGAACAGGTCGGTGTAACCGGTGGCGAGCGCACGCAGCGGGAAAAACACCGGCCCACGAAGAGTACGGAGGGTGGCGATTAGGAGGCTCACGATAAGAACCCCGACTGCCGAGAAAAGCAGCACACGGATGTTCAGCAGCAGCCCGTCAAAGACGCGTGGCCATGCCTTCAGCGCGACGGCCGGATCGAAGAAGGTCTGCTGTACCTGCGTCCATCCCGGGGTGTTAACGACAAACATCCACACGAGCACGGCGAAGACCAGGGTGCTCGCGAAACCGAGCAGCACCGACCGACCGGTCTGCCTGCGACGAAAGGCTCGTCGTTCGAGTTCGACGGTGCTCGGCAGGCGGGCCGGGGGCGTCAGGGCTGCTGTGGTGGTCACGCCCTCAAACTACTTGAGGATGGGGGCGTCGGCATTGCCGGCGAGCCACTCCTCGGCCAGCGCGTCAAGCGTTCCGTCCTCGCGCAGGGCATCGACGGCCGCCGTGACATCCGCGGTGAGTGCGCTGTCTTTGGCCAAGACAAGCCCGAACTGGTCGGCTGCATCACCGGTCTTCGGCAGTTGCCCGATGATCTTGCCGCCGTCGAGTTCGACGCCGGTGAGGTAGAAAGCAGTCGGCAGGTCGACGACGATCGCGTCGACCGTGCCGTTCTGCAGGGCTAACTTCGCGTCGTCGTTGGAGTTGAACGCCTGCACCCCACCGCTGGGTGCGATCTGGCTCTCGGCATCCTGGAAGCTCGTCGTGCCGGTCTGGGCGCCGATCAGCAGGCCTTTCAGGTCGGCGATCGAGGCAGCGGAAGCCGCGGGGGAGCCGTCGATCGTGATCACCGCCTGCGTCGTCTCATAGTACGGGGAGGAGAAGTCGACCTGCTCTGCACGCTCCTCGGTTATCGAGAACTGCTGGAGATTGAAGTCGAAGTCCTTCGGGCCCGGCGCAATCGCCTCGTCGAATGTGCTGCGCACCCAGACGACGTCGTCCTCGGCAAACCCGAGTTGTTCTGCGACGGCGTAGGCGACGGCGGCCTCGAAACCCTCGCCGCTCTCCGGCGCGTCGTCCTGCACCCAGGGGAAGTACGCCGGCTCACTGGTTCCGATCGTCAGCTTGCCGTCTGTGACGTAGCCGCTCGCTGATTTCTCGCTGTCCGAATCGGCTGGTGTGCCGCTCGCACAAGCGCTCAGCAGGAGGACGCTCGCGGCGGCCAGGGCGACGATGGTACTGGTCTTGCGCGCACTGAGCTGGGATCGTCTGAGCTGGTGGCGGCTGAGCTGGGAATGTCTGGACACGGCGAACTCCTCTGGAAACGTGGTGTTCCAGCTTGCCGCACGGCGGGTAGGAGTGGTGCGTTCACAACGGTTTATGACAAACCAGGTCGCCCATCTGGCGCACCGTCCACTACCGTTCGACGGAGATTTTGCCTCGCGACCCCGATATCGACGCGAATCGGCCTGATTTGTTCAAAATCTCCGTCGAATGGTCGCGAGGGTGGGTGTGCGGCGCTTGGTGAGGGGTGGGCGGCTGGGGCGGCGGTGTGCGGAGCGGGTGGACGGCGCCGGGCCGGTAGCATTGCGCCATGGTTAACGCGGGGACGTCACGGGCGCCCCGGGCCGCGAAACGGCGCGGCCGACGCCATGACGAGCACAGCGGTGAGCACAGCAACGAGCACAACAGGGCGCGCGCCTGGCTGGCGCGGTGGGACTGGCTGGTGCGGCATCCGTTCGCCCTCTGGGGCGTCTTCGCGTTTGTGCACGTCTTCGTGGCTCTGCTGTGCATATTCGGGCCGGGCTGGCCGCTCGGCGACGTCGAAACGGTGTATCGGAGCTGGGCCGTTGCCGCCGAATCCGGCGCGTACCGGGTCGGGATCGATACCGAGTTCGTGTACCCGATTGTCGCGTTCATCCCGGTTGTGCTCCCGCTCGCATTCGGCCCGGTCTGGTACCCGCTCGCCTGGCTCGGCCTGGTCACGGTGCTGGATGCCGCGGCGTTCGCCTGCCTGGTTGGTCGCCGCGATTCCCTGCGCCGGGTGCTGGCGGCCTGGTGGTGGCTGGGGTTCCTGCTCCTGCTCGGCCCGATCGCACTGGCCAGGATCGACTCGGTGACGGTTCCGCTCGTCATCATGGCCCTGCTGTGGCTGCGCACGAGGCCGCTCTGGGGTACCGCCCTTCTGACTGTCGCGACCTGGGTCAAGGTGTGGCCCGCCGCCATCATCGCGGCGCTGTTCGTTGCGTCGAAACACCGGTGGCAGATGCTGGCGGCCGCCGCAGGCACGAGCGCGCTGATCGTGGCGCTCGCCCTCATCCTCGGCAGCGGTTGGAACGTGTTCAGCTTCGTCACCGAGCAGACGGGGCGCGGTATCCAGATCGAGTCCCCGGTGAGTCTCCTCTGGCTGTGGCAGGCTGCCGTCGGCGTCGACGGCGCATTCGTGTACTACGACAAGCAGATCCTCACCTACCAGGTCACCGGCGCCGGGGTCGACGTGGCAGCCGCAGTGATGACACCGCTGCTGGTGCTCGCCGCGCTCGCCGTGGTGCTGCTCGGCTGGCGCGCGGCTCGGGCCGGAGCGTCGTTCTCCGCACTGTTCCCGCCCCTGGTGCTGGCGCTCGTGGTGACGTTCATCGCATTCAACAAGGTCGGGTCGCCGCAGTTCATCGGCTGGCTGGCGGCGCCGGTGATTCTCGGACTGGTGATGCGCGGCCCAGCGTGGCGGGCCCCGGCGCTGCTGGTCGCGGTGGCGGCCGGGCTCACCCAGATCATCTACCCATACCTGTACAACTGGCTGCTGGCCACCGATCCGACGATGCTGGTGGTGCTCAGCCTGCGCAACCTGCTCGAGTTCGTCATACTGGCCTGGGCCGTGATCGAACTGTGGACAATGAAGTCCCCGGCCCTGAATCCCGAACTTTCGAACCGAACCCTGAAGGAGTAACCATGCTGGTCGCATTCTCGGTGGCGCCGTCCGGCGCGAGTGACGACGAAGGATCCGTGCACGATGCCGTAGCGGCCGCTGTGCGCGTGGTGCGCGAGTCGGGGCTCCCCAACCATACCGATTCGATGTTCACCACGATCGAAGGCGAATGGGATGAGGTCTTCGACGTCGTCAAGCGGGCGACGGATGCGGTGGGCGCCTTCGGTCCGCGGGTTTCGCTGGTACTGAAAGCAGACATCCGCCCCGGACGCACCGGTGAACTCGACGGCAAGGTCGAACGCCTCGAGGCCGCGCTCGATGCACAGGAGAACCGCGCCACACAGTAGCGTTGTCTGGTGGAAACTTTTGCCAAACCGGTGACCCTGACCGGAGAACTCGTCACACTCGAACCGCTCGAGGAAGACCATCACGATGGGTTGGTCGAAGCCGTGCAGGACGGTCGGTTGTGGGAGCTGTGGTATACCTCGGTGCCCACGCCGGAGGGAATGCGAGACGAGATCGAGCGGCGGCTCACACTGCAGTCGGCGGGAGCCATGTTGCCCTTCACTGTGCGCAGGAACGACACCGGTCAGGTCTGTGGCATGACGACCTTCATGCACATAGACCCGGTCACTCCACACCTGGAGATCGGGTCGACCTGGACCGCCGCGAGCGCCCAGTGCACCGGAATCAATACCGAGAACAAGCTCCTGCTGCTTACGCACGCGTTTGAGGTGCTGGGATGCGCTGCTGTCGATTTCTGTACGCACTGGCTGAACCAGCAGTCGCGCGCTGCCATCGCACGGCTCGGCGCCAAGCAAGACGGCATCCTGCGCAACCACAGGCGGATGCCGGACGGCACGCTGCGCGACACCGTGGTGTTCTCGATCATCGAATCTGAATGGCCGGCGGTGAAGAGCGGCCTGCGGCACAAGCTCGCGTTGCACGCGACCCGCTGAAACGGCGCTTAGGCTGGAGGCATGCCCTCCACCATCGACGGGCCGACGCAGTTGTCGCCGGCCCGTATTCGTCTTGCCCTTCTGGCGCTCGCCATGGGCGGCTTCGGCATCGGCTCGACCGAGTTCGTGGCCATGGGGCTGCTGCCGAACCTCGCAGAGGACCTGCTTCCGAACCTCTACGCCGTGTCACCGGCAAGCGCCAACGCGCAGGCGGGCTGGCTGATCTCCGCGTATGCGCTGGGCGTCGTCGTCGGAGCGCCGACCATTGCGGCGGCCGCCGCCCGGTGGCCGCGCAAACAACTCCTGCTGGTTCTCCTCACCGCCTTCACGCTCGGCACCATCGCCTCAGCCCTCCTGCCGACATTCGACCTGGTGCTCGGCGCACGCTTCGTCGCGGCGCTCCCGCACGGCGCCTACTTCGGAATCGCCTCGCTGGTCGCCGCTGACCTGATGGGTCCTGGGAAACGAGCCAGGGGAGTGGCACTCGTGCTCTCCGGCCTCACCATCGCCAACGTCGTCGGCGTGCCGGCCATCACCTGGCTGGGTCAGGCGGCCGGCTGGCGTACGGCCTATCTGGCCGTCGCGCTCATCTTCGTCGTCACTTTCGTAGCGGTAGCCCTCGCCGTGCCACTTCAGGCCGGAGACCCCGCCGCAACCATGCGCAACGAACTCCGCGCGTTCGGCCGCATACAGGTGTGGTTCGCCCTCTCCATCGGCGCCATCGGATTCGGCGGGCTGTTCGCCGTCTACACCTACGTTGCGCCACTGGTCACGGAGGTGACCGGGCTCGGCGCCGGCCTGGTACCGATTGTGCTGGTCGTCGTCGGGCTCGGGATGACCGTCGGCAACTTCGTGGGCGGCGCACTCGCCGACCGCAGCGTTCGCCGCAGCATGTATGTGTTCTTCGTCGTGCTCATCGTCTCGCTATTAGCCCTGGCACTGACGGCGCAGTTCGTGGTCGGGCTGTTGGCGAGCCTCTTCATGATCGGAGCCGCGGCATCCGCTCTCTCACCGACGATTCAGACCAGACTGATGGATGTCGCGCACGGCAGTCAGTCGATCGGTGCCGCGCTGAATCACTCCGCCCTCAATATCGGAAACAGTCTCGGCGCGCTGCTCGGCGGAGCAGCCATCGCCGCCGGTCTCGGTTACGTGGCCCCTGCCTGGATCGGGCTGGGACTCAGCGTGCTCGGACTGGTGCTGGCCTTCGTGACGTTCGGCATCGACCGGTCGCGCCGGCGCAGTGGCAGAGTGGTGCCTTACGGGACGGCGACAATCGCGGTGCCGATGCGCTGAGACGGGAGGCGTGCTGCGAACGGATCAGTCGGTCTCCAGGAGGATGCCGTCGTGGATGGCGCGCTTGCGCAGCGCGACCTTGGTTCCGACGTCGTGCCCGGCCAGACGGTACTTCTCCCTGATGCGCTTGAGGTACGACTTGGCGGTCTCTTCCGAGATGCCGAGCTGATAGGCCACGGCCTTGACCGGCTCGCCTGCACCATAGAGCGCCATGACCCGGCGCTCCTGCGCACTCAGCCTGGGCGAGCCACCGTCGGCGCCATTGGTCAGGGCGAGGTCGAGTTCGGCCGAGATGAACGATTCACCGGCATACGCGGCACGGATCGCCTCCGCAATCATGCTCGCCTCTTCACTCTTGACCAGGTAACCGAGCGCCCCGGCGGCCAGCGCCTCGCGCACAACCGCCGGTTCAGAATAGGTGCTCATCAGCACGGTCTTCACCCCGGTGGTCTTCAGCGTCGAGATCTTCAGTGACACCGGGATGCTGTCTTTGAGGTCGAGATCGAGCAAGACGACGTCGACGGGAAACTTCGGATGCGTGAGGAGACCCGGCCAGGTCGCCACCGCGGCGACCATATCGATGTCGTCCGCGGCATTGCGGATCCATTCGGTCAGGGCCCCCAGGAGCATCCGATGATCGTCAACGATCGCCAGTCGGATCGGTCCACCTGTACTCGTCACTATTTTCCTCCTGCTGGCTGTTCGCCCGAACGGTGCCGGAGCGACTATGCGTCTGCCGGGTTATCGACACTGCAATCGATTTCGACCCTGATGCTTCCACCCCGGTTCGAATCGACATGCCGGCCGACCACACGGATAGCTTGCCACGTTTCCGGGTCCACCTTCCGTCGGGGCACACCGGTTGTCGACAATTCGATCGGAAATCTAATCGTTCGATCTGGCCGCATTCCGGGCGCGACCGTGATCGGTCCAAGCGTGAGCGACACCGTGCGGCTGGCGTCCCCGGTGAGGAGCCAGATCGTCAGGAGTAACGCATCGCGCTGCTCGGGTGCCAGGAGGCCGGCCAGGCCAGAAGGATCCGTCACGGTCACCGATGGGGCGAGAAACTCCGACTCGGTCACGGCATGGTGTAACCAGGTTTCGGTGCGACCTTCGATGAGGTGCAGCCTCAACTGCGTGGCGAGGGATGCCGCGGTGTTGGCCATGTCCGTCGACAACGGTAGTTCCGTGCGCCCCTCCGCGACGTCGTCCAGAAGTCGTTCGGCGTCGAGGTCGAGGCGTGCCAGCTGCTCTGACGCGAGCATGCCGACCGCGAACCGCGGTTGCGACACCGTGCTCTGCACGAGCACCAGGTCGAGTTCGAGTTGCACCATGCGCCGGAAGGACCGCACGATGGCAACCCCGAGCAGGGGAGGCACAACGCCAAGGCCAATGGTGAGGATGCTGGGGGCGAATGTGAGCGGGTCCGTTCGCAGAGCGAAGACGGCCCCTGTCGTCATGACCAGACCGAGTACGACGGTGGCGGCCATGACCTCACGAGTCTCCCGCACCGTCACGACCGACGTGAGCAGTGCGCCGACAGCCGGCGCCGCAGTGGGGAAGACGCCATCGCCACGTACGTACGCGCACCCGGCGAGATCAAGGACAACGACCAGCGCAGCCAGGACCAGCACAACCGGGAATACCCAGCGGGGGATTCGGGCGAGCCGACGCTGCATCAGCGTGAGCGCGATCGCCGCCACCGCTGCGAGCACGATCCAGGCCGCGAGCACCAGCAACGAGGATGGATTATCGTCCCACTGCACGATGAAGCGAAAGAGCAGGAAGAGCGCGATCACACCGCCGCACAGGCTCAGCCCGATGCCGAGATGGCGACCGCCGAGTCCGTTCTGGTTCGCCCTGGCGGTCTTGACTGTGCGCTCCGGGCGCTGGAACCCGCTTCGACGGGCGCGGCGCTGCTGCTCTTGGCGGTGTCGCCCCTCGCGGCCCACCCGGATTCCGAGGGTGTTCTCCTCGACGTTCGGCTTGCTCATTTGGGCACCTCGAGCACAACCGTTGTTCCCGAGCCAGGGGAGGAGAACAACCGGGCATTGCCGCCGACGTCGCGCAGACGTGCGACCACAGATTCGGCGAAACCGAGCCGTTCGGAGCTGATGCCGCCGAGATCGAAGCCGACACCGGCATCCGTCACCATCGCTCGAATCGTGGTCTCGTCATCCGTGATCGTGACGTCGGCCCGGTTTACGCCGGAATGCCTGCGCACATTCTCCAGGCACTCAGCAAGGGCAAGGAGGAACGAGTCGAGCACATCGCTGGGCAGGAGCACCTGTCCGCTGCCGTGCCAGTCGACCTCGAGACCCATTCGGCCGAACCGTTGCTTGACTGACTCGAGGGTGGTTCCGAGGCTGGAATCGCTGGCCGGCTGGAGGGTGAAGACACCGGAGGTGCGCGGCGTGGGCATCCCGCCCAGACGCAGTTGGCGCAGGAGCCTGGCATCGTCGCCGGCCTGCTGGCGGAGTGCGTCTGGGTTCACGCCGACCCCAGAGTGCGCGAGAAGCGTGAGCGTTGCCAGCACCGTGTCGTGCAGCAGCCGGGCGTCCTGCCTCCTTCTCGCCTCGAGTTCGCTGGCGTGCCGTTCGGCATGGTGGGCGCGACCGATTGCGGCAATACGATCCATCACCCGTGGCACGCTCTGGCCGATCCACCAGCCGCCGAGAATCGCGGCAGCCCAGCCGACTACGGTGAGGATGAGTGCGTTCGCCGCGATCCCCGAGCTGACGGTGACGACGGCGACGCTCCCGACGGTCACCACGACGATCACGCCGAGCATCGCCAGCCGTGGAATCGTGGTGAGGAGAACCAGGGCGACCGGCGCGACTGCGCCGCCGATGACAACTCCGATCACTGACGCGCCGACGACGTTCAGCTCCTGGTCGGTTGTTGGGGCAAGGCCGACAAGAAGAACGATCGCGGTGCCGCAGGCGGCGACCAGGACGGGCAAGGCAGCCGAGCCGTTCCGGCCGATCAGGTAGAGGAAAACGGTCTGCGCGAGCAGGAGCGCGATGCTCCCGACAAGCGTCCCGACCGGGAGCACGCCGGGAACCAGGGCGACCAGGGCGACCAGTATGGCGACTGCAGCGCCGGCCAGACCGGCCTGTCTCGCCGTTCGGCGAAGCAGGCGATCGCGCTCTTTGCTGATGCGGTGCATGCTGCCCTGCCGAGAATTGAAATGAACTGCGTTACACAGCACAATATCGGGCAGCGGCCATTCAGCGAAGCGGAGGAGCCTCCAACAGGCGCCGCAGCTGGGCGGCGACCAGCTCGGTCTCGATGAGAAAGCCGTCGTGACCGTACTCGGAGGAGAGCACCACAGGCTCGTTCCCGTCGAGGTTGCCGGCCAGATGCCGGGCGATCTCGCGCTGGCCGTCGACGGGGAACAGGCGGTCGCTGTCGATGCCGACAACCACGCTGGTCGCGCTCACCCTGGCCAGAGCGGAGGCGACGCCACCGCGGTCTCGCCCGACATCGTGCGAATTCATGGCCTCCACCAGGGTGATGTAACTGTTGGCATCGAATCGCCTGGTGAACTTGTTGCCGTGGAAATCGAGATAGGACTCGACAGCGAACCGGCCACCGGTTCCCAGCGGGCTGATGCTGCTCTGCCAGCTGCGTTCAAACCGTGCGTTGAGCTCGGCAGCGCTTCGGTAGTTGAGCATCGCCATCCGTCTGGCCAATGCGAGCCCATTCGTCGGGCCCTGGCCGTCTGGAGCGTCGTAATACACGCCGGACTCGAACCCCGGGTCGGAGCGGATCGCTTCGAGTTGCACGGAGTTCTGCGCGATCTGGTCGGCGGTGCTGACCGGAGGTGCCGCGAGAACGGCGAGGCGTTCGACCCTGTGCGGGGAGTCGATCGCCCATTCCAGGGCATGCATTCCGCCCATGGAACCGCCGATGACAGCGGCCCAGCGGTTGATTCCGAGCCTGTCGGCCAACGCGACCTGCGCCTGTACCTGGTCGCGGATGGTCAGGTAGGGGAACCTGGTGCCCCACTCAGTGCCGTCTGGAGCCAGCGAAGCGGGGCCGGTGCTGCCCTGGCAGCCGCCCAGCAGGTTCGGAACGACGACAAACCAGCGGTCAGTGTCGATGGAGAGTCCCGGCCCGACGATGCCGCGCCACCACCCGTCGGTCGCGTGGCCGTTCCCGGATGCACCGGCCACGTGGCTGTCGCCGGTGAGCGCATGAAGAACGAGAACGGCATTGCTCGCATCTGGCGCGAGTTCGCCCCAGGTCTCATAGGCCAGGCGAACACGTCCGAGGGAACCGCCGGCGGCGAGCCGAAGCGGACCGACGTCGGCAAAGAGGCGGTTGCCGAGCGGGTCGCCGTCGCGCCAGGCGCCCGTTGCCGGTGGCTTGCCGAGGAGCGACCGCGCCTGCGCTTCCGTGACGAAGCTCGACGGGACCGTCTCTGCCGATGTCTGCCATTCCATATGCTCCCATTCTGCCGGGCCGGGCAGGGAGCTCTGCGATTGTTACGCGTCGAACGGTTGTAGATGGTCGAGCGGTTGTGGATGAGGGAGTTAGGCGGAGGCCTTTGCACCTTCGGCGACCGCGCGGGCGGCGGCAAGTCCGGTCTCGAGGTCGACCTTCAGGTCATCGACATTCTCGATGCCGACCGAGAGGCGCACGAGCCCCGGTGTGACGCCCGCGGTCAACTGCTGCTCCGGGGAGAGCTGCGAGTGCGTGGTCGACGCCGGGTGAATCACGAGCGAGCGCACGTCGCCGATGTTGGCCAGGTGGCTGAAGAGCTCGAGGTTGTCGACGAACGCGCGTCCGGCATCCACCCCGCCTTTCAGCTCGAACGAGACGACGGCTCCGACACCCTTTGGGGCGTACTTGTTGGCCGCCGCGTACCAGGGGCTCGACGGCAGGCCGGAGTAGAACACCTGGGCGACGTCGGGGTGGCTCTCCAACCACTCCGCGATCTCCTGGGTGTTCTGCACGTGGCGCTCGATCCGGAGGCTCAGAGTCTCGATGCCCTGGATGAGCTGCCAGGCGCTCGCCGGAGCGATTGCCGCTCCCAGGTCGCGCAGCAGCTGCACACGCGCCTTGATGATGTAGGCGATGCCGTCGCCGAGCACAGTGGTGTAGCTGGCACCGTGGTAGGACGGGTCCGGCTCGGTCAGGCCGGGGAACTTCTCGACGTTCTTCGACCACTCAAACTTGCCGCCGTCGACGATGATGCCACCGATGACCGTGCCATGGCCGCCCAGGAACTTGGTCGCAGAGTGCACGACGATGTCGGCGCCGTGCTCGAACGGGCGGATCAGGTACGGGGTCGCGATGGTGTTGTCGACGATCAGCGGAATGCCGTTCGTGTGAGCCACGTCGGCGACGAGCTCGATGTCGAGCACATTGATACGCGGGTTGCCGATGGTTTCGGCGAAGAGCAGCTTGGTGTTCGGCCTGACGGCAGCGCGCCATTCTTCGACGTCGTCCTGGTTCTCGACGAATGTGGTCTCGATGCCGAGCTTGGCGAGGGTGTACTTGAACAGGTTGTACGTTCCGCCGTAGATCGAGCTCGACGAGACGATGTGGTCGCCCGCCTGGGCGATGTTCAGCACAGCGAGGGTCGTTGCCGACTGTCCAGACGAGAGCAGCAGGGCCGCGGTACCACCCTCGAGTGCGGCAACGCGCTCTTCGACGACGGCCTGGGTCGGGTTCTGGATGCGGGTGTAGATGTTGCCGAATTCAGCCAGCGCGAACAGGTTCTGGGCGTGCTCTGCGCTGTTGAAGACGTAAGACGTGGTCTGGTAGATCGGAGTTGCCCGAGCATTGGTGACGGGATCAGGCGCCGCGCCGACGTGGACCTGCTTTGTCTCGAACTTCCAGGATGCGGACGAATCGCTCATGAGGGGGTCTCCCGGGTTTTTCCTCGACGAGCCTGGACCATCCAGCGCTCTGCAGCGAGCTTAGGCACCCCGATCGAATCGGGCAATGGACTGCGCAACACGACGACTTATTGGGCGCACGGTCTATTGGGCGCGCGGCGGCTTCGGTGATTTCTCCTGCTTGCCTGGCGGCGCAGGCGGTTCAGGTCCGAGCTCCGCGAGCAGGTCTGGCAGCACGATGGTTCCGGTCGCCGTGGACGGTTCCTGCTTGAAGAGCCATCTGGCGCGCGGCTCCACCAGCGGCCGGAATACTCGCCGCACCACCCTCGTCGAGAAAACAAGGGCGATCACGATGCTCAGCACGATCATCGCGGGCAGCACCCACGGCTGTTTCGGCCCGTCGAGCGCCCCGGTCTCGCGCAGCGGGTAGAGCAGAAAACTGTGCAGCAGGTAGATGTACATCGTCGCAGCGCCGAGCGCCGTGATCCAGACCTTGCGACGTGGCATCAGTAGCAGGAACGCCACGGTGAGCGCGAAGCCGAGCAGGATCAGGCCGAGACGGATGCCGCCTGCCCAGAATTCGCCATAACCGAATTCGGAATACGCCTCGTCGTAGAGCAGGAACCGGCGGATCTTGAGGGTGCGCAGCAACTCGATGTTCAGCCCGATGCCCAGGGCGAGGATGCCGAACAGGGCGATGGCCCCCGCACGCCAGCGCCAGAGCACGGCGGGGCGCAGTGCCAGCCAGCGCCCGGTGATCTGCCACTGCCGCAGCTTCCAGCCGAAGACGAAGAACGGCAGGAACCCGAGTGTGCGCGACAGGGCGAAGGCAGGACCGATGGTCTCAAGGTAACCGGCGCCGACGGAGATGACGATGCTGATCAGGAGCGGGTAACGCAGCAGCACGAGGTACGGGAGGCCCAGTCGCCAGATGGCGAGCGCCATCAAGAACCACAGTGTCCAGGATGCCGTCGAATAGTCCAGCCAGAAGTCACCACCGAGCAGCCAGTGGATGATCGTCCAGATCGTTTCAAAGATCAGGTACGGGAACACGATGTCGGTGAGCAGCCTCTTCAGCTGCCGCATGCCGGGAGGGCCCGACTTCGCGAAATAGCCGCTGACGCCCATGAAGACCGGCACGTGGAACGCGTAGATGAACAGGTAGACCGAATACGCGACATCCGATTCTGCAATCAACTTCAGAATGGCGTGGCCGACGACCACGAGGGTGATCGCGACCCAGCGGGCGTTGTCCCAGATCGGGACACGCCGTTTGTGCGTGTTCGGGCTGTGGGTGACGGAACTCATTGGCTCCATTCTCTCCGGTAGAGGCTGCAGAATGGAGCAATGGGTGCAAAGAGAGTGGTCGTGACCGGTGCGAGTTCAGGGATCGGAGCGGCCACCGTGCGCCGGTTCCGCGCGAACGGGTGGGATGTCGTCGGCGTGGCACGGCGAGCCGACCGGCTGGCGGCGCTCGCCGAAGAGACCGGTGCCGCGGTGTTCACAGCCGACCTGACCAGCCAAACGGATGTCGACGGCCTGCGTGACTATCTCGCGGCATCCGGACCAGTGCACGCCCTCGTCAACAACGCCGGCGGTGCCATGGGACTCGACTCCGTCGAGAACTCGTCGATCGACGACTGGGCCTGGATGTACGAGATCAACGTGCTCGCGGTGAAGCGCGTCATCAGCGCCATCCTGCCCCTGTTGCGATCGAGCGTGCAGCACGGAGGTTCGGCCGACATCGTCACCGTCACCTCGATCGCCGGGCACGTCGCCTATCTCGGTGGCGGCGGGTACAACGCAGCGAAGTTCGCCGCGCACGCCATGATGGAGGTGCTGCGGCTGGAGCTGAACGGTGAACCGATCCGGGTGATCGAGGTTGCGCCCGGCATGGTCAAGACCGAGGAGTTCGGGCTGGTGCGCTTTCGTGGTGACGCCGAGAAGGCCGCAGCGCCGTACGAGAACGTGCCCGACCCGCTTACCGCAGACGACGTCGCAGAGACGATCGTGTCGAGCGTTGAGCGCCCCGCGCACGTGAACCTCGACCTGGTGACCATCAAACCGGTCGCCCAGGCAGCGCCCTCGCGCCTGGCGCGCGGCGAACTCACGGTTCGCGCGGAGGCATGAACGCCATGACCGAACCCGTGCCCACCGAAGCGGCCGTGACCGAACCCGTACGGGAGATTCTGGAATGGACCGACTTTGCGGATGCGTCCAGGCAGCTGGCCACGATGGTGCGTCGGAGCGGGTTCGACCCTGACGTCGTCATCGCGATTGCCAGAGGCGGCCTCCTGCTGGCCGGGTCGATCTCCTATGCGCTTGGCACCAAGAACTGCGGCAGCATCAATGTGGAGTTCTACACCGGCATCGATGAGCGACTGCCAGAACCCGTGCTGTCCTCTCCCATGCTCGACTCGCCTGCGCTCGCCGGCAAACGGGTGCTGCTGGTCGACGACGTCTCCGACTCCGGTCACACCCTCGCGCTTGTTGTCGCACTGCTCAGGGACTTCGCCGCCGAAGTGCGCACCGCGACCCTGTACACCAAGCCGCGCACCGTGCTGGCTCCCGACTACACCTGGCGCGAGACCGACGACTGGATCGTGTTCCCGTGGTCTGCGCTTCCTCCGGTTGAGGGCTGAGCCCACCAGCGCGGGAGTCGAGAATGATTATTCGAAGACCTCATTGACAAGCCGACAGGGATTACAGATGCTTCGGGCTCGGTCGGTGGCGCCGGACGTCTGGGGCCGAGCCTATTTCGCCATGCAGGCGATTGCCGGATTCGGGTGGTGGATCGCTGTGTTCGCATTTCCGGTGGTGCGCGAGGCGACCCTCGGTGGTCTCGACCCGGTGGCAGTCGCCATCTTCGACATTCCCTTGTTCGTCGTCGGTTCGGCCGTGGCGGCATTCGGTGTGAGAGCCGCCGCGGTCGTGAGCGGCGTCTGGACGGGCTTCGTCGCCATCGCACTCGGCGTGTACGCCACGGTCACGACCGAAGCTGGCTGGGGCGTACTCATCATGGGTGCGGCCGTCGCGGGCTCGCTGATCGCGTTGTGCGGCATCGTGCTCGGACGCGTTCCGACTCGATGGATCATTCACGGTCCGTTCGCATTCCGCCCCGCCGTCATGCGCCAGTCCGCTGCAACAAACGTGGTTTCGACGTTCGCGCAAATCGTCGTCTTCTGGGGATTCTTCCTGGCCGTTATTCCGCTTGTCATCGCCGTTCTTGAACGGCGCTGGGAGGTGGCGGTTCCCTTGCCTCCGTTCACGGCCGGTGTCGGCGTCGCCATCCTCGCACTCGCCAGTGCACTCGGCATCTGGTCAGCGGTCGTGATGTCGACGCTGGGTGATGGCACGCCGCTGCCGTCGGCGATGCCGGGCCGCCTCGTCGTCGCAGGTCCGTATCGCTGGATCCGAAACCCGATGGCGGTCGCAGGCATCGTCCAAGGCGTCGCGGTCGGTCTCATGCTGCAGTCGTGGCTTGTCATCGCCTATTCAGTCGCGGGCTCGCTGCTGTGGAACTACGCGGTCAGGCCCCTCGAGGAATCTGACCTTGAGGAGCGATTCGGCGACGACTTTCGTCACTACCGCAACACGGTGCGTTGTTGGATTCCCAGGTACGGACGGTCCAACTGGTCACCTAGGCTCGAAGCATGAGTGTGCACCTGGTAGGCGGCGGCTGGAACGCAGAGAACGATGCGGCCGTGTTCGGTCCGTTCCTGGCTGAAGCGGCGGCTCGCGCCGCGGCATCGGGTCGCTCTGAACCTCGCATCGCCGTCATCGCGGTGCGGGATGGCGACGGTCACGACCACGCCGCCAAGCTCGTCTCCACTCTCGCCGCCAGCGGAGAGTTCGAACCCGTCATCACCGCGTTGGCGCACGGCGGCGAGCTCGAACTGCCTGCCGTGGCGGATGTCGATGGCATCGTTGTCGGGGGCGGACTAACCCCGGCATACCTGCGCGCGGTCTCGCCGATCGCGGGTGAGATCCGCAGGCAGGTGGCCGGGGGCGCGCCGTATCTCGGATTCTCGGCGGGCGCCATGATAGCCGCCGAACGAGCGATGATCGGCGGCTGGCGCATCGGCGGGGTCGAGGTGAGCCCTGAGGCTGGCTCTGAGGATCTGGATGAAGTCACGATCGAGCAGGGAATCGGGCTCGTCGACGTCACCGTTGACGTGCACGCGGCGCAGTGGGGAAACCTCTCCCGACTGATCGCGGCGACCGAGGCCGGCCTGGTGGATGGCGGACTCGCCATCGACGAGAACACCGTTCTGTCGGTTGGCGAAGGCGCGCTTTCGGTCGCCGGCGCCGGCAGCGTCTGGCGAGTGAGCCAGGCAGATGGCGGTGTGCTCGTCGGGACGTTCGGTGCCTGAGATCGGGGAACTCTCCGAGATCGGAGACCTCGACCCCGGATGGGCGGCGGCGCTGCAACCGGTGGCAGGCGACATCCGTTCACTTGCCGAATTTCTGCGTGCGGAGACCGCAGCTGGTCGCCCGTATCTGCCGGCAGGCGAGAACGTGCTGCGGGCGTTCCGTTACCCGCTCGCCGACGTGCGTGTGCTCATCGTCGGGCAGGATCCGTATCCGACACCCGGTCATTCGATCGGCCTGTCGTTCGCTGTAAACCGCGATGTTCGGCCGATTCCGCGCAGCCTCGCCAACATCTACACGGAACTGAACGCCGACCTCGCGGTGGCCCCGCCTGCCCATGGCGACCTCACCCCGTGGGCGGAGCACGGCATCATGCTGCTCAATCGCGTACTGACCGTGCGCGCCGGTGAGACCGGTTCGCACCGTCGGCGTGGCTGGGAGCGTGTCACAGAGCACGCCATTCGGGTGCTGGTCGCCCGCCAGCAGCCGCTGGTCGCAATTCTGTGGGGGCGGGATGCCGCCGGCCTTCGCCCCCTGCTCGGCGAGACGCCGATCATCGAATCCGCGCATCCGAGGCCGCTGTCCGCCCGTCGCGGCTTCTTCGGGTCGAGACCGTTCAGTCGGGCGAATGAGCTTCTGGCGGCCGCCGGAGCAGCACCCGTGGACTGGTCGCTGGAGTGACCGGCCGCTGGAGCAACTGGGCACTCCAGTAACTGGGCACTCCAGTAACCGGGCACTCCAGTAATCTTGAGCCTGGAAGGGAGCGCGCGTTGCTCGAAGAGGAATACCAGCCGCGGCGCCGGCTGCCGCGGCACCTGAGGCCGGCGTCAGAGCCGGAGGCACCGTTCGAATACGCGCTCAGGGATGCGACAGCGGCCGACCTCCCGTACGTGCGCGAGATCTACAACCATTACGTGGCCAACAGCACGGTCACCTTCGACGAAGACGCGATGTCCCTCGCCGACTGGAAGGACAAGTTCGCTTACCTGACGAAGCTCGGCATGCCCTTTTTCGTTGCCCAGTCGCCGACGGGTCAGATTCTCGGCTACGCGCTGGTGTCGCCGTGGAAGCAGAAGAAGGCCTACCGTTTCACCGTCGAGAACTCGATTTACCTCGGTGCAGCCTCGACCGGCAAGGGACTCGGCCGGGCCATGCTTGCTGAACTCATCAACCGATCGACGGCTGCCGGCCTGAAGGAGATCATCGCCGTCATCGCCGACCAGGGAGCGGATGCCTCCATCCGGCTGCATGAAGAGTTCGGCTTCGTGGAGATCGGGCGCATGGGAAGAGTCGGCTTCAAGTTCGAGCGCTGGCTCGGCACCGTGCTCATGCAGAAGAGCCTCAAGTAGGGCCGCTTCACGCTGAGAGGGACCTTTCCGGTCGAGAGTGACCGGCGGAACGGGCGCTCTCGACCGGAAAGGTCACAGTGACTGCCGGGTGGGAGCTCAGGGGGCTTCGCGGCGCGGGCTTCACGGGCTCAGCGGCGCGGGCTCAGCGGGCTCAGCGGCGGCGACCGGGTGCGGAGAGGCGCCCGATGGTGTTCAGCACTGCGCGGCGCGGGGAGAGCGTCGAGAGCCTGGCGAGCACCGCATTCTGCGTGCCGCTGACCGCGTGCGGGGGGACGGACGCGCGGTCGAGTGCGGCGAAGGTCGTGTGCATGACATCGTCGACTGACAACTGGCGCCGGTAGAACGAGAGCTCGTCGTTGCCGGCGACCTCGGTGAACTCGGTGCGTGCCGGTCCAGGGCAGATGGCGGTCACCTTGAGTCCGGTGCCTCGCGTCTCGTACCAGAGCGCCTCTGTAAAGCTCAGCACGTAGGCCTTGCTCGCGCCGTACACCGCCATGTGAGGCACCGGCTGGAATGCCGCGGTGCTTGCCAAGTTCACGAGTGCTGCGCCGTGCGGATGCTTCAACGCCGTCGTCAGCAGGCCAGGAAGCAGCGCGTGCGTGAGTGCGGTCAGCGCGCGCACATTCACGTCGACCTCTTCGAGTTCGCGAGCCGGATCGAGGTCGACGAACGTGCCGTAGGTGGCGAAGCCGGCGTTGTTGACGAGGGTGCCGACCGTGATCTCTCTGGATCGCAGGTCAGCGACCAGCTCTGCCACGGCATCCGTTCTCGACAAATCGAGCGGGATCACCGTCGACACGGTGCCATAGGTCTCGGCCAGTTCGACAGCGAGGGCCTCGAGGCGTTCCTGCCGCCTGGCGACCAGAACGAGGTCTGCGCCGCGTTCGGCCAGCGCGTGGGCGTAACCGACACCGAAGCCGCTCGAAGCGCCGGTGACCAGCGCCGTCGTGCCCATCGGGTTGAACTCTGCGGAAACCATTGGATCAGGCTAACCCTCCCCACCCGGCATCCTGCAGCTGTCCCCGGTGGTCGTGGTCGTGGTCGTGGTCGGGCAGTGTTGGTGTGACCGTCAGAGATAGACGTTCAGCGTCGTCTCTGCGGCATCGAGGAACAGCGCCAGCAGTGAGGCCCCAAGTCCGCCGACCAGGAGCAGGCCAGGGTGTGCCAGCCCGATGACGACCGCGCGCAGCCGGGGTCGCGACCGCAGGAACTTCTTCGGCACCTTCGACTTCAGCGGGGTCTGCCGCCAGCCGCGGAGTCGCCGGAGGAACCAGGCGCAGCGCACGATCAGGGCCATCCACATCAGCACGATGACGGCGGGAATCGCGACCAGGAGCAGGTTCAAGCCGAGAGCGGTCACCTCCCGCTCGTTTGCGCCGATCGCCGCCTGGATGGTGGAGGAGATGGAGGCGCTCGCCACGACCGAAACACCCCAGAGCAGGAAGGCGAAGATCAATGTGAGAAACCGTACGAAAAAATGACTGAGCACTGTGTCGGTGCTCGGTTTCAGAAGCGCTCTGGGCGTTGCGTGCAGCACCCAGAGCGAAGCGATCAGTGTCGGCAGGGCCGAAATGGCGACGAAGGCGTACCAGGTCCAGTCTGCCCAGCCGAGAGAGTCGCTCAGAGCCATGAATCCCAGCCAGACGGCGATCCAGCACCAGCCGACGATGAGCGGATGCCGCACCAGCCAGGCCGGAAGGCGCGATTCGAGCGAACGGCGCTGTCGATTCGCAGCAGAGGAGGCGCCAGCGGGGATGGTGTCGCCGCCGGCAAGCACAGTGGCGGGCAGGCCGCTATCGTCCTGTTCTCCCGGCACGCGCGCATCCGACATGGCACAACTGTAGCGAGGCTAGGCTCGAACAATGGCAGAACTGCACGAGTTGACCGCCCTGGAACTTTGGCAGGCGCTCCAGCGCGACGAAGTCACTCCCTCTGCGCTGGCCGAGCACTACCTCGCCAGGATCGAGTCACTGAATGCTGGTCTCGGCGCGTTTGTGACCGTGACGGCGGATGCCGCGCTCGAGCGGGCGAGGCTGGTTGAGTCTCAGGTGCCGCGAACCGCCCCGCTCTGGGGACTCCCTTTTGCAGACAAAGATCTCCACCTCAGGGCCGGTGTGCAGGCAGGGTTCGGTTCCCGGTTAATGGCCGGCTTCGTGCCGGAGGAATCGGACGACCTGGTGCAGGCGCTCGATGAGGCCGGGGGCGTGAGCCTCGGTCGCACCAACGCCCCGGAGTTCGGCCTCCCGTCCTATACCGAGAGCCTCGCCGGCCCGCCTGCCCGGAACCCGTGGAACACCGAACTCGGTGCTGGCGGATCGAGCGGGGGAGCCGCGGTGGCGGTTGCTGCCCGCCTGTTGCCGTTTGCTCCCGGCTCCGACGGCGGCGGCTCGATACGTATTCCTGCAGCGGCATGTGGTCTGGTCGGCCTCAAACCGTCACGGGGGAGGATCCCTGCGTTCTCCGGCGTCGGCACGGTCGGTGGCCTCACCGTTGGCGGGCCGATCGCCCGTACGGTGACGGATGCCGCGCTGCTGCTTGACGCGATGGTCACGCCGCGGGGTGGTCACCCCGATCACCACTACGCACTGCGCGCGCCCGGAGATGACGAGCCCCTGCTCGGCTACGCCGTGCGCGGCGAGGGCCGATTCCAGCTTGGAGTGATGACGACGTCGGCCTGGGATGACGACTATGACATCACCATCGCTCCTGAGGCACGAGCGGCCCTCGCGATCGCGACCGACGCCTTCGCAGCCATGGGGCACGGGCTCGAAGAGACGGCGCTCGCGCCTGACCCCTCCTATGCTCCTGCGTTCCGCACGATCTGGCAGGCCGGAGCGGCAGGTATCCCGGCCGAGACGCCGGAGCAGGAGGAGCTGCTCGAGCCGCTCACCCGATGGCTTCTGCACCGTGGACGGGCGTTGACCGCGCGCCAACTCGCCGAAGCACTGACGGCGCTGACCACGTACGAGCGCTCGTTCATCCGCCAGCTCTCCCGCTTCGACGCCGTGCTGACGCCGGCGCTGGCACTCACACCACGGCCCGTCGGCTGGTACGACAAGGTCGATGGCGAACGGAACTTCGCGCAGCAGGTGCAGTACACGCCGTTCACGTCGATGGTCAACGTGGCCGGGCTGCCGGCGATCGTGCTCCCGGTGTACCAGGGTGACGACGGTGTGCCGATGGGGGTGCAGCTGATCGGGCGACCGGGCGGCGAGGCAGCGCTGCTGGCGCTCGGAGCACAACTCGAGCGTCGCATCCGTTGGCAGGATCGGGTGCCGCCTGGCGTCTGAACCACAGAACTCCTACCGAACCGTGAGCTAAGCACCTTCCAAGCGCGAGGAAGGTGCTTAGCTCACAGTTCGGCGATTAGTTGTTTTGAATCGGTCAAGACAACGGGTAGCATGAGGGCATGAAGACGATGACGGATACGACGGATGCGATGGGTGCGGACGCAGCAGCGCTCGCCGACCGCATCCACGCCGCCGGTCTCAAGGTGACGGCCGTTCGTCTTGCTGTGCTCCATGCGCTCGAGTCCGCACCGCACGCCGGTGCCGACGCGCTGTTCACCGCTGTGCGCGGCGACGTCACCGGAACCAGCGTGCAGGCGGTCTACGGCGTGCTCACCTCGTTCACAGCGGCCGGACTGGTGCGGCGGATCGAGCCGGCCGGTTCCCCCGCCCGCTACGAACTGCGCACAGGCGACAACCATCATCACGTTGTGTGCACGGGCTGCGGTGCTGTCGGCGATGTCGACTGCGTCGTGGGGGAGGCGCCCTGCCTCACCCCCTCGAATACCGGCGGATTCAGCGCGCAGTCTGCCGAGGTCACCTTCTGGGGTCTCTGCGCGAGTTGCCAGCGCGCCGAACGCGCCTGAGTGCATCCTTCACCCGACTACGGCAACGACGCCGCGCGCTTCACTGCATTTGGTGAGCGCCATCACCTTTTCCGTTGCCGACCGAAAATCAATCGAAGGAGCACGATGACCGAGACAACGCCCACCACGCCGCAGCCCACCACAACGCAGACCGGCACCCCTGTCGGCAGTGACGCCCACTCGCTCACCGCGGGAGCGAACGGCGCCACCGCCCTTCACGACCGCTACCTGGTCGAGAAGCTCGCTCAGTTCAACCGCGAACGCATTCCTGAGCGCATCGT
The DNA here is from genome assembly GCF_000421145.1 of Glaciibacter superstes DSM 21135. Taxonomy (GTDB): domain Bacteria; phylum Actinomycetota; class Actinomycetes; order Actinomycetales; family Microbacteriaceae; genus Cryobacterium; species Cryobacterium superstes. The sequence goes on along the minus strand of NZ_ATWH01000003.1, from coordinate 274,376 downwards.
GCACGCCAAGGGGGGCGGGGCATTCGGAACCTTCGAGGTGACCGAAGACGTCTCCCGGTACACCCGCGCCGCGGTGTTCCAGCCGGGCACCACCACCGAAACCCTGCAGCGTTTCTCCAGCGTGGCAGGCGAGCAGGGTTCGCCTGACACCTGGCGGGACGTGCGCGGCTTCTCGGTGAAGTTCTACACGACAGAGGGCAACTACGACATCGTCGGCAACAACACTCCGGTGTTCTTCATCCGCGACGGCATCAAGTTCCCCGACTTCATCCACTCGCAGAAGCGCCTGCCGGGCTCAGGCCTGCGCGATGCAGACATGCAGTGGGACTTCTGGACCCTCTCGCCGGAGTCGGCGCACCAGGTCACCTACCTGATGGGAGATCGCGGCCTGCCGCGCTCCTGGCGCGAGATGCCCGGCTTCGGCTCGCACACCTACCAGTGGATCAACGCGGAGGGCGAGCGGTTCTGGGTCAAGTACCACTTCACCTCCAACCAGGGCAACATCGAGATGAGCGGGTCAGAGGCCGAGCTCATCGCCGGTGCGGATGCCGACTACTATCGCCGCGACCTCTTCGAGGCCATCGAGGCGGGTGACTTCCCCTCCTGGGACGTGCACGTGCAGGTGATGCCGTACGAAGACGGCAAGACCTACCGGTTCAACCCGTTCGACGTGACCAAGGTGTGGCCGCACGCCGACTACCCGCTGATCAAGGTCGGCACGCACACTCTCGACCGCAACCCGGAGAACTTTTTCGCGCAGATTGAACAGGCGGCGTTCTCGCCAGCGAACCTGGTGCCGGGGATCGACGCCAGTCCAGACAAGATGCTGATGGCGCGCATCTTCTCGTACCCCGACGCCCAGCGCTACCGGGTCGGTGCGAACTACAATCAGATTCCGGTCAACGCGCCGATCGCTCCGGTCAACAACTACTCGCAAGACGGCTCAGCCCGGCACGGCTTCAACGCGCCGAGTACGCCGGTGTACGCGCCGAACTCGCTTGGTGGGCCGGTGGCGGATGCTGCGGCTGCTGGAGAGGGCGGCTGGGAGTCCGATGGCGACCTGGTTCGCTCCGCGGCGACTCTCCGCTCTGAAGACAGCGACTTCGGCCAGGCCGGAACGCTGTACCGCGAGGTCTACGACGACGCGGCAAAGGCACGTTTCCTTGAGACGATCACCGGTGCCATCAGCGGAGTGACTCGGCCGGAGGTGCGCGAGCGTGCCATCTGGTACTGGACCCAGGTCGACGCCGAGCTCGGCGCGTCCTTGGGTCGCAACCTCGAATCCGGTGCTGAAAGCGCCAACGAGGCCGCGGAATACGTCGGCGTCGCCGACTAACTCCTTCCTGGGCAGACCTCCCCGGCCTTTGCGAAATCGACGGAGCTTCCGTCGGAGAACGCCATCCCCATTCCCGGTAACGGCGTGTTTCTCGGACATCTCCGTCGATTTCGTGCTGGGGGAGACGGTGACCGTCGGCCGGGAACGTTGTTTTGAGCAAGTAAGGACTAGCTAAGTTAGGTAAGCCTTCCCTATAGTGGAGGGATGCTCGGTCTTGACCTCACGCTCTCCTACAACGGAACACCCGTCGTCCACGGCGCCAGCATCGAACTCGCGCCAGGGCAGATCACCGCCCTCGTCGGACCGAACGGCAGCGGCAAATCGACCCTGCTGCGGGCCCTCGCCCGCCTCCACGCGCCGGATTCAGGGCGCGTGCTGCTCGTCGACGACGCCGATTCTGAACAGCCCGGCATCGACGCCCTGGCGTTGACCAACCGCGAATTCGCGCGCAGGGTCACCCTTCTTGCCCAGAGCCGTCCAACGCCCTCGGGACTGACGGTGCGCGAAGTCGTCGAATTCGGCCGTCACCCGCACCGCGGGCGCTGGCGCCGTGGCGACGCCGACGGCACCGCCGTGGTGGACAGGGTCATGACGCTCACCGGTATCGAGGAGCTGGCCGATCGCCCGGTCGACCGCCTCTCTGGCGGGCAGCTGCAGCGGGTGTGGCTTGCCACCTGCCTCGCGCAGGACACGACCGTGCTCCTGCTCGACGAACCCACCACCTACCTCGACCTCCGTTACCAGGTCGAACTGCTCGACCTCATCCGTGACCTCGCCGAGCACCACGGTGTGACCATTGGAATCGTGCTTCACGATCTCGATCAGGCCGCGCTGATCGCCGACCGGGTTGTTCTGCTCGAGGAGGGGCAGGTTCGCGCCGTCGGAACTCCGCACGACGTGCTCACCGGCGATGTCCTCAGTTCCGTCTATGGCATCCGCATCGAGGTCGATGCCGACCAGGAGACCGGTGTCATCCGCACCCGCCCGGTCGGTCGCTACGGTGCGCGCTCCCTGCCGCGCGTCGTCGCCCTCGCCTGACCACGCCTCACCTGACCATACGTCGTCCAACACCACGTCCACTTCTCACCCACCTCGCGGGTTCGAACCTGCACGCCCGAAGAAAGAAGCGCATGAAAACACGCCACCTGACCCTCGCCATCGCGGCAGCCGCAACCGCTCTGCTGCTCGCCGGCTGCGGCACCACCGAGAACGCCGGAGGCGAATCCGACGGGCCGGCCGCCATCTCGATCACCGATTCGCGAGGCGAGACCATCGAACTCGATGCCCCGGCCAAGAAGGTCGTCGCGCTGGAGTGGAACACCGTCGAGAATCTGGTCGCGCTCGGCGTTATGCCCACGGGCGTTGCCGACGTCAAGGGTTACGGCGCGTGGGTGAAGTCGGAACCGCTCGATGACACGGCGACGGATGTCGGCCAGCGCGGCGAGCCGAGCATCGACGCAATCGCCGGGCTGGCTCCCGACCTCGTTGTCGCAACGTCTGACCTCGCCGAGAGCGCGATCGCACAGATCGAGGAGTTCGCGCCGGTGCTCGTGGTGCGAAGCGCCGACGCCTCGAATGCCATCGGGCAGATGAAGGAGAACCTCGCCACGATCGCGGAGGCGACGGGAACGGAATCCGAAGCAGACAGCATCATCGCAGGCTTCGACGACAAACTTGCGGACGGCGCCGCCGCCCTGGAGGCGGCAGGGCTGGCCGGCACGGACTTCGCCATGACCGACTCCTGGGTCAGCGGTGGGCAGGTGTCGATCCGTCCGTTCGCGGCCGGTTCATTGCTCTCCGACGTCACCGAAGAACTCGGGCTCGTCAATGCCTGGCCAGAGGCGGGCGACGCGGACTATGGCCTCGGAGCAACGGATGTCGAGGGTCTGACGGTGCTCGACGACGTCAACTTCTTCTACATCACCAACGGTGAAGAAGACGCCTACCGCAACGAACTCGCCGGCAACGCCGTCTGGCAGTCGCTTCCGTTCGTGCAGAGCGGGAAGGTGCACCGCCTGGCCGACGGCATCTGGATGTTCGGGGGACCGTCGTCGATGAACGACTACATCGATGCGGTCGTCGCAACCCTCGCCGGCTGAGGTGGTGCGCACGGGCGCAATGACCACCGGCGCGGCGACCACTGGCGCAGCGAGGACCGGCGTGGCCAGGATCACGCTCGGCGTTGTGCTGACCGGCGGCTTCCTGCTTGCCGTGCTGCTCGCCGCCGTGCACCTCACGCAGGGATCGTCGGCAGTGGACGCGGCCGACATCTGGGCGGTGCTTGCCGGCAGCGGCGGCGACCAGGAGGCCGCTGTTCTGATCGCGTCGCGGGTGCCACGGCTCCTGGCCGGCCTGGTGGTGGGCGTTGCGCTCGGCGTCGCGGGCGCCGTCATGCAAACGGTCGCCCGCAACCTGCTCGCATCGCCTGACACCCTCGCGGTCAACGCCGGCGCGTATCTCGCCGTGGTGGTGGTCGCCGCCTTCGGCATCTCGCTTCCCGCGCTGACCGGGGGCGCCGTGGCCTTCACCGGTGGTCTGGCCGCGGCCGCACTCGTGATGGGGTTGTCGGCCGGCGGTGGGGGAGGCGCTGTGCGCCTGGTGCTGGCCGGATCGGCCATCGCCCTCGCCCTGACGGCTCTGACCACGGTTCTGCTCCTGCTGTTCTCCGAGGAGACCACAGGCCTGTTCGCGTGGGGCTCAGGGTCACTCGCGCAAACCGGACTCGACTCCGTGAATCAGCTCGGCCCGGTGGTTGTGCTCGCCGTTCTCGGGTTGCTTCTGCTCGCCCGAAAACTCGACATCCTCGCGCTCGGTGACGACACGGCATCCGTTCTCGGCGTGCAGGTGAGACGCACCCAGCTGATCGCCATCGTGCTCGCGGTATTGCTGGCGGCCGCCGCCGTCACCGTCGCAGGACCGATCGGCTTCGTCGGACTTGCCGCGCCGGCCCTGGTGCGGCTGCTCGCAGCCCGCGTGCCAGGGCTGCAGCGCCACCGCGCGCTCATACCCGCCTCAGCGCTGATGGGCGTCATCGTTGTTCTCGGCGCCGACGTGCTGCTGCGGCTGGTCTTCGGCGGCCAGGCCGGTGTTGAGGTGCCCACCGGCGTGGTGACCACGCTCTTCGGCGCACTGTTCCTGGTCGTCCTCGCCCGCCGGCTCTCCGATTCCGGTCCGGCGTCCCAGGGGGTCGACCTGACCCGGGGGTCGGGCTCCAGCAAACGGATGCGGCGCCTCCTGATCGTCGTGCTTGTTGTCGTCCTCCTCGGGGTCACGTTTGTGTCGCTCCTGCTCGGCGATGCGAAGCTGCTCGCCGGCGATCTCGTGAATTGGTTGACCGGCCAGGCCGGGCCGGTCGTCACCTTCGTGACCAACACTCGCATTCCCCGGGTTCTGGCCGCGTTGCTCGCCGGCGCGGCCTTGGCGCTCGCGGGTGCCGTCGTGCAGGCGGTCTCCCGCAACCCACTCGCCGAACCCAGCCTGCTCGGGGTGACAGGCGGCGCGGGGGTCGGTGCCGTCGTCGTGATCACCCTCGCCCCGCTCGCGAGCTTCTGGACGGTCACCGGTGGCGGCCTGCTCGGCGCTGCCGCGGCATCCGTCGTCGTGTTCGGACTGGCGGCCAAGGGCGGATTCGGTCAGAACCGCCTGATCCTGATCGGAATCGGGGTCGCGGCCGCCGCAGGGGCGCTGACCAGCATGCTCATCGTGGCCACCGACCCATACAACGCCGCGAAGGCGCTGACCTGGCTCTCCGGGTCGACGTACGGACGCACGCTGCCGCAGCTGGTGCCGGTCGTCGTCGCTCTCGTCATCTCCGTGCCCGTGCTTGCCGGTGCCCGGCGGGAGCTCGATGTGCTCGCGCAGGATGACGACACCCCGCGGATACTGGGGGTTCCGCTGGGGCGCACGCGGCTCTGGCTGCTCGCGGTGAGCGTGCTGCTGGCGACCGCAGCCGTCGCCGCAGTCGGGGTGATCGGCTTTGTCGGTCTTGTCGCGCCCCACGCCGCGCGTGCTCTGGTGGGCGGGCGGCACGCGCTGGTGTTGCCGGTGTCCGCCCTGCTCGGCGCGATCCTGGTGTGTGTTGCAGACACGATTGGCCGCACGGTGATCGCGCCGGGCCAGTTGCCGGCCGGCTTGCTGACCGCGGTCGTTGGCGCGCCGTACTTCGTCTGGCTGCTCTGGCGCTCGCGTCGCACCGCCTGATTCGAGAACTTGTTTGAGTTCGAGGGTCGCCCTGGTCATGAGATCGTGCACGCCAGAACCCTGACATATCCATCTCTAGCTGCTGCCATGTGTTTCGTATAGCGTCGTGACATGCCCGGTTCGCTCGTTTTCGCTGTGCGACTTGCCCAGGACGCTGAGATCGCGGCAGCCGTCCGACTCCGCTGGCTGTGGACAGTCGAAAGCGGCGAGCAACCGTCGTGTGATGAAGGCAACTTCGTGGAGCAGGCAGCGGCTTGGGCGCGCGAGCACACGGCGACACACTTGCCTCATGTCGCCGTTGATGAGAAAGATGAGGTTATAGGGATGGCATGGCTCGCGCTGACACCGCGTGTTCCCACTACACGGAGCCACAATCGGTGGGCCGGTGATCTTCAATCATGCTACGTACTACCGGCGTACCGCGATCAGGGCGTAGGTGGCGCCCTTGTGCATGCGGTCCTGGAATCTGCGAAAGCACACGGCGCGGAACATGTGACAGTCCACGCGTCTGTTGATTCCGCACGAATGTATGCACGCAACGGGTTCCGAGAGAATGACCGACTACTTTGGACCGACGTCACCATAGCCGAACGGTGAGGCTGAATATGCCGCGTGTGCGTGAGTCATGTCGCGATATTGTCGGCCGACCGGTCACGTTGACCGCGCGACCGTGAACAGCTCGGCATGCTCCGGCTGGGTATACTCGCCCGCCTGATGCAGCTGCACCGGTGCCTCGCCGTTCTGCTGAGGCGATTGCATGGCCGAGGCTTCGATCGCGTGTCTCAAACAGCTTTTGTTGTCCGTTTGATGATGCGCGTTCCTTCTCTGAACCGGTGCACCTTAGTTAGCTCGTCACACCGGTCTCGACACTAAACTCGGTCGGCATGACATTCGAGATTCGTGTTCGTTCTGCGGAGCCTGTGGATGCACCGGCGATGGCTCGAATTCACGTCCAGTCTTGGCGGGAGACCTACCGTGGGAGTCTGATGTCGGACGCCGTTCTCGATGACCCCAAACTGCTCCCGAGTCGTGAACGTTTCTGGACCGGCGCATTGACGGATGAGCGATGGGCCTCGAACCGGGTAGCCGTCGCTGAGCGAAAGGGGTCGCTGATCGGTATCGCCATGTCGGGCACCGTTGAAAACGAGGCGTGGACGCAGCAGCTGTACGTGCTCTATGTGCTCAACGAGCATCATGGAAGTGGTGTGGGGACGGCGTTGTTGAACGCCGTCATCGATGCAGACGAGAACGCCGCGCTCTGGGTCGGTGATCCGAATCCGCGGGCGCAAGCCTTTTACCGGAAGAGCGGTTTTGTTCACGACGGGGCCATCAAGTTCGAAGACAATGTGCGCGAGGTTCGGATGACCCGCGCCGCCGCGTAGGCAGAGCACCTGAGCACCCGCATCCGCAAGTGGTGACGTGGCGGAACCGAATTCTGAACACCGAGGCGGCGGGCTGGCTATCGGTGCCGGCTCAAGGATGCAAGCAGGACTGCGCCCATGATCGCCGCAATCCCGCCGATCAGGAGCGGCGTGCTGGCGGTGACGCTGTCGACAAGGAACCCTCCGATGATGGCGCCGGCGGCGACGCCGATATTGCAGACGGTCACGATGACCCCGCCGATCTGCTCCAACCGTGTCGGTTCGATGCGCGCTCCCCAGCTCATCAATGTGGTCGGCATTCCGCCGAACCCGAACCCCCACACCGCGGCGGCGACGAACAGCCCGACGATCGAACCGCCGGTGACGAGCATGACGAGCATCCCGACACCAAGCACGGCCGGGAACAGGAGCACGCCCACACGCGGCGCGCGGTCTGCCAGTGGCCCGCTCGTTGCTGTGCCGACGAAGGTCGCCACGCCGAACACGAGCAGCAGCAGGGCGAAAGCGTCGGCGTCAATACCTGACAGGATCTCCACGGCCGGCCGAATGTAGGTGAATCCGCTGAAGTGCCCACCGAAGATCAGCAGGACCGCCAACAGGCCGCCCAGGACGACGCCCGAGCGCAGGACCAATCCGAGAGCGCGGATGCCACTCGCCGCGCCTGGTTTGATGTGCGGGAGCGTCGAGGCCTGCACGAGCAGAGCGAGCGCCGCAACGCCCGCACCCAGCAGGAAGACGCCCCGCCAACCCCAGATCTCGCCTAGCCAGGCTCCGAGCGGGACGGCGACGACGGTGGCGATCGCCACGCCGGAGTTGATGATGGTCAGGGCGCGACCGACGTGGTCGGCGTGCACCAGGTGCACTGCCATCGCCGTTGCCATCGCCCAGAATCCGCCGAGCGCGACACCGAGCAGGAGCCGTGCGGACAGGAGCACGACGAGGTTCGGAGCGAATGCGACGATCAGGTTCGAGACGACGGCGAGGAGCGTGAGACCGATCATGACGCGTCGCCGGTCTGCACGAAGCAGGACGACCGAGATGAACAGGGCGGAAGCAGCGGCCGCGAACGCGGTCACGCTCACGGCCTGTCCCGCCTGGCCGATTGACACCTGGAGGTCTCCGGCCATGCGCGGCAACAGGCTCGCGGGCAGGAACTCCGACATGACGATCGCGAAGATCCCCAGGCCGAGGGAGACGACGCCGGCCCAAGACCCGGATGTGCGCGAGGCCGAAGTTGTCGAGTTCGATATCGATGAGGTTGCGGTGCTTACCACCCCAGCTCGCCTGTTTCGTCCTGGAAGGTTCCCGTTGGGCCGTCCGCGCTCAGGGTCGCCCACCGCACGACGACCCGGGCGGTCTCCTCGACCGATCGCCCGATGCCGAAGGCGGCGGTCATGTCGGTGGCGGTGGTTCCAGGCTCGATGGCGTTGAACTTGATGCCCGGCTGCGCTTTCGCGTACTGCACGGTCAGCATGGTGGCTGCGGTCTTGGACGCTGAGTACAGCGCGAGCGGCATATCGAACTCCGGCCGATCGGGGTTGTTCACCGCCCAGAACGATCCGGCGCTGCTCGAGATGGTGACGACGTTGGGGTTCGACGAGCGGCGGAGCAGGGGCAGGGCCGCCTCCGTGACGCGCACGATGCCTACCGCGTTCGTGTCGAACGAGCGCAGGGCCGCGGGGCCGTCGAGCGCGGTGTGCAGGACTCCGGCGTTGTGCACGAGGACGTCGAGGTGCCCCTCGGACGCGTCGATCGCGGCCAGTGCGCTCGAAACGGATGCGTCGTCGGTGACGTCGAGCTGCACGAATCGCGCTCCGAGCGTTGCTGCGGCGCGCTCGCCCCTTTCGACGTCGCGTGCGCCGATGTAGACGGTGTGGCCCAGCTCAAGCAGTTGCTTCGCGGTCTCGAAACCAATGCCTTTATTGGCACCAGTGATCAATGCGACGGTCATGTCTGTCCTCTCAAACGGTCCGGCCCGAACAGGCCGTTAGTGACACTACGAACATCCGCTGCCCTTGCCCAGAGTCCCCTGGGGACCGGGGTCTGACAGGGCCCCCACTGATACCGCTTGACCGGCTTAGAGTTGCTGCATGGACAAATCGACCAACGATCTCGCGGCGTTCCTGCGAGCCAGACGCGATCTGGTGCGACCGGAGCAGGCCGGCATCCCCGATGACGGTGCGCGGCGTGTGCCTGGGCTCCGCCGAGAGGAAGTCGCCATGCTCGCCGGCATCAGCGCTGACTACTACCTGCGGTTGGAACGCGGCCGCGACCGGAACCCGTCCACGCAGGTGCTCGAATCAATCGCGCGCGTACTGGACCTCGACGACGATCACTTCGCCCACTTGCTCACCCTGGTCGCGGAAGTTCCCCGGCAGCGCAGGCGCCGCCCGCGCAAACAGACGCCTCCGCCAGGTGCACTCAAGCTGCTCGACTCCCTCGCGCAACCCGCGTACATCGAGAACCGGTATTTCGACGTTTTGGCCTCCAACACCCTGGCCCAGGCGATCGACCCCCGCCTCGCTGTCGGAGGCAACCAGCTACGGGACTTGTTCCTCGACCCGGCAGGACAGGCACTGTACCCGGACTGGGCAAGCGCCACGGAATGCCTCGTTGCCAACCTGCGGCAGACCGTCGGCAACGACGTCGACGACCCTCGCTTCATCGAACTCACCGGAGAGCTGACGCTCGCTAGCCCTCGATTCCGCCAACTCTGGGCCCGACACGAAGTGCGGGGCCAGACCGGAGGCGTCATGCGGTTCGACCACCCGCAGGTCGGCGAACTGACCCTCAACCGAGAGCGCATGAGCATCGCCGGCGCCAATGGGCTGATGCTCGTCGTGTTCCACCCGGACGCCGCATCCAGTGACGCGGAGAAGCTGGCGATGCTTGCTTCTGCGGCCCTGCCCTCCACGGCCGCTCTGCACGAGATTTGGAAGCACGCGTGACGACGATCGGGATCATCGGCGCAGGCGAGGTCGGATCTCAGATCGCCCGCGCAGCGATCGCGAACGGATACACGGTCGTCATCGCCAACTCCCGCGGCCCAGAAACCCTCACCCGGCTCATTGCCGGACTCGGTGCATCCGCTCGCGCCGCAACCGCTGCGGAGGCCGCCGCGGCCGGCGATTTCGCCGTCATTGCCGTGCCGCTCAAGCTCATCAACGACATACCTGCCCAGGAGCTCGCCGGCAAGATCGTACTCGACACGAACAACTACATGCCAGGGCGCGACGGCCACTTCCCTGTCGTGGACTCCGGCGAGAAGACCGTGCACGAGCTGCGGCAAGAGCAGCTGCCGACCTCGAAGATCGTCAAGGCGTTCACACACATCCAGGCACCGACCCTGTTTGGCTTCGCCCGACCCGCCGGTTCCCCCGACCTGGCGGTCTCGAGCGACCATCCCGAAGCCGTCTCGCTCGTGACAGGGCTTTACGACACGTTCGGATACGACTCCGTCGACAACAGTCCGTTGAGCGAATCCTGGCGGTCGGGCCCCGGTACGCCCGTGTGGCACCGTTCCTTAATGGGGGGACAGAGCCACGACGCACTCGTCCGCAACCTGGCGGTAGCGACCCGGCTACGAGCGGAACAGTAGACGCAGGGGCTACGGTGCCGTGAACATGACCAGCGGCGACAACGGTGGGTCGGTGAGCATTCGTGCGTTGTGCGTGAAAAAACTCATCACTGCCCAGGGGGACAATGAGCTTATGACCCTGTCCCGCCGAAGGATTCCGCTCCGCAGTACCTGCGCCCAACCGCACGATTGCCCCGCGCCTCTGCGGATGAAGATTCTGGCGCAGATTCCGTTCTTCGCGGGGCTGTCGGAGGCCGAGCTCGAGCGGATAGACGATCGGATGATCTCTCTGTCGTGGGCAAAAGGCGACACCATCTATGCGGCAGAGGAACCGGCGGAGCATCTCTACGTGCTCGCCGCCGGCCAGGCAAAGGTCTTCCAATCGGCATCGAGCGGACAGGACACCATCGTTGACCTGCTCGCTCCCGGGGATCTCTTCGGAGGCCTCGGCCTTCTCGGCAGATCCAACTACCCAGAAACCGCTGAGGCGCTGTCGACAACGTGCGCACTCCGCATCGACACCGTGGCATTTCGTGAGGTGCTGCTCGAGTATCCTCAGGTCGCGTTGCGTGTGCTCGACGACGTGAGTGTCATGTTGGTGCAAGCTCGCTCCGATGCCGGACAACAGGCTACGGCGACCGTCGCGCAGCGAGTTGCGACGGTGCTGTTGCGGCTGTCCGACAAATTCGGTCAGCCGGGCGCGGACGAAGGAGTAGACGGCACACTGATCCAATTGCCTCTCTCTCGTGCCGACGTGGCCGCGCTAACCGGCTCGACCGCCGAGTCCGTTTCCCGTGCCATGAGCCAATTGCGCAAGGACGGCGTCATCGATTCGGGACGCGGGTGGACCTCGGTCCTTGACCGGGACGAACTCGCCGCCCTCGCCGCACCTGCCGTTCCCGTTGCTTCGTAACGCCTCAGCGTATCGATGCCGCGTATCGATGCCGCGCTGGCGTTAGATGGACTGCCGGTAGCCGAAGAACTCATGATCGTTGTTGTAGCCGCCCAGCCCGCCGCCGATTTCTGAGAAGTCCTCCACGAATTCAATACCTTTGATCCATTTAACGAGCTTGAATCCGAGCTGCACTTCGTTGCGTAGGCGAAGCGGTGCACCATGGCCGAACGAAACAGGTTCGCCGTTCATGTCGTAGGCGAGCATGGTCAGCTTGTAGCTCATCTGCTCGATGGGTTGGGCGTCGTAGTACAGGCCACCCTCCGGTCCGAGCGCGAAGGAGTAGAAGATCACCCACTTCGCTTCGGGTTTCGGCTTGACGATATCGAGGATGGTCTGCATGGAGACGCCGCCCCACTTGGCGACACCTGACCAACCCTGGATGCAGAAGTGCTGCGTGATCTGCTCGTGATAGGAAAGGGCACGCAACTGATCGAGATCCAGCTTCACGGGGTTCTCAACAAGACCGCCAATGTCCAGCTTGTAGTCGGTGAAGTTGCCTTCTTCGAGTCGCTTGTACTCCTCAGTTTCGGGGTACTTCCCGTTGTGCCAGAAGTACGGCGAAATGTCTTTCTCCGTGTACTGGCCGGGCTTCGAATCGATGTGCTCGAAGAGTCGCTGCGCAGGACCTATCAGCGCGAAACCCACCTTCTGCACAACGCGGGGATGCCGGTATGTGAATGGTGTGGCTGCGACCCAGCCGACGATCACGACGACCATGGAGGCTGCGAAGATCCAAAATCCCACCCAGGAGTCGGTGTCCTGCGAGGCGTACATGTGATTGAGGTTACGGAGGGCGCCGGTCGTCAGCACGAGGGTCACGTGAACGACGATGAACATGACGAACCAGCACAGTACGAGGAAGTGCAGCGATCGGGCCACCTGGATGCTGAAGACCGAGCTGATGGCACGGAACCGCGTCGAGAGCGCCGGCGACATTCCGAGCCCGGTGATCAGCGCGGCCGGAGCGGCGATGAAGACGGTGATGAAGTAGGCGATCAGCTGCAGGCCGTTGTAATTGACCCAGCCCTCCTCCGCCGGCCAATCAAGGGACAGGTATTGGATCGCGACCGAAATGGAGTGCGGAATGACATCCCAGCTGAGCGGCACCAGTCGCATCCATTGCCCGGTCGTGAAGATGAGGATGTAGAAGATGATGCCGTTGAGCAGCCACAGAGTATCGACTCCGAGATGCCACCATCTGGCCAGTCCGATGGAGTGGCGCCGCCCGGGAAGGCCAACACCGTCTGGAAGGGTGATCGAGTCCTGCTTTGCGGTGTAGAGCGGATCGGTTGGCACCGGTTTCTGTATGCGGAACCAGTCTTTACTGGGTGTTGAGTGCCTGGTCCAGTAGAACCGGGGGTGGTCGGCGATGATCGTGACCCCGGAGCGGATGATGAAGATCATCAGGAAGAGATTCAGGAAATGCTGCCAGCCGAGCCAGGCCGGGAATCCGACCGGTGCGTTGTCCGGCAGCTCTGATGTACCCGGGTAGCGGTGTATGAAGTCCTCCACCGCGGGCAGCTCACGGATGCCTTTGGCGATCGCGATCCCGATGATCAACAGCACGAGGCCGATCGGGATCAGCCATAACAGGTTGAACCACTTGCTGTTACCGATGCGCACTCTTGGGGCGACACCATACTGTGCCGGCACGCCTCCCGCCCAGTGCTCGTCCACAGCTGTGTAATGTCTTTCGTCGAGTTCCTCACGAAAACTCCGCCGTTTGCCCCCGGCCCCAATATCTGCTGCAGGAACATGTTGGTCTTCAGAAGAAGTAGCCATGCTCCGGAGCCTAGCCCCCCTTCAGCTGGCGGCCGTGTTGACGGGCGCCGGCCAGTCGGTCAAAAATGGCGCGATGACCAGGAGAATTATGCGTATCCACAACGTTCCTCGCCGGAAGTGCGATTGGGCTTCCAGCACGTAGTTGTGGCTAAATGACGCGCGTCATGGTGCGCTTCGGTGGGCAAACGTAACGTCGTGATTGCCCCGACAAGCGGGGTGATTGCGCCACGGAAGGACCACACCATGACCACCACCGCACCCACCAACACGCGCACGATTCTGCGCGCTGAAGGCTTTTCCTGCCCCTCCTGCGTGTCGAAGATCGAGAAGCAGGTCGGGCGTGTCGACGGGGTTTCCGCCGTCACGGTTCACTTCGCCTCCGCCCGCATCGAGATCGACCACGACCCGTTGGTCGTGAGCGTCGACGATTTGGTGGCGACAGTCGCAAAAGTCGGTTACGAGTCGCACCCGACAGCCATTTGACCCGCGCCGTTGCCGCGCAGCAGGGCCGCGGGACCCGCAGTCATTTGCGTTGTGAAATGCACCCGCGGCCCAGGGTCTCATCAGTCTCAAAGAAAGGTAAGCGCCATGAGCACGTTACGCAGCGGGATGAACAACCGGTGGGCGATCCCGGCCGTCTCGGGGTTACTGATCATCGTCGCGCTCGTGATGCTGCAGGTTCCGCGTTTCGACACGATCGGCAACATCGTTATGGTGGCCGCCGCGGTGGTGGCTGGTACCCGCATCGTGATGAACGCGGCGCGAGCGCTTCGAGCGAAAGTCATCGGTATCGATCTGCTGGTTTCGGTGGCCGCGATCGGTGCGGTCGTTATCGGTCAGTATTGGGAGGCCGCCGCGGTGACTTTCCTCTTCGCGATCGGTCATGCCCTTGAGACGGCAACCCTGAACAAGACCCGGTCTGCTCTGGCTGAACTGGTCGCTGTTGCTCCCGACGTCGCCATCGTTATGCGCGACGGCGAGCAGGTGGAGGTTTCTGCCGCCGCGGTGATCATGGGTGAGACGGTCCTGGTCAAGAACGGTGCCAAGGTTCCCGTCGACGGCGAAGTCGCCGGCGGTACCGGCACCCTCGATGAAGCGTCGATCACCGGTGAATCAATGCCGGTGGCGAAAGTGATCGGCGATCGGGTGTTCGCCGGCACCGTCTCACGGAGCGGATTCCTGCAGGTGTTTGCTACCGGCGTCGGTGCTGACACCACACTGGCCAGGATCATCCACCGGGTCGAAGACGCGCAGGAGGCCAAGGCCAAAACCCAAGTGTTCATGGACCGGTTCTCGGCTTGGTACACACCCGCCATCATGATCCTGGCCCTCGTCGTCGGCGTGCTCGCCACCGACGTCGTCCTGGCGCTGACACTTCTCGTCATCGGCTGCCCCGGAGCGCTCGTCATCTCCATCCCCGTGTCCATCGTTGCCGGCGTCGGCCGTGCGGCAAAGGATGGCATCCTCATCAAGGGCGGAGAGTATCTGGAGACTTCCGCGAAGATCACCGCCGTCGCTGTGGACAAGACGGGCACTCTGACAATGGGCCAGCCCCGTGTGACTGACGTGGTTGTGCTGAACCGAGGCATGACCCGAGAGCAGGTTCTGACCTGGGCCGGTCGCGCCGAAGCAGGCTCAGAGCACCCATTGGCCGAAGCGATACTGGATGCCGCAAAGCGCGAGGGCTTCAGTGTCATCGGTCTGCCGGAGTCGATCGAGCCGGTGCCAGGCAAGGGCATCGCGGTCAACACGGGAGGCCGCCGGGTTCTGATCGGCAACCTCGCCCTGCTTGCGCAGTACGGAATCGAGGGCACCGCTGTCGCGGCTCGCATTGCCGACGAGCTGGCCGAGGCGGGCCGCACGCCGATGATCGTCGCCGTTGATGAGGGAGTGGCCGGTGTGGTCGGTGTCGCCGACGAAGTCCGCCCCGATGCCGCCCAGATGGTGAAGGAGCTGCATGCCGGGGGTATCAAGAAAGTCATCATGCTCACCGGCGATGCGCCGCTGGTCGCCAATGCCGTTGGGGCGATCGCTGGCGTCGACGAGGTCCGTGCCTCGTTGCTGCCCGAAGACAAACTCAACGTTGTCGCCCAGCTGCAGGCGGAGGGGCATGTCGTGGCAATGGTCGGTGACGGTGTGAACGACGCACCCGCTCTCGCTACGGCTAACATCGGAGTCGCGATGGGAGCAGCCGGGTCGGCCGTGGCAGTGGAAACCGCTGACATCGCCTTGATGGGCGATAACCTTCTCAAGCTCCCCGAGGCGATCTCTCTGGCCAAGCGCACGGTGAACAATATGCGCCAGAACATCGCCATCGCCCTCATCACCGTGTCCCTGCTCTTGCTTGGCGTACTGCTGGGCGGCGTGACAATGTCTATCGGAATGCTCCTTCACGAAGCGTCAGTCCTGATCGTCATCGTCACGCCATGCGGCTGCTTCGCCGCGGACGTGACACCACTGTCACAGCAACGGTGTCCGCGGCATCCATCAGGATTCAGCCGAGCACGAGCTAAGCCCGCCGGCCAACGACACGGCGATGGCGAACGGAACGGTGCGGTACGGTACGGTCGTGAGCATGCCAGTCAGTCGGCCACGTCCATCGGAGACACATGCCACGTGGATCGCGGAGATCGAGGGCGCGCAGTCGCCGGACCTCCAGGGGGTCGACTCTCTGACCATTGCGCAGTTGCTTGACCACTTTCATGTGCCCGGTGTCAGCGTTGCTGTGATTGATGACTTCGAGGTCGCATGGACGAAGTCGTGGGGTGCCGCGGACGCGGAATCCGGTGAGAATGCGACCGATGAGACGCTCTACCAGGCAGCCTCGATCAGCAAGCCAGTGGCGGCAATGGCGTCGCTGAAGGCGGCGCAGCTCGGGTTGTTCGAGCTCGACCACGACGTCAATACCATCCTGAAGAGCTGGAAACTTCCGGATGCGCCATTCGGCGGAGGCCCCGCCGTTACACCACGGATGCTCATGAGCCACACCGCCGGCCTCGGAGACGGGTTTGGTTTCCCCGGGTATGAACCGGGCGAACCACTGCCCACTGTGTTGCAGGTGCTCGATGGACAGCCGCCCTCGAATTTGCCGGCAGTGCGGCTGGTGCGTCCGGCGATGACGGGTTATCAGTATTCCGGGGGTGGTATCCAGGTTCAGCAGCTCGTGCTCACCGACACCGTCGAGGAGCCATTTACGCAGATCATGAACGACTGGGTTCTGCAGCCGATCGGCATGTCGATGAGCACCTACGAGCAGCCTTTGTCGGCCGAACTCGAACACCGGGCCGCCCGTGCACACGACCACGCGGGTTCGACGATGAGCACTCGGTGGCACGTGTATCCGGAGCAGGCGGCTGCCGGCCTGTGGACGACACCTGGTGACCTGGCCAGATTCATGGTCGAGGTTCAGCGAACGCTGGCAGGGCGGTCGTCGCTGGTCCTGGACCAAACGACGATGCGGAACATGGTGACACCGGTGGGCGTTGGCCCGTTCGCGGTCGGCTTCATGGTGTCGCAGAAGGGTGAGGGCTGGTACTTCGAGCACGGCGGCGACAACTGGGGCTACAAGGCTCAAGTCATCGCGCACGTCGCCAAGGGCTACGGTGCCGTGATCATGACCAACGGCGACAACGGCGACAACGGTGGGTCGGTGATAACGGAGATCCAGGACCGGATCGCCAAATCGTACGGCTGGGACCTGCTCGACAAGCCCATACCCCAGTGAGCAGGCCGGGCAGCTCGCTATAAAGCGGTGGCGACCGCAACGTCGTTGTCGACGCTGTACGGCGACAGCTCGTCCATGGTGATGCCCAATGCAGAGCAGATCCGCAGGATCGTGAAGAATTCCGGTGAGGGGCTGCGTCCGGTCTCGATCTTGCGAAGCGTTTCGACGGAGATTGCGGCACGCGATGCGACGTCCACCATCGTTCGTGAGCCGCGCGCTTCCCGCAACGCAGCACCCAAATCGCGGCCTCGCCTGACTTCGGCGGGAGTGAGCGGAACACGAACCATGACACCAATAATAGTACCGGTATAGTAATACCGGTATTCGCCTCGGCATTGATGCCGACACCCGCAGAATGGAGGAGCGAGATGATCGAATTGCGCACAGCAGGCGAGATAGACGAGATGAAGGCAGCCGGCACGTTTGTCGCTTCAACCCTTGAGGCGCTGAAAGATCGCGCCGCAGTCGGTGTGAGCCTGCTCGAGTTGGACGCACTCGCCCACGAGCTCATCCGGCAGCGCGGCGCACAATCCTCTTATCTGGACTACGCGCCGTCGTTCGGCTCTGGACCGTTCGGATACGTCCTGTGCACATCGGTCAATGACGCCGTTCTTCACGGCAAGCCCAACCCATACCGTCTTCACGACGGAGACCTGCTCACACTCGACTTCGCGGCCAGCGTCAACGGTTGGGTAGCGGACTCCGCCATCAGCATCGTGGTCGGCACAGCTCGCCCCGAAGATCTCGAACTTATTGCACTCACCGAGCGCGCTCTCGACGCCGGAATCGCGGCCGCCATGGTGGGAAACAAGATCGGCGACATCTCCCATGCCATCGGAAGCGTCGCACACGACGCAGGTCTCAGCGTGAACCTGGAGTTCGGTGGCCACGGCGTCGGCCGAACCATGCATGGCGACCCACACATTCCCAACTCCGGTCGCGCCGGTCGTGGCTTCCCGCTCAGACCAGGACTTGTCATAGCGATCGAGCCGTGGTTCATGCGCGGTACAGACAAGCTCCGGGTCGACCGCGATGGCTGGACACTGCGCAGCGCAGACGGAAGTCGCACCGCCCACTCAGAACACACCATCGCGATCACCGCCGACGGCCCGATCACGCTCACCCGACGCAGCTGACAGTCAGTGATGGCAGGCGACGGGCGAGGCGAACGGATGTGACGGTCCGATCAGGCCTGGACGGCTGGACGACTTTAGGTTAGGCATGCCATACTTAGGCAATGCTTACTTCGACTGACGCCCCCGCACCCGTGCGCCAGGCGAGGCCCAGCTATCGTCCGTTCACGGTCTCGGTGGCGGCCATCAGGCAACTCTCCGACACCTTCACGAGGGTCACCTTCACCGGAGCCGAACTGTACGACTTCGGCACGGCGGGCCTCGACCAGCGGGTGAAGCTCATCCTCCCGCTTCCGGGCGTCGGCATCTCCGCACTGCCGGAGGACGAGTCCTGGTATGCGGCCTGGCGTGAGCTTCCAGACAGCCATCGCAACCCGATCCGCACCTACACGGTGCGCTCTGTACGCCCCGCGGATCGCGAGATAGACATCGACTTCGTGGCGCACGGAGACACCGGTCCGGCGTCGCGCTGGGTGCGCAGGGCCGTCGTCGGCGACGAGCTTGTGATCGTCGGCCCTGACGCGCTCGGACCAAACCCACGCAGTGGAATCGAATGGCGCCCCGGCGATGCGCGCAGCGTGCTGCTCGCCGGAGACGAGACCGCGGCGCCAGCCATCTGCGCCATCCTGGCCGCCCTCCCGCGCGACGCCCGCGGGTGCGCCTTCATCGAGGTTCCAGACGAGCGGGACGCGATGGAGACCGGGGCCCCGGATGGCGTGCAGGTCACCTGGCTCGCCAGGGCCAAAGCCGCTCTGCACCATGAATCGTCCACGCACGAGGCACATGGCTCAGCTCTCGAATCGGCTGTCAGGGCCTGGACGACACGTTCGGTGACAACCGCGCAGCGTGGCGCCGAAATCGCAGACGTCGACATTGAGAATGACATCCTCTGGGAGGTGCCGGAGGCGACGACCCACGGCAGCGACCTGTACGCGTGGCTGGCTGGGGAGGCAGGCGTCATCAAGACGCTCCGCCGCTTCCTGGTCTCCGAAACCGGAATCGACCGCAGGCAGGTGGCCTTCATGGGCTACTGGCGCAGCGGTCGGGCCGAAGCGAACTGAATCCGTTCCACAGAATCTTTCCCGGCTGCTGCCGGGCAGGCCGCACCGGCGCGGCACATCTCCATCACCGATACCCGCATCCAACGAAGGGAACGCCTGTGCGCGCTACCGACCCCATCCGATCCCGCCGCTTTGCAGCGCGAGCACGGCTCGCAGCCGTTGCAACGGCTAGTGCGCTACTGCTCGCCGGCTGTGCAAGCACGCCGGGAGACACGGACGCAACGGGCGACTCCGCGGCCGATGGCGCATTCCCGGTGACCATCGAAAGCGCACTCGGTGACGCCGTGATTCCCAGCGACCCGCAGAGCGTCGTCACGATCGGCTGGGGCTCCGCCGATACCGCGATCGCGCTCGGCACCGTTCCGGTCGGAATGGAAGCGGCCACCTGGGGCGGCGATGACGACCAGTACTTCCCGTGGACCCGCGATGCGATCGAAGCAGCGGGCGACGACCTTCCCGCCACCTTCGATGTGTACCCGGAGATCGACGTCGAGTCGGTGCTCGAACTCGCCCCAGACCTCATCCTCGCCCCGCAGTCCGGTATCAGTGCAGAGCAGTTCGCGACGCTGTCTGAGATCGCCCCGACGGTGGCATACCCTGACGAGCCGTGGCGCACCAGCTGGACAGATCAGATCGAGATCATCGGTGAAGCCCTCGGCAAAAGCGCCGAAGCCACGCAGCTGATCGACGACATCAACACCGAGCTGACGGATGCCGCGGCCGAGAACCCCGAGTTCGCCGACGTCAGTTTCGCGTACGTCTACACCGCTGAACCCGGCACACTTTCGCTCTACCAGGAGGGCGACCCACGCGTCGACCTCATCTCCGGTCTCGGCCTGAGCATGGCGTCTGCCGTCGCTGAGGTCCCGATCACCCAAGGCAGTTTCTCCTCGACCGTCGGCCTGGAACGGGCTGATCTCCTGAACGACGTCGACGTCGTCTTCACCTGGTTCAACGACGAAGCGAACCAGGGGCAGATCGAGGCGCAGCCGTTGTTCGCGCAGATCCCGGCTGTGCAGCGCGGATCGTATGTGCCGAGCGTTGACAACCAGCTGGGCATGGCTTCGAGCATGCTCACCCCGCTCAGCGTTCCGTGGGCGCTCGACCAGTACGTTCCGATGATCAAGGATGCGGTGGCGAAGGTCGCACAGTAGCGTCGGAGACCTGTACACCGGGCACCCGCGATGACCACTACCGTCGCCGAATCGGGGGCCGGCCTCACCGCCGGTCCCCATCGGCGCACCCTGCGGCGGCGCGCTTCGGTTCGCGTGCTGTGGCTGGCCGTGCTTGTCGCCATGCTCATCGTCGTCTGCCTGTTGAGCCTGGCCGTCGGTAACAAATACATCCCGCTGACGGATGTCTGGACCGCGCTTGTCGCTCCAGGTGACAGTTACGCGGACACCGTCATCGCCAGCCGCATTCCGCGCACGCTGCTCGGCCTGCTGGTCGGTGCCGCGCTCGCGGTCGCGGGCGGCGTCATGCAGGGCGTGACCAGGAACCCGCTCGCCGACCCCGGCCTGTTCGGGGTCAACACCGGGGCTGCGGCCGCGATCGTGGTTGCGGCCGCGCTCGGGTTGGGGTCGGCGGCGACGAGTGTCTGGATCGCCCTTCCCGGTGCGTTCGCCGCGGTTGTCATCGTCTACCTGCTCGGCTCCGGCCGCGGACGGGCGACGCCGGTGCGGCTCGTCCTGGCCGGCGTTGTGGTGTCCGCGGTGCTCGTGGCGATCATCCAGGCCATCACGCTCACCATGCCGGAGGTCTTCGACGCCTACCGGTTCTGGGTGGTCGGGTCCCTGGCCGGCCGTGACCCTGGGCTGGTCACCGACATCCTTCCGTTCATCGTCGTCGGACTGCTGCTCGCCCTCATCCTCTCCGGGTCGCTCAATGCCCTTGCGCTCGGCGACGACACCGCTCGCGCGCTCGGGGCGCATGTCGGTCGCACACGCATCCTCGGGGCCGTCGCGACCACGCTGCTCTGCGCCGCGGCGACCGCCGCCGTCGGGCCGATCTCGTTCGTCGGCCTCGCCGTTCCGCACATCGTGCGCAGTTTCACCGGTGCCGATCACCGCTGGCTGCTGCCGTACTGCCTGGTCGCCGGTCCGGCGCTGCTCCTCGCCGCCGACATCCTCGGGCGCGTCGTCGCCAGCCCGACCGAACTCATGGTCGGCATCGTCACGGCATTCGTCGGGGGGCCCATCCTGGTCCTGGCCGTACGACGGATGAAGGCTGCGGCATGAGCCAGACCACGCTGCGGGCAGGACAGTGGCTGAGCCTGACGGTGCGACGGCGCAGTCTTGTCGTCGCCGGAATCGTCGTCGTCGGCATCCTGGTCAGCGCCGTTCTGACGCTCACCCTCGGACGACTGGGAATCGCCCTTCCCGACCTGGTGCCGGCGATCCTGGGGTCGAGTAGCGGCCCCGACAAGATCGTGCTCGGCGTCTTCCGAGGGCCGCGCCTGGTTGTGGCGATCGCCGCCGGCGCGGCCTTCGGCATCGCCGGCACCCTGTTCCAGACCGTCACCCGCAACCCCCTCGGCAGCCCGGACGTGATCGGCCTGACCGCAGGGGCCTCGGCCGGCGCAGCGGCATTCGGACTGCTCTGGCCCGGCATCCTGCCCCTGCCCGTCGGTGCACTCCTCGGCGCGCTCGCTGCCATGCTCCTGGTCTGGCTCGGAACGGGAAAGGGCTTCTCCTCTCCGGCACGGATGCTTCTGATCGGCATCGGCGTATCGGCGATGTCCCTCGCGTTTGTGCAGTTTGTCATCACCAGGGCGGGGCTCGAACAGGCGACGGTGCTCGCCACTTACCTCAACGGCAGCCTGGCATCGCGTTCGTGGAGCGACGCGGCCGTCATCTGGGCGAGCGTGGCCATGCTGCTTCCATGTGCGCTGCTGTTGAGCCGTCGGCTTCAACTGATGGAAATGGGCGACGACCAGGCAGACAGTCTGGGCGCACGAAGCGGCCAGACGAGACTGCTGGCGGTCCTCGTCGCCATCGGACTTGCAACCGCCGCAGTGAGCGTCGCTGGTCCGATCGCCTTCATCGCACTCACGGCGCCGCAGATCGCCAGGCGCCTCAGCCGCAGTGCGGGGCCGAACGTGGCGCTGTCCGCCCTGATGGGCGCGTTCCTGCTCACATTCGCTGATCTGCTCGCACAGCAGCTGCCATTCGAGGTGCAGTTGCCGGTTGGCGTGCTCACTGCCATCCTTGGCGGGATCTACCTCGGCTACCTGCTCGTCGCGCAATGGAAGAAGGGAACCGTCTAGTGATGGCATCCGCTGTACCCGGCCCAGATGCGCAGGCAGTGCCGACGGCTCCTCGCCTGTCCGCTCGAGGACTGCGCCTGGCCTACGACAGACGGGTGGTGGTCGACGACCTCTCCATCGACATCCCGTCCGGAGGATTCACGATCATCGTCGGGCCGAACGCCTGCGGAAAGTCGACGCTTCTCAAAGCGCTCTCGCGCACGCTGTCGCCCGCTGCCGGTGAGGTGCTGCTCGACGGCCGCCCACTCGCGTCCTATCGCAGCAAGGCCGTCGCCCGACAGCTCGCCATGCTGCCGCAGAGTCCGATCGCCCCAGAGGCGATCACGGTGCGCGACCTGGTGGGTCGGGGCCGGTTTCCCCACCAGAGGCTGCTTCGGCAGTGGTCGGCAGTCGACGAGCGCGCTGTGGAAGAAGCGCTCGCCGCGACGAACAGTGAGGAACTCGCCGAGCGCTACGTCGCCGAACTCTCCGGTGGCCAGCGCCAGCGGGTCTGGATCGCGATGGTGCTGGCGCAGCAGACTGGTCTTCTCCTGCTCGACGAGCCGACGACCTTCCTCGACATCGCTCACCAGTACGAAGTGCTCGAACTCTGCGCCCGCCTGCATGCGGAAGGGCGCACCCTGGCCCTGGTGTTGCACGACCTGAACCAGGCGGCCAGGTACGCCACCAACCTCGTCGTGATGAAGGCTGGCCGCGTCGTTGCCGTCGGCGACCCTGCGCAGATCCTCACCGCAGAGCTCGTCGAAGACGTCTTCGGCCTGGCCTGCGTGATCATCCCAGACCCCGAGTCTGGGACACCGCTGGTCATTCCGCGTGCCGCACGCACCGGCATCCGTCACCCACCCGTCGCCGAGCCGTGAGCTAAGCACCTTCCCAGCGCTGGGAACATGCTTAAGTCACGGCTCGGCGAGGCTTAGGTGCATCGCGGCTTGGGTGTAGCGCTGCACCCGAACATTGCGCCCCACTCAGCGCAGGTAGCCGCCCTTTTCGAGGCCGGCCTCGATCTCCCACCGGTTCTTCAGCGGATTGCGGCCTGCGAGCAGGTATAACAGCGGGAAGACCATTCCGTATCGCTGCCACTGCAGTTTGTGCACGGCCTCATGTTCGAGCACATCGGCAGACACGTTCTGGTGCGTGAGGTAGCAACCGCCGACGCAGGAGCCGCCGCGTCCGAACGACCATTTCGGCATCCCGCGGAACACGATCATGCCGTTGCGGCGCTCGACCTTGCCTGTACTCCAGATCGAACCCCAGACGATCCCGACCAGCGTTGCGTAGAGGTAGCCGGCCCGGCTGATGGGGGAGTCGAAGAGGATGCGGCGCACCCGGCAAGCCTACGTGGTGAAACTGCCAGCGACGCTGAAGCATGCTGAGTTCTGACGCGGCGTTAAATGCTGGGACGGCCATACGCCTCAAGGAATCGGAGCCAGACCTCGCTCAGGGTGGGGTAGCTCGGCACCGCGTGCCAGAGTCGCGCCAACGGCACCTCGCCGACCACGGCGATAGTCGCGGAGTGCAGCAGTTCGCCGACGTCCTGTCCGACGAAGGTGACTCCGAGCAGAACCTGGCGGTCTTCGTCGACGATGGCCCGAGCCTGGCCGGTGTAATCATCGGCCAGCACGGTGGCACCGCCCAGCCAGCTGAGGTCGTAATCAAGAACACGGATGCGGTAGCCGGCCTTCTCCGCGGCCTCGGCGGTGAGCCCGACCGAGGCCACTTCGGGGTCGGTGAATGTCACCTGCGGCACGGCGGCGTGGTCTGCGGTAGCGACGTGGGTTCCCCACGGCTCGTCATCGACCGGCTTGCCGTTCGCCCTGGCCGCGATGACGTCGCCCGCTGCCCTGGCCTGGTATTTGCCCTGGTGGGTGAGCAGGGCGCGGTTGTTGACGTCACCCGTCGCGTAGAGCCATTCACCCTCCAGCACCGGGGAGTCACCCCGCACCAGCATCGTGTCATCAACGGTGAGCCAGTCACCGTCGGACATTCCGACGACTCCCAGGCCGAGGTCCTGGGTGCGCGGAATCCGGCCGGTGGCAACGAGCACCTGGCTCGCGGTGACCGTGCTGCCGTCGTCGAGGCTCAGCTCAACATCACCGTCTGCATTGCGAGCGAGTTCTGTCGCGGAGACCCCGGTGAGGACGGTGGCGCCTGCCGCGCGCAGGGCATCCGTCACCAGTTCGCCGGCGAACGGCTCGAGTTTGCCCAGCAGTGTGCCACGCACAACGAGGGTCACCGTCGTGCCGAGCGCCGCGTATGCGGTCGCCATCTCGGCGCCGACGGTGCCGCCCCCGATGATGGCCAGGCTGGTCGGCACCTCGGTGGCGCTGGTCGCCTCGCGGCTGCTCCACGGGTCAACGTCGGCGAGCCCGGGAATGTCTGGGAGCAGTGCAGCAGATCCGCTGCAGACCGCCACGGCGTGGGTGGCGGTGAGAACAGTGGTAGCTCCGTCGTCTGCAGTGACCGTGACCTCGCGCACGCCGGTGATGCGTGCGTGGCCGCGAACCAGCGCGATTTCGGCTGAATCCAACCACCTCACCTGCGACTCGTCCGACCAGTTGTGTGTGACCCGGTCACGGCGGGCGAACGCCGCGCGGGCATCGAGTTCGCCGGTGACGGCCTCGGCCGCGCCCCCGACCCTGCGCGCGGCATCGAGGGCCGTGCCGGCACGGATGAGGGCCTTCGACGGCATGCATGCCCAATACGAACAGTCGCCGCCGACGAGCTCGCTCTCGATGATGACGGCGGTCAGACCGCCCTGAACAGCCCGATCGGCGACGTTTTCGCCCGACGAGCCGCCGCCGATCACGATGAGGTCGTACGTTTCGGCTGCGGATGTCATCTCGTCCCCTGTCGCTTGCGGATTCCGTGCTCAGCGGCGCCCGGCCGCGGCACGTCTTCGCAGCCTACCCCGGCATCCGTCGAGGGGGACAGCCCTGAACCGGAGTCGGTCGGCACGCCGGTCGGCACGCCGGTCAGTGCGTCGATCGCTGCATCGGTCAGCGACCCACGAACCTTGCCGGCTGTCGGGTGAGGAACGCTTCCATACCGATCCGGGCGTCTTCGCTGGCGGCCAATCGGGCGAGACCGGGCTGGAGGTCAGCTTCAGCGGCGGCGTCGCCTTCCCATATCGCTTTTCGTGCATTGGCGAGGGTGGCCTGCACAGCGAGCGGAGCCTGGGCGGCGATACGCTCGGCGAGTTCGAGCGCACGATCGAGCTGGGTGCCGTCTGGGACGACCTCCTGCACCAGGCCGATCCGGTGCGCTTCAGCCGCGTCGAACAGGTCGCCGGTGAGGATCCAGCGCATGGCGTTGCCCCAGCCGACAGCGCGCGGGAAACGGATGGTCGCACCGCCGAACGGAAGGATGCCACGGGAGACCTCGATCTGCCCGAATTGTGTCGACTGCGCGGCGACGGCGATATCGCTGGCGAGGATGAGTTCGATGCCGAGCGTCAGGCACGTCCCTTGCACAGCGATGACAACCGGTTTGGTGAGGGACTGTCCGGCGACCTGCCACGGATGGATGCCGCCTGGCGGCACGACGTCGAGTCCATCCGGGCCGAGACGGGGACCGATGTCGGCCAGGTCGAGTCCGGCGGTGAAATGGTCGCCGACCGCGTGCACAACACCCACGCGGAGTTCGAGATCGCGCTCGAGGTCACCGTAGGCGAGTGCGAGCTGCTGCAGCAGGGCGAAGTCGGCGGCATTGCGCTTCTCTGGCCGATTGAAGCCGATCAGCAGCACGTGGCCGCGTCGTTCGGTGATGATTCTCTGCTCGTCGCTCACTGCGTCTCCCTCGACGGATGTCTCATGCCTGATGCCTGTCGCCGGCGCTGTCCGCGCCCCTGCCATGCTAGCTTCGCCGCGCTGCGCGGGGATTACGTCCAGCCCTGCGACCTCGCGTCGTTATATACGGGGCGGTGATGCCCACAGCTGGATATGATCACCCCGGACGCCGACAGCTCAGTGTGTGAGCGAGCCGTGCCGCCCATTCGCTGATTAGGAGCGACCGAGCTTGCGAGGCCGCGTCTCGAAATCCGGCGCGGTCTGTGGAGCCGGATTCCTTCTTAGACGCGCACCTGGGCAGAGTTCTCCCCGATGGTTCGGCCGGCGTGTTTCTGGCATTTGTTCTGGGCAAAAGTTGAATGCGGTGCGAGTTGACCATGGGTTGGCACCTTGGGAGTATTGCCGTCATGACCGCACTGATCTCGCACACAACCTTCGACTGCCTTGACGCCTACCCCCTGTCGGTGTTTTGGGGAAAGGTGCTCGGATTCGCACAGGACGTTGACAATCCAGACGAGCCCGGTGATGCCGAGTGCATGATCTTCTCCCCTGACGGCGCCCAGCGACTGCTGTTCATCGAGGTTCCGGAAGCGAAGCAGGTTAAGAACCGACTGCACCTGGACCTCGTGCCTGCCGAGGGCACTCGCGACCAGGAGCTGACGCGCCTGCTGGAGTTGGGCGCCCACACCGTCGATGACCGACGGCTCCCGGACGGATCAGGGTGGGTCGTACTCGGCGACCCCGAAGGCAACGAGTTCTGCATCCTGCGCAGTGACGCCGAACGAGCGAGTTGAAGAACCGATTCATAACCGTCCACCGCCAGTGCGGAGCGATTACATCCAGCCCTGGGGCATCGCATCCGTATATACGGGGTGGTGATGCCCGCAGCTGGACGTAATCTCCCCGCGGCAGCTGACAGCTCAGCGGGTGAGCGCGCCGATGATGCGCAGGATGCTCGGCAGGTCGTCTTCTGCGTGCTCCGGTGATGAGGGGGAGAAACCGGCGATGGTCGCGCCCGCCAGGGTGAAGTCCGCTCGCAGTGCCGTGATCGCCGTCGTGAGAGTGCCGACGTCGATGCCGAACGGCAACGGATTGGCCAGCCCGTTCAGGGCAGCAGGATCGAGCACATCGAGGTCGATGTGCAGGTACACGTGCGCGGTACCGGTGCGTCGCACCGCTTCAACGAGAGCCTCTGGAGTCTCCAGGTCGTCTGATCCGAGAATGGCGACCGACCGGGCGCGGATGACCTCCGCTTCCGCCGCGTCGATGTCTCGCGTTCCGGCGAGCACCACTCGCTCGAGCGGCACAGCCCCGGAGCCAGAGAGCCGAAGCCCTTCAACGCCCTCTCCGGTGATCGCGCGCAACGCCATGCCGGTGAACCCGCCAGATGGCGACGACTCGGGGGTATGCAGGTCGGGGTGGGCGTCGAACCAGACCAGCGCGACGTCGTCCGGATGCCGCGCGGCTGCGTTTTCGACGGCCGTGAGGGAGACACCGCAGTCGCCACCGACGGTCAACGTCCAGTCTGAGGTGCCAGCCTGAGCTTGCGACATCCGCTGCCGTACGGCCACCAGCGCCGAGAACCGGCTGATCCCGGTGTCGAGGGAATCGCCGGCCTCCGTCGGGACCTCCACATCGGTGGTGGCGGATGCCGGCAGGTCGCCCCTGATGGCGACCGCGCCGTCAGCAAGGCGCATTGCACGTGGCGAGACCGATCCTTGCCACTGGGGCACAACAACGAAGTTCGCAGGCACGCCTCAAGTATCCTCTCTCAGCATCGAACGAGGCATCTTCAGTACTCGCCTGCGCGGCTGCCCCAATTTTGCAGGGTTGTGCAGGTAGCGGGGACTGTCTGGATTACGAGAATGTCCAAAGCCGTCTGCACGCGTCCCGGTCGACGTCCGGCTTACGGGCCAGCTCAGCGAGGAACCCCGCCTGACCGTTCATCGATAGGACAGCCCGCCCCTCGATGGTCATCCAGCACCTCGTGCTGACGGAGGACCGCTCGCGCTATCGATGAACAGGCGTTGACATGCAAGTCGCGCCTTGCCTAAAGTATGTCCATGGTCCATGTCTTCCGAGCTCTCGACGATGAGACGAGGCGCCTCGTCCTCGACGAACTATCAGTGCGCGACGGCCAGACCCTCTTCGAGATCTGTTCCGTGCTCACGATGCGGCATGGCCTCAGCCTTACGCGCCAGGCGATCTCGCAGCACCTCGGCGTGCTCGAGTCGGCTGGCCTCGTCGTGACGGAGCGGCGCGGACGTTCCAAGTTTCACTACTTCAATCCCGAGCCACTCGCCGAGATCACCGGACGATGGCCCACCAGAAAGAGGACCGAACAATGAGAATTGCCCTGACGAGCGTGTTCGTCGACGACCAGCGAGCAGCTCTCACCTTCTACACTGAGGTGCTCGGCTTCACGAAGCGGCGGGACATCCCCCTCGGTGATAACTTCTGGCTCACCGTCGTGTCGCCCGAATCGATTGACGGTCCGGAGCTGTTGCTGGAGCCGTCGGATCATCATGCCGTGAAGCCGTATCGGGATGCTCTTGTCGAAGACGGCATCCCACTCGCTCAATTCGCCGTCGACGACCTCGAGGCCGAGCACGCCAGGCTGACTAGCAAGGGCGTGGTGTTCACGCAGTCGCCAACTGACGTCGGCACTGCTGTCGTGGCCGTTTTTGATGACACGTGCGGCAACCTCATTCAGCTCATCGAAGAGAAGGCGGACAAGAACCACGCCGACGCCCGCTGAGGGTTCCGCTTGCGGGCAACTCGGTCAACGAATCGAATCGTGCTGTGAGTTTGATCGCTCTGTGGCGGCGTTCTGTGATCGTTCGCAGTCGTTTCGCCCGCGCCAAACAGCAGATCGCCGGCACCCTGTAGCACCCGGCAGCGAATCGTTCTCCGCGCACCGCGGTGCCTCTAAGCAGTTGCATCAGGGATACTTGTTGAGTAGCTGGCGGATGGGAGAATATGACAAAGCACACGGTGATCGTTTCGCAGGGGCGCGTTGCGGACAGGACAGACGGAGCGCTCGTGGGAGCTCGTCTGACGGGCGATGCTCTGGCCTCGCTTCTTGGTGTCGATCCTGTTCACATTGGAACACCGACGGCAGCGCGCGATGACGACTGGACCCAAAGCCTCCCGGCTGCGAACGCAGTCCTGACCGAACTTCGATCAGCGCTCGGGCGAGCTCTTGACGTCGGATCGATTCCTATTCTTGCCACGAACACTTGCGCGGCAAGCCTCGCAACACTGCCGGAGGTCGCAGAGCGCTTTCCGGATGCAGTGGTCCTATGGATCGACGCGCACGGAGACTTCAACACCCCAGATACGACTGGCTCTGGCTACCTCGGCGGCATGGCCCTGTCCGGGGCCTGTGGGCTCTGGGACAGCGGTCACGGCGCGGGGCTGAACCCCACTCAGGTTGCCCTCGTCGGAGCCCGGGACATCGACGAGGCAGAACGAGAACTCTTGACCGCAGCCGGAGTGCGTATCTTCTCTCCGTCAGAAAGCACGCCTGCGGCCGTGAGCCAATTTGTTGCAGACAGGCCCCTTTGGATCCACGTCGACTGGGACGTGCTCGAGCCCGGCTACATTCCCGCGGCGTACAAGGTCCCCGACGGCCTACGCCCTCACCAAATCTCAGCTATCTTCGCCGCACTGCCGACCGAGAGCATCCGCGGGGTGGAGCTAGCCGAGTTCGAAGCCGGCGAACCCAACCTACCCGAGCACCTCAGCGTGGAGCTCATCCTCGAAACCTTCCAGCACCTCATCCGCCCATAGTTCGTACCGCAATGCGCCCGTCAACGGAGACCGCGACACATCGGCGTTTCAAAGAAGAGCTTCGGCTCCGTAGCGTACGGGATGTCCGCACCGGCGTTTCACCCACCTCTCCTACTCGCTAAGCGGAGCTGCGTACGGCGGATACCTCGTTCTAGATCCGTCCACACGCAGCCCACTTTGGCGCCCGGTAGAGGTTCCGCTTGCGGGAATCTGGCCTCTCCAAATCAACTGCTTGCGGGCAGCGTCAGACGATGGCCTCGACATGCAGTCGGAGCCCGAGGGCGTGGGACACCTTGATGGATGCGCTTTACTTTAAGGGG
The DNA here is from genome assembly GCF_000421145.1 of Glaciibacter superstes DSM 21135. GTDB lineage: Bacteria > Actinomycetota > Actinomycetes > Actinomycetales > Microbacteriaceae > Cryobacterium > Cryobacterium superstes. Next base: position 244,064 of record NZ_ATWH01000003.1, on the reverse strand, counting down.
ACCCGGCCAATGCCGCTATGCGGTGGCCGCGTCAGCTGATCCGCTCGGCCAAGGCCACGATGATTCCTTCCGGGCCACGCACGTAGGCCATGCGCCAGACACGCTCATACTGGCCGATGCCACCGACCAACCCGTACCCCTCCGTGGCCAGCCGGTCGACCTGCGCCTGGAGATCGTCGACTTCGAAGGACAAACTGCGCAGCCCGAGCTCGTTAGCCATGGCGGCCGGCGATACCCGCTCGGGGTCGGGCCGGACAAAGTTGGAAAGCTCCACTCCTGTACCTCCGTCAGGCGTTCGCAACATAACGATCTCTGTCCGGGAATCAGGGATCGCTATGACCGTGTCGATGAACTCACCCTCCACGAACGCTCTGCCCTCGATCTCGAGACCGAGTCCAACGAAGAACGCCGTCACGTGGTCGAGGTCCTGAACGGTGACACCGACGTGGTCGAACCGAATGATTCGCGACATGAGCACAGCCTCCAAGAATTCGTTCTGCACGGCCCAGGACGGAGCCTACGGCGAATCCAGGACGAGAGGAAGACTCCGCCGCGCGGCGCAGAGTCTGCGCCCGGCTAACGATCCGCTAGAGGTCGCTGTCCAGTGAGCATTCCCGAACTATGTCGCTTGGCAACACAACGATGTATCGTTGAGTATCGTTCATAGTCAAGCGGGAGGTCATCATGGGTAATTCGTTCCCAGCAGGAGGATTCGGCGCCGGTAACCATGCCGAGGGTATGTGGCAGGTAATGGAGCAATTGCGATCGACATTTGAGAAGCGCGCTGGCAGCCGCATGGGCCGAGGCGACGTGCGTGCGGCAGTGCTTGCGCTGCTGGCGGAGAAGCCGATGCACGGCTACCAGATCATCCGGGAAATCGAGGAGCGCAGCAACGGCGCCTGGAAGCCGAGCGCCGGCTCCGTATACCCGACGCTGCAGCTGCTCGCCGACGAGGGGCTGATCAGCGCAGAGGAGTCGAACGGCCGCAAGACCTATGCGCTGACCGAGGTTGGGCGCGAGGCGGTCGCCGGTTCCGGCGCAACCGCCCCGTGGGAGACCGCGAGCGCGGGCGACAATGGCGGGTTCACCGCCCTGCCCAAGGCGGGCGTGGAGCTCGCGCAGGCTGCCGCCCAGGTGGGTCGCACTGGCTCGCCGGAGCAGGTTCAGCAGGCGGTGACAGTGCTCGACGAGGCACGTCGTCGGCTCTACTCGATTCTCGCTCAGGACTGACGGAGGTGTCGTCGGTTCGCCAGGGTCGAGGAGATTCGCTGGCCGGGGCCGGGAACACACGCGCTCGCTATCGTCGCATCCTGCGGTTCGCAGGGTGGAATCTTGCCGTGACGTGGTGGTTCGAACTGTTCCTCCCACGCATCGGCCTCACGAAAATCGCCGAGAGCACCCGGCGGCGGCGGATGCAGCGCTTCGCACGCCGCTTCCACGTGCTCGCGGTGGAACTCGGGGGGCTGATGATCAAGGTCGGCCAGTTCATGTCGTCGCGGCTCGACGTGCTGCCACCCGAGATCACGTCCGAACTCGAGGGACTGCAGGACGAAGTACCTCCTGTGCCGTTCCCGGGGATCCGTTCGCTTGCCGAGGCGGAGCTCGGCGTGTCGCTCGAGCGGGCGTTCGCGACGATTGACGAGACACCGGTGGCGGCGGCATCTCTCGGTCAGGCGCACCGCGCCACTCTCGGCGCTCTCGACGCAACCGACACGGGGCTGAGGGGGGTCGTACTCAAGGTGCAGCGACCGGGCATCGATGAGGTCGTCGATGTCGACCTCGCAGCACTGCGCAAGGTGGGCGGATGGCTCAGCCGCGTGCGTCTCATCTCTGACCGTGTTGATATGCCCGCCCTCGTGGAGGAGTTCGCGGTCACGAGCCTCGAAGAGATCGACTACCTGCACGAAGCCACAAATTCGGAGCGTTTCGCGGCGGATTTTGCAGGCGATGATCGGGTGGCGGTTCCCGCAGTCGTGTGGGAGCGCACTACCAGGCGCGTCCTCACTCTTGAGGATGTGACGGCGATCAAGATCACCGATAGGGATGCGCTCCGCGCCGCCGGAATCGACCCGGGGGAGGTGGCAGCCGTCTTCGCGACGGTGATGTTCGACCAGTTGTTCACCCACGGCTTCTTCCACGCCGACCCGCACCCGGGCAATATCTTCGTCACACCGGTCACCGACGGCTCCGGGGCTCGCCCGTGGAGACTGACGTTCATCGACTTCGGCATGATGGGGGAAGTGCCGAGCAGCACCCGCAGCGGCCTGCGGAAACTGCTGATCGCGGCCGCGTCGCGCGACGGCAAGGGTCTGGTGAAAGCGATCCGCGACCTGGGTGTGCTGCTACCGACAGCTGAGACGACGGAGCTAGAGCGGGCGATGGTGCAGCTCTTCGCCCGGTTCGGCGGCATGGGATTCGCAGAGCTGCGCGACGTCGACCCGCGCGAATTTCGAGACTTCGCGCGGCAGTTCGGTGATGTGGTCCGCTCGTTGCCGTTCCAGCTGCCGGAGAACTTCCTGCTCATCATCCGTGCCATGTCACTCACCTCTGGGGTGTGCAGCGCGCTCGACCCGGACTTCAACCTGTGGGATTCCGTCGAACCGTACGCGGCGCAACTGCTGCGAGACGAGGGCGGCAACGTGGTAAAGGATGTCGCTCAGCAGGCGCTTGAGGTCGCAGGGATCGCCGTGCGGTTGCCACAGCGTCTTGACGAGATCATCACCCGGATCGAGGACGGCTCCGTTTCGGGGCAAAGCCCCGCCCTCGAACGCCGGGTTGCCCGGCTGGAACGCTCCGCGCAGCGACTGGTCTCGGCGCTCCTGTTCGGCGGACTCCTCGTCGCTGGTGTCCTGCTCCGCGCCGAGGATGCGGTGTTCGGCACGGTGCTGATGATCGCGTCGATCCTTCCGCTGCTGCACGCGCTCTTCGCGTCCCGTCGCGGATAGGCCTCATGTCCGATGAGTCACATGTCGCGGTAGCGCTTCGCGGCGACGGTCGCGGCCCGCAATTCGGCATCGTTCATGCGCGGGCCGTAACCGGGGGTGTCGCGCTGGATGCGCCACCCCTCGGCGAGCGGACCCAGGTCAACGGCGTCGAAGCCGAAAGTGTTCAGCAGCTCCGTCACACGCAGGCGAGCGGATGCGTCGTCTCCGGCCACGATGAGCGCCCTGCGGTTGTCAGAGCCGGTCGGCTGGGCATCCTCGGTCAGCGCAGACGCATAGATGTGATTGAAGGCCTTGACCACCTTCGAGTCCGGCAGCTTGTCCTGCAGAAGCTCGGAGACCGTCGTGGACTCATCGTCGAGCGCCGGAATGTTGCCGTCGCGCTGCGGATAGTAGTTGTTGGTGTCGATCACGATCTTGCCGGCCAGTTCGGCCACCGGAAGCGAGGCGATCCCGCTCAGGGGAATCGTCACCACCACGAGGTCAGCTGCGGCAGCGGCCTCTGCGGGGGTTGCCGCCCGCGCCTGGTCACCGAGTTCGGTGACCAGGTCCTGCAGGGTATCGGGGCCGCGCGAGTTGCTCACGACGACGTCGTATCCGTTGGCCACGCCGAGGCGTGCGAGCTGGCTGCCGATGTGACCGGCGCCGATGAGTCCGAGAGTTGTCATGCTTGCGGAAAGCGATAGCGCCTGCGGGATATTCCCGCAGGCGCCATCACGCGTCGAGCTCTCTGTCGGTGCTACTGGCCGATTGCCGGCGACTGCCCGGCCTTCAGCGCGGCGAGCCTGGCATCGACCTCGGTGAGCTCACCGATGTCTTCCAGGCTCTCGAACTGGGAATCGAGGCTGGACGCAGCGAGCTCCTGCGCACCGCGAACCTTGGCCTCTTCGCGACGGATCTTGTCTTCGAACCGGCTGACCTCGCTCGTCGGGTCCATGATGTCGATGCTCTTCACGGCATCCATCACCTGGGACTGGGCCTGGGCGGTCTTGGAACGGGCGATGAGCTCGTCGCGCTTCGACGCCAGCTGGTTCAGCTTCTGCTTCATCGCGTTGAGGCCGTTCTTCAACTGCTCGACGACCTGCGTCTGAGACGCGATCTGCGGGTCGGCGTCCTTGGCTTCCTTCTCGGACTGCAGCTGGCGCCCGAGGGCAACCTTGGCCAGGTTGTCGAACTTGTCGGCATCCGTCGTGTTGCCTGAGGCACGCAGTTCGTCGCCCTTGCGGCTGGCGGCCAGGGCTTTGTTACCCCATTCGCCTGCGGCCTCGACGTCTTCGCGGTGGTCATCCTCGAGCAGCCGCAGGTTGCCGATCGTCTCGGCAATGGCACTCTCGGCGTCGGCGATGCTGTTCGTGTAGTCGCGCACCATCTGGTCGAGCATGAGCTTCGGGTCTTCAGCGGAGTCCAGGAGCGCATTGATGTTCGCCTTCGCGAGCTGGGAGATGCGGCCAAAGATGGACTGTTTACTCATTGTGCGTGTCCTTTCGGGGATTGTGCATGGTGTGGTTGACAGTGAGACGTTGATGGGGAGAAGACGGCGAGCGGATGTCGGTGACAGGTTCTAGAAGCGGCCGCCACCCCCGCGTCGTGAGCGTGAACCGCTTGAGCTGCGGCGTGAACCGCTGCTGCGAGACGAACTCCGGCTGCGTGAGCTGCTGCCGCCTCCCCAACCAGATGACGAGCGGCCACCGCCCCCGCCTCCGCCGCTGAAGAGACCGCCGAGGATGGCGCCCATCAGGAGGTCGCCGCCACCCCCAGAAGACCCGCCGCCGTACGAACTGCCGCCGAACATCCCGGACAGGCCGCCAGACCCGCCGTAACCAGACCCGCCGTCGCTCTCGTAGCCGCCGTCCTGGAATCCTCCGACGTCGTTTCGTGCGAGTTGCACGGCTTCCGCGGCTAGCGAATTGGCACGCTGGGCAGACGTGAGGGCCGTCTCCGGGTCGGTCCCGGCCTGCGACTCGGCCAGAACGACCAGCCGACCGGCCTCGGCGAGCCTGGTGCGGGCATCCGCCCCCACCGCGCCTCGCCTGGTGGTGATGAAGTCCTCGGCGGCCGAAATCTGGCTGTGCGAGGACTGGATCGCCTGGCCGAGTGCAGCCCTGGCGCGCTTGACCTGCGCCTCGGCGTCGCGCACTCCCTGCAGCACGGCGTCCATCTGCACATTGGCGGCTTCTAGCTTTGTGCCGAGTTCGATGGGGTTGATCTGGCCGGATGCCATGGCGCTCTTCGCCTCGGAGAGCGTTCGCTCCGTGGACGCGATCACGGCGGGAAGCGCGGCAGACGGGCCGTCTCCAACCGGAAGACCGCGTGCGGTGAGCAGATCGGCTTCCAGATCGGCGATGGTCGAACTCGCACTCTGGGTGGCTGCACGAAGGTCGGTGCCCAACCGGTCGACCGCGTCGACCAAAACCGTGGCCTGGTCGACGGCCGCTTCAGCCGAACGGATGCCGACGGCCGCCGTTGCCGTCTCGCCCGCCGCGAGCCTGGCATCGACATCAGTCAGTGCGGCCCGCGCGAAAGCCAGGCGTTCTGCGGCCTGGACGGCGTTGTCGGCCACGGTGGCGATGGATTCCGCCGTGTACCCGGCGGACAACGTGGTGAGGGTGCTCTCGGCTGCTGTGACGCGAGCATCCAGGCCATCCGCCTCCGCTGCGACGGCCCCGGCCGCCGCCGGTGCGTTCTTCTCGAGCGCTCGCAGCGCGTCGAAAGATTTCTTCTGGGCATCGAGCGAGGTGTTGGCGCCCTCGCAGAGCTCGGCGATCTGCACGTACCAGGCGCGCTGTTGCTCCTCGGTGTCTGGCGCGGAGTCATCGAGCTGTTGCTGCAGGGTGAACGCCTGGGTGAGTTGCTCCTTTGCCGTTGCCAGCGCCTTCTTGAATTCAACGGTGGAGTCAGCACCGTACTGGGCGATTGCGAAACCGAGCTCCTGCTCGCTCGTCTTGATTGCGTCATCCGTCTGAACGAGCGCGCTGCCCGCCTGTTGTTTGAGTTCGGCGATCGGAACGCCGCCGTTCTTCCCGGCGCCTCCCGATGCACGACGGCGACTTCGCACGATGAAGAAGACGATGATCGCGATGACAACGAGAGCGAGGAGCACGATCCAGAGCGGGTTGAAACCGCCTCCTGACCCGCTCGGTTGGGCTTCGCCTGGCGTGACATCCGGTGCGGTCACCTCGCCACCGGTCAGACTGGCGGTGAGACCGTCTGCTGCCCCGATCGCGGCGCCGGCCCAGTCGTTTTCCCGTAGCGCCGACTCAATGGCGACAGATTCGACTTCGCCCAATTGCGCATCCGTCAGTGCGAAGTCGCCGGCCACCGACAACTGGTACTGGCGGTCACCGGTCGCAACGGCGAGCAGCACGTCTGTGGCGCCCATCCCGTTCTTGTCGGCGGTCTCGTCTGCCCACTGGTCCCGGTTGTCTACTCCGGTGAAGCTGTCGACGTAGACAACGAAGAGATCGGTGCCCGTTTCGGTGTACAGCCGGTCGACGGCGTCGGTCACCTGGGATTCCCGGTCGCCGAGCACGCCGACCTTGTCGACGATGTGGCTTGAGCCGAACTCCACTGGGTCCTCTGCGAAGGCGGCAGTCGGAACTCCCACCGTCACGGTCATCGCTGCAGCAAGCAGCCCGATTCCGACCATCAATCGTGCCCGCATCGGCCTGCTCTCTCGCGTTGGGAACCTTCTGCGAGCTTACGGCCAGCCCGGTGACGAGTCTAGGAACTCGCTGGGAAGAACGGGGGAACAGTCTGCGGGTCGAACTGTTTCGGCCTGTTACACGCCGCCTCGCGCGCACCGGGCGGTACCCGAGAGACTTGCACCATGTCCGCATCCTTCGATCTGCCGCGTGTCGACCTGCCGCGTGTGGGCCTGCCGCGCCTGGCCGTTGTCGAAGTGACGGCGCATCGCCCGGACCGGCCCGAGTACCACGCGAAGGTGCAGACGCTCAATTCGCGGGTCGTCGCCGATGGCGAGGCCGGCGGCTGGCAGGTCACCCGCGTGGCGGCGGCGGATGTCACGGTCGCCGAACTGCTGGAGACGACGGATGCCTGTGACGCAGTCGTCATCGTTGGTGGCGAAGACATCACACCAGCGCTGTACGGCGCGCATGAAGGGTATGAGGGGGAGACCCTGCACTTCGCGGCCGCCGACGAAGGGCAGATTGCGCTGGTGCGACGGGCAGTGGCCCGCAACACACCGCTGCTTGGCATCTGCCGCGGACTCCAGGTGATCAACGTGGCGCTCGGTGGCAGCATCGTGCAGCACATCAAGGAAGACGGCGTGCACCGCACATTCGGGGTGCCGATCGACCAGGTGCTGACCGAGCACGGTGTCATCCTTGCCGCCGACAGCGCCCTCACACGCAGCCTGGGCTCACGCGAGGTCTCTGTGCAGAGTGCGCACCACCAGAGCGTTGACCGCCTCGGCGACGGACTCGTTGCCGCGGCGCACGCTCCAGACGGACTCATCGAGGCGCTCGAACACGAGAGCGCCCCGATCACCGGAGTGCAATGGCACCCCGAAGCGCCGGCTGCTCCCGCGCACCAGCTGCCGCTGCTTCTAGCCGGTCTTGGCCACCAGCTCGCAGCAGGATCGGCCGCGCAGACCACTTCCGTTGCTGCCTGAGCACGTCCGTGGCAACGTGAGCGTCAGGCCGCAGAGCGGGCAGCGCGACCCAGCAGTACCTCTCGCAGGTCGGAGGCCAGGAGCTCTTGTGCCCCGACCAGCACCGGGTTGCCGGTCACGGCGCTCGCTCGCACCGTCGGTGACCAGCGGCTGGTGCGCTGAATCTGCTGCGACACCAGTTCGGCCAGTTCCGCTCCGCCGGCCATGCAGGTCGGACCACCGAGCACCACGAGTTCTGGGTCGACGACCGCGAGCAAGGGCACAACGCCGAACGCCATTCTCCGTGCGAGTTCAATCAGGAACCCGCCGCGCGCTTCACTGGTTTCCAGAGCCTCGAGAATCCCGGTAAGGCCCCGCCCGTGCACGCCGTGTTCGCGGGCGAGGCGCACCATCGCTTTACCGCCCATGACGTCTTGCAGGTCGCGGGCGGGCGATCCGTCTCTGCCCTGGAGTCCGTGGGGAGCCGGCAGGAACCCGATCTCACCTGCCGCGCCGTAGGTGCCGCGGAAGAGCGTGCCTTCCAGGTCGATGGCCGCCCCGAGACCGTTGCCGAGCCAGAGCAGGGCGAAGCTTGCGGCATCCGTCGCCGACCCTGCCAGGCGTTCGGCGACGGCGGCCAGGTTCACGTCGTTGTCGATCTGAACGGTGAAGCCGAGTTCGTTCTCGAGCAACTCCCGCACGCCGGTGCGCGGCCAGCCGGGCAGAGTCTCGCTGTCGAGCAGGTCGTCGCGCTGGGTGTGGAGGTAGCCCTGAACCCCGATGCATATCTTGAGAACGGATGCCGGGTCGGCGCCACTCGGCCGGCACGCTGCGTGCACGGCGTCTCGGATCTCCCGCACGGCATCGCGGTCATGGGCGAGCGCCGAAACGGAAAGCTCGACGGTTTCGTGCACGGTGCGCACGGCGTCGACCAGACAGGCACGGATGCGCTTCGCATCGATATCGATCGCGACCCCCAGAACCAGGTCGGCGCGTGCGACGTAGGTCTTCGCCGGCCGCCCAGGACCGGTGCTGGTCTCGCCCGCCGGGCGGATGAGCCCGGCCGATTCGAGTCTCGTCACGACGAGTGATGCCGTCGGTTTGGACATCTCGCCGAGTTCCGCCATGCGCACCCGGCTGAGCGGGCCGTGCTCAAGCAGCAGTGACAGGGCGGCCCGGTCATTCCAGGCGCCCAGCCAGGCTGGTGTACCGGGGGCAGTGGTCGCAGACATGTGCCCATTCTTTCGCAGTGGTGACGGACAATCCCAATGTAGTGGCCTGCCGAAGTCCGAACGGGTGACGGATGCGGCGCGGTCGCCGATAGTGTCAAGGAAGCGAGGCGCGCCGCTGCTCGGGGGAGGCGCTGTGACCCGCCGAGCAGAATCATAGTGGCGTCGGCGGGAATCACCGCTGGGTCCTCGCCCGCAACCAAGAAACGGCGCACGTGGCGAAACCTGTGGCGGAATCCGCGTCATTCCGGCCCAAGCGGGACCTGTGGGTGTCGGCGTGGGTGGCTTTCATGGTGTTCACACTGCCGATCTTCGCTTCCCTCTATCTCGTCACCGTCCGGAGCGGGCAGTGGGTTCCGTTCGTTTCGGCGCACATCGCGCTGACCCTCCTGTTCGCGATCGCCGCACAGCGTTTGAAAGGGGCCGGGATCATGCTCGCGCCCGACGGCATCCGTGAGCGTGAATATTTCAGCCGGCAAGTCTACACTCCCGTCGCTCTGGTGGATTCCGTCATCGTGGTCAGGCTCGGGGATTCCAGCAGTGACACGATCTCGCAGCAGATGTTCCTGGTTGATGACCGCTGTCGTACGCTGCTCCGGATGCGCGGACAGGTGTGGCACACCGACGACTTCTGGCGAGTGGTCGAATTTTATGATGTGCCGGTGCGCGTCGTCGACGATGCGATGACCTGGCCGCAACTGCGGCGGTCGCCATTCCGGCAGAACCTCACTCGATGGGAGCGGCACCCCGTGATGACAAGTGTTGCGCTGGTCATTCTCTTCGGGATCATCACCATTCCGACGTTGCTCGCCGTCGTTCCCCTGATAAGCGCCAACTCCTGAGTGCCAATTCCTGAGCACGATTGTTCTGGGCGCACCGCACGCGCGCATGCCATGATGTTGGTGTGACAGAGCGTCTGATGCTCCTCGATACCGCTTCACTGTATTTTCGCGCCTTCTTCGGCCTGCCAGACACGATCAGGGCTCCAGACGGTACTCCCGTCAATGCAGTGAGGGGATTGCTGGAGTTCATCGCGCGGCTGGTCGGTGATTACGCGCCGACGCATCTGGTTGCGTGCTGGGACGACGACTGGCGTCCACAGTGGAGGGTCGATCTCATCCCCAGTTACAAGGCGCATCGTGTGGTTGATGTCGTTGCAGGTGGCGTCGACGTCGAGGAGACGCCGGATGCGCTTGTCACGCAGATTCCGATGATCAGGCGCGTACTGGCCGAGCTTCACATCAGCGTCGTCGGTGCCGCGGATCATGAGGCGGATGATGTGATCGGCTCTCTGGCCACGCAATCAACGATTCCCGTCGACATTGTGACGGGTGACCGCGACCTGTTCCAGCTCGTCGACGATGCGTCAGACGTTCGCCTGGTATATACCGCACGCGGCATGAGCAAGCTTGAGGTGATGACCGAGGAGGTCATCGTCGGCAAGTACGGAGTCACGCCACGGCAGTACGCAGACTTCGCGGTGCTCCGTGGCGACGCCTCAGACGGGCTGCCGGGCGTCGCCGGAATCGGTGAGAAGACCGCGGCGAACCTGCTGCAGGAGTATGCCAGCCTCGACGGAATCATCGCGGCGGCCGCGGATGTGTCGTCAACGATGTCGTCGACCATTCGGGCGAAGATCGCTGCTGCTGCCGAGTACCTGGCCGTGGCCCCGCAGGTCGTCGAAGTCGTGCAGGGACTCGACCTCGGGCAGTTCGATGCGCAGATCCGGCCGCTCTCCGCCGAGGCTCGTAGCTCCTTCGCGCACCTCGCCGACGAGTGGGGGCTCGGTAGCCCGGCGACTCGCGCCCTTCGTGCGCTGGGAAATGACGTGCCGGGTACTTGAGGCGGTCTTGCGTCAGTCACTGGCTATTGGCTGGAATACTCGAAGGATGGTCGACTCCACTCTCATCCTCGCCACTGGCTCGATTGCCTTGCGCGAAGCAACACAAAACGACTTAACGGTGATTCTTGAGCTTCTCGCCGATGATCCGGTCAGTGCCGCCAGGGGAGACACCGACCGTGCGGAGGATTTGCCGGCGTACGAGAGGGCATTCGACGCGATCGCGGCCGATTCGGCGCAGCAGCTGCTGGTCGCAGCGACGCCGGAGGGTGAGGTTGTTGCCACGATGCAGCTCACGGTCATCCCTGGGCTCGCGCGTGTTGGGGCATCGCGACTCCAGATCGAGGCGGTTCGCGTGCGGTCAGACCAGAGGAACCGCGGAATCGGGGGAGCGATGATCCGCTGGGCGGTTGCAAGCGCCCCCGAGTTCGGTGCCCAGCTTGTTCAGCTCACGTCTGACGCAGCGCGTACCGACGCCCATCGCTTCTACGAGCGACTCGGCTTCACGGCGTCGCATGTGGGATTCAAATACGCCGTACCTCATTCCTGAAGATTTAGAAATCTTCGAACTCGCCGGGTCGACGACCGAGCGGAGCGCAGAGGACTTAGGTCTATTGCAGCGCGTGACCGCGTCCGGGAGTCTGGTGACTGAGGCGCGATTGAGCGTCGCTCAGCCCGTTGGCAGGGAAGAGGAACGATGAGGACCCGCAATGCAGCCGCGCGAGCATCCTGGCTTCCGGGGGTGGCGGCGATCGCCGTGGGCGGCCTGCTGTTCAGCGGATGCACCACCACAGCGAGCACGGTCGGCGCTACAGCCACCACCGCGGCCGTGACCCGACCGGCCGCACCAGAGGGCGAGCTGCCCGCCGAACTCCAGAACCAGCTGCAGGGCGCTCTCGAGCAGGTCATGACCGAGTACGACGTGCCCGGTGCTGCCGCCGGGGTCTGGATTCCCGGACAGGGCTCGTGGACGACAGCAGCCGGTCTCGCAGATGTCGACGGCGACGTCGCCGTCACCGCCGACATGACTTGGCCCATCCGGAGTATCACCAAGTCATACACCGTCACCCTGCTGCTGCAGCTCGCCGATGAAGGCGAACTTAACCTCGACGACACCATTGACAAGTATGTCGACGGGATCACCGACGGCGAGCAGATCACTCTGCTCGAACTCGCCAACATGTCGAGCGGCAATGCCGACTACCTCAACCAGGAGTTCTCCGAAGAGTTCACTGCCGACCCCACGAAGGTCTACACCCTCGACGAGCTCAATGGCTTCGTGATCGGCCAGCCGGCACAGTTCGCTCCCGGCAGCGAGTACCGGTATACCAACGCCAACACGAACCTGCTCGGCGCCGTGATCGAGAAGGTCACCGGACAGTCGTACGCCGAGTCGCTCGACGAGCACATCCTCGAGCCGCTCGGACAGACCGGCACCACCTACATCACCGATGTGGACGACTGGACCGCGCCCCATCCCGTCGGCTACTTCGTGACCGACGGCCTACCGGTGAGCCAAGACGAGAACCCCTCCATCCTCGGCGCCGCAGGATCACTGTTCTCCACTCTCGATGACGGCCGGGTCTGGGCGCAGACGCTCGCCACCGGTGCTCTGCTGGAGCCCGAAACTCAGAAGCTGCGGCAGATCGGGCACCAGATCCCCAGCCCTCCCTACGACCAGTACGCCGTGGGCATGGGCGAGATCGGCGGCTGGTGGGGCCACAACGGCGAGGGGCTTGGCTTCACCGCCGCGACATTCCACAACAACGAAACGGAAGCGAGCATCGTCGTGTACATGAACGAATCGGACGTCCCTGAGGTGCATCCGGCCGATGCGACCTTCCGCGCCCTCGCCGAGGTCCTCGCGAATGGAGCGGGCCAGTGATCCGGCCAACCCACACGACCCGGGCCAGCCTCGTGCGCGGCGCGAGCATCCTCATCGTCGTGGCGGCCGCCGCCGCCCTCACCACGGGCTGCGTCGCGGATGCGTCAAGTACCACGTCTGGCAGCACCGGATCCGGCACCGCGCTCAACTCGGTCCCCGGACTTCCTGATGCGGCCCTCGAGGTGATGAACCAGCCGCAGTTCGCGAACGGCCGGTGGCTGATCTCGGTCGAAGACCTCGACACCGGCGAGACGTTGATCGACCTCGACGGCGACAAGCTGGCCGAGCCGGGCTCCTTCGTTAAGACCTATAGTGCGGGCGCGGCCTGGGTGAAATGGGGCCCAGATCACACCGTCACCACCCCGGTGAAGCAGTCGGGCACGGTCACCGACGGAACGCTCACGGGCGACCTCGTGCTCGTGGGCAAAGGGGATCTCACGATGGGTGGCCGCACGAAGGCCGACGGCACCGTCGACTTCACGAACCTCGACCACAATGACGCGAACCCGCTTCCAGGCGCGACGCTCACCCCGGAGAATCCGCTCGCTGGACTCGATGATCTCGCTGCGCAGGTGAAGGCCTCCGGCATCACCGCGGTGGGCGGCGACGTCGTGGTCGACGACCGCCTGTTCGTCGGAACGCTGGCGGAGAGCCCTGTCACCCCCATCGTGATCAATCAGAACCTCCTCGACATCCTGATCGCTCCGGGAGCGGCAGGTCAGCCGGCCACTGCGGCGCTCACACCCGCCGTCGCTCCGTGGAAGCTGGACAACCGGGTGCAGACCGTGGCCCCGGGCGAGGAAGCCGAAATCGACGACCCGAAGATCTCGCCCGACGATCCGAATACGATCGTCGTCGCTGGCACCGTCACTGCCGACAGCGATCCGGTGCTGAAGGTCTATGAACTCGATGACCCAGCGACCTTCGCCCGCACGGCGTTCATCGAGGCGCTCGCACGGGCCGGCGTCACCGTGTCCGCCGATCCGGTGAAGACGAACTCCGAGGAGTCCCTCGCCGACTCCGCCGCTGTCGAGGCACTTCCCACAGTCGCCGAGTTGGAATCGCTCCCGCTCTCCGAAGAAGTGACCTACGTCATGAAGATCAGCTACAACCGCGGCGCGCAGGCCCTGATCTGTCGGCTCGCGGCCGATGCCGGGCAGACCGACTGCAACAAGGGCATGGCGTTGGCCAAGGACATCTGGGCCGACGCCGGGCTCGATACCCTCGGCGCTTCGCTCGTCGACGGGTCGGGCCTCGACGGCAACTTCATCACCCCGAAGAACGCCGTCGAAATCCAGAGCATCATGGCCGAGCGCCCCGACGCCGAGGCCTGGCGCGCCACCATGCCCATCCTGGGCGTCGATGGATCACTCGCCGACGTGCAGGCCGACAGTCCCGCGGCCGGCAAGGTGTTCGCGAAGACCGGAACGCTGGCGGGCAGCGACGCCTTCAACGGCCGACTCCGGCTCGCCACCAAGACGCTCGGCGGCGTCATGGACACCAAGAGCGGCCGGCACCTGGCGTTCACCATCATCGTGACCCAGGGCTTCTACCCCGGCATCGAAGGCGTCTTCGAGGCGAACGACGACGTCGGCAAGGTCGCTGCGCTGATCCAACAGGCCTACTGACACCGATCTGATACCGATCTGCTAGCGATGGGGAAACGTTCGGCTGTGCCGTATGTGAGGCTAGGACCGTGCGCGGCGATCGGAAATTGATCACGGCTGTCGACGAGTCGGCAGCTCGCGGTGGCATCACCCTCGATCCCGCGCAGCGGCTCCTCCTCGGCCGACTGGCTGACCTCGGCTCGAATCTTGACCGGAGATCGTTGCGATCGCCCGCCAGCAGCCTGTACGTCTACGGACCGTCCGGGCGGGGAAGATCCTGGCTGGCGGATGCAATCTACGCCGCGCTCCCGACCACACGAAAGACCCGCGTCCACTTCCACGGATTCTTCGACAAGCTGCACCGCAGCATCCACGACCACCGCACTGAACGCGATGCCGTAGAGCGAGCGATCGACGATGTGACGGCCAACAGCCAACTGCTGTTCTTTGACGAGCTGCATGTCCACGACTCAGGCGACGCCCGCCTGCTTACTCGTCTGCTTGATCACGTGTTCCGTCGCGACCTGACCGCAGGCAACGGATCGTCCTTGCCACCGCAGGTTGCAAGTGAGATGGTGTCGGGTCATCCTTAGATCCTGCCAGTTCCTCTCGCGTCTCTGAGCGACCCCGTGTGGCGTCAGATCGACCGCCGCTCGGCCTCGAATATTTGTCGCGTCGTCGTTTGAATGTCCGAGAGCATCCGCGCAGCGGTGAGCTTAAGCGTGCTGGTACGCGTGACTTCCGCGGGTGGCTTGCCTATCCCGCGGGGAGTGCGGCGATGGCGTCGATTTCTACGAGTGCGTCGGGCCGCGCAAGGCCGGAGACGATGAGGACAGTGATCGCAGTGCGGTGCTCGCCCCACACTTCGCTCGAGGCGGCATAACCCGCGTGAACGTCAACTCCGGAGACCAGGTGGATGGTGAGTTTCGCGACATGCTCCGGTCCGGTCCCTGCAGCGTCGAGCGCAACAAGAACGTTTCTCATTGCCTGCCTGGTCTGCTCGGCAAAATCTGCTGAGATTCTTCCTTCGCTGTCCGTGCCGTTTTGACCGCCGACGAATACCAGCGAACCTGCGGGGGTGATCGTCGCGGGCGCAAAAACGGGCGAGTGCGGCTGGCCGGGAACAGCCACGGTCTGGATGAGGGGGGTCATGATTTCTCCTTGTGTCGATTGGCGATGGTAGTGCGCCCGTGCCTTCTGCCTGTTCCCGCAGCGCTTCATCGAGCACCAGCGACGATTACCAGCGCGGGAGGAGTCGAAGAAGATCAGACGGCAGTCGTCGGCCGAGCATTCACGCACCCGTTTCCGATAGGACTGTTTTCACGTTGGCGCGCTCGAGTGTTTCTGGTCGGGCGAGGCAGTCGATGTATCGGCCGAGCGCGGGATGGGAGAGCGGGCGGAGAACCAGTTCTGGGTGGTCGTGAAGGTCGGTCGTGTATCGGGGCATCAGCGCGATGCAGCCGCTCGCGGAGACAACAGCGGCAGCAACGAGAAACTCGTTGATCCGATGCAGGATGCGCGCTTCGCTGCCGTCGCTGGAGTCGACTCGATCACCGCGCTCGGGTCAACTGGCTCGTGATTCATGCATCAGAAGGACCAGCGGCCGGCGCCTACCCGCCGCGACGGACGCCCGGGAACAGTCACGATCCCCGTGGCGCCGACCGGGATCTCCACCTGCATCGCCACGTTACCGTCGGTACGACGCCAGGCGACGCTCGCGCGACCGTAGGGTGTCTCCACTGAAGCTGAGGCGTGGTCGAGCGACTCGGTGAGCGCGGGCGCAACAACGATCTCGCGCCACCCGGGAGCTTCCGGTCTGAGGCCTGCAACCCATCCGGTCAGCCAATCGTCGATCGTGCCGAGGAAGTAGTGTCCACGTGAACGCGACGCAATCTTCCAGTGCTCCCAGGTGGAGGTCGCGCCGTTTTCCAGCCAGAAGCCCCAGCTGGGGAATCCGGTCTGCATCGCTACCGCCAACGCGGTTTCAGCGTGCCCCCACTCGCTCAGAACTGGCAGCAGATACTTCGTGCCGATAGCCCCGGTGTCGAGCCGATGGTCCCGGCCGCGTACATCCGTCGCGAGGTTCTCGGCAACCCTCTCGGCCAGCTCATGGTCGGTCAGGATCTCGAATGCGAGTGCGAGGGCGTTGTGGGTCTGGCGATAGCCATTGTCGCCTTCACCGCGCACAACGCCGGCACCGGTGTCGACAAAGGTCTCGATGAAAGCGGTGCGAACCCGCTCAGTCTCGGACCTCCAGTACTCAGCATCCACAGGGCGATCGAGAACGACGGCGATCTGCGCCATGACATCGAGCATCCGGAAGAGATATGCCGTCGCCGAGACCCTCGTGTCCTCGGGAGCGTTGCCGCCGCCCGGATCTGTGTCGGGGCTGACCCAATCGGCGAGGATGGTGTCGGCGATACCGCCGGGGGAGCGGCTGGTCTCGAAGCGCACGTAGTCGGCCATTCCCTCGTAGTGTCGGTCGAGCACGTCAGCGCTGCCGGTGTGCCGGTAGAGCTCCCAGGGGATGAGAACGTAGGCGGCGTGCCACACCGGTGCCCTGGTGTCGACCCCGAAATAGCCGGCATTGGGTGCGATCAGGGCGGGGGGACCGCCGTCGTGTCGCGTATCGGCGATGTCGTCGACCCACTTGTCGAGCAGCACCCGCGAGTCGAGGTTGGTCAGAAACATGTCGGCGCCGACGAGACCGTCGCCGGTCCACCCGTTCTTCTCGAACTTGGGGGTGTCGGTCGGCAGCCCGTGGAGGTTGTTCAGCATCGTGTCGACGACGATGCGATGGATGTCTGCCAAGAGGGGCTCCGACGCGTCGAAGATCGAGGTCTCTGCCACGTCGCTGTGGACGACGCGAGCTTCGATGTCGCTGAGCGTGGGTGTGTCCCCGCCCGGCCATCCGGTGACCTGCACGTACTGGAACCCTTTATAGGAGAATCGTGATTCCCAGCTCTCGGGGTCTTTGCCGCCGGCAAGTGTGACGGTATCGGTCTGAAATCCGTCAGAGAAATATCCGTTCGTATCGTCGGCGTTCGGCATCCCGTCGTCATTCAGTTGCTCGCCGTACCGTAGTTGGAGGCAATCACCGGCCCGGCCTCGCAGGGTCACTCGCACCCACCCGGCTATTACGCGGGGGAATGCGACCACGAACACGCCGGGCTGAGGCTCCGTCACCGCCGTCGCGGCGAGGGTCTCGACAACACGGATCGGCTGCTGGGCCTGGGAGTGGAGTGCTCCCCGAGGCCCGCCGACCGCTGTCGCTGCCGACCAGTTTGAGCTGTCGTGGCCGACACGGTCGAACCCCGGTCTTTCTCGCCGGGCGTCGTAGATCTCGCCGCCATAGAGGTCGTCGAGAATGGTTGGTCCGCCGACGGCCAGCCAGGTCTCGTCCGTCACGATGTCGCGTGTCTCCCCTGTGTCGAGCAGTACTCGCAACACCGCCCTCGCGCATGGTTCATCGTGCCAGGGTGCCTTCTGCCACGACCAGGCATTGGGGTTCGTCATGCCGTAGAAACCCCGCCCGAGCTCCAGACCGATCGCGTTGGCGCCCTCCCGCAGCAACGCGGTGACATCGTTCACTACGTACTGCACCCGCGAGTCGTAGTCGGTGAATCCGGGAGAGAGCACGTCGCCGGACACTGGCTCCCCGTTGATCGTGGCACGGGCATATCCCCCGGCGGCGACAACGAGATGGGCGGATGCGACGGATGAGGGCAGAGCGAACTCGTGCCGCAGCAACGGGGCGGCAAGCACGCCACTTGGGGCCATGGCGCGCGCGCCCGTGTCGCCCCGCTCGTCGACGGCATCGATCTGCGGCCGCGAGCCGGTGCCTATCCAGCGCGCGTCCCGCCAGTGCCTGTCGAAGAGCCCCGTGACGAAGGAGGATTTAGCGGTGACCGTATGATCCGCGACCGTGGCCTCGACGCTCCATTCATAGTGTGCGAGGGAACGCAGCGGCTCTCCGTCGTATCGCAGTTCCGGCAGCGTCCCCGGGCGGTGCTCAGTGTGTCCGGAGTCCCAGACCGTGGTGACGGTCTGCGTCGCCGGGTCGACCTCGGCGACGAGCACTCTGGCGGTGTCGAGGGTCGCCTCGGGAATCTTCGTGCGGACGATCCAGGAGAAGATCGGTCGCTCGGAGTCGATTCCGATCGTCTCCGAGCGGTGGTCGACCCTGAGGTCGGCGAGAATCGTCTCCCTCTCGAAGTCTGTGGCGTTATTCGTCGTCATAGCGCTTTCGCCACTTTCATATTCAGGGGGCGCGGACGGGCCCGCGTCGAGTGCACTCAGAGCTACGATATGGATACCTGGCGCATTCCGAGAGGGTCTGACGTGCAAAATATGGACCAGATCGGCGAACTGAACCGTCTCGTGGAATCCACCGTGGTGGTGCTCGCCAATCATTATCAGTTCAGTCCCGGGCAGGATTTCTCCGTGTGTGTCATCGGGAGCCGCATGATGCTCTGGGGCATTTCCGGGAGTGGACGCGTTGTCACAGCGCAGGGAACCTTCGATCTCGAACCTGGAATGGTACTTCTCCTGCCATGGCGTCACGACATTCGGTACCTCGCCGACCGGCGCGATCCCTTCCTCACCGGCGCGGTCCATCTCGTGCCGTGGCATGCACCCGGCGAAACGATCGAGCCGCGGGCCGGCCACGGCGAGCTGGATCCGCTGAACGCCTCGCCGTTTCGGCGCAACGTGGAGTGGCCTGGGTTCTCGCGCCAGCGTACCTATTCGGGGCCAGCGGCACAGCGGCTGATCAGGCTCGGTGAGTCCGCCGTCGACCAGTTCACGGAACGCGACCCCGACGAGGCGAGCATGCGGGCGTTCGGTCTGCTGATCGGCCGCACGATCGCTGCTTTGCGAGCGGAGAGTGGCTCGGACGACTCGAGCCCGACGAGTCTCATCGCGATGCAGGAATATGTCCGGTCGCACCTCGGGACGCCCCTCACCACCGAGGTGCTCGCCCGGGTCGGATCTTGCAGTGTGTCGACCGCGGAACGGCAGTTCCGCCGTTACGCCGGCCGATCCCCGGGCGGCTGGATCCGACACGAGCGGCTTGCCAACGCGGCACGCATGCTGCGCACCAGCAACAAACGCATCGGCGAAATAGCGGAGGAGGTCGGGTTCGACGACCGGTTGTATTTCTCGCGTGCGTTCAAGGTTCAATACGGTGTTCCGCCGAGCAGATACGGCCAACGCGCGCCTCTGCTGTGAGCGTCGCAGGCGCTTCAGGAGCGCCGCGAGCATTAGTACATATTAATTCCGTGAAATATGTTCTGTGCCGGGGGCTGGCCATCACGGGGGCGTCGAAAATGGTTCAAACCACGCCTTTGTGAGGCTAAATCGCATTATGTATATTGACCTCATTGTGAAGGTATGAATATACTCAATCTCGATTCACTCGCCAGCTGCAATGGAGCGTCATGACACTGTTCGACCCGCAAACTATTGAGCGCGTCTGTTCCGAGGTCGCTCAGCGTGTGAGTCAACGAATCGCCGCCACGTTTCGAGCGTGCTTCACCGACACGCTCACAAAGAGATGGTGCGATCGGCAGGACCCCCTCTATCTGGCAACCCGTGCCTCCATTCTGCGCACTTTGGCGGCGACGGATGCCGGAACATTTCTGATGCATGAGTCATTCGACAAGGACGATCCATCCCGATTCACGCGGGGGTGGTTCTCGTGGGCGAACGCCATGTTCTGCGAGCTGGTGTTGGATGTGGCCGGGCTCCGCAGCCACGAACGTGACTCATGGTCGGCGAAGGCAGAAGCATGAGCGCGCTCGTCGACACCCCAGTCGAGGTGCAAGTCCTTCCTCAGATTGTCGAGGAGAAGGGCGGTCGTCCGCTCCGGCGCAAACGTGACCGGGGCGACCACCGACCGCCGAAGGCAATTGCGCGTCAACAGTCGGTCAGCGCCTGGGTGTTCCTTGCGATTCCGATCGTGCTGTTCGCCGCCTTCCTCTTGATTCCCGTCGTCATCGCATTCGTGCTCAGCTTCAGCGACTATTCGATTATCGGTGAGCTGAAATGGCTTGGCATTGACAACTATGTCAACCTCATCCAGGACCCGTTCTTCTGGATTGCTCTGCGCAATACGGCCTATTACACCCTGCTCTATGTTCCGCTCGGGCTTGTTGTGGCACTCTCAACAGCTCTACTCCTTCACCGCAGCAGCAGGGCATCACGCATCTTCAGAACCCTCTTCTACATTCCCGTCGTTTCCTCGACGGTTGCGACAGCATCCATTTGGTTCTGGTTGCTGAATCCGCAGCACGGAATGATCAACGTCATGCTCGGATGGTTCGGGATCGATGGCCCTGCGTGGCTGTACGACTCCAAGTGGGCGATGATCGCGATCGTTGTCATGAGCGTGTGGGCCGGGTTTGGCGCAAACATGATCATCTTCCTTGGCGCCCTTCAGGGTGTTTCTCCCGATCT
Source organism: Glaciibacter superstes DSM 21135 (assembly GCF_000421145.1). GTDB lineage: Bacteria > Actinomycetota > Actinomycetes > Actinomycetales > Microbacteriaceae > Cryobacterium > Cryobacterium superstes. The sequence continues at coordinate 223,496 of NZ_ATWH01000003.1, read as the reverse complement.
CCATGAAGCGGCCAGGCTCGACGGCGCCAACGCCTGGCAGGACTTCTGGAACGTGACCCGTCCCGGAATCGCGAAGACGACATTCCTCATAGTGATGCTGCTGCTTATCGGCGCGTTTCAGGTGTTCGATCAGGCATACCTGCTCACGAAGGGCGGCCCGGGCAATTCGACCGTGACATTGGTCTACTACATCTACAACAAGGGCTTTGGCGCTCTGCAGATGGGGTATGCCTCTGCCATTTCGTTCGTGTTGTTCCTGATCATCATGGTCTTTTCGCTGATCAATGCCAGAGTCACCAATCCGAAGGGGGAGCGGGAATGACGACCACGGCGCCGGTCTTGCAGGCAATCAAACATCGCCCAATGAGTAAGCGGCAACGAATCGGCAGGGTCGCCTGGTACGTGGCCGTCATCCTTATCAGCCTTGTCACGGTGATGCCGTTGATCTGGACCCTGTCAACGTCGTTGAAGCCTGCGGCCGAGATCCTCGGTGGATACCTGAGCCTCATTCCGCAGAGCCCGACGATAGCCAACTACGTGGCCGTCTTCACTGAATCACCATTCGCCCGCTACCTGCTCAACTCCTTCGTATTGGCGATTGCAGGGACAGCTACCAACCTCTTCTTCGGAAGCCTCGGAGGCTATGCGCTGGCGAAACTGCATTTCACCGGACGCAAGGCTGTGTTCGGCGTCTTCCTAGGGTCAATGATGATTCCTGGAATCGTCACGATGATCCCATCGTTCATTGTGCTTCGCTACTTTCCCCTCGCCGGCGGCAACGACCTCTTCGGCCAGGGCGGCGTCGGGTTCATCAACTCCTATTGGGCGATCATCCTGCCCGGGGCAGCAGGCGCGCTCGCGGTGTTCTTCATGAAGCAGTTCTTCGAATCGCTACCGGATGAAATGGGCGAAGCAGCTCGCATCGACGGTGCGGGGGAATTCAGGATCTTTGTGCAGATCTACCTGCCACAAGTCGCCGCGGGCCTAGCGATCCTCGGCATCATGACGTTTCAAGCGGGCTGGAACAGTTTTCTCTGGCCTCTCATCGTTCTCAACACCCCCGAGATGCTCACCGTTCAGGTGGGGTTGGCATCATTCATCGGCGACCACACGACAAACTTCGGGCCACTTATGGCCGGCACCATCGTCTCCAGTCTTCCCGTGTTGGTGATCTTTGCTTTTGCCCAGCGATACATCGTGCAGGGCGTTTCATTCACCTCAAGCAAATGAGCAACCCCGACGGCGCGCTCTGCCCGTCATTTCGCATCACCGTCCGCGTCCGCACCAAGAAACCACAACACAGAAAAGAGAGTTCAATGAAGAAATCTGCGCGTCTATTAAGCATCGGGGCGATAGCCGCCGTGGCCATGTTGGGGCTGGGTTCGTGTGCCGCTGCCGACGCGAGCGGTGGTGGCGAGGGGGGAGGCGACCATCAGAAGGTGACGTTCTGGGGTGCATGGACGGATGCGGCGCAGGTCGCCCAACTCGAGGCACAGGCTGCTGCCTTCAATGATTCCCAGACCCAGTACGACGTCACCTATGTGCCTCAGGCGCTGGTCGAGCAGAAGCTGCTGACCGCCATGGTGAGCGGTGAGGTTCCCGATGTTGTGCTGTGGGATCGTTTCGCCACTTCGCTTTACGTGCCCAAGGGTGCGCTGGTCAGTATTGACGACAAGGTGAAAGAAGACAGCGTCGATACCAACCAGTTCTACGAGCAGGCGCTCGGCGAGCTGAAGGTCGACGACAAGCTCTATGGTTTGCCCCTCTTGGTCGACAACAGATCGTTGTTCTATAACAAGACTGTTTTTGACGAGGCCGGCGTCAAACCGCCCACGAATTGGGACGAGTTGAAATCCGTCGCGGAGCAGGTCACGCTCAGGGAGGGTGGCAAACTCACCCGCGCCGGCTTCTCGCTGGACGACCTGGGCCTCTTCAGCGGATGGCTTGGGCAGGCCGGCGGAACGATGCTCAACGCCGACAGCACCAAGACGGCGTTCAACAGCCCAGAAGGAGTGGAAGTACTGAACTTCTGGTCGAGTCTTGTTGATGCAGGGGTGTACCAGCAGGGATTCGGCAAGGGAGTCAATGCGTTCGCACAGGGCAACCTGGCGATGGGCTACGACGGACCGTGGGCTCTTGCCGACCTGGACAAGGTCGATGGACTCGAATATGGCGTTACGGCACCCGTGGCAGGGCCGGGCGGCGACCAGGGCGCGGGCATGGGCGGTTTCGGACTGGTCATCCCAAAGGGAGCAAAGAACGAAGACGGCGCGTGGGCGTTCATGAAGTGGTGGACGACACAGCCAGAGAACGGTGTCGATTTCGCGAAGATCTCCGGCTGGATTCCGGCGAATATTGAGGCTGCCCACGACCCATACTTCCTCGAGAACGAACATTATTCCGCGTTCATTGAGGCGCTGGACTTCGCGAAGGTTCGCCCCACCGTCACCGGATACTCCGATGTCGAAGCAAAGGCATTGATCCCGGCGCTCGAGAGCTTCATGTCGGGTGAGCTCAGCGCGGAACAGGCGCTGAAGCAGGCCCAAGAACAGGGTGACCAGATTCTCGCAGAGAACCGGTAGTCATCACGGAGGGTGGTCGAACCGGCAGTGAGCTGGCGGCCACCCTTCGAATTCGCAGCCCCAAACGATCCATAGAACGGAAGTAATGAGTACGACATCGGCTAACACCTGGTCTGCACGGGCAGACATCGGGCATCGCAGTCTCGATCACTTCTTCGGAACCGGCGAACCACAACTGTTCAACAACACCTATCCGTCTGAGGCGGGGGACAACGCAACGTTCAACTACTGGTGGCTCTCTCACGTCATCGACGTGCGGCTGGACGCATACGAGCGAAGTGGCAACCCAGAGCGGCTTCAGGAGGCGATAAGGGCCTACCAGAACATCTTCGACCGCAACGGGAACACACTGTTCAACGACTACTTCGACGACATGCTCTGGTATGCACTGGCGATCCTGCGCCTGTATGACGCAACGGGCGAGTCGCGGTATCTCAGCGATGCTCGCGCCATTTGGGAGCACGTTGTTGAATTTGGTTGGAACGACCAGTTCGGAGACAGCCTGGCCTGGCGAAAGCAGCAGCTCTACTACAAGAACACGCCCGCGAATGGGCCGTTCATAATTCTTTCCTGCCGACTCTTCCGGCACACCCCTGAACAGCGCTTTCGCGAGTTGGCGGAGACGGCATACGCGTGGCTGACGCAGAACCTCGTCGCAGCCGACACCGGTTTCGTCGAGGACGGCATCAATCGGGAGAAAGACGGACGTATCGACACCCAGTGGCGGTTCACATACAACCAGGGTCTCTACATCGGAGCGTGTCTCGAACTGGGGTCGCTCACCGGCGCATCCGAATATAGTGAGCAGGCTTGCCGCACAGCCATAACGGCGATTGAAGAGCTCAGCGCGGATGGCGTATTCCGCCAAGAGGGCGACGGCGGTGATGAGGGCCTGTTCAAAGGGGTGTACTACCGCTACATGGCATTGCTCCTGCGTGAGCTCGATCCTCAGTCGGATCCGGCGGTCGCGCTCACCCGATTTATCGAGAGCAGCACGGATGCGCTGTGGGCAAACGGCATCCGCGACGGCCTTCTGCTGCCGGGCAACGATTGGTCGACGGAGCCCGCTGGCAAGATCTCATACTCGACACAGCTCAGCGCGATGATGGCGCTTGAGGTGCGTGCCGGGCTCGACGTCGGCTAGTGGAGCCGGCCCTGCTGCACAGCGCTGCGTAATGCGTGCGCGGGGCCGGCTAGATGGCTGCAGTCGACTGACCGAGAACCAATTCCGTCGTCAGGCTGACCTTTTTGACGGTGCCGGGATCGGTGAATAGTTCAAGGATCCGTTCAACGGCCTTCGTTCCCATCTCCTGCTGCTGCTGGCGCACGTGGGTGAATCGAAAATACGAGGGGTCATAGACGCTGTCTGGATGATCGAAGCAGACAATCGAAATGTCGTCTGGCACACGCTTGCCTATACGACGGGCGGCCTCCTTGAGCATGACCGCGATGTTGTACTCAGAGGTCACGAACCCGGTGAGGTCCGGGTGTGCCGAAAGGAACCCCATGAGGTTGGCGATGTCGTCTTCAACTAGTCCATCGCTGTTCGGAGTCGTCGACTGGACCTCCCGGAATTCGTTGCCGTCATCGTGCAGAATGTGGGCGGTCGCATGCGCGTGCAGGAATCCATCGCGTCGATCCTCGGCCGTTGACACGCGGCTCGCGGTTGTGACGAGACCGATGTGAGTGTGACCGAGGGTGATCAAATGCTCGGTCGCCATTTTGGATCCGGCAATGTTGTTGGAACAGACCGTCGAGACCGGTACGCCGGCGAACACTCGGTCAAGGATCACGACCGGAAAGCGACGGGTAATGAGTTCGAGTACGGCGGGCGGCACGTATTCGGACGAACCGGGTTGCAAGATCAAGGCTTGCGCTCCGCTCTCGATCAACTCCAGAACGATCCTGTTCTCGACACCTGGATCACCGAGGCTTCGCTTGAGAACCAGATTGGCGGCCGACTCGGTCGCACTCAGCAAGCCGTTCACAACCTGAGTGCCGAAGGTGTCGTCAAAACTCGTGATGACACAGCCGATCAGGGGGCGATCGACAAGTGTATCCGGTGTGGACGTGGCGATGTCGCTCACCACGATTGTTCCTATCCGGGGACGGCGGATGATGAGTCCGTCGTCGCGCAGCAGATCCAGCGCGCGTTTGAGCGTGATGCTGCTGACCTTGTGTTCAGCCGTTAACTCGGCCGCGGAGGGCAGGCGCTCGCCGACGGGGAATCTGTGCCGAGCAATGTCTTCACGCAGCTTGTCGTAGACCTGCTTGTACAACGAATCGTTCATGGTCCCTCACGCCGAATGAATATAATCAATCTATCAGCATGCGTCGAGCCCTTGAGGCACGCTGGACTGGCACGACGGAATAATTTGTCCGAACTAGATGGCAGGAGTCCGGACGGGGCTGTCACGTGACATCAGGTGCCCCCAGCAGGATTCGAACCTGCGCCCCTGCCTCCGGAGGGCAGTGCTCTATCCCCTGAGCTATGGGGGCCAGGGCAGTGACTAGGTTACCAGCATCCGCGGGGCGCCTAGCCACGCGCCAGCTGCGCGCGGATGCGCCACGCCCGCATGGCGCATGGGCGCGTAATTGGCGCGCGGCGGGTCAGCGCGGCGGGTCAGCGCCGCGGGTCAGGGGAGGTGCGAAACCGCCGCAGTGAGCAGCGTCTGTGCGTCACCGGGCTCGAAGAACGCGGGGGACTGCGCGACAACCCAGTACGGGCCCGTGAAGACCTGCGCCACACCTGGTCCGCCGGCGATCGAGAAGAATCCTTCGATCGGCGGAGCTCCGTAGGTCGGAACGGCCTTGGTCTCTGCGACTGCAGTGTTCTTCCGCTGGGACATCAGCACATCGTTGGGTGCGACAACGGCGAACTCGATCAGGTCGCCGCTGGTCTGGTTGCTCCAGCCGCAGACCAGGCCGTTGTAGCCGGCGGCCGTCTCGACCGCGCTACCGGCCGTCGGCACGTAGTCAGGCGCGGTACCGAAATTCGGGTTGAACGCATAGACGTCGTCCATGGTCAACAACTCGTCACAGGTGAGCGCGACTGTTGAACCGGTCGCCTCGGGAGTTGGCGTCGGAGTCGGCGTCTCCTCCGGAGCCTGGCTCGGCGCCGCCGTCACGGTTTGGTGAGGTCCCGGCTCTGGCTCAGGATCCGATGAACAGGCTGCAAGGCCGGCGAGAACAACAGACCCGCCGACGATGGCAAGTCCGGCTCGCACAAGCAGGGGAAGGGAGCGTGGAGTCACGCGTTGACCTTATCAACCCAGACGCTTGCGTAAGATTGAATGTGTGACCCCTGCAGAACTTTCCCAGTCCCTTCTCGACCTCGTTGCAGCATTGGACGAGCGTCGACGCCAGGACGGAAACGAGCGGACAGCCCTCGGACTCGCTCTGGACGACGTCACGCTCGAGCGCCCGAAGAACCGCGACCATGGTGACTGGGCGTCCAGCATCGCGATGAAGATCGCCAAACCGCTTGGGTCGAACCCCCGTGAAATCGCCACAGAGCTCGCCTCCGGCCTGGAGCAGGTGCCCGGCGTGGCATCCGTCGAGGTGGCCGGGCCGGGCTTCATCAACATCCGCCTTGATGCCGCGGCCGCGGGTGCACTCGCGAAGACCATCGTCGACGCCGGCTCGGTATACGGCAACGGCCATTTGTACGACGGCATCAAGATTAACCTCGAGTTCGTCTCTGCCAATCCCACCGGACCCATCCACATGGGCGGCGTGCGCTGGGCGGCGGTGGGCGACAGCCTGGCCCGCGTGCTGCAGGCAGAGGGGGCGGATGTCACGCGCGAGTACTACTTCAACGATCACGGTTCGCAGATCGATCGCTTCGCTCGCAGCGTTCTCGCCAGCTACCTCGGGGAACCGACACCGGAAGACGGCTACGGCGGGGCCTACATCGGCGACATCGCGGCCCAGGTGGTGCGGCGCTACGACGGCGACATCGCCTCGCTTCCGCGTGACGAACAGCAAGAGGTCTTCCGTTCGATCGGAGTCGACCTGATGTTCACTGAGATCAAGTCGAAACTGCACGGCTTCGGCGTGGACTTCGACGTGTTCTTTCACGAGGATTCGCTGCACGCCTCCGGTGCTGTCGAGCGCGCGATCGAGCGGCTTCGTGAACAGGGGCACATCTTCGAGGCGGACGGCGCCATCTGGCTGCGCACAACCACCTTCGGTGACGATCGCGACCGGGTCATCATCCGTTCGAACGGCGAACCGGCGTACATCTCCGGTGACCTCGGTTACTACCTCGACAAGCGTGAGCGCGGTTTCGACCAGAACCTGATCATGCTCGGCGCAGACCACCACGGTTATATCGGCCGGCTGATGGCCATGGTCGAAGCCTTCGGCGACGTGCCGGGTGTGAACCTGCAGATTTTGATCGGGCAGATGGTCAACCTGCTCAGGGACGGCGAGCCGGTGCGCATGTCGAAGCGTGCGGGCACGATTGTCACGCTCGACGACCTTGTCGACGCGGTGGGGGTGGATGCCGGGCGCTATTCCCTGGTGCGCTCCAGCAGTGATTCGCAGCTCGACATCGACCTCGACCTGCTCGGCAAGCGCACCAATGAGAACCCAGTGTTCTACGTGCAGTACGCCCACGCACGCACGCAGTCCGTTGCCCGGAATGCCGCGACGTCCGGTGTCGAGCGCACCGCGTTCGCCCCCGAGTTGCTCACGCACGACAGCGAGTCGGCTCTCCTCGGGGTGTTGCAGGAGTTCCCCCGCGTCGTTGCGCAGGCCGCTGAGCTGCGCGAGCCGCATCGCGTCGCCCGCTATATCGAAGAGGTGGCGGGTTACTACCACCGCTGGTACGACACCTGTCGCGTGATCCCGCTTGGCGACGAGCCGGTGACAGACCTGCACCGCACCCGACTGTGGCTGAATGACGCGACCGGCCAGGTCATCCGTAACGGTCTTGGCCTGGTTGGCGTGACCGCACCCGAACGGATGTGACATGGCCTCCAGGCGCCGCGGTATCGGGATCTTCATTGTCGTTGCGGTGCTGGTCGGTGGCCTGGTGGGCGCGTATTTCATCGTCGATTCGATCCTGCGCGGTGTAGCGGAGACGGCGGCAAGGCAGCAGATCTCCAGCAACCTGCCCGAAGGAGTGAGCGGAGACGTCGATGTTTCGATCGGCGGATTCTCGGTGATCGGGCAGTACCTTGCCGGGAGCTTCGAACGGGTCGAACTGACAGCGCCTGAGCTGTCGGCGAACGGGGTGACCGCTCGGGTGCATGTGGTGGCGACCGGCGTGCCGACCAACACCGCGAAGGCGATCGGAGACGTGGAGGGCACGATCGAGACTGGGCCGGAATCGATCAACGCACTGTTGGCTGCGCAGGGCGTGCCCGACAGCGCAGAGGTGACGTTCGGTGACGGACAGGTGACGTACTCGGGCGAGATCGATGTGTTCGGTATTCCTGTCGGCTACCTCGCGACGGCGACACCGACCGCTGCGGGTGATTCCGTTGTCTTCCTGCCGGTCGCGGCGGAGGTCACAACGGGACTCGGAAGTCTCGACGTCAGCGGCGTGCTCGAGCGCATACTGGCGGAGAATCCGCCCACGCTCTGTGTCGCGCAATACCTGCCGGAGGGCGTTGAGGTCACCGGTCTTGACGTAACGCCGGAACGGATGCGTGTCACTCTCCAGTCGGACTCGCTGATGCTGGACAAGTCGTCACTCGCGACGTTCGGCACCTGCGGCTGATCGAAAAGCATCACAAAACCTGGCCGTCAGGTCTATTCTGAGGTCAACTCATCTTGTGAGGGAGGTCATCGTGGTTACCCTGCGAATTCAACATCCCGTTCCTGACTTCGCGCGCTGGAAACGAGCATTCGACGCCGATCCGGCGAAGCGGCGAGACTCTGGGGTGATTCGCTACACAGTGCAGCGGTCCGTCAGCAATCCGAACTTCGTCATGATCGACCTCGAATTCGGCAGCGTCAGGGAAGCGGAAGTGTTCCTGACGAAGATGCGGCGCATCTGGGAAGGGAGCGGGTCGACGGTGATGTTCTCACCCGAGTCCTGTATTGCCGAAACGGTGGAGTCTGTTGAATTGACGGAACTGGCAGCGACGACGTGATTTGGCGTTGAAGCAACCTGACCTGAAAGCGTTCCTGTTCGTCAGCCCTTGACCGCCCCGGCCGTCAGGCCCTGCACGATGTAACGGCTGGCGAACGCGAACAGAATCATGGTCGGGATGATCGTGAGCACTGCAGCCGCAGACATCGAACCCCAGTCGATGTTGAAGCTGGAGATGAAGCCGTTCAGAGCGGTCGGGATCGTCTTGTTCTCCTCCCGGTTCATCAGCGTGACCGATAGGAAGAGCTCGTTCCAGCAGTTCACGAAGTTGAAGATGAATGCCGCGACGATACCCGGCTTCATGACCGGTACGATCACCTTGAAAAGCGCGCCGATGCGTGAGCATCCGTCGATCATTGCCGCCTCTTCGAGCGCATCAGGCACATTGGCGAAGAAGCCGCGCAACATGATCGTGCAGAACGGAATGCAGACCGCGATGTAGATCAACATCAGGCCGAACTTCGTGTCAACGAGATTCAGTTCCACCATCATCAGGTAGAGGGGTCCGAGCGCGATGAATGCTGGAATCATCTGGGTGACGAGGAACGCCATCATGATGGCGCCCTTACTCCGGAACTCAAAGCGCGCCAGGACGTAGGCAGAGAGCATCGAGATCAGGGTGGCGACGGATGCCGCGACCGTCGCAACCAGCAGGCTGTTGCCGATGTAGGTCCCGAACTGCGCCTTCTCGAACAGACCGACGTAGTTCTCGAGGGAGAACACCTCCGGCCAGTACGTCAGCGGATAACTGAAGATCGCTCCCGGCGTCTTCAGCGACGTGATCACGATCCAGTACAGCGGAAAGACCGTGATGACCAGCCACAGGGCGAGGAACACGATGCGGATGATCCGTGACGGCATAGTCTCCCGATTGATCACGAGTTCACCTCCTTCTTCTCGCGCATGGCCAGCAGGTAGAACGCCGAGAACACGATGAGGATCGCCACGACGATGAGTCCGATTGCCGACGCTTGCCCGTAGTCGCCGCGTTGAGTCGTCTTGATCATCCAGGTCGTCATGATGTGGGTCTGATTTGCAGGACCGCCTCCGGTCATGGCCCAGATGATGTCTGGGAAGTTGAAGATCCAGATCACCCGCAGCAACACAGTGAGTCCGAGAGTGACACGGATGTACGGGATCGTGATCTGGAACAGCATGCGGGCCTTGCCGGCTCCGTCGAGGGATCCGGCCTCGAAGAGCTCCTCCGGCACGGACTGTAGAGCAGCGAGAATCATGATGGCGAAGAACGTCACGCCGTACCAGACATTGGCGATTGTGACGGCGACCATGGCAGAGCCGGGGTCTGCGAGCCAGGGGATCGGCGTATCGATCAGTCCGACCTTGCTGAGCAGATCGTTGATCACACCGAATTCGCTGTTGAACATCCAGCGAAACAGGATGCCGATCAAGAATCCGGAGATCGCCCACGGAAAAAAGATGAGGGCCTGGTACAGGCCGCGAAAGCGGAACCGCCGGCGAAGCCAGAGTGCGATCGCGAAGCCGATGACGAATTGCGGAATGATGGAGCCGAAGACCCAGACCACGGTGTTCCAGAGCACCGTGTAGAAGACCGGGTCGGCGAAGATCGCTTCGAAGTTTTTCAATCCGACCCACGAGGTATCCGTGAGGTTAGTCAGGTTCCAGTTGCGAAACGCCATCTGGCTTCCGGAGATCATCGGGTAGTAGATGAACACCGTGACGAAGACGATTGCGGGGGCGAGGAACGCGAGGATGGCGAGTCCCTTCCGCACGGTGAACGAGCGCCTCCGCCGTGTGGCGGTGCTCCCGTGCAGCGCAACGGGAGCGCCCGCGTCGGCCGACGGGCGCTCCACTGAATCAGTGACTTTTTGTTGCATCAGGTGCGTGGCCTACTCGTTCTTCCATTTTTCGACCCAGTACGCGTCCCAGCTTTCGAGAAGTTCCTCCTGCGTCATCTGCCCGATCAGCACCTGCTGGAGCTCGGAGTCGGACTTCTGGATCCACTCGGTCCACCAGGCAGAGTCACGCGGCTGCACGGCGGTGATATAAGTATCCGGGTTCTCGTTCATGGTGACGTAGCTCGCCCACGCGCCGGTCTTGTAGAACTCGCTCTCTGCCGCATCCTTCAGGATCGGAACCAGCGAGTTCTGCTCGGCGAAGGTGGTGGATGCCTCACCCTCGGAGAGGAAGGCGATCAACTTGGCTGCCTCCTCCTTGTGCTCGCTCGCCTCAGCGGTGCCCCAGCCGGCGGTGGCCATTGGCTGGATGGCTTTGCCGGTCGGGCCCGTGAGCAATGGAGCCGTGTTCCACTGGTCGGCGCCGATCGCCTCAGACTGGCCGACGGTGGCGATGACTTCCGGATCCTGGAGCAGGAACGCGGTGGAGCCGTTGGAGAAGGCTTCCACCATTTCGGGGTACCCCCACGCGACGGATGACGGGGGAGACGCTTCCTCGAAGATCGAGAAATAGGTCTTCAGTGCGTCACGCGCTTCCGGAGCGGCGAAGATGGTGCTGCCATCGGTGAGTTTGAAGGCGTTGTCTTCATCGATCTGGTCGGCCAAATAGGCCTCGATGGCGACGACGACGTTCGAATTGCCGTTGGTGCCGCCGCGGAACGCGTAACCGAATTGGTTCTTGCCCGGGTCCTGGATCGCGGAGGCCTGCTCCAGCAGGTCATCCCAGCTGGCCGGCGGTCCGTCGAAGCCAGCCTCCTCGACCAGGTCAGTGCGGTAGAAGAGGCTCAGGCCGTAGAAGCCGTACGGCACGTAGAAGGTTTCGCCGTCGGCGTTCTTCGCATACTTCGCCGCGTTATCAGTCAGGTTCTCCCAGCCCGACCAGTCCGCGAGCTCGTCTGACATGTTGTGCAGCCACCCGTTGGTCGCGAACGGGCCGACGGTGATGTCCCTGACTTCGAGCACATCCACCCCGCTGCCCGACTGCAGCATCTGCTGGATCTTCTGGTCTGCCTGGTCGGTCGGCGGGGAGATCAGCTCGACCTTGATGTCCGGGTTCTCCGCCTCGAAGTCCGAGATGAGGCCCTTGATCACGTCAGTGCGCGCGGGGTTCGTCAGACTCTCGACCATCTGCAGGGTGACGGTGCCGTCGTCGGAGCTGCCTGTGCACCCGGTCAACGCGAGCGCTGCCGCGAGGCCGAGGCCGAGACCTGTGAACAACTTCTTGTGAGCCACGATTCCTCTTTTCATGATGGGTGGTGCTTCTCCTGGGTCGGTTACAACGCGCGCAGTGCTTCGCGTGCCCAATCGCCGAGCGCTGGAACGCAGCGTTCGGCGAAATATTCGAAGTCGGCAGGGGTGTTGTACACGTGTGTCGACAAGCGGAAGTAGCCGACGCCGTCAAAGCACGTGAAGGCTCCCTCGAGCCCGAGCTCGTCGACGGCACGGTCGCGGAGGGCGTCGGCCTCGGGGTGGGAGCCGGCCAGGCCCCGCGGCAGCCTGACCAGTCTCAACGCGTTCACCGGCATACCGGCATCGACCAGGTGGTCGTCGCCGGTGGCGGCCGTGAAGGCCTCCGCGATGATCGACTCGGCGTAATCGGCCAGCTCGGTCATATATTGGCGGGCGTTCGACCAGCCCCAGGTCTCCTCGATGAAGGAGAGCGATGTGGGGGCAGCCAGGTAGCTGGTCTGGTCAAGCGTGCCCTGGGTGTCGAAGCGCTCAGGGAACGGGTACGGAGCGCCCCAGGAGTCAATGAGCGGGTACAGTTCGTCGGCGAGTGGCCCCCGGCCGACCAGCACCGATGCGCCGCGCGGGGCACAGCCGAACTTGTGCAGGTTGCCGACCCAGAAGTCACAGTCGACGCCATCCAGAGGCCGGTCGTAAAGACCTGGCACATGGGCGCCATCGACGAACACCGGGATTCCGCGGCGCTTGGCCTCGGCGGAGACGGTGTCGACCGGCAGGAGCCTGGCGGTTGGCGATGTGATCTGGTCTATGACGACCAGACCGGTCGAGTCGCTGAACTCTGCAACGATGGCATCGTGGGCCTCGGCCGCAGTAGCGTTCAACGGGATGTGCGCCGTGCGAACGGTGCCGCCCCACCGCCTGGCCAGCCGCTCCGCACCCATGGTGACGGCCCCGTAACCGTGATTGGTGACCACTATCTCGACGCCGGTGCGCACCGGCAGGCTTGTATAGACCACGCTCGCCCCTGCGCTGGCATTGGGCACCATGGCGGTTCTCGACGGGTCGATGCCGAGGAATCGGGCAATGCTGGTGCGCGCTTCCCTCACCAGGCCGGGCAGTGTGGGAAACCACGCCACCGGTGCGGCATCCATCTCGGCGCGCAGCGTGTTCTGATGTTCCTGGGCCACCAGCGGCACGGCGCCGAACGAGCCGTGGTTGATGTGCACGGAGACGGTGTCGAGGCTCCACGCGGCCCGCGCCGGACGCCCGTCTGGCAAGGTAAGGGCGGCTGGTGCCGTAATGAGTGCTGTGGTCATGGGGCCGCTCGAGTCCAATCTGCTGGGTGTGGGCCGGAACAAACGACGACAGAGATTCGATGACTTCGAGGACGACGTTGTTTCAGAGCTGTGGATAGCGAGCATAAAGGTCTTCTGCCGAAAAGTCATCTAATGACTTTCTGATCCGCGTCAAAGTTGGCACTAGTGTGGTGCCAACGAGACCGAACGAGAGGACGCGCCATGTCGGCGGTTGACAGTGCCTTTCACGGACTGCGGCACATGATCGCCTCCGGACGACTCGAGGCAGGGGCGAAGTTCCCGCCTGAGTCAGATCTCTGCGACGAACTCGGTGTGTCGAGGGGCTCGCTTCGCGAGGCGGTCCGGATGCTGTCCGCCCTCGGCGTGATCGAATCGCGGCATGGCTCGGGCACCTATGTATCGCAACTGCGGCCGGAGGAAATCGTCGGCTCGCTCGCGCTCACCGTCGACCTGCTGCCGCTGTCCGGCCTGCTGGACATGTACGAACTTCGGAGGGTGCTGGAGTCACACGCGGCAGCGCAGGCCGCAGCACGGTTGACGGATGCCGCCGAAGCTGATCTCACACGGCTGATTGAGGAGATGGAAGCGACATCCGACCCCGAGCTGGCGTCCTCGCTCGATGCGAGCTTTCATGCCGCCATCGCGCAGCTGGGCGGCAACCCGACATTGATGGCCCTGCTCGGTGTCTTCCGCGGCCGGTCACGTGCCTACCAGGTCTTCGAACTGCCGGAGGGCCCCGAGCTCAAACGGATCAGCGATCTCGGGCACAGAGCGATAGCCGGCGCGATCATCGGCCGTGATCCGGTGGCCGCCTCTGCCGCGGCTGCGGCCCACGTCGCCCAAACCGAAGTCTGGCTGCGGCACTACCGGCCTCCGGTCACCGACCGCTAGCAACGCAGAGGAGAACTCAAGGCGCCTCACCCAGCGAAGAGGCCGTCTATGCCACGGGCGGCATATTTCACGCATTACGCTGAAACCTGCACGTTGAGGCCTCGTGCAGCCGGTCGCCATCCTGAATCCGCCTGCGTCACAATTCGGCACGCGCAATCCGCGTTCGCTAGAATTCTGGTATCCGCCTCCACAGCAGACAGGCGACTCTCTTCACTGGCTTCAGGGACCAACCCGGGTTCGCTCGCCACACAGTGAGACACCCACTCGATCTTCCCGTGAGGTTTTCACCCGTGGCCACCACTCCACCCGCACCTGAACACGCACCCCGAGCCGCCCTGCAGGGCAATCCGCTCGCGCCAGTCTGGCTTCGCGAGCCCCACGACGCGAACGCCCTTTCCGCCGGACTCTGGCCGTCGTCAGCCGACCGCGCCGAGACCGGCGAACTCACCATCGGCGGCGTCACCGCCTCCGCGCTTGTCGCCGAACACGGCACACCGCTTTACGTCGTCGACGAAACGGATGCGCGCGATCGCGCAACTGAGTTCCGTCACGCATTCGAGACCGAGGCGCGCCGCATCGGCACCACCGCTCGCGTCTACTACGCGGGAAAGGCATTCCTCTCCACAGAGGTCGCCCGCTGGATGATCGCCGACGGACTGAACATCGACGTGTGCAGCGGAGGCGAACTCCAAGTGGCCCTCGCGGCAGGAGTCGACCCGTCACGCCTCGGCTTCCACGGCAACAACAAGTCGCTCACCGAGATCGACGACGCCACCCGGGTCGGCGTCGGCACCATCGTCATCGACAGCGCCATCGAGATCGAGCGCGTCGCCGCAGCCGCCACCCGGCACGGAATCGTGCAGGCCGTGCGCCTGCGAGTGAACAGTGGCGTGCACGCACACACCCACGAGTTCCTCGCTACCGCACACGAAGACCAGAAGTTCGGCATCGTGCTCGAAGACGCCCCGGCACTTGTCGCGTCGATTCGCCGCGAGCCGGGCCTGCGCTTCCTCGGCCTCCACGGCCACATCGGCTCCCAGATATTCGGCGCGGAAGGCTTTGCCGAAGCCGCCAGCCGCCTGATTGCGGTGCACGCAGCGCTCCTGGCCGATGGCCCCGTTCCAGAACTCAACCTCGGCGGCGGCTTCGGTATCGCATACACCAGTGCAGACGAACCCACCCCGACCGGCATCCTGGCCGCCCACATCATTGACGCCGTTGCTACGGAATGCGCCACCCACGACATCCCGTTGCCTGCCCTCGCGTTCGAACCCGGCCGCGCCATCATCGGACCGGCCGGTATCACCCTCTACGAGGCCGGCACCATCAAGTCTGTCGACGTGAACGGCGCATCCCGCCTCTACGTCAGCGTCGACGGTGGCATGAGCGACAACGCCCGCACCTCCCTGTACGGCGCCGACTACTCCGTGCGCATTGCGAACCGCGTGACGGATGCCACCCCAGCGTTGGTGCGCATCGCCGGAAAGCACTGTGAAAGCGGCGACATCGTGGTTGACTCCGACTACCTGCCGGGCGACGTGGCCCCTGGCGACCTGCTGGCCGTTGCCGCCACCGGGGCATACTGCTGGTCGCTCTCAAGCAACTACAACTACCTCGGACGTGCGCCGGTCGTGGCCGTGAAAGACGGCGAATCGCGTGTGCTGGTGCGCGGCGAGACCATCGCCGACCTCCTCGCCCGAGACACCGGGTTCACGTCGACCCGGCACGCCGCCGACGGCGGCCAGTCGACCACCGAAAAGAAGGACACCGCTCGATGATCGAATACCGCAACCTCCGCGTGGCGCTCCTCGGCGGCGGCTCCGTCGGCGCACAGGTGGCCCGTCTGCTGCTCGAGCAGCGAGACGAACTCGCGGGCCGGGTCGGAGCGGCTCTCGACCTGGTCGGCATCCTTGTGCGCGACGTCGACGCGGAACGCACCGTCGACCTGCCTCGCGAACTCTTCACCACCGACGCCGAGTCGCTCATTCTCGGCGCCGACGTCGTCATCGAGCTGATGGGAGGCATCGAGCCGGCTCGCACCTACATCCTCTCCGCGATCAACTCCGGTGCAGACGTCGTCACCGCCAACAAGGCGCTCCTGGCCGAACACGGCCAGGAACTGTTCGAAGCCGCTGACCAGGTCGGCGCCCAGCTCAACTACGAGGCGGCTGTCGCCGGCGCCATCCCGATCGTGCGCCCGCTGCGAGACAGCCTCGCCGGTGACCGCGTGAACCGTATCCTCGGCATCGTCAACGGCACCACCAACTTCATCCTCGACCGCATGGACGAAGAAGGTGACACCCTCGAAGAGGCCCTCGCCACCGCGACGGAACTCGGCTACGCAGAAGCCGACCCGACCGCCGACATCGGCGGGTATGACGCGGCGCAGAAGGCGGCCCTGCTGGCCAGTCTGGCGTTCCACACCACTGTGCCCCTCGCATCCGTTTACCGTGAAGGCATCACTCAGGTCACGCCGCAGCAGATCGAGTCGGCCAGGAAGGCCGGTTACGTGGTCAAACTGCTGGCGATCTGCGAACGGCTGACGGATGCCGCCACCGGCGAAGAGGGCGTCTCAGCCAGGGTCTATCCCGCCATGGTGCATCGCAGCCACCCGCTCGCCGCCGTCCACGGCGCCAACAATGCGGTGTTCGTCGAAGCCGAAGCGGCCGGCAGCCTGATGTTCTACGGCGCAGGCGCCGGGGGAGTGGAGACCGCATCTGCCGTGCTCGGCGACCTGGTCTCCCTCGCCAGGCGCCACGTCGTCGGTGGCCCTGGGTTTGCCGCATCCAGCCACGCCGACCTGCCGATTCTCGAGATCGGCAGCGTCACGACGCGCTACGCCGTCACCCTGGAGGTGTCAGACGCGCCGGGTATGCTGGCCAGCATCGCCACTGTCTTCAGCGACCATCGGGTGTCGCTCGAACTCGTCGAGCAGTCGATCAATCCCGGTCGGCCCGGTGTCGACGGTGCTGATCCTGTTCCGTCCACGGCTACCCTTGTCATCGGAACCCATGAGGCCACGGAGGCCGCGCTCGCCGCCACCGTCGCCGATCTCGCCGCCAATGAAGCCGTCATCACCGTTGCATCCGTTTTAAGAGTTGAAGGAGTCTGATGTCCAGCGAACGAGAGTCCGGCACCCTTGCGCCGCAGCGCGTTTCCCGTCAGTGGCGTGGAGTGCTGCGGGAGTACGCAGACCGTCTGAACATCACGGATGCCACGCCGATCATCACGCTCGGTGAAGGTGGCACGCCGCTCATTCCGGCCCCGGCACTCTCGGCCAGAACCGGCGCGAAGGTGTGGGTCAAGTTCGAGGGGATGAACCCCACCGGTTCCTTCAAAGACCGTGGAATGACGATGGCGATCTCGAAGGCCATCGAAGACGGTGCGAAGGCGGTCATCTGCGCCTCGACAGGCAACACCAGTGCATCGGCCGCCGCCTACGCGACCCACGCCGGCATCACCGCCGCCGTGCTCGTGCCCGAGGGCAAGATCGCCATGGGCAAGCTCAGCCAGGCCATCGCCCACGACGCACAGCTGCTGCAGGTGCAGGGCAACTTCGACGACTGTCTCGACATCGCTCGCGACCTGGCCGAGAACTACCCTGTGCACCTGGTGAACTCGGTGAACCCCGACCGGATCGAGGGCCAGAAGACCGCAGCGTTCGAAGTCGTCGAGGTGCTCGAAGACGCGCCAGACTTCCACATCGTGCCGGTCGGCAACGCCGGCAACTACACTGCGTACTTCCGCGGGTACAGCGAGGAACTCGAACGGGGCGCGACCACAAAGCTCCCGCGGATGTTCGGCTTCCAGGCCGCAGGCAGTGCTCCGATCGTGCTCGGCCACCGCGTCGATAACCCAGACACCATCGCGAGCGCTATCCGCATCGGCAACCCGGCGTCGTGGGAGCTCGCCCTGAACGCACACCAGGTCAGCGACGGCTACTTCGGTGCAATCACCGACGAGAAGATCCTCGAGGCGCATCGCATCCTTTCGGCAGAAGTCGGCATCTTCGTTGAGCCTGCGTCGGCGATCAGCGTGGCCGGCCTGCTCGAGCAGTCTGCCGCCGGGGTCATCCCGGCCGGCGCCACCGTTGTGCTCACTGTGACCGGCCACGGCCTGAAAGACCCGCAGTGGGCACTTCGCACCGCCGACGGATCCGACGTGAAGCCGACCATCGTCCCTGTCGACACCGCAGAGATCGCCGGCGTGCTCGGGCTGGCCGGGGCATGACTGCAGCCGTAGGACTGGCTGCACCCTCACTCGTCGGCCGCCAGGTCACGGTGCAGGTGCCGGCCACCAGCGCCAACCTCGGGCCGGGTTTCGACACCCTCGGCCTGGCGCTCGCACACTACGACCAGCTTGAGGTCACCGTACGAGACGAGCCGGGTGTCACCGTCGAGGTTCACGGCGTCGGCGAAGGCGTAGTGCCGACGGACGAGTCGAACCTCGTGGTCAGGGCCATCAAACACACGTTCGACGCGTACGGCCAGGAGTTCCCGGGCCTGAACATCGTCGCCCACAACGCCATCCCGCACGGGAGGGGCATGGGCTCCTCAGGCGCGGCTATCGTCTCAGGAGTGATGGCGGCCAAGGGACTGCTCGACGGGATCGTCGACATCGACGCTGAAGGCCTGCTCGCGCGGGCAACCGAGCTCGAAGGGCATCCGGACAACGTGGCTCCCGCGCTCTTCGGCGGGCTGACGATCGCCTGGACGACGCCAGAAGGACCGCGCTACAAGAAGCTCATGGTGCACCGCGGAGTGTCTCCGCTGGTCTTCGTGCCGGAACATGTGATGTCGACCGCGCTGGCGCGGAGCCTCCAGCCGATCACCGTGCCCCATGAAGACGCCGTCTTCAACGTGTCGCGCTCAGCCCTGTTGATTGCCGCGCTCATCCAGAGTCCTGAACTGCTCCTCGCGGCAACGGAAGACAAGCTGCACCAGACTTATCGTGCGGCCGCGATGCCGGAGACCAGCCGCTTGGTCTCGCTCCTGCGTGAACGAGAGTTCGCCGCCGTCGTTTCCGGCGCGGGTCCATCGATTCTGGTGCTCGCCGACGACCCTGCGCGTCGTTTGATCGCCGCAGAATTGGTCGCCGAAGCGTCAGAAACGCCCTGGCAGGCGCTCATGCTGGCCGTGGACTTCAAAGGTGCTACAGTTATTACGCACCCGATAGAAACCGCTTCATAAGCGAATCTTTTCTCCGGTGCGATTCCAACTACTCACGGCTCCCGCTCCATCATTGCGTGACTGTGTGTGTTCACCCCTGTCCGCGTCTTCGTCGGATCGGATCACCCGCAGCGCGTGAGACGCTGCGAACAGCTCTCCTGTACAGCACATCATGCTCCAGGGGGAAGGACCCAACTTCGTGACTAACGTCAACCTCCGTGCTCCCGGCGCGGATTCATCAAACCTTGCCAGTCTCCGCGTTGCCGAGCTTCAGGCTCTGGCCGGCGAACTGGGTATCCAGGGCGCATCCAAACTTCGTAAGGGAGACCTCGTGCAAGCAATCAATGATGCACAGTCCGGCTCATCGTCGTCGGCTGCCGCTTCGACCGACAGCGCTGCTGGAGCCGAATCCGAGGCAGCGCAGCCTGAAACAGCACAGACCGAGGCAGCACAGCCTGAGGCTGCGCAGTCCGCTGCCGCAGCAGCCCCGGTCACCGAGACCGCCCCCAGAAAGCGCGCGCCGCGCCGTGCGTCCAGTGCCACCGCGGCACCGGCAGTGGCTCACGTCAACGCCCTGGAGGGAACCGGACTCGACTCCCTCCTTCCCACAGAGGCACCTGCCGCTACCGAGGCGCCCACGACATCGCCGACAACGGATGCCGCGGCGTCCGACGCTCCTGCATCTGACGTCCCGGCCGAGAAGCCGGTGCGCCAATCGCGCCGCCGCGGCGCCAAAGACGCGCAGGCAGAGCCCCAGGCCGATTCCGGATCACCGGCCGGCAGTGATGTCACCGATTCCAGCGACGCCACCGAAGCCAGTGACGCCACCGAAGCCACCAGCGAGCCTGGTTCGCGGGGCGGACGTCGCGGCAATCGTCGGGCTGATTCGACCAAAGGACAGAAAGCGGCCGACCAGAAGGCCGCTGATGCGCAGGGCGCCGACCAGAAGGCCGATGCGCAGTCAGGTCAGAAGTCGGACGACGCGCAGTCAGGTCAGAAGTCGGACGACGCGCAGTCAGGTCAGAAGTTAGACGACCAGCAGCAGGTGGCCCAACAGGGTCGGCAGCAGGGCCAGGCCCGGGATGACAGCGCGTCTGCCGACTCGGACGACCAGAGCGATCAGGAACAGCCGCGCCAGAGCCGTAACCGTAACCGCAGCCGCGGGGGCGAGCGCAACCAGAACGAGCGTAGCCAGAACGAGCGTAGCCAGGGCGAGCGCAACCAGAACGAGCGCAACCAGAACGAGCGCAGTGACGACGGCAAGGGCCAGCAAAGCCAGTCGCAGCGCCAGCAGAACAATCGCAACGAGCGCAACCAAGAGCGCGGCGACCGCAACGACCGCGATCGCAGCCAGGACCGGAACGGTCCGGACGACGAGCAGGGTGGGCGCGGAAACCGCAACCGCTACCGCGACCGCAAGCGTCGCGGTTCAGGAGTCGGTGACGACTTCGAGCCGGAGCTGACCGACGACGACGTGCTCATCCCGGTCGCCGGCATCCTCGACGTACTCGACAACTACGCGTTCGTGCGCACCTCCGGCTACCTCCCGGGCGCCAGCGACGTGTACGTCTCGCTCGGCCAGGTCAAGAAGTACAACCTGCGCAAGGGTGATGCCGTCGTCGGCTCGATCCGCCAGCCGCGTGAGGGAGACTCCAGCGGCCGCCAGAAGTACAACGCGATCGTCAAGGTCGATTCGATCAACGGTCTGACCGTCGACGAAGCCGCCACCCGCGTCGAATTCCAGAAACTGACCCCGCTTTACCCGCAGGAGCGCCTGCGGCTCGAGACAGAACCGGGCAAGCTCACTCAGCGCATCATCGACCTCGTCTCCCCGATCGGAAAGGGCCAGCGCGGCCTCATCGTCGCTCCGCCCAAGGCGGGCAAGACGATCGTGATGCAACAGATCGCCAATGCGATCAGCACCAACAACCCCGAGGTCCACCTCATGGTTGTGCTGGTCGACGAGCGCCCTGAAGAGGTCACAGACATGCAGCGCACGGTGAAGGGTGAGGTCATCGCCTCGACCTTCGACCGTCCGGCCGAAGACCACACCACTGTTGCGGAACTCGCGATCGAGCGCGCCAAGCGCCTGGTCGAACTGGGCCACGACGTTGTTGTGCTGCTCGACTCGATCACCCGCCTCGGCCGGGCATACAACCTGGCCGCGCCAGCCTCCGGCCGCATCCTCTCCGGTGGCGTCGACGCTTCGGCGCTCTACCCGCCGAAGCGCTTCTTTGGAGCCGCCCGCAACATCGAGAACGGTGGCTCGCTCACGATCCTCGCCTCCGCGCTGGTGGAGACCGGCTCCAAGATGGACGAGGTCATCTTCGAGGAGTTCAAGGGCACCGGCAACATGGAACTCCGTCTGTCGCGCCAGTTGGCAGACAAGCGCATCTTCCCTGCTGTCGATGTGAACGCATCCGGAACCCGTCGTGAAGAAATGCTCATGAGCGACGACGAGGTGAAGATCACCTGGAAGCTGCGTCGTGCCCTCGCCGGTCTCGGCGAGCAGCAGGCGCTCGAGGCGATCCTCGGACGCCTCAAGGAGACGTCGTCGAACGTCGAATTCCTGATGCAGGTGCAGAAGTCGATGCCGACCCCGAACGGGTCAGACAAGGGTCACTGATGTTCGAGTCCGTCACCACCCTGCTGGCCGAGCACGATGACCTGCAGGGACAGTTGGCCGACCCGGAGTTGCACTCGAACCCGGCGCGTTCGAAGAAGGTCAATCGTCGCTACGCCGAGCTCAGTCGCATTATCGCGGCCTACAACGAGTGGAAAGAGATCGGCGACGACCTCGACGCCGCTCGTGAGCTGGCGGACGAGGACGAGACCTTTGCTGAGGAGATCCCAGGGCTCGAGGAGAAGTTCGACGCGTCGGCCGAGAAGCTTCGTCGACTGCTGATCCCGCGGGACCCCAACGACAGCCGCGACGTGATCATGGAGATCAAGATGGGGGAGGGCGGCGCAGAGTCTGCGCTGTTCGCCTCCGACCTGTTGCGCATGTACCTGCATTACGCGGAGTCGAAGAAGTGGAAGACCGAGATCATCGAGCAGACTTCGAGTGATCTTGGCGGCATCAAGGATGTTCAGCTGGCGATCAAGGGACACTCGAGCGATCCCGCTGAGGGAGTCTGGGCGCACCTGAAGTACGAGGGCGGCGTGCACCGCGTGCAGCGGGTGCCTGCGACCGAGTCGCAGGGGCGCATCCACACCTCGGCGGCCGGCGTGCTGGTCTTCCCCGAGGTGGACGAGCCAGAAGAGGTGGAGATCCACCCCAACGACCTCAAGATCGACGTCTACCGTTCGAGCGGCCCCGGCGGCCAGTCGGTCAACACCACCGACTCCGCCGTGCGCATCACCCACCTTCCGACCGGCATCGTTGTGGCCATGCAGAACGAGAAGAGCCAGCTGCAGAACCGGGAGGCCGGCATGCGCGTGCTGCGCGCCAGGGTGCTTGCACGCCAGCAGGAGGAACTCGACGCTGAAGCGTCGGCCGTGCGCAAGAGCCAGATCCGCACCATGGACCGGTCAGAGCGCATCCGCACGTACAACTTCCCGGAGAACCGGGTCGCCGACCACCGCACCGGCTACAAGGCGTACAACCTCGACGCCGTGATGA
The DNA here is from genome assembly GCF_000421145.1 of Glaciibacter superstes DSM 21135. Lineage (GTDB taxonomy): Bacteria > Actinomycetota > Actinomycetes > Actinomycetales > Microbacteriaceae > Cryobacterium > Cryobacterium superstes. The sequence continues at coordinate 200,692 of NZ_ATWH01000003.1, read as the reverse complement.
ACGGCGCACTTGAGCCCGTCATCGTGTCCTGCATCCTGGCCGATGAGGAGTCTCGCCTCGCCGAAATCGGCGACCACGAGTAGAACCGCGTCCTTCACGGAAGACGTCCGCTCTCGATCGTCGCCCTTTGCGCCCAGAATCGCCGTTCCAACGGCGATTCTGGGCGCAAACGGCGATTCTCGGCGGCCACGTGCCGGCGAGCGGGGAGAGCGGCAGCGGCGCGCAGCGCGGCGGGGCGGGTCACGCGTCCAGGGCGTTCACGAGCGATTCCTGCAGTGCGCCGAGCCAGAAGTAGATCTCCTGCATCGGTTCTGCTGCCTCGTCTGTTCGGCCGACCTCGTCGTCAGCCGTGATGGAGAGCCGAGTCGCGATGGTCAAACGCAGGTCGGTGAGGGTGCGCAACCACCGTTCGGTGTCCTGTGTGCTCAACGTGATCGCCCGTGCGCCGCCCGGCCCTGTGGTGGCGGGGTTCGCTATGACGGCATCCATCAGCGCTTGGGCGCCTTGTAGCTTGCGCTCAGCCAGTCCTTCGATCGTGAAGCGGCGAAACTCGGCCGCCGCTTCCGGGTCGTCGGGGTAGGCATCGGGAAACAGCCGGTGGAGCGCCGGGTCTGCCTGATCCGACACCGTGTGTTCTGGCACCGTGTCATGTGACAACATGCCCACCAGTTGCTCCGCGAGACTGGCCAGGATCAGACCTTCCGGCCGCGAAAACTCCGCCAGAAAGGCATCTGGGCCGGTGCGCGTGAAGGAACTCATGCGTCTGTCTTCGCCAGAGTCGCCCACAGTCCGTATTCGTGCATGGCCTCGACGTGACGCTCCATCTGTTCTCGATTGCCGCTGGCGACCACGCAGCGTCCGTCGTTGTGCACCTGCAGCATCAGCCGTTTCGCCTTCTCCTTCGAGAAGCCGAAGTAGCTGCGGAACACGTGCACGACATACGACATCAGGTTCACCGGGTCGTTCCAGACCACGACCATCCACGGGTTGTCGAGGGAGGGCGCCTCTCGAGTGTCGGAGCGCTGCGCGGTATCCGGACGGTCGAGTGTCTGACCTGCGTCAATGTATGCCACCCCTCAAGCCTGACACGCTCCGCCGACACGCGCATCTTGTGCGTATCCACGTGCATCGAGCCCGCAGCCGCCCGCAGCACACACTCACAGTGACCTTTCCGGTCGAGAGTGCCCGTTCCGCCGGTCACTCAGGGCCGGAAAGGTCACTGTCGGCAGGGGGTTCGGGATGCTCGGGGTGCTCGAGGCCACGTGCGGCATCGACGGACTCTGCCGTGGCCGGACTTCGGCGCGCCGGCACGCCGAGCAGCAGGGAGTTCGGTGGAGCATCCCTGGTAACCACGGCGTTGGCGCCGACCGTGCTCCACGCACCGATCACGACGGGGCCGAGTATCTTGGCGCCCGCTCCAACCGTCACTCCGTCGGCCAGGGTCGGATGCCGTTTGGTGCCGCGTGCGTGACCGTGACGGCTCTTTCCACCGAGCGTGACCCCGTGGTAGAGCATCACATCGTCGCCGATTTCTGCCGTTTCGCCGATCACGACCCCCATGCCGTGGTCGATGAACAATCGCCGGCCAATGCGCGCGCCGGGGTGGATTTCAATGCCGGTCAGAAACCGCACGAACTGCGAGAGCAGCCGCGCCGGCAGCCTGAACCCTGCCAACCACAGTCGATGTGCGACGCGGTATCCCCAGACGGCATGCAGCCCGCTGTATGCGAAGAACACCTCGGGGCGACTGCGGGCGGCCGGGTCATGCGCACGCGCCGTTGTCATATCCTCACGGATGCGTGAAAAGACTCCCATAGGACTAGTAGAGCAGAACCGTCGCCCGGCTTAGTCGAGCAGGTCGTCGTAGAGCAATGTTGAGATGTAGCGCTCCCCGAAGTCCGGCACGACGACGACGATCGTCTTCCCGGCGTTTTCCGGGCGTTTCGCTTCCAAGGCTGCCGCCCAGACGGCAGCGCCGCCGGAGATGCCGGCCAGGATTCCTTCGTCCGTTGCCAGCCGGCGTGCGGTTCGGAGCGCGTCGTCGAGGGTCACGTCGATGACCGCGTCGTACACCTCACGGTCGAGCACGTCTGGCACGAAGTTCGCACCGAGGCCCTGGATCTTATGGGGACCTGGCTGTCCGCCAGTAAGAATGGGGGAGTCGATCGGCTCGACAGCGACGACGCGCACGCCAGGTTTGCGTTCCTTCAGCAGCTGCCCCGCGCCGGTGATCGTACCGCCTGTGCCGACGCCGGCCACCAGCACGTCGACGGCGCCGTCGGTGTCGTCCCAGATCTCGACCCCGGTGGTGGCCTTGTGGATGGCCGGGTTCGCTTCGTTCTGGAACTGACGCGCGAGAATGGCGCCGTCGGTGACGGCGGCGATCTCCTCCGCCTTCTCCACCGCGCCGCGTATTCCGTCTGAGCCCGGTGTGAGCACGAGCTCGGCACCGTACGCGCGCAGCAGCACGCGCCGTTCCTTGCTCGCGGTCTCCGGCATGGTGAGCACAACCTTGTACCCGCGCGCCGCGCCGACAAGGGCGAGGGCTATCCCCGTGTTGCCGCTGGTGGCCTCGACGATGGTGCCGCCAGGCGTGAGTTCTCCCGATGCCTCTGCGGCGTCGACGATGGCGACGCCGATTCGGTCCTTCACGCTTCCGGCCGGATTGTAGAACTCCAGCTTTGCCAGCACGGTCGCTGCCGCCCCGTCGGTGACGCGGTTGAGCCTCACGAGGGGAGTGCGGCCGACCGCCGCCGTGATATCCGGGTAGATCTGTTCGGGCATCGGAGAGCCTTTCGCTGCGGAGTCAGGGAACGCGTTCAGCCTAGGGCCAGCTGACCTCTCTGGCGAGTAGGTTACATTCCCCTATGTGACTTCCTCCGATTCTGACCTGCCATCGCCCCTGCCGTCACAGTCGCCCCTGCCACCACAGTCGGTGGAGCAGCTACGAGCTACGGCCACCGAGACCCTCTTGCTGGCCGGAATCGCTGATGCAGAGGTCGACGTCGACCTGTTGATCGGCCATGTGCACGGATCGAGCAGGGGGCAGGTGCAGGCCGCGGCGATCCGCGGCGATGCGCTCGGCAGTGAGGACGCGGCGGCGATCCTCGAGCTCGTCCGGCGCCGGGCTCTGCGTGAGCCCCTCCAGCACATCACCGGCACCGCTCCGTTTCGTTCCCTCGTGCTCTCGGTCGGTCCTGGTGTGTTCGTGCCGCGCCCAGAGACTGAACAGGTGGCACAGCTTGCGATCGATGCGTTGCACTCCATGCCCGACCCAGAGCCGATCGGCGTGGACCTCGGAACCGGCAGCGGCGCTATCGCCCTCGCCATGGCCACGGAGGTGCCGCGCGCACGCGTTTTCGCTGTGGAGAATTCGGAAGAAGCATTCGAGTGGACGACGCGCAACTTCGAGACCGTTGCCGCAGGCAACGCCACGCTCGTGTTCGGCGACCTCGCCGAGGCCCTGCCAGAACTGGACGGCACGGTGGCGGTGGTCATCTCGAATCCGCCGTACATTCCGGCTGACGCCATTCCGCGCGACCCCGAAGTTCGGCTGTTCGACCCCGCACACGCCCTGTACGGCGGGGCAGACGGCCTGGATGTCGTTCGCCAGGTATCCGAGAGGGCACTCCGCCTGCTGCGGCCGGGTGGTGCCCTCGTGATCGAGCACGGGGAGCTGCAGGGCGCCGAGATTCGCGCACTGCTCGACGCCGACGGCTGGCGAGCGAGCGCCACCCACCGCGACTACACCACGCGCGACAGGGCGACCACCGCCGTCCGCCCCTGACCCCCGCGGGTAGAGTGCCGCGCACGTGTCGGGGACATCGGCCAGCCGTTCGACGATCCACTGCCGCGCGCCAACAACGCGCTCATGCGCCATGCGCGCATGGCGCATGCGCGCGTATCTGGCGCATGGCGGAAGGCGCAGTCGACGATGGCGCGCCGACCGCGCATCCCGTCTGTCATGCACCTACCGCCGGGCGGCTTTGCGGCGGAACAGCGTCGTGCCCCAGACCGCGGCGATGACGATGATCAGCACACACCAGCCCAGTGCGAGGATGCCGCTGTTGCCCATTTCGGTGCCCGTGAGGAGGCTGCGGATCGACTCGATCACCGGGGTGATCGGCTGGTTGTCCGAGATCCACTGCAGCCAGCTCGGCATGGTGCTGGTCGGCACGAACGCACTCGACAGGTACGGCAGGAACAGCAGGATGAATCCGAATCCGTTCGCCGCTTCTGCACTGCGAGCGGCGAGTCCGATGGCCACGTACAGTGCGGTGATGGCGAGAATATAGAGCGCCACCATCGCGATCGCTGCCAGCCATTCAAGAGGGTTCGCAGTCGGTCGGAACCCGACCAGCAATGCGACGACGATGACCACGCCGGTTGCGAGCAGGTTGCGCAGCAGTGAGGCAACCACGTGCCCGGTCAGCACGGCGGAACCCTGGATCGGCATCGTGCGGAAGCGATCGATGATCCCGTTCGTCATGTCACCGGCCACGTCCACCGCGGTCGACGCCGCACCGAATCCCGCGCAGAGCAGGATGATACCGGGCACCACATAGTTCACGTAGTCGCCACCCGGCTCGATCGCGCCCCCGAAGACGAAGACGAAGAGCAGCATGAGCATCACAGGCAGCACCATGGCCATGATCAATGCGTCGACATTGCGGAGGGTGTGACGGATGCTGCGGCCGACGAAGACGGCGTTGGTCGTCAGGACGGTGGCTGGGCGTTTTGGTGCGAGCGTGACGGTCACGAGCGGGCCCCTTCCAGATTCGATTCGAGCTGGGAATCGTGCGCCGTGAGCGCGAGGAAGACATCGTCGAGGCTCGGCTTGCGGATGCTGACATGGGTGCCGGGCACGGCGAGGGCATCGAGCTGATCGATGGCAGCGCGGAGTCCGTGCACGGTCCCATCGGTAGGGATCTCCCGAACAAGCTCGTCCGAGGCGTCACGGAGTTCGACGACGTCTCCTCCGATGCGGGCCTTCAGTTCCGCGGCTGTGCCCTCCGCCACGATGACGCCCTCGTTGATCACGCCGATCCGGTCGGCGAGCACGTCGGCTTCCTCGAGGTACTGTGTGGTCAAGAAGACGGTTGTTCCCCCGGCCGCGAGGCCGTTGATGATCTCCCAGAGTGACTGCCGGCTCCGGGTATCGAGGCCTGTTGTCGGTTCGTCGAGGAAGATCACCGCCGGGTTCGCGAGCAGGCTGATCGCCAGGTCGAGGCGGCGGCGCATGCCGCCGGAGTAGGTCTTGACCAACTTGCGCGCGGCATCCGTGAGTTCGAAGCGTGCCAGGAGTTCCGAGCTCCTGGTGCGGCCTGCAACCGGGGTGTAGCCGTTCAGCCTGGCCATCATGCGCAGGACCTCCTCGCCCGTCAGCACCTCGTCGACCGCTGCATACTGGCCGGTGAGACTGATCGCCCCGCGCACACCGCGTGCGTCCCGCACAACGTCGTGCCCGGCAACGGAGGCCGTGCCTGCGTCTGGCAGGGAGAGGGTAGCCAGGATGTTGATCAACGTCGTCTTGCCTGCGCCGTTCGGCCCGAGCAGCGCGAAGATGCTGCCGGCCGCGACGCTGAGGTCGATGCCGCCAAGCACCGTCTGCGAACCGAATGACTTGCGGAGTCCGCGAATATCGATTGCCGTGTTCATGTCGTGTCCTTTCTGTGTGGATCCACGGTGTTCCTGTGGAGGGTTCCTGTGGGCGGTTTATTTTGTAGACTGGATGTGTACGGCGCAAACTGTTTATGGTGCACACCGGACGGTTTAAGTAATACACAGTTCTTGGTTCGCCGTCAAGGCGACAGCGCAGATTACGACAGAGCAGATTCGGGAGATGACATGCAGGCAGACGACGACTTTCCGGCAGGACTGCCACGAGGGGTCGCGATCGCCTGGGGCGTCAAGGCGAATCCGCAGCGCGGCCCGAAGCGAGAACTCAGCATTGAGCGGATCGTTGACGCGGCGATGGCCATCGCCGACGCCGAAGGCCTCGGAGCGGTGTCGATGAGCCGGGTGGCGTCGGACCTCGGCTTCACGACGATGTCTCTTTACCGCTACGTCACCGCCAAGGAAGACCTGCTCCTGATCATGCAGGACGAGGGAATCGGCGTTCCCACTCTGGACTTCGCAGAGGCCGCTGGGTGGCGCCAGAACCTGCTGCTCTGGTGGAACGGGAACCGTGGCATCTACCGTGCCCATCCGTGGCTGCTCGATATCCCGATCACCGGGGCGCCGGTGACTCCGAACAATCTTGCCTGGCTCGACGCGGGAATAGAGGCACTCGCTGAGTCCCCGCTGAGTTCGGGGGAGCGTGTTGCGACGATGATCATGCTGAGTGGCATGGCGCGCTGGCAGGGAGGGATCGAGCGAGGTTACGAGATTTCAATACGAGAGCAGAACCTGTCCGTCAGAGAAGTCGAACAGCGCGAAGATGCGCTGATGCGCTCGTTCGTCACCGAGAGCGCCTTCCCGTCGCTTCACCGGGCCGTCGTCGACGGGGTGTTCGGCGCCGAGGGTGAAGATCCGTTTGCCTTCGCGATCCAACGGGCGCTCGACGGGGTTGCCGCCTACATCGATGCGCTGCCGAACAGGGATGCCACCGAGCAGGCGCCGGTCACGGATGCCGACGACGACTATCCGCGTGACCGCACGCTGCGTGAGGCGTCGAAGGCTCGGCGCGAGGCCCATTCGCGGCTGCGTGAGGCAGAGAAGCGTGAGTCCGACCTCATAGCGAAGGCCAGGGAGCGGGCGAGGAAGGCCGCAGAGGCCGAGGCGAAGGCGCGAGCGAAGAGCTAGCCGGACACGGCTGTGCCTCAGGGAGCAGTCAGCCCGCTGCACTAGAATCGGCCCCGATGAGACGCATCTATGACTGCTCGGTCGACGAGGAATACACGGCCGGCATGAGACTCGCACGCTCGGCAATCGGCAGGGGTGCGCTCGTCGTCATCCCCACCGACACGGTCTACGGCATTGCCGCAGACGCGTTCAGCCCCGAGGCTGTGCAGAAGCTCCTCGACGCCAAGGGTCGTGACCGTCAGTCGCCACCGCCGGTTCTCATCCCCGGCATCCCCACACTCGACGCGCTCGCTCAGGACATCCCGCAGCCGGTGCGAGACCTGGTCGCCGAGTTCTGGCCAGGCGGACTCACCGTGCTTCTCAAGGCCCAGCCGTCCCTGGCATGGGACCTCGGCGAGACTCGCGGCACGGTCGCCCTCCGCATGCCAGACAACAAGATCGCCCTCGATCTCCTGTCTGAAACCGGCCCCCTTGCCGTGTCTTCGGCGAACGTCACAGGTTCCCCCTCTGCCATCGATGCGGCGGGCGCGGAGAAGATGCTCGGCTCCAACGTCGCTGTATACCTCGACGGGGGAGTGGCCGGCCTTGGGTACGAATCCGTCGGCGATCGCCCTGGCGACACTTCGTCGACAATCGTGGATGCGACCGAGTTCGCCACCAACGGAGGCAAGCTACGCATTGTTCGGAACGGCGTCATCACGCGCGCCCGCATTGAAGCGGTGATCGGCGACGCGCTCGCTGCGGAGAATGACGCCGAGGCAGGGATCTCCGCGACCCAGGCAAACGGAAGCACGGCAAACGAGAGCACGGCAAACGAGAGCCAGACGGATGCCGCGGCCGAACCCACGGACGAAGGCGCCACCGCCACGCCATGACCCTCTTCGTCCTCCTCGCCCTCGTCTCGGCGATCGTCACCTTCGGCTTGTCGATCGTCGTGCTCAAAGTCAGCCACAAATACCGGCTGTACCCCAAGATCCGCGAACGCGACGTGCACACCCGGCCGACGCCGAGGCTCGGTGGCATCGCGATGTTCATCGGCATCCTCGCGGCCTTCGGCGTCTCCTACCTCGTCGCATCGCAGTTCGCGCCTTTGCGCCTGGTGTTCGCGAACCCGCAGCAGATCCTCGCCATTCTCGGGGCGGCGCTGCTCATCGTGCTGCTCGGTGTCGCCGACGATATCTGGGACCTGGACTGGATGACCAAACTGGCCGGCCAGTTCATTGCCGCAGGGCTGGTCGCCTGGCAGGGGGTCCAGATCTACTCGCTGCCCATCGGTGGGGTGACGGTCGGCAGCGGCTGGATGTCGATCGTGATCACGGTGTTCGCCATCGTCATCGTGATGAACATGATCAACTTCATCGATGGCCTCGACGGCCTCGTCACCGGCGTCGCTTTGATCGCCAACGGAGTCTTCTTCCTTTACAGCTACCTGCTGGTGCGTGACACCTCACCGACGAACTACTTCAATCTTGCGTCGCTGATCGCGGCGATCCTGGTCGGCGCCTGTGTGGGTTTCCTCCCGCTCAACTGGCACCCGGCGAAGCTGTTCATGGGTGACGCAGGCGCCCTCCTCGTCGGGCTGCTGATGGCGACATCCGCCATCGCCATCACCGGCCAGGTCGACCCGGCCGCCATCGGCCGGTCGCAGCTGTTCCCCGCCTTCATCCCGATTCTGCTCCCGGTGGCGATCCTGATCATTCCGCTGCTCGACTTCGGTCTCGCGGTCTTCCGGAGGGTGCGTGCAGGCAAGTCGCCGTTCAGCGCAGACCGGAAGCATCTGCACCACCGGCTGCTCGACATGGGACACTCCCATCTGCACGCCGTGCTGATCTTCTACGGCTGGACGGCCGCCGCGTCCGTCGGCTGCCTGCTCTACTTCCTGCTGCCGGTGTATTTCCAGCTTCCCACCTGGTACGCCACGATCTTCCTGGTCGCTTCCCTCCTCATCCTCACCATCGTCACCCTCGCTCCGCTCAGCCGCCGCAAGGTGGTCGAGGCGGCAAGCCAGCTCCAGCCGGCTGCGACGGATGACGGCGCCGAGACTTCGGCGCTCGATCCGCTCGATGAGGCCGCCGTAACCACCACCGACCACCGTGCCGGCACCGGTACAGAGGAGAAGCAATGAGCACCGCCCCAGATTCCACGCATGGGTCAGCGTCCGACTCCCGGTCGGCACAACCGACATCCGTGCCGGTCCTCAAGCGCACCTTGGTATACGGCGGTCTCCTCGCCCTGGCTATCGCCGTTGTCGGCGCCGTCCTCGGCGGCATCTTCGCCGGCGGAGAGGGCATCGTCAGCGCGCTGATCGGCACAGCCATGGCGGTCGGTTTCATGGGCATCACTGCGCTCAGCATCCTGGCGGCCAACCGCTACGCAGGTCGAGCCAGCGCGATCGGTGCCTTCTTCGCCATCGTGATGGGCGGCTGGCTGGTCAAGTTCGTGGTGTTCCTGGTGTTGCTCATGATCCTGCAGGATGCGCAGTGGCTGAACCCGCTTGTGCTGTTCCTGACCATCGTCGCCGGCATCATCGGTTCGTTGATTGTCGACATGATCGTCATCGTGAAGAGCCGGGTTTCCTACGTGAGCGACGTCACCCTGCCTTCCGCGCCGCACGACGACTGAATTCGGCCTCCGATTCGGCGCTGGGGCGCGTTTATTGCTACAGTAAGTAGAGATTCCCCCCTGGTTTGCACTTGCTATATTCGCGTCGTAAACCAGCCATACGTTCGTCGCCCGGAGAGCTTGGCTCGCCGCCCCGAAACAGGAGATAGCGCTGCTAGAAAACGCTGTGAACCTGCTGGTCCCGTCCGCTAACGACGACGGCGGCTTCCATGGTCCCACCATCAACGAATTCTTCCCCGAAGTCATCTTCTTCGCGGACACACCTTTTGAGATCAACCGCATCATCCTGATCCGCTTCCTTGCCGTCGCCGTGCTTCTGGTGTTGTTCTGGGTGGGAACCCGGCGGATGAAGGTGATCCCGACCCGCATGCAGAGCCTGGTCGAGATGGGCCTGGACTTCACCAGAGTGAGCATGGCGGAAGACCTCCTCGGCAAAAAGGACGGCAAGCGGTTCCTGCCGCTGATCACCACCGTGTTCTTCATGGTGCTGTTCATGAACCTCACCGGTGTCATCCCCGGGCTCAACATCGCCGGAACATCGGTCATCGGTGTTCCCCTGGTGCTGGCCGTTGTCGCCTATATCGCGTTCATCTACGCCGGTGTGAAGAAGCACGCAGGCGCCTTCTTCCGCAACTCGCTTTTCCCTCCCGGTGTCCCGCCGGCGCTGTACGTCATCGTGACGCCGATCGAGTTCCTCTCCACCTTCATCATTCGGCCGGTCACGCTGACGCTCCGACTGATGATGAACATGATCGTCGGTCACCTCCTGCTGGTGCTGTTCTTCGCCGGAACCCAGTTCTTCTTCTTCACCGTCGACGGGCCGTTCAAGCTGTTCGGTGCCGGAACCCTGATCTTCGGATTCATCTTCACGCTGTTCGAAGTACTGATCGCCGTGCTGCAGGCCTACGTCTTCGCCATTCTCACGACCGTCTACATTCAGCTCGCGCTGACTGAGGAACACTAAACAACGAACTCGGCACTTGCCGGATTCGCTCATCACGGAAGGAAACACACGTGGACGCAACAACCGTTCTCGCGGAAATCAACGGAAACATCGCGACGGTCGGCTACGGTCTCGCAGCCATCGGCCCCGGTATCGGTATTGGTATCGTCGTCGGCAAGACGGTGGAAGGTGTTGCTCGCCAGCCTGAGCTGGCCGGCCGCCTGCAGGTTCTGATGTACATCGGTATCGCTTTCACCGAGGCGCTCGCGTTCATCGGTATCGCCACCTACTTCTTCATGGTCTAACCCTCCTTTTCTCTCTCACGTAAGGAGGCACCATGATCAACACAGTGATTGCAGCTGCCGCCGAGGAGACGCACAATCCTCTCCTCCCGGCCGTCTATGACATCATCTGGTCCGCGGTCTGCTTCGTCGTCATCCTGTTCTTCTTCTGGAAGTATGCGCTTCCGAAGATGCAGGCTCTCCTCGACGCTCGCGCCGAGGCCATCGAAGGCAACATCGCCAAGGCCGACGAAGCGCAGCGCAAGGCAGAGGCTGCTCTCGAGGAGTACACGGCCCAGCTCGCCGACGCGCGCGCAGAAGCCGGGTCGATCCGCGAGCAGGCTCGCGTCGACGGCGCCAAGATCGTCGCGGAGCAGAAGGAACAGGCCTCAACCGAAGCCGCACGTATCACCGCAAGTGCCCAGGCCCAGATCGAGGCTGAGCGGCAGTCGGCTGTCGTGTCGCTTCGCAGCGAGGTCGGCACACTGGCGATCGACCTGGCGTCCGGCGTCATCGGCGAGAGTCTGACCGACGACGCACGCTCGAGCGCGATCGTCGACCGCTTCCTCGCGGACCTCGAGGCGTCGGAGCAGGTTGCTCCGAGCGCCGGGAAGAGCTAGAACAGCATGGGAAGCGCAACCAGGGAAGCACTGGCATCGACACGGGCGGCACTAGCCGACCGCATCAGCGCCGTTGACCTGGCCACCGGTGAAGACCTCTTCAACGCCGGACGGGTCATCAGCAACTCGTCGCAGTTGCTCACGGCTATCGCCGATCCTTCGGTGGATGCCGCAGCCAAGTCGACCCTGGTCGCCAGGGTGTTCGGCGGAGCAACGTCGCCGGTCGCACTCGACCTGCTCCAGGCGGTTGCCGCGGCGAGCTGGTCGAACCAGGACGACGTTCTCGCCGGGATCGAAGACCTCGGTCTGCGCGTCACTGCGGTTTCCGCACCGAGGAACGTCTCGATCGAGGACGAGCTGTTCGCGTTCGGCGCTGCCGTCTCGTCTGATGCAGAACTTGAACTCGCCCTCGCCAGCAAGCTCGGCGAGAACGCTGCCAAGGTCTCTCTCGTGAACAGCCTGCTCGAAGGGAAGGTCTCGCAGCAGACCATCCAGATCGTGCGACACCTGGTGCAGTTGCCACGAGGCCGACGCATCGGCGAACTGCTGCGGCACGCGGCATCCGTCGTCGCAGACCAGGGCGGAACAGTGATCGCCACGGTCATCTCTGCCAGCCCCCTCGTTCCTGCACAGCTCGACCGGCTGAAGAAGAGTCTGGCCGGGCGCTACGGACGTGACCTCACCGTCAACCTGGTCATTGACCCTGAGCTGGTCGGCGGCGTTCGCGTGCAGATCGGCGACGACGTGATCGATGGCAGCATCGCCACCAGACTGAACGACCTGCGACTCCAGCTTGCCGGCTGACCCAGCCGGACCGAAAACCCCGGGACACCGTCCCGAAACAGACAGAAACTGTACAGCCCGTACAGAAAAGGGAAGATGATGGCAGAACTAACGATCAGCCCCGATGAGATCCGTGATGCTCTCCAGGACTTCGTGAAGTCCTATGAGCCGAACAAGACCGCCACGACAGAGGTCGGTTACGTGACGACGGCCGGTGACGGCATCGCACACGTTGAGGGCCTCCCCGGCGTGATGGCCAACGAGCTCATCAAGTTCGCCGATGGCACCCTGGGCCTGGCCCAGAACCTCGACGAAGACGAGATCGGCGTTGTGGTCCTCGGTGAATTCGCCGGCATCGTCGAAGGCATGGAAGTACAGCGCACCGGTGAGGTGCTCTCCGTACCCGTGGGGGATGCTTTCCTCGGCCGCGTGGTTGACCCCCTCGGCGTACCGATCGACGGCCTCGGCGAGATCACGGCAGAAGGCCGCCGCGCACTCGAACTCCAGGCTCCAGGCGTCATGCAGCGCAAGAGCGTGCACGAACCCCTTCAGACCGGCATCAAGGCCATCGATGCGATGATCCCGATCGGCCGCGGACAGCGCCAGCTGATCATCGGCGACCGCCAGACCGGCAAGACCGCGATCGCGATCGACACCATCATCAACCAGAAGGCCAACTGGGAGTCCGGCGACACCAACAAGCAGGTGCGCTGCATCTATGTCGCCATCGGCCAGAAGGGCTCGACCATCGCCTCGGTCAAGGGCGCGCTGGAAGACGCGGGAGCGATGGAGTACACCACCATTGTTGCTGCACCGGCCTCAGACCCCGCCGGCTTCAAGTACCTCGCCCCATACACCGGTTCGGCCATCGGCCAGCACTGGATGTACGCGGGCAAGCACGTTCTGATCGTGTTCGACGACCTGTCGAAGCAGGCAGAGGCCTACCGCGCCGTTTCGCTGCTGCTGCGCCGCCCACCGGGTCGCGAGGCATACCCGGGCGACGTGTTCTACCTGCACTCCCGCCTTCTCGAGCGTTGCGCGAAGCTCTCCGACGAGCTCGGGGCCGGTTCGATGACCGGCCTGCCGATCATCGAGACCAAGGCGAACGACGTGTCCGCCTACATCCCGACCAACGTGATCTCGATCACCGACGGCCAGATCTTCCTGCAGTCCGACCTGTTCAACGCCAACCAGCGTCCGGCGGTCGACGTCGGAATCTCGGTGTCGCGAGTCGGTGGCGACGCCCAGCTGAAGTCGATCAAGTCGGTGTCAGGAACCCTGAAGCTCGAGCTGGCCCAGTACCGCTCGCTCGAGGCCTTCTCGATGTTCGCCTCAGACCTCGACCCGGCCAGCCGCCGCCAGCTCGCCCGTGGCGCGCGCCTGACCGAGCTGCTCAAGCAGCCGCAGTACTCGCCGTACCCGGTCGAAGACCAGGTCGTGTCGATCTGGGCAGGCACCAAGGGAAAGCTCGACGAGGTTCCGGTCGAAGACATCCTGCGCTTCGAGCGTGAGCTTCTCGACCACCTCGCCCGTAACACCGACGTGCTGACGAAGATCCGCGAGACGAGCAAGCTCGGCGACGACCTCATCGCCTCGCTTGATGCCGAGGTCGACAAGTTCAAGCTGGAGTTCCAGACGGGCGAGGGCAAGCCGCTCGCCTCCGTCGGCAGCGAGAAGTTCGAGGCCATCGCCGTCGAAGACGTCAACCAGGAAAAGATCGTCAAGCAGAAGCGCTAGGTCAGGGCGGGCTCGATCACGCGATTGAGCCCGTCACGACCGGCTCGACTACCGACTAACACAGGAAGAGAAACATGGGAGCGCAACTTCGGGTCTACCGGCAGAAGATCAAATCTGCCCAGACGACCAAGAAGATCACTCGGGCCATGGAGCTGATTTCCGCCTCGCGCATCCAGAAGGCGCTGGCGCGGGTCTCGGCCTCCACCCCGTACTCGCGCGCGATCACCCGCGCCGTGTCGGCCGTGGCGACCTACTCGAACGTTGAGCACGTGCTCACCACGGAGCCGGAGAAGATCGACAGGGCTGCGATCGTCATCTTCGCATCTGACCGCGGACTCGCCGGGGCCTTCAACTCGCAGGTACTACGTGAGTCAGAAGAACTGGCAACACTGCTCCGCAGCCAGGGCAAAGACGTCACGTACTTCCTGATCGGGCGTCGTGCGGTCGGCTACTTCACGTTCCGCAAGCGTGCCTCAGAACGCACCTGGATCGGTGGAACGGATGCGCCGCAGTTCGAGACGGCGCAGGAGATCAGCGAAGCGCTGCTCGAGTCGTTCCTCAGGGACGCATCTGATGGCGGTGTTGACGAGATCCACGTGGTGTACAACCGCTACGTCAGCATGATGACACAGACCCCAGAGGTCGTGCGTCTGCTGCCACTCGAAGTCGTCGAGGGTGTCGAGGAACCGGGCGAGAACGCCATCCTGCCGCTGTACGAGTTTGAGCCAGGTGTTGAGGAAGTGCTTGACTCCCTGCTTCCGGTGTACATCGAGAGCCGGATCTTCAACGCCATGCTTCAGTCGGCCGCTTCCAAGCACGCGGCGACGCAGAAGGCAATGAAGTCGGCCAGTGACAACGCCGACAAGCTGATCACCACCTACACGCGACTGTCGAACAACGCGCGCCAGGCAGAGATCACCCAGCAGATTTCCGAGATCGTGGGTGGAGCCGACGCGCTCTCATCCGCCAAGAACTAAGCAGAGAAGAGAGAGCAATGACTGACACCGCAATCGCGCCAGTCCAGGCAGAGGATGCCGCAGGTGCCGTTGGCCGTATCGCACGCGTCACCGGCCCTGTCGTCGACATCGAGTTCCCCCACGACTCGATCCCCGGCATCTACAACGCCCTGAAGACCACGATCACGATCGGCGAGGAGTCGAACGAGATCACGCTCGAGGTCGCGCAGCACCTCGGTGACGACCTGGTGCGTGCCATCGCCCTGAAGCCGACGGACGGCCTCGTCCGTGGCCAGGAAGTACGCGACACGGGTTCACCGATCACGGTTCCCGTCGGAGACGTGACCAAGGGCCGCGTTTTCAATGTCATCGGTGAGGTGCTCAACGCCGAGCCGGGCGAGACCATCGAGATCACCGAGCGCTGGCCGATCCACCGCAAGCCCCCTGCATTCGACCAGCTCGAGTCCAAGACTCAGCTGTTCGAGACCGGAATCAAGGTCATCGACCTCCTGACGCCGTACGTGCTCGGTGGAAAGATCGGCCTCTTCGGTGGTGCCGGTGTCGGCAAGACCGTGCTCATCCAGGAGATGATCCAGCGCGTCGCCCAGAACCACGGTGGTGTGTCGGTGTTCGCCGGTGTCGGTGAGCGTACCCGTGAGGGAAACGACCTCATCGCCGAGATGGAAGAGGCCGGGGTCTTCGACAAGACGGCCCTGGTATTCGGCCAGATGGACGAGCCGCCAGGCACGCGTCTGCGCGTCGCCCTCTCTGCCCTGACCATGGCTGAGTACTTCCGCGACGTGCAGAAGCAGGACGTGTTGCTCTTCATCGACAACATCTTCCGCTTCACCCAGGCCGGTTCTGAGGTGTCGACCCTGCTGGGCCGCATGCCGTCCGCTGTCGGGTACCAGCCGAACCTCGCCGACGAGATGGGCGTTCTCCAGGAGCGCATCACCTCGACCCGTGGCCACTCCATCACCTCGCTGCAGGCCATTTACGTTCCTGCTGACGACTACACAGACCCGGCACCGGCGACCACCTTCGCCCACCTCGACGCCACGACGGAACTCTCGCGTGAGATCGCATCGCAGGGTCTGTACCCCGCGGTCGACCCGTTGACCTCGACCAGCCGCATCCTCGACCCCCGCTACCTGGGCGAGGATCACTACAACACGGCAGTGCGCGTCAAGCAGATCCTGCAGAAGAACAAGGAACTGCAGGAGATCATCGCGATCCTCGGTGTTGACGAACTGTCTGAGGAAGACAAGGTCACGGTCTCCCGTGCCCGTCGCATCCAGCAGTTCCTGTCGCAGAACACCTACATGGCGAAGAAGTTCACCGGTGTCGAGGGTTCGACGGTTCCGCTGAAGGACACCATCGAGTCGTTCACGGCCATCGCCAACGGAGACTTCGACCACGTGGCCGTTCAGGCCTTCTTCAACGTCGGGGCTATCTCCGACGTCGAAGAGAAGTGGGCGCAGATCCAGAAGGAGAACGGCTAACCATGGCTTCGGCCCTCAACGTCAGCGTGGTGTCGGCGGACCACGAAGTGTTCTCCGGCGACGCGACCATGGTGATCGCCCGCACGACGGAGGGCGAGATCGGTATTCTCGCCGGCCACGAGCCGATGCTCGCGATCCTGGCCAGTGGCCAGGTGCGGGTGACGCTCGTCGGCGGCGAGAAGATCGTCGCCGAGGCGGCGGATGGGTTCCTCTCGGTTGAGAACGACACCGTGACGATCGTGGCGCGCAAAGCAGAGCTCGTTTAGCGTCAGGACTGGTACTGCAGTGCTGGTACTGCTTCCTCCGTCTGAGACAAAGCGCGACGGCGGCGACGGAGCGCCGCTCGATTTTCATGCGCTGGCGTATCCTCAGCTGAATTCGCGTCGTCGCGCGCTGGTGCGTGCGTTGAAGGCGCTCTCACGCGACGCGGATGCCGCTGCCGCCGCCCTGAAACTGGGGCGGACGCAGCGCGGCGAGATTGCTCGCAACCGTGCGTTGACCACCTCCGGCACGATGCCGGCCATCGACAGGTACACGGGTGTGCTCTACGACGCGCTCGATGCGCCGGGACTGAGCGAGTCTGAGCGCGAGTTCGCCGGTGCCCACGTGGTGGTGCACTCCGCCCTCTTCGGGCCGATCGGTGCGCTGGATCCGCTGCCCGCATACCGCATGTCGCACAACTCGCGTCTTCCGGAGATTTCACTCGGTAAGCACTGGGGCGATTCGATCAGCAAAGTCCTGGCGGGCTCCGATGGGCTCGTGCTGGATTTCCGTTCCGAGGCATATGTGTCGTTCGGTGCAGCGCCCGCGCGAGCGGGGTCGTACTACCTTCGTGTGGTTACAGAGGCCGCCGATGGCCGTACCCGAGCGCTCAACCACTTCAATAAGAAGTCGAAGGGCGAGTTCACTCGCGCGATAGTTCAGAACGGAGTGGATTTCTCCTCCGCCCCCGAACTCCTGGAGTGGGCAGACGGCGCCGGTTTCATACTCCGTCGCTCTGCCGATGGTGAACTCGAGCTGGTGGTGGAGGAGATCATCGCTGCTCGGTGATCTCCCGCTGATCCGTGTGAGGCCGATGCGCGAACTGAGGCCGATGCGCGAACCGAGGCCGATTCGCAACCGAGCCCGGTCAGCAGCGAGCCGGTCAGCATCGAGTCCGGTCAGCATCCAGCCCGGTCAGCGATGTGCGATGCCCTCGTGGTCGAGCAGCCAGGCTTTGGTCGGGATGCCGTTGCCGCCGCTGTAGCCGGTGATGCGCCCGTCAGAGGAGAGCACCCGGTGGCAGCCGACCAGGAGTGGAAGCGGATTGGCGCGGACCGCGCTCCCGACGGCGCGCCCTGCACCTGCTCGGCCGATGTCCTGGCCGAGCGAGCCATACGACACCGCTTCTCCGAACTCGATCTCGGCGAGTCGGTTCCAGACGCTGTGTTGGAACTCAGTCCCGGTCTCGAATCGCAGCGGCAGGTCGAAGGTCTTCCGCCTGCCGGCGAAATACGCGTCGAGTTGTTTGTGGGCTCGCCGAAGCAGCGTCGCTGGTTTCTCTGGAGCGCCGTCAAAAGGGAGTCGGCCGTTCTGTTCGATCGTGAGCGAGAGGATGGCATCAGAATCTGCCGTGATCTCGAGCTGCCCAACAGGGCTGGGAATCCGCATCAGGGCGGTGGCTGTACTGGTCATGAGGCGACTGTAACCACGCGCGCTTACCCGTTGCGGCAGAATCCCGGCATCGGTGCACAACTCATCGTCAACCGCCCCTGTGGAGGAGGGTGGGACAGTGGAGGAGGGTGGAACAGCGGGGCGGGGATCGCCCGGTCCGCTGGCTGTACGTAGGAAGAATCGTGCTCAGAGCGCTGAAACGAGGAAAGAACTGCCCTCTCGTGATCAGTTTTCCTACTTTCGTGGCACAGCTCGTAGGCTGGGTTGGTGCCCAAAGAACCCGTGAACATCACTGTCACCGGCGCGGGAGGCCAAATCGGCTACGCGCTCCTCTTCCGGATCGCCTCAGGAGCCATGCTCGGCCCAGACGTAACGGTCAACCTCCGGCTCCTTGAGATTCCGCAGGGGATCGCAGCAGCAGAAGGCACTGCGCTCGAACTGCAAGACAGTGCGTTCGCCCTCCTGGGTGAGGTGCAGGTGACGGATGACGCGGCCACCGCCTTCGACGGAACAAACGTCGCGCTCCTGGTGGGCTCGCGCCCGCGGGGGCCAGGTATGGAGCGTGCCGACCTGCTGGAGGCCAATGGCGCCATCTTTGCTCCGCAGGGCGCGGCGTTGAACGCCGGGGCGGCATCCGATGTTCGGGTGCTCGTCGTCGGGAACCCCGCGAACACCAATGCGCTGATCGCGAGCGCCAACGCCCCCGACATTACGGCAGAGCGGTTCACCGCGATGACCAGGCTCGATCACAATCGCGCCGTCGGCCAGCTGGCCGCGAAGGTCGACGCTTCCGTCGACGAGGTGCGTGGGGTCACCATCTGGGGAAACCACTCTGCCAGCCAGTACCCTGACGTCTTCCACTCCACCGTTCGAGGAACACCGGTGACGGATCTCGTCGACGAGGACTGGCTGTCCACCGATTTCATTCCCCGGGTCGCGAAGCGCGGCGCGGAGATCATCGCGGCGCGCGGTTCGTCGTCTGCCGCATCCGCAGCGAGCGCCGCGATCGACCACGTCTTCGACTGGGTGAACGGCACGGGCGACGACTGGACGTCGGCCGGAGTGGTGTCTGACGGATCGTACGGGGTCCCTGAAGGTCTCATCTCGTCTTTCCCTGTGCGATCGGTAGGCGGCCGCTGGGAGATCGTCGACGACCTCGAGATCGGCGCATTCTCGCGCGAACGGATCGACGCATCCGTCGCGGAACTGATCGAGGAACGCGAAGCTGTACGCGGGCTCGGTCTGCTGGAGCCTGCCACCAGGTAGTCGGGCGCAATAGTCCGTGCCACTGGCTCGCGCGGAATAGTCTGGGGTGATGGCAGACATCGATTTTCAGAGGCTCGGTAACTCCGGGCTCATCGTCTCGTCGATCGGGCTCGGGTGCAACAATTTCGGCCGCCTGGGAACGGCAACCGAGACGCAGGATGGCACCAATGCGGTGATCGATGCCGCCGTCGACGCCGGGGTGACCCTGCTCGACACCGCGGACATCTACGGGGCAGAGCGCGGCCTCAGCGAAACCCTGATGGGCAACGCGCTGAAGGGCAAGCGCGACCGGATCGTGCTCGCCACGAAGTTCGGAATGGACATGGCAGGGTCCAACGGTCCGGACTGGAATGCCAGGGGCTCCCGCCGCTACATCAGGCTGGCCGTCGAGGCCTCGCTGACACGCCTGCAGACCGACTGGATCGACCTGTACCAGCTGCACCGGCCAGACGAGAACACCCCGATCGAGGAGACGCTCGCCACACTGGACGACCTGATCACTGAGGGCAAGATTCGCTACATCGGTCACTCGAACCTGGCCGGCTGGCAGATTGCGGAGGCCGAATTCACGGCGCGACTGCACGGGCATCCGAAGTTCATCTCCTCGCAGAACGAATACAGCCTGCTTGTGCGCGATGCTGAAGACGAGGTGCTGCCGGCGGTGAACGCATACGGTCTGGGCTTCTTGCCGTTCTTCCCGCTCTACAACGGGTTGTTCACCGGCAAGTTCACACGCGACGGCGGGCCGGCGGACAGCCGCATCATGCGGTCACGTTCTCACCTGCTGGAGCAGGCTCCGTGGGACCTCATCGAACGATACGAGGCTTTCTGCGCTGAGCGGGGAGTCACCATGCTCGCAGCGACGTTCGCCTGGCTGCTCGCCCAGCCCGGCCTGACCAGCGTGATCGCCGGAGCGACCCGGCCAGAGCAGATCGTGGCGAACGCGGATGCCGCGACCGCCTGGCACCCGACACCTGACGACGTTGCCTGGATCTCTGACCTCTTCGCCTGAAGTTGTGCCACGAATCCACTTGTGAGTGAGCGCTCACTCCGGTAGATTGCTTCGGTGAGCAAAACCACGGTGAGCGAAAAAGCAGGACGAGCGAGTCCACTCTCGGTCGAAGACCGCCAGGACATGATTCTTGACGCCATTACTCCGTTGCTGCTCGAACACGGGCAGGCGGTGACGACGCGGCAGATCGCCGAGTGCGCGGGCATCGCAGAGGGCACCATCTTCCGGGCCTTCGGCACCAAAGAAGAGCTCATCAACGCCGCCGTCGAGCGCCGCCTCGACCCCGAACCCTTTCGTGCCGGGCTTCGGGAAGTCGACCTCGACATGCCCCTCGAGGAACGCATCCGCACGATCGTCGCCCTCTTGCAGGAGAGGTTCACCTTGGTGTTCAACCTCATGATGGCGCTCGGCAGGCGAGGTGGCCCGCCCCCGCAAGAAGAGCGGCGCGAGTTCGGCGAAATCATGGCGCGAGCCCTTGCGCCAGACCTCGAACGGCTGAGTGTCAGTCCGGAGCGGGCTGCCCAGGTCATCCGCATGGTGACGCTCGCGGCATCCGTTCCCCACCTGAACGACGCGGAGATCAGCACGGATGAAATCACCTCAATCATCCTCTACGGCATCGCGGGCCGCCCAGCCGAAACGACCATCTCCGTCTCCACAGACTCACCCACGAACTAGGAGAATCACGTGCTCTGGACATTGCTCGTGCGTTACCTGAGACCGTACTGGCCGCTGCTGGTGGCGGTCGTCGTCTTCCAGCTCCTGCAGTCGATCGCCTCGCTATACCTGCCGACGCTGAACGCTGACATCATCGACCAGGGCGTCGCCAAGGGTGACACCGGCTACATCATGTCGACGGGCATGATCATGCTCGTCATCACCCTGGCGCAGATCATCTGTGCCATCATCGCCGTGTATTTCGGCGCAAAGGCCGCGATGGCGCTCGGCCGCGACCTGCGCAGCGCCGTCTTCGCCAGGGTGGGGGAGTTCTCCGAACAGGAGGTCACTCGCTTCGGCGCTCCGTCGCTGATCACCCGCTCCACCAACGACGTACAACAGGTGCAGATGCTGGTTCTGACGAGCGCCACGCTGATGGTCTCCGCGCCCATCCTGTGCATCGGCGGCGTCATCATGGCCATGCAGCAGGACCTCGAACTCTCGTGGCTCATCGCGGTCAGCGTGCCTGTCCTTCTCATCGCGGTCGGGCTGATCGTTGTGCGCATGGTTCCGCTCTTTCGCAAACTGCAGACCCGCATCGACACCGTCAACCGGGTCCTGCGTGAGCAGCTCACCGGCATCCGTGTGGTGCGTGCCTTTGTGCGGGAGGACGTCGAGACCGCCAGGTTCGCGCTCGCCAATGAAGACGTGACGGATGTCGCGCTGCGTGCCGGCCGCCTGATGGCACTGATGTTCCCCGTCGTGATGCTCGTGCTCAACGTTTCGAGTGTTGCCGTGATCTGGTTCGGCGCTTTCCGCATCGAGGACGGCTCGATGGAGGTCGGAACGCTGATCGCCTTCCTCAGTTACCTCATGCAGATCCTGATGGCGGTGATGATGGCCACCTTCATGGCGGTCATGATTCCGCGTGCTGCGGTGTGTGCCGACCGAATCAGCGAAGTGCTGGATACCGAATCCAGCGTGCACCCACCGGTCAACCCGGTCACAGAGACGACAGGCCGTGGCGAGATCGAATTGCTCGATGTCGGCTTCGCCTACCCGGGAGCGGAACAGCCGGTGCTCAGCAATATCAGCTTCATCGCCAGGAGCGGGCAGACCACTGCCATCATCGGTAGCACCGGCTCCGGCAAGTCCACCCTGGTGAATCTCCTGCCGCGCCTGTTCGATGCCACCAGCGGGTCCGTGCTCTTCGACGGCGTCGACGTGCGCGAGTT
The DNA here is from genome assembly GCF_000421145.1 of Glaciibacter superstes DSM 21135. Classification (GTDB taxonomy): domain Bacteria; phylum Actinomycetota; class Actinomycetes; order Actinomycetales; family Microbacteriaceae; genus Cryobacterium; species Cryobacterium superstes. Next base: position 178,621 of record NZ_ATWH01000003.1, on the reverse strand, counting down.
GCACCCCGACCTGCTCTGGGGACACATCGGACTGGTTCCGCAGAAACCGTACCTGTTCTCTGGAACCGTGCGCAGCAACCTGCAGTACGGAAAGCCGGATGCCACGGAAGACGACCTCTGGCAGGCGCTCACCATCGCCCAGGCGAAGGGATTCGTCGAGGAAATGGAAGGCGGCCTCGACGCCCCGATCTCGCAGGGTGGCACCAATGTGTCCGGCGGCCAGCGCCAGCGCATCGCCATCGCCAGGGCGCTGGTGAAACGTCCCGAGCTCTACCTCTTCGACGATTCGTTCTCCGCGCTCGACACGGCGACGGATGCCCGGCTGCGGCAGGCGCTTCGGCGCAGCACCGGTGACGCCACGATGGTCATCGTCGCCCAGCGGGTGGCGACCATCATCGATGCCGACCAGATCCTGGTGCTCGAAGACGGCCGCATCGTTGCCAGCGGAACCCATGCAGAGCTGCTCGAAAGCAGTTCGACCTACCAGGAGATCGTGTCATCCCAGCTCACGGCGGAGGAAGCAGCATGAGTGAGTCGAACGAAACCAAGACACCGGCAGCTGCGCCGGCCGCGCGCGGGCCGCGGGGCGGTGGACCGTTCGGCGGCATGAGCGCTCCGGCAGAGAAGGCGATGAACTTCTTGCCGAGCGCCAAGCGGCTGCTCGGACAACTTCGTCCGGAGCGACTGTGGCTGACCCTCGTGCTGGCACTCGCCGTGATCAGTGTGACGTTCTCCGTGCTTGGGCCGAAGCTGCTCGGTGAGGGAACGAACCTGATCTTCTCCGGGGTCATCTCGAAGACCCTCCCGGCCGGCGTCAGCAAGAGTGAGATCATCGACCAGCTCAGGGCGTCTGGTGACGATGCGAGGGCAGACCTGCTCAGCGGGATGCCATTGACTCCCGGTTTCGGCATCGATTTCGGAGCGCTCTCCAGCGTGTTGTTCTGGGTGTTGGCGCTGTACATCCTGGCATCCGTTTTCAGCTGGATGCAGGCCTATGTGCTCAACAGCGTCGTCCAGCGCACCGTGTACCGCCTGCGCGAGGATGTCGAGGCCAAGGTCAACCGGCTTCCGCTTCGCTACTTCGACACGATGCAGCGCGGTGAGCTGCTCAGTCGTGTGACGAACGACGTCGACAACATCTCGCAGAGCCTCCAGCAGACCCTTGCGCAGGCCGTCACCTCGTTGCTGACCGTCGTGGGCGTGATTGTGATGATGTTCATCCTCTCGCCGCTCCTCGCGCTGATCGCGCTGGTCACCGTGCCGCTCACCCTGGTGATAACGACGGTGATCGCCAAGAGATCACAGAAGCTCTTTGTTGCGCAATGGACCCACACCGGAACCCTCAACGCCCAGATTGAAGAGACGTTCACCGGCCACGCGCTGGTGAAGGTGTTCGGCCGCCAGCGCGAGGTTGAGGAACGGTTCAGGCAGAAGAACGACGAGCTGTACAAGGCGAGCTTCGGTGCGCAGTTCGTCAGCGGCATGATCATGCCGGCGATGACCTTCATCGGCAATCTCGTTTACGTGGCCATCGCCGTCGTCGGCGGGCTCCAGGTCGCAACCGGCGCGATGCAACTCGGAGATGTGCAGGCGTTCATCCAGTACTCCAGGCAGTTCACGCAGCCGCTCGCCCAGCTCGGGTCGATGGCCAACCTGCTTCAGTCTGGCGTGGCATCCGCTGAGCGCGTCTTTGAGCTGCTCGACGCCCCAGAGCAGGGCGCTGACCCCGACCCGGCCGAGAGTCCGATTCAGTCGCACGGTCGCCTGGTATTCGAGGATGTCTCGTTCCGTTACACGCCGGACAAGCCGCTGATCGACGACCTCAACCTGGTCGCGGAGCCAGGCCAGACGATCGCCATCGTCGGGCCGACCGGCGCGGGTAAGACGACCCTGGTCAACCTGATGATGCGGTTCTACGAGCTCGATTCAGGACGCATCACGCTCGACGGCGTGAATGTGGCAGAGATGACGCGCCTTGACCTGCGCTCGCGCATGGGGATGGTGCTGCAGGACACCTGGCTGTTCGACGGCACCATTCGCGAGAACATCGCTTACGGGCGACCGGATGCCTCTGAGGAGGACATTCTTGAGGCGGCGCGCGCCACCTATGTCGACCGCTTCGTGCACTCGCTGCCAGACGGCTACGACACGGTACTGGGTGACGAGGGGGGCAATGTGAGCGCTGGGGAGAAGCAGCTCCTCACCATCGCGCGCGCATTCCTCGCGCAGCCGAGCGTGCTCATCCTGGATGAGGCGACGAGTTCGGTCGACACCCGCACCGAGGTGCTGGTGCAGCAGGCGATGAAAGCTCTCCGCGCCGACCGCACGAGCTTCGTGATCGCGCACCGGCTGTCGACGATCCGTGATGCCGACCTCATCCTGGTGATGGAGTCGGGCCAGATCGTGGAGCAGGGAACCCATGCTGAGCTGCTTGCTGCGGAGGGCGCGTACTTCGACCTCTACAACGCGCAGTTCGCCGCCCCTGTCACCGACGAGGTGTAGCGCGCGCCGCGCGCGCTCGTCCTCGTCCCCGCCCGCGCAGCGCCGCCCCGCCCCCGAGAATCGCCATTTGCGCCCAGAATCGCCGCTACAGCGGCGTCAGTGGGCGCAAACGGCGATTCTCGAGTTGGACTTCGGTCGGGCGAGCGCTCTCGGACCGGAGTTATACACAGGGGGCGACCAGTGGAGTTATCCCCAGAATCGACGTTCTGGGAACACCGGGCTAGCCGGCCACGCCAGAGTTGGCGCATGCAACCGACCATCGTGAAGACAGCACGACCCCAGGACTTCCTGGCCCTCGTTCCGCAGCTCCTCGGATTCCTTCCGGAGCAGAGCATGGTGCTCGTCGCGTTCCGCGGCAACCGCACCTGCGGCGCCCTGCGTTTCAATATGCCAGTCGATACCGCTCCAGAGAAGGTGCACAAATGCATCGCCACCACGCTCATCGGCACGATCTGCAAGATTCCGCGCGTCGACGGCGTGGTTGTCGTCGCGTACACCGGCGATCCGTTCGTGTCGCCGGGCGGACTGCCAGGGCGCCGGTTCGCCGAGACTCTCGCACGACGCGCTGAGTTGTCGGGATTCCGCGTCAAAGACGTGTTGTGCGTCGCCGCGGACGGATGGGGGTCATACGACGACCCGGAGTGCCCGAGCCAGGGGCGTCCGCTCGCTGAGATCGAGACGTCGGCCGCCCTGCTTTTGCCTCAGTGCGATACCTCCACAGAACTGGCCACCCTGCGCGACGGCGCTGAGCTTCCACGTGTTGAACGGGCGGCGAAAGAGCAATTCGGTCGAGCTCTCCGCCGTTACCAGCGTCTGGCGTGGGAACCGGGCGCAGACCAGGGCCTCCTCGACGCGACCGGTGTCCTCGATTCGATCGACATCGCGGAGGCCCTGTTCGGTTGGGATTCCGCTGAGCTCGACCCGGACGAAGCTGCCGGCCTGCTCTTTCTCGTGCAGGAGCCTCCGATTCGGGACCAAATCATGCTGCAGATCGCGTTCGGGCGCGAGGTCGGCGAAGAGACCTACGACGTCAACGTGCGCTATGCCGCAATACAACGGGCGACCGGGCTCAGCATGGATGAGATCGTCATTGCAGAGGAGCTACGCCTCAGAAGCTCCGAGCAGGAGTCACCGAAGGGAATCGGTGGAGTTCGAATGGCCGACCGCATGGTGGGGTGGAGCAACGAGCGGCCGGACCCGGAGCGGATCCAGCACGCAATCGACGTGCTGAAGAAGATTATCGCGCTCTCGCCACGCGCCGCGCGGCCCGCACCGCTCTGCATGCTTGCCTGGCTCTCGTGGGCACTCGGTCGCGGCTCGGTCGGTGGAATGTTCGTCGACAAAGCGCTCGCCGAGGATCCGACCTACAGCATGGCGATCCTGCTGAACACTATGTTCAGCACGGGTCACCTGCCCGATTGGGCCTACGCGGTGCCAACTGACTCGTGACATCTGACTCGTGACAACCGACTCGTGACAAACGGCTGCGGCACGGCACCCCCGGGCGGCTCGGGTAACCGCTCCGGAGACTCCCGCGCCGGGGCCTAGAGATGCTTGGTGGCCTCGGAGAGCACGCCGTGCAGGATATCGCCGATCTCGCGGATCTCGGCTGGACCGATGGTCAGCGGTGGCGCGAGTTGTACCACCGGGTCTCCGCGATCATCTGCGCGACAGTACAGGCCGGCATCGAAGAGCGCCTTGGAGAGGAAGCCGCGCAACAGTCGCTCCGACTCCTCGTCGTTGAACGTCTCCTTCGTGCCTTTGTCTTTCACCAGTTCGATACCGAAGAAATACCCCTCACCGCGCACGTCTCCGACAATGGGCAGGTCGAGTAGCTTTTCGAGCTCCGCCCGGAACACCGGCGAGTTCTCGCGCACATTCTCGTTGAGCTTCTCCTCCTCGAAGATATCGAGGTTGGCCAGCGCCACAGCCGACGAGACCGGGTGGCCGCCGAAGGTGTAGCCGTGGTAAAAAGCGATGTCGCCGTGCTTGAACGGCTCGTAGATGCGGTCACTCACGATGGTCGCCCCGATGGGGGAGTACCCGCTGGTCATGCCCTTGGCGCAGGTGATCATGTCTGGCTGGAAGCCGAAGGTCGTCGATGCGAACATGTTGCCGATGCGCCCGAACGCGGTGATCACCTCATCCGCGACGAGCAGCACGTCGTACTTGTCGCAGATCTCGCGCACCCGCTGGAAATAGCCGGGAGGCGGCGGGAAGCAGCCACCCGAGTTCTGCACCGGTTCCAGGAAGATCGCGGCAACGGTCTCCGGGCCTTCGAACTCGATCATCTCCTCAATGCGGTTGGCCGCCCACAGCCCGAATGCTTCGAGGTCGTCGCCGAGGCCCGACCCCATTTCGTCTGCACGGTAGAAGTTGGTGTTCGGCACCCGGAATCCGCCCGGGGTGACCGGCTCGAACATCTCCTTCATGGCGGGGATGCCGGTGATGGCCAGTGCCCCTTGAGGAGTGCCGTGGTAGGCGACAGCACGGGAGATGACCTTGTGCTTCGTCGGTCTGCCCTGAAGCTTCCAGTAGTACTTCGCGAGCTTGAACGCGGTCTCAACGGCTTCACCGCCGCCGGTGGAGAAGAACACCCGGTTCAGGTCGCCTGGGGCGTAGCCGGCAAGCCGGTCTGCGAGCTCGATGGCACTCGGGTGGGCATACGACCAGATCGGGAAGAAGGCCAGCTCCTCCGCCTGCTTCGCGGCGACCTCGGCGAGCCGCTTCCTGCCGTGGCCGGCATTGACAACAAACAGGCCGCTGAGGCCGTCGATGTACTTCTTGCCGTTCGAGTCCCAGATGTGGTGGCCGCTGCCCTTGGTGATGATCGGCACGCCCGCGCCGGATTCGAGCACCGACTGGCGACTGAAATGCATCCAGAGGTGGTCTTTCGCCTGCTGTTGCATGCGGGCGTTGTCAGCTTCGCTGTAGGCGCCGGGGGCACCGATGCCGCCGGATACTGCGGGTGGCTTCGTCGCCATGACGGCCTGTTCTGAAATGGTCATGATTACCGTGTTCCCCAGTTGTAGAGCTGTTTGTGGAGTTTGAGATAGACAAACGTTTCGGTGGAGAGAACTCCATCGAGGTTTCGGATCTCGGAGTTGAGCAGGGCGATCAGTTCGTCGTCGTCCTCACAGACGACTTCGGCCAGAATGTCGAACGTCCCTGCCGTGAGCACCACGTAGTCGACGGCGTCAAGGGCAGCCAGGCTGTCGGCCAACACCCTGGTGTCACCCGACGCGCGGATCCCGATCATCGCCTGCCGGTAGAAACCCAATTGCATCGGGTCGGTGACGGCGACGACCTGCATCACACCGGCATCCGTCAGCTTCTGCACCCGCTGGCGCACCGCTGCCTCGCTCAGCCCGACGGCCTTGCCGATCTCGGCATAGGAACGCCGTCCGTCGACCTGCAGCTGCTCGATGATCTTCTTTGAAACGTCATCGAGCGCCACGGGTTTTGTCAGGCTGCGTACCGGTGCACTCATTTATCGATTGTGACAGTCAAACATGGTTCTTGCAAGTGATTCCGTAGCAAGTGAAGCAAAATGCTGCGGAATCCACAGGTGTTTGTGGATCACCACACGAACGTCGGCCAGGGTGGGTCCGTACGACGGCCAGTAGGAATCCGAGTACGGTAAAGACTTGTCGATGCGGGGCTTCGAGGGCCACACGGGCATCGTAAACGGGCATCATAAACGACAGCATCACAACCGGCAAGGAGGCTGGATGACCTCGGGTCGCGTTGCCTGTGCCGTCTTTCCTGGCGTGTCTCCAGCGTGGACCTTCATCGTCGGGCGGAGCTTCCTGGTCGCTGTTCCGCACGACACGACACAATCGGTCGTGGCCGCGCTCACCGCCCTGGTGCGTGAGTCGTCGGTCGGGATCGAGGCGCTGCTCTCCCTGCTGCCGCTGGCCGGTCAGGGCGAGGTCGAGAGTTTCGCCGTCCTGGTGCGGGGCGAGACCGATTCATCCACCGAAGTGATGGTCTCTGTGGTGGTTCGAGGCGATATCGCTGTCGACGTGTACTCTGTCGGCGGCTCGCGGCGATTCTCCGCTGGCGGCATCCGACCGTGGCTGTTGTCCGACTTCCAATCGGTCATCGGGGTCGTGATCGGCGCCGCCGAAGCCGACGAAGCCGCCGGTGCAGATGGGCGCTGGCGAGAGGGCGGCACGGCAATCGGAATCGGAGCGGTGCCGGCCGGCACGCTCTACTGGTCCTGGCCGGAACCAGGCATCGACGACACTGTACTGAACGTTCCCCGACGGGCAGAGGCGGAGGGCGATACCATCCTCCGGGTTCCGACGGCGGATGCCGATGACACGGTGATCCTGCGCCGCCGGCACCGAAACCAGACGGGATCGCATCCGCCGGCTGCGGCAGCGGGCGAAGGCGCGGGAAACGGCATCGGCACCTCGCGTGAGCGCCGGCGAGCGCCTGCTCCGCCAGGGCCACCGTCTCCGTCGCCGCGTTACGGTTTCCGCCTCTCCGGCGAAGAACGCCAGCTTGATTCTGTCTACTACCTCGGCCGCAATCCGCGATCGCCGCGGATCACCGGTGGGCGGCTGCCTAGGCTACTGAGCGTTGCTTCACCGACGGCTGCCGTCTCGTCGACCCACGTCGAGATCCGTCAGGAGGGGGATGCAGTGGTCGTCACCGACCTCGACTCGACGAACGGCACGATGGTCAGTCCGCCGGGCGGACGCACCACACGACTGGCGCCCGGCCAGTCGCTCGTTGTGGTGCCCGGTACGACCGTCGACATCGGGGACGGTAATATCATCGAGATCCTCCCCGCGAGCGTAAGGCAGGCACAGTGACGCAGATCGGTCAGAGTTCGACCGGTTTCACCGTCGATCTCGGTACACCAGCACAGCCGGTGAGTCTCGCTTGGGCGGCGCTCAGCGAGACGGGCCATCGTCGTGCGGTCAACGAAGACAGCGTCGTCGCCCTCCCTCCACTGTTCGCGGTTGCCGATGGTATGGGCGGGCATTCGGCGGGCGACGTAGCCAGCTCCGCCGTCGTCGCACGACTGGCTGAATGGGCTGAACGCCCCGGCCTTGACGCGCCGATGATCACGGAGGCGCTGGGTCACGCCGTCGACGACATGGCAGCTGGCGCGGGGGTCACCGACCTCGGAACCGGCACCACCGTCACGGGCGTGGCGCTGTCCGTGGTGTCAGGGACTGCCCAGTGGGTCATCTTCAACATCGGCGACTCCCGCGTCTACCAGCTCACGTCCGGCGTTCTCGAGCAGGTGACCACCGACCACTCCGTTGTTCAGGAACTCGTCGACGCCGGCCGAATCACGAGGGAAGAAGCCGATGTGCACCCAGACGGCAACGTGATTACGCGGGCCGTCGGTTTCCACGAGCCACCGGTTCCAGACTTTCGTATCATCCCCGCGCGACCGGGCATGCGCATCCTCATCTGCTCCGACGGTCTCACCAAAGAACTGACGCCGTACGGCATCCGTCATTTCCTGCTGTCCAACGCGTCGGCGGATGCAGCGGCTCACGCGCTCGTCGATGCTGCGCTCGAGAACGGCGGGCGCGATAACGTCACCGTCATCGTTCTCGACGTGCTCGCCGTGGGCGACGATTTGGCCCCCGTCTTGGGGGCAGAGGAGCTGGGTTAACCAGCCATACCGGACCGAAACGCGCTGGTGACCTGCTTACAATTGTCGGGACGCGTTCGGTGCACCCGTTACGGACCGTCAGCATTCGTTTGAACCACTTGTATCGACGAACGGGGAGGCGGCAGTGACCAGAAGACTGCCGTCAGCGCCCCCGAACCTGCCGGGCTTCTCCTACGTGCGGGCACTCGGTTCCGGCGGCTTCGCCGACGTCTTCCTGTTCGAGCAGAACATGCCACGGCGGCAGGTTGCGGTGAAGGTGCTGCTGGCCGAAGTCGTCAACGACCAGGTCAGGCAGCTGTTCCAGGCCGAGGCGAATCTGATGGCCCAGCTCAGTTCGCACCCGGCGATCCTGACGGTCTTCCAGGCGAGTGTCTCGGCGGACGGTCGGCCGTACCTGGTCATGGAGTACTGCTCGTCAACGCTCAGTCAGCAATACCGCACCGAACCGCTCGCGGTGCCGGACGTGCTCCGCATCGGGATCAGGATCGCCAGCGCGGTCGAGACGGCACACCGCGGCGGTGTGCTTCACCGCGACATCAAACCCTCGAACATCCTGGTGACGGCCTATGGGCATCCGGTGCTCTCCGACTTCGGCATCGCGGCGACCCTCAGCGAAGCAGACAACGCAGAGGCGGTTGGGCTGTCGATACCCTGGTCGGCGCCGGAGGTGCTGCTTGAAGAGGTCTCCGGTTCGGTCGCGGCAGAAGTCTGGTCGATCGCCGCCACCCTGTACTCCCTCCTCGCTGGGCGTTCGCCCTTCGAGGAGGCTGGCAGCCAGAACACCTCTGCGGAGCTGATGTCCCGCATCGTCAAAGCCCGGGTACCGCCGATCGGACGGGCGGATGTGCCGGCGCGCCTCGAACTGATCCTGACCAGGGCGATGTCCAGGCGTCCGGACGCCCGTCCGCGCAGCGTTCTCGAGCTGATCAGGGAGCTGCAGTCCGTCGAGGCGGAACTCGATCTCCCCCAGACGCAGCTCGAGGTCGCGATGGCCGACTGGGCGAACCACACCCCAGCGGATGCGGATGACAAGACCCGCATCACCGGCATGAACTCGATTGACCCCCATGTTCAGCGACGCAGGCGGAAACCGGCCCAAGCAGCAGGAGGGGCAGGGTCTTCGCGCGGACGGAGCATGCTCGGCGGTTCGGCGCCTGGAAGCAATTCGCTCACTCGCACGAGGACGAAGCCTCGGCGCACCGCCGCGACCCGGAGCCTGCTTGCCGCGGCCGTGCTCGTTGTTGTCATCGCGGCGACCGCGGTGTTCCTCTTTGTTCGCGCCAGCGCCGGACCGATCCCTGCCGTCAACAATATTGAGGGCGTCGCATCGGGTGACACAGTTGTATTCACCTGGCCGGACCCCGGTGTCGCTGCGGACGACAGTTATGTGGTCACACTGCCAGACGGGGCGAGCAGTATCCAGCGCGCCCGCGAGTTCAGCATCGACGCCGCAGACGTTTCCCGTGTCTGCATCACCGTGGCCGTCAACCGTGCAGGCAAGACCGGGGCGCCGAGCGGTGAGAAGTGTGTCGAGACGCCGGAGGCCGGCAGTCAGTGATCCGACAATGGTTCAGGGCCCATCGGTCGGGATTCATCACGGCGACCAGTGTGAGCGCCGTGGTGGCGGTGGTCGCTTCGGTTGCACTCACCTCCGGCGGGTACACCGCGCAGCGGGTGGACCTGGGTGACGCCGCCGTCTGGGTGACGAACGAAGTTCGCCAGGTGCTTGGGCGGGCCAATACTGAGGTCAACGAACTCAACACCGTCGTCGCGGCCGGGAGCACGGCACTCGATGTGGTGCAGGACGGCCACAGTGTTGTTGTCATCGATCGTGGCAACAGCGCCATCGACATCATTGATCCTGCCACGGCTGAAATCGCGGCGAGTGTTCCCCTTCCCCCAGATGACCCCGCGGTGATGCTGGCGGACGACAGGGCGGTCATCGCCTCAGATGGCAACGTCTGGACCCTTCCAGTGCAACAGCTGGAGACCTTCGACAGCGCGTCAGAACCAGACCTCTCCCTCGGCAGTGGTTCCGTCGCAAGTCTGGGTGCGACCGGCATTTACTCGTCGTTCACCCCGTCGACCGGGATACTCTCGCGCTTCGACACGGGCGAAGGCGACACCGTCTCCGACACGACCGACGTGAAGGCCGGCTCGGCCGACGACGAATATCAGCTGTCGAGCACGGGAGACGACTGGGTTCTGCTGAACGTCACGACCGGCATGCTGTACTACCCGGGCGGTGACCAGGACGTCTCCGGCCTCATCGGCCCAGGAAGCGACCCCGTCCTCCAGCAGCCGAGCAGCGTGGTCGGTCACGTGTTGATCGCGCACCGCGGTGGGTTGGTCGACGTGAGCCTGTCTGGTTCGCCGCCGGAAGTGATCGTCTCCGACCGAGATGGAGAACCGGCCGCACCTGTTGTGCTTGAGAAGTGCTCGTACGCCGCGTGGACGGATGCCGGTGCCTGGCGATCCTGCCGGGGAGCTGAGTCGAGCAGCGACGTGGCGACGCTCGATTCGGTTGCGGGCGACGCGAGACTCGAATTCCGCGTCAACGGCGAGGCGCTGGTGCTCAACGACGCCCATACCGGCGATGCCTGGGCCGTGCAGCAGAACAATCAGCTCATCGACAATTGGGCCGAGCTGATCGACGCCGACCAGGATGAGGAACAGGTCGAAGAGAACCGCGACGACATTCCGCCAGAGCTGGAGAAGGCGCAGCAACCGCCGGTTGCCGAAGCCGACGAATTCGGGGCCAGACCAGGCAGGTCGACCGTGCTCCCTGTGCTGCTGAACGACTACGACGCGAACAATGATGTGCTGGGCATCGCCGGCACTGACGCTCTTCCAGCCGAACAGGGAAGCCTTGAAGTCGTCGGTGATGGCCAGCAGCTGCAGCTGAAACTGCCGGCGTCGGCATCCGGAATCGTGTCGTTCACCTACACCATCACCGACGGGCGCGGCGGGGAGGCAACCGCAACCGTGGCCGTCACGGTGCGTGGAGACGATGAGAATTCCCCGCCGGCCCAGGCTCGCGCCACGCACGCGAGCGTGCAGAGCGATGGGCGGGTCGACACCGATGTACTCGGAGACTGGGTCGACCCGGACGGCGACCCGTACTATCTGGCGTCTGCTGCGGCGTCGGGCGCCGACCAGGTCGTCTACACCCCTGAGGGCTCTGTCGTTTTTACCGACATGGGCGCCGCCGAGGAGGAACGACACGTGGGACTCGTCGTCTCCGACGGCACCGACATCGGCTCGGGGTCGCTCGTCGTGACCGTCCGCCCTGCTGGTTCCGTGCCGATCATTGCGGAGTCGTTCCTGGCCACCGCGACGGCGGGAACCGAGGTGACGGTGTCCCCGCTCGAACACGCGCACGGCGGATCGGCCCCCCTGAAGCTCAGCAGCGTCCCGTCCAAGCCCGACGTCACGATCGCCCCCAACTTCAACCAGGGCACCTTCCGATTCCTTGCACCGGCCCCAGGCGTGTATTACGTGGAGTACGCCGTCACGGACGGAGAGGCCACGGCCGCCGGCCAGGTCAGGGTAGATGTCGCACCTGTGCCCGACGCCAACAGCACCCCGATCACCGTTCCGCACACGGCATTCGTGCGCGGCCAGCGCGCCACGCTCGTCGACGTACTGGCTACGGACTTCGACCCCGCCGGTGGTGTTCTCCTCGTCACCGGAACCACCGATGTCTCTGCAGCGGGCGGCATCCGTGTCGAGATCCTCGACCAGCGGTTGATCCGGGTGACGCTGACGAGGCCGCTCGAGACGGGAACCACCTCGTTCGGGTACCGGGTGAGCAACGGCTTCGCCGAGGCGGATGGCATCGTCACCCTGATCGAGATCCCCGAGCGGCCGGAGAGCCAGGCCCCGATCGCCACGGCTGACACGGTGACGGTACGAATGGGGGATGCCATTGATATCCCGGTGCTGGCCAACGACGAGCACCCGGACGGTGAGGCGCTGTCGCTGCACTCGACACTGACGACAGAACCAGAACCGGGTTCCGGACTGCTGTTCACCTCCGGTACGGTGCTGCGCTATCTCGCTCCCGACAAACCGGGCAATTTCACGGCCGTCTACCGCGTGGATGCGCCGGACGGCCAGTTCGCCAGCGCCCAGGTGCAGATCTCGGTGCGGGAGATCGATGCCGCGTCGAACAATCCGCCGGCGCCGAAGGCCGTGACGGCGCGGGTGCTGGCAGGTGAGAAGGTGCGCATTCCGATTCCGTTGGCCGGGATCGATCCAGACGGGGACTCCGTGAAGCTCCTGGGCCAGGAAACCAACCCGGAGAAGGGCGCTGTCACTGAGGTCGGTACTGATTCGATCACCTACCAGCCTGGCGAGTACTCCGCAGGAACCGACTCGTTCACCTACACGGTCATCGACGGCCTCGGTGCCAGGGCGAGCGGTACGGTCAGGGTGGGAATCAGCCCCAGGCAGGACGGAGCACGCAACCCCGTCGCCGCACCAGACGAGGTTCTGGCCCGGCCAGGCGGGACTGTCTGGGTGCGCGTGCTCGGGAACGACTCAGACCCGGACGGCGGCGAACTGGTGGTGACGGAGGTGGAAGCCGCAGGATCCGACGGCTCTGCCTCCGATGGCACTGCTTCGGTTGACGGCGACGCCGTCAAGGTCAGCGTGCCGAAAACCGAAGGCCGTTACGGCTTCATCTACGAGATCCAGAACGAGCGTGGAGGCACGAGTTCGAACTTCCTCACGGTGGTGGCGAGCGCGGATGCGCCGTTGGCCAGGCCAGATGCCCACGACACCGTGCTCGGGCTCTCCGACATCCTGGACCGCAAGACTATCGACGTCGACGTACTCGCCAATGTCTTCTTTGCCGACGGCCCGTCGTCCAGCCTCGAACTGTCGGTGCTGCCCGGATATCGCGAACGGGCGTCCATCACGGCAGCAGGGCGGGTCAGGGTGACCATCGCAGATGAGAGCCAGATCGTTCCGTTCGCCGTCAGCCACCCAGACGACGCTTCGGTGGTCTCCTACGCCTTCATCTGGGTTCCCGGCTTCGATGATGCCCTTCCGCAACTGAAGAAGGATGCCAAGGATCTTCGGATTCCGAGCGGGTCGACGCTCACCATCGCGGTCAACGACTTTGTCGTTGCGGCGTCTGGCAAGAAGGTGCGCCTGACCGACGCCAGCATTGTGCGGGCGACGCACGCAGACGGAACGTCGCTGGTGAAGGATGCCGGAACGCTGGTCTTCGCCAGTGCCGACAAGTATTTCGGACCGGCATCCATCTCGTTTGAAGTCACTGACGGCGCATCGGCCGACGCGAAGGATGCCAGGACGGCAACGATCGTCCTGCCGATCGAGGTCACTCCGCGCGACAACCAGCCCCCGGCATTCGGCGGGGCACTCATCGAGGTTCAGCCAGACGGGGAGCGGGTGCTCGACCTGGTCAAGCTCACAACCTACCCGTACCCCGACGACCTGGCGGCCCTGCGATATCAGGTTCTCGAGCCGAAGCCCGAAGGGTTCACCTGGTCGCTCGACGGGCAGAAGCTGACCATCAAGGCAGTGGCGGGAACGCGGAAGGGGTCACAGAGCGCCCTGACCATCGGCGTTTCCGACGACGCAGGCGATGGCAGGGCGGGGCGCATAGACCTGCGCGTCGTCGCCTCAACGCGACCCCTGGCAGTACCAGCGGCCGACACGGCCATTGCACCGCGAGGCCAGAGCACCCCGGTTGACGTACTCGCCAATGACGGCGCAACGAACCCGTTCCCAGCTGTCCCTCTCTCCGTGGTAGCAGTGCGAGGCCTTGACAGCGCCTCGCTGCCTGCGGGTGTCGCGATCACGCCGAGCGCCGACAACAGCACCCTCTCCGTTCGGGTGGCCGACGACGCGCCGGCCGTTGACACCAACCTGCAATACCAGGTTGCAGATGCCACCGGGGACCCGGACCGATACGCATGGGGCACGGTGCGCATCTCTGTGCAGGACAAGCCGGACCCGGTGACCGGACTGCGAATGACCGGCTTCGGGGACGGCACGCTCACTCTGGCGTTCAACCCCGGCGCCTACAACAACTCGCCGATCAGCGGGTACGAGGTCACGCTGCGGGGCATGTCAGGCAACCCGGTCGGCACCACAGTCTGCCAGTCGACGACCTGCACCATAACCACCCGGGGCAATGGCCAGGACAACGCCGTGACCGTGTCCGTTGCCGCCCGCAACGCCATCGGTCTGTCTGCGCCGACGACGCTGGGCAGTCCGGTTTGGTCTGACGTTGTGCCGGCCGCACCCACCGGCATGAAGGCGGCTCCACTCGACGGCGCGCTCCGGGTGAGTTGGGACACCGTCGCGGTTGCCGGGGCGGGTACTGCGGTACGCAGGTACCAGGTCATCGTGAACGGTGCAGAACAGCAGGTCGCCGCCAGTGGCCCGTCGTGCACCGCGGCATCCTGCAGCATCGATGTCGGCGGACTGTCCAACGGCACCGAAGTGCCGGTTTCCGTCACACCGATGAACGACGCGTACCCGGCGCTCGCCGCCTGGAACCACGCAGACGCGAATGGCATACCGTACGGTGCCCCGCGCGCCGCACGAATCTGGGCGGACAGCAACGCGGGCGACGGCACCGTAACGGTGTCGTGGGATCGGTTCGACCCCAATGGCAACGCCGTCGGAGGCTATTACGTGCAACGGCTGTCGAGCGGTCAGGTGCCGACCGGCCCGCAGGCGTGCGCGGTCGGCACACCTGCGCCTGGGACCGTGAAAGCGCCGACCATAGGTGGTGCGGTCGAGGAACAGGCGACTGTCTCCGGGGATACGACAAGCTACAAGTTCACGAATCTTACGACGACCGGCGCCACCTACTACTTCGTCGTCTGGGGTTACAACGGCGCGGCCTGTGTGAACTCCCCGGTCACCGAACGGGTTGTCCTCCGCCCCGCGCCCGGACCGGTGGAAGGCGTCGAAGGCAGCATGGCAAACAGGGGCCAGGCGTGGGACTACCAGGTGACCGGCGTCTCCGGAGGTTTCAGCAGCTACCGCATTCGCAAGGTGGCCGACACCGGTGATGGCGCGCAGTTCAGCGGTAGCGGCTGGCCACGGGAGATCCTCGGACTGCCGTTCGGTGCCGCTGCCCAGTTCCAACTGCGCGGCTGCACCTTCTGGGGAAGCTGTGGGGACTGGACCACGTTCACCGCAGACGAGGCCTCAGTCGACCTGACGGTGACCGGAGTCGCGTACGACCCTGCAACGGGAGTCGTCAGCTGGACCAACGGGCCCGCCAATCCAGGGATGGTCGCCGACTACCGGTGCTTCGCGCTGGATGCGCCGGATGCTGTCGGTACCGCCGTTGACGGCGCCACGACCTGCACCGTGCCAGGACCGTACCCGACAACGGGTACAGTACGGCTGAGCGTAACCGTCGACGGTCAGTCCTTCGACTACGACAAGTAACCCCGGCCGACGTACGCACTCGACGGACCCAGCGAGACGAGAGATACCGCGCAATGATGATGACCCCAGAGCAGGCCACCCAGTTCGCCGACGTCTTCGAACGGCTGGTGCGCGGGGTCGACCAGGTGCTGCTGGGCAAGCAGCACGTCATCCGACTGTCGTTCACCGCGCTGCTCAGCGAGGGTCACCTGCTTCTCGAAGATGTGCCAGGCACGGGGAAGACCTCGCTGGCCAGAGCCATGGCCCAGAGCGTGCGGGGGATCGGCAACCGCGTGCAGTTCACGCCTGACCTCCTCCCTGGCGACATCACCGGAGTGAGCATCTACGACCAGTCGACCGGGGCGTTCGAGTTTCACCGTGGACCGGTGTTCGCGAACATCGTGCTCGCCGACGAGATCAACCGCGCGAGCCCGAAGACCCAGGCGGCACTACTCGAGGTGATGGAGGAGGGCCAGGTCACCGCTGATGGCGTGACTCACCCGGTGGCGGCACCGTTCATGGTGATCGCCACCCAGAACCCGATCGAACAGGCGGGCACCTACCGCCTGCCTGAGGCGCAACTCGACCGTTTCATCATGAAGGCTTCGATCGGATACCCTGACCACTCGTCGACCATCCGAATTCTCGAGGGAGCCGATCAACGCGCCCACGATGTTGTCGTGCCCGCGGTGATCTCCGCCGAGTCGGTCGTCGAACTGGCAGCGCTTGCTCGCACGGTGTTCGTCGACGCCGCGATCAACGACTACGTGTCGAGGCTCATCGAGGCAACCCGCGTTGCACGGGAGACGAGGCTCGGCGCCAGCGTGCGCGGCGCACTCGCCCTGGTGCGGACGGCGAAGACGCTCGCAGCGGCAAACGGCAGGCACTACGTCATCCCAGACGACGTCAAGGCGTTGGCTGAGCCTGTTCTCGCTCACCGGCTGGTTCTCGACGCTGAGGCTGAGTTCGACGGGGTCACCGCATCGAGTGTCATCGCCCAGATCCTGCTCGAGACCCCGCCGCCGAATGAACGGCCCCAGGTGTGAGCCAGGCTGCGGCGACCTCTGGCGGCGACGGCTTCCTGGCCGACGCCGTCGTTCGTTGCGTGCGAGCCTGGCGCTCAGCCAGGACGCTGGTCACCACCGGTGCGCGCGTTGTCGGGTCAGTTGTCACGGGGATGGGCTGGAGCGTGCTCGCCGCCGTCGTGGTGTCGTTTGTGCTCGGGTACACGCTCGGCTGGCTCGAACTCGTTGCGATCGCCTGGGCCGGGCTGGTCCTTGTTCTCGCGACGGTGCTTTACCTGATCGGGCGCAACGCGTACAGCATCCGTTTGTCCCTGCCGGAGACCAGGGCCGTCGTCGGCGACAGGGTTCTCGGCCAGGTGAGTGTGGTGAACCCGACCAAAGGCCGGCTGCCGGGTGTGAAGGTCGAAGTTCCGATCGGCACCGGGCTTGCGGAGTTCCTCATGCCGAGCCTGCGGCACGGGGCAGAGTTCGAAGACGTGTTCATCGTGCCGACGCGCCGGCGCGGTGTGATTGGAATCGGACCGGTGCGAACAGTTCGCGGCGACCCGATCGGGCTGTTTCGCAAGGAACGCGTCTGGGCAGAGCGGATCTCGTTGTACGTGCACCCGCGCACCATTCCGATTCCGAGCATGAGCACGGGGTTCATCCGCGACCTTGAGGGGATTCCGACCAGGGACCTCACCCCGAGCGACGTCTCGTTCCACGCCCTGCGCGAGTACATGCCGGGGGATGAGCGGCGCACGATCCACTGGAAGAGCACGGCGAAGACCGGCCGGTACATGGTGCGGCAGTTCGAGGAGTCCCGTCGAAGCCACCTGATGGTTGCGCTGAGCCTGGCCGAGTCTGACTACGTGACGGATGACGAGTTCGAGTTGGCTGTGAGCGTCACCGGTTCGCTCGGTGTGCGCGCGATCCGCGATGCCAGGACGGTGTCGGTAGTGGCCAGCGCGCTCACTCCGGAATTCGCCAGGCGCCAGGTGCACACGATGCAGCAGCTCAGCACAGTGACGCGCACTCGGCTCCTAGACGACCTGAGCATCGTCGACCTTTCGAACGCTGCCCTCCCGCTCACCGGGCTGGCGAGCGTGGCGGCGGAGAGCGTCGGTGGTATCTCCGTGGCGTTCCTGGTGTGCGGTTCGGCGACGACCCTCACTCAGCTCCGTGCCGCCTCGACCCGGTTCCCATCGGGCGTCGAGGTTGTTGCGGTGGTCTGCGAGCCGGAAGCAGTTCCCCGCATGAACCGGGTCGCCGAACTGAGCGTGCTCACCATCGGCTTCCTGGAAGACCTCCAGAAGAGTCTCGCCAGGCGGAGCGCGGCATGACCGGACGCCGCACGCAACGCAAGGCCAGGCGCAGGCACAACGGGGGTCTGGTCGTGGGGAACACCATCGCCCTGGCCGTGACGACAATGGTCGCGGCCTGGACCTTCTGGCCGGTGTACCAGAGCAGCCAGTTTGTCGTCGTGGTGGCTGCGGCTTTCGCGCTCGGCGCGCTGATTGCCATCCTCGGCGCGGCCTGGGGCTGGCCGGGGTGGGCGAGCGTTGCGGCGACCGTCGGTGGTTACCTGCTCGTGGGCGTTCCGCTCGCTATCCCCGGGCTCGCGATAGGGAAGGTCTTGCCGTCCGCTGACGGAATTGTCGAGCTGATCGCCGCGAGCGCTCTCAGCTGGAAGCAGCTGGTGACGATCGTGCTTCCGGTCGGTGACTACCAGTCCCTGCTGGTGCCCCTTCTCATCCTGGTGCTTGTTTCGACGGTGATCGGACTGTCGATCGCCGTGCGTTCACAGCACGGCGAGTTGGCGGTACTGGCGCCCATCGCGGTGTTCCTGGCCGGCATCGCACTCGGCCCAACCGAGGCATCATTTCCGGTGGAGGTCGGCCTCGCCCTGCTCGTCGGCGTACTCTCCTGGCTGTTGTGGTTGCGCTGGCAGAAGCGGCGCATTGCAGTGCGAATGACCATGCAGCAGTCTCCCGGCACGATCGAATCGCCGGCCGATCGACGGCTTGCCGCTGCCCGGTCGCTCGTCAGTGCCGCCATCATCATCGCCATCGCACTCGCGGCAGGTGCTGCAGGGGCGATTGCGCTTCCGGCGCAGGCGCAGCGAGACGTGGTGCGTGCGAGGGTTCAACAGCCGTTCGACCCGCGAGACTACCCGAGTCCCCTCAGCGGCTTTCGCGCCTACCTGCAGTCAGGGTCTGCCGATGAGCCCCTGCTCACGGTTGACGGGCTGCCGGCCGGAGCGCGACTGCGTATAGCGACGCTCGACAGCTACGACGGGGTCGTCTACGCAGTCGGCAGTGAGGAGGTCGACAGTGCGTCCGGTTCGTTCACGCGCCTGCCGTACCGACTCGACCAGAGCGGAGTGGACGGGATCACGGTGCGCGTTGATGTCACCGTCGACGGATACTCCGGCGCCTGGGTTCCCGGCATCGGCCAGCTGCAGAGCATTGAGTTCACGGGGGACTCCGCCGAAGCGCGACAGGATTCCTTCTACTACAACGACAACAGCGGCACGGCGGCTGTGCTCGGCGGACTGCACGCTGGGGATCGCTACAAGAGCGAGTCGGTCGTCCCCACTGCGCCAGATGATCTCTCTCGCCTGCGGCCGGGGACGGCGACCGTACCGGAGATCGGGATCCTGCCTGCCGGCGTCAGTGACGCCGTGGCACGGTACGTCAACGCCGATGACCCTCCCGGCGTTCAGCTCCAGGCCGCCATCGACGGACTCCGCGCCGAGGGGTACATCAGCCACGGTGGTGACCACGAACCGGTCAGCAGATCAGGACACGGTGCCGACCGCATTGCCCAGTTGTTCGCGGAACGGCCGATGCTCGGCGACGAGGAACAGTATTCAGTGGCCGCCGCACTGATCGCCCGCGAGCTCGGATTTCCGGCGAGGGTCGTCATCGGCTTCGCACCAGATGCAGCGGGAGACGCCCCTGTCACGATGACCGGTGCAGACATCAGTGCCTGGATCGAAGTCCAGGCCGCAGGGGCGGGCTGGCTGGCCATCGACCCGACACCACCCGTGCGAGATGTTCCGGCGAAGGAGCCCGACGACCCCACCGTTGTGGCCAGGCCGCAATCTGTCGTGCCGCCCCCCGCCGAGGACCCGCTCCCTGAACGCGACCTGACTCCGCCGGAGAACACACAGAAGGATCCGCCTGCGCCACCGAATCCGTGGCTGGCATTCCTCGGCACAGCCCTCGTCGTCGCCGGCTGGTCGATTCTCGCACTGGCTATCCTGCTCGCGCCGTTCCTGGCGGTCATCGCCGCCAAGGTGCGGCGCAGGAGACTCCGCTCCACGGAGTCGGACACCGGGCGTCGCATCAGCGGTGGGTGGAGAGAGTTCGCGGACACCGCCGTCGACTACGGCATCGAAGCGCCCGCCGCCGCGACACGAACCGAGTTTGCAGAAGCCGCCGGCGGTATGCGGCCGCTGGTACTGGCATCCGTTGTCGATCGTGCCGTATTCTCGCCGGAGGGAGGAACCGGAGCGGACGCCGACGAAGTGTGGCGCACGGTGGACGAGTTGCGCCGGTCGTTCGGCGAAGGACGCACGCGCGTCCAGCGCCTCCGGGCGCGGCTCTCGCTGCGCTCGTTCCGTGGGTACGCTGGAGATGCCGGTGGTTCCGTTACCCGAAGTCCGAGCGCAGGCAGACTCGGTGAACACGGTGCCGGTGAACACAGTGCAGGTGAAGACAGTGCCGGTACCGGCGGAGAAGGAGCGCGGCCGTGAAGTGCCGGATTTGTCAGTCTGAACTACCGGTCGGTGCGATGTTCTGCGGCGAGTGCGGCAGCTCTACGACGGCGACTCCGCTGACGAGGAAGCGCCCAGACCCGCGTCCGTCTGACACGACGATCATCCTGCCGCTGCCACCGGCTTTCATCTCGGTGCCAGTGGAGGTACCGGTGCCGACGCCGACGTTCGATGTGCCGGCATCAGAGGCGCCGCTGCCGGGCGCTCAGGTTCCGGCTGCGCCAGTGCCAGGCGTCGAGGTGGCGGGCGTTCCAGTACAGGATGTTCAGGTGCCGGATGTTCCCGTGGCGACGCCCGCCGTCGTGCCGGTCGCGTCTGGGCCGGCAGGTGAGACGTTCGTGCTGCAGTTCAGCACTGGCGAGACTGTGTCGGTGACAGGGTCTGGCCTGATCGGGCGACGTCCGCTCCCGCAGCCGACCGAGTACTTCGATCACCTCATCCAGGTCGCCGATGTCGGGATGTCGGTGTCGAAGAGCCATCTGGAGTTCGGCCAGCACGACGGCGAGCTCTGGGTCAGCGACCGGTTTTCCGGAAACGGCACCGTCGTGCGCCGGAGTGACGGAACGTCGCTGCGGTGTGAGCCGGGGCGACGCTATCTGGTACCGCGCGGTTCGCGGGTGGAGATCGCGGACCAGTTCTTCGTCGTCACCTGACTCACGCGCCCGGATCTCTGCTGGCCCCGGAGCGAGCGCCAGCGAGAGTCTCAGAAATCCGGCGGCCCGGCCTGTGGAACCGAAGTCCCTCTAAAACACGGGCCTGGGCAGAGTTCTCCCGGGCGACTCAGCCGGCTTGTTTCTGACGGTCGGAGCCTCGGGCTCGGGTGATGAGTGGGCAGCCAGGCCCATACCCCAGCTCCCGGAACGACCGCCGGGCGATCTCGCCGGCGATCCATGCCGCAAGCTTCCCACATCCGAAAGTATGTTCGACTAGTTCTTTCAACCTTCTTTTGGGCGAATAGCGGCCTGCTCAGCGGCGAGGCACCGTCCCGCCCTCCACAGAAGGGCGGCGAGACGATTCATCCACCGATTGAGTTCTCCCGCTCCGCCCCGCGTGAGAGTTCTGGTCTACTCGAAACCGTGACCATGATCGACGAACCGGTCAGGCTGCCCACCCGGCCAGCCGACCCCGCTCCCGCGCCTTTCCCGGTGATCGCCAGCGTTGCGCCGCTGGTGGTCTCTGGTGTGATTTGGGCAATCACCGGATCGGCGTTCGTCCTGCTGTTTGCAGCACTTGGCCCTGTCATCGCCGTCGCGAGCCTGCTCGACGGGCGTCGATCCAACCGTAGGAACCAAAAGAAAGATGCCGCCGAGTACCAGCACGCCCTCGACGCAGCGTGGACATCCGTGGCGGAACGCCATTCCGCAGAGCGATCGGCCGCGTGGCAACGCCAGCCACGAGCGTCGCGGATTGTGGCCGAAACCGACGTCGATTCTCCGCCGTGGCCGCCGGGTTCCGGAACCTCCGTCTCGATCGGAAGCGGAAGCATCCGTTCGTCGATTCGACTCGAAGGCGGTCGCCCGGATGACGAGCCGGAACTCTGGGCGCAGGCGACAACGCTGAACGATGCTCCCATCATTGCCGATGCCGGGGCAGGAATCGGAATCGTCGGACCCTCAGAGCTCACCCGCGGAGTGGCGCGTGGCATCCTGATTCAACTCGCGCGAGCCGTGCCCCCTGGCCGGCTATCGTTCGAGGTGCACGGGGCATCGTGGGCCTGGGTCGGCGCACTTCCCTATAACGGCCAGGAGCCGGCGGGACAGCAGATCGCCGTCGTCGAACGAGATCTGAACGGTGGCGGGCCCCTTCTGCCCGGCCAGCCCGTCATCGCGCTCTCTCACAGTGTCGCCGGCCTTCCGGCCGGTTGCGCGACGATACTGCAGCTGCACGGTTCACGGGCTGCCGAGGTCGTGCGCTCACCACATTATGAAGCCGGCCTTCGGCTCACGCCCGACCTGATCGGAAGTGCTGAGGCTGCGCGATTTGCCGAACGGCTGCACCGGCAGGCCGCCGAGGCAGGGTTGCTGGGCTACGCCGAAGCACTGCCGGCATCGATTCCCTTCGCCGCGTTACGGCCGGCGACCGTCGATCCGCCTGTCGACAGGTCACAGCGGCAGACAGCCACCTCGCTCGCCTGCGTCATCGGAGTCGGACTGCACGGTGCTGTCACCGTCGACCTCGCAGCTTCCGGCCCACACGCCGTCGTCGGAGGCACGACCGGCAGCGGAAAGAGCGAGCTGCTGGTGACCTGGATCACCGCGCTGGCGAGCACCCTGCCGCCGTCACAGGTCACCTTCCTCCTCGTCGACTTCAAAGGCGGCGCAGCGTTCTCCGCCCTGCGCGTCCTTCCGCACTGCGTCGGCCTCATCACCGACCTCGCAGAGGGGGAGGCCGCACGGGCGCTGGCAAGCCTGAAGGCTGAAATCCGGTTCCGCGAGCGCGTGTTCCGGGATGCCGGCGCCCGCGATGTCAGTGATCCGCAGTTGGCCGGTGCGCTTCCGCGCCTGGTAATTGTAGTCGACGAATTCCAGGCAATGCTCGACACATTCCCCCAGCTGCATACGCTGTTCGTCGATATCGCAGCACGCGGTCGATCGCTCGGGATACACCTGATCCTGTGCACCCAGCGACCGGCCGGAGTGGTGCGCGATGCGCTGCTCGCCAACTGCAGCCTGCGCATCTCACTTCGGGTCAACAACCGCGCAGACAGCCAGGCCGTCATCGGTGCGGATGACGCGGCTGCGATCTCTGCGTCGACGCCGGGTCGGTGCATTATCGAGAATGGAGTCGGTGGCCTGACTGCCTTCCAGGTCGCCACCTGCACGACCGCCGACATCCGTCATGTCGCTGACCAGACACCGGTCGGCGCACTCGTTCGCAGACCCTGGCTTGACCCGCTCCCCGCGACGATCACTGCGGCAGACGTCGCAGCCGTGGATGCTGTCGAGCGCACTGTCGGGGGAGCTGTCGGGGGATCTGCTGATCGCGACGAGGCCGGCTTCCGACTCGGGATCATCGACGACCCAGAGCATCAGCGCTACCGGGTGGCCCGTTGGGACCCTGCCAGCGACGGGCACCTGCTCGTCATCGGTGGCGCAGGCTCCGGAAAGAGCGGACTGGTGCGTTCGCTGGCGTCGCAGTGCCACGCGGTGGGCGAGGCCGGCGAAAGCATCGTGTCTGGCCCGGAGATCGTGTCTGGACTGCAGATCGTATCTGGCCCGGAGGAGGTGTGGGACACGCTGGTTCGTGCACAATCCGCACGTTTGGGTTCTTCTGCACGGCTTGAACTTCTGCTCCTCGACGACTTCGACGCCGCCTACGCGCAGTGGGATCTCGATTACCAGCTCGCGGCAGCCGACCTGCTGGCTGGACTGCTGCGGGGGAGGGGCGCCCACGCCATGGTCGTCACCGTGCAGCGCCTGACCAGCGCGGTCAAGCCCATCGCAGCGCTCTTCCCCCGCCGGATGCTCCTCGGTGTGCCGAACCGAGATGAACACCTCGCCGCGGGAGGCCTCCCAGAGCTGTTCGACCCGGCGATGCCGCCTGGCGGAGGAAGCTGGGACGGACTGCGCTTCCAGCTCCTGGGGCCCGAGCTCGAACCAGTGTCGATCGGCGCGTCGCCCGCGCAGCTCGCTCTGCCCCGTGACACCGGACCCCTCGTCGTCGTGACATCAGCTCCGGTCCGCACCCTGGATCGACTGGCTTCTCGCTGGCCGGATCGTGCCGTGGTCGATCTCAGCGCACCAGGGGACGCCCGCGTGCAGATCGACGTGCCGCAGGCATCCGTTGACACTGTCTTCCTCGGCGACCCGGATGCCTGGCAGGCGAACTGGACGCTGCTGGGTACGCTTCGACGCAGCTGTGGCATCGTGTTCGATGGGTGCAGCCTCGCCGACTACCGATCAATCAGCAGACGAAGAGAACTGCCACCACCACTGTCTCGAGGAGGCGACAAAGTGTGGTTGCTGCAGCCGGACGGGACCGCCATTCGCGCTGAACTCTGACCGCGCTGAACCCTGCACCGGCTGACTGGGAGCCGGATGTCGTGAGGGCTCTAGTTCAGGATGTCCGCCAGCTCGCGGTGTTCCAGCCCGTGGGCTGTGGCAACCGCGCTGTTCACGACGTCACCGCCGAAGGTATTGAGCCCGAGCGCCAGGGACGCGTCGACCCTGAGTGCCTCTTTCCAGCCACGCCCGGCAACCGAGCGCACGTACGGGAGCGTCGCATTGGTGAGCGCGTAGGTTGAGGTGTGCGGAACCGCCCCCGGCATGTTCGCCACACAATAGAACAGCGAGCTGTGCACGGTGAACGTCGGGTCGGCGTGCGTGGTGGCGTGAGAATCGGCGAAGCACCCGCCCTGGTCGACGGCGATGTCCACGAGCACACTGCCGGGGCGCATCCGGGACACCAGCTCGTTGCTGACCAGTTTCGGAGCCTTTGCCCCCGGGATGAGCACGGAGCCGATCACCATGTCGGAGTCGACGACGGCCTTGTCGATCTCGAAGCTGTTCGACGCGATCGTCTTGACCCTGCCGAAGTGCAGGGCATCGAGCTCCCGGAGACGAAACAGATTGGTGTCGAGAACGGTGACCTCTGCTCCGAGGCCAAGCGCGACCTGCATTGCCGCAGTGCCTGCCACCCCTCCGCCGAGCACCGTGATCTTCGCCGGATGCGTGCCAGGAACGCCGGGAACCAGCAGGCCAGGCCCACCGTTGGGCTTCAGCATCGCATTCGCGCCCACGATAGGGGCGAGCCGACCGGCCACCTCGCTCATTGGGGCAAGCAGGGGGAGCGCACGTGAGGGCAGCTGAACGGTCTCATACGCGATCGCCGTGACACCGGCATCCGTCAACGCGGTGGTGAGCTTCGGCGCGGCCGCCAGGTGGAGGTAGGTGAAGAGCACAAGATCGTCGCGAAAGTAGCCGTATTCGCTCTCGATGGGCTCTTTCACCTTGAGCAGGAGCTCCGCACTCGCCCAGATCGCCTGGGCATCGGGGAGGATCGTGGCGCCGGCCGCTTCGTAGCTTTCATCGGTGAGGGAAGATCCGAGACCTGCTCCGGACTGAACCAGAACCTCGTGCCCGTTCGCTACCAGGTCGTGTACGCCGGCCGGGGTGATCGCCACTCTGAACTCGTTGTTCTTGACCTCTGTGGGGATTGCAATTCTCATCGGGCTCCTTCGGACGAGGACAACACTGTCCAAGAGGCCAGCCTACAGGGGGATAACTGCTGTTTTCAGAGGCCGATGCCCGGGCGAGGTACTGATTCCGACATGAATCGTACCGAAAGTTAACGATTTGGCCACTCGGGGGTGTGCTGGCGGCGAGCATTGTGCAAGTATCAATCACTCACAAAGTTGCGACGGCGATTGATGACACCGAGCCCCGCTCCGTTACGAATTGACAGGGAGACCCGCCCATGAAGTCACGGCCACTGCCTACAGATCCCAAGATCTTGCAGCTCATCCGTCGGGCGGGAGCGGCCCAGGTCGCCCGTCGCTCTGTTCTGGCGGGCGCCGGTGCGGGCGCTGCAGCGCTTGCCCTCGCCGCCTGCGGCTCCGGCTCCAGCGCAAAACCGGTGGCTGCGACAGACAAGTCGGAGAGCGACAAGACCCTGACGTGGGCCAACTGGGCGGCATACATCGACGAAGACGATGCCGGCGCATACCCGACACTGGTGGCCTTCACGGAGGAGACTGGAATCGAGGTCAACTACGATGTGGCGGTCGACGACAACAACACCTATTACGGGAAGGTGAAAGACCAACTGGCGCTCGGCAAGGAGATCGGTGCAGACCTCGTCTGTCTCACCGACTGGATGGTCTCCCGTTGGATCCGCTTCGGCTACACCCAGAAACTCGACCACTCGAATATCCCGAACCTGGCCAATCTCACTCCGAGTCTGGTCGACGTCGACTTCGACCCAGGGCGAGAGTACTCGGTGCCCTGGCAGGGCGGATTCGCCGGTGTCTGCTGGAACACCGAGAAGGTGCCGGGCGGCATCACCTCCGTCGACGACCTCTGGGACCCAGCACTCAAAGGCAGAGTCGGCGTCCTCTCCGAGATGCGCGACACGATCGGGCTGCTCATGCTCCAGAACGGCGTTGACATCTCCGGTGACTGGGGCGACGAGGACTTCACCGCAGCGAACGACGTCTTCGCCAAGCAGGTCGACGACGGTCAGGTGCGCAACATCAAGGGCAACTCCTACCTGGAAGACCTCAAGAACGAAGACACCCTGGCGGCGATCTGCTGGTCTGGCGACATCACGGTGCTGAACGCCGAAGCTGGCGACAAGTGGCAGTTCGCGCTTCCCTCCGCGGGTGGAACCTTGTGGAACGATAACTTCCTCGTGCCGATCGGGTCTCCCCGTAAGGCCAACGCCGAAGCGCTGATCAACTATTACTACGAGCCGGAGGTCGCAGCAGAGGTGGCGGCCTGGGTGAACTTCATCACTCCCGTCGAAGGCGCAAAGGAAGCGGCCATGGCCATCGACCCCGAACTCGCCGAGAACCAGCTGATCTTCCCGAACGCCGAGACGCTCGCGCAGGCCCACGTGTTCCGCGCGCTCACCGGTGCTGAGGAGCAGAAATACAACGCCGAGTTCCAGAGCGTACTGCTGGGGGCATGAGGATGCCTGCCGGTGCATTCGCGGAACGCGGAGCCGACCTTGAACTGGTCGGCATTCAGAAGCGCTTCCCCGGTTTCACGGCCATCGAGAACCTTGACCTCACGATTCCGGCCGGATCGTTCTTTGCCCTGCTCGGGCCGTCCGGTTGCGGAAAGACCACGACGCTCCGGCTGGTCGCTGGGCTCGAAGAACCGACGGCCGGACGCATCCTGATCGGCGGTGCAGACGTCACCGGGCAGAAGCCGCACCAGCGACCGGTGAACACCGTATTCCAGAGTTACGCACTCTTCCCGCACATGTCGATCATCGAGAACGTCGCATTCGGACTCCGGAGACGTCGGATCCCCGATCCGTCAGGCAAGGCGCACGAAGCGCTCAGGCTGGTCGAACTCGACCACCTCGCCCAGCGCAAACCGCAGCAACTCTCAGGAGGACAGCAACAGCGCGTCGCCCTCGCCAGGGCGATCGTCAACCGTCCAGCGCTCCTGCTGCTCGATGAACCACTCGGGGCACTCGACCTGAAGCTGCGCAGACAGATGCAGCTGGAGTTGAAGTCCATCCAGGAGGAGGTGGGCCTCACCTTCCTGCACGTCACCCACGACCAGGAGGAAGCCATGACCATGGCCGATACCGTCGCCGTGATGAACAAGGGCAGGATCGAGCAACTGGGCGCGCCTGAGCAGCTCTACGAACTGCCGAAGACTGCATTCGTCGCGAACTTCCTGGGCCAGTCGAACCTCTTCACCGGCCAGGTCGCCGGCACCACAAGCGAGGCCATCTCCGTTGACATCAATGGGCAGCCCATCATTGTTGCGCTGCCACGGGCACATCGGCACACCGGCGACGTCACGATCGGCGTGCGCCCCGAAAAGGTGAGCCTGCACCTCGATAAGCCGGTGACGGATGCCGCGCGCAACCTCGTTGGGCCCGGCCGGGTGATCGACGTGTCGTTCAGCGGCGTGAGCACCCAGTACCTCGTCGCCGTCCCTGGAGTCGGCACCATGGTGGTGTTCGCCCAGAACATGGCATTCGGCCCCGTCGCTCAAGAGGGCACAGAGGTCTGGCTGAGCTGGAACATCGAGCACGGTTTCGGGCTGGAGGACGACCCGGCAGACGTCAACGCTGAGGCGCCGAAGTTCCCCGCAGACACCGACACCAGGAGTATCGCCGCCCAGAAACGGGATGCCTTGATCTCGGAGCTCGAGGAAGGCTGACATGGCCTTCGCCGCGTTCGCCACGCAGGCCGCACCGGTAGAAGCTGCACCGCGGCGACGCAGCCGGATGGCCCTCTTCCTGCTGCTGCCCGGCATCCTGTACCTGGTGTTATTTTTCCTCACGCCGCTGATCTCGCTGCTGCTCACCTCGCTGCAGGCGCCGCGGGAGTTCGGCGACATCGGCCAGTACGACTACGCGTTCAACTGGCAGAACTACGTCACCGTGATCGACGACTACCTGCCGCACATTCTGCGCTCGTTCGGGTACGCCCTGGCAGCGACGGTGTTCGCTCTTCTGTTCAGCTACCCCCTGGCGTACTTCATCGGGGTCAAAGCCCGCCGCTGGCCTCTGCTGCAGAGCCTGATGCTGGTGCTGGTGATCGCCCCGTTCTTCATCAGCTTCCTCCTTCGCACCCTCGCCTGGAAGCAGATCCTCTCCGACGAGTCGGTGGTGATCACCTCCCTCAAGGCGCTCTCCCTGTTGGCCCCGGACGCCCACTTCACCGGGACCCCGGTTGCCGTGATCTTCGGGCTCACGTACAACTTCATCCCGTTCATGACCCTGCCGCTCTACTCGGCGCTCGAACGCCTGGACACTCGCTACCTCGAGGCGGGCAGCGACCTGTATGCCGGGCCGTTCACGGTCTTCCGCAAAGTGACGGTGCCGCTGTCGATGCCGGGCATCGTCGCCGGTACGCTGCTGACCTTCATCCCGGCGGCGGGCGACTACATCAACGCCAGCAGGGACTTCCTCGGCGGGCCTGACACGCAGATGATGGGCAACGTGATCGAGGCGAACTTCCTCGTTCTGCTCAACTATCCCGCGGCGGCGGCGCTGTCGATCATCCTGATGGCGGTGATCCTCATCATGGTGAGCATCTACGTGAAACGCAGCGGAACGGAGGACCTGCTGTGAGCGGCGAGGCGCAGGCGGGTGCCGTCGTCGGCGGACTCGTCGAAACCGAACAGCGGCCGACGCCGCCGCGCCCACGTCGCACACGCGTCACGCTCGGCTCGTGGCTGTTGCCGCTCTATGTGATTCTCGCCTTCATCTTCCTGCTCATCCCGATCATTTACACCTTCGTGTTCTCGTTCAACGATTCGATCAAGTCGAACATCGCCTGGCGCGGGTTCACCCTCGACAAGTGGCTGAACGTGTGCGCCGTGCAAAATGGCGCAGTCTGCGAGGCGTTTGGCAACAGCATGCTGATCGGGGTGGTCGCGACCGTGATCGCCACCACTCTCGGAACCATGATCGCCATCGCGCTGGTGCGCTACCGGTTCAAGGCGCGCTCGGCGATCAGTCTCCTGCTGTTCCTCCCGATGGCGACTCCAGAGGTGGTGCTCGGCGCCGGCCTGGCCGCACAGTTCCTGGCGGTCGGGGTACCGAAGGACATGATCACGATCATCATCGCCCACACCATGTTCTGCATCAGTTTTGTGGTCGTGACCGTCAAAGCGAGGGTCGCCAGCCTCGATCCAGCGCTCGAAGAGGCGGGCAGGGACCTCTACGGTGCGCCGCAGCAGGTGTTCTGGCGGATCACCTTCCCGCTTCTGCTGCCGGGTGTGCTCGCCGCCGCCCTGTTGTCGTTCGCACTCAGTTTTGACGACTTCATCATCACGAATTTCAACTCCGGCTCCGTGATGACCTTCCCGAAGTACGTCTACGTCTCGGCGTCGCGGGGCATTCCGGCCGAGGCGAACGTGGTCGCCTCAGCGGTATTCATCCTCGCGCTGGTAATCGTTGTCGCCGCGCAGGTCTCGTCGGCTGCGCGCGCCAAGCGGCTGGCCCGTCGCTGACGGGAACCCCGCAGGTCAGATGTAGCTGGCGCGGATCTGTCCGACCGGATGCCCGCCCCCGAGCACGGCGAGGTCGAGTTCGCCGGCGATCGCCTCGATGTCGGCACGTGGCACGGCTCCCGCGTCGGCGAGCAGGCTGAGCGCCACAGTATGGGCGGCGCGCAGGTTGCCATCGAGCATCTTGAGTGCGACCGTCGTGCCATCTGAAGCGGAGGCGACCATGACGCCTTCTGCACCACATTTGGCGAACAGGCCGAGGCGTTCGATGAGGATCGTGTCGCTCTGCCCCGGCCCGGCGACAACCCAGCCGTTCTCCCGGACAGCCTCGGCGAGAAAGCCGGCCTCGCGGTAGATCGCGAACGGAGAGTTCGACCGCGACATCGCGACGCGGGCGATGCCCCTGGCGAGACCGGTGAGCGAGATCGCGTGAACCGGCGCGCCGCATCCGTCGATCGCTGTCGCAGAGGGACGTTCGCCGGTAAATCGCTCGAGCACGTCGAGAATGCGCTTCTGCAACGGATGCTGCGGGTCGAGATATCCCTCGAGCGGCCAGTCGTTCGCCGCGCACGCCAGGAGCATCGCGGCGTGCTTGCCAGAGCAGTTCATGTAGATCGACTCTGCGCCGGCGCCGAGGCGCACGAGTGCGTCCCTGGACGCGCGGTCGCCCGGCCAGTCGGTTGGGCAGGCGAGGGCCGATGCCGGGATGCCCGCACGGGCGAGGAGGCCCTGGGCGAGCGCGACATGTTTCTGCGTGCCGGTGTGGCTCGCGGACGCAATGGCCGCATCCTCACCGCGCAGCGTCACACCGCTCGTCATCACGGCGATCGCTTGGAACGGTTTCATGGCCGAGCGCGGAAACACCGGCGCAGTTGCGTTGCCGAGCGTGCGCAGCACTTCACCTTCACCGGTGAGCACAACGGCGGAGCCTGAATGCCTCGATTCGACGAACCCGCCGCGCTCCACGACGGCGAGTTCGACGGCCTCAGTGACGGCGAAAGTCCCCGCCACGGCGTGTGCGGATGCGCTACCCATCGACCCGGCATTCGCCCCGCCGGTGTTCATCGACACGATCTAGAGAGCCGCGATAGCGTCGTCGATGACCGAGAGCGCATCCGCGATCAGGTCGTCGCTGAGAGCGAGGCTCGGAAGGAAGCGAAGCACGTTGCCGTAGGTGCCTGCGGTCAGCAACAGCACGCCGTGCTGGGCGGCATACTCCGCGATGGCGGTGACAGCCGCGGCGTTCGGTTCCTTCGACGTGTCGCCGGTGCCCGGCTGCACGAGCTCGATCGCGATCATGGCGCCGATGCCGCGGATGTCGCCGATGATGTCGTGCTTGTGCTGCAGCTGCTCAAGACCGCTGCGGAGTGAGTCCCCGATGCGGCGGCCCTCGACGAGCAGGTTGTTGCTCTCGATCGACTCGAAGACGGCGACGGCCGCCGCGCAGGCCACTGGGTTGCCGCCGAACGTTCCGCCGAGGCCACCGGGCTGGGCTGCGTCCATGATCTCGGCACGGCCGGTGACGGCGGCAAGCGGCAGGCCGCCGGCGATGCCCTTCGCGGTCAGAACCAGGTCGGGCGTCCAGCCGAAGTGCTCACTGGCGTAGTAGGCGCCGGTGCGCGCCATGCCGCTCTGGATCTCGTCGGCGATCATCACCACGCCGTTGGCCGTGCACCACTCCTGCAGCGCGGGCAGGTAGCCCTCAGCCGGAACCATGAAGCCGCCCTCGCCCTGGATCGGCTCGACGACCAGGCAGGCGAGGTCGGTGGCTCCGACCGACTTCTCGAGGTACTCGATGGTGCGCTGCGCGGCATCCGCACCGCTCAGTCCGTCGTGATACGGGTAGGAACTCGGTGCATGGTAGACGTCACCGGCGAGTGGCCCGAAGCCGGTCGCGTATGGCGCGGCTTTGTGGTTCATCGCCATCGTCAGGTTCGTGCGCCCGTGGTAGGCGTGGTCGAGCACGGCAACGGCACGGCGCCCAGTGTATTTGCGGGCGATCTTGACGCCGTTCTCGACGGCTTCTGCACCCGAGTTGATGAGCACGGACTTCTTCGGGAAATCGCCAGGGGTGTGCTCTGCGAGCAGCTCGGCGACCCGGATGTACTCTTCGTATGGCGTGATCGTGAAGAGGGTGTGGATGAAGTCCTGCACCTGTCCGACGGCGGCTTCGACGACGCTCGCCTCGGTGTGACCGATCGTGGTCACACCGATTCCGGCGCCGAGGTCAATGAATTGGTTGCCGTCGACGTCGACCAGGATCGCCCCGTTCGCCGAAGCGATGTAGACGGGCAGCACGGAACTCACTCCAGTCGACACGCTCTCCAGTCGTCGCTTCTGCAGTTCGACGGACTTCGGTCCTGGGACACTGGTCACGACGCGCCGTTCCTGGGGCACCGTGTAGACCGGTGCGGGGGTGGCGGCGGGGGAGGCGGTGTTGGTGGACGAGGCGGTGTTGGTGGATGCAGCGGCGTTGAGGGTGTCAGTCATGGTCTCCCCAGTTTACCGATCGCTCTGGGGTCGACGCGAAGCGGTTTCCTGCGAGAATCGTATTCAAAGCTGCGCATTGTGAAGGAGAGCTCATGAAAGCTGCACACGATTACGCCGTCCGCGTCACCTGGACGGGAAACCGGGGTACCGGAACCAGCCACTACCGGGAGTACGGCCGCGAACATCGCATCGAGGCGACGGGCAAACCCGCCATCGAAGGCTCAGCCGATCCGACCTTCCACGGTGACGCAGAACGCTGGAACCCGGAGGAGATGCTGCTCGCGGCGCTGAGCCAGTGCCACATGTTGTCGTACCTGCATGCGGCCGTCACCAACGGCATCACGGTCACCGACTACACGGATGACGCGGTGGGCGTCATGGAGCAGGCGGGCTCCGGCGGGCGTTTCACGTCGGCCACCCTGCGTCCACGCGTCACGATAACGGATGCTTCGCAGGTTGCGTTGGCCCAGTCGCTGCACGAGGAGGCGGAGCGCAACTGCTTCATCGCGGCATCCGTCAATTTCCCTGTCGGTCACGAACCGGAGACCGTTGTCGCCAGCGACTGAGTGGTTATGCGGCCTTGGCGAACCGGCTGCCCGGCTGGTGATCCTGGAGGCCCGATCCTCTGACGATGCTGCCGGCGGGCAGTTGCACGTCGCCGGGAACTCGCGCGTTCGCACCGATCTGTGAGTCTTCACCGATGCGAGTGTGACTGCCGAACTGCGCACCGCGCCCTACTGTCGTGCGGTCGCCGATGCGCACGTTACTCCCGACGACAACATCGGCCGACAGTGAGACGTCATTGCCGATCCAGCTTCCAGCGCTGATTCTGGCGCGGCTTCCCACCCTGGCGCCAGCTTCGATGTAGGCGCTCGCATCCACATACGCGCTCTCGTCGACCTGCGCGCCCGGCGCGATCCGCCCCTTGCCGTTGGAATGACGGCGGTACTTGACAACAGTGCCGTCGCTCTCTTCCCATTCTTCGAAAATCCTGCTCATATCCCCTGAAACGTATCGTGGCCGATTTCCATACCGGAAATCAGCCACGATCAGCACTATTTCGCTGTCAGCGCAGCGCGCCGGTCTGGCGAGGCTCGCATCAATCGCGCTCGGTTCAGCCCGGCCCACATCAGCCCGGCCCACATCAGCCCGGCCCGCATCAGTCCAGCCGGCACCAGTCAGGCTCGACTCAGGCCGGCGCGCACCCGAGTGTTGCCTGGCCGGTGGAGGTCCTGCCCGTCGCAGCGGCGGGCGGTGCGCTGCGTTCTGGTGCAACCGGACTGTTCGCCAGCCGATGGATGGCAGCCGCCCAGCGGCCGTCACGCGCCCTGGCCGGAGCCGGGTCATCCCGCTGCCGCGAGCGGCGGCGGGAGATCGCACGCTCTGCATCCGCAATGCGCGCTTCGTTGAGTTTCAGGATGGCGTAGTCGGAGAATTCCATGATTCCTTCACCTGCGTTGGTGTCACGTCTGCTTTGTCGTCGCCGCCGTAACTGGTGTATCGGTTTTACTGGTTATAACCTATCGTAACCACTCAAGCGGTTACAATGGTTATATGGAAAGTGGCGGAAAGAGTTCGAGCGATGGCCGGATGTTGACGCAGGAGCGCGACGAGGACCTCCTCGTCGACTTCCTGAACACCCTCGACACCGACTCGGCTACCGACGAGTTGGCGACCCAGGCCGGGCTCGACGCCTGGGCAAGCCGACACGGGCTCAGCGCCGGGGATCTCGATGAGGCGCGCAAGACTCGCGACGCCCTCCGGCTGCTGGTGACCGGCGGCCAGCCGCAGCTCCCCAGCGTCTCCCTGCGCGCGTCGTGCGATTCGGGCGGAGTGTGCCTCAGCTCAGAGACGGCGGCGGAGGCCGCGCTCGCCGCAACCGTCGTACTGAGCATCCAGGGCCGGATCAGCAGAGTGAAGCTCTGCCAGGCCGACACCTGCCGCGAGGCATATTACGACTTGTCCCGCAACGGATCCCGCGCGTGGTGCAGCATGGAGGTCTGCGGCAACCGCGCGAAGGCCCGCAGTTTCCGCTCCAAGCAGGCCTGAAACTGCACCGAACCGTGGGAAATCGACGTTCCCGGGCATCGGGAAGGTCGATCTGCCACGGTTCGACGGCCTGGTTGGGCGCTCAGAAGGTAGCGAGCGCCTCTTCGATGACGGATGCCGCGTCGTCGATCAGTTCGTCCGAGATGACGAGCGGCGGCATGATCCGCAGTACGGAGTCCCAACTGCCGGCATCAAGCGGAATGACACCGTTGCTCGTCGCGTGCTTGAGCACCGCGCTCAGAGCCTCAGGGTTCGGTTTCTTCGTGCCAGGCTGCACCAGCTCGACGCCGAACATCGCGCCCTTGCCTCGCACGTCACCGACGACGGAGAACCGGTCTGGCCAGTCGCCGATGCGCGCCAGGAGTGTCTTCTCGATGCGCTGGGCCTCGGCAATGAGTCCTTCGCGTTCGATGATGTCGAACACGGCGAGGGCCGCGGCCGTCGACACCGGGTTGCCGCCGAACGTGCCGCCGATGCCTCCCGGCTGCACGGCATCCATGATCTCCGCCCGGCCGGTGACGGCCGCGAGCGGGAAGCCGCCGGCGATGCCCTTGGCCGAGGTGACCAGGTCTGGCACCACGCCGTGGTGTTCTATCGAGTACCACGCGCCCGTTCGGGCGAGGCCCGCCTGGATCTCGTCGGCGACGAAGACGATGCCGTTCTCTGTGCAGAATTCGCTGAGCCGCGAGAAGTAGCCGGGCGCTGGGATGATGATGCCACCGTCGCCCTGGATCGGCTCAACGAAGAACGCGGCGATCTCGCTCGCGCCGATGTGGGTGTTGATGTAATCGATCGTCTTCTCTGCCGCCTCCTCGCCGCTGAGGCCGTCGCGGTATGGATAGCTGATCGGGACGCTGTACAGCTCTGCGGGCACGGGGCCCATGCCTGCCCGCTCCGGCCAGGGCCGGTAGGTCATTCCCATAGTCAGATTGGTGCGACCGTGGAAGGCGTGGTCGAGGCTGACGATGGCGCGCCGCCCGGTGTATTTGCGGGCGATCTTCACCGCGTTCTCCACCGCTTCGGATCCTGAGTTGACGAGAATCGAGTGTTTCTCGAAGTCACCTGGTGTGATCTCCGCCAGCTTCTCGGCCACTCGCACGTAGTTCTCGTACGGCGTGACGGTGAACAGGGTATGCGTGAGCTTCGCGGCCTGCGCTGCTGCTGCGGCAGCGACATCCGGATGCGCGTGGCCGACGGTCATGACCCCGATGCCGGAGCCGAGATCGATGAGCTGGTTGCCGTCGACATCGACCAGGATGGCGCCCGCACCGTGATCCATATAGATATTGGCCAGTGTGCCGGCGCCGCGCGAAACGGCGCGTACGCGGCGCTCCTGCAGGGCGACGGATGCCGGACCCGGCAGTTCGGTGACGAGCTTGCGCTTCTGGGGGACGGAGAACTCACGAGTCATGGCTTCAGCTTACGTCGCGCATCCTGAGCGTCACCCACGCTCACCCTCAGACTCAGCGGCGTTCGCGCGGGAAGACCCGGTCGGCGATCTTCTGCAGGGCTCCCTGCGGCGGGGCCTCGTTGTAGACGCCGGCCAGTTCCTGGCCGCTCAGCGCGTGGATCGCGGCCATGATCTCATCCGTGGCCAGGCGCCTGGCCTTCCCGGACTCGGCCGACCCGTGCACGCTGACGTCGATCGGCTCACCGAACGCCACGGTGACCTTGCGGATGCGCGGGACCTTCGCGCCGACCGGCTGGATCTCCTGGGTGCCGATGAGTCCGACGGGCACGACCACGGCTCCCGTGGTGAGGGCAAGCCAGGCCACTCCGGTGCGCCCTCTGTAGAGGCGACCGTCGAGCGAGCGCGTGCCCTCTGGGTAGATCGCGAATGCGCCGTCAGACTCGAGCACGCGTCTGCCGGCGTCCAGCGCCACCTGGGCCGCTTGTCCGGCCCCGCGCTCGACACCGATAGCGCCGATGGCAGTGAAGAAGTTGCGGGACACCCAGCCCCGTGGGCCGGTTCCGGTGAAGTAGGTGCTCTTGGCCAGGAACTGCACCCGACGGGGCGCCGTGAGGGGAATCACCAGACTGTCGATGAACGACAGATGATTGCTCGCGAGGATGACCGGGCCGTTCTTCGGGATGTTCTCCCGGCCGGTGATCGTTGGCCTGAAGACCAACCGTGCAATCGGCGCCATGATCCCGTAGCCCAGGAAGTAGACGAATCCCGGCCGTTTTGGAGCTTCTGCCGCACCGGCATCATTGCCGTCTTCGAGGGAATCTGTCACCGTACGACTGTAGCGCCGGTTATATGCATCCGTTGGTATGTTCAGGCGGCATGTCAGCCGCGGCATACGAAGCAGGCATGATGGGCAGGTGCCAGGTGACATTCTGATCGTTCTGACGGCCGGCCCTGCCGATGGTGAGACTGCGCTCGCCGAAGCCGTCGCCGTGGCGACCGGCTGCGACCCGGCCGCGGTGAAGATCGTTCGCCGCTGTCTGCGGTGCGGCAGCCAGGAACACGGCAAGCCGTCGGTCAGGATCATGACCGCCGACGGCGTCGAATCCGGTGCTGGAGTTCACACGAGCCTCAGCCGGACGTCCGGCTTGGTCGCCGTGGGGGTTGCGGTGGGGGGCACGAGAGCCGGCCCGATCGGCCTCGACATCGAACACCCAGACCTCGTCGCCAAGGCGCCCCTGGCCGCCGCGCTCCTGCATCCGCTGGAACAAGCCGCGTTGGACGTTCTGCCCGAAGGAGCCAGGAACGACCGACTTGCCAGGCTCTGGACCGTCAAGGAGGCGATACTGAAGGCCACTGGCTGGGGGCTGAACATTGATCCGGCCGAACTGGCCGTCACCTTCGCTGCGCACGCGAACAGCGAAGTTGTACGACTCGTCAGGTGGCCTGTCGCGTTGCAGCTTGACCAGCCGCCGCAGATCGAAATGCTCGACCTCCCACGCGGGATCGTCGGAGCACTTGCCATCCTCGATGCGGGGCCGTACCGCATCCGAATCACGACCGTGTGATCGGCAGTGTCACCGACGGCAGTGTCACCGACGGCAGTGTCACCGACGGCAGTGTTACCGACGTCTGGGCGGCAATTTGGGCAGCGCGGTGTCGAACAGCCACGCCGCGAGCAGGGGACCGGTTGGCCGGTCGGATGACTCGCTGACATGGGCAAGGAACTGCTCGGTGGTCACCGAACCATGGCGGTGCTCGAATGTCCACTTTCTCAGCAACTCGAAGAACGCCTCGTCGCGGATCGTCACCCTGAGCGCGTGCAGGGTGAGTGCACCTCGTTTGTATAGCCGGTCGTCGAACATGAGATCCGGGCCCGGGTCGCCAATCGCGAAGTCCTGGGGGAGTGCATTCAGCCGTGTCCAGTGGTGCTCGGCCAGATGCGCGGCGCTCGTCGAACCAGACGCCTCAGACCACAGCCACTCGGCGTAGCAGGCGAACCCTTCATGCAGCCAGATGTGCTTCCAGGATGCCGCCGTGAGGCTGTTGCCGAACCACGAGTGGGCGAGCTCATGCGCGATCAGTCGCACCTCGCCCTGGTGCCCGTCGACGTGGTTGCGACCGAAGACAGACAGACCGTGCGCCTCAAGCGGAATCTCGAGGTCGTCATCCGTCACCACCACGGTGTACTCGCTGAACGGGAACTCGCCGAACAGCTTCTCAAAGACCTCGATCATCGCCGACTGGCCGCCGAAGTCGGCGCCGAAGTCGGCGGCGAGATCCTCTGGGATGTACGCATACTGCGGAATCCGCGCCGGCGGCAGGGCATACGACTGGTAATAACCGATCTGCACTGTCGCGAGATAGGTGGCCATC
Source organism: Glaciibacter superstes DSM 21135 (assembly GCF_000421145.1). GTDB lineage: Bacteria > Actinomycetota > Actinomycetes > Actinomycetales > Microbacteriaceae > Cryobacterium > Cryobacterium superstes. The sequence goes on along the minus strand of NZ_ATWH01000003.1, from coordinate 140,313 downwards.
GGCTCAGTGGTCTCGAAGACCCAACGGGTTCGGCTCGACCTCACCGTGCGCGACACCAGCGTGCCGTTGGCGACAACTCGGTAGGGGGAATCGGTGGTCATCGCGAGCTGCATGGTGGCCTTGTCGCCAGGATGATCGTTGCAGGGAAACCAGGTGGGCGCCCCGCACGGCTGACCGGCGACGATGACACCCTCCGCGAGTTCCTCCCAGCCGACCTCTCCCCACCGGCTTCTTCGCGGACCGGGGGAGCCGCCGTACCGCACCGAGACGATGAACGACGCGCCGGCTTCGATCGGCCTGGCGGGGGTGATCGTGAGTTTCTGCGTATTCTGGACTACTTTCGCCACCCGCACCCCGTCGACGGAAACCTTGCTTGCAACCAGCCCGGTGAGATCGAGGCTGAACCGACCGAGCGGCTGCGACGCGGTCGCGGTGATGACGGCCGTGCCGGTGAGTCGGTTGCTCGCCATCCGGTAGTCGAGTTCGAGCGCGTAGTGCGACACCGAATACCCGCTGTTCCCACTGCCGGGGAGATAGTCATCGCCGGCACTCGCTCCACCGGATTCGGGGATGAGATCGCGTGCCTTCACCTCGCCACTGTATTCCACGGTTCGTGCTTCCACGGCGCAATCGGGTTTCCTGCCCACCGGCTCGAAGGGGGCACCACCTCTCCGCGCATCACCAGCGACGCCGGGCCGACGCTGGCGCCCGCACCGATGGCCGCTGCCGGAAGGATGACGCTGTGCGGGCCGAGCGTTCCGCCCGCTGCCAGCTCAACGGTGTCGAGTTGCATGACCCGGTCGTGGAACAGATGGGTCTGCACGACAGAGCCCCGGTTCACTGTTGCGCCGTCGCCGAGCGTGATCAGGTCGGCTTCGGGAAGCCAGTATGACTCGCTCCACACTCCGCGACCGATTCGGGCGCCGAGGGAACGCAGCCACCAGGCGAGGGCGGGTGTGCCGGTCGCGGCTACGGCGAACCAGGGCGCTGCAACCAGCTCGACGAAGGCATCCGATACCTCGTTTCGCCAGACGAACGACGACCACAGCGGATGCTCGCGCACCGCGATCCGCCCGACCAGCGTCCACTTCATCACGGTCGTCGCACCCGCGGCCACTGCGCCCGCCGCGAGAAGGACGATCCCGGAGGCGGCGATCGCCCAGCCGACCCCCCAGGCGCCGATCATCCACTGCAGGCAGACCAGAACGCCGAGGCCGATGGCGGCGGTGACGACAACGGGAACGAACCGGCACAGTTCCCAGAGCAACCGGGCTGCTTTGAGCCTGATCGGAGGCTTGAAGGTTCGGGTTTCGTCGAACTCCGCGACCGCCCTGCGGAGGCGCACCGGAGGATTTCCGAGCCACGACGAGCCGGACTTCGCCTTGCGCGGTGTGGCGGAGAGTACCGCGACCAGGCCGTTCTTCGGCACCGACCGGCCCGGCCCGGTCATTCCGGAGTTGCCAAGGAACGCTCGCCGCCCGACCTTCGCCTCGTCGATGCGCAGCCACCCGTGACCAAGCTCATACGAGCCGATCATGGTGTCGTCTGCGAGGAAGGCGTAGTCGCCGATCGTGGTCATCGAGGGGAGCAGCAGCACAGTGGACGCTTCGACACCCTTGCCGACCTTCGCCCCGAGCAGCCGGAGCCAGACCGGGGTGAACAGGCTGGCGTAGAACGGGAAGAGCACCGTGCGGGCGGAATCGAGCAGGCGCTCCGTTGCCCAGACCTGCCAGCCGATGCGGCTGCGAACCGGGTACTGGCCTGGGCGGATGCCGATGCCCAGCAGGCGAACGGACGCCACAACGAGCAGCGCGTACAGCACACCGCCGGCCGCCACCGCCAGGGGGAGCCAAATGAGGGCGTGGAGCGCAGCTTCACCCAGTGTGGACGCTGCCGACAGGCCCGGCCAGATGACGAGTACAGCGGCCAGGACAGCGATCAGCGGCAGGATCGACAGCACAACAGAGCCCACACCGTAGGCAATCAGCCAGTGTGAAGCCTGCGGCGGGCGTTCAAGGGGCCAGTCGTGTTTGGCTTTGCCGATGCGCTCGGCGGGCGAACCGGCCCAGAGCTGGCCGGCCGGAACCCGTCCGTGCACGGCGGAGCCCGCAGCGATCTCCGCACCCTTGCCCACCCTGGTTCCCGGCAGGAGGGTGCTGCGCGAGCCGACGGTGGCTTCTGCGCCGATCTGCACAGAACCGAGGCGCAGCACGTCGCCGTCGATCCAGTACCCGGCGAGATCGACCTCAGGCTCGATCGAGGCGCCGCTTCCGATCTTGAGCATGCCGGTGATCGGCGGCAGGGAATGCAGGTCGACGCCGCGGCCGATTCGGGCTCCGAGCGCACGCGCGTAGTAGCTGATCCAGGGAGCGCCGGCGAGATTGGTGGCGCCGACCAGGTGCGCGACCTGTTCGGCCAGCCAGAGGCGCAGGTGCACACTCCCGCCTCGCGGGTAATCACCGGGTGTCAGCCCGCCGAGGAGCAGCCGCGCCGCGACAACGGATACCGCCATGCGGCCGGGCGGGGTGATGAACAGAACAAATCCCGCCAGAATCCACCACCACGGCACGGTCGGCGCCCACGGCACCGGTGTGAACAGGGAGAGCACATTGTTGGCTGTGAGCAGGTACACGGTCCAGCGCAGACCGACCAGGATGTGCAACGGAATTCCGAGGAGGGTCTGCACGATTTGGGTGCGCATCGGTGTGGGGGAGACGACGCGCGGTTCCTGCTCCGGTTCAGGGGCGCGGGAATCGAGCTCGGTGGCCAGCGCCCCGATGCGCGGGTGGTCGTAGATGTCGGAGACTCGGGTGTCAGGGAACCTGGTGCGGATGGCGGAGACGAGTTGGGCAGCCGTGAGCGAACCGCCGCCGTGAGCGAAGAAATCGTCGTCTTCGCCGGTCACCGGTGAACCGAGGATTCCGGTCCAGTGTTCGGCGAGCCAGGCAGCGGTGTCACTGAGGTTTTCACGAAGGCCGGCGGCGTCGCCGGCAGCGACTGCGGAAGGCAGCGGCCACGGCAGGGCAGCCCTGTCGACCTTGCCAGAGGTGCGTGTCGGAATGGTGTCGACGACGGCAAGCAGCGGCACCAGGGCGGCGGGGAGTTCCAAGCGAAGCGTGACCATCGCGGCATCCGTATCGAATTCGGCGGCAGGATCGGTCGGCGCGATGTACCCGACCAGGATCTGGTTTCCGGCCGGCGTGGTCTGCACAACCGCGGCGCTGCCACCGACCCCGGCGAGCGCACCGAGAGCGGCGTCGATCTCACCGAGCTCGATGCGACGGCCGCCCAGTTTGACCTGGTCGTCTGCGCGCCCGATGAAAACCAGGCCAGCGGCCTCGAACCTCACCAGGTCACCTGATCGATAGGCGCGGTCCCAGCCGAGGGTCGGCATCGCCGCGTACTTCTCGGCATCCTTCTCCGGATCGAGGTAGCGGGCGAGTCCGACGCCGCCGATGATCAGCTCGCCGACCTCGCCCTCAGCAACCGGCTGGCCGGCCGCATCGACGACGGCCAGGTCCCAGCCGTCCAGCGGCAGTCCGATGCGCACGGGAGGCGCGCCCGTGAGCACGGCGGCGCAGGCGACGACGGTGGCCTCTGTCGGCCCGTAGGTGTTCCACACCTCCCGCCCCTCGACGGCAAGGCGTTCGGCGAGCTCAGGCGGCACGGCTTCGCCTCCGAAGATGAGAAGTCGAACGAGTTCCAGCGATTCAACGGGCCACAGCCCGGCGAGTGTGGGGACTGTTGAGACCACCGTGATGCCGTGCGCGATCAGCCACGGGCCGAGGTCGACTCCAGAGTGGACGAGTGATCGTGGTGCAGGAACCAGGCAGGCACCGTTCCTCCAGGCGAGCCACATCTCCTCGCAGGAAGCGTCGAAGGCGACGGACAGGCCCGCCAGCACCCTGTCGCCAGGGCCGATCGGATCGTCTGTCAGGAACAACCGGGTTTCAGCGTCGACGAAAGCCGCCGCAGAACGGTGGGTGACCGCGACACCCTTTGGCGTGCCCGTCGACCCTGAGGTGAAGATCACCCAGGCGTCGTCATCTGGCCGGGGCAGGTCGACAACGGGAAAGGTGCCGGTCGGAGTGCCGAGCGTCGGGATGCCGCTGGTGGGCGGATCCCGCTGCACCAGCGGCCCGTCATCGGCCCTGGTTCGTGGCACCAATACGCCGTCTGCGCCGATCACGCCGACAACATCCGCTTCTCCAAAGACCAGCTCCGCCCGTTCGTCTGGATCGTCTGCATCCACGGGCACATAGCTCGCCCCGGCGACCAGGGTGGCGAGGATCGAGATATACAGCGTCCTGGTACCAGAGGGAATTCGGATCCCCACCCGGTCGCCCCTGCGAACACCGGCGAGGCTGAGCTGTGCTGCAGCCGAATTCACCAGCCGAAGAAGCTCGCGATAGCTCAGTGCGCCGTCGGTGTCCGCCAAGGCGGATGCCTGCGGATCGGCCGCGGCACTCGCGCGCAGGATGTCGACGAGGGTGCGCGGCTCTGCCGCTCTCGAACCTGCGAGGAGAAGTCCGGGGTCGTGCGGGGTCATATGGCCTATCTTCTCGTGACAGCAGGACTCGCGGGAGCCTACGCGGCTTCAATGTACAGCGGGTGAACGACGGCCGTTCTGTCGTTGCGCCTAGCATGGGAGCGTGCGCACAGTCATTATTCTCGGCTCGACCGGCTCCATCGGAACACAAGCCCTCGACGTGATCAGGGCCAACCCAACGCGTTTCGACGTGGTCGGCCTGTCCGCAGGGCGAAACCGCGAACTCCTGGGCGATCAGGCTGAACGGTTCGGGGTTGAGCACACGGCGCTCGGGGCGGAAGAGGCTGAGCAACTGGTTCGAGACGTCGAAGCCGATGTCGTCCTGAACGGCATCACCGGGTCTGTCGGGCTTGGTCCGACGTTGGCAGCGCTGAAGGCCGGCCGCACCCTGGCTCTGGCGAACAAGGAATCGCTGATCGTCGGCGGCGACCTCGTGACCTCCCTGGCGGCACCCGGGCAGATCGTGCCGGTCGACTCAGAACACTCCGCCATCGCCCAGGCGCTGCGCTCCGGTACGCCACGCGAAGTGCGGCGCCTCGTTGTCACGGCATCCGGCGGCCCGTTTCGAGGGCGCAGCCGTGACCAGATGACGGATGTCACCCCGGCGCAGGCGCTCGCGCACCCCACCTGGGACATGGGGCTGGTCGTCACGACCAATTCGGCCACCATGGTGAACAAGGGGCTCGAGGTGATCGAGGCGCACCTGCTCTTCGACGTCGATTACGACCGCATCGACGTGGTGGTGCACCCGCAGTCGCTGGTGCACTCGATGGTCGAATTCATCGACGGGTCCACCATCGCTCAGGCGTCGCCGCCCGACATGCGCCTGCCGATCTCGCTCGGGCTGGACTGGCCGAATCGCATCGGAGCGGTCGGCAACCCGATCGACTGGACCACTCCTCAGGAATGGACCTTCGAGCCGCTCGACGATGTTGCATTCCCGGCTGTCGCGCTCGCGAAGCAGGTCGGAAGGGCCGGCGGCACATACCCGGCGGTCTTCAACGCCGCCAACGAGCAGGCGGTTGCCGCCTTCCACGCCGGGCGCATCCCGTTCCTCACCATCGTCGACACCGTGCGGCGCGTGGTAGACGCGCACGAGCAGGAGGGTGCGCTCAGCCTGGAGTCGCTCGCCGCCGCCGAAGAGTGGGCGCGCACGAGGGCTGACGCGCTGCTCGCTTCCTGACCACCCGCGGCCCCTGCACCGCGCGATACTCTGCGCCGAACCATGAGCTGAGCACCTTCCCAGCGCTGAGAAGGTGCTCAGCTCACGGCTCGGCGAGGAATTCGAGGCCGTTGTGCCCAGGCGACGCGTTCAGGCGACGCGTTCAGTCGTCGCTTTCGGGCGTCGGTTCCGCGCCCGGGTTCTCGGACGCCGGCGGTTCGGTGGGTTCCGTCGTGGGTTCTTCCGTCGGTTCAGGCGGCGGCGCAGGCGTCGACGTGTTTCCACCGTTGCCATTCCCGTTGCCGTTGTTGCCCTTGCCGTTGCCGTTGTTCCCGTTCCCTTCATCCTCCTCGGAATCGTCGTCGTCCGACGGGGGAGCGGGAGGCGGCGTGACCGCGGCAATGGCCGCCGCCAGATCGGCACCAACCAGGTTGATGGCGGCCTGGATTTCCGCCGATCGAGCCGACGTCACCTCCTCGGCCGCCGCGGCCCCAAGCAGGTCGGCCTGAACAGAACCGAGCGCCGTTTGCGCGCCCGCGTAATCGCCGGCAGCGGCAGCCGTCGTGACCGCGAGCACACCGGCCCTGAGCTGTTCGGCTGCCTGGGCTTGCAGCGCTGGCGGAGTCGGAGCGCAGCCAGTGAGGGATGCGGCGATGAGAAGGATCCCGGCGCCGACAGCGGTAATGCGGTAGCGGAACGTGCTCATGGGTTCACACTCTCCTGGAGCTGTTGCAGATGTTCGCCGAGTGGACCGTCGACCGCCGGATAACTCGGTGGCGGCTGTGTCTCTGGGGCAGTCGGGCGCAGCACGAACAACACGGTCACGACGGCAATGGCGACGACAACGAGCGCAAGAAGCCAGAGGAGTATGCGCGTGCTGCGCCTGGCCGATCGGCGACCAGTAGTGGCCGTATTGCCAGTGGGGATCGGTGTGCCAGTGGAGGTCGGTGTGACCATTCCCGTGGCTGCTGTCCCGGTCCAGTCGCCGCCACGACTGTCGCCTACCCCGTTGGCGCCCCGTCCGGCGGCGGGCGCCATACCGGTGTCCGCGGGCGCCATCGCACCGAGCATGACGGTCGGCGCCGTGGGATCAGCGGGGTCAGTAGAGTGTGGCGCCTGCCCTGCGCCGACCACATCTGCGCCGACCGAATCTGCGCCGACCGAATCTGCGCCGACCGAATCTGCGCCGACCGAATCTGCGCTGACAGGAAGCGGCTTGGTCGCCCCGGTCATCGGTCCGGGCGATGCCGTCGCCACGGGTACGCCAGCAGCCAGGCCACGGAGTATCTCCGCGGCGACCTCGGCGCTCGGCCGTTCGTCTGGCTCGCGACGCGTCATCCGTTCAAGCACGTCTGCCCAGCCTGAGCCGAGTGAATCCGGAATCTCCGGTTGGCGTTGGAGCCTCGCCATCGCCGACTCCACTGCGGTGCCCGGGTAGCTGCGTTCTGCGGTGAGGCACTCCAGGAGCACCAGACCGAGTGAGTAGACATCCGACGACGGGCCGATCGCCGAACCGAGCGCCTGCTCAGGGCTCAGGTAGTTCGCGGTGCCGAGCAGCGTGCCGGTTGCGGTCAGCCTGCTGCCGTCGACGAGGCGTGCGATGCCGAAATCCGCGAGCTTGGCGTGAGTGGTGCGGCCGTGCATGCCGCCGTGTGCGAGCAACACGTTCGCCGGCTTGACGTCACGGTGGATGATTTCCCTGCCATGCACGTAGTGAAGGGCCTCTGAAATATCCGCACCGATGGCCGCGACTTCCGCTGGGGAAAGCGGGCCTGACGCGATCTTGCTGCGGAGGTCTGACCCGTCGACGTACTCCATCACGATGAAGGAACGCGGCGATCCGTTCATCGAGGTGATTCCGGCATCGAAGAGCGTGACGAGCGCGAAGTGGTTGAGACTGGCAAGTACGGTGACCTCGCCGCGCTGCCGCTCGGGGTCTGCCCCTTCGCCTGAGTCTGCGCGGAACAGCTTGACGGCGACAGAGCGGCCAAGCAGCGTATCCGTTGCCTGGTAGACAGCCGCCATCCCGCCCGTGCCGACCAACCGGTCGACACGGAAGCGATCGGCCAGCAGAGTGCCGATCGGTCCGGTCTCATTCGCTGTTGACAGGGCGAGTCCTCCTCGGGAAAGTGGGCATTGGCCCCAGCATAAGCGCATAGCCTGTAGCCAGCCGGTTCGCAGCTTGATGCGACTAATCTGTCCCTGTGGAATCTGTGCTGCTGTTCATCCTGGGCGTCGCCGTCGTCATCGTCGGTCTCGCCCTGTCGATCGGCCTGCACGAAATCGGACACCTGGTTCCGGCCAAACTCTTCGGGGTGAAGGTCACGCAGTACATGATCGGCTTCGGGCCGACCTTGTGGTCACGACACAAGGGTGAGACCGAATACGGCGTGAAGGCCATCCCGCTCGGCGGCTACATCTCGATGATCGGCATGTTCGCGCCTGCCAAACCGGGCGGCGCGGCGCGCGAGGCCAGCACCGGCTTCTTCCAGACCCTGGTGCAGGAGGGGGCTCCTGAAAAGAAGCCAGGCGCCCTGGCGACCATGGTCGAGGATGCCCGCCAGGCCAGCGCAGAAACGATCGGCCACGGAGAAGACCACCGCGCCTTCTATCGGCTTCCGGTCTGGAAACGCGTCATCGTCATGCTCGGCGGACCGTTCATGAACCTCGTCATCGCTGTGGTGCTGTTCGCAATCCTGCTGATGGGTTTCGGCACCGCTCAGGTGTCGACGACCCTCGGCAGCGTCAACGAATGTGTGCTGTCGGCGACCAGTGAGCGGCAGACCTGTGCGGCCGGCGACGAGGAATCACCCGGGGCCGCTGCCGGCCTGAAGCCAGGCGATCGCCTGGTCAGCATCAACGGCACGGCCATCGACAGCTGGGCTCAGTCGACCGAGATCATCCGCGAATCGCCTGGCACGCCGCTCGACGTTGTGGTGGAGCGGGGCGGCACGGACCTGTCGCTGGTCGTCACGCCGAAGCTGAGTGAGCGTTACGCGACGGATGCCGACGGCCAGATCGTGAAGGATGCTGAGGGTAACCAGGTCACTACCGAGGTCGGTTTTGTCGGGATCGGTGCCGCTGGCGAACTCGTTCGGCAGCCGGCATCCGCTGTTCTCCCGTTGGTGGGGGAGAACATCGTCGGGGTCGTCCACATCATCCTCAACCTGCCGCAGCGCTTGATCGACGTCGCCAACGCGGCGTTCGGTCCGGGGGAACGCGACCCGAACGGTCCCATCAGCGTGGTGGGCGTCGGCCGGCTGGCGGGAGAGATCGCGAGCATCGACACCATCCCTGTGGTGGAGAAGGTGGCGAGCATGCTCAGCCTGCTCGCCTCTGTCAACATCGCCCTCCTCGTGTTCAACCTCATTCCACTGATGCCGCTCGACGGTGGCCATGTCGCCGGGGCACTGTGGGAAGGCATCCGCAAGGCGTGGGCGAAGCTGTTCAAGAAGCCCTCGCCTGGGCCGGTCGACACGGCCAAGCTGATGCCGGTGACCTTCGCCGTCGTGATTGTGCTCGGTGGCATGAGCCTGCTGCTCATCTACGCCGACATCGTGAAGCCCATCAGCCTCTTGGGCTGAGGCAGCGTCTACTCCCTCGGGAGTAGACGCGTGCTCCCGGCGGTGGACGCGGCGGTGCCCGGCCGGGAAGTAGCATCGAGGGATGGCACCACCCTGGGCAAGCGACGCGGCATGGGGCCAGCGCGTGCCCGGCCGCGGCATGCCGCCTGGGGTTCGGCTGTGGCTTCCCGTCGCCATCTCATTCCTCCTGCAGGTGCCGGCTGTGCTGTTCCAACTCTGGCGCGGCCGAGTCCAGTCAGAACAGGGCAGGTCTGAACAGGGCTGGTTTCAACAGGACTGGTCTGAACAGGGCTGGTCCGGATTCGACTGGTCAGGAACGGGAATCCTCGTTCTTGCGCTGGCGATCGCCGGCCCCCTCACGCTGATCGCCGCACGGCGCCATCCCGGCCCGGTTGCGGCCGTCAACGCGCTTCTGATCGCCATCGTGCTCCTGGTGCAACCCGACATCGGCTTCCCGTACGCGGCGGCGGCGTTCGCCATCGTCCTCGCGATCGTGCGTGGCGCACGGATCTGGGTGTACGCATCCGTCGCCGGCGCCTGGGTGGCGACCGTCGCCCTCGCGAGTCTCTACGGAGTGTTCTACCACCCGCTTCGTGTCGCGCTCACCACCCTCGGACTGGTCATTCTGATGGGGATCGGCGAGACGCTGCGGCGCCGCAGCGATCGCATCCAGGAAGCGCGACGTGCCATGGACCAGCGGCGCATGAGCGCCGAACAGCGCGAACGCGTGCGAATCGCCAGGGAGCTCCACGACGTGCTGGCCCACTCGCTCTCCCAGATCAACGTGCAGGCCGGAGTCGGACTGCACCTGATCGAGAGCCAGCCAGACAAGGCGGCAGAGGCCCTTGCGAGCATCAAAAGCACGAGTAAGAACGCTCTGCAGGAGGTGCGGATGGTCCTCGGGATCCTCCGCTCCGACACGTCGGACAGTACTGACGGCAGGGGCTCCGGCGCACCTCCGCTGATGCCAGAGCCCGACCTGGCAGGGCTGCCGGCGCTGATCGAGTCCTTCCGTGCCCAAGGGCTGAGCATCGACGACGTCAATGCGCTGCACGCAGAAGCCGCAGTGCCGGCCGCCACCCAGCTCGCGCTCTATCGGATCTGCCAGGAGGCGCTCACCAACGTCTTGCGGCACGCCCAGGCGGCCACCGCATCCGTTTATCTCGGCGTCGACCGGGGCAGCTACCTGTTGACGGTGACGGATGACGGACTGCCGTCAGCGGGACACGGCGAGTTCGTTCCCGGCGGGGGCTTGCTCGGAATGCGCGAGCGCGCAGAACTGCTCGGTGGAAGCGTGCGTTTCACTCGGTCTGACGAGCACGGCTTTCGGGTGGATGCCCGCCTGCCGCTGAGGCCTGCCACGAGATGAGGCGCAGAGCATGATCAAGATCGTCATCGCTGATGACCAGCAGCTGATCAGGGCTGGTTTTGCCGCGCTCTTCGGCTCTGAGCCCGACATCGAGGTGGCCGCGCAGGCGGCGACGGGGCGCGAAGCCGTGGATGCGGTTGCCAGGCACCGGCCCGATGTGGTGCTGATGGACATCCGGATGCCGGACGGCGACGGGCTCTGGGCGACAGAGCAGATCGTCGCCGACCCCGGACTGTCGGGCACGCACATCGTGATCGTCACGACGTTCGAGCTCGACGAGTACGTGGCGCGGGCGATTCGAGCGGGGGCGAGCGGCTTCCTGGTGAAAGATACGGAGCCGGCAGAACTCATCCGTGCGGTGCGCGTTGTTGCCGCCGGCGACGGGTTGCTTTCTCCCGGTGTCACCAGACGGTTGCTGGAGCGGATGGCAAGCGGACTGATGGCGTCTGGGATGGCGGACGATGCGCGGAAGCCGTCGCTCGATGCGCTCACCGACCGCGAACGGGAGGTGCTCGGGCTCGTCGGGCGCGGCTTGACGAACGCCGAGATCGGTGCGCGGTTGTTCCTGAGCCCGCTGACCGCGAAGACCCACGTGTCGCGCATCATGTCGAAGCTTTCGGCCAGGGACCGAGTGCAGCTGGTCATCGTTGCGTACGAGGCCGGCCTGGTGAAGGCCGGCCAGTGAAGGCCAGCCTGTAGGGAGGCGTCTCTTAGGCGAGACTGCTCCCGGGGGAGTACGCGGAATGCCTCCCGTGGGCAGATTCGCGGCGGCGTGCCAGACGGAAGTGTGGAGGTATCGGTTCCAGACGGAGCCGAACCGACACACCACGATTGGACTCCCCATGATTTCCAGTGCATTACTCACCGCCGCAACCACCAGCCTGGCCACCCACAACGGCTGGGGCTGGGGTGGCGGAGGCGGAGGTGGCTGGCTCTTCCTGCTGATCCCGCTGTTCTGGATCGCCGTCTTCGTGACCCTCTTTGCCGTCTTCGGTCGCCGTTGGCGCCGTCGTGCCGTAGCGGGCGAGTACTACGGTGGCCCTGGCGGCTGGCATGCTCAGGCCCAGGCGGATTCCCGCAGCGCCGAGAAGACCCTGGCCGAGCGCTTCGCGCAGGGCGACATCAACGAGGTCGAGTACCGTGCCAGGCTCGAGGTGCTGCGGGCCAATCGCCCGGACACCCAGATTCCGCCCAAGTAGTCCCGCCGGGCACGGGGCAGCGATCCCGCTCCGCTCGCTCGCCCGACTCGCTAGCCTGACTCGCCCGCCCGCCCGCCCGCCTGACTCGCTCGCCCAGAATCGCTGTTCACGCCTCGAATCGCCGCTCCTACAGCGATTCCCGGTGTGAACGGCGATTCTCGGCGTGGCGTCGACTGGCGTCGACTGGCTTCACGCGGCGAGCGCGAGGCGGGCGAGTTCTATCGACTGGTCCCGGAACGCAGCGGTATCAGCGGTCGGGGCTCGCATGCGGATGCTCACCCAGCGGTCCTGGGTGCATACGACAAGTTTTCCTGACGCGCCGTTGATCTCCATGAAGTCCCACGAAGCAGCCTCGCCGATACCACTGACCGGCTCAGGATCGAGCCCTGACAGCTCACAGAATACGGCTGAATCAGGGAATGCGGCCTTGTCTGCCGAGCTCACAATTACTTCCAGGGTGTCCCTGTCGCCCCATTCGCACCGGTCGGCGGTCCATTTGATCTCGTTGACGGTGACGTTGGTCGACCCTTTCTGTGCTTCGCCGAGATCGGACCCGACCAGCTGGGTCAGGGCGTCGGGAGAAATGCCAAGGCACCCATCCGTCTTGGCCGGTTCGGCGGCCGGTTCGTCAGCGGGCTCGGCTTCCACCGGTTCAGTCTCATCTGACTTACCGTCATCTGACGCGGCGGACGGTTTCGTCTGCGCAGACTTCTCGGAACCGGCGCCGGCTGAGCAACCGGTCAATGCAACACCGATAAGGACTAGAAATACGAGTGTTCGTTTCATCGGTTCCCTCCACTGAACCAGCCAATCGGATGCGGCGGCTCCGGTCATCCGTGACCCTCACCAGTACGTGGGGCTTGCCACGTTTCTTCGGGGTTTCGGCGCAGGAGGACACCAGACGGCACTCCACGAGCGCAGGTCAGGCGGACCCGGGTGACTCGGCGGAACGCACCGCCTCGGAGAGCCCGGTGCGAGAGGTCACGCCGAGCTTCCGGAACACGCCGGCGAGATGGTATTCGACGGTACGGCGTGAGATGAACAGCCGGGCGGCCGCTTCCGGGTTGCTGGCACCGGCCGCAACTGTGAGTGCGACCTCGAGTTCACGCGGAGTGAGCTCGCTGAGTGGCCCAGCGGCCCCGGCATCGTGCGCGCGTCGCTCACCGCATGCCGTCAGTTCGGCGATCACGATGGCCAGCCAGGGGGTGGCGCCGAGCCGTTCGAACATCTGCTTGGCCAAATGCAGCTCACCAATGGCCTCCGCTTTGCGCCGGCGGCGGCGCAGGCTTTGACCGAAGGCCAGGTGCGTCCTCGCGGTCTGGAACGGATCGCCGGATGCCGCGTGCAGATCCAGCGCGTGGCTGAAGGCGGCATCGGCGCCCGCTGCGTCACCGGCGATGGCCCTGCACCGTGCGGCGATCGCGAGTGACGAGATCCGGTCGGCGTTGTGGGCGCGCTGCTCAAAGTCGTCGAGCTCCGACACCGCTTCAGCGTGACGATCCAGGCGCCACATGGCATCGAAATAATCGGCGAATCTCCCCAGGAATGCCGGTTCGACCAACCCCATCTCCCGCTCGCACGCCGCCGCCTCTGTCAATCGTGCGGCCGCAGCGGCAGCGTTGCCCGCTCCGAGTTCGAGCTGACCTTCCACGCAGAGGGTCAGATGCCGATGGATGGGGAGCTCGAACTGTGCGCTCCTTTTCATTTCGGAAACAATCTCTCGTGCGCGTTCGTGCTCACCCCGAGCTGCGAGCAGCCAGGCATGGCGCAGCCTCAGGTGCGGCAGCGGTCCGGTGAAATCCCCGGCCAGGATCAGTTCTACCGCACTCTGGTAGCTGGCCGCGGCCTCTGCCCACTCTCCACGGGCGTCGAGGATGACGGCGCGCTGGCCGAGGGAGAGTCCGAGCAGGCTGACCTGTCCCCGTGCGTGCAGCACCGTTCGCACTCGGTCAATGATGCGGAGGGCGTCATCACTCTCACCCATCCAGGCGAGAATCGTCGTCGCCGGTGAAACGGGCGTTGCCGGAGAACTCACTTCAGCGTCTGACAACTCATCCGACCAGTCCGATCGCAGGATCGCACCGGAGCCAGGTCGACCGGTCAGTACGTCGACGATGTCGTGCACGAGCGCCTCTGCCGCCGGGAACTCGTAATCGGGCAGCAGCGTTCGCAGTTCGTCGATCATTTCTCGGGCCAGGCCGAACCAACCGGATATGGCCATGGTCAACGCACACGTTGTGAGCAGGGTTGACGCGGCGGACGGTTGTGTCGGAGCCAGGTGCGCTGCCAGCTGCCGTTCCCGATCGGGTGCGCCGGTTGCCAGATCGCTGTGCAGCCCGGTCACCTGGAGCAGCGACAGCCACTTTGCTTCTTCCTCCGGACTGTCTGCATCGGAAGCGAGTCGCTGGAGGAGCCCCACCAGAGGAGCGCCCGATCCTGCCCGCAGGTGTGCCTCGACTGCCTGCCCGAGCCTGAGGGTGGATCGCTCCCTGTCGCTGGTTCGAGCGGCTGAACGCTCCCACGCCGATGCTGCCTGGGAGAAAGCGGAGCGCGACCAGGCGTCGGCAGCGGCCGAGTCGAGAGCGGTAGCTGCCTCTTCATTGATTCCATCCGCCAGGGCATCCAGATGTCGGGCTCGCCTGGGCGAATCCTTTGGCAGGACAGCAAGGATTGCGCGGCGGGCGGCCTGGATATCCGAGTAGCCCACAGCCGCTTGAGCCGCGGAGCGAACGGTCGGGTGGGAGAAGCGACAGCCGGACTCGTCGATCTGCAGCAAACCACTGCGCTCGGCTTCGGCCAGAAGGGTGAGGTCGCCGCCGAGCTCAGCGAGCGCGGCCTTCAGGCTGGCCAGGTCGAGTTCCTCGAGGCTTGCAAGTGCCAGCGCCACGCGACCTGCCTGGCCCATATGCCGCATCCTGGTCGAATAGAACTGTTCGAGCCGTGTGCCAAGCCGTAGTGCTGTCGGCAGCGGTTCTTCGCCACTTCGCTGAGCCTGGTTCAACTCGGCCGGAAGCTGGACCAGGGCCAAAGGGAGCCCGCCCGCTCGATCGGACAACTCCCTGGCAGCTGCCGCACTGAGGTCAGGGTATGCGGCCGCAAGGATGCCACGACTTTCGCTCTCAGAAACGGGCCAAAGGTTTATCACGTGTTCTTCGACGACCGGCCATGGGCGGTCGTCACCCGGGCGTCCCGCGAACACCATGAATACGGCGTCAGCGCGTAATCGTCGCGCTGCGAAGGTCAGCGCGAGCCGTGAGGGCTCGTCGAGCCATTGCAGGTCGTCGACCAGGACGATAACCGGGCGGGATTCCGCCCCCAGCGTGATGAGGCCATGGAGCCCGGCAGACAGAGCAAGTGGGTCCCTTGGTGTACCGGGATCAATCGCCAGGGCTGCGGTGACGGCTTCCGCCTGCCTCACCGGAAGCTCGCCCAGTCGGCCGAGCAGTGGCGAGATGAGCGCATGCACGGCGGCATACGGCAGCTCTGTCTCTGCGGGGTGGCCGACACAGCGCAGTACCAGCGTGTCCGGCGGCAGCTGCTCGGCAAGCCGGTCGAGAAGCCAGGTCTTTCCGAATCCGATCCCAGCCCTGATCCCCAGTACGACTGGGGCGCCCGTCCGCGTTCCCGCCGCCACGGAAATCATTCGCGCCAGGAGTTGGACGCGCGGTTCGCTCACGTGTGCTTCCCCCAGACTTGCCCAGTTGCGGACTGACTTGTGCCCGACTGCCTTGTCGTGCCCTCCGGTACACCCCAGTGTGGCCCACGGATGCCGCGGTGGCACCCGTTCGAGCAGGATTCAACTGGAATTGCGTGTCGTAACGGCGAAGACGGTCGGCTGATGGCTCTCGCTCTCGGTCTGATCCTTGCCGGCGGTGTTGCCGTTCGCACCTCCGTTCGCAAGGGTGCACAATCGACCTAGCTCGGCAACTCAAGGGGGACACATGGACAACCGAAGAACGCCGCTCGTCCTGGTTGCCGCGTTTAGCGTGGTGATCGCGCTCAGTTTCGCTGGGTGCATGCCCGCGGGCTCCGCCGACGGCATCGATGCCGAGCCGGTGATCGGTTCGGCGACGCCCACGGAGACGCCGGGCACATCGTCGGCGACCGCGACCCCGTCCGCGGATCCGCTGCTCGCGCCGACGACGATCCTGGTGCGCTCCGACGGACTGCAGATCACAAATGGCACAGGAGACATCCTCGAGTCGATGGGGTATTTCGACCCGATCGCCGACGTTGTTGCGAGGATCACCACCGCCACAGGAGCACCGCCCATCGTGATCGGGCACCCGGGAGGTATCGAGACCCCGCCGGGTACCAATTATGTGTGGGACGGCCTCACGCTGAACGACGTCGACCCTCCGGTGGATGCACCACTCGAACCTGACTGGTACGTGCGGGTGGAGGGGCCGAGCGCCGGCGGGCTGTCGGTGTCGACCGCTGAACTTGTGGCGGTCGGGCTCTCAGAGACAGAGGTCCAGGCACTGGTTCCAGGTACGCTCCAGTCGTTCACGGTCTCCGGTGCCCCTGTGCTGGACGGAACCTACGATGAGCTCTCGGTGGCGACGAGCAGCGAGGGGACGGACCTGACGCATTCGGTGTTCGTTCGGCTGGAGGGTTCGCCGGCCACCGTCGTCGTCATCCTCGCGCCGGCAAAGAACTACGGCGTCTGAGACGACAGAGGCAGACGTACAGCGGCCGCTGTGCCGAGGATCGCCGCAAATGCCGGGAATCGCCGCTGTTCCAGCGATTCTCGGCACGAACGGCGGTTCTGGGCGTGTTTGGGCGCCAACGGGCTGCACGCCACGACCACGGCGAGCGGATGCCTAACGCGAGAGAAGCAGGGCCTCACCCTGGCCGCCGCCACCGCAGAGCGACACGGCGGCCTTTCCGCTGCCGCGCCTGGCCAGTTCGAGGGCGGCGTGCAGTGCCAGTCGTGCGCCGGATGCACCGATCGGGTGCCCGATCGCGATCGCACCGCCGTGGATGTTCACTTTCTCGCGTGAGATGCTGAGGTCCTGACTCGACTGCAGGGCGACAGCGGCGAAGGCCTCGTTGATCTCGACCAGGTCGAGGTCGCCTGCCTGCCAGCCCGCTCTGGCGAGCGCCGCAGCGATGGCGTTCGACGGCTGAGAATGCAGGGAATTGTCCGGCCCGGCCACGTGCCCTGACGCTTCGACGACGGCCAGCCAGGCGAGCCCGTTCTCTTCGGCCCAGGCGCGGCTCGCCACCACAACCGCACTGGCTCCATCGGAGAGCGGCGAGGAATTTCCCGCCGTGATGGTGCCCTCTTTCGAGAACGCCGGGCGCAGTCGCCCGAGGGTGTCCGTTGTGCTGTCCCCGCGCACCCCCTCGTCGCTGCTGATCACTAGCGGGTCGCCCTTTCGCTGAGGGACGCTGATCGGTGTGATCTCGTCATCGAACAGGCCAGCCGACTGCGCAGCGGCGGCGCGCTGGTGCGACCCGGCCGCGATCTCATCCTGTCTCATGCGGTCGATGCCGAGCTTGCCGTTGATCTGCTCGGTCGAGAGGCCCATCGACAACCCGTCGAAGGCATCCGTCAGCCCGTCGTGTGCGGCGTGGTCCAGCGCGGTCACGCTGCCGTATGCCCAGCCCTGACGGGAGCCCGACAGCAGGTGCGGCGCTTTCGACATCGACTCCTGGCCGCCGGCGACAACCACGGTAGCTTCACCGAGACGGATGAGCCTGGCTGCGTCAACCACGGCCGCGAGTCCAGAGAGGCAGACCTTGTTGAGCGTCATCGCCGGAACATTCCACGGGATACCTGCGGCGATCGCGCTCTGCCTGGCCGGGTTCTGGCCGCAGCCTGCCTGGAGTACCTGTCCCATCAGCACGGTGTCCACCTGGTCTGGCGCGACGCCGGCCCGGTCAAGCGCGCCGGCGATTGCGGCCGCTCCGAGCTGAACGGCGGTGAGGGAGGACAACTGCCCGTTGATGCGACCCTGTGGGGTGCGTGAACCGGCGATGATGACGACGTCGTGTGCGCTCATGGCGACTCCTTTGTCTGGTGTGGATCCGTAGAAGGCCCGTCCGGCCGGAAGATCGTGCATCCAGCCTAGTTCGGTGTCGACGCCGTTTCGTTGCCCGCAATCGCCGTTCGCGCCCACAATCGTCGGTAGAACGGCGTCGCTGGGCGCAATCGGCGACAACCGGCGGGTGTTCGGCAGTCACGGGGCATCCGGCGGCGAGGGGCACTCAGCATCCGTTCGTCCGCGGCGCGTAAGCTGACCACGTGGCTGCAATCAACTTGGGGATGCCCAAAGTACCTGAGGTACTCGCTCCCAGACGAAAGTCCCGTCAGATCAAAGTCGGCAAGGTCCTGGTCGGCGGCGGCGCCCAGATCAGTGTCCAGTCGATGACGACGACGCCGACTCCCAACATCAACGCGACGCTTCAGCAGATCGCCGAACTGACGGCATCCGGATGCGACATTGTGCGCGTCGCGGTGCCGAGCAGGGACGATGCTGAGGCGCTGCCGATCATCGCCAAGAAGAGCCAGATCCCGGTGATCGCCGACATCCACTTCCAGCCAAACTACGTGTTCGCTGCGATTGACGCCGGCTGCGCGGCAGTGCGCGTCAACCCCGGCAACATCCGCAAGTTCGACGACCAGATCGGCAAGATCGCTGCAGCAGCCAAAGCCGCAGACGTGTCGCTGCGCATCGGCGTGAACGCGGGTTCGCTCGAGCCGAGCCTGCTGCAGAAGTACGGCAAGGCGACAGCCGAGGCACTCGTCGAGAGCGCTGTCTGGGAAGCCAGCCTGTTCGAGGAACACGACTTCCACGACTTCAAGATCTCGGTCAAGCACAACGACCCGATCGTGATGGTCAAGGCCTACCGGATGCTCGCAGAACGCGGCGACTGGCCGCTTCACCTGGGCGTCACGGAGGCCGGTCCGTCATTCCAGGGCACCATCAAGAGCGCGACGGCGTTCGGCATCCTGCTCTCCGAGGGCATCGGCGACACCATCAGGGTCTCGTTGTCTGCGCCGCCGGTGGAGGAGATCAAGGTCGGCCTGCAGATCCTGCAATCTCTGAACCTGCGTGAGCGCAAGCTCGAGATCGTCTCCTGCCCGAGCTGCGGGCGTGCGCAGGTTGACGTCTACAAGCTTGCGAACGACGTGACGGATGGCCTTGAGGGCATGACGGTGCCGCTGCGAGTGGCCGTCATGGGGTGTGTCGTCAATGGACCAGGCGAGGCTCGGGAGGCCGACCTCGGCGTTGCCTCCGGCAACGGCAAGGGCCAGATCTTCGTCAAGGGCCAGGTCATCAAGACCGTTCCGGAGTCGGAGATCGTGGCCACCCTCATCGAAGAGGCGAACCGCATCGCCGCAGAGATGCCGGCGAGCGACACCAGCACCGGCGAGCCGAAGGTCACCGTCGGCGCCCACTGAGCCGCGATGCGGTTGCCAAACGAGGATCAATTGGCATGAAGCGCGCCAAACGAGGATTAATCGACGTGTTGTGACGCACCCTTCCTACTTTGGCGCCGGGTCGCCACACTGGAAGTGTGGCTGAACGCACGGCATTCGACTATCGGCACAGAGAACCGACGGGACGGTTGCGCCGCTACGTCGAGTCGATCTGGTACGCGAACGGCCTGTCAGACTTCGGCAGCGAGCGAATCGCACCGACCGGCTCAACGGTGCTCGGCATCGTGCTCGGAGACCCCATCGTGCAGACGCCGCGAAACGGTGCGGGGGAGTCGTACGAGGCGGAACGTGGCTTTGTCATCGGTCCACACGACGAGCCGATCGTCAATGCGCCGTCTGGAGTCACCCGCTGCTTCGGCATCGTCACGACGGCCATCGGCGCGAAGGCGGCACTCGGCTTCGTCCCCGCACCCCTCCGAGGTCGCGTGGTCGCGGCATCCGTCTGGCCCGCCTTTGAGACGGCCAGGGCCAGCCTCGTGGGATCCATCGATGTTGAACGCGCCATCGACTGGATCGACAATCGCCTCCGCGTCGATCTCAACGAGTCAGAACCTGCGCTCGACCGGTGCGAGCTCGCGCTGACCACCCTCAAGGAGAACCCGGCAACCTCGACCGTCGATATCGCGGCGACGCTCGGAATCTCGCACGGCCACCTCGATCGTGAGTTCGGCCGGGTCGTCGGCATCGGGCCGCGCACGCTCGGCCGCATCCTGCGCCTGCGTCGGCTGGTCGAATCGATCGATGTATTCGGCACGGTGACCTGGACCGGCCTCGCCGCAGAACTCGGCTGGTTCGACCAGGCGCATCTCATTCGCGATTTCAAGCGTTTCACGGGCGTGACCCCGACGGAATACCTGTCTGCACAACGGCAGGGATACCTGCACGGCGATGCCGAGCCCGGATTTGTGCCAGACCTCAGTCGTCGCCGAGACGGCCAGCACCCCGACGTGTGAATTTTCGAGCGACGTGTGAAATTCGTCCAATGCGCGCGGGCTCGCCCACGCGTACGGTTCCCACATGACTGAAGCATTCACGACAGAAGAGACCGTTTCGGTGGCCGGCGAAAAGGCCTGGGCGGCGTTGACCGACCTGGCGAACGCGCCGGTCTGGATCCCGGGGATCGACTCGATGACCCTCTCCGGCGACCTGGTTCCCGGCGCGGTCGTGACCTTACACACCAGGGGCAAGGAGAACACCAGCACGATCACCGAGCTCGACCCCGGCCGGTCGATGACGTTGCGATCGGTTCAGGGCGGCGTGACGGCCGACTATGTGTATCGAGTCGAAACGCTGACGGATGCGACCAGCCGGGTGATCCTGACGGCGGACGTGATGACCGCGGGCGCGATGAAATTGCTCGGCCCGGTGATTCGGTCGGCGATCTCCAAAGCCGACGGCACACAGCTCGCCCGCTTCAAGGAATTCGTTGAGCGCGGCGCACGGGAACAGGGGATTGACCGGCCACGGCCACACGCGCTCTAAAGTAGATGAGTGCCCACACGCCTTTCGAACTACTTCCTCCGTACCCTCCGCGAAGACCCCTCAGATGCCGAGGTCACCAGCCACCGCCTGCTCGTGCGGGCCGGATACATCCGTCGCCAGGCGCCGGGCGTCTTCGCCTGGCTGCCGATCGGCCTGCGGGTCAAGGCGAAGATCGAGACCGTCGTCCGCGAGGAGATGACGAACGCCGGCGCCCACGAGGTGCACTTCCCGGCTCTGCTGCCGCGCGAACCGTATGAGCTCTCCGGTCGCTGGGACGAGTACGGAGACGCCCTTTTCCGTCTGCAGGACCGCAAGGGCTCTGACATGCTCCTCGCACCGACACACGAGGAGGTCTTCACGCTGCTCGTGAAAGACCTCTACAACAGCTACAAAGACCTGCCGCTGTCGATCTACCAGATCCAGGACAAGTACCGCGACGAAGCGCGCCCTCGCGCCGGCCTCCTGCGTGGTCGCGAATTCACCATGAAAGACGCGTACTCGTTCGATTACACGGATGCCGGACTCGACGAGAGCTACCAGGCCCAGCGTGACGCCTACGAACGCATCTTCACCCGGCTCGGCCTCGAATACGTGATCGTCAAGGCGGATGCCGGCGCCATGGGCGGCTCGAAGAGCGAAGAGTTCCTACACCCGACCCCCGTCGGCGAAGACACCTTCGTGCGCTCGGCCGGCGGCTACGCTGCCAACGTCGAGGCGTTCACGACGATTGCGCCCCCGGCGCGCGATTGGACGAACCTGACCGGCGCCGAGGTCCTCGACACGCCAGACACCCCCACCATCCAGACCCTCGTCGACCGCGCCAACAGCGCCCACCCACGGCCAGACGGCCGCGCGTGGACCGCTGCAGACACCCTCAAGAACGTGGTGCTCACACTGATGCAGCCTGACGGCACCCGTGAACTGGTCGTCATCGGCCTCCCCGGCGACCGCGAGGTCGACCTCAAGCGCGTGGAGGTGGCATTCGCCCCAGCAGAGATCGAGGCAGCGAACGAGACCGACTTCGCCCGCCACCCCGGGCTGGTCAAGGGCTACATCGGGCCGTGGTCCGCCGCCGGAGCGGTACTCGGCGAGAAGTCGGCCACCGGCATCCGTTATCTGGTCGACCCGCGCGTCGTCGACGGTACCGGCTGGATCACGGGCGCCAACGAGCACGGCCGGCACGTGTTCGGGCTGGTCGCAGGGCGAGACTTTCAGGCAGACGGCACCGTTGAAGCGGCAGAAGTGCGTTTCGGTGACCCGGCGCCAGACGGCTCTGGCCCGGTGGAACTGGCTCGCGGCATGGAGATCGGCCACGTCTTCCAGCTCGGGCGCAAGTACGCCGAGGCGCTCGGACTCAAGGTGCTCGACCCGAACGGCAAGCTGGTCACGGTGACCATGGGTTCGTACGGCATTGGCGTCACGCGCATCCTCGCGATCATCGCCGAGCTGAACAACGACGAGAAGGGCCTGATCTGGCCGCCTGAGGTGTCGCCGTTCGACGTGCACGTGATCGCCACCGGACGCGAACAGGTTGTCTTCGACACGGCGGAGTCCGTCGCCCTGGCCATTGAGGGCACGGGGCGCGACGTGCTCTACGACGACCGGCCCAAGGTATCGCCGGGCGTCAAGTTCGGCGACGCTGAACTGATCGGCGTGCCGAAGATCGTCATTGTTGGCCGCGGTGCTGCCGACGGCATCGTCGAGTTCTGGGACCGCCGCACCGGCGAACGCGAGCAGGTGCCGGTCGCCGAGATCGCCGCGCGTCTGGGCTAACCGAGCCAACCGCGCGCTCGCCGCCCGCGAAATGGAACGGGGCCCGTGTTTTATCACGGGCCCAGCTCCACAATGCGGGCCACGAAACAATGCGGGCCGCGAACGGATGCCGGTGGAGCTTCCGCTAGGCCGCGGCACGCGCCCTTCTGCGGCGCTCCGTCAGTCGTGACACCAGCAGGGCAAGTGCGCCGCCGATCAGCAGGAGCACTGCGCCCAGCGGGGCAAACAAGCCGATGTCGACGCCAGTGTGGGCGAGCGAGCCATCGTCAGACGGCGCGGCACCGGCCGGATCAGTGCCGCCCCCGCTGCCGTCCCCGCTGCCAGACCCGCTACCCGGCCCGCCGGGATCGGTCGGTACCGGTGGCACTGTCGGTGCCAGGATGCTGAACGCTCCCGTCACCGGCTCTGCCGACCGCTCACCGAGCGACTGCCGTGCGGTGAAGGCATAGTCGCCAGCCGCCAGTGGTGCGCCGAGGTCAACGCTCCAGGTGCCGTTCTCCGCGACAGATGTGCTGCCGGAGAGTGCTCCGCCCAGTGTCACGTCGGCACCGGCGAGCCCCGTTCCGGTCACGGCAGACACGCTGGTGTCCGCGGTAACGGTCCCGGCAGGGGCATCGATCGCCAGGGTGCTGAGGTCTGCACGCGCGGTCATCCACTCTGTGCTCTCCAGCGGACGGTCGACGATGCGAGTCTCGCCGATGCAGCCGTGCCAGCCGCCGTTCACGGCGTTGTTGTCCATGCCTGCGCCGAGGAACCAAGGCGCATCCTCCACGAAGCTTTGGCCGACGGTGTCGAAGGCGTTCCGCAGCACGGGCGCCCCCTCGACATAGAGAGTTGTGGTGCGGGCATCCGGATCGTTAACGACCGCCACGTGGATCCAGGTGTCGACCTGGATCTCGCCTGACCAGTTCACCCGGTCGCCGAGCTCGGGCTGGTTCGGGATGACGCTGAACTGCACCTCCTTGAGATTGGAGACACCCAATACAGCCGGCCCGCCGTTGCCCCACTGGTCGTATGGCACGCCGGGCATCTCGTTGCGGTTTCCGCCGCGGATGAGCGCCATCATCCACTGATTGTTCTCCGCCGACCAGTCAGCGTCGAGTTTCAGGAACGACTCGATGGTGTAGCCGTCGTCGAACGAGACGTCGTTGACCGGTGCTGTCGGATCCGTCGACAGGTAGCTGAACCGGCCGGTGTTGCGGTCGGAGTCGGCAAAGCAGATGCTGCCTCCGTCTGACGAGAGGTTCGCGTGGTCAGGCGAGAAGGTGACATCTCCGACCTCTGCGGTGGGGGAGCCCGAGTCGGCGACGGATGCCCGGGTCAGGTCGTTCTCGCCCACCACGTCTTCAACAATGCCGCCCTCGGCGACCGTCGTAACCGCACCGCCGTCAAGCTGGTCGCCGAAGCGCCAGTGCGCAAGGGTGCCTTCCGGTTCGATGAAGTCAGCCCGGTTGCCCGGCGCTTCGGTTTCGACGGGGGTGGGCTCGGTGTAATCGGCGAGTATCAGGTCGCGCGCTTCCTGCGACAGCGACGGTTCATCCGCGGATCCGGCCGCGAAGTCCGGGTTGAACCCTGCGAATCTCGCCTGGAAGTCGATCGGCATCGTGAACTGCTGGTGGGGGCCCGTGAGGATTGCCTGGTCGTACGAGGTCAAGGTCTCCACTGGCTTCTCGATGACCCACGGCGACACCGTTTCGACGGAGATGGCGTTGTTGGTCAGGTCGAACTCGAACAGGCTCAGATATCCGTTGCCGCCCATGTATGCCATCTGGTAGTCGATGACCATCTCGGTCACCGTGTGCCCGGCGTCGTTGATCTTGTCGAGGCGAGAGGCGCCGTGGAAGTGCCCGTTCAGCGTGAGGAAGATCTGGTCGTTGCCACGGATGAGGCCGTCCCAGAGCCGCAGGCCGTACTCGGTCTCCTTCGGAGTGATTCCGTCTGGCTCGATGTCGATGACCTGGTGAGTGGTGAGGATGGCCGGCAGCGTCGGGTGGTCGGCCAGTACCTGGTTCGCCCACGCGAGGGTGGCGTCAGACGCACGCCAGGCCAGCGCGAGTACGAGGTACTGCTGTCCCTCCGCTTCGAAGATGTGGAATTCGTTCATTCCGGTTGCATCGCGTCCGCCGAAGGTGGACTGCGCCGCCGCTCGCTCTGCGCTGAAGGTCTGCAGGTATGGCTCGTTCGCGAGGTCATACTGGTCGTCGTAGAGGTAATCGTTGCTGTCCAGCACATCGTGGTTGCCTGCAAGGATCGAGTACGGCACTCCGCCGTCTTCAAGCTTGCTCATCGCGGTATCGGCGATCGCCCATTGCTGTGGGTGGTCGACCTGGTCGACCACGTCGCCGAGGTGGGTGACAAACGGGATCTTCAGGTCGTCGTCGTGATCAGCGAGCCAGCGGGTCTGGCTGGAGAAGGGTTCAGATCCGAACTGACTCCCGAACTGGTTTCCGGTCTCCTCTGTCGCATACCGGGAGTAGAACTGCGTATCGGGGAGTACCGCAAGCGTGAATCGCGAGGCAAGATCGGCCGCGTCGGCTCCGGTCGCCACCGGAACGGCCTGCGCGCCTGGCACAGTGATCCCGAGGGAGAGCGAGGCGCAGGTGATAACGATGGCGGATGTCCGGATGAGTCTTCGAGGCACTGGGCTTCCCATTCTGTTCGAGTCGATTCTGTTCGAGTGGACGTACCGCTGACGCTGGCAGTGGCTCGTGATGGCCAGGAGGAAACTCCGCTAACGAACGGTTACGGCACGGCCAACGGCAGACCAACACCGGCGTGCTGCGGTGCTGCGCGGTGCCGCGCGGTGCCGCGCTGAAGAATGCCAGCGCAGGGTCAGAGCCGCACGAGCCGCGCGCGAACGAGGAAAAACACGCCGTACGCGATCAGCCCGACGCCGGTCGCGAAGAGGATCACGTTGCCGAACGGCAATCCGGCTATCGACTTGATGGCGCCGTCGAGTCCGGCAGCTTTGTCCGAATCTGTGGTGAACGCGGCATACACGACCATTGCTCCGGCCACCCCGATGATGAGCCCCTTCGCGACATAACCGATCACACCGAGTGTGACGACCACGGCTCCGTAAGGCGATGGGGGAACCCGGATGTCGCTGGTGAAGTTGGTAGAGATGCCGCGGAACACAAAACTGCCGCCGGTGATGATCACGACCACACCGATGACGGCGAGGAGGATCACACCACCAGGCGCAGAGAGCAGCAGAGCGCTGGCCGCCTGGGTGGCATCCTCCGAACTGGCATACGAACCGCGCGCGAACGTGAACGCGGTGAATCCGATGATGACGTAAGCGACGGCCTTGCCGAATTCGACGACACGCTTGGCCCACTTGCGTTTCTCATCCGTGATCGGCATGAGGAACACCTCGAGCAGCTGCCACACGATGAGGGCCAGCATGCCGATCACCACGCTCCAGAGCACGATGGTTCCGCCAGGGGTCTTGGCCAATTGGTGCAACGCGCCGGACTGATCTGCTTCCCCGCCGCCAGCCCCGGTCGCGACGCTGATCGCGATCGCACCGATGATGATGTGCAGGAGACCGACCACCGCCACGCCGCCCCTGGCCAGCGCACGCACCGGAGCGGAGCGCTCGGCGCTCCTGGCGGCATCCTTTGCCGACTCCTTTGCCGACTCTGCACTGTCGTTCGGTGATTGGGCATTCACGGCCTCAGCGTATCCCGGGTGCAGCCGGATCGTCCGTATTCGGGTATCTTGAGAGATTGAGCCCGTCGCGTGATTTTCGCGGCGGCACTATCTGAATAGAGGAGGCCGGCCATGGACATCGACCTCAGTATGTTGCGGCTGATGGAGCGCGAGAAAGAGATCCCGTTCGAGGAACTCGCGCAGATCATCGAGCAGGCAATCCTGACCGCCTATCTCAAGCACACCCACCCGGGCGAGCACATGAAGCAGGCCGTTGACGAAGATCCAGACGCACGGGTGGAACTCGACCGCAAGACCGGTCACGTCTCCATCTACGTTCCAGAGCACGACGAAGACGGCAACGTCATCGGCGAAGCCATTGACGAGCCGAGCGACTTCGGCCGCATCGCCGCCTTTGCCGCAAAGCAGGTCATCAACCAGCGCCTGCGCGACCTCGCTGACGACGCGGTGCTCGGCGAGTTCCGCAGCCGTGAGGGCGACATCGTCGCCGGCGTCATTCAGCAAGGGCCGAACCCGCGGATGATCCACGTCGACCTCGGCACGATCGAAGCGATCCTTCCCCCAGAAGAGCAGGTTCCAGGCGAGAGCTATGATCACGGCTCGCGCATTCGGGTGTATGTGACCAGCGTGAGCAAGGGCCTGAAGGGCCCGCAGATCACGGTGTCCCGTACCCACCCGTCGCTGGTTCGCAAGCTGTTCGCCCTCGAGGTTCCCGAGATCGCAAGCGGCGTCGTCGAGATCGTGTCGCTTGCCCGCGAGGCCGGCCACCGCACGAAGATCGCCGTGCGTGCGACGGAACCGGGGGTGAACGCCAAGGGTGCGTGCATCGGCGAGCTCGGCCAGCGGGTTCGCTCGGTCACGGCAGAGCTCAACAATGAGAAGATCGACATCGTCGATTTCTCGGAAGACCTGCCGACCTTCGTTGCGAGCGCTCTGTCACCGGCGAAGGTGACCAGCGCCTACATCATTGACGAATCGATCAAAGCGGTGCGGGCTCTCGTGCCTGATTACCAGCTTTCGCTCGCCATCGGCAAGGAGGGCCAGAATGCCCGCCTCGCCGCCAAGCTGACCGGCGCAAAAATCGACATCCAGCCGGACAGCATTCTGGAGGACGCGGAATAGGGGTACCATGGAACCCGTTAGAACGTGCATTGGATGCCGTTCACGCGCTCCGCGGTCCTCACTTCTGAGGGTTGTAGCCCGGGAATCAGAACTTGTGGTGGATGAAACCGCCACTCTGCCCGGACGAGGTGCGTGGTTGCATCCGACCGTGTCGTGCTTTCAGGACGCGGTGCGGCGACGCGCTTTCGGGCGTGCACTTCGTGTGACCGGATCCGCGACCGGAAACCTCGACACGAAACCACTAGAGAACAGGCTGAATTGGCTAATGGATAACTAATGAGCGGCTCGAAATGAGACCCGTCCGTTACTAACGGCCTGCCCCTTTCCGGGTGCAGGCCCGGAACAGGAGAATTGTGGCTGCGAAACCACGCGTACACGAGATCGCGAGCGAACTCGGTGTAGACAGCAAGGTAGCCCTTGCGAAATTGAAAGAAATGGGCGAGTTCGTCAAAGGACCGTCCTCGAGTGTTGAGCCCCCCGTTGCGAGGCGGCTCCGTGCCGCCATCGAAGCAGATGGTGCCAGCGCAGCGCAGGCCAAGGCCGACGCGCCGGCGGCTGCCGAGAAGGCACCGACCGGCACAGCGAGCGCTGGCAACTCAAGCCCCGCGAAGCCCGGTGCGGCCAAGCCAGGTGCCAGGCCCGGCCCCGCAAAGCCGGTAGACGAGCCCGTACAGGCCGAAGTGCCTGCAGAGCCGGAGTCGGATACCGATCAGGCGACGGATGCCGCTGCCGCGCTGGCCGCGCCGCTGACGGTCGCAGAGCGCCAGGCTCAAGCACAGGCTCACGAAAGGGCCGCGGCAGCTGAGAAGGCTGCCGCCACTGCCGCCACTGCCGCCACTGGCCCAGACGCACCCGTCGCTGATGTCCCTGCCGCAGGTGCGCCGGAGAAGACCGACGCCGCGCAGCAGGGCGCAGGTGTGCCGCGACCTGGTGCACCGCGTCCAGGTAACAACCCGTTCGCCAGCAACCAG
This sequence comes from Glaciibacter superstes DSM 21135, assembly GCF_000421145.1. Lineage (GTDB taxonomy): Bacteria > Actinomycetota > Actinomycetes > Actinomycetales > Microbacteriaceae > Cryobacterium > Cryobacterium superstes. The sequence continues at coordinate 111,977 of NZ_ATWH01000003.1, read as the reverse complement.
GGCATGGGCCAGCGTCCAGCGACACCGCGTCCGGGAAACAACCCGTTCGCCAGCGCGCAGGGCATGGGCCAGCGTCCCAACCCCAGCAACATCCCTCGCCCCGCAGCACCTCGTCCAGGAGCCCCGCGTCCGGGCGGACCTGGCCAGGGCCAGCGTCCAAACGGCTTCGGCCAGCGTCCGGGCGGATTCCAACGCCCCGGCGCCGGAAACAACCCGAGCCCGACCCAGGGTGGCGGCGCACGTCCGAGCTTCCGTCCGGGAGCCCCAGGCGGCACCCCCGGCTTCGGCGCTCCCCGGCCTGCCGGCGGCGGCGGTCGCGGTCGCGGTCCTGGTGGCGGCACAGCCGGTGCTTTCGGTCGCGGTGGCGGTAAGAGCAAGGCTCGCAAGTCGAAGCGCACGAAGAGGCAGGAATTCGAACTGCGCGAAGCCCCGTCGCTGGGTGGCGTCAGCGTCCCCCGCGGAGACGGCGGAACGATCGTTACCCTGCGCCGCGGTGCTTCGATCACGGACTTCGCCGACAAGATCGATGCCAGCCCCGGAAACCTCGTCACTGTGCTGTTCCACCTCGGTGAGATGGCGACGGCGACGGAGTCCCTCGACGAGGCGACTTTCGGCATCCTCGGTGACGAACTCGGCTACAAGATCCAGATGGTGTCCCCAGAAGACGAGGACCGCGAACTGCTGCTCGGCTTCGACATCGACATCGATGAAGAACTTGCAGAAGAAACCGACGAGCAGCTTCAGGCTCGCCCGCCGGTCGTCACTGTCATGGGTCACGTCGACCACGGTAAGACCCGACTGCTCGACGCCATCCGTAATTCCAAGGTGGTCGAAGGCGAAGCTGGCGGCATTACGCAGCACATCGGTGCCTACCAGGTCGTCGCAGAGCATGAGGGCATTGAACGTCCCATCACCTTCATCGACACACCGGGTCACGAGGCGTTCACCGCCATGCGAGCACGTGGTGCGCAGGTCACCGACATTGCGATCCTCGTGGTGGCGGCAGACGACGGCATCATGCCGCAGACGATTGAGGCACTCAACCACGCTCAGGCGGCCAACGTGCCGATCGTGGTCGCGGTGAACAAGATCGACAAGCCAGACGCCAACCCGCAGCGGGTGCGCCAGCAGCTCACCGAGTTCGGTCTTGTGGCCGAAGAATACGGTGGAGACGTCATGTTCGTCGACGTGTCCGCGCGCAACAATGTCGGCATCCAGGAACTCCTCGACGCCGTGTTGCTGACCGCTGACGCCGGACTCGACATGCGGGCGAACCCCGACAAGGATGCTCGTGGCGTTGCCATTGAGGCCAAGCTCGACAAGGGCCGTGGTGCGGTTGCGACCGTGCTCATCCAGTCAGGAACGCTCCGCGTCGGAGACGCCATCGTTGCGGGAACGGCGTACGGCCGCGTTCGCGCCATGGCTGACGAGAACGGCGTCGCCGTCGCCGAGGCGCTTCCGTCTCGTCCGGTTCAGGTGCAGGGGCTCTCCAGCGTTCCGCGCGCCGGTGACACCTTCCTCGTCATCGAGGAAGACCGCACCGCCCGCCAGATCGCCGAGAAGCGTGAAGCCGCAGAGCGTAACGCGCTGCTGGCCAAGGCTCGCAAGCGCATCAGCCTCGAGGACTTCACCCGCGCCCTCGAAGAGGGCAAGGTCGAATCGCTCAACCTCATCATCAAGGGCGACGTGTCCGGTGCCGTCGAGGCACTGGAAGAGTCGCTCCTCAAGATCGAGGTCGACGATTCGGTGCAGCTGCGCATCATCCACCGCGGTGTTGGTGCTGTCACGGAGAGCGACGTCAACCTCGCCACCGTCGACAACGCCATCATCATCGGATTCAACGTTCGGCCAGACACGAAGGCGCGCGAGCGCGCAGCTCGCGAAGGCGTCGACGTGCGGTTCTATTCCGTCATCTACTCGGCACTCGAAGACATTGAGAACTCCCTCACCGGAATGCTCAAGCCAGAGTACGAAGAGGTACAGAGCGGTATCGCCGAGATCCGCGAGGTGTTCCGTTCTTCCAAGTTCGGAAACATCGCCGGTGTCATCGTGCGCTCTGGGACCATCACCAGAAACGCCAAGGCGCGGGTCATCCGCGACGGCGTTGTGGTGGGGGATGCCCTGGCCATCGAGTCGCTGCGTCGATTCAAGGACGACGTCACCGAGGTTCGCACGGACTTCGAAGCCGGTATCGGCCTCGGCAAGTTCAACGACATCGAGATCGGTGATGAGATCGAAACTATCGAGCTGAAAGAAAAGCCGCGAGTCTAACTCTCGGTCGGCATTACCGTTGATCGAGCCTGTCGAGATCGCTCATTTGGGTCTTGACGGGCCCGACCAACATACAAGAACAGGAGTTCAGTCATGGTGGATCCGGCACGCGCCAGGAAGATGGCGGACCGCATCAAGGTCATCGTGGCCAAGCGTCTTGAGCGGGGCCTCCGCGACCCGCGACTCGGTTTCGTCACAATAACGGATGTCAAAGTCACCGGTGACCTGCAGCATGCGTCGGTCTTCTACACGGTCTACGGATCGGAGCAGGAGCGCGATGACAGTGCTGCAGCACTCAAGGCGGCGACCGGGATGCTACGCAGTGAGGTCGGTAAGAACATCACCGCCAGGCTGACGCCGTCGCTCGAGTTCATCGCCGACGCCATCCCCGAGAACGCGAAGCACATCGAGGAACTTCTGCGCGAGGCGCACGAGCGCGACACCGCAGTGGGAACCCTGGCGAGCACGGCAGTGTACGCGGGCGATGCCGACCCGTACGTCAAGCCGCGCGAGTTTGGTGACGACGACGATCTGGCAGCAGAAGAAGACGCAGCGGGCTTCGACGACACGGGCGACGGTCGCACCAAAAGGCACTGACAGCCCAGCCGGCGGCCAGGTCACTCCGACGGCGGCCTGGTCACTCCGACGGCGGCCTGGCGCCTGTCTGTTCGAATCCTGCGAGTTCGAAACGCACGGTGGCCGTGGCGATATCCGCTTCGACCAGGCGGGCGTGCACGTGTGCTCCTGCTTCAAGAACACCGTCGCACGAAGCGGAAACGGCCGGATCGGTCAGCTGGATCTGACCCTTCTCGTCTCCCGCCGAGATCACTGTCGCATCGAATACATCGCCGACGCGTGTGCTGAGAACGGCGGCTTCGACGGTGTTCAGCGCAGCGCGCTCGACGTTTCCCGCTGTCTGGTCTGACGTTGCCATGATCGAAGGTAGCTCCGGCAGCGCCTGGCGTACCCAGTCGGGAACGGATGATCCGGCCGCGATCGCCTCGCAGGCGACGAGCGTGAAACGGTCGACAAGCCGCCGGAGCGGCGCTGTCACGTGCGCGTATGGTGCCGCGACGGCAGCCTGCACGGATTCCTCCGGCACCGAGCCGTCGAATGCCGTGTACCCGGCACCGCGGAACAGGGAGCCTGCAGCGTGCATGATGGCCAGCTCGCGGGGATTGGTGACGTCGAGGCTGCGGAGGTATTCGCCGTAAGCGAGGCCATTCGGCCACTCGTGGCCGAGCGCGGTCGCCTGGCGACGGAAGCGCTTGAGCGTCTTCTCGTCTGGTGCCGGCATCGTGCGCAGGATTCCGACTTTGGCACCGAGCATCATGTCGGCAGCGGCCATCCCGGTCATCAGGGAGATCTGGGCGTTCCAGTCCTCGACGGGGAGCGGGCGTCGCCGAACCAGCCTGTAGCTGTCGCCTTCCTCTTCAATCTCGACGCTCGGAATGTTCAGACTTGCCCCGCCGCGTTCTCTCTCGAGTTCGATACGGGCCAGCCCTACCTCTTTCAGCAGCATCAGGGTCTGGTCTGCGGTGCCGTCATCGATCGAACGCCCAGCGGTCTCGTAGTCGAGGCGTTGTGTACTGCGCATGCGTGCGCGGGCAACGGTCTTCCGGGTCACGGTGCCGGACGCGTCGAGGGTGAGCTCCCAGACAAACGCACCTCGTAACTCGCCAGGCAGGAGCGATCCGGCTCCCTCGCTGATCACCGGTGGATGAAGCGGATGCGTTCGTCTGGCGCGTAGATCGTCTGCCCGCGCTGACGCGCCTCGACGTCCAGGGCGCCGCCAGGCGTGACGAAGGAAGGGACATCCGCGATGGCGTAGTAGACCAGGAAGCCGCCTTCGTGCTTCTCGATGTACATGGCCTGGTCGAGGTCGGTCGACCCCGGTGGGTCGATGGTCAGAAACGGGAGGTCCGTGCGATCCGTCTCCGGCAGCTGAACGTCGGCCGCAGTCGATTCGGCCTCGTTCAGGACTTCAGGCGGAAACTCACGGGAGAGCGAATACTTCTCTGGTATCGCTGCCAGTGCGAGCGCAAGAGTGTCGCCTGCCGATTCGGTCTGAACGCTCACCGTGGGATTCGCCATTCCCCCAGCGTACGGCGCGCTCGCTTTCGGGCCGACCCTCGAGCACAAGTAGGGTGGCGATGTGGTTCATAACGTGCACACGCGGCAGATCGGGGCCACGGTTGATGAAATCGGAGCACTGATCGACTCCTTGTCAGCCGGCAACGATCGGCTCTGGCCACGGAGTACGTGGCCGGCAATGCGCTTAAATGGTCCCCTCGGCATCGGCGCCGCCGGTGGTCACGGGCCGATTCGCTATGTTGTTGTGGCATATCGACCGTCGCGATACGTACAATTCCGCTTTACCGGTCCCAGTGGATTCGACGGCTATCACTCTTTCTACGCCGAGGTCTGTTCCTCTGGTTCGACACTCCTGCGCCACGAGCTGAGAATGATGCCGAGAGGATGGGCAATCGTGTCGTGGCCTCTGGTTTTCCGTCCTTTGCACGACGCGCTCATCGAGGAGTGCTTCGATCAGGCAGAGCGGGCGACCGAAGCTCCTCGGAGCGTTCGGGCACGACGGACATGGTGGGTGAAGACACTTCGGGCTGTGTTGTCCGCTCGCCCGCGTTCGAGTCGTTAGTCGTGCGCTCCGAAGCCACCCAGCGCAGGAGCGATGTCGCGCACGATCGATTCGAGAACGCGGGTGTTGAAGTCGACACCGAGCTGGTTCGGAGTTCTCCTCGAAATGGATCGGAGCTTTACAGTGCGGCTCGCGCGGTGAGCGGTCGCCGGCGCAGGGCGACCGCATCGATCCGCTGCGTATTCTGGAGCACTGCGCTGTACTGGTCACGTATCTTCGGGTGTTTGCTCTGAAAGTATAGATGGAAATCGAATGGGTGTGCTAGTGTGGGCATATCAGAATCACTCGTGCCGAGATGAGATCTGGAGTCAGGATGCATTCGCAATCCCTGCACGAGAAGTGTCTGTATGAGAGCGTCCCGCCATGTTGACCCCCGGCAAGACCGTAGCGACCGGGTTCGATTTGATCCTCGATCGCCTCGATGAAGCCAAGGTTGCGCAGACCGAGACCAGTCGGGCACAGGCACGGTTGTGGGCTTCGCTGGCTGAGCTGATGCGGCTCGCGCGGGCGAACCCGCACGTGTATCTGCGACCGCGGAGTCTCAGTCAACGGGATGCCCTTGAACTGGCCGAGGAATCCGCGGCGTTCGATGCGGGCCTGCGGCTTCAGCTCTCCGCAGGTCAGGTGCGACGGTGGCCCACCGGGCGCAGTTGCTCGAAGACCGGCTGCCCCGGCTGCGCGCCGTATTCGCGGCGGGTGAGACCACGACGGCGCATATCGGCGCAGCGCTCGACCTGCTGAGCGGCTGGGACGACGACACCGCAGTGCGACTCTTCGATGAGCAGCTCGCCGAGCAACTCACCGACCCGGCCGGACCCCTCACTCCGGCCGCGTTCCGGGCACGTGCCAGGCGGGTGAAGGAGAAGCTGTTCGACGAACCCGCCGAAGCCCGACACGCTCGCGCATTCGCCGGTCGGGGCGTGTGGATGGAGCCGGCAGAAAACGGCATGGCGTGGGTCCACGCACTTCTGTCGGCGCCTGATGCTGTTCGTATCGTGTCCCGCCTCAACGCGACCTCCCGCGCAGAACAGAAGAAGACCACCGTCGGAGATTCCAACTGGCGTTCACGTGACCAGATTCGTGCAGATCTTGCCGCGGCGTGGCTCGCGGGTGACGGCACGCCAACGGCCGCGAAAGTGCGGCCCGTGCTGCTTGTGCCGCTGCTGTCGATGATCGGCGGAGGAGACGACCCGATCGAACTGCGCGGATATGGCACCATCGATCGCGACACGGCAGCCCGACTGTTCGCGGAGGCACCCTCGTTCCGGCGAGTGGCCACGAACCCGTTCACCGGTGAGAAACTCACCTACGACCGTGAACGCTACCGCCCCACCCAGGCACAAAAAGACTGGATCGCGTTCCGCTTCGAGAACTGCATCGACCCCACCTGCACCCGGGCCGTCGACGACACGGATGTCGACCACCTCGAAGAGTGGGTGCGCGAGAACGGCGCCACCAATGAAGACAACCTGTTCCCACTGTGCGAAAAGAGCAACCGTCGCAAGAACCTCAGCCGAATCGAGTACGAACGTCTTCCGAACGGTCGAGTCTCCATCACGACACCGACCGGCCTGACGGTCACCACCGAGGCGGCCCCCTTCTAACCGACATCCGCCTTAAACTACACCGCCGAAAGGTGCTGAAGGCGCGCTCAACGGTGATCCGGTTCGCAATCCCGGCTGATTCGCATTAACAGCGAGTAAGTCGGCGCTCAGCAGTGGTCGCGCGCCTGCAACGCGACGGTGTGCGTGTCAGTCACGAGGTAGACGAGGCGGTTCGCCGCGTCGAGCGCCGCGAGTAGCCGTTCTGGGCCCTTCGCGTTCCGTAACAGGTAGGCGGTCTCGGTGATCGCATCGTAGTCGTCCTTGGAGATGAGGACGGCGTTGTGATGCTTCGACACAACCTCAACCGGAGCGTGGTCATCGTTGACCTGCTGGATGCTGCGAGAACTCAGACGTCGGCACCGTTCAGGTGTGCGAGAGCGTTGATGATGCGATCGGCGATGTCGTCCGGCCACGGGAAGGAGGGGGACACGGCGCGCTGATGGGCGAGCCCGTGCAGACCCACCCACAGTGCGACCGCGTCAGCTGGAACCTCTGTGCTGGCTGACTGTCCAGCGGCGACGCAGTCACCGAGCGCCTCAACAAATACCTGCATAGCCGAATCGCCGAGCGTGACCATGTCCTTTTCAGTGAGGGAGCTGCTGCTGAGGTCCGGCACCCACAGGCCACCGAACATGGTGCGGTAGCGCTCCGGGTGGGATTGGGCGAACTCGAGATACGTGTCGCAGACGGCACGTAGTCGTTGACTCGGACCATCGCCGGCCCTTTCGGCGGAGGAGCGCAGGCCGGCCTCCAACGCGGTGAACTCTTGCTGAACCACGGCGAGCATGATTGCCGGCTGGTCAGGAAAGTGGGGATAGATCGATGGGGCGGCTATCCCTATCCGCCGGGCGACCGAACGCAGCGTGACGGCACGTTCGTCCCGGGACTCGTCGAGCAGTTCGATCGCTGCAGCGATGATCTCCCCGCGCAGACGGCCCCCTTCGCCGCGCGGATTTCGTGCGCGGACCGGTTTGAATCCCGCCACTGTGGTGCTCTCCATGTGCTCACCTTACACATCAAAGGTCATTGGTTCCACGGCCTTGCTACCATAAGCTTATGGCTGTAACGTTACGCATGTAAGCATTTAGTATGGCGTGAAGGGATGCACCACAATGACTGCCATCGTCACCACAGAGATCGTCCTACCCGGCATTGTTGAGCCGAGCGGGATGCAAATTAGGACTCGCGATCTCCCGGCGCCTGCCGCGGGGCAGGTTGTCCTGCGGATGGATGCCACCGGTGTCTCGTTCGCCGAGCAACAGATGCGCCGCGGCAAGTACTACGACCAGCCGGCGTTCCCCTTCGTGCCGGGTTACGACCTGGTGGGTACGGTGGTCGCAATCGGTAGCGATGTGGATAGCGGAACGACAGGACGCCAGTTTGCCGCGGTGACCAAGACCGGTGCGTGGGCAAGCCATCTGCTGGTCGATGCCGCAGAATTGCTGCCAGTGCCGGACGGGACTGACGCGGCAGCTGCGGCGACCGTGGTCGTCAACGGGATCACCGCCTGGCAGATGCTGCATCGCATGGCAGGGGTGCGTTCTGGAGGGATCATCGTGGTGCTTGGCGCTAACGGTGGTGTCGGCTCCACGCTCGTTCAGCTGGCCAGGCATGCCGGAATCTCCGTGATCGGCACGGCGTCGTCGCAGCACCACGCGGCCGTGCGTGAACTGGGTGCACAGCCTGTCGACTACCGAGACCCGAACATGTACGCCCGGATCCGCGAGATCGCGCCGGATGGCGTTGACGCGGTGTTCGACCACGTCGGCGGCGCTGGTCTGACGCAGTCGTGGCGGCTCCTGCGCCGAGGCGGCACCCTGGTCTCGTACGGCAGCGCGGCGACGAAGAACGATGTGGGCAACTCAAGGATGCCCCTGCTCAAGCTGTTCGCGCAGATCACGGCGTGGAATTTCCTGCCCAACGGCAAGAGCGCCCACTTCTACAACTTCTGGGCCGGCCGCCACCGGCTGGTGGCGCGGCAGCGGCGGCTCAGCGAGGACCTCACGCGGGTGCTGCGCTTGCTGGCCGACGGCCATCTCACGCCGCAGATCGCCGCGGAGATCCCGCTCACCGATGCGGCGACGGCGTTGGCGCTTGCGGAGTCTCGCACAGTCGTCGGCAAGGTCATCCTTGTCCCACCGCCTCATGCGCCGAACGCGCGCTACAGGTCTAGCTCGGAACCAGGGTGACGACGTCAGTGCCCGCGCTGAGCAGGGCATGTGATTGCTTTGGCTTCCTGCGCGACGCACACGAGACCGACCGCCGTCGTGTTGAACGCCGATCAGATGAACACCGCGACGACACCGCCGGTGAGGAATAATCACATTCGTTTCATTCTCAGGTCAGATCGGGTATCGCGGCCAGTGCGACCGAAAGCGCGTCGATTGCCGATGTGGTCTGAACGCTTGCCGCGGGAATCGCCATTGCACCAGCGTGCGATGCGCTCGCCTTTCTGGCCTCCGTGCGCGGCGAGGAGTACACTCATGGCCTGAACGGCCCGGTTGTGGGGGTGGCCGGCAGGCTTACCCTGGCGTACGCGGTCTGTGTTCCGTGTGCGCGGTGTACGTGCAGTACGGAGGCCGGTATGGATGCGGCGGAGCAATCGGGACAACGACCCGTCATCCTCGTCTGCTGCGCCATCGCGGATGCGAGGAACAGCGTCGCGGAGGAACTGGAGCGGCGTTATTCCGCCGACTACCGCATCGCCAGTGCCGGCAGCGCCCTGCAGGCGACCACGGCGCTGCGGGACTCGGCAGAGCATGGCGAGAAGGTCGCATTGCTCCTGGCCGACCAGCCAACCGGCATGAGCGACGATGGAGCACTCTTCGCCGAAGCGCGCCGCCTGTTCCCCGACGTGCGACGCGGGGCCTTGATCGAATGGGGCTTCTGGGGGGATCGGGCAACAACCGGCAGCGTGCTGCAACTGATGGCTGCTGGTCGCATCGACTACTACGTCATCCGCCCATGGCACTCGCCAGACGAATACTTCCACCGCACGGTGACTGAGTTCCTTCTCGAATGGGAGCGCGCAATCGGAGACCGCCCGCGCGAGGTCACCGTCATCGGCGACGATACCCAGCCGCGCACGCACGAGCTGCGAAGCCGCCTGGCCAGGGGAGGAGTCCCGCACGCATACGCTTCCCCGGAGACCGAAGGGGGCCGGCGGATGCTTGCCGAGTCGGGAGTCGCCTATGCGGGGGTTCCACTGGTGCGACTCCTCGACGGGCGAATCATCAGTGACCCGAGAGACGCCGAGCTCGCCAGGGCATACGGCTTGACCACTGAGCTCCCAGCCGACGAAGAGGTGGACGTCGCGATCGTCGGCGCAGGGCCGGCCGGCCTCGCAGCAGCCGTCTATGCAGCATCTGAAGGGCTCCGCTCGCTCGTCGTGGAACGCGAATCGATCGGCGGTCAGGCGGGTTCCAGTTCGCTGATCCGCAATTATCTCGGCTTTTCCCGCGGCATATCGGGCTCGGAACTGGCTGCACGCGCCTATCAGCAGGCCTGGGTGTTCGGCGCGGGCTTCGTTCATTCGCGAGAGGCCGTCGGCATCCAGTCCTCCGACGGCGGATTCCTCCTCACCGTCGCCCCGGGAGAACAGGTACGGGCCAGATCCGTCGTGATTGCCGTCGGGGTCTCGTATCGCAGGCTCACCGTGGCCGATCTTGCGGCGTATGTCGGCGTATTCGTCTTCTACGGCGCATCTGCGGTCGAGGCAGCTGCACAGGCCGGGCGGACCGTGCACGTTGTTGGCGGTGGGAACTCTGCGGGCCAGGCGGCGCTCCATCTCGCACGCTATGCGGAGCGGGTCAGCCTGCTGGTGCGTGGCAAGACGCTGGCGGACAGCATGTCGAAGTACCTCATCGACCAGCTGGAGGCCGCAGGCGTTCGCGTTGTGACGAGCGTCGAAGTTGTCGGCGGCGGTCATGGGGATCACCTCGATCACCTGGTGCTTCGCGATCACAGCACAGAGGCAGAGCGGAACGAACAGAGCGATGCGCTCTTCGTGTTGATCGGGGCAGCCCCGCACACGGAGTGGCTGCCGGAGTCGGTGCTGCGCGACCGCTGGGGATACATCCTCACCGGGAACGACGTACTCGAGGAAGGGGGTCACCGCGCCTGGCCGCACGAGCGCCTGCCCGGCGCGCTGGAAACATCGGTGGCCGGCATCTTCGCGGTCGGAGACGTGCGTCGCGGGTCAGTGAAGCGGGTGGCCTCAGCGGTTGGGGAAGGTTCCGTTGTCGTGTCGGCAGTGCATTCCTTCCTGAATGCGGCGCACAGGTGACACTGCAATGACGGATGCCGGGGCGACGTGGGAAACCGACACCGGTCCGAGTGCCGGGCGCATCAGTCGCGGCCGGCTCGCCATCGTGGCCGCGCTGCTGCTCGCCCCGCTTGCCGGGTTTATCCTCCTCATCGTCCAGCCCGACCTCGACGGAGCGTGGGAGCACCATCCGTCGCACTTCTGGCTGGTGCTCGCCATCGGCGCAATCAATGCCGTCCTCGCCTGGACGACGGGCGCAGCTGCCAGGCGACGCGGCGACGCCAGACTCTTCCTGGTCTCGCTGTCCTTCCTGGCCGCCGCGGGCTTCCTCGCGCTGCACGCCCTGGCAACCCCGCACGTGCTGCTCGACTCGCCCAACCCCGGCTTTGTGCTGGCCACCCCCCTCGGGCTGTTCGTCGCCGCTGTTTTCGCCGCACTGTCGAGTCTCAGGCTCCGTGAACGGCGCGCGAGGGCGGTCGTACGGCACGGTGCATGGCTGCTGTGGGGACTGGTCGCCGTTATGGTCGCGTGGGGTGTGCTCTCACTCCTGCGGATCGGACCATTGGATAGGGACACTGTCGTGGAACGCGCGTCAGGGCCGTTGATCGTTCCATCCGTTGCCGGGCTGCTGCTCTATGCCTTTGCGGTGCTGCGCTACCTGCGGCAGCCGCGGAATCCAGCGTCGCCCCTCCCTCTCGCCATGGCCGCCGCTTTCACCCTGCTCGCGGAGGCGGAGATCGCGATCATCTGGGGACGGAACTGGCACGCCTCGTGGTGGGAGTGGCATCTCCTGATGCTGGCCGCGTTTGTTGTGATTGCCGTGTTCGCCCAGCGGTCGTGGCGCGAAGAGCGCTGGGCAGGGCTGTACCTGCCGGAGACGGCATCCGCAGAGCGCCAGATCTCTGTGGTCTTCGCGGACCTTGAGGGGTTTACCGCGTTCTCGGAGAAGCACGGCCCCCAGCAGGTGACCGACATGCTCAACGTCTATTTCTCCGAAGCCATCCCGCCGGTCGTTGAACGCTTCGGCGGTGAGATCGACCGGATCGTCGGCGATGCGGTGATGGTCACCTTCAACACGCGTGGTGACCAGCCAGATCATCCACGAAGAGCGGCGGGTGCGGCGCTCGCACTCCAGGCGGCGACAACCGCCGTTGCCGATGCGCACCCGGACTGGCCGCGGTTCCGCGCCGGGATCAATTCCGGAATCGCGGCAGTCGGCATCCTCGGCACCGGTGGTGGTCGCACCTATACCGCGATCGGCGATGTCGTGAACGTGGCCTCTCGGCTCGAAGGGCTCGCTCCGGTCGGCGGCGTGGCCATCAGCGACGCGGCGCTGGATGGTGTGCTGGGAGCCATCACCAGGCCGCTCGGCTCGCTGCCGGTGAAGGGCCGTGTCGAGCCGGTCGATGCTCACCAGCTGTTGGCGATTGAAGCGCCACCCGATGCCCGCTTCCCGCAGCGGACGTGAATCGCCGAAAAGCGACGGGGGCGCAGATCCTGCCCTGAGGTTGCGAGATACGACGAGTGAGTGTTGCGCATAACACCCGTGTACGAACCGGGGTGCTCCACTGGGTCGCGATTCTCCGGCCTCGCGCATGGTTGTTCTATGCAAATATTTGGCCGCAATGTGCCCCAACCGCGTTCTACAGCTACGACCGAGCCCTCTCCTGATCGATCAGACGGCGAAGAGTACGAGCTGTTGTTGCAAAGCGCCCCGCCTGAGGTGATCGACGAGATCCATCAAGATGCTTTCGAGAAGCTCACCCCAGCGCAACGTGTCAGTGCGTTCGGCGCGCTGGTGGGGCGGGCGGCGGACGCGTCTGAGCGTCCAGTCGATGACACCCCGGTAGAGCTCGCGAAGGTCGCGACCACGATCAGTCTGCGGGGCCAGGGGCGACTTGCACGCGCATTCGCGGACAGGAACTCCAACCTTGATGCCGGCAGTACCCTCTTCGCGGTGTTCGCCGGTTACGCGATCGGCTGCGAGCTTTCGCTCATCTATCTGACGGGAACGGGCCTTGAAGCAGGTTCGCTTGACGATACACCTGACATTCTGGCAACTGGATTCGATAGCGTGGACGGAGGCCTGTTTTGAAGTTCGGTTTCCATCACAGGGACGGCGCGATGTCGCGCACGATCGATTCGAGAACGCGGGTGTTGAAGTCGACACCGAGCTGGTTCGGCACGGTGACGAGCACGGTGTCAGCAGCCCGAATCGCGGCATCCTGGGCGAGTTCGGCGGCGATTACGTCTGGTTCGCCGATGTAGCTTCGTCCGAACCGCGCCAGGCCACCGTCGAGGAAGCCGACCTGGTCCTGTGCATCGGCCTGGGCGCGCAGGCCGAAATAGTGCCGAGTCTCGTCGTCGATGATCGGCAGGATGCTGCGGCTCACCGAAACACGCGGCTCGCGCTGGTGACCAGCCGTCGTCCACGCCTCGCGGAACATCGCGATCTGCTCGGCCTGCAACTCATCAAAGGGCACGCCGGTGTCTTCGGTGAGGAGGGTGGAACTCATCAGGTTCATACCCTGCTCAGCTGTCCACACGGCGGTCGCACGGCTGCCTGCGCCCCACCAGATCCGGTCTGTCAAGCCGGGGGACTGCGGCTGGATCATCAATGCTCCGGTCGAACCGGTCATCTTCGGGTCGGCCTGCGCGACGCCGGCGCCGCTGATTGCGGCCCGGAACAACTCGGTGTGTGCTCGCGCCATGTCGGCATCCGTCGTGCCGTCCTCCGGCACGTGGCCGAACGATTCGAAGCCACGCAGGGCGGTCTCGGGTGATCCGCGACTCACACCGAGCTGCAACCTGCCACCGCTGAGGAGGTCCGTTGCGGCCGCTTCTTCCGCCATATACAGCGGATTCTCGTAGCGCATGTCGATGACGCCGGTACCGATCTCGATCCTGCTGGTGCGAGCCGCGATCGCGGCCAGGAGCGGGAAGGGGGAAGCCAGCTGCCTGGCAAAGTGATGCACCCTGAAGTAGGCGCCGTCAACGCCGACCTCCTCAGCGCTCACGGCCAGTTCGACGCTCTGCAGCAGGGCATCGGCACCGCTTCGAACGAGCGAACCCGGCACTTCCTGCCAGTGGCCGAAGCTGAGAAAGCCGATTCGTTTCATGCCAGAGTCAGCGCCGATCCGCTCGACGGTATTCCCGGCACCAGAAAGCAGTACACACGCGCTGCACAGAGAAAACGGATGCTTCGCTCAGGTTGGCGGGGGATGCTGGTCGCTGCGGATTATTCGGTCGGGCATCGCGCCCTCGGATCCGCCGGTGCGGCCAGGTTGCCGCACACCGACATTGACTGTCACCGTCATGCTCCCGTGTGTCTCATTCCCAGGGTCTCATCAGCACTGAGAACCACCGTGCCCGGAGCGGGCCTGTGCCGGCGGCATGACGACTCCGCTTACCCAAAGGAATCCACGCATGCCCACCGCATCACGAATCTTCACGCGCGCTCGACTGATTGCCGTCGTGGCTGTTGCCGTAGCCGCAATGCTGGTCGCGACCGTCTTCATCGTGCAGGCCAACGCCTCTCGTGCCGAGAGCGTTGCCGCCACCGATGAGCTCTCCCAGGCCGGCAGTTTCAATCGCGAACAGCTCACCGCATACCCGGTGATCGCCAAGGCGCGCGCAGATCACCGTGCCGAGCGAACCCTCGGTGAGGCGAACCAGGTGCTCGCGGCGGTGGCGAACAAGGTCGACGCAACGCGACTTCAGACATCCGTTGCCTCGCTCGCTCACTACTCGAGCCTCAGCGCCTTTGAAGTGCGCTCCCTCACTGTAGAGACTGAAGCGGCAACTCGCGACACCCAGGTGGCGGCTGCCGAGACCGACCGCCTCGCGGCAGAAGCTGCGGCAGCAGCCGCCGAAGCGCTGCGGGCAGCGAACACGCCAGACGGCGCTCGCGCGATCGCCAGGGAGATGGCCGCTTCGCAGTACGGCTGGGGTGAGAGCGAATTCTCCTGCCTCGACCAGCTGTGGCAGAAGGAATCCGGCTGGTCGGTGTCGGCGATGAACGCGTCGAGCGGTGCAACGGGAATCCCGCAGGCACTTCCGGGCAGCAAGATGGCCAGCGCCGGCCCAGACTGGGCGACCAGCGCAGCAACGCAGATCAGCTGGGGCCTCGGGTACATCGCAGGCGGCTACGGAACCCCGTGTTCAGCGTGGGGTCACTCCAGCTCGATGAACTGGTACTGACGGGCGCTCACGCCGCGAAAACCGACCGCTCCAGGAACGCATTGCGAAACTTGCCGAGCGGGTCGACCCTGCCGGCCAGGGCCGCGAAGTCGTCGAGGCGCGGGTAGGCGAGGCGTAGACGCTCGCGCGGCATCACCGACACCTTGCCCCAGTGCGGCCTCGGATCGAACGGCGCAAGCGCTTCCTCGATTCGGGGGAGCACCGCAAAGATCTCGGCGGGCCGCTGCTGCCAGGTGAAGTGGATCGCGAGGCTGTCGCGGCCCTGGCTCGGGCTGAGCCACGCCGCATCGGCGGCGACCGTGCGCAGTTCTGAAATGTAGAGCAGCGGTGCAATCAGGTCACTGATCCCGCGGAGCGCTTCGATCGCGTGAACCGCCTGATCGGCCGGAACCAAGTATTCCGACTGGATCTCGTCGCCGTGGCTTGGTTGGAACTCCGACCTGAAGTGCGGCAATCGCTCATTCCACGGTCCAGGCTGCCTGAGCTGCACGGTGGTGCTGTGCTCGCCGGTCAGGGCATCAGGAAGCACATCGGGCAACGGATGCAGCGGAACCAGCGACTCGCGCCCGCCCAGAGTTGCAAGGTCGAAGTGAGCCTCGTCGTCGACCCGGTGTTTCACCCAGATCTGGTGGGTGTTCTCGCCCTGGAAGGTGGTGAACACGCTCACGCTGTATGCGCTTCCGGTGACGGCAGGCCAGTTTGCGAGCGCGGCATCCCACGGCATGCCCTCGTGCACGTGCTGGGCGACCTCAAAGGTCGGTTCGATGGCGAGTGTCACGCTGGTGACGATTCCGAGTGCACCGAGTCCGACGACGGATGCGTCGAAGTCCCGGCCTCCGGCCTGCAGCGTCTCTGTCTCACCGGAGGCCCGAACGATGTCGAACGCTCGAACTGCAGATGCCAGCGACCCGTTCGCCACCCCGGAACCGTGGGTCCCGGTCTGCACGGCGCCGGCGACGGAGATGTGCGGGAGCGATGCCAGGTTATGGAGGGCGAAGCCGTTCGACTGCAGTGCCGAACCGACGTCGGCGTAGGTGTGACCCGCTGGGACACGCACCACGCCGTTCGATTCGTCGATCTCGACTTCACCGGGAAGATTGCCGAGGGAAACGAGAACGCCACTCGTGTCGGCCGCATCGTTAAAGGAGTGCCGGGAACCCAGCGCCTTCACCCTCGGGCTCGACACGACGATCTCCGCCAGTTCGTCTATCGTGCGCGGCTGGCGATGTTCGGCCGCCGTGTACTCGAGGTTGCCTGCCCAGTTCTTCATGTGCCCGTTCTCCCGTTGTTGGCCTCGGCCGCGTTGGCCTTCCGGCGGATGATATTTCGCCAGATTCAGTCTGGCAGCGTGTATGAACCCGGTTCGACCATCACGGCCAGGCCGTCGGCCAGGAGCCCGGTCATTGCGCGACCCAGCTGCGCGGCATCCTGCCACAAACCGGCGATCTCGAGATCCGTCACCGGATGATGCGTTGACCGTAGCTCGGCGAGGATGAGTCCGCGCACCTGGCGGTCGCTGCCCGCGTACTTCTTTTGCACTTTCTTCCGCGGCCCGGAATACGCCGGGTAACCCGCCGTGCGCCAGGCGCACACATTCCGGATGGGGCACTCAGCGCAGCGGGGGTTCCGTGCGACACAGACCAGGGCTCCCAGCTCCATGATTCCCGCGTTGAACGCGGCTGCCTCAGTCGCGTCAACTGGCAGGAGCGTGCTCATCGCTTCGAGGTCCCGCACACGGCCGGGCGGTGCGGGGTCGGCCTGGCCGGCGACTGCGCGCGCGATGACCCGCCTGGTGTTGGTGTCGACCACCGGATGCCGGCGGCCGTAGGCGAAGACCGCCACCGCACGCGCGGTGTAGTCCCCGACCCCCGACAGCGCGAGGAGCGCGTCGACGTCTTCCGGCACGACCCCGCCGTGTCGCTCGGTGATCTCCACCGCAGCGGCGTGCAGCCAGAGCGCACGCCTCGGGTAGCCAAGGCTCGCCCAGGCCCGCACCGCTTCACCGGCCGGGACCGCGGCGAGGGCCACAGGAGTCGGCCAGCGCTCCAGCCACTCCTCCAGTCGTGGCACCACTCGGCTGACCGGAGTCTGCTGGAGCATGAACTCGCTGACCAGGGTTCCCCAGGCGGAAAAGCCGTCCCGTCGCCAGGGCAGGTCGCGCCCGTTCGCACGGAACCAGGCGGTGATCGCGGGCGCAATGCCGGCAGTATCGGCTGGAGGAGCTATGGCAGTCATCCTGTCCAACCTAGGCGTTCGCGCGGTGTGCTCGCGTCGTTAAGGGGCGGTCGCCCGCTCCGTGATGTGGGCATGCGGACTAGTCTCGATTCATGAAGCTCGTCTCGACCCCGCGCATCGAATTTCTTCGCTCCCTCGCCACGGAGATCCTCCACAACTACGGGCGCGGTCGCGCCATCGTCTCTGTCGACGGGCCGGATTCTGCCGGCCGTGCAGAGTTCGCCGATGATCTGGCCGCTGTCTTCGACGAGCGGGAGCACCCAGAGTTCCGCGCATCGTTGCGCTATTTTCAACGGTCGCGTGCCGAGCAGGCCAAGTTCGGTCCGGAATCCGAGGAGCGCCTGTTTCGCCACGGCTACGACTATTCGGCACTACGCAGGGTGCTGGTCGAACCGTTCCGGATGGGCGGCAGCACCGGTTTTGTCATGAAGGTCTTCAACCCAGACAGCGATACCTGGATCGAACCGACCTGGCTCACCGCGCCAGACGCTGCCACGCTCATCGTCGATGGCGAATTCGCCAACCGGCGCGAATTGCGCGGCCTGTGGTCATACAGCATCCTCCTGGCGGCGGAAGCCGAGTCGGAGGCCGACCGCCTGTATCTCGCGGAAGAGACCCCGAACGCGCTGGTCTCTGCGCTCATCGACAACTCAGATCCGGATGCCCCGCACCGCCTGTTCACCGACAGTTGCTGAATGCGGAACCTCGTCATCATGGGCAGCGGTCAGCTCATCCGCTCCCTGCTGCCATACGGCCTCGTGGACGAGCTGTTCCTCATGATTCATCCGCTTGTGCTCGGCTCGGGTCACCGATTGTTCGGTCCGGACGACGAGGCGCACCGATTGCAGCTGGTTGGCAGCACGTCAACCGCGACTGGAGTGCTGATGGCGACATACCAACCGATCCCGCAGGCTTCCTGAGGCAGGTATGCCACATTCGCCGGCGTGTCACTCTCGCCAGTCAGCGGATGACCGGGGCCGCCCGGTCAATGACTGAGCCGGGGGAGAGGAAGCCAGAAGCCTCCACCTCGTGAACGAGTTCGACCAGCAGTGCGTTCACCGGCGCACCGAAGCCGGCCAGGGTGGCCTCGCGCACGATCGCGCCGTTCAGGAAGTCGACCTCTGTCAGTTGACCGCGCTTCACGCTCTGCAGGGTCGAGCCGAGGTTCGGCACGTTGCCCATGCGTACCCGCATCAGCCCAGGCAACACCTGGCCTGCCCAGAGCGGCAAGTGGGCGAAAGACCGCAGCCGCCGGTCGCCAAGCGCCTGCAGCGAACCGAATCGCACACCCCTGGCCACGCCGACCCGCACCGCTTCCCGCATGCTCGCCGTCATGATCCGGCGGAGTCCAGCATGATCGACGCACTGTTGCACCGTCAGACCGGTGATGGCCGGGAGCGAGTTCAGCATGTTCACGATGAGCTTGGTCCACTGGGCGCCGACGAAGTTGCCGATGGCGACAGTGGGGAGCGCGGCATCCAGCACGGCCTGCCAGCGCAGCGTCTCGTCGTCGACCGCACCGCTTCCCCGCCCGATGTATGTCGGCGCCGCCGTCGTGACCCTGACCTGCCCCGGCTCCGTGTAATTCGCAGCAACGATCGACAGCGCGCCGAAGCATTCTGACGCGGGGAGGAGTCGCCCAGCGGTCGCCACACCATCGAGGCCGTTCTGCACGACGATCACCGGTGACCCATCGAGCAGCCGAGCGTTGGCGGCCAGCGCGGTTTCGGCATCCTGCGCCTTGGTGCAGACCAGGGCCAGGTCCGGCCGCTCGACCAGCCGCTCGAGCGCTGCCGGCCTGGCGTGCACCTCTCCGAAACCGCCGGTGAGACGGATGCCGTTCTCGCGAATCACTGCCAGTCCGGTACCGCGGGCAGTCACCGTGATCTCGTGCCCGGCCTTCTCCAGGAGTGCCGCGAAGGTGCCGCCGAGGGCCCCCGCCCCGATGATCGCGATCTGCATCGCTCCAGCCTAGATCGCACCGGGCGTTCGAACGTGCACCGCGCATCTAACGGGCACTGACCGGTTCCGGCTCCGCGTTGGCGAGGGCGGCAACAACCTGCTCGGCTTCCGTGCCGTGGATTGCGGCCGAACGTCGACCGGAGGGCAACGCGAGTGCGATCAGGGCGGCCACGGCCAGGATGCCGGTCGCGGTGAAGATCGCCGGAATCGATGCATCGACATAGCCGGTCGGAGTCAACTCACCGCCGGCTCCGGCGAAGACGGCCGTGAGTACCGCGATACCGAGGGCAACACCGATCTCTCGCAGCGTGGAGTTGGTTCCGGAGGCCTTCGCGTGGTCCGCCGGGGCCATATTGACGAGCACCGCCGTCGAACTCGGAGCGAACACCATGCCCATGCCGACACCGGCGAGGATGAACGGGATAACCAGATCGGCATACGGAACGGTCGCCGTCATGACCAGCGCAAGCCACGCCATGGAGACGGCCATGAACACCAGCCCGACCACGATGGGCAGGCGAGTGCCAGTGCGCGGGCTGAGAAAACCGGTGAGGGGCGCGACAACCATCGGGGCCAGCGTCCACGGCATGGTCATCAGCCCGGCCTCGAGTGGCGAGTGCCCCTGCACGATCTGCAGGAACTGGATGAGGATGAAGACGGCACCGAAGATACCGAAGCTGAACGTGATTCCGACAAGGTTCGCCACGGTGAAGCTTCGATCACGGAACAGCCGAAGGGGCAGCAACGGAGCGCTGGTGCGCATCTCCCAGAGTACAAACAGCACCAGCAGGATGCCGCCGCCGACGAGGGTGGCCAGAACCTCTGCGCTGTCCCAGCCTGCATCGTTTCCCCGAACGATGCCGTAGACCAGGCCGAGCACACCGAAGCCGGCAAGCACGAGCCCGACGACGTCAGCGCGAACCCGTGTTCCGAAGCTGTTCGGCAAGGCGAGTACGACCAGCGGCACCGAGACGATGCCGAGCGGCACATTGAGCCAGAAGATGGCCTGCCAGTTCCACCCCTCCACCACTGCTCCGCCGATGAGCGGTCCAAGTGCAACGCCGAGACCGGAGATGCCACCCCAGATGCCGATGGCGGCCGGCCGCAGGCGGTCACTGACCGAGCCGACGAGGAGAGTCAGTGATAGCGGCATGAGCGCCGCGGCGCCAACGCCCTGGAGGGCTCTGGCCCCGATGAGCATCCAGGGCTCGACAGCGACGGCGCAGAGGGCGGAGGCGAACGTGAAGAGGGCGATGCCGGCCAGGAACACGCGGCGGCGGCCGAACCGGTCGCCGAGGGCAACGGCCATCAGCATGAAGGTCGCAAAGCTCAGGGCGTAGGCGTTCATCACCCACTGCAGGTCTTCGATGGACGCCGACAGGTCCTGGCTGATGACGGGAAGGGCGCTGGTGACGACGAGGTTGTCGAGGGTCGCCATGAACATCGGGAGCGAGGCGGCGACGACAGCCAGCCAGACTGGCACGCGGCGTTGTGAGAGGGAGGTCACACGAAATCCTTAGGTTGTAATTGAATGATTACAAGTCGAAAGACTAGTTATCGACTGATAACCTGTCAAGTGTGATTGAGAAAATTCCCGAGAAGCCGGCCGTCGCCGAGCGGATTCCGGCTGCTTTGCGCCGCGAGCAGATTCTCGCCGCCGCGAGCAGGGTGTTCGGCGAACGCGGATACTCCGGTGCAACAACAGACCAGGTTGCCCAGGCAGCCGGCATCAGCCAGCCGTACGTCGTTCGCATGTTCGGCACGAAAGAGAATCTCTTCCTCGAGGTGCTGCAGCGGGCGCTTGACAAGCTCGACATCTCGTTTCGTGCGGTGCTCGCCGAGCCGGTTCCCGAGGGGCTGGAGAGAGAGGAGTTCCTCGCTCCTCGGCTCGGCGCCGCATACGTCGATCTGATTGAAGACAAGGGCATCCTGATGTCGTTGATGCAAGCGTTCATCACGGGCCACGACCCGGTCATCGGAGCGAAGGCGAGGAGCGGTTTTCTCTCGATCTACCGGCTCCTCCGCGAAGAGGCCGGCTTCGAAGCGGAGCAGACAGCAGATTTCCTTGCCCACGGGATGCTGATGAACACGCTCCTCGCCCTGCGACTGCCGGACCTTTACCAAGAGGACGACGCAGCGTGCGAGTTGCTGACGGCCGCCCTTGGCACCAAACTCGACCTTGTGCTTCATGTTTCGACGGCTCCGGAGAACCGGTCGTGAGCGTTGCGAAAGGCGCCGGTGCCCGCGGCTCAGGCGAGGGCGTCGTGAGCGGCCTGGTTCTTGTCGACAAGGAGCAGGGCTGGACCAGCCACGATGTCGTCGCCCGCACCCGCCGCATCGTCGGCACCCGCAAGGTCGGCCACGCCGGCACGCTAGACCCGATGGCGACCGGCCTGCTGATCCTCGGTGTGAATAGCTCCACCAGGCTGCTCACCTACATCGTCGGACTCGACAAGGAATATCTGGCCACGATCCGGCTCGGTGCGTCGACGACGACGGATGACGCAGAGGGCGAGCTTTCTGAGCGCGCGCCCGCGGCATCCGTCGCCGACCTCTCAGCCGCGGCGATCGCGCACGGCATCACCGCGCTGACCGGCGAGATCGACCAGCGACCCAGTGCCGTGAGCGCCATCAAGGTCGACGGTAAGCGTGCGTACGCCAGGGTGCGCGCGGGTGAGGACGTTGAGCTGGCCGCTCGCCGGGTGACGGTGAGCGCGTTCGATCTCGTGTCGGTGGCGCAGGCCGACGGCTACCTCGATCTCGAGGTGCGCGTCGTCTGCTCGTCTGGAACCTACATTCGCGCACTCGCCAGGGATCTCGGTGCGGCGCTCGGCGTCGGCGGTCACCTCACCAGCCTTCGGCGCACCAGGATCGGTCCGTTCCTGGTCGATTCCGCGGCGACGCTCGCCACACTTGCCGAACTCCCGGAAGACGGCCTTGCGGCGGCGATGATCACCCCGGCGGATGCGGCCGACCGGTTGTTCCCGCGCCTGGATCTGAGCCGGGAGCAGGCTATCGATCTCATGCACGGCAAACGACTTGCGTTCGGCCCGGATCCTGACCCCGCCGAGCCACGCTCCGCCGGCCCGATCGCCGCCATCGACCCGGACGGCAGGCTGGTTGGACTGATTGAGCGGAAGGGCGGCATCGGCAGGGTCCTGGTGAATTTCCCGCCCGATGCAATCAGCCCAGTTGACACCAGTCCAGACGAAACCGGAGCCACCCCATGATCGAGTGGTTCACCTGGGTGCAGCTGGCCGTCGCGGTTCTCGGCGGGCTACTCTGTCTGGCACTCGGACTGGCCGGGCGGAAGCCCAGCGACCTGACCATGGGGGCAACTGCGCTGGTGGAGGTGCTGCTCATCGTGCAGCTCATCATCGCCCTGATCGCGCCGGCCGTCGGAAACCACCCCACCGGCAGTCTGCTCGAGTTCTACACCTACCTGATCAGCGCGATCCTGCTGCCGGTCGGCGCTGGCTTCTGGGCGCTCGTCGAGCGAAGCAAATGGAGCAGTGTCATCCTTGGGGTCGCCTGCCTGTCCGTCGGGGTGATGCTGTACAGGATGCTGCAGATCTGGACGGTGCAGGGCGCCTGAGCGTGTTTCGTCCCCTACGGATACTGCGATAATTGCACGGCGATGAGTGGACAGACTGTAATGAGCCAGGGAACCAAGAAGAACCGGGTAACCAAGAAGAGCCGGGGAACCAGGGTGACCGGCATCGGCCGACTCCTGATTGCCGTGTATGGAGTGCTCGCCCTTGCGGCGACCGGTCGCTCGTTTGTGCAGATCGTCGGCAAATTCGATGAAGCACCGCTGGCGTACACGCTGTCGGCGCTCGCCGCCGTCGTCTATATCGTCGCGACGGTCGCGCTCATGCGGCCCAGCACCGCCTGGTACCGGGTGGCCTGGATCACCATCGGCTTCGAGATGCTGGGAGTGCTGGTCATCGGCACATTGAGCCTGGTCGACCCAGCACTCTTCCCGCACGACACGGTCTGGTCGGTATACGGCCGTGGTTACCTGTTCATCCCGCTTGTGCTGCCTATCCTCGGAATGTGGTGGTTGTCGAGGCACCGGCCAACCGGGCCGAGCGAGAGCGCATCGTGAAGACGTTCGAGGGCATCGAGGCAGTTCCTGCCGACTGGCCGCCCTCCGCCGTCACCATCGGCAAATTCGACGGGGTACACGCCGGGCATCGCGCGGTGATCGCAGAACTTCGCATCCTCGCCGAGCGTGACGGCCTGGCATCCGTTGTCGTGACGTTTGATCGCAATCCGCTGGCGCTGTTGAATCCCGACCGGTGCCCAAGTTCGCTCGTCAGTATCGAACAGAAGGCCGAGCTGTTGGCCGAGACCGGAATCGACGCAGCAGTGGTGCTCGCCTTCACCCGCGAGCTGGCATCGCTGACGCCAGAGGAGTTCGTGCAGAACATCCTGGTTGACGCCTTGCACGTCGGCCGGGTCCTGGTCGGACGAGACTTCCGTTTCGGCCACAAGGGTGCGGGCGACGTTGAAGTACTCAGGCAGCTGGGATCCCGGCATGGCTTCGTCGTCACTCTCGTCGACGACGTGATGCCAGACGGCACAAGAAGGGTGTCGTCCACCTGGATCAGGGAGCTGCTGGGGGCCGGCGATGTGCGGGCAGCCGCCGAACTGCTCGGCCACATCCCCACCGTGCGCGGGGTAGTCGTGCGCGGCGCAGCCCGTGGCCGTGAACTCGGCTTCCCGACCGCCAATCTGTCTCCTGAGTCCCAAGGGCTCATCCCGGCAGACGGCGTGTACGCGGGCTGGCTGACGGATGCCGGTGTGCGCTACCCGGCAGCGATTTCCGTTGGCAACAATCCCACCTTCGAAGGGGTGCCGAACAAGCAGGTGGAGGCCTACGTCCTCGACCGCGAAATCGATCTGTACGACCACGTCGTCGATGTGTCGTTCGCTGAGCGCATCCGGGGCATGGTGGCCTTCACCGGGATCGACCCGCTGATCGAGCAGATTGCAGCCGACGTGGTCACAGCGCGCGCGATTCTGCTCTGAAAGTCACGATTGGGCGCCAGGACTCGCGCCTGCCGACACGATGATCTAGCCTGAATTCTGTGGCAGGAATCGGTTCGCGGCTCCGAAGTTAGCGAGACCGAGGAGGGGGTCATGGATTTCAACGACACAGGAAATTCAGCGGTGACGAGGCGGCGATCATTCGGGGGAGTGATCGGAAGTCTGTTAGGGCTTGCGGCTGCGAGCGCGGCAGCGGGCCTGCTGGTGACGGTCGCGGTCACTCCGGTGCTCGCCGTCACCGGAATCACCGCGACAAACACCATCCACGTGTTCGAGAGTCTTCCTGATTACCTCCAGATCGAGCCGCTCTCGCAGAAGAGCAACATCTATGCCACTGCGAGTGATGGCAGCCCGGTGCTTCTCGCGTCGTTCTACGACCAGAACCGGGTGGAGGTCGGCTGGAACCAGATCAGCCAGTTCGTGAAGGATGCCGCCGTCGCCGGCGAAGACCCCCGATTCTACGAACACGGCGGGGTCGACCTCCAGGGCACCCTGAGAGCGACCTTGAAGACGGTCGCGGAAGGCGAGACGCAGGGTGGGTCGTCGATCACCCAGCAGTACGTGAAGAACGTCCTGGTGCAGAAGTGCGAACTGATCATTGATGAGTACCAGCACGACGACTGTTACGACGCCGCGACCGAGACCAAGCCAGACCGCAAGCTCAAGGAGATGCGCCTCGCGATCGGCGTTGAGAAGAAGTTCAGCAAAGACGACATCCTGCGCGGCTACCTGAACATCACCGGTTTCGGTGGCACCGTCTACGGAATCGAAGCGGCGGCGGACTATTACTTCTCCACGAGCGCGGCTGCGCTCACCCTGCCGCAGGCCGCCAGCCTGATGGCGATCGTGAACAATCCGTACAAGTTCCAGCTCGACAAGCCAGACAGTGAAACCAACGGCGTGGCGAACGGTTACGCGGCCAATACCCAGCGGCGCAACTACATCTTGAGCGAGATGCTCAAGAACCGGAAGATCCTGCAGGAGGAATACGACGCGGCCGTCGCTGTTCCCGTCGAGCCGGTGATCCATGAGCCGAGCACCGGCTGCCAGACGGCCGCGGCCAACGCCTTCTTCTGCGACTACGTCACCCACATCCTGCAGAACGACGAGACGTTCGGTGAGGATGCCCAGACCCGTATGCTGAATTTCCGGCGCGGCGGTTTCGACGTGTACACGTCGCTCGACCTCGACGTGCAGAACGCGGCCGCGTCGACCATGGCGGAGAACGTTCCGAAGACGTTCCCCGGCTGGGACGTCGGCGGCGTCATTTCGAGCGTGCAGGTCGGTACAGGCCGAGTGCTCGCGATGGTGCAGAACAAGGACTACAGCCAGGATCCGACCGTTCAGGCCACCGGTGCGAACTTCACCGGAATCAACTACAACACCGATTTTGACGAAGGCTTTTCGAGCGGCTTTCAGCCTGGATCCACCTACAAGGTGTTCACTCTTGCCCAGTGGCTGAACGAAGGTCACTCGCTGAACGAGCGCGTCGACTCACGCAGAAAGTCCAACTGGGGTGTCTTCCGCGACAGCTGCGAGGGGCCCCAGGTGTATCCGGGCTGGGATCCGAAGAACGACGCGAATGAGGCCGGAGCCAACTACAGTGCGCTCGAGGCGACGATCGGCTCGATCAACACCGGCTTCGTCGGGATGGCCAAGCAACTCGACCTCTGCGGCATTCGAAAGACAGCAGAGGCGTTCGGGATGCACCGTGCAGACCACAACCCACTTCTGCAGAGCGCCGCGACTGTGCTTGGAACGAACGAAGTCGCTCCGCTGAGCATGACCGTGGCCTTTGCCGGGATCGCCAACGGGGGAGTCACCTGTTCACCGATCGCCATCGACAAGATCGTCGGGCCGGATGGGGCGGAGCTTCCCATCCCCCAGAGCACCTGCAACCAGTCGGTCGACCCGGCGGTAGCCGCCGGGATGGTCTACGGGATGCGGCGCGTCATGACCGGCGGCACCGGTTCGCAGTCGAACAGTGCAACAGACCCTCGCGTACCGATGATCGGCAAGACCGGAACGACAGACGGAAACAAGGACACCTGGATGAGTGGTGCGAGCACCGAGGTCGCCACCGTTATTGCCGTCGTCAGCGTCACCGGCGACCAGAACCAGCGAGGAACTTTTTTCGACAGTGGACAGGCCGCAACCGCCAGGCACCGGATGTGGCCGGCCGTCATGTCGGTGGCCAACGCCAAGTACGGGGGAGGCGACTTCCTGGAGATTGCGCCGGCTGCACCCTCTGCGCCGTCGCCCGCGACTCCTCCGCCGGTCACTGCGCTCGGGGACTGACGGACTGACGCTGCCTGGGCGACGCTGTCTGTGCTCGGCGATCCGCTGTGTCAGGCGAGGTCGGCGAGGCTACGGCGACCGAACAGGTAGAGCACGATCGCCTCGGCAGTGCCGGTGAGTTCCGGTCCGTGGCCGACGCGCCAGCCGGCATCCGTCGCCACCAGCGTGCGTTTGGTGAGGACGACCCTGACCGTGAGGGGCGACATGAGACTCCGTCGCAGGGCTACGGCGCCGGAGGCGGCCCACCCGACCGGCAGCGCGAGGCCCAGCGGCTGGGCCAGGTCATACCCGTGCACGACGACTTCGGTGAGTTCGCCGATGCCGTGCCGGCCGTCACCGGCCGCCTTGTCGACGGCGATCTGGCGAAGGCGCGCGACCAACTCTGCGGGCGATGCCTCTGCTGCTGCCCGGCTCAGTGCGTCGATGGTCCGGTTCGGATTCAGTCCGTCGGTCACGATGGAACCGAAGTACGTGCGTGCGCCACTGCCGAGCAGCTGCCGGTTGGAGCTCCCGACCCGCCAGGCCAGGTGGCCGGCGACATCGCGCACACTCCAACCGGCGCACAGGCTGGGGGACTCCCACTGCTCCGGCGTGAGCGCGGCGAGCAGGTCGGCCGCCCTGGCCAGCGTCTGTGAAACAGGCTCGCGCCAGTCGGTGGAGACACCGGATTCGTCGGACTCCTGGCGCTGGCTGAGGGGGAGGTGCCTGGCATAGTCGGCCATGTACCCCAGCCTAGACTTGACCGGTGACCACAAGCCCTGCCCAACGACTCTGGGCAGGACGAACCCTTGCCCTGCTTGGCATCATTCTCGTTGCCGCCAACCTGCGCACGGCGGTCGCCGGACTCTCGCCGATCGTCACCGAGATCAGCGTCGACATTCCGCTCGATACCCTCGTTCTCGGCGTGCTGGGCATGCTCCCACCCGTGTGTTTTGCGATCTTCGGAATCCTGACACCGGTGTTCACCAGGCGCATCGGGCTGGAGAGTGTGCTCATTGTCTCGATGGTCGCCATCCTGGTCGGGCACGTCACTCGCGGAGTGTCACCGTCGGTGATCTGGCTTCTGGTTGGAAGCGTTGTGACGTTCGCCGGCCTCGGTGCGGGCAACGTGTTGCTTCCTCCGCTGGTGAAGAAGTACTTCCCCGACCGGATCGGCCTCATCACGTCGCTCTACGCGACCGTGCTGGCGTTCAGCACCCTGGTGCCGCCCCTGGTGGCCGTTCCCGTCGCCGATGCGAGCGGATGGCGGGTGGCACTTGGAATGTGGGCGGTCCTGGCCGTATTGTCACTGGTGCCGTGGGTCACGATGCTGGTGCGCCACCGAACGTCGAGCGTGCCGACGCCGAAGGTGGAGGAGGCAGAACCCGCGATCCTCGGTCGGATCTGGGGTTCATCCATAGCCTGGGCGCTCGCGATCGTGTTCTCCGTGTCATCGCTGAATGCCTACGCCATGTTCGCGTGGCTGCCGCAGCTGCTCATCCAGACCGCGGGCCTGGAGGCCGGCCACGCCGGGGCCCTGCTCTCGCTGTACGCGGCGATGGGCATCCCGGCGGCCCTCATCATCCCGGTGCTCGCGTCGCGGATGAAGAACATCGGCCTGCTCGTCTACGTGGGTGTGGCCGCGTTTGTGCTCGGCGACCTCGGGCTCCTCCTCGCGCCCGGCACGGCGACCTGGCTCTGGGTGGCGTTCGCCGGGCTCGGGCCGCTCTTGTTCCCGCTCGCACTGGTACTGATCAACCTGCGCACCCGCACCCACGCCGGTTCTGTTGCGCTGAGTGGTTTTGTGCAGAGTGTCGGCTACACGATCGGCGCGCTCGGGCCGCTGATCGTCGGACTGCTCCACGAAGCGACGGGTGCGTGGGCGGGGCCGCTTCTGTTCCTGCTCGCGACCGCACTCATCGTGACGATCGCTGGTTTTGTCATCTCGCGCCCACACCTGCTCGAAGACGATCTCGCGAAGCGCCCCTGACGCTGCGGTTGAACGTGCCGAATTGCCGGCCTCAGGGCACCAGCTCGGCGCGATGGATGAGTGCGGCCGCGCCGATGAGCGGCCCTTCCCCCGAGAGCGAAGACGGCAGAACGCGCACCCGGGTGGCGAATTCGAACGCCGAACGTTCTGCCACGCTCTCCCTGATGAAATCGAACAGGTCGGGTGACACATGCGAGAAGCCGCCGCCGATGGCAACGACGTCGAGGTCGACCAGGTTGGTGGCGGATGCGATGGCGCGGCCGATCGCCCGGCCGCTGCGTTCGACTGCCCTCTGAGCGATCTCGTCTCCGGAAGCGTATGCGGCAGCGAGGTCTTCCCCTGACGTGCCGGTGAAGCCCTGCCGTCTGGCCCACGCCACCGTGTTCGGACCCGACCCGACGGCTTCCAGGCAGCCACGCCCGCCGCACGCGCACGGATCATCAAAGCCGCCGATTTCCACATGGCCGATGTGGCCGGCATTGCCGCTCGGGCCGGAGACGGTCCGGCCGCCGAGGATGAGGCCCCCGCCGACCCCGGTGGAGACGATCATGCCCATCATGCTGTCAGTGCCCTGGCCGGCACCCACCCAGTGTTCGGCCAGCGTGATGCACAGGCCGTCCATGCGTAGCCGCACCCTCGCATCCGGAACCAGGCCCTGCACCAGCTTGAGCAGCGGGTACTGGCGCCACACCTCGAGATTGAGCGGCGACACGGTGCCGGCGGCCACGGTGATCGGGCCGGCGCAGCCGACGCCGACACCGGCGAGCGCGACATCGGCGGGGAGCGCCCCCAGCGCTCGATTGACGACGTCGGTCACGCTCGCCGCCAGGTCATCGCTTGACGCCGTGCGGCCCGTTGGGGCCCGGTGCCTGCTGCCGGGGAGTACTGTGCCCCGGTCGTCGACAAGCGCGGCTTCTGCCTTTGTACCGCCGACGTCCAGTGCGAGGACGAGCGAACCCGGTCCCGATCGGGGGAGGTCGGTGGAGGACGTCGTGCTGATCTGCATGTACCGAGCCTATTCGGCGCAGCATTCCGGTTGCGACTGCTCATATGAGCGAGAAATGCAACACCCGTTGAACTTCGTAGCGCAGCGATCTAGGCTGGACGGGTACGGAAAGGAGACACGACCGGTGATCGAAACCGATGAACTGCTCTCCATCCGCGCCGCCGAGCTTTACTACGAAGAGAACAAGACCCAAGACGAGATCGGCGGGGTCCTGCGACTCACCCGGTGGAAGGTCGGCCGTCTGCTCGCGCAGGCCAAGGCCAACGGTTTCATCCGCATCGAGATCGTGCATCCCCGCGCCAGGCGTTTGCCTGTCGAGCGGCGGCTGCGCGACGCAACCGGTCTGACCGACGCCATTGTCGTCTCCACCGCCGGCGTATCAGGCGATGACGAGCTGCAGTCACGCACGGCGCAGGCGGCGGCCGACTACCTGACCAGCTTGCGCCCGATCCCGCGCACGCTCGGCATCAGCTGGGGTCGTACGCTGCACGACGTGTCAGTGCACCTTGCCCCTGGCTGGGCGTCCGGGGTGAATGTGGTGCAGATCAACGGAGGGGTCAGCCTGAACAAGCGCCCGGGCACGGCGGCCACAACTGCCGTCACGATCGCGCAGAAGGCGGGAGGCGCAGCCACCCTGCTCCCGAGCCCCGCCATCCTGGAGCGGCTGGAGACCAAGCGCGCCATCGAGTCCGACCGCGCCGTCGCGGCCGTACTCGAGATGGCCTCCGGCGCGTCCGCCTTTCTCTACAGCGCGGGTCAGGCAGATGAGAACTCTGCACACGTCGACAGTGGCTATCTGCATCCAGACCAGGTCACCGAACTGGTGCGAAAGGGCGCGGTCGGCGACATCGTCGGCCGATACATCGACAGCAACGGCAACATCGTCGATCCCGCCCTCGATGAGCGCACCGTCGGCATCCGTCTCGACCAGTTGCGTGCGGCCACGACGGCCATCGCCGTCATTTCCGGCCGCAGCAAACACCCGGTCGCCAGGGCAATCGTCGGCAGCGGACTCTGCACCGTCCTGGTGACAGACGAAGACACCGCAAATGCCATTCTCGACGACTCACCGTGACAGACCTCGATCCCAAGGACATCCCATGACCATCAGCACCCAGCTGGCTACCAGGGAGCGCACACTCTCGCTCCTCGGCGGCGAAGCCACCGACGCGAACCTGCGGCGTTACCTGCACGGCATCCCCGGTATCGACGCGGTCGGTCTTGAGCAGCGTGCCGCAGCGCTGGGCACCCGTTCGATCAAAACCACCTCCAAGGCTCGCGCGATCGACACCATCATCGGACTCATCGACCTCACCACGCTCGAGGGCGCCGACACGCCTGGCAAGGTGCGCTCCCTGGTCGCGAAAGCGCTCACACCAGATCCTGGCGACCCTGAGTGCCCGCGCGTAGCCGCCGTGTGCGTGTACGGCGACATGGTTCCGTACGCGGTCGCCGCGCTCGGTGCTGCTCATTCGGCCGGCACGGATGAGGGCGTCAACGTCGCTGCCGTGGCCACCGCCTTCCCGAGTGGCCGGGCCTCGCTCGCGGTCAAACTGGCCGACACCGCCGACGCCGTGGCAGCCGGGGCAGACGAGATCGACATGGTCATCGACCGCGGGGCGTTCCTATCCGGCCGGTACGGGCAGGTCTTCGACGAGATCGTCGCCGTGAAGTCGGCCTGCGTGCGTCCAGACGGCAGCGTCGCTCACCTCAAGGTGATCCTCGAGACCGGCGAGCTGAACACCTACGACAACGTGCGCCGCGCCTCCTGGCTGGCCATTCTTGCCGGGGGCGACTTCATCAAGACGTCGACGGGAAAGGTTTCGCCGGCTGCAACACTGCCGGTGACCCTGTCGATGCTCGAAGTGGTGCGCGACTGGCACCGCCTGACCGGCGAGAAGATCGGCGTCAAGCCGGCCGGCGGCATCCGCACCTCGAAAGACGCCATCAAATACCTGGTGACCGTCGCCGAGACCGTCGGCGAGGAATGGCTGGTGCCGAGCCTGTTCCGGTTCGGTGCATCGAGTCTGCTGAACGACGTGTTGCTGCAGCGGCAGAAACTGACCACCGGCCGATACTCCGGCCCAGACTACGTGACGATTGACTAGGACCACCCCATGAGCTTTCTCGAATACGCACCGGCGCCGGAGTCTCAGGCAATCCTGAATCTGCGAAGCGACTACGGCCTCTTCATCGACGGCGAATTCACTGCCGGTCGCGGCGCGCCGTTCCAGACCATCTCCCCGGCCACCGAGAAGCAGATCGCGATGATCAGCAACGCCAACGAGGCGGATGTCGATGCAGCGGTCGCCGCCGCCCGCCGTGCATACGACGGATCCTGGTCCAGGCTCTCCGGGAGCGACAGGGGCAAGTACCTGTTCCGCATCGCCCGCCTGGTACAGGAGCGCGCCAGGGAGCTCGCGGTCGCCGAAAGCCTCGACAACGGCAAGCCGATCAAGGAGAGCCGCGACGTCGACGTGCCGCTGGTCGCCGCCTGGTTCTTCTACTACGCGGGCTGGGCCGACAAGCTCGACCACGCGGGTCTCGGGCCGGGCCCCGCCTCACTCGGCGTCGCCGCGCAGGTGATCCCGTGGAACTTCCCGCTGCTGATGCTGGCCTGGAAGATAGCGCCGGCGCTCGCCGCGGGCAATACTGTCGTACTGAAGCCAGCCGAGACGACCCCGCTCACTGCCCTGCTGTTCGCCGAGATCGTGCAGCAGGCAGACCTGCCGCCCGGTGTCGTCAACATCATCACCGGCGCGGGTGACACTGGCCAGGCGCTGGTGAATCACCCGGATGTGAACAAAGTGGCGTTCACCGGTTCGACGTCGGTCGGGCGTGCGATCGCCCGTTCGGTGGCGGGCACAGACAAGAAGGTCACCCTCGAGCTCGGCGGAAAGGCGGCGAACATCGTCTTCGACGACGCCCCGATCGACCAGGCCATCGAGGGCATCGTCAACGGCATCTTCTTCAACCAGGGCCACGTCTGCTGCGCCGGGAGTCGCCTGCTGGTGCAGGAATCGATCCACGACGACGTCGTCGACCGTCTCAAGGAGCGGCTCTCCACCCTGCGTCTGGGCGACCCGCTCGACAAGAACACCGATATCGGTGCGATCAACAGCGCAGAGCAGCTGGCGCGCATTCGTGAACTCTCCGACATCGGCGAGAACGAGGGTGCAGAACGGTGGACTGCCGAGTGTGCCATCCCGGAAGACGGGTTCTGGTTCGCGCCGACGATCTTCACCAATGTCTCCACCAGCCACCGCATCGCCAGGGACGAGATCTTCGGCCCTGTGCTCTCCGTGCTCACTTTCCGAACCCCGGCAGAGGCGATCGCCAAGGCGAACAACACGCCATATGGGCTGTCGGCCGGCATCTGGAGCGACAAGGGAAGCCGCATCCTTGCTGTCGCCGACAAGCTGCGCGCCGGCGTGATCTGGGCGAACACCTTCAACCGGTTCGACCCGGCCAGCCCCTTCGGCGGCTACAAGGAGTCCGGGTACGGCCGCGAGGGCGGGCGTCAGGGGCTTGCCGCCTACCTGAAGCCGGGGAACCGGCCAGGACAGCGTTCGGTCGCGGCGCCTGCTGCCAAGCCGCAGGCATCCGTCACCCGTGCACAATCGAAGAGCAAGCCCGTCGCACGAAAGAAGGCCGCCAAGTGACCCGCCTCGCCGTTCCCAAGACCTACAAGCTCTACATCGGCGGAAAGTTTCCGCGCAGTGAGT
Source organism: Glaciibacter superstes DSM 21135 (assembly GCF_000421145.1). Taxonomy (GTDB): domain Bacteria; phylum Actinomycetota; class Actinomycetes; order Actinomycetales; family Microbacteriaceae; genus Cryobacterium; species Cryobacterium superstes. The sequence continues at coordinate 78,735 of NZ_ATWH01000003.1, read as the reverse complement.
CTGGACGCGTCTACGAGGTTGTCTCGAAGAGGGGCGACTTCATTGCCAACGCCGCCAAGGCCTCCCGCAAGGACGCCCGCGATGCTGTGGTGGCTGCCAGAGCTGCGATCAGCGGTTGGGCAGGCAGTACCGCATACAACCGCGGCCAGGTGCTCTATCGCATCGCCGAGCTGCTCGAAGGTCGGCGCGCGCAGTTCATCGACGAGATCGTGCAGTCGGAGGGCCTGAACGCGGCGGCGGCATCCGCACAGGTGAACGAGGCCATCGACCGCTGGGTCTGGTACGCGGGCTGGGCCGACAAGTACGTGCAGGTCGCGGGCAACGCCAACCCCGTCGCCGGGCCCTACTTCAACATCTCGGTGCCTGAGCCGACCGGTGTTGTCGCCATCGTCGCCCCACAGGGCGCGGGGTCGCTGGTCGGTTTTGTGAGCGCGATCGCCCCGGCGCTCGTTGCCGGCAACACGGTGGTGGTCATCGCAAATGAGACCATGCCGCTCTCGGCGATCAGTCTGTCTGAGGTGCTGGCCACCAGTGACGTCCCCGGTGGGGTCGTGAACGTGCTGACCGGCTCTCCCGCTGAGATCGCGCCCTGGCTGGCCGGACACGCGGATGTCAATGCGCTTGACCTCGTCGGGGCCGGGGCGCTCGACTGGGTCGACTTGCAGATCATTGCGGCGGACACCCTCAAGCGCGTATTTCCACCGGAGAACGGTCCGGACGCAGCCACACCGTCTCTCGACCGGATCACCGGGTTCACCGAGACCAAGACGGTGTGGCACACCAAGGCCCTGATCTAGATCGTGCTGCCGGAACGGCTGCTCATCGCCTGTGAAGACTGGCCGATGAACCCGTTACGAGGCATGATGGGGGAGGGAGGCCACCATGTCTGGATCAATCGCATTTGTCGGGGACGGCCTCACTGCTAATGGTCGCTGGGAAGAGTGGTTCCAGGAATATGGGGTGCACAACTTCGGCGTCAGCGGTGACACGTCCGATCGGGTGATCGCCCGTCTGGAGTCGATTGTCGAATTGCAACCAGACGCGATATCGCTGCAGATCGGAACCAACGACCTCGGCCGGCACCGCTCAGATGAATACATCGTGAGGAACATCGAGACCATCCTGTGGGAGTTGCGCAGGCAGCTGCCCGATGTGCTGATCCTTATTCAATCGGTGATGCCGCGTGAGCGCGACTACGCCGAAACGATCCGTTCGATCAACCGCCACCTCTGGCAATTCGCGCCAACGCAGCGAGCTCGATACCTCGATCTCTGGCCGGCGATGGCCCAAAGCGACGGCGAGCTTATTGCGGACTACACCGAAGACCGCCTGCATCTGACCGATGCGGGTTATGGCGCCTGGACCACGGAACTCAAGACCGCGATCGAGATGCTCTTCGAACGGCCGCCGTCGTCGAGTTCCATTCCCATCCAGCGCGCCTGATCGCGAGCAGGGCAGTGCCAGCTACCGGAACGCGTGCCCCATGTTCAGCAAGAGGCGAGATCTCGGTTCCGGTGCGCGGTTCGTAATACAGTTGGCTGATGCTCAGTTCGAAGGATGCCATCCCACTGAATCCTCGGCGATCGCTTATCGCCGGGGTCAGCGGCGCGGGGAAGAGCACGCTTGCGGCGCGCATCGCGCACGAACTCGGCGTGCAGTACGTCGAACTTGACGCGCTGTACCACGGACCATCCTGGACGAAGCGGGAGACGTTCGAGGCAGAGGTTGAGTCGTTGGTCTCCACCCCCGGGTGGGTGACCGAGTGGCAATATCACGCAGTGCGCGATCTGCTCGCGTCGCGAGCAGACACGCTCGTATGGCTCGATCTCTCGTTTCGGATCGTCTTGTGGAGAATCGTTTGGCGGACCGTGAGACGAGCACGACAGAAGTCGGTGCTCTGGAACGGGAACGTGGAGCCGGGAGTATGGCACGCGCTCACCCAACCGGAAGGAATCATCCGTTGGGCGATTTCCACGCGTCGGAAGTATCGGGTGCTGGTTCCGGCGGCGGCGGTCTCGTACCCCGATCTGCAGGTCGTTCGCCTGCGAACGCAGCGGCAAATCGACGATTGGGTTGGCGGCCCCCTCCGTGACGTCAGCGGGAGCACGGGCGAAGGTCGAGGCGCCTCAGCAGCTGGGCATTGAGGGCAACAACGATGGTCGAAGCAGACATCAGCAGTGCTCCGACGGCCATCGAAAGCAGATGCGAGTCGCCGAAACGGCTGCAATGATGTGTGTCATGGACGACGGAAGCGGAACCTCGAACGGCACGCGCTTCGGGATCACCGAGGCAGCTCACCACGGCGACGAGCGCACGGCGATGCTGGGAGTACTGCAGCGTCAACGTGACCTGGTCGGTTGGAAATTGCGGGGCGCACCGGACGAGGTGCTGAGCTCGGTCGCGACCGCGACGGGCATGAGTCTGCACGGTCTGGTACGCCACCTCACGAACGTGGAGCGTTCGTGGCTGCGTGGCGTCTTCGCCGGCCAGCAAGAACTCGTCTACGACTGGACCGAGGAAGATCCCGACGCCGAATGGAGGATGCCGGCGTGCGCGACCATGGTCGGCCTGCTCGCTGAGTACGCTGCCGAATCCCGCCTGTGCGACGCGGTAGTGACAGCTGCGAGCTCTCTCGACGTCGTTTCGGTGCAGCGCGATTTGTCTCTGCGATGGATCCTTCTACACCTGATCGAAGAGACCGCGCGCCACCTCGGGCATATCGATCTCTTGCGCGAGCAGGCAGACGGCAGCACGGGGGAGGAGCCGAGCGAGTAACCTCCGTCCCGTCGAATGTCAAGCGGCCACGTGATTGTGAGGAGTTCTCAGAGCTCACTGTGCTGCTCGTAGTCGCCGTGGTGCTGCTCGCCGCACGATTGCTGAATCGATGAGTGAGTCAGCGGGCCTCTCCGCGACGTCAACCGGAGCGGGGGGAGGTCGAGGCGCCTGAACAGTTGGGAACTGAGGTCACGAGCGAACGAGGCGGGCGATCGCGTCAGACGCTTCCTTGATCTTGAGGTCGGCTTCAGCGCCACCGGCGGCTGCCGCATCGACGACACAGTGGCTTAGGTGGTCGTTCAGGAGGCCGAGTGCGACTGACTGCAGCGCACTGGTCATCGCCGATACCTGGGTCAGGATGTCGATGCAGTACTTCTCGTCGTCGACCATTCCCTGGAGGCCACGGGCCTGTCCTTCGATCCGGCGCAGGCGCTTGAGGTAGTCGTCTTTGTTCGAGATGTAGCCGTGCGGGCCATCGTGCGTGCCGGCCACGTCAGTTCTCTCGCTCATCGTTGTTCCGTTCTCTGGTGCGTGAAGGCTCAGGATACCCGTTGGCGGAATGCCTATCCTGGACTTGCGTTATCTACTATACCCCCCTAGGGTACAAGTGTGCCTGAGCAACCGCCATTCGTTGACCTGAAAGAGAGCAAGACACATGTGCACCACGGAAAAGAACGAACTCGGCCTGAACGACGTCTCCTGCTCCTGCAACTCCCACTCGACCGCCCCTGAGGCAGCCCAGTCAGAAACGGGGCTGGCCACCAGCACATACACGGTGACAGGCATGACCTGCTCGCACTGCGTGAACAGTGTCACTGAGGAAGTCAACCGCATCGCGGGCGTCAAGGCCGTCGACGTACAGCTGGTGGCCGATGGCGCCTCGCGAGTGACCGTGTCCAGTGCGGACCTGCTTGACCGGAAGACGGTTGCCGCGGCGATCGACGAAGCGGGCTACCAGTTGGTTGATGAGCCACGATGAGCGGAACACAGGTCGAGCTTGTTGTTGGCGGCATGACGTGCGCGTCGTGCGCGGCGCGGATCGAAAAGAAACTCAATCGAATGCCAGGTGTTGAGGCATCGGTGAACTACGCGACAGAGAAGGCCAGCGTGTTCGTCCCTGAGGGGACCACGATCGACGAGACGATCGCGACGATCGAGGCGACCGGGTACACGGCGGAGCGCCCGCGGCCGGCTGTGAACGAACAGCCGAGGGAGGATGAAAACCACGAGACGGATGGTGAGGTGTCGAGCCTTCGCCGGCGGCTTCTGGTCTCCGCCGTGCTGGCGGTGCCCGTTGTCGCGCTGTCGATGATTCCCGTGCTGCAGTTCACGAACTGGCAGTGGCTGGCCCTCACCCTGGCTGCGCCGGTTGCGGTGTGGGGAGCGTGGCCGTTCCACCGAGTCGCCTGGGTCAACGCCCGTCATGGCGCAGCGACAATGGACACACTGATCAGCGTCGGGGTGCTGGCTGCGCTGGGCTGGTCGCTCTACGCGCTGTTCTTCGGAATGGCCGGGATGCCGGGCATGACGATGTCATTCAGCTTCACGGTCGCCCCTGGCGGCGGCGCGGACGAGATTTACCTTGAGGTCGCAGCAGCGGTCACGGTGTTCATCCTGGCGGGTCGCTATTTCGAAGCGCGAGCGAAGACACACTCCCTCGGCGCTTTGAAAGCACTGCTGGAGCTCGGGGCCAAAGAGGCGACGCTACTGCGTGACGGAGTCGAAACCCGCGTTCCGATCGGGTCGCTTGCCGTCGGAGACCTGTTCGTCGTACGCCCGGGCGAGAAGATCGCGACCGACGGCGAGGTCGTCGAAGGCAACTCCGCCATCGACGCGAGTATGCTCACTGGCGAATCCGTTCCCGTCGAAGTTGGGCCGGGCGATGGGGTGATCGGCGCGACCCTTAACTCGGGCGGGCGTCTCGTCGTACGGGCGATGAGAGTGGGCTCTGACACCGAACTCGCCCAAATGGGCCGCCTCGTCGAGCAAGCGCAAACCGGGAAGGCCGAGGTGCAGCGCCTCGCCGACCTCATTTCGGCGATCTTCGTGCCGATTGTGATCGGGCTCTCGCTCGCCACACTCGCAGTATGGCTGCTCATCGGCTCCGGCCCAGAGATTGCGTTCACCGCGGCGGTCGCCACACTCATCATCGCCTGTCCGTGTGCCCTGGGTCTCGCCACTCCGACCGCACTGCTCGTCGGCACCGGACGGGGCGCCCAGCTGGGCATCCTGATCAAAGGGCCGCAGATCCTGGAATCGACCCGTCGGGTGGATACCATCGTGCTCGACAAGACCGGGACCGTGACGACGGGACGGATGAGTCTTGCCGCAGTCGTACCCGTCGCCGGTGTGGCGGAGGAGGAACTGCTTCGACTTGCCGGTTCAGCCGAGTCCGGTTCTGAGCACCCGATCGCCGCCGCGATCGTTGCGGGGGCGACGGATCGGATCGGCTCCCTTCTTCCTCTGGAGTCATTCGATTCCGAGCAGGGTTTCGGTGTGCAGGCCGTCGTCGACGGGCACCTCGTGCTCGTCGGACGGGCGCGATGGCTGGCCGAGCAGTGGAGCATTGGCCTGCCCGCCGAACTGCAGAGTGCACTTGTCAATCTCGAGGAGCGCGGGCAGACCGCCGTCGCGGTCGCCTGGGACGGACAGCCGCGAGGCATTCTCGCGGTCTCCGACGTCGTCAAAGCCAGCAGCGCAGAAGCAGTCAGGCACTTCAGGGAGCTCGGGCTTCGTCCGGTGCTACTGACTGGTGACAACGCGCGTGCGGCGATGGCCGTCGCCGCGGAGGTGGGGATCGACGATGTGAGCGCCGAGGTGCTGCCCGCCGAGAAAGCGGATGTGATCCGTGCCCTCCAGGCAGAGGGCCGCGTCGTTGCCATGGTCGGCGACGGTGTGAATGACGCCGTCGCCCTGGCCACGGCCGACCTCGGCATCGCGATGGGAACCGGAACGGATGTCGCCATCGAGGCCAGCGACCTGACCTTGGTCAGGAGTGACCTTATGGCCGCAGCCGACGCCATCCGTCTGGCCCGTCGCACCCTGTCCACGATCAAGACCAACCTGTTCTGGGCATTCGCCTACAACATCGCCGCGATCCCGCTTGCGATGCTCGGGCTGCTGAACCCTCTGATCGCCGGCGCCGCCATGGCACTGTCATCGGTCTTCGTGGTCAGCAACAGCCTGCGACTGCGCCGGTTCCGCAGCCTCACCATGACCGGAGCAGAGCAAGCGTTCACGACCAAGGCTCCCGAGCCCGTCGCGGCGGTCAGCTGACCCCGGCACACCACGTGATTCCATCGATGATTGGACGAAACAATGCAAAAAACAATGCGAAGACTACGTAACCACTTCCTCGGGGTGGCGGCACTGGCCACAGCTCTGACACTCAGCGCCTGCAGCGGTGGAATGTCCGGCATGGACATGGACGAAACAGCTTCGCCGACCGATGAGTCGAGCGTCACAGTCGCGTCGAACGCCGCTGACGTCACGTTTGCGCAGATGATGATCCCCCACCACGAGCAGGCGGTGGAAATGAGCGACATGCTGCTGGCGAAAGACGGCGTCGACCAGCGCATCCGTGACCTGGCTACTGAAATCAAGGCGGCCCAGGAGCCGGAGATCGTGCAGCTCAGGGATTGGCTCGCCGCCTGGGGAGCCGACGAGGGGGGCAGGTCAGGGATGGACCACGGAATGGACGGCATGATGTCCGACGACGACATGGACGCCCTCGAGAAAGCGTCTGGAGCAGAAGCGAGCAGACTGTTCCTCGAACAGATGACCGTGCATCACGAGGGCGCCATCGAGATGGCGCAGACAGAGCTTGACGACGGACAGAATGAGGACGCGAAGGCGATGGCCGCGGCCATCGTTACGACGCAGACCGAGGAGATCGGCGTCATGAAGGATATCCTCGCCAGCCTCTGAGCGCTCTCAAAGAGCGCGGTATCCCTTGACCATCCTGGGTGTGGCTTGGCTGGGCCGACCCGGACCGGCGCGTACGCAAGCAGGGCTTCTGTCAATAGGATTCGGCTATGACGTCGTACGAGATCTTGAGCGTAATCATTGCCGGCCTTGGGCTTGCGGGAGGAGCCGTTGGTTTCATCCGGGCTCTCGCGGCCGACCGACGCTCAATAGAGGCCGAGGCGGCAGCCGGCGACGCGAGAAGCGATGCCGCCGCAGCGCTTGAAAAGAGCGCATCCGCGACGGAGCGAATTGCAGAGGCAGTCGAGTTCATGGCAAGACGTAGTGGCGATTCGAGGCCCGACACGCTTCTTGCCGCTGCATTGCCGGCCGAGCTTCAGTCATTGCTTGAACCGGATGCCGTGACCTGGTCGCTCGAGGAGAGAACGGTCGCCGGTAGCTACAGGCTCAGGAACACAGGAACAATTGAGGCCCGCTCGGTGACGGTGAATGGATATCCGGCAGGCATGCAGAATCTGCTCGTCGCACATCGTGAACACCCGACCCTTGCCCCAGGTGCGACGTTCGTGTTCAACGTCTCCAACCGCCTCACAGTGACGCTCAAGGAGGTCGAGATCATGTGGATTGATTCAACGTCGGCTGAGACGCGTAGGGAAGTCTTGCGCCTTCCCTAGTTGCATCATGCCGTCGCCCCCTGCATCCGTCTTCCGTGTCAAGAATCCGCGCGAACATTCAAGAGCCCGCTGAAGGTGTTATGGGCCTATGGCGAGGACGACCTGGTCGGCATGCCAGAGCCCGCGGTTCGTGTCGATGAGATAGCCGCCGAGGTCAGCGCTGGGATGCACTGAGTCACTGGGGCTTGCGGTCCTTCCGACGGCGAGGGCAGCGTTTCTTCAGGCGGAGTCGAGGGCAATAAGGTACTGTGTGGGGGTATCTGCCCGGCGAGTACGCCATTCCGGCATCGAATTGAGGTGACATGAATCTGAGTAGGACCCCGTTCGCGGGCCATTCCCGGAAGCATGTTGTCCTCTCGACCCTCATTGCGGTGGTGGCTGCCGTTGCCATGCTGCTCGGGCTCTTAGCCATGCATTCAGCAGGCACAGGAAGCGCGGCCAGCGAACCGCTTCCCGCTACGACCGCATCTGCTCATGGCGGCCACGATGGCTCCCCGGGCCTTCAGGAAACGGTTGCCGTCGCTGGTCTTGCCACCGTGGCTGCTATAACGCACGCGCACGACGGTTTGGTCACTTGCGGTGAAAACTGCCTGGTAGATTGCGCTCTCATGGCGATGATGTGCGTCGTGTTGCTTGTTCTCGCTTCCATAGTCGTCCTCGCCAGCCGACCGGCACTGTATCGTCGCCTTCTCGACGCGGGCGGTCGCACAGTCCTTTCACTCTTTCGCACCCCATCGGGCATTCATCGCCCGAATCTGACCGTCCTTTCCATCAGTCGCACCTAGACCGAATCTTCGCCCACGCGCCTCAGTTCGCGCGTGGCTTCGTCGCGCTCAGCGGCGAATCGGTTCGTAACGATTGACGATGAACGGAAAGAACGATGCTCAGACCACGCAAATACCTTCTGGCCACTGCCGCAGTGGCAACAGCCCTCACCCTCAGCGCCTGCACCGGCAACATGCCCGGCATGGACATGGGCGGTAGTACCGAAGAGACAACCACGGCGCCGAGCGCAACGGCTCCGTTCAATGCGGCCGATGTGATGTTCGCGCAAATGATGATCCCGCACCATGAACAAGCCGTCGAAATGAGTGACGTCATCCTGGCCAAGGATGGAATCGACCAGAAGGTTCTCGACCTCGCCACCGAAATCAAGGCGGCACAGGAACCGGAGATCAAACAGCTTCAGGAATGGCTCACCGACTGGGGGTCCGACGACAGCGGCATGTCCGGGATGGACGACGGCATGGACGGCATGATGTCCGACGACGACATGAAAGCCCTCGATAACGCATCGGGCGCCCAGGCGAGCACGTTGTTCCTGGAGCAGATGATGGTTCATCACCAGGGCGCCATCGACATGGCACAGACCGAACTGGACGGCGGTCAGAACTCGGACGCGAAAGTGATGGCAGAGCAGATCGTCACGACGCAGACCGAAGAGATTGACGTCATGAAAGATCTCCTCGCCTCCCTGTAGGCCATCCCAAGCCGGAGTCGGCGTCCCCCATTTGCCGCGCTCCCGGGTGGGGACCCCTTTCTGTGCCTAGAGCGTCCCCACCCACCTCACTTGCCCTGGCCATGACTGGCCTGATCGTAAGGAAGACCCATCAGAAACGTCGCAACAACCTCCATCGCTCCCTGCACACCGGCGGAGGACGCGAATGGATGAAAACATCCCCGCCAGCGTCGCCTCATCGCTGCCGACCCGCCGAGAACTACGCGCTGCCGTAACCCACGGTCGTCGCGCCCGCCCGCGGCGAGCACCTGCAACCCGATCACGCCGGTCACACATGGCCAAGAGAACGAAGCAGCCTCACGCGCGGCAACGCGCATTCGCGGCCGTGGCAATGAGTTTCGTCGCACTCCTGACCATCAGCGTTTCCTTACCGGCCCTGGCCGTGAACCCCGACGCCCCCCGCATGGTGACTGCGAGTGACTCCCCCAGCGATCCGGCTCAGACCCTGACGGTCGGCACCGGTGCATCGGTGGCCGTCCAGCGCGACGGATACACGATCGAGAAGGTGCCGACCCGCGCCGCGTACACCCAGACCGCCGCCACATACGTCAACTATCTGGGTGCGATCCAGTGGCCGTTCCTCACCGGAGTGCCGATCACCACGGACTTCGGTCCGCGCAGTGCACCGTGCGGCGGGTGCTCCACGTTCCATAAAGGCATCGACATGAACCCGGGCGTGGACTCGCCGATTCAAGCCATCGCTGACGGAGTGGTGCGAGAAGTATCAGAAACCGACGATGGCGGACTCGGCGTCTACGTCGTCATCGACCACATGGTCGACGGCGAACTCGTCAGCAGCGTCTACGCCCACATGAGCGAAGGCTCCCTCACCCTCGAGGTCGGCCAACCCGTCAAAGTCGGACAAGTGGTGGGCAACGTCGGTAACACCGGTCAAAGTACCGGTCCTCACCTCCACTTCGAAGTCCTGCTCGACGGCACAACACCCACAGATCCCTTCGTATGGCTGACAGAAAGGGTTCGCCCAGAATGAGACGCAACACATCGCGATCGCAACGTGGAACACGGAACGCCGACAAGAGGGTGTGGTGGGCCGTGGTCGCGGCACTCGCTCTCATCGGCACCCTCGGGATAACTCAGCCTGCGGCGGCCGCGGAGTATCCGTCATGGTCTGATGTGGAGAACGCACGGTCGAACGAAGCGTCCAAGCAGACGCAGATCACCGAGCTAACAAACCTCATCGCAGGGTTGACCGGTGAGGTTGCCACCGCTCAGGCACTCGCTGCTCGCCGAGGCTCCGAGTACGAGCGCGCGCAGGGCGCCTTCGATGAGGCCACCTACCGCGCCACCCTGCTCCAGGGACAAGCGGATGAGGCTTCAGCTCGTGCCGACGCGTCTGGGGCGCAGGCCGGACGACTGGCATCCATGCTCGCCCGATCAGGAGGCACCGATCTCTCGATGACCCTTTTCCTCGAGGGAAAGAACGCGGACGACCTGCTCTCCAAGCTGGGCTCCATGAGCAAGCTCACCGAACGCACAAGCCTGATCTATGAAAAGGCCGCCACCGACCGGAACTCGGCAACCGCGATAACCGACCAGGCGAAAGTGGCGAAGGAGGTGCTCGGAGGGCTGGCGAAGAAGGCCGAAGCGGCCCTGACTGAAGCGATCGCCGCCCGCGCCGCGGTCGAAGCGAAGCTCGCAGAACAGCAGCAGTACTCGACCACCCTGCACGCGCAACTGGCAGTACTCACGGAGAACCGTGCCGCCACGGAAGCCGACTTCGAGAAGGGCGAACAAGCTCGCCTCGCGGCCGAAGCTGCAGCGGCAGCCGCTGCTGGCGGTGGCGGGGGAGACGGCGGACTGGACTCGGGGCAGCTCAGCGACCAGGGTTGGGCGCTGCCCGTGTCGGGCTGGATCAGCGATCGTTTCGGTCCACGCCCGGACAAGCCTGTTGCCGGGGTGGGGAATTTCCACTACGGCACCGATATCGCCGCCGGATGCGGCCGCGCAATCTACGCCGCAACGGGTGGCACCGTCATCTATGCCGGCTGGCTCGGCACCTACGGAAACTGGGTACTTGTCGACCACGGAAACGGCGTCCAAACCGGATATGCGCACAACAGCAGCATCCTCGTCAACGAAGGCCAATACGTCGATGCGGGCGCAAACATTGCTCTCGTCGGCACGACTGGCGCATCAAGCGGCTGCCATTCTCATTTCGAAGTGCGGGTCGACGGCGCCCGCATCGACCCACAACCGTTCATGAGCGCACGAGGAGTCACCCTTGGCTAAAAGTACAGAAGCACAAGACCGACGCAGCAGTATGGTGATCGTCCTAGCTGGAGCTGTTCTGATCGTTCTTGCAGGATGCGCCGCCGTACCTGGCGCTCCTGAATCTTTGGAAGCAAACGGAGCCGCCGATTTCGGGCACACTCATGGCCTGGGCGCCGACCCGACCACCGGTGAGACGTACGCGGCAACGCACAACGGTGTCTGGCTCGTCCCCACCGGTCAACTGCCAGAGGACTATCTGGACGGCGCGGAGCGTGACTCCGGGGTGAATCGGGTCCAGATCGCCGGTCGCGCTCAGGACACGATGGGATTCACCGTCGCAGCACCCGGACTTCTCCTGGCATCGGGTCATCCCGACCCTGTCGAGCAACCGGACCTGAACCCGCCGAATCTGGGACTGATCTCCAGTACCGATGGCGCGAAAACCTGGGGGACACTCTCGCTTCGTGGTGAAACCGACTTCCACGATCTCGACGCGGTAACTCTGCCGGATGGCGCGCTTCGCATTTACGGCTACGACGCGACTGGTGGCATGATCCAGGTGAGCGACGACGACGGCGCGACATGGACGGCCCGGGCATCCATACAATTGCGGGATCTGGCAGCCGATCGTGCCAATCCGGATCGCCTCTACGCGACGACAGCTGACGGCCTCCTCGTGAGTAACGACACCGGGCGCTCCTTTGAACCGGTGTCCGCGGCTCCCGCCCTGTTCCTCATCGCCGCCGGCGACGCCGAGAGCGGGAACATGGTGGGCATCGACACGCAGGGGGCTATCTGGAGCACAAGCATCGAGGCTGGCACCTGGTCGATGACTGGTCAGACCGAAGGAACGCCGGAGGCGCTCGGATACGTCGTCGGAAGCACACCATGGATCCTCATCGCAGATGCGCGAGGAATCGTCGCCAGCGACGACCTCGGTGCAACGGGCACCGTACTCGTTCCGAAGTGACCGGTCTCGGGGCCAGGCACTCATTCCAGTTGCTTACACGCGGGCTGGCTCCCTGTCCGCGGCGGGGGAGGCGGCGAGTGCCGCTTTCGTGCTGGTCTCCGGGCGGAGGTCCAGGCGCCTGAGCAGTTGGGCGTTGAGCGCAACGACGATCGTCGAGGCGGACATGAGCAGCGCCCCCACCGCCATCGGAAGCACGAAACCGATCGGTGCCAGCACGCCGGCCGCGAGGGGGACCGAGATCAGGTTGTATCCAGCCGCCCACCAGAGGTTCTGCTTCATCTTGCGGTAGCTCGCGCGGGAGAGCTCGATCACGGAGAGAACGGATCGTGGGTCGTCGCTGGCGAGGATGACACCCGCCGACGCGATGGCGACATCCGTACCCGCCCCGATCGCGATGCCGACATCTGCCTGGGCCAACGCAGGAGCGTCATTGACGCCGTCTCCGACCATCGCGACCTTGCGGCCCTCGCGCTGCAACTCCGCGACCTTTTCGGCCTTGTCCTCCGGGTGCACGCCGGCGAAGACGCGGTCGATGCCTAACTCGGCCGCAACCGACTGGGCGACGGCCTCGGCGTCGCCTGTGATCATCACGACCTGGATGTCGAGCGCGTGTAGCGCGTCGACCGCCTGGTGGGATTCCTCCCGCACTTCGTCTGCCAGGCCGAACGCCCCGATTACTTCGCCATTCGACAGAACGTGCAGGATGATCGCACCATCCTCCTTCCACGTCTCGCTCGCCTCGAGCGGGCGTGCGCCGTGGTTTTGGAGCATGCTCGGGCCGCCGACGCTGACGTCCTTGCCATCGACCGTGGCGGTCACGCCGACAGCGGTCGATGCCTGGAATCCGGAGGCCCTCGGGACCGTCACGCCTCGAGCTTTCGCCGCCGCCACGATCGCCTTGGCAAGGGGATGTTCGCTGTCGCCCTCGACCGCGGCGGCCAGAGCGAGAACCTCTTCCTCCGAAGCGGCGCCGGCAACGGTGATCCTGGAGACAACCGGCTCGCCCTTCGTCAGGGTGCCGGTCTTGTCGAACAACACGGTATCCACGGTCCGCATGCTCTCCAGCGCCAGGCGGTCCTTGATCAACACGCCGCCCTTCGCGGCTCGTTCGGTCGCGATCGAGACCACCAGGGGGATAGCGAGGCCGAGGGCGTGCGGGCAGGCGATCACCAGCACGGTGATTGTTCTGATGACGGCGTCATCCGGGTTGCCGAGCAGTGTCCAGGCGACCGCGGTGAGTACGCCGGCGCCGAGCGCGAACCAGAACAGCCAACCGGCGGCCGTGTCGGCGATGCGCTGCGCGCGAGATGACGAGTTCTGCGCTTCGGTGACAAGGCGCTGGATGCCGGCGAGGGCGGTGTCATCGCCGACCGCGCTCACACGCACGCGGATGGCGGTGTCGGTTGCGACGGTGCCGGCGACAACGTGGTCTCCGGGACCTCGGCTGACCGGCCGGGATTCTCCGGTGATCATCGACTCGTCGACATCCGCTGTCCCCTCGGTCACCTCGCCATCCGCCGGCACCCGTCCGCCGGGCCGCACGATGACAACATCGCCGACTGCGAGTTCGGAGGGGGAGACGACGACGATCTCTCTGCCGTCGATGCGCTCGGCCTCGTCGGGGATAAGTGCCGCCAGGGACTCCAGGGCAGTGGATGTCTGTGCCAGTGATCGCATCTCGATCCAGTGGCCGAGCAGCATGATCACGATCAGGAGCGCAAGCTCCCACCAAAAGTCGAGTTCATGGTCGAGGATGCCGAGGTTCGCGCCCCAGGAGGCCAGGAACGCAACAGTGATCGCGAGTCCGATCAAGAGCATCATGCCCGGTTTACGGGACCGCAACTCGGACACGGCACCGGTGAGGAATGGACGACCTCCCCAGATGTACATAACGGTGCCGAGCACAGGCGAAATCCACGAGATCAGCGGAACGTCGGGGAGCGAATAGCCCAGGATCATCGCGAACATGCCGCTGAACACGATGACCGGGACGGCGATGACCAGCATGATCCAGAACAGGCGGCGGAACTGGCCAACATGGTCGCCGTGACCGCCGTGACCCTCATGACCAGAATGACCGCCGTGACCCGCGTGATCTGTCTCTGAGCCCATGCCATCCTGGCCCATCGCCGCGTGATTCATCGACTCGTGCTCGTGGGTTGTGCCGTGCTTGTGATGTGACTCGCTCATACGCTTAGAGTATACCCCCTATGGGTATACGTCAAGTTCGATTTCACGCGAATCAGCGCGCGCTGCCAACCGCTGGAGACACACGTTGACGTGATGACGTATTCATCGACCACGAGATCGAGGAGATCCTGAAAACTCAGCGTCACCTCGTGATCCACCATCCCGCTGACCTTGAGGCTCCACTCTGCTGGGTGGATCGACGGCACAGTGAGGGCGATGTCCACCCGGTAGAAGTCCGCGTTCGGAGTGAATAGCGACGAGATAACAGGGATGTCCAGGTCGGCGCCGGGCGGCACCGTCACCGTGGATTGCGGTGCGGGAAGCCTTAGTGCGTCACGGATGCCGTACGGTGACGATGTTGCCGCAGAGATGACCCGCGACCCGATTCCCACCACCGCGGACGCCACCGCGACGGCGACGGTAAAAATCGCCGCCACCGACAGCGCTCCGGTCAGAACCAGGGTCACAACTCCAATCGGTGGCTTGATGAACTCCAACACTCCGGCAATGGCCGCCGCAATGACCACCGCGAGGCCGATGGATCCCAAGAGGAAGACCTTGTCGTTTGCGCCGAACGTCGCGATGGCGAACTCCTTAGCCCATCGTGGAACGATGTCGACGACGAAGGATCCGACGGCCAGCACCGGACTGCCATCCTTGCGACGACAAGTGCGACGAGTTCGGCTACCGCGAGAACTGCCGCAGCGCTTACGACGCCGACGACGGCAGCGAGCCCCCAGAGCCGCTTGCACGGTCGTTTGGTTCGAGCAGGCACGGTGGCGGTATTTGAATTCATGACCAGACTCTCCCGACGCCGAACTTTTCGACCCGTTAGTTGTTCGTCACCGATGACACGAGCGGATCGGCATGCCGCAAACTGCAGGATTTATGCAATAATCTGCGTATGGATGCAGATAAGCAGGTTTGTGGACGAGACCCCGACAGCCAATACGTGGAACTCGCCGTCGAGGTGTTCGCGATGCTCGCCGACGCCACGCGCGTGCGCATCGTTCTTGCTCTGCGTGATGAAGAACTCTCGGTGAACCATCTGGCCGACATCCTGGACAAGACGCCGGCATCCGTATCTCAGCATCTGGCAAAGCTCCGGCTTGCACGCATCGTTGCCACGCGCCAGCAAGGTACGCGCGTGTTCTATCGACTGGGAAACGAGCACGCGAGCCAGCTGGTGACCGACGCCATCTTCCAGGCCGAGCACTCGTTGGGAGGTCTGCCGCGGCATCACCACGGTGACTCCGCAGTCGCGTCATGAGCAAGGGCGCGGAGAGCGACCACGTCCACTCCCATCCGACGGGAGTCAGAGGTTTCTTGCACGGTCTCTTCATGCCGCACAGCCACGACGCGGCGGATTCGATCGATGACGCGATGGAATCTAGCGGACAGGGGATTCGCGCGGTCAAGATCAGCCTGGTCGTGCTCGGCGCGACCGCCGCACTCCAACTCCTGGTCGTGCTCGTCAGCGGTTCCGTGGCGCTCCTGGCGGACACGATCCATAACTTCTCCGACGCCCTCACGGCGGTACCCCTCTGGATCGCTTTTGTGTTGGGGCGCCGAGCGGCTACCCGACGTTACACCTACGGTTATGGTCGTGCTGAAGACCTGGCCGGGCTATTTATTGTCGCCATGATCGCCCTGTCGGCGATCCTCGCCGGCTATGAGTCGATTGCCCGGCTCATCAACCCACAACCGATTACAAACCTGGGCTGGGTACTCGCGGCCGGGATCATCGGCTTCGCTGGAAACGAACTTGTGGCTGTCTACCGCATCCGCGTCGGGCGTCGCATCGGGTCTGCTGCACTCGTGGCCGATGGCATTCACGCCCGCACAGACGGGTTCACGTCCCTGGCTGTCGTCGCCGGTGCCATCGGCGTCTGGCTCGGATTCCCGCTTTCCGACCCGATCGTCGGACTCGTGATCACCGCAGCGATCGTGATCCTGCTCTGGGGAACGGCTCGCGACATCGGCCGCCGGTTGCTCGATGCGGTCGACCCGGAACTCGTGGCCTCGGCGGAGAAGGCTCTCGAAACCCGGCCCGGTGTGGAGCGCGTTGACGTCGTGCGTCTTCGTTGGACCGGTCATCGCCTATCGGT
The DNA here is from genome assembly GCF_000421145.1 of Glaciibacter superstes DSM 21135. GTDB lineage: Bacteria > Actinomycetota > Actinomycetes > Actinomycetales > Microbacteriaceae > Cryobacterium > Cryobacterium superstes. The sequence goes on along the minus strand of NZ_ATWH01000003.1, from coordinate 62,343 downwards.
CAGCGCCCGGGTGGCGATCGATTCGAGTATGTCGGTCGGGAGCTTCCAACTGCTTGAGCGCGAAGCGGATGACGCCCTCCGCAGCGCACTACCCAGCGTCGGCCTTGTGCAGCTGAGTCCACAGCTAGTCGCACGTCGCACCACGAGGGAGAATTGAATCATGAGAGTCGAAGTCCTGCACATAGAAGACTGCCCGAACTGGGAAGATGCAACCCGTCGAGTGACGGCGGCGTTGCGTGCCACGGGTCATGACGATGTGACCGTCGTGGCCATGCTGCTGCGGACGCCGGGCGAAGCGGCGGGCGTTCCATTCTCAGGGTCTCCCACGATCACCGTCGACGGTATCGATCTGTTTCCAACAGAGGGGCGGACGAACGACCTGGCCTGCAGAATCTACCTGACACCCAGTGGCCTGGCTGGTCTTCCCACAATCGAGCAGTTGACAGCGGCCTTTGAAAGCCGCGGCTGACTGCCCCGCAATGGTGTTCCTGATCTATTCGATGTGACGAGAAGACGAGACAGGTCACCGCTCGATAGGGTTGTTGGATGCCCAGACCGGTTCACCTCCTCGCCGTAGTGGTCATCGCGGGAATCGCAGTTCTCGGGCTGGCCGCGCCGGGGGCTGCCATGGCCACCCAGCCGATTCAGGTGGCGCAGGACACCAGCGATTTCACCTTCGACTCGATGCACGCCGACTACCGACTCGCGATCACGCCCGACGGGCGCTCGACCATGGAAACGACGGAAACCATCGTCGCGCGGTTCCCAGAGATCGACCAGAACCGCGGCATCCGTCGCGCAATTCCGACGCACTATGACGGCCATCCGACCGGCCTCGATATCGAGAGCGTGACCGACGAGAACGGCGCAGCACGCAGCTTCGAGACGGAGGAGGAAGACGGATTCCTCCTGGTCACGATTGCTGCAGACGACTACGTTCACGGCGCCCAGACCTACGTCATCACCTACTCGCAGGAGAACGTCACACTCTTCCCCGATGACACCGACGATGAAGAGTTCTACTGGGAGGTCAACGGAACCGGCTGGGACCAGCCGTTCGGCGAGGTGTCTGCAACGCTGCAGGTCCACGCGGCCATCGCGCCGAAACTCACCGGTGATGTGACCTGCTTCCAGGGTACAGAGGCCTCGGCAACCGAGTGCGACGGTCTGAACAGTGAGACGGATGCCGACGGCTGGCGTGTCGACGCGACCGCCACCGATCTTGCGCCTCACGAGGGCCTGACCATGGTGGTCGGTTTCGAGGAGGGCACATTCGTTCCGCGTGACGACTCGTTCGCCGCGAGCCCGTTTCCGAGCATCGGGCTCGGTGGAGCTCTCGCGGCGCTCGCCGCGGCAGTTGTCGCCGGCATCGCCAGGGTCACCAGGTGGCGCAACCAGCCAGGCCGCCCGACCATCATCGCCGAATATCAAGCGCCGAAGGGCGTCAACCTGCTTCAGGCCGGAGACGTCTCGGCGAGGCCTGGCAAGGCGATGGCCGCCCAGTTCCTCAGCTTCGCCGTTCGGGGCAACGTGCGCGTGCTGGAAGCCGAGGACAAGAACCACTACCTGCTCGAATTTGTGCACGACGACGGCCTCGACCAGACAGAGCTCGCGATTCTGCGCGCCCTCTTTCCCTCCCTCCAACCGGGTACCAGGCGCGACCTCAAGAAGAAGAATGCGTCGCTCTCGAAAGCACTCCACAAGCAGCTGACGGCGGCGAAGTCTCGCCTGTACGCCGACGGTCTGCGGGAGAAGAAGGGCGGCGCGCTGCGCGTCCTGCTAGTGGTGATTGCGATTTTCGCCGGCATTGTCGGATTCATCGCCAGCGTCATCGCGCTCGGCAACGAGATCGGAGGTGTCTGGCCTCTGCTGACGCTGATCGGCTCCATTCTCTCGGCCGGCATCGCCGTGTCCATGCTCGCCAGCATCCGGCCGCTGACCGCGGCCGGGGCCGAACTCCGCGACTACCTGAAGGGCCTCAAACTGTATATCGAACTGGCGGAAGCCGATCGGATTCGCGTGCTGCAGAGCCCGGAAGGCGCACTGCGTTCGCCTTACCGGCCCGATCCTGCGGCATCCGTCGCTGGGGACCCTGCCGCCGTTGTCGACACGCAGAACCCGGTGCAGGTGCTGAAACTCTATGAGAAGGTGTTGCCGTACGCCGTGCTGTTCGGCCAGGAGAAGAAGTGGGCAGGCGTGCTCGGCGACTATTACGCCGCCAGCGGTGCTGAGCCGGAGTGGTACTCGGGTTCGACGGCGTTCAACGCCGGAATGTTCGCCGCGGGTATCAGTACGTTCTCGGCCAGCACATCGAGCTCATGGTCTGGTACGGCGACCAGCTCGTCAAGCTCCGGCTTCAGCGGTGGCGGATCCGTCGGTGGCGGTGGCGGCGGCGGCGGGGGAGGCGGAGTCTGATGATGGCCACGCAGAAGAAGAAGACGCAGACAGACCCAGGATTCACCAGGCCGGCACTCGCGCCAGGACTACTGGGCGCGATCGCGCTTCTGGCCGGCCTCGCGCTGCTCGACGTCGACGGTTTCACCGTCATCCGCTACATCGTCAGCATTCTCGCGGTCATCATGTGCGTCTTTGTGATTCAGGCGAAAGCCTGGTGGTGGCTGATCGCGATGGTGCCGATCGCCGTGCTGTGGAACCCGGTCTTCGTCATCGAGCTGCATGGCCAGGGATGGGTGTCCGCGCAGTTCATCGCAGTGCTGCTGTTCGTCGTGACCGGCGTGCTGACGAAGGTGCCGGTCGGGTCGCGCCGACCTCGCTGAATCTTGTCACCCGGCCTGGGCACCCGGTCTTGCGCTGGGCACCTGAAATTGTGGGTGCCCAGTGAATTTTCGGGTGCCCAGCCGGTGAGGGAGCGGAGGGCGTTGTCCTGGCCCGTCGCGGAGTACACTGGTACCGCGCCAGATGAACCCGGTCACCGTCTCGACCGTGAATCGCAGGACAGCGTTCCATCGTTCTGAGATCCGCGATGCTCGATTCAGGGTTCGGCGTCTTGATCGAAACGGCGCATCGGAGACTGTCCACGGATGCCGCCGACGAGAGCGGTCAACCGGCCGCGGCTAGTGGAGAAGAATGCCATACACCCGCCATCAGGCGTCAGGATCGGCCAGCAGGGGTTCGACGGAGAAGAATCGCACGCGTCAGCGATCGCGTTCGCGCGACGACGATGCGCCGATTATCCCTATCCTCGCCCGCAAGGTGCGTGAGGTCGAGGCCAAGGCACAGGGCAAGGGCAAGCTCGGACCGACGAACCGCACCAAGTTCCAGGTCATCGCGCTGCTCATGCGCGAAGAGCGCGCCAGGGTGAAGGCCGGCACGGATGTCCCAGACGCCGACCGCGTCGAACTGCTCAAGCGCCTCGACGGCATTGCCCAGATCCTCGCGAAGACCGCCGCGCGCGACACCAGCCTGATCACCCTGCTCGAACCGGATGCCTCGGTGTCAACCGTCGCGCAGCGCTTCCGCCGCGACTGGCTGCTGGAGTCCGGCGCAGAGCTCAGCCCAGACGAACTCATTATCACCCGTGCCCCCGAACCGGTGCTGGAGATCTCCCAGAACCAGGTCATTCCCCAGTCGGTCAAGGCCAGGCAGTTGGCGAACCCCTTCCTGGCGCCCGACTTCAGCGCTGCGGTCGCCCCGCAGTCCGCTCCCGCCAGGCGACTCGCCAACTGGGAACTGCTCGGCCCTTTGTTCAAGTCCTTCGAGTACGGCTCTGGTGGCCAGGCGGCCAGTATGGACCTGCCGGAGGAGCCCACCATCGACCGGTTGTCTCCGTCGGGCATGGATCTTATGCGTCACCAGGCGCGATTCATCGAGAGTGCCAGACTTGGCCACCGCAGCTATCTGCTTGCAGACGAACCCGGTCTCGGCAAGACGGCCCAGAGCCTGCTCGCGGCATCCGTCACCGGCGCTTACCCACTGCTCGCTGTCGTGCCGAATGTCGTCAAGATGAACTGGGCGCGCGAGGTGGAACTCTGGACCCCGCACCGCAGGGCGACCGTCATCCACGGCGACGGAAAAACCCTCGATGCCTTCGCCGACGTTGTGGTCGTGAACTACGACGTGCTCGACCGCCACCTGACCTGGCTCGGCACTCTCGGTTTCAAGGGGATGGTTGTCGACGAAGCGCACTTTATCAAAAACCTGCAGTCGCAACGCTCGAAGCACGTGCTGTCGCTGGCCGAACAGATCCGCCGTCGCACTCCGGGCGGCAACCCGCTCCTGATGGCCCTCACCGGAACGCCACTGATCAACGATGTCGACGATTTCCGGGCGATCTGGCAGTTCCTCGGCTGGATCGAGGGCGACCGGCCGACACCGAAGCTCATGCAGCGACTGGAGGAGACGGGACTCACGCCCGCCGACGCCGGCTTCTACACCGCGGCGCGTGCCGCCGTGATCGACCTCGGTATCGTGCGCCGGCGCAAGGTCGATGTGGCCGTCGACCTGCCGGCCAAGCGAATCGCCGACCTTCCGGTCGAACTCGACGATGACCTTGGTCGTTCCATCCGGCAGGCAGAGCGCGAACTCGGCGCCCGTTTGGTCACCCGCTACAACGCTCTCGTCGCGGCCCGCTCGACCGGTTCGACGCCGATGGTGCCAGACGAGGATCAGCGCTCTGCGTTCATCCGCGCCGTCGCTCACGCCGAACTCGAGGAGTCGAAGGGTCAGACCACCGGCGAGAACGTCTTCACGATGGTGCGGAAGATCGGTCAGGCCAAGGCCGGTTTGGCGGCGGACTACGCGGCGCAGCTCGCCCGTTCGGTTGGCAAGGTGGTGTTCTTCGCGAAGCACATCGACGTCATGGACTCCGCGGAGGAAACCTTCGCGAAGCGCGAGCTGCGCACGGTCTCGCTGCGCGGCGACCAGTCCGCCATCGAACGCCAGGCCGCGATCGACGCCTTCAACAACGACCCGGAAGTCGCCGTCGCCGTCTGCTCGCTCACCGCAGCGGGTGTCGGCGTCAACCTGCAGGCCGCGTCGAACGTGGTGCTCGCCGAGCTCAGCTGGACGGCAGCGGAGCAGACGCAGGCGATCGACCGGGTGCACCGCATTGGGCAGGACGAGCCCGTCACGGCATGGCGCATCATCGCCGCGCACACCATCGACGCTCGGATCGCCGATCTGATCGGCAGTAAACAGGGACTCGCTGCGCGGGCCCTCGACGGTTCTGAAGAGGAGATCGGTACCGCGGATTCTGTACAGGCCAGCGCCCTGGTCTACCTGCTCACGCAGGCACTCGACGGCCAACTGTAGCCGTTGATTTGAGCCGGAGGTCCTCTGCCCACCATGATGTGTAGACGGTAACGGCGCCGTCATGGTTTCGTAAGCATGAAGGAGCGTCAGCAGATGAAGATCGGTATCCTCACCAGCGGCGGCGACTGTCCCGGCCTGAACGCCGTGATCCGAGGCGCCGTGCTCAAGGGCGTGCGCGTGCACGACGCTGAGTTCGTCGGCATCCATAATGGCTGGAAAGGACTGGTCGACGGCGACTTCATGACGCTCGACCGCCATAGCGTTCGTGGCCTCTCCCGCCAGGGCGGCACCATCCTCGGCAGCTCACGAACCAACCCGTTTGAAGGCGAAAACGGCGGCCCGGAGAACATCCAGCGCACACTCGATGGCGAGGGCATCGATGCGGTCATCGCGATCGGCGGCGAGGGCACACTCGCCGCGGCGCGTCGGCTGACGGATGCCGGACTTCGCATCGTTGGTGTGCCGAAGACCATAGACAACGACCTGGCCGCCACGGACTATTCGTTCGGGTTCGATACGGCAGTGGAGATCGCCACAGAGGCCATCGACCGGTTGCGAACCACAGCTGACTCGCATGGTCGGTGCATGGTGGTGGAGGTCATGGGCCGCCACGTCGGCTGGATCGCCCTGCACTCCGGCATGGCCGGCGGCGCCCACGCCATTCTGATTCCGGAGCAGCCAAAGACGATCGAGCAGATCTGCGAGTGGGTCGAGCACGTGCGGGATCGCGGAAGGGCGCCGGTGATCGTCGTGTCGGAGGGCTTTCTCCTCTCTGGCATGGAGGAGGCGCACTCGCACAAAGGACTCGACGCGTTCAATCGCCCGCGGCTCGGTGGCATCAGCGAGCTCATCGCACCGGAGATCGAAGCGCGTACCGGAATCGAGTCGAGGGCCACTGTTCTGGGTCACACTCAGCGTGGCGGGGCGCCGTCGGCCTACGACCGCGTGCTGGCCACCCGCCTCGGCATGGCCGCCATCGATGCAATCTATGCAGAGCAGTGGGGCTCAATGGTCTCGCTCACCGGCACAGACATCAACATCGTCAGCATCGCCGACGCAACCGGTGGATTGAAGACGGTGCCACAGGCACGCTACGACGAGGCCGCTGTCCTCTTCGGCTGAGTCATGCTCTTCGGCTGAGTCAGGCGCGCGCGGGGTCAGGCGAGCTTTGCCTGCACCTGTGCGAGTGACGGGTTCGTGGCGGCCGAGCCGTCGGGGAACAGCACGGTGGGTACCGTGCGGTTGCCGTTGTTCAGGCTCATCACGAGCTCAGACGTTCCGTCGACTTCCTCGACATTGATCTCGCGGTAACCGATCCCCGCACGGTCCAGCTGGGACTTGAGGCGCGAGCAGTAGCCGCACCACGTGGTGGTGAACATGGTGATGGTTCCGGAGCCGGGCACAAAGTCCATACCTTCAGACTATCTCCGGTGAGTGGGCGCATTCGCCAGTCGCTTGGCTACGATGAAAACATGGTTCTGCCTCAGGTCTGCGTGTGTTATCTCATGCGCGTAACGCCCGATGGGCGATCTGAGGTCCTCCTGGGGCGCAAGAAGAAGGGCCTCGGCCAAGGAAACATCGTCGGTCTGGGAGGAAAGCTCGAACGAGGAGAGACGGCGGTGGATGCTGCAGTGCGCGAGATCGAGGAGGAGTCCGGTCTGGTGGTCGCGGCATCCGATCTCGTGCCTCTCGGTGTGCTGACCTACCTGTTTCCGCACCGCGAGGCCTGGAGTCAGGTGTCGAACGTCTTCGTCTGCACGCGCTGGAGGGGCACGCCGCGCGAATCGGATGAATTGGATCCGCGGTGGTTTGACGTTGCAGAACTGCCCGTCGACGAGATGTGGGACGACGCGAAACACTGGTTGCCAGGGGTGCTGACCGGCAGTCCGGTGCTCGAGAGGTTCACCTTCGGCGAAGACCTGCGGTCTGTGGTTGCCCGCGGTTGAATTCATATCGGCTGAGTTGACCTTGCTCCCCGTGGGTGTCAGGATCAGACGGGTCCGATTAACGGCTCATGAAATTCGATTGAACGCCGGGACGGGTTGCTTCCGGTTGCTCACCACATAGAGAAAGACGCCGGTGGATTTCACCCTCATCGTCGTGCTGGTCATCGTACTGGCACTCATTTTCGACTTCACCAACGGATTCCACGACACGGCGAATGCGATGGCAACTCCGATCGCGACCGGCGCCATGCGTCCGAAGGTCGCTGTCGCTGTCGCTGCGGTCCTCAACCTGGTCGGCGCCTTTCTCTCGACCGAGGTCGCCAGAACGGTGTCGGGCGGCATCATCAAGGAGGGCGACGGTGCAGACAGCGTCAGCATCACTCCTGAGCTGATCTTCGCCGGCCTGATCGGTGCGATCGTCTGGAACCTCATCACCTGGCTGCGCGGGTTGCCGTCCAGCTCGAGCCACGCGCTGTTCGGCGGCCTGATCGGTGCGGCAATCATCGGTGCCGGATTCGGAGCCGTTGACTACGGCGTTGTTGTCGAGAAGGTCATCCTTCCGGCCCTGATCGCTCCATTGATCGCTGGAATTGTGGCGTTCGCGGCCACGAAGATTGCCTACGCGATCACGCGCAGGGAGATCGGCAAACCAGACGGGCGCGGTGGGTTCCGCTACGCGCAGATCTTCTCGTCTTCGCTCGTCGCCCTCGCGCACGGCACCAACGATGCTCAGAAGACGATGGGCGTTATCACGCTGACACTGATCGCCGGTGGTTTCCAGGCCGTCGGGAGTGGCCCGGAGTTCTGGGTGATCGCGGCGTGCGCCATGGCTATTGCGATCGGAACATACACCGGTGGCTGGCGCATCATCCGTACCATGGGCCGCGGACTGACCGAGGTCAAACCTGCCCAGGGTTTTGCGGCGGAGACCAGCACAGCAGCGACGATTCTCGCCTCGAGCCACCTCGGCTTCGCGCTCTCTACGACGCAGGTTGCATCAGGTTCAGTAATCGGTTCGGGGCTCGGTCGCCGCGGTTCATCGGTGCGTTGGGGAATGGCGGGGAAGATCGCGCTCGGCTGGGTTCTCACACTGCCTGCGTCGGCGATCATGGGAGCGTTCGCGGCGGGTTTGGCGCACATCGGGCCGATTGGCATCATCTTGGACGCAGTGATCGGAGCAGTCGTGATCGCCGGTATCTTCTGGTGGTCGCGGCGTGAGAAGGTCTCGCACCATAACGCGCTGAACATCAACGACATTGATGACGCCGGTCGCGTCGTCAAGATTCGGAAGACGCCCAGGAAGCCACCGCGCCAGGACCGTAAGAAGGTGGCACTGTGATCGACTGGGCCGCATTCCTTGTTGTCGCTGTCGCGTCGCTCGTCGCTGCAGCGATTGTTGTGAGCCTCTACGCGTTCGGGCTGCGGCTGATGACGACCGCCGGTCGCATCCCGGTTGTTGAACCGGCTGAGTTCACCGGTGCGATCACGATCCTCACGCAGAAGCAGGCGCAGAAGGAGGCGAAGCGGGCCCGGAAGGCCGCGAAGGCGAACCCCCTCTCGCCGGGCCAGAAACGACTTGCGCTGATCAGCGCGTACGTGTGCTTTGTGCTGTGTGCCGGCGCGGTTCTCTACGGTGTCTACCTGGTCATCCCCGCCCTCCACGGCGGCAGCTGACCCACGCCGCCGCGGGCACGCCGTGGCGGCTGACGGGAGTGTCGGTGGTGTGTTGTTGACTGTGGTCATGGACGAAGACGATTTGGAAGTGCAGGGTCCGTGGGGGTGTCATCCGGAGTGGGGTGATGCGCCTCCGGATGTTGGTGATCTTGATGATCTGGTGTCGTTGGCGTACCGTCGGGACGTTCTCCCGGATGGGTACGCTGACCGGCTCCGCGTGTTCGTCGACGACGTGGTAGAGGACTGGTCGGAGGCCGCGATCCGGGCTGCCGGTATGGCGCGGAAGATCGATCGGGCGAGGGTGTGGTCTGAGACGTCTGACGTGTTCGTTGACTCGAACGCCCCGCTGACCGATTCCGAACGTGCCGCGTGGAATGTGCGGGTGTTTGCCTCGGAATTGGCGGTGCAGTTGACTCTGTCGGAGACCGCGACGGCGAAGCGTATTGCGGAGAGCCGGGTTTTGGTGCATGAGTTGCCTCGCACGCTGGAGGCGCTGGAGTTGGGGTTGATCTCGTATTCGCACGCGCAGGTCATCATTGACCAGGCCGGCACGCTCCCGGAAGAGGCTCGTGCCGAGTTCGAGGATGCGGTGTTGGATGTTGCGTATCGGGTGCCGGTGGCACGGTTCCGTCATGCGGCGGTCAAAGCCAGGGAACGCCTCCACCCCGACTCCATCAAGGAACGGGCGAAGAAAGCGGCCGCCGAGCGCCGGTTCGTGCTCGAACCCGACCTCGACGGGATGGCGTGGTTGCACCAGTACCTGCCCGTCACCGACGCGCAGGCGATCTACCGCCGCGTCACGGGCATCGCAACGAGTATGCAGCACCCGGGTGAGGCCCGCACGTTGACGCAGTTGCGCTCGGATGTTGCCGCCGCCCTGTTGATGGACGGCATCCCCGAGAGCGAACTGAAGGATGGTGCGTACCGGCAGTCCGGCCGGAAGCACAAGGACGGTAAGACCGGCGGGAAGAACGGTGGTGGGAAGCGTCAGGCGGGTGTTCCGGACTGGGGTATCCGCCCGACGGTGTTCGTGACCGTCCCGGTGTTCACGCTGATGGGCCAGAGCGATGAGCCCGGGCAATTGGAGGGGTATGGTCCCATCGACCCAGACACTGCCAGGGGTCTCGCGGCGAAGGCGCCGTGGTTCACCCGGATCCTGACCCACCCGGAGACGGGGATCGTTCTCTCCTTCGGCAAAGACAGGTACCGGCCCCCGAAAGACCTCCGCGACTGGCTCACGTTGCGAGATGGCACCTGCCGGTATCCCGGCTGCGGCCGACCCGCGTCGGAGACCGACATCGATCACACGAGGGATGCGCAGTTCGGCGGGCCGACCGACGAATCCAACCTCTCAAATCTCTGCCGCCCGCACCATCTGCTGAAACACCTCACCGCATGGAAGCTGACCCAGAAACCGGGCAGCATCCTCGAATGGACATCCCCGCTGGGAGCCACCGCGATCACGACACCCGCGATCGAACCCATGAAAGCAGTCCTCCCCGACAACCCGCCCTTCTAGTTCGCCACAGGGATTTAGCGGCGTAGTTATCAATACGGAGCCGCCCGCTGGATGCCCGCGCGCCGGCAGCCGGTGAGTGGTCACATGGCAAGATCGTGATCATGGCCGAGACTGTTGAACAGTGGAACCACAACAGCCACTATCACTCTGCCCTGTTGCGCACGATTCCGGCGAATGCTCGGTCGGCCCTTGACGTCGGCTGCGGGGAGGGCGCACTGACCCGCGCTCTGGCGGGCATCGTACCCACCGTCATCGGCATCGACTCTGACCAGCCGAGCATCGACGAGGCCAGGCGTCAAGATGGGGCCCTGCGGGTCGAGTACATACTCGGTGATTTCCTTGAATACCCCTTCCAGCCTGAGTCGTTCGACTTCGTCGTCTCAGTGGCAACCCTGCATCACATGGATGCGTCGGCGGCGTTGAACCGGATGCGTGCCCTGCTTAGGCCCGGAGGCGCGCTGGCGATCCTTGGACTCGCGCACGCCGGCACGGTGCGAGACCTGCCATTCGAGATTGCGGGTCTGGTCACTCATCGCGCACTTTCTGCGACGCGGGGCTATTGGGAGCATCCCTCGCCGAAGGTGTGGCCACCTCCCGAGTCTTATACCGCGATGCGGCGCCTGGCCGCCGAGCTGCTACCTGGTGCCCGTTTTCGCCGGCATGCACTGTGGCGCTACTCAATCACGTGGTCCAAGCCTGTTACCCGGTGAGCCCACAATGATCGTCACGCTCTGGGCCCGGTTTCGGGCGCGGACTCAATGCCTCGAAGGTTCTCCAGACCGATGAGCGCCGCGACGGGTTTGACAAAAGTCATCTCGCCGAACCGATATTCCTTCGCGGCGACGAGCCGCTGGGCCAGGTCGGGACGAAGCTTCCACACGTACGCGCGCGCCTTCTCGGCGTGGAGCGAGTTGGACACAATCTTGATGACGTCGAATTCCTCAATCAACGGGATCGCATTCTGGATGTTCTCCCACGTCGTGCGACTGTCCGGCTCCGTGAGAATTGGCCCCGTATAGCCCAACTCAAAACGGGCGTAACGTGCCAACAGGTCCGCTTCGGCGATCTCGCCGGCCACAGACCCGCCGCACAACACCAGAACGCTCTCTTGGGCATCACAATCTTGTGAGCGGAGCGCAGCCCGCACTCGGAAGCGATTGATGTAGTTCGCGCGTGTCCCACGATTCTTATACCCGAGCACAAGTACCGCTTCACGGCCGCCGCTTCCCTGTAGGCCTCCCATGCGTCGCCGGGAGGATCGCCAGTGCACAAACTCACTCCAGAGGAGAATCCCGGTGATCGACCCGACCAAGATCAGCAGTCTTCGCATCAGACGAAACTAACATCCTGGGGGAGCGGCCTTCGAAATGGCGTTCCAGCAGCGAGAAGAGAGTTTTCCGCGCCGCTGGAGATCGAATGCCACCGAGGTAGAGCTCACAGGGTTGGCGGCCCGGTTCTGCCCAATCGAAGCAATTAGGATGCAACAGTGTCCCGACTCACCCAGACCGCGATTCCGGAAGCCCTCGATGTGCAGGTGGCCGGCGGCGTTGTTCGTGGCGTTGCCGAACGTGGAATACGTGCCTGGCGGGGCATCCCATACGCCGCGGCCCCCGTTGGTCCGCTCCGGTTCCGGGCACCGACGCCCGTTGAAGCATGGGACGGAATCCACGACGCCAGCCGCTTTGGAACCGTCGCCCCGCAGAGTCGCCGCGGCCAGTTCATCGGGGCGCACCCGCGCATTCCACAGGGCGAAGACTGCCTGAACCTCAATGTGATCGCACCGGACGAGCCGATGCCCGAACCGACTACCGCGCCAACGGATGTCGACGGTCTGCGGCCGGTCATGGTCTTCATCCACGGTGGGGCATACAGTGTCGGATCCTCCCAGGAGGTCCCGCGCCAGGGCGAGGGCTTGGTGCGCGCGGGCGGAGTGGTCTACGTCAGCATCAACTACCGTCTCGGTGCACTCGGGTACCTCGACTTCACGCAGTATTCGACCCCGAAGCGCCCATTCGAGAGCAACCTCGGACTTCGCGACCAAGTGGCCGCCCTGCACTGGGTGCGCGACAACATCCGGGCATTCGGTGGCAATCCGAACGACGTCACCCTGTTTGGTGAGTCGGCCGGCGGCAACGCCGTCACCACGCTGATGACGGTTCCGGCGGCGGCTGGCCTGTTCCACGCTGCGATTGCCCAGAGCGCCCCGCCGAACGCGGTCTACCCCAGGGAACTCGCGGCCAAATGGGCCTCGGAGTACACAGGAATCCTGGGCGGGATCGTGGGCGAAATGACCGGGACACAACACAGTTCGCCGGTCGAACTCCTCTTGACCGCTGCCCCTTCGACACTCGCCGAGGCGACCACCGTGCTCACCCGTCGAGCTCCGGATGCCGACCCAGGCACCATTCCGCTGTCCCCGGTCATCGACGGGGACTTCCTGCCGGAGCGTCCGCTCGACGCGTTCCGCGACGGACGCGCTCACCGGGTTCCACTGATCATCGGCACCAATGCACGCGAGGGTTCCCTGTTCAATGGGCGGATCGCCATCCTGGCAACAACGCCCGTCCGCATCCGCGCGATCTTCGCCAACACCAAAAAGAAGGCCAAGAAGGCGATCAAGGCGCAATACCCGGGCATTCCGGAGCGACAGGCCGCCCTCGATTTCGGCGGCGACTACTCGTTCTGGTACCCGAGCGTGAAGGTGGGTGAGCGTCATTCCCGGTATGCGCCGGTGTACTTCTATCGTTTTGACGCCGCCCCGCTCCTGGTACGGCTGATGGGGCTGGACGCGACCCACGGAATCGAACTGTTCCCGTTGTTCGACCGGCTGAACGGCGTGACCGGGCGAGGGATGACCCTGCTCGGCGGACGCCGTGCCTTCCAGGCCGTCGGCGCGAGGATGCAGCGCTGGTGGCTGAACTTCGCCAGGCAAGGGAAACCGGATGCCGCATGGCCGCGTTACGACGAAGCCAGGCGGCTGACGCTCATCATCGACGTCATCGACCGGGTGGAAGCCGACCCGCTGGGCGACCGCCGCCGGGCGTGGGGTCGCTTCGTTCCGCACGTCTGACTTCGCCACGGAACTGAACTCGCCGCCGGACTCCGCCACGCAGCCCGTAGACTGGTCGCCTGAGAATCGGCCCAACGGCCCGGGGGAGCAGATCATTTCCAGCACAGACACCACCACGTCCGCGCGTTCGCCGAAGTCAGGCCTGAAGGGCCGTTTCGACCGATACTTCGAGATCACCGGAAGAGGGTCGAGCTGGTCCCGCGAGATCCGCGGCGGGGTGGTGACGTTTGTCACGATGGCGTATATCGTCATTCTGAACCCGCTCATCCTCGGCGGTTTCAGCGCAGACCAGGCAACGCTCGATGTCGCAGGAGGCTGGCTGCCCAACGCCCAGGTCGCCGCGGTCACGGCGCTGACCGCCGGAGTGATGACGATCCTCTTCGGTGTCATTGCCAGGCTTCCGTTCGGGTTCGCTGCCGGACTCGGAATCAACTCCTTCCTCGCTGCCAGCGTCGTCGGCCAGATCACCTGGCCAGAGGCCATGGGGCTCGTGCTGATCAACGGACTGATCATCGTGCTGCTGTCGTCGACCGGACTGCGTGCCATGATCTTCGACGCCGTTCCGCAGCAGCTGAAGATCGCCATCACCGTCGGCATCGGCTTCTTCATCGCCTTCATCGGACTCGTCGATTCCGGCTTCGTGCGATCGAGTGGTGCCGCATCCCCTCCCGTACAGCTCGGTGACAACGGTTCCGTCGTCACCCTGCCGACGACGGTCTTCGTGATCGGCCTGATCCTCACCGGCATCCTGCTCGCACGCAAGGTCAAGGCTGCACTGCTGATCGGCATCGTCGCGACAACCGTCATCGCGGTCATCCTCGAAGCCATCTTCAAGGTGGGACCGTCGCTCGGCACCAACCCGGCAGGCTGGAACCTCAACGCCCCGGTTCTGCCGACCTCACTCGTCGCTGCACCCGACTTCGGGCTCATCGGCCAGGTCAGCTTCGGCGCATTCGAACGGATCGGCGTGCTCGCGGCCGTGATGCTGGTATTCACGCTGGTCTTCACGAACTTCTTCGATGCCATGGGCACCATGACCGGGCTGGCGAACGAGGCCGGACTCTCGGACAAGAAGGGCAATTTCCCGAGGCTGAAGTCTGCGCTCATCGTTGAGGGCGTCGGTGCGGTCGTCGGCGGCGCGGCATCCGCTTCATCGAACACCGTCTTCATCGAATCCGGTGCCGGAATCGGCGAGGGCGCACGCACCGGTTTCGCGAACGTGGTCACCGGTGTGCTGTTCCTGGCGGCGATGTTCTTCACCCCGCTCACCCAGATCGTTCCGCTCGAGGTGGCGGCTTCCGCGCTCGTGATCGTCGGTGCGCTGATGGTCTCGCAGATCCGCCACATCGACTTCGGCGAGTTCTCGATCGTGCTGCCGGTGTTCCTCACCATCGTGATCATGCCGCTGACCTACTCGATCGCCAACGGAATCGGTGCCGGCTTCATCAGCTGGGTGCTCGTGCGGTCGTTCTCTGGCAAGGCGAAGGCCATCAGCCCCCTCCTCTGGATCGTGGCGGCTGGATTCTTGGTCTACTTCGTGCGCGGCCCGATCGAGGTGCTGCTGGCCGGCTAGCCGGGCGAGCATACGGGCAGACGGCAGGGCGGATGCCCCCGCGCTGATCCGGGGGATATCCCCATATCCTCGGCTGGCGACAATCCGTAACGTTGATTCTGGTCGCAGACGCGGCCGTCCAGATGAATACGGAGACCGCATCATGTCAACCACCGCCCCGCCCCGGCCCCCGCGCAGGCACTGGCGCCGGCACCGCCACCAACCCCTCAGGCTGCAACACCGAGCAGCCCCCTCAGCATCACCAGTCTTGTTCTCGGCCTGGTGTCGATCTTCGCCGGCTGGACGTTCTTCGCCCCGATTGCCGGCCTCATCACCGGGATCCTGGCCATCGGTCGCGAGCCGCACAGTCGAACCATGGCCATCTGGGGCATCGTGCTGAACGCTGTGATGCTCGCTGGATCGATCATCATCGCCCTGATCGCGGTCATCGCCGGTATTGCAGCACTGCCGTTCCTCCCGTTCGCTTTCTTCTGGTGACAGAAACCGAAGCGCCCCTCCCTCCTGGGGGAGGGGCACTTCCATGCCTGCAGCCTCGTTTCTGTCGCTCGCATGCACTAGCATCGGCACCATGCGGCAGATCACCGAGTGCGTGATTCCCGCCCGCGCAGCCTCGCTGGGCGAGCCGGCGCTCCTCGCGCGCATCCGGGATTGCGTGATCGGTGACGACCGTCTCATGGACGGTCCGTACGGCACGAGGCCGGTCACCTACGCGGATTACACGGCGAGTGGCCGTGCGCTCAGCTTCATCGAGGATTTCATTCGAGACGAGGTGCTTCCGCGCTACGCAAACACGCACTCCGAGAGCAGTGGAACCGGCCTGCAGACGACCAGGCTGCGCGAAGACGCGCGTGACATCATCCGTCGTGCGGTCAACGGTGACGACGACACGATGGTCATCTTCACCGGCAGCGGTTCGACCGGTGCGATCGACAAACTGGTCGGCATCCTCGGCCTGCGGCTGCCAAGCGAGCTTGACGAGAAGTATCATCTTGATGCCCTGATCCCCACCCGCGAAAGGCCCGTGGTATTCATCGGGCCGTACGAACACCACAGCAACGAGCTGCCGTGGAGGGAGTCGATCGCCGACGTCGTGACGATTCACGAAGACTCAGACGGCCACATCGACCAGGCACAGCTCGCCCATGAACTCAGCGTGTATGCCGACCGACCGCTGAAGATCGGTTCGTTCAGCGCGGCGAGCAACGTCACCGGAATCCTGAGCGACACGCACGGCATCACCCGTCTGCTGCACGAGCACGGCGCCCTGGCGTTCTGGGACTTCGCAGCGGCGGCGCCCTACGTTGGCATGGAGATGAACCCGCGCGATGGTGCGCTGCATGAGCGCAAGGACGCGATCTTCCTCTCCCCGCACAAGTTCATCGGGGGCCCTGGGACACCCGGTGTGCTGGTGGTCAGCCGCAAGCTGATGCACAACGCGATTCCGGATGTCGTCGGCGGCGGCACGGTGAGTTACGTCAACCCAGATCACCATCGTTATCTCGCCAACCCGGAGCATCGTGAAGAAGCGGGCACCCCGGCGATCATCGAGTCCATCCGGGCCGGGCTGGTGTTCGCGCTCAAGGACGCCGTCTCGGTTCACACGATCCAGGAGCACGAGAACGATTTCCTTCGCCGCGCGGTCGGTGCGTGGTCGGCGCATCCCTCCATCCAGGTGCTCGGAAACCCTGACGCAGAGCGGTTGTCGATCGTCTCGTTCGTGGTGAAGCGCCCGAACGGCGACTACCTGCACCACAATGCCGTCGTCGCGATCCTGAACGACGTGTTCGGCATCCAGAGCAGGGGCGGTTGTTCGTGCGCCGGTCCATACGGGCACCGGTTGCTCGGCATCGACCTCGAGCGTTCCCGCGAGTTTGAACGTGAGATTCTGAACGGCTGCGAGGGCATCAAGCCGGGGTGGGTGCGGGTGAACTTCAACTACTTCATCAGCGATGAGGTGTTCCGGTACATCGTCGAGGCCGTCACGATGGTCGCCGAGCACGGCTGGCGGCTGCTGCCCGACTACCACTTCGATCCGGCATCCGGTTTGTGGCGGCACCGGGCAGGTCCGGTGGAACCACCACTCCGGCTCGGCCAGCTGTCGTACGACGCGAACGGCATGCTGCGCTTCCCGCGCCATGACGACCGCGCTCGGGCATCCGCCTATTCCGACGCCATTGCGGCAGCGCGAACCCTATTCGAGAATGCATCCGACGGCGCACATGAGCTGGAGCAGGATTCGCAGAGGCTTCTCGCCGAACTCGGAGAGGACTTCGAGCACCTGCGCTGGTTCGATCTGCCGCCGGAGTGCCTCGTGTCGACCGCCGCCACGACGCTCACGAGTGCGGCCAAATCGTCGGTTTGACGCTCTCAAACCGACGATTCGCCCGCACTCGCGGGTGCTTCTTGCGAGATTGCGCCTAGATCGCGACGTCTCCGCAGAGGTGCACGATCACGCCGAGCTCGTTGAACAGCGCAGCCTTCGCGAGCAGTGCCTTGTCGGCGGTGGCGGCATCCGGTGCATAGACGACCTGCGCGTGGTTCGCCTTGTGGCGAGCCATCAGCTGGTCACGCGACACGCCGTTCAGCACCGCGTGCATGATCGGCCACTGAGGGTCGGTCGCATCGAGGCGGCGTTGGGTCTCTTCTGCTGGAAGGTCGGCGACGTGGCCGCGACCGAGGTCCACGTGCAGCACACCGTCCATGATGAACACGCGCGACCAGACGATCTCGCCCGGCTTCGAAACGCCGGAGAGGGTGCCACCGCCGAGTGGGAAGAACATCGGCGGCTGGCGCATGCTGTAGCTCTTGTCGTATCCACCGTTGTGTGAGGCGGGAACGGAGCCTGAGATCTCGAACACCCAGACGAACTCGCCGTCGTACTCTTCACCCCAGCGCACGTCGTGGAGCGTGTTGGCCGGGTCGAGTCCCATCGCGTTCCAGATGCGGTTGGTCACCAGCGCGTCGATGGCAACGCCTTCGTCTACCTCATTGAAGTGGGGGAGTGCCTGCCCGGCGTACAGTTCACGGCTGCCGTCGCGGGAGAGAACCGGCGGGCGCTGCACGTTGTTCAGCAGGCCTTCGGCGAGGTCGCTGGCCGGAACCAGGTTCTTCAGGCCCTGCTGGTACTGGATGCCGACGGCGTCGAGTCCGTAGTCGTCGGAGATGCGCACCGCTGCGATGTACATCTTGAACTGGCTGTGCACCTGGTCTTCGGTGAGTTCTGTGGTCTCGTCGGTTCCGAAGTGGAAGGTGAAACCCGCAGCGTCGAGCCAGGACCTGACCTCGTTCGCCTCTGCGTCGCTCACGTTCAGCATCTCGGCGTACAGGGCGCTCTGCGACAGGCGCTCCTTGTAGATGCCGAGCGGGTTCAACAGCTCGTCGTCGATGATCGCGTTGTACATGCCCATGCAGCCCTCGTCGAAGATGCCGATGATGGCCTTGTCCTGCTGGAGCTGCTGGGCGAGCGCCACGCCGAGTTCGACCTCTGGGCTGGCCGAGTCGAGCGCCGGAAGGTCGCGCACGTGGCTCTCATCGTGCTCGATGGTGCCGGTCGACAGCCATTCGGCGAGCTTCTCGCGGGCCCAGTCGTCGGTGAAGTCCTTGCTCCACAGAGCCGAATACGTCACGCCGGCCTTGGTCAGGCTGCCGGTGAGATTCAGGAGTCCAACCAGTCCGGGGAAGTCACCCGCCCAGTTCGCGACCACGAGAATCGGTCCTTTGTGGGTGCGGAGCCCGGCAAGCACGTGGTGGCTGTACTGCCAGACGGCCTCGACCACAATCAGCGGGGCCTCGGCTGGGATGTGCTTGAACACTTCGATGCCGGCCCGCTGGCTGTCGATGAAGCCGTGACCGGTGGTCTCGTTCACGCCGTGGCCACGCTGCACCTGCCAGCCGAGGTTCGTGACGGCCGCACCCAGGTCGGCCTCGAGCCGTTGCTGGGTCGGCCAGCACTGCACGTTCGCCGGGAGGCGCAGGTCGCCGCTGGCAACAGTGAATACCGTCTGCGCAGGCGCGGTGACGACGCTGCGCGTGGATGGCAGGGTGTAGCTGGTGGTCATGCGGTGTTTGCTCCTTATGGGGCGTGCCGGATATGGGTCCAGATTGCCAGAAATCGATTTCAAGTTCAAGCGGAGGAGCGCGGAATCAGGCGCTGCCGACGCTTGTCGGAGCGGAGATCTCATTGCGCAGCACAATGGTGCGCGCCGGTTGGTCGTCGCCGTTGATACGTTCGATGAGGAGCCGTGCGGCGGTGACGCCGAGGTGGCGGGCGGGGAGGTGGATGATGGTCACTCCCCGCGGAGCGAGAGTGGAGAACGGCAGGTCACCGAAGCTGGCCATTCCGACGTTCTCGGTGGTGAGACCGCGTTCGAACAGCACCTGGAGCGCGCCGACGCTCATCAGGTTGTTGGCGACGAAGACGGCGTCGGGCGGAGTTTCCAGGGCGAGCAGTTCGTCCATTGCGGCTCGGCCGCCGTCAACGCGGAAGTTGGCATGCTTGAGATAGCGCTCGTCGTGACCGCCGTTGGCGATGACCACCTGCCGCCAGCCGTGTTCGCGGCGTTGCGCCGTTTCGACGTCGCTTGGACCGGTGATGCACGCAATCCGGGAGAAGCCCTGGTCGTAGAGCGCCTGCGTCGCTTCGCGGCCGCCGGCGATGTTGTCCACCATGACGGCGTCCAGGTCGAAACCGTGCGGGCCGCGGTCGACTGCGACCACGGGGCGGCCCCGGCGCAAGAGCGGAGCGAGGTCGACGTGGTCGCTTGCCGCGGCCAGGATGATGCCGGCCATATTCTCGGACACGGCGATGGACAGATAACTGGCCTCTTTATCCGGGTCTTCGTCGGTGTTGCACAGGACGACGGAGTAGCCGGCTGCCTGGGCGACGTCTTCGACGCCGCGCGCCATCGACGTGAAGAACGGATTCTCGATGTCTGGGATCACCAGCGCGATTACTTCAGAGCTTTGCTTCCGCAACGAGCGGGCGGTGCGGTTGGGGGTGAACGCGAGCTTCCCTGCGGCATCGCGCACCAACCTGGACTTCTCGGCAGAGACGTTGACGCCGTTCAACACTCGTGAAACGGTCGCGGGGGAGACGCCGGCCAGGGCCGCGACCTCGTAAATCGTTGACATGCTGTCCTCGGCGAACACTCAGTGGGCAGTCAGCGTGCGCTGATGGGGCGACCTTACCGGCGCGGAGCAAGCCTGGCGCCGATACGCGCCGTCTCGCCACTGTAGCGTCAGCGACCTGCGAGCGTCCTACGCCGATGGAGGCAGTTTTCCTGCGTCGGTGCCGGTGGCAGCGCTTGTTCCTTGCGTCGGGACCCGGTTGCGTGCGCAGTCTCCGCGATAGAGTTGGGTGGTAAGGAGCCACGAGCTCGTCCTCCCCACGGCAATGGAGCCTCAGTGTCAACCAGCGTGTCCGAAAACCCGTCAACGCGTGTCGAGCCGAACGGCTCCACCATCGACCAGGGAAAGGAAGGCGAATCTGTGACTCCACCGGGATTCCGCACTGAGAGCGATTCACTTGGACCCCTCGAGGTTCCCGAAAACGCCTATTGGGGCGTCCACACGCAGCGTGCGATGGACAACTTCCCGATCGCCAAGCGCCCGATCTCCGTTTACCCGGACTTCATCGTGGCTCTCGCCTCTGTAAAGCAGGCCTGCGCACGGGCGAACCAGGAAATCGGCGCACTCTCCCGCGAAAAGGCGGGCTGGATCGATGCCGCCTGCCAGGAGATCATCGACGGCAGGTACCACGACGAGTTTGTGGTGGGCGTCATTCAGGGCGGCGCAGGCACGTCCACGAACATGAACGCGAACGAGGTCATCTGCAACCTCGCGCTGGAGAAGGCCGGCTATGAAAAAGGCCGCTACGACATCCTGAGCCCGCTCGACCACGTCAACCGCAGCCAGTCCACCAACGACACCTACCCGACCGCGATCAAGATCGCACTGACGTTCTCACTCCAGCACCTGCTGCGCGAACTCAAGGCCCTGCAGGGCTCGTTCTCAGCCAAGGCCGTCGAGTTCCGCCAGATTCTCAAGGTCGGTCGAACCCAGATGCAGGATGCCGTGCCGATGACACTCGGCCAGGAATTCCACGGGTTCGCGACGACCCTCGGCGAAGACTACGACCGCCTGACCGAGACGGTCTGGCTCCTCGCAGAGATCAACCTGGGCGCGACCGCGATCGGCACCGGCATCACGGCGGACACCGGATACGCGGCAGCCGCCATCCGTCATCTGAATGAGATCACCGGCCTCAAACTGGAGACAGCGCCAGATCTCATCGAGTCGACGAGCGACGCCGGCGGGTTCATGTCGTTCAGCGCGAACCTCAAGCGCAGCGCGATCAAGCTCTCCAAGATCTGCAACGACCTCCGGCTGCTCTCTTCGGGTCCACAGACGGGGTTCGGCGAGATCAACCTGCCGCCGAAGCAGGCCGGGTCGAGCATCATGCCAGGCAAGGTGAACCCGGTCATCCCCGAGGTGGTCAACCAGGTCGCGTTCGCCGTCGCCGGGTCGGATGTCACGGTCACCATGGCCGCGGAAGGCGGGCAACTGCAGCTCAACGCGTTCGAGCCGGTGATCGCGCACTCGCTGCTCCAGAGTCTCGCCTGGATGACCCAGGCCATGTGGACACTGCGCGTCAACTGTATCGACGGCATCACGGCGAACGAAGACAGGCTGCGCGGCATGGTCTCATCGAGCGTCGGGGTGATCACCGCGCTCATCCCTCACATCGGCTATTCCGCGGCGGCTGCCCTCGCGAAAACCGCGCTCCTGACCGGGAGAGATGTGGCGGACCTGGTCGTCGAGGCAAAGCTGATGAGCCGCGAGAGCGTCATGCGCGAACTCGAGCCTGCCCGGCTCTCTGGCGTGGAAGTCGACGCGGCAACGAGCGCCATTCCGATCATCGAGTAGTCGACGCTCCGAGCGGATCGGGTTCTGGCTTGCGCTTTCTACCCGGCAGGTCAGATCTCGCGGCAGTTTGAGGTGAGGAATCCGATCTTGTCGATCGAGACGGTGACCGTCGACCCGTCTCGGAGAAAGACCTGCGGCTTGCGGCTATAGCCGGCGCCCCCCGGGCTTCCGGTGGAGATCAGTGTTCCGGGAAGCAGCGTCGACGTGGTCGAGAGGAAGGCGATGATCTCGGCGACGGTGCGAACCATGTCGCCGCTCGACGCGTCCTGCAGGATGCGCCCGTCAACATGGGTGGTCAGCCAGAGATCCTGTGGGTCACCGATCTCGTCAGCAGTGACGACCACCGGCCCGGTCGGAGTGAAGCCGTCGAAGGATTTACACCGTGACCACTGGGCTTCTGAGAACTGCAGGTCGCGAGCGGTGATGTCGTTCACGATGGTGTAGCCAAAGACGTAGTCGAGTGCATTTGCGACGCTCACCCGGCGGGCAGGGCGACCGATGATGACACCGAGCTCGGCTTCATAGTCAACCTGTGTTGCCAGGTCGCTCGGCCAGGTGACCGTTGACCCATGCCCGGTGAGCGAGTTCGGCCAGAGCGAGAACACTGTCGCTGCGGTTTCTGACCGGAGCTTCAACTCGGAGGCGTGGGCGGCGTAATTGGCACCGATCGCGATGATCTGCGGTGGTCGGAGGACCGCGGACGCGTGCCGCAGCTCATCGATCTGCGTGAGACTGGCGCCGCCCTGTATCGCACCGAGTCCGAAAGCCCGTACCCGGTCGACTTCCTCCTGGCCCTTTTCGATGAGGTCCTGAAGGTCGCGAGGCGCGTCGTCCATCACCTCGTCGAGAAAGAGTGCCGCATCCTCCTGCACCAGAGCAAGGCGAGCAACGGACTGGCCTTCGACCCTGAGATGCGCAAACTTCACCTCTCTAGGCTATCCGGCGCGCGGTTGCCATCGGTTGTCGATCGGCCACAACCGGCGCCGTATTCTCTTAGAGGGAATCGATGGATGGGCGCCGTGGTGCGCCGGCCGCCCTCCACAAGTGCATCCCGGCATAGCTGCGCCACGGAGCCCAGCCGCTTCCCCTGGCCGCCAGGAGTTTTGCGTCAGAGGGCAGCCCGAGCCTGCCGGCACCCTGGCGGAGCGCGAGGTCACTGGTGAGCAGAATGTCGGGGCTGCCGAGTACGCGCATGGCGACGTAGCCGGCCGTCCACGGTCCGATCCCCGGCAGTGCGGTGAGCTTCGCCTCCAGCTCCGCCCTCGATTCTCCGACGTCGAGGACAAGTGCCCCGGTGGCCAGTGCTTCCGCAGCCCCGACGATGGCGTTGATCCTGGCCGACGGGCCCCGCAATACGTCCCTGCCGTGGGCCGCGATGCGTTCCGCGGTGGGGAACAGGAGAGTCAGCGCATCCGTTCCGGTGCTTCCTGTGACCGGACTTCCTAGCAGCGGATCGCCGAGAGCGGCCGCCAGGCGTCCGAGTGCCGTGCGTGCTGCCGCAACAGACACTTGCTGGCCGATGAGTGCCCGGAACAGGGTCTCGTGCGCATCGAGGCTCCCCGGCACGCGCATGCCGGGGTTCGCGCCGACAGAGTCGGCCAGGTGCGGGTCGCCGCCGAGGGCGAGCGAGATCGCGGCCGCATCGGCGTCGAGGTCAAGCAGCCTGCGCACCCTGCTCACGAGCGGCGCAAGGTCGCCGAGATCGCTCAGCCGCACCGTGCAGAGCACGGAAGGGACATCCATTGTGCCCGCGAGGCTCACGTCGATCACGGCGACCCCGTTCGGCAGTCGCAGTGTTCGCGAGTATCGTGTCGCCGTTCCCGTCTCGACGCCGACGATCGCGCGCGTCGTGAGGAAACGCAGCACACCTGCCCCGTCGAAAGGCGCACGCGCCGGAAGCTGCAGGGTGATGCCGGTCCCCACACCCGCACCCGTAGCGTCGTATGCGGCTGCCTGGGGGCCTGCGACACCCGGTGGGGTGCTGGTCGCCGATCTGCCCGTCTCGCCAGCGCTTCCCGACCTGTCCGCGGGGTCGCTTGAGCGAGCGCGTCGCAACTGGGACGGAGTGCGTTCGTAGACCAGGGCAATCGTGTCATTGAACTGCCGAACGCTCCCGAAGCCCGCGGCGAAGGCGATGTCGGCCACTGGCAGGTCCGTTCCGATCAGTAGTGTCCGGGCCGACTGGGCCCGGTGTGCCCTGGCCAGGGCCAGCGGGCCGGCACCCAGTTCTGCGACGAGGATGCGGGTGAGGTGCCGTGGCGTGTAGCCCAACCGGCTTGCGAGACCGACCACACCGACTCGTTCCACCGTCCCGTCTGCGATCAACCGCATGGCACGGCCGACGATGTCGTCACGGATGTCCCACTCCGGCGACCCTGGGACGGCGTCGGGAAGACAGCGCTTGCAGGCCCGCAGCCCCGCTTCATGTGCCGCTGCAGCTGTGAGGTAGAACGAGACGTTGTCGGGTTTCGGGGTGAGCGCCGGACAGCTGGGTCGGCAGTAGATCCCGGTCGAATGCACCCCGGTGATGAACTGGCCGTCGAAGCGGGCATCGCGGGATGAGACGGCGAGATAGCGCTGTGCGAAGACGGGGTCGTCGCTTCCACGACGGAGCGTCTGGGGATTCTGTCGCGCTTTCATGACCTCAGCCTGTCATGTGGACGCCTCGGGAGATAGCGGAAATCGGACATCACTGGGGCGATAGTCTGGACGCTTGTGACCACTTCAGGAAGTTGCGATATGAGCACGCTTGACCCCGCGATCCAACCCGTTTTCGACGAGGTACTGCGCCGGAATGCCGGCGAGATCGAGTTCCACCAGGCCGCACGAGAGGTGTTCGAATCGCTCGGACGCGTTGTGGTCAGGCACCCGCAATATGCGGAGGCGTCGATCCTCCAGCGCATCTGTGAGCCGGAGCGCCAGATCATCTTTCGGGTGCCGTGGACAGATGACGCGGGGCGCGTGCAGATCAATCGCGGATTCCGGGTCGAGTTCAATTCTGCGCTCGGCCCATTCAAGGGCGGCCTGCGATTTCACCCGTCGGTGACGCTCGGCACGGTGAAGTTCCTCGGATTCGAGCAGATCTTCAAGAACGCGCTCACCGGCATGCCCATCGGCGGGGGCAAGGGCGGCAGCGACTTCGACCCGAAGGGCAAGTCCGAGGCGGAGGTGATGCGGTTCTGCCAGTCGTTCATGACCGAGTTGTACCGCCACATCGGGGAGTATCGCGACGTTCCTGCCGGCGATATCGGCGTCGGTGGACGAGAGATCGGCTACCTGTTCGGGCAGTACAAGCGCATCACCAACCGCTACGAGTCCGGTGTGTTGACCGGCAAGGGCGTGGGCTGGGGTGGCTCGCGGGCGCGAACGGAAGCCACCGGATACGGCACCGTCTTCTTCGCTGAACAGATGCTTGCTACACGAGGTCACAGTTTCGACGGCGCCCGCGTGTTGGTGTCCGGGTCGGGAAACGTGGCTATCTACGCCATTGAAAAGGTGCATGAACTCGGCGGCACCGTGGTCGCATGCTCAGACTCTGCCGGCGTCGTCTACGACGCCAATGGCATCGACATCGAGCTACTGCGCGAGGTGAAGGAGAACCGCCGCGGCCGACTCGCTGAGTATTCAGAACTGCGCGGTGCGGAGTCTGAGTACCGGGAAGGCGGGTCGATCTGGTCGATAGCGGCCGAGACCAAGATCGACGTTGCTCTGCCCTGCGCCACCCAGAACGAACTGCACGAGGCGGATGCCCGGGTGCTCGCCGCCAACGGAGTGCTGGCCGTTGCCGAAGGTGCGAACATGCCGTGCACCCCGGACGCGGTGCGCGTGTTGACCGAGGCATCCGTGCTCTTCGCCCCAGGGAAGGCGGCCAACGCGGGGGGCGTCGCCACCTCGGCGCTGGAGATGCAGCAGAATGCCTCTCGCGACTCCTGGAGCTTCGAGCACACAGAGGCGCGCCTCGCTGAGATCATGCGCGGCATCCACGAGAGCTGTGCAACGACCGCCGAAGAGTATGGCGAGCCGGGCAACTACGTGCTCGGTGCCAACATCTCCGGCTTCACCAGGGTCGCCGACGCGATGCTGGCGCTCGGCGTCATCTAGACCGCGGGAATGGACCCATGAACGCATTGAACCGTCTCCACGCCGAACTCGGACCCGCCGTCAGCGTCGACCCAGACGAATTGGCGGCCAGCAGGGTTGACCGATCGGGATGGGTGGCCGATGGCACGCCGCTCGCCATCGTTCGCGCGAGGGGCGTTGCCGACGTGCAGGCCACGCTGCGCATTGCGAGCGAGTTCGGGGTGCCGGTCGTGACCCGCGGTGCGGGAACAGGAGTCGCCGGGGGAGCGTGTGGCAGCGACGGCTCGATTGTCCTGAGCGTTGCAGGCATGAACCGCATCCTAGAGATTCGGCCAGAAGACGAATTGGCGGTCGTTGAGCCGGGCGTGATCAACCAAGACCTGAATGATGCGCTTGCGGAGCACGGGCTCTGGTTCGCCCCGGATCCGGCCAGCAAGGCAATCTCAACGGTGGGCGGAAACATCGCCACCAACGCCGGCGGGCTCCTGTGCGCGAAGTACGGAGTGACCCGCGAGGCCGTGCTTGCGCTCACCGTGGTCCTTGCAGACGGAAGCATCCTCAAGACCGGGCACCGCACGGTGAAGGGTGTCACCGGTTACGATCTCACCGCGCTGCTCACCGGCTCAGAGGGCACGCTCGGCGTCATCGTCGAGGCCACCGTGCGCACGCTCGCACTACCGACGGGCGACACAGTCACCGTCGGGGCGGTGTTCCCGGATATCGCGGCGGCCGCGGCAGCATCCGCTGCGGTGACCGCCGGTCGGCTGCGTCCCGCCGTCATGGAGCTCATCGACGCGGTCTCCGTCGCGATCATCGCGGACTATCTCGGACCAGAAGCGTCGTCGACGCTGCCACTGACACAGGGTGCGTTCCTCCTTGTGCAACTGGACGGTGACGCGGCACTGGTGCACGCCGAGCGAGCAGCAGAGGTGCTTCGTGCCGCCGGAGGCATCGTCGAACTGTCTGACGACGCGGCATCGGGGGAGAGCCTCCTTGCGATCCGCCGCGCGTTTCACCCGGCTCTCACCGCACACGGCGAGGTGCTGATCGAGGATGTCTGCGTGCCGCGCTCGCGAATGGCGGAGATGTTCGAGATCATCTCCGGTATCAGCGAACGCACTGGCATCGTCATCCCGACGGTCGCGCACGCCGGCGACGGCAATCTGCACCCCAACTTTGTCATCAAGGCCGACCCTCATCGAGCGGTGGACGATCCGATCGTGCCGGAGGCGGTGTGGGCGGCAGCGAACGAACTCTTCCACGCCGCACTCGAGCTCGGCGGCACCCTCACCGGAGAACATGGAGTCGGTGTTCTGAAGCAGCGCTGGCTTGCCGAGGAACTGGGCGACACCGGTTTTGACCTGCAGCGCAGGCTGAAAGCGGTCTTCGATCCGAAGGGCATACTCGGACCGGGCACGATGTTCGCGTCCTGACGCTTATCCTGTTGGTCATGACGATCGAACACGGTTCGCCACAGCAGCCCCAGTCACAGCAGCCCGAGTCACAGCAGCCCCAGCCGGTCTCTCGCCCGGTGTCTCCGGTCTGGACCGAACAGGTGCGCCGGCCGAGTGGTGGTGCGGTGGTAATCGCGATCGTCGGCATCATCGTCGGGAGCCTGGCGCTGTTGCTTGTGCTGGTCTACCTCGCCACCTTCCTCGGTGCCGGAGGCTTGCTGTTCTGCCTCTTCCTCGCTCTCATCCCGCTTACCGCTGTACTGCTGGCCGTTCGCTGGATCGACCGCTGGGACCCTGAGCCGCGCCCCGCGCTCTGGTTCGCTTTCCTCTGGGGCGCCGGCGTTTCGGTTGCCACGGCGCTCATCTTCGACCTCGGCGTGCAGCTCACGATTGCAGCGAGTGGCGGAGCCTTCACCGGCAACGACCTGCTCGCGGCGGTCGTACAGGCGCCGCTCGTCGAGGAAGGCGCGAAGGGCTTTGGCATCCTTGTGCTGTTCTGGGCGATACGCAGGCACTTCGACGGACCGGTTGACGGCGTTGTCTACGCAGCGACGATCGCCGCAGGGTTCGCATTCACAGAGAACATCCAGTATTTCGGTGTGGCAATGATCGAGGGCGGCTTTGAGACCCTCGGCCTGACCTTCCTGGTGCGTGGCGTGTTCTCGCCGTTCGCGCACGTCATGTTTACCACCTGCATCGGGATCGCCCTCGGGCTGGCGGCGAGACGTACCGGCGCGTTCGGAGCGGTCGGTTACTTCCTGGCCGGACTCGTTCCCGCCGTTCTGCTGCACGCGTTGTGGAACGGTGCCTTTTCGATGTTCGCCGCTGATGCGACGCTCATCGTCTACTACCTGGTGGTACAGATTCCGCTGTTCGTGGGTGCCATCGTTGTGGTCACGATGCTGCGCAGGCAGGAGGCACGCGTGACGGCGGCCAGGCTTGGTGAGTATGCGGCGGCAGGCTGGTTCACCCCGGCAGAGGTCGGCATGCTCGCGACACCGGGTGGGCGGCGCCAGGCCAGGGCGTGGGCATCCGCCCAGTCCAGGGAGAAGAAGACGGCGATGCGCCGGTTCATCGCGGATGCCACGCGGCTGGCGTTCGCACGTCAACGGATGTTGAACGGCTCGGCCGGTCACGTCGACCGCGCCGATGAATCGCAGCTCCTGGCTCGGCTGATGGCCGACCGTGCCGCGGTGGTGGGTTGATGCAGTGGTGAGTTGTGCGGTGGTGAGTCGACGCTGTGCTGACCGGTTGCCGGGTCTTGTGCGGGCACAAAAAAACCCGCCGCCCGGTGGTGTGGCACTGCCTACGACTCTCCCGGAGCGACGAGTTTGGTCTGACGAGTTCTGCTCTGGTAACAGCATGCGCCGCGTGCACTGTTCGCGCAAGGAGGAATCTCGAACTGTGCGTTCCGGCTTCCGATCCGCTTTGATGGACGCATGACTGATCTGAATGCAAAGCCAGAACTCGACTTCCCTGAGGGCCCGGCGCCCGAGGCGCTCGAGGTTGAAGACATCGTCGTCGGCGAAGGAGCGGAAGCGACACCAGGTGCCACCGTCGACGTGCACTACCTCGGGGTTGAATACGACTCAGGTGAAGAGTTCGACTCGTCGTGGAACCGTGGCCAGTCGATCAACTTCCCGCTCGGCTCGCTTATTGCGGGCTGGCAGCAGGGCATCCCCGGCATGAAGGTCGGCGGCCGTCGCAAACTGACGGTGCCGCCGCACCTGGCGTACGGACCGGCCGGTGGCGGCCACCGCCTCTCCGGCAAGACCCTGATCTTCGTTATCGACCTGCTCGGTGTCAGCTGAGCCGACAGTGATCTCCACCGATCGCGCGAGAGCTCTCCAGGAGGCCGGCCTGCGCTGGCAACCGGCCTCCGGAGACGCCTTTCGGATAGAGCGTCCAGGGTTCGATAGCGATGTGTTCACGGTCAGTGACATGACCATTGAGCCCCATGAGTTCGATACCGGTACCATCCTCGGGTTCAACGGGACGACCGAATGGGCGCTGGACTCGCTGGCGTTGGAAGACGCCCTCTGGCTGCCGCGCGAGGAGCAACTGCGCACGTTGCTGGGGGATGCGTTCCGGTCGCTGACCACGGCAGGTGACGGTCAGTACAGCGTTGAGTGCGAATTCGGTGGTTCGACCGCCCCCTTCGTCGCATCGGAGATTGACGCATCGGAGTTCACCGCAGGGGAGCCAGCGGATGCCTACGCTGCGGCCGTGCTCGCGCTGATGGCGCATTCCGCAGCATCCGTGATCGACGACCCCGGCCGCTGAAGTCGGGTTGGCCCGCGCATACCGGATCGATATCGATCAGCTTGTCGGTGACCCCCAGACGAGTGCCGTGTGATAACTTTGCGCCATTCCCGCACAGTGTTCAGCAAACACTGATCAGCAAACAGTGGTCAGCAATTCGGCGCGCTTCCGGCGCAACCGATCCTGTGCGGCGATCTTCGCACCGGTCCAGGAGGTCCCCATGAGACGAAAACTACTCTCTACTGTTGTCTGCGCATCCGCATTGATGCTCGCGATGAGCGGCTGCAGCGCGGGATCCGGATCGGGTGACGACACCGCAGAGGGTGGCCTCACCGGTACCGGCACTGGAGCGGACTGCACCATCGACACCGAGGTCCCCATTGCCGCGGCATTCAGCCTCACCGGGGCGGCAGCCCAGTACGGCGCAGGCCAGAAAAATGCACTGGAGCTTGCCGTCGCCGATCTGAACGAGGTCGGTGGAGTGACGTACAAGCTCACGGTCGAAGACGACCAGACCGATCCGAAGCAGGCCATCCAGGTCTTCGAAGGGTTTGTCAATGACGGGGCCAGCATCATCGTCGGCCCGACCCTCTCCAACACCGCCAAGCAGACAAACCCGGTCGCACAGGACGGCAAGACGCCGGTGCTCGGTGTCTCGAACACCGCAGAGGGCATCACGGAGATCGGCGACTACATCTTCCGTGACTCGCTCACCGAGGAGGCTGTCATCCCACAGACCGTCAAGGCGGCCACCGAAAGCCTCGGCTTGAAGAAGGTCGTCGTGATGTACAGCAACGACGACGCTTTCACGGAGTCGGGATACCAGGCCTTCGCCGCCGCGCTCGATGATGAGGGCGTTGAGGTCGTCGACACCCTCACCTTCTCCAAGTCGGACACTGACTTCCACGCACTGCTCGACAAGGTCAAGGGCGCGGATGCGGATGCGATCGTCGTCTCCGGGCTGGTCGAGGCCGCGGTGCCGCTGGTGAGCCAGGCCCGTGAGATCGGTATCGAAACGCCGATCATCGGCGGAAACGGGTTCAACTCGCCCGCCCTGATCAGCGGTGCAGGAGACGCATCAGAGGGTGTAATCGTCGGTGCGGCCTGGAACTCGGCTTCCGAGAACGAGCAGAACGTCACCTTCATCGACGCGTATACCGCCAAGTACGACGCAGCACCAGACCAGTTCGCCGCACAGGCGTACGCCGGAATGCAGGTCATCGACTCGGCAGTCCGTGCCGGCTGCTCCGGTGAACGCGACGACATCAAGGAGAACCTCAGTGGAATCTCCGACCTGCCGACTGTCCTCGGCGAAATCTCCATCGACGAGAACCGCGATGCCGTGCACGAGGCTCTGGTGCAGGTCGTCGAGAACGGCAAGTTCACTATCCTGAAGTAGGCGGCAGGGCCCGTTTCATGCCCAGCCGGTGCTGCGAGTGTGCAGCACCGGCT
This sequence comes from Glaciibacter superstes DSM 21135, assembly GCF_000421145.1. Classification (GTDB taxonomy): domain Bacteria; phylum Actinomycetota; class Actinomycetes; order Actinomycetales; family Microbacteriaceae; genus Cryobacterium; species Cryobacterium superstes. The sequence continues at coordinate 31,118 of NZ_ATWH01000003.1, read as the reverse complement.
CCTACACCGGATGCCACAATCTCAGAGACGACACTATGCAACTGTTCATGGACGGGATCTTCCTCGGCTCGATCTACGCGCTGTTCGCCATCGGTTTCACGCTGGTATTCGGCATCCTCGACCAGTTGAACCTTGCCCACGCCGCCGTGTTCTCCGCGGGTGCATTAGTTGGGATTGAACTGGTCACCAGGTTCGGAATCTCGATCTGGCTGGCCATACCGCTGGTACTGATCGTGGGTGCGGTTCTCGGGATCCTGATCGAACGGATCGCCTTCCGGCCGCTCGGCGGGCGGCACGACGCCCACTTCGCCGGACTGATCTCGTCGATCGCGTTCGGCGCCATCATCCTCTCCGTGCTGCAGGCTCTGTACGGCGCGGACACCAGGCGGTTCCCACCAGACGCGTTCCCGAGCGCGCGGTTCGAATTGCTTGGAGCGACGGTGTCGCTGTTGCAGGTGATCATCCTGGTGATCAGCGTTGGATTGATGGTGGTGCTGACCTGGCTGGTTGCGAAATCGAAGCTGGGGCGGGGGATGCGCACCATCGCAGAGAACCCGCATGCGGCATCCGTTCTCGGTCTGAATGTCGGGCGGATCAGCAGCACCACCTTCGCCATCTCTTCCGCGCTCGGTGCGGTTGCCGGCGTGCTGTTCACGCTCAACGTGAACGCGGCCCAACTCGGCATGGGGCACGCCGTTGAGCTGAAGGCGCTCGCCGTGATCATTGTCGGTGGCATGGGGTCATTGCCAGGCGCCCTCATCGGCGGGCTGATCCTTGGCCTCGCCGAGGTCTACGCGGTCAACACCGTCGGCAGTTCCTGGCGGGACATGGTGGCATTCGGCCTGCTCTTCCTGATCCTGATCCTGCGCCCACAAGGGCTGTTCGGTGCCCGGAAGGTGCGGGAGGTCTAGACGTGTTCGAATACTCAGCCCTCATCACCCTGGTCGCGCTGACGGCGATTCTGGCGTACAGCTTCTATGCGGTCGTGCTGGCCGGGCAACTGAGCCTCGCCCAGCTCGGCCTGGCCTCACTGGCTGCATTCACCTCGGCCCTCGTGGTCCCGGAGGAGCCCCTGTTCGGGTTCATCCCGCCCCTTCTGGTCGGAGTCGTGTTCGGCATGTGTGTCGGCATGCTCGCGGCGTTCATTCTCGGTCTGCCGGTCATTCGGCTCCGCGGGGTGTTCCTCGCCATCGCCACACTCGCGTTCGCGGAAATGGTGCGGATCTTCCTGATCAACCAGTCCTGGACCAACGGGGCGCAGGGGATGAGCTTCCCCAAGCTGGTCGGCCCAGAGATCGCATTGATCGCCCTCGCCATCGTGGCGTTCTGGTTCTGGCGCCTGTCGGGCTCGAGGCTCGGCCGCGCACTCGATGCCATCCGCGAAGACGAACTCGCTGCCCGCACCATGGGCATCGATGTCGCCAAGTACCGCATGACCTCCTTTGTCATCGCCGGTGCGGTCGCCGGACTCTACGGGGTGCTGCTCGCCTACTTCTCCCGCTTCGCCGACCCGAACGAGTTCTCATTCACCGCGGCCGTCGATGGGCTGGTGACCGCGGTCGTCGGTGGCGTGAACCTGTTCGTCGGCCCGATCTTCGGGTCGATCTTCCTGTCGGTGATCCCCGAGGTGCAGCGTTCTCTCGGCATCGACGCCGGGTGGATCCGGCCGACCATCTCCGGCATCCTGCTGCTCGTGGTGATCCTGTTCCTGCCCGGCGGTCTCTCTGGGCTCATCCCGAGGCGGAAGTCGGCGAAGAAGCTCATCACCGACCCGGCCGCGCTCCCGACCCTGCCGCCCTTGCCGCCACGGGGAACTGAGGTTGTCGGCATCCGTGGGCTGTCGAAGTCGTATGGCGGCGTGCACGCGGTGCAAGGCGTAGACCTGAGTGTCGGCGCGGGAGAGATCGTGGGCCTGATCGGGCCGAACGGTGCGGGAAAGACCACGCTGGTGAATATGGTGACCGGGCTCACTGCCCCCACGAGCGGCACGGGTACGGTGCTGGGAACGCCACTGACTGCTCGCACGAAGGCACACCGCCTTGCCCAGAACGGTGTCGCGCGAACCTTCCAGCAGATCAAGCTGTTCAACCGGCTCTCCGCCCTGGAGAACGTGCTCGTCGGTGGGTACCGCATCGGCCACGACACGCTCCTGCGACGACTGCTCTTTCTTCCGTCAGCCAGGCGATGGGAGCGAGAGTCCGTTGCGATGGCCTCTGCCCAGCTGGTGCGTGTCGGGCTCGGCGACAAAGCGGCCAACGCGGCAGGCGACCTGTCGTACGGTGATCAGCGTCGTTTGGAGATTGCTCGCGCCCTGGCGTCGCATCCAACTTTGCTCGTTCTCGACGAGCCTGCGGCCGGCATGAATCACGTCGAAGCGCGCACGCTCTCCGACCTCATCGTCTCGCTCGCGGGCGATGGCATCGCCGTGCTGGTCATCGAGCACAACGTACGGATGATGCTGGAGACCTGCGACCGGATCACGGTGCTGAACTTCGGCGAGGTGATCGCATCCGGCATACCGGCTGATATCGCGCGTGACGCCCAGGTGCTCGAGGCCTACCTCGGTTCGGCTGCAGACGGCGAGTCGGTTTCTGAGGCGGTTTCAGAGGCGGCGCAGAACCTGGCCGGCGATCTCGAGGGCAGCGCTGGTGCTGGTGGCAGTGCTGATCTCGGTGGCAGCACAGGTCTCGGTGGCAGCACGGAGGGCGAGAAATGAGTGAGCCGATAGCGGGCGAGCCGATAGCGGGTCAGCCGATACCGAGTGAGCCGATAGCGGGTCAGCCGATACTGAGCGTCGAGAACCTGAGCGTCAGTTATGGCCGGGTGGATGCCGTGCGAAATGTGTCGTTCGAGGTTCCGGCCGGTGCACTGGTCACGCTGGTCGGCGCGAACGGGGCGGGGAAGACGTCGATCCTGAATGCCGTGTCTGGCCTCCTTCGGCCGCGCGGCGGTGTCATCCGTTTCAAGGGGGAGGACGTGACGCGCGACCCAGCGCACAAGCTGGTCAAGGCGGGACTCGTGCAGGTTCCGGAGGGGCGTGAGATCCTCGGAACACTGAGTGTTGCCGAGAACCTGAGCCTGGGCGGGTGGCACAGGGGAAGCACCCTCGCGGCGAGCGTGGCGCGGGTGTACGAGCGCTTCCCGGTGTTGCACGAACGAAGGAAGCTGCAGGCCGGTGCGTTGTCGGGAGGCGAGCAGCAGATGCTGGCGATCGCCCGCGCCCTCGTCGCAGAGCCGGAAGTGCTGCTCCTCGACGAGCCATCGATGGGGCTCGCGCCGAAGATCGTCGATGAAGTGTTTGCGGTCATCGCCGAGATCAGGGCTGGCGGAACCACGGTCATCCTCGTCGAGCAGAACGCCCGGCGCGCTCTCGCCGCAGCGGACTACGGCTATGTTGTCGAGACCGGCGCGATCACTCACTCGGGGCCGGCGCGAGAGCTGCTCGCCGATGAGCGGGTCATCGAGGCCTACCTCGGGATCAGCTAGGAACACGGAACCAACCGCTCAAGCAGAAATCAGCCGCTCAAGCAGAGGAGACACGGTGAGCCACTCGCAGTCGCACAGTCGGATTCCGGCCAGCGTCATCACCGTCTCCGATCGGAGCTCGACGGGCGAACGGCCAGACGAGTCTGGTCCGCGTGCCGCCCAGTTGCTTGCGGAAGCGGGGTTCGAGGTAGGGCCGGTGGCAGTGGTTCCCGACGGCATCGGGAGCGTGCGGACTGCGATCACAGAAGCTCTCGCCTCGGGGGCTCGCCTGGTGATCACGAGTGGCGGAACAGGCGTCAGTCCGCGGGATCTCACCCCAGAGGCGACCAGGCCCCTGATCGTGCGGGAGTTGCCTGGCATAGCGGAACTCCTGCGGCGAGAGGGTGAGAAGCACAGCCGAATGGCCGTGCTGGGCAGGGGACTGGCGGGTATCGCCGGAGACCCGCCAAACGCCCTGGTCATCAACCTGCCCGGCTCTGTGCGGGCCGTCGAGCAGGGGCTTGCCGTCGTCGCCCCGCTGGTGCCGCACCTCATCGACCAGTTGGACGGCGCCGACCACTGAGTCGCCGATAGCGGCAATTCGACTAGAGGCAATTCGACGCGAGTGTGGCTGCGCTCAGTCGATGGGATGCCAGTCGGCCGCAGTCCAGGTGCCTGAGCGACCGCCTGACTTCGACAGCAGACGGATGCCGGTGATCTCGACAGACTGATCCATGCCCTTGACCATGTCGACGATGGCGAGTGCAGCGACGGCAACGGCGGTGCGCGCTTCCATCTCGATGCCGGTGCGGTCTGCCGTGCGCACGGTCGCCACCACGCGCACCCCGTCATTCTCGATCTCGAGGTCGACGCTGGCGCCATGCACCCCGATGATGTGTGCGAGCGGGAGAAGTTCTGCCGTGCGCTTTGCCGCCTGGATTCCGGCGATCCTCGCAACGGCGAGCACATCGCCCTTGGGGGCGGTGCCAGAGCGCAGCACATCGATGACCTCGGCGCCGCAGCGAACGAAGCCGGTGGCCGTCGCTTCGCGCACGGTGGGCACTTTGGCGGTCACATCGACCATGTGGGCCTGGCCGGCGGAGTTCAGGTGGGTGAAAGGCTGTTCGCTCATGATTCCACCAGCATGACAGTGATCGCCTCGCCCGCGCGCACCTCGTCCACAGTTTCGTCGATGATCGCGAGGCCGTCTGCCGCTGCCAGCCCGGTTGCGAGGTGGGAGCCGGAACCACCTGATGCGGCGGGTCGGGCCAGAAGCTGGCCGTCGGCATCCGGGCCATCGGCATCCGTCAGGTCGGCGCGCGACACAACCGTGGTCACTGTGACCGGCATGTACTGGCGTCGTCCTGGCGGACACGACCATCCACTCTCGGCAATGGCCACAGTGACGGGTCGCTGCAGCGCCAGATATCCCTGCATGGCACGCAGCGCCGGGCGTACGAAGACCTCGAACGAGACGAATGCGCTGACCGGATTGCCCGGGAGCGCGAAGATCGGGGTTCCGTCACTCCACCGCCCGAATCCCTGCGGTTTGCCCGGCTGCATGCGCACCGAGCTGAACTGCACAGAACCCAGCTTCGACAGTACGGCCTTGACCACGTCGTACGCACCGACGCTCACACCACCGGAAAGCAGGAAGGCATCGACATCGGCTGCATGCCGGGTGAGAACACTATGGAATTCTGCTTCGTCGTCTGCCACCCGGCCGAGTACGACAGGAATTCCGCCCGCCTCTGCGACGGCGGCCGCGAGCAGGGTGGAATTCGAATCGTGGATCTGGCCACGGTGCAGCCGGCCACCCGGGGCAGCCAGCTCACTGCCGGTCGAGAGGATTCCCACGCGCGGAGCCAGGTGCACCGTGAGTGAGTCTGAACCGCTGGCCGCCGCCGCGGCGAGGTGGCGAGCGGTCAGACGGATGCCTGCAGTGAGCACGGGATCACCGGCGCGGGTATCGCTGCCCGCGCGCCGGATGAACGCGGCCGGAGCGGGCGCGACGTGAATGACGACGCGGTCTGTGCCCCTGTCGGTGTCTTCGATCGGCACGATCGCCTCGGCATTGCCCGGGGTCGGGGCTCCGGTCATGATGCGGGCGCACTGTCCTGCACGGATCAGGGGGTCGTCCTGGGTGCCGGCCGCCAGATCGGCGACCACGTCGAGCGTGACCGGGTTGTCCGTGCTCGCGGTGGCCACATCGGCCAGTCGTACGGCGTAGCCGTCCATGCTGGAATTGTCGAAGGATGGCACATCGACCTGAGCAAGAACGTCGGAGGCCAGAACTCGCCCCAGTGCCAGATCGAGCGGGACGCTCTGGGGGGCAAGCATGCTGGTTGCGGCGAGAATGGCGGCGAGGTGCTCGTCGGCTGAGATGCTCGGCGAACCTGCTGTCATGCTGCCGATTCTACTGACGGAATGAGTGCTCTGGCTGGGGGCTTATTCAGGAGATCTCGTCACGGTGCGTCATTCAGCTGCATGTTTCTGCGGGTGGAAGCGCGCATTCCACGGGATCTCCTGAGTTGGCAACGTTCGAGAGCGGCGTACCGCTGCCGTCGGTGCGAATGCCCTGGCAGGCGTGGTCCATTATTTGCGGGGCAGAGTCCAGGCTGACACCGCATCTGCGGTGATAGAGTCCTGCACATGGCGCAATTCAGGATCAGCGAAGCAGCAAGCCTCCTGGGTGTCAGCGACGACACGATTCGCCGCTGGGTTGGATCAGGAGTACTCGCTTCGGCGCGAGACGACACCGGTCGACAGGTCATCGACGGTGCAGAGCTGGCTGCACGAGCCAAATCCATCGCCGTGGCGCCCGATGATCCGTCTGGCGTCGGAAGCAGTGCGCGCAACCGCTTTGTCGGGCTGGTCACCGACATCGTGCTCGATACCGTGATGGCGCAGGTCGAGATCCAGTGCGGGCCGCACAGGATCGTGTCGCTGATGTCCAGCGAAGCGGTGCGCGACCTCCGTCTCGAAGTCGGTTCCCTCGCTGTTGCTTCGGTGAAAGCCACCATGGTGGTCGTCGAAGTACCCAGGGAGCACAAGTGAACAAGGGTCTCGTGAAGCAGAAACTGACTCGCGTTGTCGCAACTGTTGTCGGTGTCGCGGCAGTCATCGCAATCAGCGGCTGCAGCACGGAAGACCCTGATCTGGCGGAGTCCACGCCCCTGGCAACCGGGGTGAGTGGCGAGCTGACCATTTTCGCCGCGGCATCCCTGACGGCGTCGTTCGACGAACTCGCCGAGGCCTTCACCGCAGAGAATCCGAAGGTGACCGTTCACCCCATCGTCTACGACGGTTCGTCCACGCTGGCGACTCAGTTGATCGAAGGCGCGAGCGCAGACGTGTTCGCCGCGGCGAACGAGAGCACGATGGCGGATGTCGCAGGCGCCGGTGAACTCTCCGGCGATTCTTCGATCTTTGTGACTAATACGCTCCAGATCGCGATTGCGCCAGACAACCCCGAAAAGATCACCGGCCTGACCGACCTGACTCGCGACGGTCTGCTCGTCGTGCTGTGCGCACCGGAAGTCCCGTGTGGCGCAGCATCGCAGGAGCTGCTCGACCTTGACGGCATCCCGTTGACGCCGGCCAGCGAGGAACAGAACGTGAAGGGGGTGCTCACCAAGGTCGGTGCGGGCGAGGCCGATGCCGGACTTGTCTACAAGACCGATGTCTCGGCAGCTGCCGGCGCCGTTGACGGCGTGGATATCGAGGGCGCAGAGAGGGCGATCAACAACTACACGATCGGCGTCGCCGCCAGTGCCGAAAACCCGGAAGCGGCACAGGCGTTCGTTGACTTCGTGCTCTCCGACGCCGGTCAGAAGCTCCTCGGCAGCTTCGGTTTCGGAAGTCCGTGATCCCGTCGCGTCCGACAGCATCGTCACCGACAGCATCGTCACCGTCGGCGCCGCCAACGACGATGGAACCCCGCCAGACCCAGCGAGCCGGCACCAACCAGCGAGCCGGCACCATCCCCCGACCGCTGTTGGTGTTCGCGATCGTGGGGCTCGCGTTCCTGATCCTGCCGATCATCGGCCTGTTCTGGCGCGTGGACTGGGCAGAGCTCCCTGCAGCGATCACCTCGCCGGAGGCGGTCCAGGCGCTGTGGCTTTCGCTGCGAACCGGGGTCACCGCAACGATCATCTGCCTTGTTCTCGGCATCCCGCTCGCGTTGCTCATCGCGAGGAGTCGTCCCAGGATCGCCGGTATTCTGCGGGCGCTGACCACCCTGCCGCTCGTGCTTCCACCTCTGGTGGGTGGTATCGCCCTGCTCTACCTGCTCGGTCGCAACGGTCTCATCGGCAGTGTCCTCGACGTAGGCTTCGGCTTCGGTATCCCGTTCACAACGGCCGCCGTTGTCATCGCGCAGGCGTTTGTGGCGATGCCGTTCCTGGTGATCACCCTCGAGGGATCGCTTCGCACGGCAGGCACACAGTATGAAACGGTTGCGGCAACACTGGGTGCTTCACGATGGACGGTGTTCCGGCGCATCACCGTTCCCCTGGCGATGCCGGGGTTGCTGGCCGGAACAGTGCTCTGTTTTGCCAGGGCGATCGGCGAGTTCGGTGCCACTGCGTTGTTCGCCGGCAATGCCGCCGGCGTGACCCGCACGATGCCCCTGGCCATCTACACGGCGTTCAACGGCGCCGGGGTGAGCCAGGACTCGGCCATCGCCCTCTCGCTGCTCCTGATCGTCGTCGCCATCGTCATCCTGCTTTTCCTGCGCACCTGGCGAACGGATGTCGCGCTGTGACGGGCGGGACTGTGTCTGGATCGGCGGTGTCTGGCTCGCTGGTGTCTGGCTCACTCGAGGCGAACCTGCTCATTCGCCGCGGTGAGTTCACGCTCGACGCCGCTGTTCACGTCGAACCGGGGGAGGTGCTGGCGTTGCTCGGCCCGAACGGCTCAGGAAAGTCGACGATGCTGGCCGCGATCGCCGGGTTGATCGTTCCACACAGCGGGTCAGTTTCGGTCGCCGGTCGAACTCTGACCAGAGTGGCACCGGGAACCCGAACGCTTGCCGTCGTGCCGGAAAAGCGAGGAGTGGGGCTGCTCGGCCAGGATCCGCTGTTGTTCCCGCATCTCGACTCGCTGGACAATATCGCGTTCGGGCGCCGTTCAGCCGGTGTCGGGCGAACCGCGGCACGGCGTGACGCAGCCGACTGGCTGGGTGCCGTCGGCCTGGCCGGATTCGAGGGCCGGAAGCCGTCTCAGCTCTCCGGCGGGCAGCAGCAACGGGTGGCGCTGGCGCGGGCACTCGCGGCCCGACCCGACGTGCTTCTCCTGGACGAACCGATGGCTGCCCTCGATGTGGAGACGGCGCCCATGATGCGACGGTTGCTGCGGGAACGACTTGCCGACCAGGGAATCGCGACACTGTTGGTGACGCACGATGTGCTCGACGCGATCGTGCTGGCCGACCGGGTCGCCATCCTGCACGAGGGCACGATCGTCGACGAAGGCCAGAAAGACCGCGTTCTCGGACAACCCCGCAACCGTTTTGCCGCTGCCCTGGCCGGCGTCAATTTGGTATCCGGCGTTGCGGATGCCGATGGAGTGCGCCTCCCAGACGGCAGGAGGTTCGAGGGTTCACACCCGAATGAACGGAGCCCTCAAGATCGGGTCCCGGGTGACCAGACGCAGGCGCCGCACGCCCATGCCGCGCCCGTCGACGCTGCTGACCGCGGAACGCCGGCCGCAGCGATCTTCAGGCCGTCTTCGGTGCGTCTTTCCACACACCCGCCGGACGAGTCGTCAGCCACTGTTCTCGAACGAGGTTCGGCGAACTGTTGGCGATCGACGATCGCGGTTCTCGAACCGTCCTCCGGCGGAATCGCCTGTCGTCTGGCGGATGACCAGGGCGTCACCGTTGAATTGCCCCCGGCGCGTGTTTCAGAACTGGGACTCGAGGAGGGAACAGAGGTCTGGCTCAGCGTCGATCCCGCCGACGTGACGATCCTGGGCACCCGGTAACCTGCCTCGCGACTCGGGCCGGTTGGTCTTCCCATCCGCTCGGCATAGTGTGAGGACATGACCGAGTCCGACGTCCTCTCCGCGCTGCCGCCGATCCTGCCGGCGGTCTCAGGCAGTACTGGCCACGCTGGAATTGATTCGGAACTGTTCGTCGACACGCTGAACCGCCCGCTTCGAGACCTGAGGATCTCAGTCACCGACCGGTGCAACTTCCGGTGCGTGTACTGCATGCCAAAGGAGATCTTCGGCCGGGACTACGCGTTCTTGCAGCGCGATGAACTGCTCAGTTTCGAAGAGATCACCCGACTCGCGCGGATCGCGATTGCGAACGGCGTGGAGAAAATCCGACTGACCGGCGGCGAACCCCTCCTGAGAAAAGGCCTGGAAGAACTCGTATCGATGCTCGCTGACTTGCGCACGCCAGACGGACGCGAGATCGACATCGCCCTCACGACGAATGGATCGGCCCTCGCATACAAGGCGCAGGCGCTGAAGGATGCCGGTCTCAAGCGGGTGACGGTATCGCTCGACTCGCTCGACGAAGCCACCTTCCAGGCCATGAACGATGTGCGGTTCCCCGTCGCGAAGGTTCTGAACGGCATTGATGTCGCGCACGCCGTCGGACTCGGCCCGATCAAGATCAACATGGTGCTCAAGCGGGGCCAGAACGACCAGGACATCGTTCAGATGGCCAGGCATTTCAAGGGCTCACCATACATCCTGCGGTTCATCGAGTTCATGGACGTCGGCTCGAGCAACGGCTGGAAGATGGATGAGGTGGTGCCGTCTTCTGAGGTCATCCGTCGCATCAACGCGGAACTTCCGCTTGAGGAGGTCGTGCCCAACTATGACGGTGAGACGTCCGTGCGCTGGCGTTATCGCGATGGCGGCGGAGAGATCGGCGTGATCTCCAGCGTGACTAGATCGTTCTGCCAGTCCTGCACGCGCGTGCGGGTGTCCACAGAAGGACGGTTGTTCACCTGCCTCTTCGCTACGGAGGGCAATGACCTGCGCGCGCTGATGCGCACCGGCTGCACCGATGACGAACTCGCCCAGGCGCTGGGAGCGATCTGGCGGAACCGCGGCGACCGTTACTCAGATTTGCGCAGCGCGAAGACCCGCGAGCTGCGGCAGTCCGGCGGGAAGAAGATTGAGATGTCATACATTGGTGGATGAGATTGCGTGGGATGAGGTGACGGAAATGACAAGCGTTCGCATCAGGTATTTTGCGGCGGCAGCGGATGCCGCGGGTCGTGAGGAGGAACAGCTGACACTGGGCGCGGGGGCAACCCTGGGCACTCTGAAGCAGCTTCTCGAAGAACGCTACGGCCCGGCGATGCAGACGGTTCTGGCCTCTGGATCGTTCCTCATCGACAAGGTGGTTCGCCGAGATGCCGCCTTCCCGATCTCGGGAAATGTCGACGTTCTCCCGCCGTTCGCCGGCGGATAGTGCCCAGAATCCACCGGTTCAGGGCCTGAGCCGCTCAGATTCCGCCCGTTCAGAGCCCGACCCACTCCGAGACGCCGTCGGTGAAGTGCTGCCGTTTCCAGATCGGAATGGTGTGTTTGATCTCCTCGACCAGCTGCTCAGCAGTGTCGAAGGCCTCCTTGCGGTGTGACGATGCGACAACGACGTACAGTGCAACATCGCCGACCTGCAGTGCCCCGACCCGGTGCGCTGCGGCCATCCGAAGGCCAGACTCAGCGGCGAACCGTTCGCAGAGCTGGGTGAGCAGGAGTTCGGCGTCTGGATGTGCCTGATAGTCAAGCGACCGGACGCTGCGCTCCTGGTCGTGGTCCCTGACGATTCCTGAAAAGATGACCAGGGCACCGCTGGCCGTGGTGAGAACGGCCCGGCAGAGAGCGGCCTCATCGATCGGTTCGCCAGTGACCTGCGCCGTTGCGGTGGCGGAACTACGGGGGACGAGTTCGGTCAGTTCGATCAGCTCCTGTGTGGTCGTCTTCGGTGTGGTCATCAACTGCGTGGTCGTCTTCAGTGTTGAGGTGATGATTCAGTATCGTGCCAGGGCCGGGGCGACGAGCCGGGCATACGCGTCGATTCCTCCCTCGAGCAGCTCTGCATTTCGGTAGCCGTTGCGTTCGAGCACCGCCATCGCCCGGTTGGCCCTGCTGCCGTGGTGGCAGAAGACGACAACGGGAACGTCCCGGGAGATCCGCTCGAGCGATCCGTCGAGCGATGCGAGCGGGATGAGCTCTGCACCTGGGATGCTGGCGATTTCGGCTTCGAACGGTTCTCGCACATCGATGAGTTGCATCGGTCCGCCGGCCGCAAAGCGATCGGCGAGTTCGACCGGTGTGACCGCTCCCGGTTGCGGCCGGCCGCGCGAGGCGGAACGCGGGGCGTGCGTTGCGCCTTCAGCTACGGTGCGTGCCTCATCGGGAATCTCCTGATACTCCAGCTCGCGGAACCGGCCACTCAACGCGTCGTAGGTGGTGACCCGGCCGAGGAGTGGTTCGCCGACTCCCGTGATGAGCTTGATCGCCTCGGTCGCCATGATCGATCCGATCACCGCACACACCGTCGGAAGGACTCCGCCGACCGAGCACGAGAGCACGTCATCCGGGTCTGGTTCGGCCGGGAACAGGTCGCGGTAGGTCGGTCCGACGCCGGCCCACGCCACGCCCACCTGGCCGGCGAAACGCAGAATCGCGCCCCAGACCAGCGGCATTCCGGCCTCTGCCGCCGCATCGTTGGTCAGGTAGCGGGTCTGGAAATTATCGCTGCCGTCCATCACCAGGTCGTATCCGGCCAGCAGGTCGGCCGCGTTACCGGGTTCCAGCCTGACTCGATGAGCGACCACCTCGATCTCGGGGTCGATGGCGGCGATTGAATCCGCAATCGAATCGACCTTGCTCCGCCCGAGATCGTCAACGCCGTGGGCGATCTGACGATGCAGGTTCGAGAGTTCGACCACATCCGTGTCGATGATGCCGATCGTCCCGACGCCGGCCGACGCGAGATACGGGATGCTCGCACTTCCGAGCCCGCCGGCCCCCACCACCAGCACTCGTGCGTTTGCGAGCCGACGCTGCGCGTCGACGCCGAAACCCGGCAGGAACAACTGCCGACTGTACCGGGTCAGCCGGTCAGGCGTGAGGGGCAAGCCCGCTCCAACGATTGCACCTGGTCCAACGATCGCACCGTGTTCACCGATCAGACCGGGCCGAGTCGACTCCATCGAACCCTCCAATGCTGCCCCGTGTCAGAGCGTACGGCCAGCTTATCCTCACAACCTGGCACTGCTTTCGGCTCCACGGGCGGGCATCACAGACGCGCCCGGATTGAGCGAGAGTTGTCAGATCGCGCGGTGACTGACGCGGTGACTTCTCACGCGAAGTGACCGTCGCACAGGTCGGGCATGCGGGGAATGTTACGCGTTTGCCGAGTGGGGTGCTCCGATCCCGGGGTTGATCTGCGTGGGGCCGCTCGCCGATGGGCGCACGTCGAAGTCGAAGATCGACGTCGGGATGTAGACCGTGGAGCACGAGTTCGGGATGTCGACCACCCCCGACAGCCTGCCCTCGATCGGCACTGCGCCCAGCATCAGGTAGCCCTGCTCTGGGCTGTAGCCGAACTTGGTCAGGTAGTCGATCGCGTGCAAGCAGGCGCGCTGGTACGACAGGTGCGAGTCCAGGTACCGCTGTTCGCCCTCCAGCGTCACCGACGTTCCCGAGAATGCGATCCACTCACTGAATTGCGGGTCGACATTGCCGGGCATGAAGATGGCGTTCTCGTGCACGCCGTAGGTATCCATCCCGCCCTTGATGATGTCCACGCGCAGGTCGATGAACCCGCCCATCTCGATGGCACCGCAGAAGGTGATCTCGCCGTCACCCTGCGAGAAATGCAGGTCGCCGAGCGAGAGGTTGGCGCCGTCGACGAACACCGGATAGAAGATCCTGCTGCCCTTCGACAGGTTCTTGATGTCCTGGTTGCCGCCGTTCTCGCGAGGGGGCGCGGTGCGCGCGGCTTCGCCGGCAACACGGTCGAATTCCGCGTCGGGAACACCGCCGAGCACGGCATACTGCGGCTCCGGCGGCAACGCCAGAGGCGGTACCCGGTGTGGGTCCGTGGCGATCAGGTCGCCCTCGCGCTTGTTCCACTTCGCCAATAGCTCGGCCGAGGGTGCGGTGCCCATCAGCCCGGGGTGGATGAGTCCGGCGAACGAGACGCCGGGCACGTGCCGCGAGGTTGCGATCTGTCCGTTGAAGTCCCAGATCGCCTTGTAGGCGTCAGGGAACTGGTCGGTCAGGAACCCGCCGCCGTTGTTGCGGGCGAAGATTCCGGTGTATCCCCAGCCCTGGCCGGCAAGAGGTCCGGAGTCCTCCTGCGGGATCGGTCCGACATCGAGGATATCGACGATGAGCAGGTCGCCCGGGCGTGCGCCTTCCACGCCGAACGGACCGCTCAGCTTGTGCACGGTCAGCAGCGGTGCGTTCAGGATGTCGTCGGCGGAGTCGTCGTTGACGATAGCGCCGTCGAACCATTCGCGGCAGTCGACGCGAAAGGACTCGCCGGGCTTGACGACGGCGACGGGAGGAATCTCGGGATGCCACCTGTTGTGGCCGAGCTTCTCCTGATCTTCGAACTTCTTCGTGGAATCGAGCGGGAAGATGACGTCAGGCATGTTCTCTCCTTTGATGGCAATGCGGTCAGCTGGTTACGTCCTGGGAAGCTTCTGGTGCAGCGGGTTGGTGGTGTACCTCCCGCCCGCGCGTCGCGGTGCGCCGGGCAGTGTGCCGCTCACGACCTCCGGTTCGTGTGCGCTGCTCGCGCTCCTGTCGATCAGGCCGTACGCGGAACTGCCTGCTCTGCTCACGTACGGCGCGCTGGGCATCCGCTTCGCTGGCTGCCCGCAGTGCGGACAGGTGGTGGAAGCCGGCACGTCGACGATACTGAAGCGGGCGTCGAACTCGTCGCCATCAGCGCACCGGAAGGAATAGGTCGGCATGGCGATCAGCTGGCCACGGTTTTCTTGCCCATCTCGCCCAGCAGGAAGAACATGAACCACACACTAGCCAGACGCGTCTGGGAGTGTCAACAGGCAGGCGCAGGCAGGCGCAGGCAGGCGCAGGCAGGCACGTCTGAGCTGCCGGCGAGCGGGCAAGCGAAACCCAGGTAATCGAAACCGGTCAACTAAAGCAGGAATCTGAAACCCCTAACCGTCTTGCTTTGCCGAGTTCCAGCTGATAGGCCTGAGAAATGACCAGAATCACGGCTCGGCGCAGAGTCACCCGCCTCACAGTGGGCGATTCCTCTGTCGTGCGAGAAGACGTCCTGACTGTGGAAGAGCCCCTGGAGATTCGGGTCGGAGGCCGTTCGCTGGCCGTGACGATGCGCACTCCCGGCCATGATTTCGACCTGGCGGCCGGGTTCCTGGTGTCAGAGGGAGTGATCAGTCGTGGGTCCGATTTTGCCGCCGCCAGATACTGCGCCGGGGCCACAGCCGAAGGGTTGAACACCTATAATGTGCTCGATGTGACCCTCGCTCCAGGGGTCGCAGCTCCCGACCCCAGCCTGGAGCGTTCGTTCTACACCACGAGCTCGTGCGGGCTGTGTGGCAAGGCCAGCATCGACGCAGTTCGAACCCAGTCCGTCTACGAGGTTCGCGATGATCCGCTTCGCATCGATCCGGCTCTGCTCACCGGGTTGCCCGACCGTCTTCGCGAGGAACAGGCTGTATTCGAGAAGACCGGTGGCCTGCACGCCGCTGCCCTGTTCGACGGCGAAACCGGAGAAATGTTTGTTCTCAGGGAAGACGTCGGCCGTCACAACGCAGTTGACAAAGTTGTCGGCTGGGCGCTCAAGGAGAACCGGCTGCCACTTCGTGGCACGGTTCTGATGGTCTCCGGCCGGGCGAGCTTTGAGCTCACCCAGAAGGCGATTATGGCGGGCATCCCGATGCTGGCGGCAGTCTCGGCGCCGTCATCACTGGCTGCAGAGCTGGCGACCGACGCCGGAATGACCCTCGTTGGTTTTCTCCGCGGGTCTTCGATGGTGATCTATGCCGGTGACGAACGCGTCACCGGAACGAAGGAACGGGTTAAGGAAGGCAGTGCAGCATGACCAGCAAGGCCCCGATTCAGGATGTTGATGACAGCGAAATAGAGATCACGAAGCCGCAGACCTCGGCGGCAGGCATTCCGGGGATCCTCCATTCGATGGGTCCGGCATTCAAAGAGATGGGCATCAGCAGATCGCTGAAGACCCTCACTGCGATGAACCAGAAAGACGGCTTCGACTGCATGAGCTGTGCATGGCCGGACCCCGACCATCGCAAGGCGCTCGAGTTCTGCGAGAACGGCGCCAAGGCGCTGACCTGGGAAGCGACCCAGCTCACGGTCCCGACGAGTTTCTGGGCATCGCACTCGATCAACGATCTGCTGAAGAAGTCCGAGTATTGGCTCGGCATGCAGGGTCGTCTCACCGAACCGGTGTGGAAGGCGCCCGGCGAGAACTACTACCAGCCGGTCAGCTGGGAGCGGGCGTTCGGGATCATCGCTGCGAAGCTGAATGGCCTGGCCTCGCCAGATGAAGCGGCGTTCTACACCAGCGGGCGCACCGCCAACGAGACGGCGTTCATCTACCAATTGTTCGTGCGGGCGTTCGGCACAAACAACCTGCCTGACTGCTCCAATATGTGCCACGAGTCGACTGGCCTTGCGATGGGCCAGACCCTCGGCATCGGCAAGAGCACCATCGCATACAAGGACTTCGCCAAGGCCGACCTGATCATCATCATGGGTCAGAACCCGGGTACCAACCACCCGCGGATGCTGACCGCACTGGAGGAGGCGAAGGATGCCGGCACCGAGATCGTCGCTGTCAACCCGCTGCCGGAGGCCGGCCTGCTGCGATACAAGAACCCGCAGCGTGTGCGCGGAATCATCGGCAACGGCACCGGGCTGGCCGACCAGTACCTGCAGATCCGCCTCGGTGGCGACATGGCACTCATGCAGGCACTCTCGAAGCGGGTGTTGGAGGCAGAGGCGGCGAACCAGGGAACGGTGCTGGACCACACGTTCCTCGATGAACATTGCCAGGGCCTCGAAGAGCTGAAGGTGCATCTTTCGAGCCTCGAAGAGAGCACCGTGCTCGAGGCAACGGGATTGACGACTGCTGAGATCGACGAGCTGGCCAGCAGGTACCTGAAAGCGGACAAAGTCATCATCACCTGGGCGATGGGCCTGACGCAGCACAAGAAGGCTGTGCCGACGATCAAGGAGATCATCAACCTGCTCCTGTTGCGTGGCAACATCGGCCGACCGGGAGCGGGAGCGTCCCCGATCCGCGGCCACAGCAACGTGCAGGGCGACCGAACCATGGGTGTCTGGGAGAAGATGCCGCCGGCGTTCCTCGACGCACTGCAGGCCGAGTTCGGCTTCGACCCGCCTCGGAAGGACGGCGTTGACAGTGTTGACGGCATCCGTGGCATGCGGGACGGGAGGATCAAGGTCTGGATCGCCCTCGGTGGCAATCTGGTTGCGGCGATCTCCGACACCGCCGTCGCCGAAGCCGCGATGCAGACCACCGAGATGACCGTGCAGATCTCCACCAAGCTGAACCGATCTCATGCAGTTGTGGGTGAGGAGGCACTGATCCTGCCCACCATGGGGCGGAGCGAGATCGATCTGCAGGTCACTGGAGAGCAGTTCGTCTCCGTTGAGGACTCCGTCTGTGCGGTGCACGCCTCGCACGGCCGGATTCCCCCTGTCGCTCCCAACCTTTTGTCAGAGATCGCGATCGTCACACGGCTTGCGCGGGCGGTGCTCGGTGACAAGGTGGCTGTGGACTGGACAGGTTTCGAGCGCAATTACGACCTCATCCGTGACCACATCGAGCATGTCGTCGAGGGGTTCACGGACTTCAACGTGCGAGTCCGCCAGGACGGTGGGTTCGTATTGGCGAATGGTCCCCGTGACTCCCGCACGTTCCCGACGGCGACAGGCAAGGCCATGCTCACCGTGAACGACCTTGAGTACATCGAGCGCCCAGAGGGACGGCTGCTCTTGCAGACCTTGCGCTCGCACGATCAGTTCAACACCACCATCTACAGCCTGAACGACCGCTACCGCGGCATCAAGAAGGGTCGCGAAGTGATCTTCGTCAACCCAGATGACCTCGTCGAACTCGGTCTTGTCGACGGGGAGCTGGTCGATGTGCACAGCGAGTTCACGGACGGAATTGAACGTGTTTTGAGAAAGTGGCGCGTCGTGTCGTATCCGACGGCCAGGGGATGCGCCGCCGCGTACTTCCCGGAAGCGAACGAGCTGGTGGCGCTCGACTCCACCGCGGAAGGCAGCAACACCCCGGCGTCGAAGTCTGTCGTGATCAGGCTTGAACCGTCGCGGGTTGCCCGGAATGCGCCCGTTTCCGACGAGGCAGGAGCCGCCGTGCTCGTCTGAGCGTTTCAGAACACGAGCGTGACGACGATAAACACTCGCCCGCGCCCGCAAGGCCTTCCCCTTATGACATGCCGGTCGGCGGCGGCACCGCTATCGAAAGACGAAAGGACATGGCCATCTTTTGGCGAAAGCCACAGGATGTCATTTTCAGTAATGACCGCCCGGCGAAGGTGACAGTGGCGCGACGGAGTCCCGCGCTGCCACTGTCACCCGCGAGCCACCGAGTCAGGCCGCGATGTACCCGTTCGGGTTCAGCACGTACTTGACCGAAGCGCCGGAGTCGAAATCGGCGTAGCCGTTCGGCGCCTCCTCCAGCGGAATCGCCTGCCCATTCACATTGTCCGAAATGTGTACCTTGTCCCGCAGGATCGCATTCATCAGTCCGCGGTGGTACTTCATTACCGGGCATTGTCCGGTCGTGAAGGCCAGCGACTTTGCCCAGCCGGTGCCCAGACTCAGTGAGAGCGAGCCCTTCTTCGCGGCTTCGTCGGCAGCGCCCGGGTCACCCGTGACGTAGAGGCCGATGATTCCCAAGGAGCCGCCCGCGTTGGTGATATCCATTATTGAGTTGAGGACCGTCGCCGGTGCTTCGGCGGCACCTGCGCCGTGTCCCTTCGCTTCGAAGCCGACGGCATCCACCGCGCAGTCAACGGTTGGCGATCCGAGGATCTGCTCGATTTGTTCTCCGGGGCCGCCCTTGGTGAGGTCAATCGTCTCGCAGCCGAAGCTGCGAGCCTGCGCTAGGCGCTTCTCGTTCATGTCACCGACGATGACCGCCGAGGCGCCGAGCAATTGCGCACTCGTCGCCGCTGCCAACCCGACCGGGCCGGCGCCGGCGATGTAGACGGTGGAGCCGACCGTCACCCCGGCGGAAACACAGCCGTGGAATCCGGTGGGGAAGATGTCGGAGAGCATGGTCAGATCCATGATCTTCTCCAGCGCCTGATCCTTGTCCGGGAACTTTAGCAGGTTCCAGTCCGCGTAGGGCGCGAGGACGTATTCGGCCTGACCACCCACCCAGCCGCCCATGTCGACATACCCGAACGCGCTGCCGTAGCCCGCGGGGTTGACGTTCAGGCAGATTCCGGTCTTGCGTTCCTTGCAATTGCGGCACCGGCCACATGAGATGTTGAACGGGACCGAGACGAGATCCCCGACCTTGATGAATTCCACATCCGAGCCCACCTCGACGACCTCACCGGTGATCTCATGACCCAGGACAAGGTCGACCGGGGCGGTGGTGCGGCCGCGCACCATGTGCTGGTCGGATCCGCAAATATTCGTCGCGACCGTTTTGAGGATGACCCCGTGCGGTACCTTGCGGCCGATATTCGCGGGATCAACACCCGGGCCGTCTTTCAGTTCGAAGGTGGGGTAGTCGATGTCGACGATTGCGACTTTCCCCGGACCCTTGTAGGCAACCGCTTTGTTTCCTGGCATTATTCTTCCTCTTTCCTTTGGCCGCAGCCTGGCAACAGAGAGGTAGCACGTGGAACGACCCTTTAGCTGGACGCTAGCACCATTACGATTGGATAACAATCATGTGTGGGGGCCGAGACCTGCGTCGGTCACCTCGGCCACCGATATCAGCAGTTCGGCCACCTCCGTCTGGGTGGGGGACGTCGCCGGGAACGGGCGTCGGTTCGCCGCCGGGGGCCGCACGAGGCATTCGTCCTGGCCGAGGCGCACCACGACGCTCAGGGCCCCGCGGTCGGTCGTTCGGTCGGTCGCAGGGCGCCTGCGGCCGCTCGAGCCAGCCGCCGCGCTGCCTCCGCGGCATCCGTCGCGCCCGTCGCGGCCACCACCAATCCAGACAGAAATCCGCGAATTCGATTGGATGCGCCGACTCCGAAACGATACCCAGTACCCCGACATCGACCGCCCCTCGGCTAGCGTCGATGAGGTGGATCAGGCGATTCCTGCCGCGAGAGCAATCGTGGACCGTGCGACGCAACTGGTCGGGGCGATGACGCCGTACTGATCGGCGACAAGAAGTGTCTGCGCGTCCTCGAAAGGTCGGCATTCCCGAAAATCATGTGCACGATGTCCAATATGTTGCGATCAACGTTCCCAGACAAGCGCGGTCTTATCACCGGACTTGCGGGTTCTGGCTTCGGATTCGGTGCGGTTTTGACGGCACCGGTCGCGCAGTGGCTGATCGGGGAACACCGACGGAGCCGAACCGCGCGTTCCTGCCCTTCGGCATCGGTTATCTGGTGCTGTCGCTGATCGGTGCCGCGTTCTTCCGGAACCCACCCGCCGGGTACAGTGTTCCGGGCTGGGTACCGGCGACCAGCGGGCGCGCTCAGGACAGTTACAAGCAGTTCACCGAGAAGGAGGCGCTGCGCACACCGCAGTGGTACCTGTTGGCGGGCATCATGACACTCAATGTGACGGTCGGCATTGCGCTGATTGCCCAGGCGAACTCCAGCGCCATCGACATCGCCGGCTACAGTGTGGCGGGTGCCGCAGCGCTCGTCGGCGTTCTGGCACTGTTCAATGGCGGCGGACGCATCTTCTGGGCCTGGGTGTCGGGAAAGACTGGGAGGATGACGGCTTTCGGCCTGATGCTCGGCCTGCAGGGCGTCTGCCTGCTGATCATCCCTCACGCCAGTAACGCCATCCTGTTCTTCATCCTCGCGGCAGTGATCTACCTCTGCTACGGTGTCGGGTTCGGCACCATGCGGGCGACCGCGGGCGACTTCTTCGGGGTGAAGCACGCCGGTGCGATCTACGGCCTCATGATCATCGGCTGGAGCCTCGGCGGGCTGATCGGACCACCGATCATCGCTGCGCTGATCGGGCCTGACAAGTCGTACACGCTCGGCTACACCGTTGTCGGAATCATCGCACTCGTTGCGCTGATACTGCCGGTGATCACCAGGATGCCTCGTCCGAAGGCAGGCGCCACCACAGCAACAAGCCGGGATGCGGTCGGCGACGTTGCCGTCGGCGACACGGTGAGCTGACTTTCACAACCAAGAGAGTGCGGTGGGATCCGGAACTCCGGATTCCACCGCCCTCTCGGCGTGTGCTTGTCCTACCAGGCGAGCGGAAGGGTCTCGAGTTCGTCCCCGGTGTGTGCACCGGCCGGTGGGCAGATCAGGATGCCGTCGGCCTCGGCCAGTCCTCGCAACATGCCGGACCCGAGCCACTCGCTTTGCACGGCGAGACCGTCGACGTTCCGGTACGGAATCAGGCGGCTGCGACCGCTGGCCGGGGACAATTCGTGACCGAGGGTCGACCGGCCGAGTTCCGGCGCAACTCGCCCGAGAAGTCCGGCCAGCAGGGGCCGGACGAGCGACAGCATCCCGGTCATCGCGGACAGGGGATTGCCCGGTAGCCCGATAAGGAACCGACCATCCGGCAGCCGTGCGACCAGACTGGGACCCCCAGGTCGCATGTTGACGCCATCGACGAGAAGGGTCGCTCCCAACGCTGCCAGGGTCGGGTGCAAATGATCGACCCGAGAACGGCTGGTTCCACCCGTTGTGATGATGAGGTCTGCACTATCAGCGTCGTCTCCGATCGCATCGAGGGATGCCTGCAGGTCGTCGCCGATTCGCCTGGTCGACGTCACTTCTCCGCCAAGCAGCGCAATCAGGGCAGGCAGTTGCGGTCCGAAGGTGTCGCGAACAAAACCGGGCGCAGGCACGCCGGAGGTGACGACCTCATCGCCGGTGAGCACCAGCCTGACCTGGGGAACACGCCGTACCGCCAAGACGTTGTGGCCGCAGACGGCGGCCACGGCGATGTGGGCGGGGTTCAACACGGTGCCGGCCCGGATTACGACGTCTAACCGCTCGACTTCCTCTCCGACGGTGCGGATGTTGCGGCCTGCGAACGGAGTGCCGGGCGGAGCATCGGGTAGGAGGTCCAGTGTCGGTGATGGCCCGTCCGTGATGGTGCCGTGCTCGCTCCGCACAATGGAGTATGCCCCGCGGGGAACGAGGCCGCCGGTCACGATCGGTGATGCCTGACCGTTGGCCAGTGTTGGCGCGTCGACCAGACGCCACGGACCTGGCCCGGCCACCGCCCATCCGTCCATGGCGGACGAGGCATAGTGCGGCACATCGCACAGGGCAACGAGATCAGTGGCGAGTGTTCGCCCGACCGCTTTGTCGAGGGTCACCTGTTCTGAGGGGAGTGCGGTCGCGATCTCGTGACAGAGGAGGTGCGCCTGGTGCCAGTCGGCGGCGATCAGGGTGATGGGGTGTTCATTCACTGCCCGGTGCTCGTCCATCCCTTGTCGCTCGGGGTATTCTCCGCCCCGTCCTTGACCAACTGGAGTGCCGTATCGGTCGCCTTGCGCACGGCAGCCTGAGGGTCGGTCCCTCCGCCCGCTGCGATGCCGGCAGCGTAGCCCACGACGAATGTCGTGAGTGGCGCGGCAGGTCGGAGAACGGAGTGGGCCGCCTTTCCGGCGAGTCCGAGGATCGCCTTCTGGTCCACATCCAGCTCCAGGATCTGGAGCGCGTCGACGAGTCGACGAACCCACTCAGTCAGAATCTGGTCCTCTTCTTCGCGTTCGGTCATTTTCTCTCCTTATTCAAATCACTGAGTGGATTCACTGAGTGGTTCATTCATTCACTGGCTCAACGTCGACCAGTGTGTGGACGTGTGGCGACCGGATGCCGAATCGCTCCGCGTCTGCCCAGGTATCCACGTCATCCGTTGACCCGGCGGGTACGTCGACTGGTGTCAGTCTGAGGTCGGCGATCAGCCGGAAGACCGGCAGGCCGCCCAGTCCCCCGGATCGGCGGCTGCTCACAAGCGCCCCGGCGAGTGATTCGGTGCGATACACCGCCGCCAGCGGCTGCAGCCGCTGGTTTTCGTCGATCGCAATGAATCCGTCGGCGTCGCCGGTCAGGTTCTCAAACAGGCATCGCACTGCCGACTCGACGGCGGGCATGTCGCACGCAAGGACCAGCAGGTAATCGCTCGGCCGGGCGTCATGCGTGGCGAGCGCGTCCAGTCCGGCTCCAATGCCGGACACAGGGCCGCTGAACGGCGGGTTCTCCCGGGTGACGAGAACCCCTAGCGGGAGGTCAACGGGGCCGACGTCGCCGACCACCACGGTCTGCCGTGCCGCTCCTGCCGTTGCCGCCACCGTTCGGCTGAGAAGCGACTGCTCCTGGTAAATCAACCCTGCCTTGGGTACCGATCCGAGCCTCGACGATCGTCCTCCAGCCAGGACGATCGCGTCTATCAGCACTCTTTCATCCTACTGAGCACGCCCCTCACCGGCGCTCCCTCGCCCCGCAATCCCGAGTCTTCAACCCCCACGAGAAAGGTCAACGTTCCAGGAGCTGGCGCAGCACGTATTGCAGGATGCCGCCGTGGCGGAAGTAGGCAGCCTCCGCCGGGGTATCGATCCGAACGATCGCGTCGAACTGCTGGGTGCGCCCCTCGTGCTCCGCCGTCACTGTGACGCGGTCGGGGATATCGGCTGTGCCTTCGAGGCCGGTCACCGAGTACACCTCCTCGCCGGTCAGGCCGAGCGATTCGGCCGACTGGCCGGCAGGAAACTGGATTGGCAGCACACCCATTCCGATCAGGTTGGAACGGTGGATGCGTTCAAAGGAGGTTGCGAGCACCGCCTTCACGCCGAGCAGCAGTGTGCCTTTGGCCGCCCAGTCGCGTGACGAACCGGAGCCGTACTCTGCACCGGCGATGACCAGGAGGGGAACGTCGTCGACCGCGTAGGCATTCGACGCGTCGAAGATCGTCATCTGCTCGCCGCCCGGCAGGTGACGGGTGAACCCTCCCTCGATGCCGGGAACCAGCTGGTTACGCAGGCGGATGTTGGCAAACGTGCCACGGATCATCACCTCGTGGTTTCCTCGCCTGGATCCGTAGGAGTTGAAGTCGGCCGGTTCGACGCCATGGTCGACGAGATAGCGCCCGGCGGGTGAGTCACGCTTGATCGCTCCGGCGGGCGAAATGTGGTCGGTGGTGACAGAGTCGCCGAGTAGCGCGAGCACGCGGGCGCCGGAGATGTCCTTGAGCGGTTCTGGATCCCGCGGCATGCCCTCGAAGTACGGTGCCCGACGGATATAGGTGGAGTTGTCGTCCCAGGCGAAGATGTCACCGCTTGGAATGTCCAGGCCGCGCCAGTTGTCGTCGCCGTCGAAGACGTTGGCGTACCCGTCCTCGAACATCTCGGCTTCGAGGACTTCGCTGATCACCCGTTCCACTTCTTCTGTGCTCGGCCAGATGTCGCGGAGGTACACCGGAAGTCCGGCCGGATCGTGACCCAGGGCATCCGTCATCAGGTCGGTGTTCATCGTGCCAGTGAGCGCGTAGGCGATGACCAGCGGGGGAGAGGCGAGGAAGTTCATCTCGGTCTCGGCGTGGATGCGGCCCTCGAAATTGCGGTTGCCACTGAGCACAGAGCAGACGGTGAGGTTGTGTTCGGTGACGGCGGTACTGACCGGCCCGATCAGAGGGCCGGAGTTGCCGATGCAGGTGGTGCAGCCGTAGCCGACGAGGTCGAAACCGAGCTGGTTGAGGTAGGGGGTGAGGCCGGCCCGATCGTAGTAGTCCGTCACCACACGAGAGCCGGGTGCAAGCGAGGTCTTCACCCAGGGCTGGGACATCAGGCCGCGCTCGATGGCCTTCTTTGCCATCAGGCCGGCACCGATCATGACAGAAGGGTTAGACGTGTTTGTGCACGAGGTGATGGCAGCGATGACAACGTCTCCGTTGTCGACAGTGGTGGTGCGTCCGTCGGCGAGGGTCACCTCCGCCGGGTTCGAAGGCCAGACGCGGTCTGGCTCGCTTTCCGAGCGGTCGATCGGTTTCTCGCTGACGCCGACTTTCCCAAACGCGATCGGGTCGCTGGCCGGGAAGGATTCCGCAGAGGCTTCATCGAGACCGATGAGTTCGTCCGGAGCCAGCGAACCATCGGTGAGGATTGACCCGATGACGCTGCGGGCATGGGACAACGGGATCCGATCCTGTGGTCGTTTCGGGCCGGCGATCGAGGGCACGACGGATGCCAGGTCGAGTTCCAGGGTTTGCGAATAGTCCGGTTCGTGGTCTGGATCGTGCCAGAGGCCCTGTTCTTTCGCGTAGGCCTCGACGAGTTGCACCTGCTTCTCCTCGCGACCGGTGAGCCGCAGGTACCGAAGGGTCTCGTCGTCGATGGGGAAGATCGCGCAGGTGGAGCCGTACTCGGGGCTCATATTGCCGAGCGTGGCGCGGTTGGCCAACGGGACGTTGCCGACTCCGGGTCCGTAGAACTCGACGAACTTGCCGACGACGCCGGTCTGGCGGAGGAGTTGTGCGACGGTGAGGACGAGGTCGGTCGCGGTTACTCCTTCCCGGAGCTCGCCGGTAAGTTTCATGCCGAGCACCGGCGGAACCAGCATGCTCATCGGTTGCCCGAGCATGGCGGCTTCTGCTTCGATGCCGCCGACGCCCCAGCCGAGCACTCCGAGCCCATTGACCATCGGAGTGTGGGAGTCGGTGCCGACGAGTGTGTCTGGATACGCCTGGGTGGCTCCGTCGTGCTCGCGGGTGAAGACGACCCTGGCCAGATATTCGAGATTGACCTGGTGGCAGATGCCGGTGTCAGGCGGAACGACGAGGAAGTCGTCGAATGCCTGCTGGCCCCAGCGCAGCAGTTGATAGCGCTCCTGGTTGCGACTGAATTCCAGTTCGGCGTTGACGCGGAATGCGCGCGGGGTGCCGAACTCGTCGGCGATCACGGAGTGGTCGATGACAAGTTCAGACGGGATCAACGGATTGATCTTCTGGGGGTCGCCGCCGAAGGAGACCATCGCATCACGCATGGCGACGAGGTCGACGACACAGGGAACGCCCGTGAAGTCCTGCAAGAGCACGCGTGCCGGCGTGTACTGGATCTCTGCGCCGTGCTCTGCGGCCGGATCCCAGTTCGCGACAGCGCGCACCTGGTCGGCGGTCACCAAGGTGCCATCTTCCTTGCGGAGCAGATTCTCGAGCAAGATCTTCAGGCTGTACGGCAACCGACTGGAGCCGGGCACCCTATCGAGTCGAAAGATTTCATACCTGTCTCGGCCGACTGTGAGTGAATCGCGAGCACCGAAACTGTTCAACATGGTTTACCTCCACCGGACACGCCGGATCAGGTACCGCAAGATCAGGTACAAGCCCATCGTCTGCCGGAAACCCAGGACTGTCAAACATTCCCATCGCATTGGTAGAGGTGGGGGTCAAAAGCGCAACGTCAATCATCGGAGTTGTGGGGCGCACCGCTCCCTCCCTCCGTTGGTTAGGGATCGACCGAGGCACGAGGCCGCGTCTCGAAGTCCGCTGGACCGACTGCAACGCCGGATTCCCATAGCTACTGCGCCGGTAGAGTGAGCGGGTGGTGGAACTCGGAACAGTTCGCAGTGGTCAGCTCGATATCGCCTATGAGCGATATGGAGCGACCGAGGGATGGCCTGTCGTACTTCTCCATGGGTTTCCCTACGATCCCCGGTGCTATGAGGATGTCGCGGTTAGTCTCGCAGAAGCCGGAGCTGACGTGGTGGTTCCGTACATGCGCGGTTTCGGCAGCACTCGCTATCTGACAGAGGAGACCTTCCGCTCGGGGCAGCAGGCCGCGTTCGCTCAGGACCTCAGAGACCTTATCGGTGGGCTAAAACTCGAACGGCCTATCGTGGCGGGATACGACTGGGGTGGTCGCGCGGCATGTGTGACTTCGATGCTCTGGCCAGAGCTTGTATCGGGACTCGTCTCCGTTGTCGGCTACAACGTTCACGACATCGCCGTGATGTCCAGCACCCCAGATGAGCCCTCTAGTGAGAGTCGCAACTGGTATCAGTGGTATTTTCACAGCGAGCGGGGTCGCGCAGGATTGAGTCGTTTCCGGCGCGAACTCACGAGGCAGTTGTGGGATGAATGGTCTCCTACCTGGGCAGTTTCCGATGAGACATTCGAACGCACCGCTGCGTCCTTCGACAATCCCGACTTCGCGGCTACCGTCGTGCACTCATACCGGCATAGGTACGGTCTGGTTGCGGGTGATCCGGCGCACGAGGCGAACGAACGTGTGATCGCCGGACAGCCGCCAATCATCGTTCCCACCGTCATCCTCGACGCAACCGCCGACCCGCTTGACGAACCACAGACGTTGGAAGCCCACCGACAGCACTTCCCTCATCTGATCGAGCATCGCCTCGTTGACGCCGGCCACAACGTTCCGCAAGAAGCGCCCGCAGAGTTTGTCGACGCGATATGCACTCTCCGCTCACACACCAGTTGACACACCCTCATCAGTCCACCTGGAACAGCGGTCAATCCCGCTGATTGAGGAGCGACCGAGGAACGAGGCCGCGTCTCGAAATCGGCTGAGGGTGCCTGCGAAACCCGTTTTAGGCGGAGTTCTCCTGTGCTTCGGGATCTCGCGGTTTGATCGGGTTGCCGAGATTACGGCCTGCTTTGCTCCGGAGCCGGATCGGTGTCTGGTCGGGGTCGATTTCTTTGGGTGGGATGAGCTGGTATTCGTTGTTGCCTCGTCGTTCGATGGTCCAGCCTTGGTTGTGTAACCGGAGGTGGTCTCGTTTGCAGAGCAGGATCCCGTTTGCGATATCAGGCGGTGATCGACATGCTGCGGACGCCGTCGTCGGCAGCGACGAAGGTGAAAGTGCTCGGGCCGTTGAACCCTGAGCCGCCGACCTCAGCGCTGACGATTGTCGTGTCTGCGTTTGTCGTCACATTTGTCACCTGCAGCGTGACGCTCTTGCCGATGAACTCGGCGTCAGACCAGCCGCGAATCCCCTCGTGACCAGAGAACACTCGTCCCCAGTCGTCGACAAACCCGTCGTCGGTGAACGACTTCAGAAATCGCTCGATGTCACCGGCGTTGCTCGCGTCGAGAAGTTCCGATACGGGAGTGGGAATCGGCGTATCCATGTCGTGATTTCTCCTGACCTGTCATGGGAACGGTGGGCGTAGACCGCCCTCGTGAGCACCACGATAGTTCGCAGCCATGCGGAAACGTTCCTGGTTGCCCTCCCTTGCGGGCCTATGGTGGAGAGGTCGGCGCTGGAGCTGCCGCATCCGTCAAGGAGGTCTTCGTTGCCTGAATCCGTTTATCCCTCACGAACGCCAGACCTGACCAGACGACGCAAAGAGCTCGCTCCTGAAACCCATGAAGCTTTCGAGCATTTCAGCCGCCAAGTCTTCGCGGAGGGCGCACTCGACCAGAAGACGAAGCAGCTGATTGCCGTTGCCGTTGCCCACGTGACCCAGTGCCCGTACTGCATCGATGGCCACACCAAGCAGGCCACGCGAAAGGGTGCCAGCCCAGAGGAAATCATGGAGGCCATCTGGGTTGCGGCAGAGATGCGCGCCGGTGGCGCGTATGCCCACTCGATCCTGGCCCTGCATGCTCTGGGCGAGGGTGAGCACCAGCACCCGACGACGTGAGTCTCCCGCTCGGTGAGATCGTCCGCCGTCCGCCGTCCGCCGTCCGCCGTCCGCCGCCTGCCGCCTGCCGCATTCGCTCACATGCATAGCCCATTGTGCGCTCACGCCTTCATCCGGAACATGAAGCCAGCCCGTTACTCGCCCGGCCGCGGCTGGACTCCGGACGGCTCCCCGGACTAATCCGGGACGAGCCGGTGAAGGGTCCGATCGCCCCGGGGACACCTCCACCCACCGACTAGCACCGTTATACCTCCCCGCGGCGCCTCGCGAGTGCGCGCAGAAGGACCTTGCGGATCTCGTCGTACCAGAGCACGACTGATCCGAGTGCCACGCATGTGCCCCAGTGGGCGAGATCCATGGACGTGGTTCCGAAGGCCACCTGCAGGAACGGCACCTCGACGACGGCGATCTGCAGCAGGACACCCAGCGCGATGGCGCCCCAGAGCCACTTGTTCGCGAACAGCATCCGGAACGCGCTGGTCGTCTCCGAACGGGCATTCAGCGCGTTGAACAGCTGGGCGAAGACGAGGGTGGTGAATCCGGCCGTGCGTGCAACTTCGAGCGTGTCGTTGCCCTCGACGAGACCGCCGGGGAGGAACAGATCGATGGTGAACAGCGTCGCCAATGCCATCACGAGGCCGATGGAGAGGATCCCGCCCCACATGCGCGCGTCGATCGCCCGGTCGGTCAGTTTGCGCGGCTTCCGCGCCATCACGTCGTCAACCTCGGGGTCGACGCCCATCGCGAGCGCGGGGGTGGAGTCGGTGATCAGATTGATCCACAGGATCTGGGTCGCGAGCAGCGGCAGGACGAGCGCGTCGCTGCTCGCGTCCGTGAGGCCGATCACACCGGCGAAAACGACGCCCAGGAACACCGTGAGCACCTCGCCGACATTCGATGACAGCAGGTAGCGCAGAAACTTTTTGATGTTGTCGAAGATCACCCGGCCTTGACGGACCGCCGCGACGATGGTGGCGAAGTTGTCATCGGCGAGGATCATGCGCGCGGCCTCTTTGGTGACCTCGGTGCCGGTGATGCCCATCGCGACGCCGATGTCGGCGGACCTGAGTGCGGGAGCGTCGTTCACCCCGTCACCGGTCATCGACACGATCTGCTGGTCGGCCTGCAGCGCGTCGACGAGACGCAGCTTGTGCCGGGGCGACACGCGGGCGTACACGGATACCTCACGCGTGACGTTCCGCAGTTGGTGGTCATCGAGCGTGTCGAGTTCGGCTCCGGTCACCGCACGTGCCGACGGCCCGATAATCCCGAGGTCGGCGGCGATCCTTGCGGCGGTGGCCGGATGGTCACCGGTGATCATGATGACGCGGATGCCCGCGCGGTGCGCTTCGGAGATCGCCTCGGCGGCCTCAGCTCTCGGCGGATCGATGATTCCGACGACACCGGCGTACACCAGGTCGTGCTCGAGCGACTCGTCGACGTCGGCCGAGGAGTCGGCGGTGTTCTGCACCCGGTATGCGACACCGAGCGTGCGGAAGGCCTCCGCCGACAGGGCCTCCACCTCATCGATCGCCTGCTGCCGGAGCCTTTCGGTGAGCGGAACCGTTTTCTCGCCCACCTGAAGCAGGGTGCAGCTGCTCAGCAGCACGTCGGGGGCGCCCTTACTGAACAGGAGGAGGCTTCGGTCGGTCTTCTCCTGATGCAGCGTCGACATCATCTTCCGCTCAGAGGTGAACGGGATCTCGGCCCGCCGCTCGAAACGGTCGATGTGTCCCGTCGTGCCCTCGAGCTTGCGGGCCGCCACGAGGAACGCGGCCTCCGTCGGATCCCCCTGGATGTGCCACTCGCCGTCGTGTTCGGTGAGCTGGGCATTGTTCGCGAGAGATCCCGCGCCGAGCACCAGTTGCACCTCATAGCGCTGGTCGCCGGGGAGCTCCTCACCATCGCTCAGCACCGAACCCGTGGGACGGTATCCGACACCGGTGACGTCGGCTCGCCCGGAGGAGGTAACCACGCGTTCGATCGTCATCTCATTGCGGGTCAGGGTGCCGGTCTTGTCGGTACAGATCACCGATGCGGAGCCGAGCGCCTCCACCGAGCTGAGCTTCTTCACGACGGCGTTGCGTTTCGCCATGCGCTGCACGCCGATCGCGAGTACGACCGAGAGCATCGTGGGGAGCCCCTCTGGCACCGCGGCCACGGCGAGTGAGACTCCGAGCAGTAGCACGACGACCAGATCGCTCGGCGCCGTGATGCCCTCGACCAGGATGATGGTGATCATCACCACCAGAGCGACGATCACGACGATGACGCCGAGCATCTTGCCGATGCGGTTGATCTCGTTCTGCAGCGGAGTGGGCTCTTCGACGGTCGCGTCGAGCATCTCGGCGATCGCCCCCACCTCGGTCGACATCCCGACCCCCGTGATGGCCGCACGCCCGACGCCCTGGGCGACGGAGGTGGCCTTGTAGACCATGTTCACCCGGTCGCCGAGCGGCGCCGGCTCCGTCAGCGTCGCTGGATTCTTGGTGACCGCCTCGCTCTCACCGGTCAGCGATGCCTCCTGGATGCGCAGTGCACTCGCAGTGAGCAGTCGGGCATCCGCACCGACGGCGTCGCCTTCGCCGAGGACGAGCACGTCGCCTCGCACCAACTGGGCGGACGGCACGGTCTTCAGCTCGCCGCTTCGCAAGACGGTTGATGCCGCGGCGGACATCGTGCCGAGCGCGACTACGGCATCTTCGGCCTTCGCCTCCTGTGTGTAGCCAAGAATCCCATTGAGGACGACGATCGCGGCGATCACGATGGCGTCGACGGGCGCACCCTCTGCCCCTTCGACGACCCACGCGACGAGAGAGACA
>NZ_ATWH01000002.1 GCF_000421145.1 Glaciibacter superstes DSM 21135 | reverse complement strand
CGGTGCCGCTGCCGTGGGGATGGCGTTGTCGATGAGGACGACTGCGATGGCGGCGGCGGTAGCGAAGATGTCGGCGTTGAGGACTCGGCTGCGGGCCGAGGCGCCATCCAGGAGCAGCGCCAACTGCTCGCCGAGCTGTTCGGGGTTGGTGGCGCCGGCCTCGCGGGCGGTATCGGCGAACCGGGCGGCAAAGCCTTCTTTGTAGTTGCGGGCGTATACGCGCGCCTCATGGCCCGGGTCGGGGATCTCGACGGCCGCCGCGATGAATGGACACAGGGGCGCGTGAATGTCGAAGACGGCGAGGAGGCGTTCGCGAGGCGTGAGGTCGGTGCTCTCGAACACTTCAGGCAAGATCTCGGGATCAAACCGGCGTAGGCATTCA
This sequence comes from Glaciibacter superstes DSM 21135, assembly GCF_000421145.1. GTDB lineage: Bacteria > Actinomycetota > Actinomycetes > Actinomycetales > Microbacteriaceae > Cryobacterium > Cryobacterium superstes. Next base: position 434,330 of record NZ_ATWH01000002.1, on the reverse strand, counting down.
GCGATCAGCTCGTCTTTGCCGGTGAAGTGCTGGTACAGCGTGCGCTTGGACACTCCAGCCACCGCGCTGAGCTGGTCCATGCCGGTGCCGTTGATGCCTTGATCGCGGAACAGTTGTTGTGACGCACTGAGGATGCGCTCTCGTGCCCCCCTGCCGCGGCGCAGGCCTCGCGGCCCCTTCTCCAACTCCGTCTCCGTCATAGGCTCAGTGTAGCCCACTTGGGTACCAATCGGTGTACATAGCTTGACGCCCCGCGCACCGTCCGCTACGTTAAGTACGCGGATCGGTGTACATAGCGCCGACACAATCCAATAGGGAGCACCACCATGAGCAGCATCAGCATCATCGGCTCGGGGAACATGGCCAGCGCCATCGGCGCCCTGGCCCTCAAGGGCGGCAACGCCGTCGAGGTCATAGGTCGGGATGCGGCCAAGGCCGCGGCCCTAGCCCGGGCGCTCGGCGACGGCGCCACGGCCGGAACGTGGGGCGCCGCCCCGGCCGGTGACATCGTCATCCTCGCCGTGCTGTTCGACAGCGCCGTGCCGGTCGTCAGCGAGTACGGGGCGGCGCTGGCCGACAAGATCGTCGTCGACATCACGAACCCCTTCAACCCAAGCGCCACCGGGCTGGCCATCCCTGACGACACCTCCGTCGCGCAGATGGTCGCCGAGGCCGCCCCCGCAAGCACCCAGGTCGTGAAGGCGTTCAACACGCTCTTCAGCGCCGTCCTGACCGCGGGCGACCCGCTGGATGTGTTCATGGCCGGCGATGACCCGCAGGCCAAGGCGAGCGTCTCTGCGTTCATCACGAGCCTCGGACTTCGCCCGCGGGACGCCGGCGACCTGAGCATGGCGCACTGGCTGGAGGGAGCGAGCCTGCTGGAGATGGGCCTGGCCCGCAACGGTGTCGGGCATTTCAACTTCTCCCTCGGCGTCAACCTCGGCTGAGCTCGCCGCCGGATCTCGCACGCGGCCCCGTCCCAGCTGACAGCCTGGCCCGATTCTCGTTGCGAGCACCGAGAACGCGAGGGTGATGGCGGAATCGCACACCGCGGCGGCCTCGTCGTCGTGCTCGGACATCCGCCCATACTGGCGCGCTCCGCTCTGCGGAGTCGCTTTATTTTTTATTGGTCATTTGCCTTTGGAGAATCCCCATGTCACTCTTCCGCCTCGATGCCAGCATCAACCCAGCGACTTCGCAGAGTCGCGCTCTGGCCGACCTCGTCGAAGCCGAATGGACGAGTGCGCACCCCGACTCGATCATCACTCGCCGCGACATCGGCACCCACCCGCTTCCGGCGACTACCTGGCGCGACATCGCCACTAGCGGCGCTGCCGCCGACACGGACCTCACCCCCGAGGAGCGCGAGGCCCGCGACATCGCCACCACGCTCGCCGACGAGCTGATCGGTGCCGACGCGATCCTGCTGGCGATCCCGCTCTACAACTGGGGCGTGGCCGCTCACGTGAAGTCTTGGTACGACATCACCTACACGGATCAGCGCATCAGTACCGGCGCCCTCGCCGGCAAGCCCGTGGTGCTCGCCTCCGTCCTCGGCGGCGACTACAGCGCCGCGTCGGGCAAGGCGCATTGGGACCACTCCACCCCGTGGCTGCGCCACGTCATCGAGAACATCTGGAAGGCCAACCTCCTCGTCGTGCAGCGCCAGTTGACCCTCGTCGGCGTCAACCCGGCCATGGACGCGATGAAGGATCAGGCCGCCGAGGTGCATGCCGCCGCCGCGCAGCTCGCGATCGAGCACGGCCAGGCCCTCGCCGTCAAGCGGAACGCACTGGTCTGAGTTACCGCGAGACGGGCAAAAGCGCTCTATTCGCAGAAGAGCAAATCAGAGTAGAAACAATGAGGACCCAACCACTCCCCCAACCCTGAGTGTGACCGGGGGGTGCCGGGCCGCCCAATGCCCCCGTTGACCCGAGCCGGCAGCAGCCCAGAATAGTGCGAAAAGTGAAAGACGCGACATCTCTCGCGCTCTCCCCCGTCGGATGGCGAAGACCCACTTGATTGGTCTCGGCTTGACGCATTCCTATATGGGTATATGATGATTATCATGGCACGAGCAGCGACCACGTCAGACGTCTTCAACGCGATCGCCGAGCCCCGGCGTCGGGAGATCCTGGCGCTGCTGCGGACCGGTGAGCGGCCGGTGACCGAGCTGTCCCAGGAGCTGGGGATGTCCCAGCCGGGGGCGTCCAAGCACCTGCGGGTGCTCCGAGAGGTCGGGCTGGTGCGGGATCGCAAGGCAGGCAAGCAACGCCTGTACGACATTGACGCCCGTGGGCTGCAAGCGGTTCACGAGTGGACCGGCGGGTTCGAGCAGTTCTGGAACGAGAGCTTCGATCGGCTGGACGCATACGTGCAAGAACTCAAACAGGAAAGGCACGAGGAATAGCTGATGAATACGACTGGACGAGAATCGCTGGCGCAGTCCGCGACGGCCGACCGCGAGATCCTGATCTCCCGAGTGATCGACGCCCCGCGGGAGCTGGTGTTCGAGGCGTTCACCGACGTGCGGCACCTGTCGCAGTGGTGGGGGCCAGAAGGGTTCACCACCACCACGCGGTCCTTCGAGTTCCGCATCGGCAGCGAGTGGGACTTCGTGATGCACGGACCGGACGGCACCGACTACAGCGAGTGGATCACCTGGACTGAGATCGTGCAGCCTGAGCGGATCGCGATGCTCCATGGCGAGTACCGCGGTGACCCGAATGCGTTCGAGTCGGTCCTCACGTTTGAACCCGACGGGGAGACGACCCGGATCGAGATGCTCACTGTGTTCCCCACCAAAGAACTGCGCGACGAGGCGATCGAGAAGCACGGCGCGATCGAGGGTGGTCAGCAGACCCTGGGCAACCTGGCTGCCTACGTTGTAGAGATCGTACTGAACGGAGCTGAGAGCTGATGGCCGGAAAGGTGTTCTTCAGCGTGTCCATGTCGCTGGACGGGTTCATCGCACCCGAGTCCTCCGAGGAGCTGATGGGGCAGCAGTGGATGGAACTGCAGCAGTGGGTCTTCCGGCAGCGACACTTCCGCGAGAATCTCAAGCTCGGGAAGGGCGGTGAGGAGGGACGCGATAATGACATCGTGCGGGAGACGTTCGAGCGCACCGGCGCGAGCGTGATGGGCAAGCGCATGTTCGACGCCGGCGAGCAGATGTGGCCGGAAGAGCCGCCGTTCCACACGCCGGTGTTCGTCGTGACGCATGAGGAGCGCGACCCGTGGGAGAGGCAGGGTGGGACCACCTTCCGCTTCGTGAACGACGGTATCGAGTCCGTGCTCGACCGCGCCCGCGAGGCCGCCGGCGAGCAAGACGTCCGCATCGCGGGCGGCGGAGAGACGATTGTGCAGTATCTCAATGCCGGCTTGATCGACCAGTTTCATGTCGCGCTCTCACCCGTGCTGTTCGGCTCCGGTGTCCGCCTGTTCGAGGGAGTGGACGCGGGCCGCGTGGCCCTGGAACCGGTGCGTGCGGAGCCGACGCAGCGGGTGACCCACCTGACCTACGCAGTCCGAGAGCGGTAACTGTTTCGCCCTCAGCGCTCCCCCGCCGAGGTCAGCAGAGTGGTGAGGATCCGCGACGCTCGGAAGCGTCAGGAAGGGGAGGCACACTCTCTGCTCTCGCGTGCGGCAATTCTGCCGCTCAGTAGCCGAGGTTGATGTGCGCCCGGTGGTGGTTGCCCTGTTCGATGACGTCGACAAAGCCGAGGGCATAGTCTGCGCCTGAGATTTCCCCGCCATCCTTGGGCTGGAGCGCGACGTCGTCGCCGATTCGATAGCGACCGAGGCGCTCACCGGGGACGTGTGAGCCAAATTTTCCTGCTGGGCTCACGAAAACCCAGTCGAGTGTTACGGGGGTGGCTGGGAGGTCGTCGGCGACGAGTGCGGTCACCGTGGTCAGTTCGGCGTGGTACTCCGCCGGCGCGTGGCTGAGGTCGGTCACGTAGCGCGGCGCTCCCGGCGCCGGGCGGAGTGATGAGAACCCGCCAACGATGATCAGGGGCACCTTCACGGCGTCGGCGAGACGCGCGATGGTGCGGTAGACATCGCGGAAGCTGTCGGCGAGTGCCCCACGCGGAGCGAGCGCGGCAGCCACGACATCCGCACCCTCGATCACCGCGGCGAGTGCCGACTCGTCCGAGACGTCGCCCTGGACGTAGGTCACGTTCGGGATTGGCGAGTCTGGAAGCGAACGACTGTATGCGGTGACCTCGTGACCGCGGGCGGCTGCCTCTGCGACGATGGCGGATCCGGCGTAGCTGGTGCCGCCGATGACGGTGATGCGGGACATTGAATGCCTTTCTTGGAGCAGTGGCGCCGAATGGTGCGCCTTGGTTACTGTAAGAGAGCATGTCGCCGAGGGGAAGTAGGCACTTTGTGGTAACCACTCAATCTGAGCCCGTGTATCGCGGTAACCCGTACGAGGCCTCGTGCCCGACTCGACGCATTCTGGACCGCGTCGGCGATCGCTGGACGGTACTCGTCGTGGGGATCCTGGGGCACGGCGATGCACGTTTCTCGGAGCTGCGACGCAGTATCGAGGGCATCTCACAGAAGATGTTGACCCAAACTCTCCGTGGGCTCGAGCGCGACGGGCTCGTGCGCCGCACGGTGTACCCGGAAGTGCCGGTGCGCGTCGAGTACGCGCTCACCGCCGCGGGCCGCACACTCCTCGAACCTCTCCGCGCTCTCCAGGAATGGTCGATCGAGCACCTGGGAGTCGTGTCTGCGTCGCAGGAAGCCTACGACCGCGCGCACTGATGATGATGATGATGAGGGGGTGGCGACGACATTCACGGAACGGTGATTATCGTCGCCAGTTCTTTCCTCAAGAACGGCCGGGACTGCCCTGATGGGTGCGCACCAGGGGCAGGAAAAGTTCGTCGACGATTGACTGGATGCGTGCGGGCTTCAAGGGCCGCAGCTCCATGAGCATGTCGTGTCGCACCAGGTCGAACGGGATTGTGAGCACTGCGGCGGGAACACGCTCGAAATCGATCTCGCCGCGGTCGTTGGCGCGCTGATAGATGGTCCGGTGACGAGGGAGCAGCCCCTGCTCCGATCGTTCGCGGTCTGACCTTGCCGGCTCCGACTCGGGGCCGTGTTCTGCTATCCACGCTCGGCAATCGCACGCGCGCGGCGCTCACACGACCCGGACAACTCACGCTTGCGACAACAATGCTTGCAGCTGTTCGACGACCAGGTCAGGACGAGAGATGAACGGATGGTGTCCGGTCGGCAGCTCGACGGAGCGCGTCGCTCGGTCCGCATGAAAGCGTTGCAATTCAACCGACGTGCTGCGGTCCTGACCGCAGACAATGTACGTCGAATCGATCCCCCGCCAGCCATCAGCGCTTGTCGGCGTCATGAACGCCCCAGCAGTCTGCGCGGTCACCCGCTCCCATGCCTGATGCTGCGTGGGCTCGTCTGCGTCCTGAAGGAATCGGGCTCCGAACGAGGCCCAGTCGTAGCCGGACAAACCCAGCGTGCCGTCCCCGTTGTCACCGATCGAGACCGGGTCGCTCTCACCGCTCATGATCACGCCCTGCGACTGCCCGATGTCGGGCAGGTAGGACGACACGTAGAGCAGGTGCGAGACGGCGGGATGCTGGCCCGCTTCGGCGATGACGGTGCCGCCGTAGGAGTGACCGACAACGATCGCAGAATCCACATCGTCGAGTTCACGGCGAAGGGCCGCCGCGTCGGCGACCAGGCCCCCGGCAACCTGCTCAGGCGCAGTCTCGCCACACGAAGGAAGCGCAACAGATCGGCTTCGGATGCCTGTGCGTTCCCGCAGCAGGTCTGCTGTCCGCTGCCACCACCACTGCCCATCACGCACTAAAGCGCCGTGGACGAAGATCAGTTCCATTACGTGTTCCTTTCCATCCCGATCAACTCGACCATACGGCTCCCCGGACGGCCACGTGGCCGAATCTGCTCACAGCAGCAAGACGGACAACCACCATCGGCGCTGATCGTGGTGGCGGGCAGTCGGGGCCAGGCCGGGCTGTTGCAGCCGGGGCCAGGCCGGGCTGTTGCACCCGGCGCGACCTCGAATCCGGAAAGACAATTCTTCGGATATCGGAGGAAATCCGGGAGTTGCTGTCGGATCGGGGCAGAGTTGTTCGTAGTACAGGTGAGTGGCCGCCCGCGAGTGGCGTCCCCAAACCACAGGAGATGATTCGAGATGCAGTATCTGATTTCCGTTATTCACGACAAGCTCGACCTCGCCCCCTCTGACGAGATGGCTGCCATCGACGTGTTCAACGATCGGCTCCAGACTGAGGGCCACTGGGTCTTCGCCGGCGGCCTCGGTTTTCCCGACACGGCCACCGTCATCGACAACCGGGGCGAGGATGCGGTGTTCACCGACGGGCCATTCGTGGAGTCGAAGGAATACCTCGCCGGCTTCTGGATCATCGAGGCCCCCGATCTCGACGTGGCGCTGATGCTCGCCACCGAGGGGTCGAAGGCCTGCAACCGGAAGGTCGAAGTGCGACCGTTCCTGGTCGAGTGAGCATGATCGATGCCAGGGAGGCGATTATCCGGGCCCACCGCGAGGAGTGGGCGCGGGTGGTCGCCGCCCTGGCCAGGCGTTTCGGTGACCTCGACATCGCCGAGGAGGCGGCGGCCGAGGCGTTCGCGATCGGGGTCGAGCGTTGGCCGGCCGACGGCGTGCCGCCCAACCCCGGCGCCTGGCTGACCACCACTGCCAACCGCAAGGCGATCGACCGGATCCGGCGGGAGAACAAGCGCGTCGAAAAGCAAAAGGAGGCGCAGGTGTTGTCCGACGACGAGCCGCCAGAGCCTCTCGGCGCCATCGACGACGACCGGCTCCGGTTGATCTTCACCTGCTGTCACCCGGCGCTCGCGATGGAGGCCCGTGTGGCGCTGACGCTGCGAATGATCGGCGGCCTGACCATGCCTGAAATCGCCCGCGCCTTCCTCGTGCAAGAGAGCACAATGGGGCGGCGGATTACCCGTGCGAAGGCCAAGATCCAGGCGGCTCGCATCCCTTACCGAATGCCATCCGCCGACGATCTGCAGGCACGAGTCTCCGGCGTGCTCGCCGTGCTCTACCTCATTTTCAATGAGGGTTATCTGGCGACTGGCCTCGACACAGACCCCGTTCGCGGCGATCTGACCGCCGAGGCGATTCGCCTTACTCGCCTGATCCGCACCCTCATGCCAGAAGACGGCGAGGTGGCCGGGCTGTTGGCCCTGATGCTCCTTACCGAGGCGCGCCGTACCGCCCGAATATCGGCAAGCGGCGAACTCGTCACCCTCGACGAGCAGGATCGTGGAGCATGGGACTCGGCGCTGGTCACCGAAGGCCATCGCCTGGTGCGCGAGCGCCTCGACACCGGGATGGCTCCGGGTCGCTACCAGATCCTCGCCGCGATCAACGCCGTGCACACCTCCGCCCGCGACATACGCGACACCGAGTGGTCACAGGTGGTCGCCCTCTATAACCAGCTGGTCAGCCTTGACCCGTCGCCGATCATCGCGCTTAACCGAGCCATCGCGGTTGCCGAGCTCGACGGGCCGGAAGTGGCACTGGCGATCGTCAACCGACTAGAAGTCGACTTGGCCGGGTATCACGCCTACCACGCGACCCGCGCCGACCTGCTGCGAAGGCTGGGCCGAAGTCTGGAGTCCCGCACGGCCTACGACAAAGCCATCGAGCTGGCGGGCAACTCCGCAGAGGCCGCATACCTATCGCGCCGCCGCGACCAGCTTGGGTGACGGAGCAGCCTACATTGCACACTTCTGGCAGCCACCAGACCGATCGACGTTTTCGCGCTCTGACCGGTTTTCAGCTTGTTCTCTGCGCCCGGGCGCCGGTGAGCAGGGTTACCGTCACCACCAGTGCGCAAACAACCGCGATCACGGCAACGACGCCGGCCACACCGAGCACGCTGACCGCCAGCGGTAGCGCAGCCACGACAACCACGGCGGGCAGGATGACCACCGGACGAATCACGGGTTTTGCGACGATCGGCATCTGGACGGTCCACAGCAGCAGAAGGAAGATCGCCGCTGGGATCGCAACGCCGAAACCTGCCGCCATGGCAGGGACTTTCAAATGATCACCGGTCTGCTCGACCGCGACTTCGAGTCCGGCGCCGAGTGCGGCCAACGCAGCGAAAATACCGTAGTGGCCATAGCCCCACAAGAATGATTTGTCCCTGTTTGTAGCGAGCCCGTGCCCCATAGGCTCGAGAAAATAGATCCACCAGACCGCAAAAAGAGTCACCAGACCCGCAATCGAGATGGTGATGAGTGATCCGCTGACTCCCCCGGCCTCCAGCGACGCAGCGACGCCCATAGACGCCGCCAGAACGCTCTCTCCAAGAAGGATGATCACAAAGAGGCCGTAGCGCTCAGCGATGTGATGTGGATGCCAGCTGGTGCGTGCACCACGCTCCGCCCAGATGGGCACGGCCAGTTCCGCGACGACGAGTACGGCGAACGCGACCGGTTGAAACTGTTCCGGAAGGAGACCACCCTGTTGTAGCAGCAGACGCAGCAGCCACCCGAGCTGCACGACGGCGATTCCACTCGCGTAACGGAGTGCGGTGCGCCTGCTGTTCCGGTCTTCGATTGCCGCACATACCCACTGCGCGACCAGACCGACGCGCATCACGAAGTAACCGAGTGTGACAACGAGGAAGTCGCCGTCCGTGAACGCCGTTGGCACGCCGGCCGCGAGAAGCAGAACACCGCCCATCTGGAGCATCGTCAGGAGGCGATACGGCACATCGTCGGTGTCGAATGACGAGGCGAACCAGGTGAAGTTCATCCAGGCCCACCAAATGGCGAAGAAAACTTCCAGAAACGGCACAATCGTCAGGGCGGTGTGTCCGTTCGCGATTCCGTGCGCGAGCTGTGCAGTGATACTCGCAATGGCCACCACGAATGTCAGGTCGAAGAGCAGCTCGAGCTCACTGGAAGCGCGGTTCGGTTCATCCGTCGCCCGCCCTCTCATACGCACACGCAGGCCGCGGCGGAGGGGACCGGTCTCAGACGTCACTGTCTCAACATAAAGTCGTTCATCCTGTTCCTTCGATATTGTGAGCAGGTGATTATCAGAGACGCCACCATTGCGGACTGGACGGCAATCTATCCGTTCTTCCACTCCATCGTGGATGCCGGCGAAACCTACGCGTATCCCGACGGCCTCGGCCAGGATGACGCACGCGCGCTCTGGATGGAGACACCGCCAGGGCGCACGGTTGTCGCCGTAGACGACGGCGGCACTGTCCTGGGTTCAGCGAAAATGGGTCCGAATCGTCCGGGGCGCGGCTCGCACATCGCGACAGCCAGCTTCATGGTGAGCCCCAGCGCGCAGGGGCAGGGTGTGGGGCGCGCACTCGGTGCCCACGTCGTGAACTGGGGCAGGACGGCCGGCTATGACGGCATGCAGTTCAACGCCGTCGTGGAGACGAATGCGGCGGCCGTTGCGCTCTGGACTTCACTCGGATTCACGGTTCTGGCCACCGTGCCTGGCGCATTCGACCACGCCAGCCTGGGCAAGGTCGGACTCCACGTGATGTTCCAGTCGTACTCAGCCGGTCGTTGAATCCTCGGTCGGCGTACGGACCACCATTCCGAATTCGTTGACGGGTTCGAACGCGTCGCGGTCCCAGGCGCCGGGGTGCGGAACGGGACAGTTGAGCACCGTGTTGCTGGTCGAGTGATCGATCGTGTGCTCGCTCATTGCGCGCCCGCAGATCGGGCAGTCCGTGAGCTGGGTGGTCTCCGCCGCATTGTAGGTCCCGGCCGCTGGCGTCGTGAATATGGGTTCAAGCTTGTCTTCGACCCAGCGAAACAGCCGACCACCGGGCGGACGCGATTTTGTCGCTTCGTCAGCACGCGCTGCATCATCGCGCGTTGAATCATCACGGCTGGAGACCACGTCGTCGTCGCTCATGGCGACCACGATACGCCCGCCTACGCTTCCCCGAAACCCGTTTCGATCAAATCCGCCAATGCATTGACCGCCCGTTCGCCCGCAGGATCCGTCGACACGAGTTCCGCGGACTTCCCTTTGCTGAGACCGAGCGACATGATGCCGAGGAGACTCTTGGCGTCCTTGCCGTTCACGCTCACGCGCGCATCGAATGTACTCGCCAGTTTGACGAACTCGGCAGCGGGACGTGCATGTAGCCCGTCCTTGTTGACAAGCGTGACGGTTCGGCTGAAAGTACCGGCCACTGGTTCGACGACTGCAGCGTCGACGACTGCCGCTTCGCCAGCCGACGGATGTCCGGGGCCCGCAGAGTGCGCCGCGGCTACCACTGCCCCGAGGTCGCCGCCTGTCTCGGCCGCCACCGCGGCGGCCACCCCGCCTTCCACCAGCGGAGCATCGACAACCTCAACCCGATCGCGAAGCACATCGTCAAGGAAGTCCAGGGCGGTGTCTGCAGTCAGAATTGCAGACCCGAGATCACACAAGACCACAACGCCGGAACCGCTGCCGGCGAGTACGATGCCCTCGGACACCTTCTCAAAACTCGTCCCGATCCCGCCGTCATCGGTGCCGCCGGCGGCGACAAGCGCCACGGATGGCGCCATCTGCCGCGCAAGGTCGACGAGTCCCTCCGCAATCTTTGTGCTGTGCGAGACGAAGACCAGACCGACACGGCCGCGCTCCGATGCCACCCCTACTCCCCCGCCGCGGTGTCGGCGGCGGCTCTCAGCAGCAGTGCGCTCGACTGCGCGCCCGGATCCCGGTGACCGATCGCACGCTCACCCAGATAGCTCGCCCGGCCCTTGCGCGCAACGAGTGGTTCCGTGGCTACAGCGCCAGCCTCCGCAGCATCCGCCGCCGCCGCAAGAATCTCGACCTCGCTCGATCCGGCCTGTTGGGCTATCTCAGCCGCTTCCACGGCTGGCGTCCAGGCATCGACCATCGTCTTGTCGCCAGACTCTGCTTTTCCGCGAAGCACAATGCCGTCTCGCGCCGCTGTCAGGAGCGCGACGATCGCGGCGCCATCCAGTTCCGGCGCACTGCCGACGGCGGCGGCCGCCTTCAGGTACGCCGTGCCGTACAACGGCCCTGCTGCTCCTCCCACCGTCGAGATCAGTGTCGTTGCAACCAGCTTCAAGGCATCGCCAGGAGTGGCATCGGGCGACAGCGTGTCCAGCTTGGTGCTGACGGCCTGAAACCCCCTGTCCATGTTCTCGCCGTGGTCGCCGTCGCCGATGTCACGATCCAGAGTGATGAGGGCGACGCGGTTCTCGGAAATGACCTCTGTGCTTCGGTTGATCCAGGCGGTGACCCATGCCGTGTCCAGTGCCATGCCCACCGCCTCTACTTGCCCCACCGCAGGGCTGCGGTATGAACCGGCGCATCCCAGAGGGCGGTCAACTCATCGTCGAGCTTCAGAACGGTGATCGAGGCTCCCTGCATCTCCAGTGAGGTCGTGAAGTTGCCGACGAGCGTCCTGGTGACCGTGATTCCCTTCTCAGCGAGAACCTCTGCTGCGCGACGGAACACGATATAAAGCTCCACCTGTGGCGTTCCCCCCATGCCGTTGACGAACAGGAGGACCGAATCGCCAGAGGCGAAAGGAATGTCATCGATGATCGGTGCCAGAATCCGGTCGACGATCGCATCGGCCGGCTCCATCCTGATCCGCTCTCGCCCCGGCTCGCCGTGGATGCCGATTCCGATCTCGATCTCGTCGTCGGCCAGCGTGAAACTCGGTTCGCCCGCGTGTGGCACAACACATGGCGTCAATGCGACACCCATGCTCCGTACTTGGGAGTTCACCTTCGTGGCCACGGCCGCAACGGCGTCGAGGTCGTCGCCTCGCTCAGCGGCGGCGCCGGCGATCTTCTCGACCAGCACCGTTCCAGCGACGCCGCGCCGACCAGCTGTGTACAGCGAGTCCTTGACGGCGACATCGTCATCGACGATGACGGATCGGACGTCGATACCTTCAGCCGCCGCCAGATCGGCGGCGGTCTCGAAGTTGAGAACGTCTCCCGTGTAGTTCTTGACGATGTGCAGGACGCCGACTCCCCCATCGACAGCCTGAGTCGCCGCCAGGATGGGATCCGGTGTCGGCGAGGTGAATACCGGCCCTGGCACAGCGGCATCCAGCATTCCAGAACCCACAAATCCGCCGTGCAGCGGTTCGTGACCACTCCCACCTCCGCTGACGATACCGACCTTTCCCTTCACCGGCGCGTCCGCGCGAACGATGTAGATCGGATCGTGCGAGACACGCACAAGGTCGGGGTGAGCTGCCTCGAATCCGGCGACGGCCTCATTGACAACGTTCTTCGGGTCATTGATGAGCTTCTTCACGATCATCCTTTCGGTCTGGGCTGACGAGGAGGCGGGGCCGGATGCCCAAGTCACATCCTTCCCACCTTCCAATGCCTAACTTACGCGGTACGACGCGCCGGGGTAAGGGCCAGAAATTCGCACCTACGCTGGCCATTCCCCTCGACGAGACGCCGCGCTAGTGTTGACCCAACCGCTCACTGGAAAGGGACGGCTTCAACGTCCCCGAACCTGACAAGAAAGGCCATCGTGGACAATTTGGGGCTTGTTTTCCTCTCGGAGGTGGTGGGTACGGCGTTGCTGGTACTCCTCGGCTGTGGTGTTGTCGCCAACGTCGCTCTCGCTAAGACGAAGGGTCTTGGTGGCGGGTTCCTGATGGTGAACATCGGCTGGGGTCTTGCGGTCTTCGCCGGTGTGATCGTTTCTTACAACTCGGGCGCTCACATCAATCCGGCCGTCACGCTCGGACTCGTCTCGGCGGGATCGGAAGATTTCGGTGGCACGGCGCATCTTCCGATCACGTTCGGCACCACACTCGCGTATATCGGGGCGCAGATGATCGGTGGCATCCTGGGTGCCGTCGTGGTGTGGTTGGCGTATAAGCAGCACTTCGATGCTGAGCCTGAGCCGGCGAACAAGCTCGGTGTGTTCTCGACCGGTCCGGCGATCCGTTCGTACGGGTGGAACCTGGTGACGGAGATCGTCGGCACGTTTGTGCTGGTGTTCGTGGTGATCGCGTTCGGTGGCGGACGTCAGGGCGAGGGTGGTCTGGCCGCGCTCGGAGCACTGCCGGTGGCACTACTGGTGATCGTGATCGGTACGTCTCTTGGTGGTCCGACGGGGTATGCGATCAACCCGGCTCGTGACCTGGGTCCGCGTATTGCGCACTTCATCCTGCCGATCAAGGGCAAGGGTTCATCGGACTGGTCGTATTCGTGGGTGCCGGTTGCCGGTCCCATCATCGGTGGTGTGATCGCGGGCTGGGCCTCGCTGGTGCTGCTGCCGATCCTCGGCTAGCCGCACCGCGGCATCCGTTCTGCGTTACATCGCATTTAGTACTTCTAGTAGAGGAGTGAGTGAATAATGACTGATTACGTTCTCGCCATTGATCAAGGCACGACAAGTAGCAGGGCGATCATTTTCGATAAGTCTGGATCGATTGTTTCGTCTGGGCAGTTGGAGCATGAGCAGATCTTCCCGAAGGCCGGCTGGGTCGAACATGACCCGAAGGAGATCTGGGACAACACCCGCGAGGTCATCGGGCAGGCGCTGTCGAAAGCGAACATCACCCGTCACAACATCAAGGCGGTAGGGATCACGAATCAGCGTGAGACGGCGGTGGTATGGGACAAAACCACGGGTGAACCGGTCTATAACGCGATCGTGTGGCAGGACACGCGCACCCAGTCGATCGTGGATCGTCTCGCCAAAGATGGTGGGGTGGAGCGGTTCAAGGAGAAGGTCGGCCTGCCATTGGCGACGTATTTCTCCGGCACGAAGATCGTCTGGATCCTGGAGAATGTCGAAGGTGCCAGGGAGAAGGCCGAGGCCGGGGACCTGCTGTTCGGCACCACGGACTCCTGGGTGCTCTGGAACCTGACCGGCGGCACCGACGGCGGTGTGCACGTCACCGACGTCACCAACGCCTCCCGCACTCTGTTCATGGACCTGGAGACGCTGCAGTGGGATGACGACATCCTCGCCGCGTTCGACGTGCCCCGCTCGATGCTGCCGGAGATCAAGTCCTCCTCAGAGGTCTACGGCAACGCACATACCTCGAGTCTGCTGCGCGAGGTTCCCATCGCGGGGATCCTCGGTGACCAGCAGGCTGCCACGTTCGGGCAGGCCGCATTCGATACCGGTGAAGCGAAGAACACCTACGGCACCGGAAACTTCCTGATCTTCAACACCGGCGAAGAGATCGTGCACTCCAAGAACGGGCTCCTCACCACTCTCGGCTACAAACTCGGCGACGCCGCCCCGCACTACGCCCTCGAAGGGTCCATCGCGGTGACCGGTTCTCTGGTGCAGTGGTTGCGTGACAACCTCGGCCTGGTGAAGTCCGCCGACGAGATCGAAGCCCTCGCGAAAACGGTTGACGACAACGGTGGTGCGTACTTCGTGCCCGCGTTCTCGGGGCTGTTCGCCCCGTACTGGCGCTCAGACGCCCGCGGTGCACTGGTCGGGTTGACCCGGTACGTGAACAAAGGCCACATCGCCCGCGCCGTGTTGGAAGCGACCGCATTCCAGACCCGGGAAGTCGTCGATGCCGTCAACGCCGATTCCGGGGTCCCGTTGACGGAGCTGAAGGTTGATGGTGGCATGATCGCCAACAACCTCCTGATGCAGTTCCAGGCCGATATCCTCGGAGTTCCCGTGATCCGCCCCGTCGTCGCGGAAACGACGGCTCTTGGCGCCGCGTACGCCGCGGGACTGGCCGTCGGGTTCTGGAAAGACCTCGACGACCTCCGCGCGAACTGGCAGGAAGACTCCCGCTGGGAGCCGAAGATGGATGACGCCGAGCGCGACCGCCAGTTGCGAAATTGGAAGAAAGCCGTCACCAAAACATTCGACTGGGTCGACGAAGACGTGGACTGACCCCCACGCTCCACCTCGCGCCTGATCTACCTCGCGCTTGGCGCGAACGGCCGCCCCGAAACCGGAGGCGGCCGTTTCGCCGCCTTACGCCTTCGTGGCAGCGACCCACCTGGACAGTTGCGCAGAAGCGGCGCCTGAGTCGATCGTCTCGGCGGCCACGGCCATCTTGGCGCGGAACCGGTCGAGAATTGCGACCTGAACCTGCGCCGGGTCATTGGCGAGATCGAATGCGACCAGGCCAGCAGCGGCGTTCAACAGCACGATGTCCCTGACCGCACCACGTTCGCCCGACAACACCGTGTGCACAACCGCGGCGTTGTGCGCCGCGTCGCCGCCTAACAGGTCGCTCATCTTCGCCCTGGTGAGACCGAGGTCACGGGGATCGATATCGTGTTCGGTGACCAGTCCGCGTGAGACCTCCCACACGTGGCTGTGACCGGTCGTGGTGAGTTCGTCGAGTCCGTCGTCCCCGCGGAAGACCAGCGCTGTCGCTCCCCTGGTCTGGAAGACACCGACGAACAGCGGAACCCGGTCAAGGCTCGCGACACCGACCGCTGACGCTTCCGGCCTGGCCGGGTTGCAGAGCGGACCGAGGAAGTTGAAGACCGTCGGGATGCCAAGCTCCCTCCTGGCAATGGCGGCGTGGCCGAAGCCGGGGTGAAACGCCGACGCGTACGCGAACGTGATGCCGGTCTCCTCGAGGATCTCCGCCACCCTGTCCGCAGAAAGGGTGAGGTCGATACCGAGGGCCGCAAGAACGTCTGACGACCCCGACGCCGAACTCGCTGCCCGGTTACCGTGCTTGATCACGGGCACCCCGGATGCCGCAGCGACGATCGAGGACATTGTCGACACGTTCACGGTGCCGAAACGATCCCCGCCGGTTCCGACGATGTCTAGAGCCATTGGATTCACCGGCAGGGGCACAGCGTGTTCGAGGATCGCGTCACGGAATCCGACAATCTCGTCGACTGTCTCGCCCTTTGCCCTGAGCGCCACCAGGAACCCGGCGAGCTGAGCTGGCGTCGCCTCCCCCAGCATTACCTGTTCCATGCTCCAGGCCGCGTCAGAGACGCTCAGGTCCTCCCGGTTCAGAAGCGACGTGATGATTCCGGGCCATGACTGCGATTCGAGCATGTTCACAGCCTATTGCGCACACCCAACTCCCCCGAAATCACGGTGGATACCTCCCGACAGTTAGGCTGCCCTAACCAAGAAGAAGGCGCGACTGGCATTCCAAAATGAGAAAAACCTGAACGGATATCGGCCATAATGGAGGAGTGACGAGCACTTCAATTACTCAGACGGCGAACGCGCCTGTCGTTAATCGGCCCAACAGCGTTGCGGTGGGCACCATCGTCTGGCTGGGCAGCGAAGTGATGTTCTTCGCTGGGCTCTTTGCGATCTACTTCACTCTGCGGTCGACATCTCCAGAGCTGTGGCAGTTCGAGACCGACAAGCACAACTTCACCTACGCGCTGATCAACACACTCATCTTGGTGTCGTCATCCATCACGTGCCAGTTCGGAGTCTTCGCGGCAGAGCGCCTGCAACCGCGATCAACCGGCTGGAAGCCAAGCCAGTGGGGCATGGTCGAGTGGTTCTTCCTCACCTATGCGCTGGGCGCCATCTTCGTCGCCGGTCAGGTTCTCGAGTACGCGACGCTCGTTTCAGAGGGAATCGCGCTTGACTCCAATGCGTATGGTTCTGCCTTCTACATCACCACCGGCTTCCACGGAATCCACGTCACCGGGGGTCTGATCGCATTCCTCCTGGTCATCGGCCGCGCCTTCGCAGTCAAGACCTTCGGCCACCGTGAGGCCACCAGCGCCATTGTGGTGTCTTACTACTGGCACTTCGTCGACGTCGTCTGGATCGGGCTCTTCCTGGTCATCTACGTTCTCAAATAGGAATCAGGAGCGGACAACTTCAGCATGCCCGAGAACCGAACACCCACGGCAGCACGCGGTCGCAAGGCCGGTCGGCGCCACCCCCTTGCCAGCATCGCGCTCATCGCGATCGGCCTTCTCTTCACAGGAGGGGCTTACGCAGCATTCAGCACGAGCACGGCCAGCGCCGAAACCGACATGGCAAGCCAGCAGACGATTGAAGAGGGCAAGAAGCTTTTCGCTGCAAACTGCGCCACCTGCCACGGAATGGGCGCGGAGGGAAGCGAAGACGGCCCCAGCCTGATCGGTGTCGGCGCAGCATCCGTCGACTTCCAGGTCGGTACCGGCCGTATGCCGCTGCAGATGCAGGGTCCACAGGCCGAGCAGAAGCCGGTGCAGTTCACCGATGAACAGACCGCTGCTCTGGCGGCGTGGGTCGCATCGCTGGCACCTGGGCCTGCCATCCCAGAGGGCGAACTGCTCGATGGCGAAGGCGACACCGCGAACGGCGCGGAGTTGTTCAGGATCAACTGCGCCATGTGCCACAACGTGGCTGGCGCAGGCGGTGCCTTGACCGAGGGCAAGTTCGCTCCCTCCCTCTCTGGTGTCTCCGCAAAGCACATCTACGAGGCTATGGTCACCGGCCCGCAGAACATGCCGGTCTTCAACGACATGAACATCAAGCCTGAGGACAAGCGGGATGTCATCACGTACCTGAAGTACCTGGACAACAACCCTTCCCCCGGTGGCATCGATCTCGGGAGCATCGGACCGGTCTCTGAAGGACTCTTCCTCTGGATCTTCGGTCTCGGTTCGATCGTGGCGCTGACCGTATGGATCACCGCGAAATCGAACTGACCGGCACCCAGTAATGGCACAGAGTTTAATGGCACAGCGTAAGCGCAAGAAGGAGAACAATGGCCAACGACGATAACGGCGGGAAGGACCTCACCGCTGCCGACGCCCACGGTGCCCGGCCGTCAGAGGCTTCCGCAGGCACCGCCGTCGTTACGAGGGATGCCATCGGCAACCCTGGCTTCCCTCCGCACCGCGCGCGGATGACGGACTCAGACCCAACGGCAGAGCGAAAGGCGGAGCGCTCCGTCTACACCCTCTTCTACCTGTCCGTCGTCGGCAGCGTCTGGGCGATTGCGGCGTACATAATTTTCCCCATCGATGCGGCAGACCCGGGCTCCGTGCGCCTGAACAACCTCTTCATCGGCCTCGGCCTCTCCCTTGCACTGCTCGCCCTCGGAATCGGCGCCGTGCACTGGGGCAAGGCGCTCATGAGCGATCATGAGGGCATCGATATTCGCCATCCGGTGCGTGGAACAGAAGAGACCAGGGCCCGTGCTGTCGAGATCTTCCAGGAGGCAGACCAGGAGTCGGGCTTCGGTCGGCGCACGCTCATCCGCAATAGCCTGATCGGTGCTCTGATCGCGTTCCCGCTGCCGGCGGTCGTGTTGTTCAGGGGCCTCGGTCCGCAGGATGAAGACCCCGTCGCCCTCCTGGAGCACACGATGTGGAAGAAGGGCACTCGCCTGGCAATCGACCCGAGCGGCCGTCCGATCAAGGCTTCTGATGTCACTCTCGGTTCGGCGTTCCATGTCATCCCTGAAGGGCTGCAGGACCTTGAGCACGGGAAGCTTGAGGAGAAGGCGAAGGCTGCAGTGCTGCTCATGCGCCTGGACCCGGCAGATCTCATCGAAGCACCAGATCGTAAAGGC
This sequence comes from Glaciibacter superstes DSM 21135, assembly GCF_000421145.1. Lineage (GTDB taxonomy): Bacteria > Actinomycetota > Actinomycetes > Actinomycetales > Microbacteriaceae > Cryobacterium > Cryobacterium superstes. The sequence goes on along the minus strand of NZ_ATWH01000002.1, from coordinate 415,803 downwards.
TGGTCGTACGACGGAATCGTCGCCTATTCAAAAATTTGCACGCACGTCGGCTGCCCCGTTGCACTCTATGAGCAGCAGACCCATCACCTCCTCTGCCCCTGCCACCAGTCGCAGTTCGACGTCACCAATCACTGTGAGGTCATCTTCGGCCCGGCCAAGCGGCCGCTGCCCCAGCTGCCCATCGCCGTTGATTCAGAGGGATATCTGATCGCGCAGAGCGACTTCACTGAGCCTGTCGGCCCAAGCTACTGGGAGCGCCATTGAGTACGTCAACCACCACTAGTGCCCCGGTCGCCGTGACCGACAAAAAAGAGATCGAGAAGTCCGGCGGTTTCACCGCTGCGGCCGCGAACTACCTCGACGAGCGCACAAGCATCTCGGCGGCTGTCAAGGAGCTAGGCCGTAAGATCTTTCCCGATCACTGGTCGTTCCTCCTCGGAGAGGTGGCGCTGTACAGCTTCGTCATCATCCTGATTTCGGGAACCTTCCTGACGTTCTTCTTCCAGGCGTCCATGGCCGAAGTGCATTATGACGGCTCATACGTTCCGCTCAAGGGAGTTGAGATGTCGGTCGCCATGGCGTCGACACTGGACATCTCCTTTGACGTGCGCGGCGGTCTGCTCATGCGCCAGGTTCACCACTGGGCCGCCCTTCTCTTTGTTGCCGCAATCGGTCTGCACATGCTCCGGATCTTCTTCACCGGCGCATTCCGCAAGCCGCGCGAACTGAACTGGGTGATCGGTTTCATCCTGTTCATCCTGGCAATGGCAGAGGGCTTCACCGGATACTCGCTCCCCGACGACCTGCTCTCCGGAAACGGTCTTCGGATCATCGATGGCATGGTCAAGGGAATGCCAGTGGTCGGCACCTGGATCTCCTTCCTCCTCTTCGGTGGAGAGTTCCCGGGTAACGACATCGTCGGCCGTCTCTATTCGCTGCATATCCTGCTGCTGCCCGCCATCATCGTTGCGCTGATCGCGCTTCACCTGTTGTTTGTTGTTGTGCACAAGCACACGCAGTATGCGGGTCCGGGTCGCACCAACCAGAACGCGGTCGGCTACCCGATCCTCCCGGTCTATGCAGCGAAGGCAGGCGGATTCTTCTTCATCGTGTTCGGCGTCGTCATGCTGATCGCCTCGCTGTTCACCATCAACCCGATCTGGAATTATGGTCCATACGACCCGTCACCGGTGTCGGCCGGTACCCAGCCGGACTGGTACATAGGTTTCGCCGACGGCGCTCTCCGACTGATTCCACCGGGTCTCGAATTCGTCTGGCTCGATCGCACCTGGTCGTTCAATATCTTGATCCCGCTGATCGTGATCGGTATCTTCATCGTCACGGTGCTGATCTATCCATTCATCGAAGCGTGGATCACCGGCGACAAGCGCGAGCACCACATCCTCGACCGGCCACGCAACGCCGCAACCCGCACCGCAATCGGTGCAGCCGGCGTGACGTTCTACGCCGGCCTCTGGGCGGCGGCATCGTCAGATATCATCGCAACACACTTCCACCTCACGATGGAGGGAGTCATCCACACGCTTCAGGCGATCACGATCCTCGGACCGTTCGCGGCGTACTTCATCGCCAAGCGGGTGTGCCTTGCTCTACAGAAGAAGGACAGGGAGATCGTGCTGCACGGATTCGAGTCCGGCCGCATCGTTCGACTGCCTGGAGGCGAGTACATCGAGGTGCATCAGCCGATCGATGAGTACGAACGCTGGAGGCTGGTGAGCTACGCCGACTTCAAGCCACTCATGATCCGACCGGATGCCAGGGGACGGATCACAGCGCTACAGCGTCTTCGCTCGGGTCTCTCCCGCTGGTTCTTCGAAGACCGGATCATCCCGGTCGACCAGAAGGAGATCGATCAGGCGCACGGAGATCATCACTAACAGCTCTCGAGCTGATCATCAGATCGGGCACCGATGTCAACCCAGACCTTGTCTGCGTGGCTTCGGTGCCCGAACTGCTTCCAGCGGATGTCCGCTCGAGGTCCGCTTACCGTCGCCTGCGCCAACGGGCACAGCTTCGATGTCAACAAGCGTGGCTTCGTGAACATGGTGGCCGGCTCCCGCAGGCTGACATTCGACAGCGCTGCCATGCTCGATGCGCGAGACTCATTCCTGGAAGCGGGCTGGTACAGCGAACTGCGAGCCACCCTGGCTGCGACAGCCGCCGCCCTCTCCCCAGCCCTCTCCCCCGCCAGCGTCATCGATATCGGCTGTGGAACCGGGTACTACCTCCGCGGTGTACAGGAGCTCCTCCCGGACTCCGCATTCCTCGCCGTCGACCTCTCCCCCAGCGCGGTCGCCCGCGCCGTCCGCAGCGGCGGGGTCGGAGTCGGTGTCAGTGTTGGTAACGTCGACGGCCTGGTCGCGAACGTCTGGTCCCCGCTCCCGATCAAGGACCAGTGCGCAGACCTGGTGCTCAACGTGTTTGCGCCGCGCAACGCCTCCGAGTTCCACCGCATCCTGCGGCCGCGCGGCACTCTTATGGTGGTGATTCCGCAGGAGGAGCATCTGCAGGAGCTTCGTGCATTCGGCCTCGCGCTCGACGTCCAACCGGACAAGCACCGGCACCTGGTCGAAGCGCTCTCGGCACATTTTGCGCTGCAGTCGACGACGCGGCTCTCTACGGTGATGTCGCTGTCACCGCCCGCCGTTGCCGCCCTCATCGCGATGGGGCCGTCGTCACATCATGCTCAAGCCGACACCAGGGCAGATGCGTCGCCGACGCATAAAGGCGTCACCGCCGCGTTCGAGATACTCAGCTTCAGTCGACTCGGGACCTGAAGGTTTGCTGCTACCGGGCGAAAAGGCCGCGGTAGTACTCGTATGTCCACCCCACGAGGCTGATCACGCCGATCCCAACGGCAATGAAGCAGATCCAGAACCCGACGGCCAGACCGAGGAACAGCAGCGCGGCACTGCCGGCGAGCATGATCGGCCACCAGCTCCACGGGCTGAAGAACCCGAGTTCAGGATCACCGTCATCGATATTCGCGTCCGGGCGGTCCTCCGGGAGTTCACCGCCCTGTGCGGCATACGTGCGCCCCAGATAGAACGCAACGAATGCCAAGAACACACCGGTCAGGCCGAGGGCCAACGTGCCAACCCATTCGACCTCTCCGTAGTGCGGATCGACCAGGTGCCACACGACATAGAGAGCCGCAGCGGCGAAGAAGAAGACCGAAATAGTCCAGAACAGGATTGCATTGGCTCTCATCTACTTCACCTTCTCTGACGACACATCGTAGGTCGGCGCATCTGGTGCGTCCTTTGCTGGCCCGATGCCCAACGGAATCTCGACCTCTGGGTGGTTCAAGTCGAATGCGGGGCGTTCGGAACGGATGCGCGGTATGGACGTGAAGTTGTGGCGCGGCGGCGGGCACGACGTGGCCCATTCAAGCGAGGCACCGTAGCCCCACGGGTCGTTGACAGTGACCTTGGGGGCCTTCCGTGCCGTGAGGTACACGTTCAACAAGAAAGGAATCATCGACACGGCGAGGGTCATGGCTCCCAGCGTTGACAGCTGATTCATCCAGGTGAAGCCGTCATCGGGAGAATACGTGGCGTACCGCCTCGGCATCCCGACGACTCCCAGCCAGTGCTGCACCAGGAATGTCGTGTGGAAGCCGATGAACAGCAGCCAGAAGTGCCACTTGCCAAGGCTCTCGTTGAGCATCTTGCCTGTCCACTTCGGCCACCAGAAGTAGAACCCGCTGAACATGGCAAACACCACGGTGCCGAACACGACGTAATGGAAGTGAGCGACCACAAAATAGGTGTCTGAGACGTGGAAGTCGAGCGGCGGCGATGCCAGGATCACCCCGGTGAGACCACCGAAGGTGAAAGTCACGAGGAAGCCGATTGCCCACAGCATGGGTGTTTCGAAGGTGATCGACCCTCGCCACATGGTGCCGATCCAGTTGAAGATCTTCACACCGGTCGGTACCGCGATCAACATGGTCATCAACGAGAAGAACGGCAGGAGAACCGATCCGGTGACGTACATGTGGTGTGCCCACACCGTGACAGACAGGGCTGCGATCGAGATGGTCGCGTAGACCAGAGTCTTGTAGCCGAAGATCGGTTTTCGGCTGAAGACCGGGAACACCTCTGAAACAATGCCGAAGAACGGCAAGGCGATGATGTAGACCTCCGGATGCCCGAAGAACCAGAACAAGTGTTGCCAGAGGATCGCTCCCCCGGTCGCTGCGTCGTAGATATGCGCGTTGAAGATACGGTCCGCCGCCGCCGCGAGCAGGGCGGCTGCGAGAACCGGGAACGCCATCAGGATGAGGATCGACGTGACCAGCGCGTTCCAGGTGAAGATCGGCATCCGGAACATGGTCATGCCGGGCGCACGCATGGTGATGATCGTGGTGATGAAGTTCACGCCACCGAGGATTGTCCCGAATCCGGACAGGCCCAATCCCACCATCCATAGGTTGCCGCCGACCCCTGGAGAGAACGTGGTACTGGCCAGCGGTTGATAGGCGAACCAGCCGAAGGATGCCGCGCCCTGCGGGGTCAGGAACCCGGCAACCGCGATCAGGCTGCCGAAATTGAACAGCCAGTACGAGAAAGCGTTCAACCGGGGGAACGCCACGTCTGGCGCGCCGATCTGCAGCGGCATCAGCGCATTCGCGAACCCGAAGAACAATGGCGTCGCGAACATCAGCAGCATGATGGTGCCGTGCATCGTGAACAGCTGGTTGTACTGCTCTTTGGTCTGCACGATCTCGAGGCCGGGTTCGAAGAGCTGCGCACGGATGATGAGCGCCATCACCCCGCCGAGGCAGAAGTAGACGAACGACGTAATCAGGTACATGTAGCCGATCACCTTGTGGTCGGTCGACGTCACCCACTTGACCAGGATGTTGCCCTTACGCTGCGCATTCGGTGAGCCCAGTGGAGGAGCTGCGGGGGCCGGCGTCGGGGCCGGTGCTGTGGTGGTACTCATGGGTCAGTGCCCCTCCTCGATCGTCGGGGCATTCGTACCCGGAAGGTTCTGGTTGCGGTCGTAGTCCGTGCCGAGTTGCCCCTCATTGCCCGCATCCCGCAGCGATTCGATGTAGGCGTCGTAGTCGGCCTGCGACACGACCTCCACGTTGAACAGCATCAGCGAGTGGTATTCACCGCACAGTTCTGCACACTTGCCGGCGTAGGTTCCGATGCGCTCCGGCGTGACCGTCATGTAGTTGGTCTTGCCTGGAATGACGTCTTTCTTGTAGAGGAAGTCGATCACCCAGAACGAATGCACGACGTCGCGGGATTCGAGGGCGATCTCGACACTCGCGCCAACGGGCAGTACCAGGACGGGAAGCTCGGACTCGATGATGGCGCCTTGCGCACCATCCGGGTCGTCCTGCGCCTGCACGCCGGCCGAGTACACGTCTTCGTCGACGTAGTTGAAGTCCCATGACCACTGCTTGGCCAGGACTTCGATCTTGACGTCAGGACTGGCGTCGCGCGCTTCGATCGCTGACTGATCGCGCGCCGTGAAGGCGAAGAAGCCCAGTACCAGAATCAGCGGCACAACCGTGTAGAAAATCTCGATCGGCATGTTGTAGCGCAGCTGCACAGGGAGGCCGGTTTGGCCCTTGCGCCTGCGATAGATCACGACGGCCCAGATCAGGAGGCCCCAGGTGATGATTCCGACGATCAGGAGCACGATCCAGGATGTCGTCCAGAGTCCTGCGACGCGCTCGGTGTGATTCGTGACGGGCTGGTCGCTGCCCTCAAAACCGGGCAGGAACCCATTGAGCTGGGTCTGCGTACAGCCCGCAAGGACAATGGCTAACGTCGCTGCGACTGGAATTGCAGCCCATCGAAGACGGCGGTTTTTGCGCACCGGTGACCTTTCGGGAGACTCGAGGGCACTTCACAGGAAGTGCTTTGATCGACTCCTAGCCTACTCCGAGACACAGCCTGCGGTGTGCACGCTCGCCGTCGATTGCGGGTCGACATCGTCGATGCTGGCGGTCATTCCCTGGTAAGTCGCTCCTGACACACCTGTGGGAGACCGCCCGGACGGGCGATCTCCCACGGCAAATGTCTATTCGCTCAGTGGAATGAGTCTCCGCACGCGCAGCTTCCGCCCGCGTTCGGGTTGTCGATAGTGAATCCCTGCTTCTGGATGGTGTCCTCGAAATCGATGGATGCCCCATCAAGGTAAGGCACGCTCATCTTGTCGACGACAACTTCGACACCGTCGAAGTCGACGACGGCGTCACCGTCGAGAGCACGCTCGTCGAAGTAGAGCTGGTAGATCAGGCCGGAACAGCCACCAGGCTGCACAGCGACGCGGAGCCTCAGATCATCGCGACCCTCCTGGGAAAGAAGGCTGCGCACTTTGTCGGCCGCCGTTGTACTCAATCCCACACCGTGCGCTGTACCGGTGGGTGCAATCCCAGCGGGTGCAGTACCGGTTGATTCGATGGTGTCTGTCATGGTGCTCCTTACGGTTCTCCGCCTGTTCAGGCCAAGCCTAACCTCTCCAACCGGGAATGTGCCTGATACATTCCGGCGTTCGATCAGTGGCCGGTTCGTTCGTTCAGCCGCGAAAGCAACAGAGCCTCGCTCAGCAGCGCGCGCTTGAACACGCCGAGATGCAGCGATTCATTGGGGCTGTGCGCGCGCGAGTCTGGGTCTTCCACCCCAGTGACCAGGATCTGGGCCTCTGGAAACACCCTCACCAAATCGGCGATGAATGGGATCGAACCGCCGACACCGATGTCAACAGGCTCGCGGCCCCAGGCGTCCTGCATGGCGCGCCGGGCTTCGGCGACTGCCCAACCGCTGGTGTCAACGAGGAACGGCTCTCCGGTGTCGACATCATCGATCTCGATCCGCGCACCGAATGGAGCATTCTGCCTCAGGTGTTCCTCGATGGCCGAGAACGCATCATCCGCTGCCTGCCCAGGCGCTATGCGCGCGCTAATCCTCACGCTCACTGAAGGTGACAGGGTATTTGAGGCGTTGGCAACGCTCGGGGCGTCGATTCCGGTCACGGTGATCGCCGGCTGCGACCAGATGCGGCTGAGTATCGACCCCCTACCGATCGGACTCACCCCATCGAGAAGCCCGGTTTCGGCCCTGAGCTGTTCCTCAGAGTAGTCCGGCGTGCCGGCCAGACTCCCCGTCAGGCCCGCGACGGCCACAGAGCCGTCATCGTTGTGCAGGCTCGCCAGCAAACGAACGGCGGCGAGCATTGCGTCCGGCACGGCCCCACCGAACATTCCGGAGTGCGAGGCATGGTCGAGGGTACGGATGCCGAGGCGGAACGTCACGTTGCCACGCAGGCCGATCGTGAGCGCCGGGGTTGTGGTGTCCCAGTTGCCGGAGTCGGCGACAACGATGGCATCCGCCCGCAGCGCTTCCCGGTTCTCCTCAAGGAATGTGGCGAACGAGCGACTGCCGAACTCCTCTTCGCCTTCGATGAACAGTGCAAGCCCCAGTTCGAAGTCCGGCCCCGCCGCCTCTACCAGCGCCCTGATCGATGCGATATGCACCATCACGCCTGCTTTGTCATCTGCGGCGCCTCGCCCATACAGGCGGTCTCCGCGCACGGTCGGTTCGAATGCCGGCGATTCCCACTCGTCATCCGAGCCAGGAGGCTGCACGTCATGGTGCGCATACAACAACACCGTCGGCCGGCCGTTTCGAGCCGCACGAGTGGCGAGCACTGCGGGTTGGCCGAGCTCCTGCGTGCCCGGAATCTGCGCCTGCTTGATCTCTACCGAATCAAACACGCCGGTGCCGAGCGCCAGATCCGCGACAGCCTGTGCGCTGGCCGCGACGTGGGTGCTGTCGAATGCTGCCCACGAGACAGAGGGTATCCGAACCAGTCTGCCAAGGTCTGCCAGTGTCGCAGGGAGTCCATTCTCGACGGCAACGCGGAGCGCAGCCTCCAAATCGGGCGTGGAAGCTGGGAGTGTCTGTTCGGAATCCGTCATGCGGGTAATCTTAAGGGACTGACTATCAAGGACCTGATGTGGCAAAGCACCCCGTGACCCCAGACGCAGAGCCGTCAACCGAAACCACCGCCGAATCGGCCGCCAGGCTCGCAGCCGGCCAGAGCGCCGGCAAGGGACAGGCGACCCCGACCCGAAAAGAGCAGGAAGCGCTGCGAAAGCGGCCGCTGGTTCCAGACGACCGCAAGCTCGCCGCTCGCCAGGCTCGGGCGAAGACCCAGGAAGCCAGGGACCGTGCCCGCGTCGGAATGGCCGCAGGCGAAGACAAGTTCCTCCCGGCCAGGGAGCGCGGCCCGCAGAAGCGATACGTGCGCGACTACGTCGACGCCAGGTTCAACGTCGGGGAGTTCATGATCCCGGTCATGTTCCTCGTCATCATCCTGACCTTCTTCCCCGACCGCAACGTGCAGACCTACGGCATCCTCGCACTCTGGGCGTTTTTCATCGTGGCCGTCGTCGACTGCGTCATCCTCGGCTTCCTGATCACCCGAAAGATCGAGAACAAGTTCGGAAAGAGCAAGGCCGAACGCGTGCGCTGGTACGCGGCCATGCGGGCGCTGCAGCTCCGGGTCATGCGCTTGCCGAAGCCCCAGGTCAAGCGCGGCCAGCACCCGGTCTGATCGGCCGAAATTGCTGTGATGGCGTCAGTTTCTCTACGCCGAGCTCGGGGTTCTTTTGCGCCCGAAAACACCAGAACGCACCAGTGGCACTCGCAGCTCCTCATCGGTCAGCGCACCGTGCTGGCCGACCATGGAGCGCCCGGACTGATTCGACTCCCGACTGTCGTAATAAGCGACCCGCTTGCGGGCAATAACGACAACATCACCGATGCGGGGACGTACGGCGTCGTGCACCCGACCGAAGAGCCCTGCTGCCACCGCTTCATCTCGCGTCACTACCCAGGCCCGCTCGCCCTCGACAGACCGCCATGCCTGGGCAAGCGAATCAGCGGTGACCCTGTCCTGGTTCGGTTCGAGGTAGAGCTGGACGCACCGCGGTTCGCCGCCGACATGGCGCACTCCGTCGACCAACTCCGGAACGGTGTCGAACAGGACGTGGCCGGAGGCCGGTACGTCGATCACTCCGTGGTCTGCCGTCACCAGCATGCCTGCATCCCTGCCCAGTTCGCTCGCGAACCGCAACAACTGCGAGTCCAGCTCTTCCAGCGCTGCCAGCCAGGCCGCGGATTCCCACCCTTTGGCGTGCGCTGCGACGTCGAGTTCTGACACGTACAGGTAGACCAGTGCACGGGGATTCTCGGCCAGGATCCGACGGGCTGCATCAAATCGGTCGGGAATGGCGTCGGCGATGACGTACGTCGCCCCCCTGAGCACAGCGCGGGTGAATCCGGAATCGGCGAATCGCTTGATGCCGATCGCGAAGGAAGGGATTCCGGCATCCGCTGCACGCTCGAACACAGTCTGTTCCCGTTGCCAGCTCGCCGGATCCATCCCGGTGTCCCAGCCGGTGAGCTGGTTGACAACGCGGTCGCGCTCAACGTCCAGAACCCGGTAGCCGACGAGTCCGTGAATGCCCGGTTCCACCCCGGTGGTGAGGGTAGCTATTCCGGCAGCCGTCGTCGCAGGGAACACCCCGTCGATGATGTCGGCCTTCTTCATGTGAGCAGACAGGAATCGCGCGTGCCCGGCCCTGGCGCGAACCGAGCCGGCACCGAGTCCGTCGGCGAGTACCACGACGGCCTGCGACACCGGAGGAAGTTCAAGGACGTTCTCCTCGCCGTCGATCGCCAGCAGGCAACTTGGAAGAACGTCGGCAAGGCGCAGGGCGCTGAATCGGCGGGCCGGTAGCATGGGGGGCATCGGGGCCAGTCTGGCACAGGCCGCCTCCGTACCCGCGATGACCCGGTCGTGCCGAGGCACCCCCTGAAGCAGAATTCACGAATGAGCCGCTCAGACAGCACCACATCCCCAGACGCCCCCGGCGTTCCTTCAGTTGAACGCATTGAAGAGGTCGACGTCTCCACGGAGATGGAGGGATCCTTCCTCGAGTACGCCTACTCGGTGATTTACTCGCGAGCCCTCCCCGACGCTCGCGACGGGCTCAAACCCGTGCAGCGACGCATCCTGTACCAGATGAGCGAAATGGGCCTGCGCCCGGATCGCGGGCATGTGAAGTCGGCGCGCGTGGTCGGCGAGGTCATGGGAAAGCTGCACCCCCATGGCGACACCGCGATCTACGACGCCCTGGTGCGGATGGCGCAGGCCTTCACCCTGAGGGTCCCCCTCATCGACGGTCACGGGAACTTTGGCTCGCTCGACGACGGGCCAGCTGCACCTCGCTACACGGAGGCCCGCCTGGCTGCGTCAGCGTTGGCAATGACGGAGAACCTCGACGAAGACGTCGTGAACTTCGTGCCGAACTACGACAACCAGCTGACACAGCCGGATGTGCTGCCTGCCGCGTATCCGAACCTTCTGGTCAACGGTGCGAGCGGCATTGCTGTCGGCATGGCCACGAACATGGCCCCGCACAACCTGATCGAGGTGGTCGGCGCCGCCAGGCACCTGCTGGCGAACCCGGAGGCATCTCTCGACGAGCTGATGGAGTTCGTGCCGGGGCCCGACCTCCCGACCGGAGGCACCATCGTGGGCCTGGCCGGCATCAAGGACGCCTATGCGACCGGCCGTGGAAGCTTCAAGACCAGGGCGAAGGTGTCGGTTGAGGCCATCACCGCGAGGAAGACGGGCCTCGTCGTCACCGAACTGCCGTACCTGGTCGGGCCGGAAAAGGTGATCGAGAAGATCAAGGACGGCGTCACGTCGAAGAAACTGAGCGGCATCTCAGACGTCACCGACCTCACGGACCGCACCAAGGGCCTCCGACTGGTCATCGGCATCAAGACCGGCTTCAGCCCTGAGGCTGTGCTCGAGCAGCTGTATCGGTTCACGCCGCTCGAGGATTCGTTCAACATCAATGCCGTTGCCCTCGTCAACGGCGGACCACAGACGCTCGGCCTTCGGGAGCTGCTCCAGGTTTACGTCGGACACCGAATCGAGGTGGTCACCCGCAGGTCGGCCTGGCGCCTGGCACGGCGGAAGGAGCGCCTGCACCTGGTCGAAGGCCTCCTGGTCGCGATCCTCGACATCGACGAGGTCATCCAGGTCATTCGCACCAGTGACGACACCGCCCAGGCCCGCGCCCGCCTGATCGACGTCTTCGACCTCAGCCAGGTGCAGGCCGAGTACATTCTCGACCTGCAGTTGCGCAGGTTGACCAAATTCTCCCGGATCGAGCTGGAAGCAGAACGAGACAAGCTTCTCGCTGAGATTGCGGCGCTCGAGGAGTTGCTCGCGAGCACGCAAGCGATCCGCACCCTCGTCTCCGACGAACTCGCCGCGGTCGCAGAACGCTTCGGCACGCCCCGCCGCACTCTCCTCACCGAGGCCAGGCCGAGCATCGCCGGTGCTTCTGCCAAACGCACGGCGGCTGTTCTCGAGGTGCAGGACGCCCCCACCCGCATCTACCTGAGCGCCACCGGACGCATCGCGAGGGTCGACAGGCAGGCCAGCCAAGATGCGCAACCCGAACGGATCACTCCTCCACAGAGGCGCAGCAAGCACGATGCGGTGTTGTCTGTGCTTGAGACCACCAGCCGCACCGAGATCGGCGCGATCACCAGTCTTGGCCGCCTGATCAGGTTCTCCCCCGTTGACCTGCCCGTCATGCCTGCCGCCTCCATCCAGTTGGGCGCCGGGGTACGGATCGCGGACTACCTCGCCTTGTCCAACAGACAGGAGAAGATCCTCGCACTGGTGTCACTCGAGTCAGAACGGGCCATTGCGCTCGGTACCAGGGAGGGCATCGTCAAGCGCGTCACTCCGGGCGACTGGGCGAACCGCCCGGACTTCGAGGTCATCGGGTTGAAGCCGAAGGACGAAGTAATCGGCGCGGTGCAGGGCTCCGACGACGACGAACTGGTGTTCGTCGCATCCGATTCACAACTTCTTCGTCTTCCCGCGGCATCCGTTCGCCCCCAGGGTCGCGCGGCCGGCGGAATGGCCGGCATCAAACTGTCGGCCGGAGCGCAGGTCATCTACTTCACCAGTCTGTCTCCGGATGCCGCGGCGCAGGCGATTGTCGCCACCATCGCAACCGGAAGCCAGACTCTACCCGGCACCGACCCGGGCAGCGCGAAGGTCTCGGATTTCGTGGAGTATCCCGCAAAGGGCCGTGGCACCGGCGGCGTCCGTGCCCACCGCTTCCTGAAAGGCGAAGACACGCTCGCCATCGCCTGGGTCGGGCCGGCGCCCGCGCGTGCTGTTGGGCCAGAAGGCTCGCCACGTTCCCTGCCGGACTCCGGTTCTCGCCGTGACGCGTCAGGAACCCTGCTCGAAGCCGTCGTCGGCCGGATCGGTGCCCAGATCGCCTGAGCGCACCCTCACCGAAGCGTGAGCTGGGCACTCTTAACGTCCTTGGGTTCAAGGGGTCGGCGCTGAAAATCGGACTCTTAGACGTCGATCCGGTCGCGGCTGAGTTGGTCTGAACTCATGGTGATGAACTCCTTGCGCGGTGCGACTTCGTTACCCATCAGCAACTCGAACACCCGCCCGGCGTTCTCGGCGTCGTCGATCCGCACGCGACGCAGGGTGCGGTGCGACCGGTCCATGGTGGTGGTGGCCAGCTGGTCGGCATCCATTTCTCCGAGGCCCTTGTAGCGCTGGATCGGGTCCTGGTAGCGCTTACCGCTTCGCTTGAGGCCGGCGAGCACGCCCTGCAGTTCCGCCTCAGAATAGGTGTAGATCGTCTCGTTGGGCTTGCTGCCCGGGTTCATCACAACCACCCGATGCAGCGGCGGCACCGCGGCGAAGACCCGGCCATCTTCAATCATCGGCCGCATGTAGCGGAAGAACAAGGTGAGCAGCAGCGTGCGGATGTGTGCGCCGTCGACATCAGCATCGCTCATGATGATGATCTTGCCGTAGCGGGCCGCGGAGAGCTCAAAACTCCTGCCGGAGCCTGCCCCGATCACCTGGATGATCGACGCACACTCAGCATTGCCCAGCATGTCGGCGACGGATGCCTTCTGCACGTTGAGGATCTTGCCGCGGATCGGCAGGAGCGCCTGATGTTCGCTGTCGCGCGCCAGCTTCGCGGTGCCGAGCGCCGAATCGCCCTCGACGATGAACAGCTCACTCGTTGCCACGTCGTTGCTCCGGCAGTCGACGAGCTTTGCCGGGAGGGAAGAGCTCTCCAGCGCGTTCTTTCGACGCTGGGTTTCCTTGTGGGCGCGAGCGGAGATCCGCGACTTCATCTCTGCGACGATCTTGTCGAGCACCAGCGCCGACTGGGTTTTGTCGTCGCGCTTGCTGGAGCCGAACCGCTCGCTCATCGCCTTCGCCACGACGTTCGCCACGATCGCGCGCGCAGCGGGAGTACCGAGCACTTCCTTGGTCTGGCCTTCGAACTGCGGTTCGGGCAGGCGCACAGTGACCACCGCTGTCAGCCCAGCCAGCACGTCGTCTTTGTCGAGCTTGTCAGAGCCGGCCTTCAGCCGCCTGGCGTTCTGCTCCACCTGCGCACGCAGGAACTTGAGCAGACCGGCATCGAAACCGGCCAGGTGTGTGCCGCCCTTGGGCGTTGCGATGATATTGACGAAGCTGCGAACGATCGTTTCGTAACCGGTCCCCCAGCGCAGCGCGATATCCACGTGGCACTCACGGCTCAGTTCGGTGGGGACCATCGCCCCCTTGTCGGAGAGCACGGGAACCGTCTCAGTGAAGGTGCCGTCGCCAGTCAGCCGCCAGGTGTCGGTGATCGGCGCATCGGTGGCCAGGTGCTCGACGAACTCCGAGATGCCGCCATCGAACCTGAATGACTCGTTGATCGGCTGCTCGCCGCGGAGGTCGGCGACCTCGAGGGCCAGGCCCGGTACGAGGAAGGCGGTCTGTCGTGCCCTACCGAGGAGTTCCTCGGTCTGAAAGGTGGCCCCCTTGGTGAAAATCTGCCGATCTGCCCAGTAACGGATGCGCGTGCCGGTGACACCGCGCGCCACCTTCCCGACGACGCGCAGTTCGCTCTTCTTCTCGAATGGCGTGAACGGGGCATCCGGGCTCTTCTCGCCGGTATCGGCGAAGATACCGGGCTCACCGCGATGGAACGACATCGCCCAGGTCTTCCCATTACGGTCGACCTCGACGTCCAGTCGTTCGGAGAGCGCGTTGACGACGGATGCGCCGACGCCGTGGAGTCCGCCGGACGCCGAATACGATCCGCCGCCGAACTTCCCGCCCGCATGCAGCTTGGTGAAGACGACTTCGACGCCCGACAACCCGGTCTTCGGTTCGATGTCGACGGGGATTCCGCGGGCCGTATCGCTCACCTCGACGCTCTCGTCGGGATGCAGGACGACGGCGATGCCGGAACCGTAGCCGCCGAGCGCTTCATCGACCGAGTTGTCGATGATCTCCCAGAGGCAGTGCATGAGCCCGCGGGAGTCCGTCGAACCGACGTACATGCCGGGGCGTTTGCGAACGGCCTCGAGCCCTTCGAGGACGGAGAGGTGGCGTGCGGAATAGTCGGAACTCACAACGGTTAAGCCTACTGACCGCGCGGCGTCACAACAGGACCGACACCCATGGTCATTCGCTACGCGGTGAGCGAAATACCGCCCGCTAGAGCCCAAACCTCGGCGGCGCGTGTTTACATGGGGTGTCAGGTTAATCGTTTCTTATCTGAGGAGGAGCACATGTCCCAGATCGCCACCCAAAACGGTGCCATCGGCGAACACGGTGTCGATGAGCACAGTGCCCCCCAACAGCTCACGGCAGCCGACCGGTGCGACGCCTGCGGCGCGCAGGCCTACATCCGCGTCGTCGTGAACAACAGCGAGTTGCTGTTCTGCGCCCACCACGGTCGCAAGCACCAGGAGAAGCTGGCCGCCATCGCGGAGAGCTGGCACGACGAGTCGAGCCGCCTCTTTGAAGACCAGCGTTCCTAGAGACTGATTGCTGCCGGGAGCCTTTAGGAGTTCCCGGCAGAGTCTCCTTCCGGAGCGAGTCCAAGCCGCACAGCAACCTGGTTGCGTGCGGCTTGTGCTATCTGGTCGACCTGGGTAGCCCGCTCGCCAGCGGCATATGCAGCACCGTGCCTCGCCAGGATGATCGTGAGCAGATGATCGGCAAGCACGGGATTGCGTGCCAGGACCGGGCCATGCAGGTGTGTGCAGAACACCTCTCCCATGACGACGCCCTCCGTGCCGCTCCCGTTGCCTGATCCGGAAAGTACCCGGCCGAGAGGCGACCCCTCCGCGCCCGTATAGGCGCGCGCATGGTTCTCAAAACCGACAAGCCGTCCATACTTCGACGAAATCACAAGGTCGTCTATCGCGCGCTCCCCACGGGGAATCGCGCGGCCAGCAACGATGCCAAGCCCCTCAAGCACTGAACCGTCGCCGTGTTCGATTCCCCAGCTGAGGAGTTCCCACCCGGTGCCGATCGCGAGGACGGGGACGCCGCTCGTGACGAGTTCACGAAGCCGGGACTGCAGCGTCAGAAGTACGTCCCTCGCCGTTTCGAGGTCGGCGTCTGAGCCAGAGCCGATGACGACGGCATCCGTCTGTTCCGGCAGCTCAATCACGCTGTTCACTGCGACGACCCTGGCATCATGGCCTGCCCACTCGGCGCGCCTCGCAAGGACCCGGGCGTTTGAAGCGTCACCATTGGTGTCGAGAAGTTCGGGGAGCAGCACCGCGATGGTGAGCATGCCGGTCACGCCGCCTCCTCCGAATTGGTGGCCAACCTGAGATGGGCACGAGTGCGGCGCATCGAGTCAGCGGAGAAGATGATCGTCTTCTGCCCCCTGGCCGGATCGGGAAGGGCAAGGAAATCGTCGAGTGCGACCGCGAGGTCAGTCTCGATCCGGTCCACCTGCACGTCGTCGTACGCCAATTGCAGGGCAATGTCGTGCGCCTTGGACCCGGACGCGATGAGTACCCGTCCGAGCCTTGAGGTGTCAACAGGCCAAAAGTACGACGGGTCGCGAACGTCGGACCCGATGGCGACGAGAATCTGTTCTGTCCCGGCTTCCAGGCTGTCCACGTTGAGCTGGAAACTAGCCGGATTCTGCACGAGCACGAACTCAACCTGCTTGCCGTGCACCGTCACGATCTCTCCGCGACCGAAGACCGGGGGGATGGCGGAGATCGCCGTGACCGCAACGCGCGCATCAAATCGGGGTCCGAGGATGCTGCCGGCAGCCGCGAATGCACTTGCCGCATCAACGGCATAGTGCGTCCCGCGCGCAGGCAGCCGGACGGTGTGGGTGTGTCCTGCTGCGCGCAATTCGGCCCTGGTCCCATCGACCTCCGTGAGCAACACGCCGTCGTCCGCTGTCATCCGCTCCGTGGTCGTCCTGGTGTATCCCAGACCGCGCGGGCTCTGCGAAAGTACCTCGGTGGTCACCCCGAAACGTACGATCTCCACCCCGGGCACCATTGTCGCTGCGATGTCGGCCAGGTACTGGTCATCGGCATTCGAGACGAGCGCCTCGGTTGCACGAGCCGCGATCTTCGCGAGCATGGCAGTCACCATCTCCGAGTCGTGGAAACGATCGATCTGGTCGACCATCACGTTGGTGAGCAGCACTACTCGGGGCAGAAGGGTAGACGCGATCAGCGCACCGTGCCCCTCGTCCATCTCCAGCACGGCGATGTCACCGTCAACTTGCCCGGTGATGCTGGCCCGTTCAAGGAGGGCGGAGGTCAGGCCCTGGCTGATGTTCGCCGTCGACGGGTTCGTGAAAACAGTCTGGCCATGCGCGCGCAGGGCAGCCACCAGCATCTTGGTGGTGGTCGACTTGCCGCTGGAGCCCGTGACGATCACCAGCCCACCGGGGAAGCTGTTCAGAGTGCGCGCCAGGAATCCGGGCGCGATGCGGTTGACAATAAGCCCGGGGATGGCAGAGCCTCCTCCGGGCTTGCGCCACCTCGCGAGCTTCCGGACGACCCTGCCGATGAGGATCGCCGGTGCATAGCGCACCACAGGACGCCTACTCGAGGTAGTCGCGCAGGGACTGCGACCTGGACGGATGCCGCAGCTTGGCCATGGTCTTCGATTCGATCTGGCGGATGCGCTCGCGAGTGACCCCGAACGTGTCCCCGATCTGGTCGAGCGTCTTCGGCATTCCGTCGCCTAGTCCGAAGCGCATGCGAATGACACCGGCCTCACGCTCCGACAGCGAGTCGAGAAGGCTTTCTAGCTGCTTCTGCAGCATGGTGAATCCGACGGCGTCCGCGGGTACAACCGCTTCAGTGTCTTCGATGAGGTCGCCGAACTCGCTGTCGCCGTCTTCACCGAGCGGAGTGTGCAGTGAAATCGGCTCACGGCCATACTTCTGCACCTCGACGACCTTCTCCGGGGTCATGTCGAGCTCGCGACTCAGTTCCTCTGGCGTGGGTTCGCGGCCCAGGTCTTGCAGCATCTGGCGCTGCACCCTGGCCAGCTTGTTGATGACCTCGACCATGTGCACCGGAATTCGGATGGTGCGGGCCTGATCGGCCATTGCGCGGGTGATCGCCTGGCGAATCCACCAGGTGGCGTAGGTCGAGAATTTGAAGCCCTTGGTGTAGTCGAACTTCTCCACCGCACGGATGAGCCCCAGGTTGCCTTCCTGGATCAGGTCAAGGAACTGCATTCCACGGCCTGTGTAGCGCTTGGCGAGCGAGACGACGAGTCGCAGGTTCGCCCCGAGCAGGTGGCTCTTGGCTCGGGCGCCGTCCTTGGCAACCCACTGCAGCTCGCGCCCAAGTGCATTGCGCTTCTCGGAGTCACTCATCTGCGAAAGCTTGTCTTCGGCGAAGAGCCCTGCCTCGATCCGCATGGCGAGTTCGACCTCTTCGGCCGCGTTCAGCAGTGCGACCTTACCGATCTGCTTCAGGTAGTCCTTGACCGCGTCAGCGGTCGCGCCGGTGATCGCGCTGGAATACACCGGCACTTCGTCCTCGTCGTCGACAAGCGAGAGGACAAGTGCGCCAGAGGGCAGCGGTTCGGTCTGCACCGGGCGCTTCGCACCGTCTTCTGTTTCGTCGTCCTCGAACTCGTCGGTGGCGTCTTTCCCAGCGGCCTTGTCCGGTTGCTCGACATCCGACTCGACATCGCCGGCCTTCGAGCGTTTTGCGGGAGCACGCTTCTTAGGAGCCGCCTTCGGGGCGTCGGTGGCCTGTGCGGCCGAAGCCTTCGCACCTGTGGTCTTCGCAGCTGTGGTCTTCGCAGCGGTGCTCTTCACAGCAGCAGCCTTCTTCGGCGCCGCCTTGGGGGCTGCTGCTTTTGACGCTGTGGTCTTCGTCGCTGTGGTCGTCGACGCAGCCGCCTGCGCGGCCTTCGTAGCGGTCTCTTCGGTCGGCTCAGTCTTTGTGGGGGTTGCCATTCGGACACCTCTCATACTGTGTTTTGTGCGCGTACAGCGCTCCCGGAATCCATCCCAGACCGGGCAGTATCACCCGATTTCGGGCAGTACTTGGACCCATGTCAAGTCCCGGGCGCCTCACTACAGCGCCAATGCCGCGATACACCCGGCATTTTGCGGGACCAGAACGGGTCCTATTGACAATTATTGCATGTTTTGCAAGGAGTGCGAGCCACCCGGTCCGCCAGCCATCGATCCGTTATGGCGAGCCCCTGCGGTGCCTCCACGCCCTTACCAATGCAACCCACAGGGGTGCCACCTGTATTCCCTCATCGCGAGACAACTGCAGGCGGGTGCGACGCCGCGCGCGAAGGAGGAAGCCGACGCCCGCGCCAATCACCAGGAATTGCACTGCGAAAGCCAGGCGGAAGGAGTCGAGGGCGTACAGGTCGCTCTGCTCGCCCTGCCCGACGCGGATGCCGTCCTGCAGGTCAAGAAGCACGCCGATCAAGTACATGGTCACGAAGCTCGCCGTGAAACCGCCGACATTCACCACACCGTTGGCCGAGCCAAGGCTTCGCTGCGGGTTGAACGTGCGTGCGAAGTCGAATCCTATGAGGGACCCTGGGCCTCCGACGCCCAGGACAACGAGCAGTGCGACGATCAACCACATCGGTTGCGGACCAGGCCAGAGAAGCACCACCGTCCAGGCGAACCCGATGACGGCGACGATGCCGAGCACGATATTGCTCCGCCTCAGCGGGTAGCGGGCCGTGAGGATTCCGAGCAGCGGTCCGAACACGATTCCAGCGCCCACCACGATGGTGAGCATTGCCGCTGCCAGTGCAGGGTCGTATCCCAGGCCGTAGACCATGAAAGGAAATCCCCAGAGGAGACTGAACACCGTGCCGGAGGACTGAGTCACGTAGTGCGACCAGAAACCGAGCTGCGTACCCGGCCTGGCGAAGCTGTGACGCAGCTGAATCAGGGCGTCCTTCCAACTGGTCGCCCGGTGCTGATCAGTCCCGAGCGCCGGTCGGTCCCTGACGACAATGAAAACCACGATCATCGCGACAACCGCAACGGATGCCGCCGAGACGAAGGCCGGGGTCCACCCCCAGAGATCGAGTACCCAGGCGAGCGGGATGGCGGAGAGCACCTGACCGAGTTGACCGATGTTTCCCATCCACTGGGACAACTGGGGAACGATTCGCCCGGAGAACCACGAGGAGATCAGCCGAATCATCGAGATGAAGATGGTCGCGTCGCCCCCGCCGACCAGAATGCGTCCGATCACAGCCACCGTGATGGTCGGCGCAAACGCGAGAGTCAGTTGACCGGCGACCATCATCGTTGTTCCGGTGACCATGAGCACTCGCGGCCCGAACCTGTCGATCAGGACACCGACTGGAATCTGCGCGCCGGCGTAGACGATCAGCTGCACGACCGCGAGGCTCGAGAGTACCGCTGCGGAGCCACCGAATCGCTCGGTTGCGGCGACACCGGCGATTCCGAGGGACGTGCGCTGCAGAACGGCGGAAAGGTAGGCGAACGATCCGATCGCAAAGATCAACCAGGACCGACGGGAGTTCACTTCTGTCAGTCTAGCCGAAGCTGACAGGTGCCAAACAGGGTCAGCCGAGCTGGCCGTTGTCCCTGGTGCGGCGAATGGCGAGGAACTTCTCGAGTTCAGCGGCGATCTCGTCGGCGCTCGGAAGCTCGCCGTCCTCATCCGTCAGCGGCGAACGCAAAGGACTGCCCTCCATGTAGGCGTCATAACGTTGCTCGAGTGTGCCGACCAGTTTGGCGAGTTCAGGGTTTTCGTGCACCTGCTCGTCGATGCGGGCGACGAATTCCCGGTTCTGTTCGCGGAGTCGGTCGGTGGGGAAGATCAGGCCGGTGGAAGCACTTGTGCTTTCCAGCGCGGAAAGGGCAGCAGAGGGGAACTCGGTGTCGGCGAGGTAATGGGGAACCAGCAGCACGAACCCGACCGTTGTGGCACCGCTCGACTGGAGCCGGTATTCAACCAGGTGCAGGGCATTCGACGGCACCTGTGTGTGCGGGCGCCAGACCGACATGCTTTCGATGAGGTCTGACCGGTTGCCGCTGACCGTGACCCCGATCGGCCTGGTGTGCGGAACCGGCATCGGGATGGCGTGAACCCAGGTAGTGGACGCGACCCGGAAATGCGCGGCGATCTCCAGCACGGCCGCGGTGAACTGCTCCCACCGGAAGTCGGGTTCGAACCCGGCCAGAAGGAGGAACGGCTGGCCGATCTCATCGGACGCGAGGTAGACCCGAAGGGTGGCCGGCTGATAGTCGGTCAGGTGGTCTTGGTCGAAGTAGATGATCGGCCTGCGTGCCCGGTAGTCCAGGAGTAGATCGGTGTCGAACTCCGCAACGATCGTGTGGTCGAGCGTACCGAGCAGGTATTCGGTGAATTGCGACACCGCTCCCCCGGCATCGGCGAACCCGGTGAGGCCCGCGACCAGGTGTAGGCCCTCCGGGACGCCCTCCGCATCCGCGGTCAGCTCGTACAGGTCACCAGGATCGCGCATGCTTCAACTCTAGGCGTCGGCAGAACCCGGTCACCCGGAAACCGGATGCTGGGGTTCATGCCCAGAGCGAACACGGCAACGGTGCGTTTCGGTGCACAGCGAACGGATGCGCTCATCGTTAGCATCGAAGAATGACATTCCCTTCACTTTCGGTATCACCCCTTTCCGCTCTCGATGCACAAGCCGACGTACTCGTTGTTGCAGCCAAAGTGGTCAATGGCAAGCCCACGCTGCACGCTGAGGCGGGCTTTGCTGTCATCGGAGATCACCTGGAGGCGCTCGGTGTCACCGGCGGGAAGGACGAAGTCACCAGGATTCCGGCGATTGTCGGCTCGGCGGCGAGCATTGCGATCGTCGGACTCGGCTCCGAGACCGGCCCAGACGCACTCCGGTATGCCGCAGGCAGTGCACTCCGCCAGCTCACCGGTGTGGAGTCGATCGCGTTTGCCCTGCCTCTGGAGAACGCAGCCGAGGTGGAAGCGGTACTCGAGGGAGCCGCTCTTGGTGCGTACGCCTTCACCGACTATCGGAAGGATTCCCTGGCCGGGACGAAGTCTCCGGCCGACACGGTGACGGTGCACACCTCCCACGATGCCGAAGATGTCCTGGAAAGGGCGATTGCCATCGCAGGGGCGGTTTCCCTGGTCAAGGATCTCGTGAACACCCCGCCGTCTGACCTCTATCCCGCGTCACTGGCGGATCGGGCCATCGAAGCAGCACAGTCACTCCCTGTCGATGTGCGGGTGTGGGATGAGGCCGAACTCGCCGCAGACGGATTCGGCGGCATCCTTGGCGTCGGCCAGGGTTCCACCAGACCCCCACGGCTGGTCAAGGTGAGCTACTCCCCCGTCGGCGCAGTTCGCCACCTCGCACTGGTCGGAAAGGGAATCACCTTCGACTCCGGCGGGCTTTCGCTGAAGCCGGCAGCATCCATGGTCGGGATGAAGTACGACATGACCGGTGCGGCCACGGTGCTCGGCGTCACGCTCGCCGCCGCGAGGCTCGGCCTTCCCGTGCGGATCACGGCCTGGCTCTGCATCGCGGAGAACATGCCGTCCGGTTCCGCCATCCGCCCGGAGGATGTTCTCCGGATACGGGGTGGAAAGACGGTTGAGGTACTCAATACGGATGCCGAGGGTCGGCTGGTGCTCGCAGACGGGCTTGTCGCGGCCAGCGAGGAGCACCCGGACGCGATCATCGACGTCGCTACTCTGACCGGCGCAGCAACCATCGCCCTCGGGACCCGGTATTTCGCCGTCATGGGTGATGACGACCTGGTCGCACAGGTGCGTTCCGCCAGTCAGGTCACAGGGGAACTCGCCTGGCCGATGCCGCTACCGGGGGAACTGCGGGCACTCCTGAAGTCGCCCGTCGCAGACATCGCGAACGCGAAGATCGGGAACAAGGCGGGTGGCATGCTGCTCGCTGGCGTCTTCCTCAAGGAGTTCATCGGCCGGGTGGGCGACGACGAGAATGCATCCACCATCCCGTGGGCCCACCTGGACATCGCGGGGAGCGCTCACAACGAGGGCTCTGGATGGGGATTCACCGCCGCGGGGCCGACGGGCGTTTCGGTGCGCACACTGGTGCAACTGGCCGAGGAGTTTAGCCGCCCGTAGTACAGTCGTATGGGCAAGTGACGCTTGCCGTTGAACAGCTGCCAGGCACGGCACAACCGTGCCGGCAGGACGTGGCACAGATCGTTAAGCGCGAGGGAGTATCTGGGTGTCGGAGCAGAATTTTGACATAGTCGTTCTCGGCGGAGGAAGTGGAGGGTATGCGGCGGCGCTGCGTGCCGTGCAACTCGGTTTCACCGTCGGACTGGTCGAGAAGGGCAAGCTCGGCGGCACCTGTCTCCACCGTGGATGCATCCCCACCAAAGCACTGCTGCACGCGGCTGAAGTTGCGGACGTCAGCCGGGAGTCATCGAAGTTCGGTGTCACGACAACCTTCGAGGGCATCGACGTCGCCGGTGTCACGGCATATCGCGAAGGCATTGTCGCCAGCAAGTTCAAAGGTCTCCAGGGCCTGATCAAGGCCCGCGGCATCACCGTCATCGAGGGCGAGGGCCGACTGGTCTCCCCCACCACCGTGCAGGTCGGCGACGATACGATTGTCGGAAAGAATGTCATCCTCGCGACCGGTTCCTATTCGCGTTCCCTCCCTGGGCTCGAACTCGGCGGACGGGTCATCACCAGCGAGCAGGCGCTCGAGCTCGACTTTGTGCCCAAGAAGGTCGCGGTGCTCGGTGGCGGTGTCATCGGTGTCGAGTTCGCCAGCGTCTGGAAGTCATTCGGCGCAGACGTCAGCATCATCGAAGCCCTCCCTCACCTGGTGCCGAACGAAGAAGAGTCCGTCTCCAAGCAGCTTGAACGAGCCTTCCGCAAGCGCGGTATCGAGTACACGCTCGGTGTTCGTTTCCAGAGCGTCACCCAGAACGACAGCGGAGTTGTCGTCACTCTTGAGAACGGCGCAACTGTCGAAGCAGACCTGCTCCTCGTGGCGGTCGGGCGCGGCCCGTCAACGGCTGGCCTCGGTTTCGAGGAAGTCGGCATCGAGATGGACCGCGGCTTCGTCATCACCGATGAGCGCCTGGCCACGAACGTTCCAGGCGTGTATGCCGTCGGCGACATCGTGCCCGGCCTCCAGCTCGCGCACCGCGGCTTCCAGCAGGGCATCTTCGTCGCCGAGGAGATCGCCGGCCAGAACCCGATCATCGTCGAAGACGTCAACATCCCGAAGATCACCTACTGCGACCCAGAGGTGGCATCCGTCGGCTACACAGAGGCAAAGGCCGGCGAGAAGTTCGGTGCAGACCAGGTGTCGAGTTACGAATACAGCCTCGGAGGCAACGGCAAGAGCGCCATCCTCGGAACAACTGGTTCGATCAAGGTCGTTCGTGTGAAGGATGGCCCCGTGGTCGGCGTGCACATGATCGGCGCTCGCGTCGGTGAACTCATCGGCGAGGGCCAGCTTGTTGTCAACTGGGAAGCATACCCAGAAGACATCGCGCCGCTCATCCACGCACACCCCACTCAGAACGAGGCACTCGGCGAAGCGTTCCTGGCCCTGGCCGGCAAGCCGCTGCACGCCCTCTGAACCGGTGCGGCACTCGATTCTCAGTAAGCTAATGACAGACAATCTGGTTTTGAAGGAGACAATCGCATGAGCGAATCCGTCAGCCTCCCGGCACTCGGCGAGAGTGTCACAGAGGGAACGGTCACCCGCTGGCTCAAGAACGTGGGCGACCGCGTTGAAGTCGACGAGCCTTTGCTCGAGGTGTCGACCGACAAGGTCGACACGGAGATCCCGTCTCCCGTCGCCGGTGTGATCGAAGCGATCCTTGTCCAGGAGGACGAGACCGTGGAAGTCGGCACCGCGCTCGTCACCATCGGTGACGGTTCGGGCGCCGGCGCAGCCCCAGAGGCACCGGCTGCTGAGGCACCGGCCGCTGAAGCACCCACTGCTGAGGCACCGGCTGCTGAAGCACCGGCTGCCGAGGCTCCCGCTGCCGAAGCCCAAGCAGCACCCGCACCCGAAGCGGCACCCACCGCTGCTCCCCAGGCCCAGGCACCCGCCGCCGTGGAGGTGCCATCGACCGACGCCCCGGCACCTGCAGAGGAGACGGCCGCACCAGTGGCGCCGCCGTCGCCAGCTCCCGCCCCGCCGGCACCCGCGGCTCCAGCACCCGCAGCTCCAGCTCCCGCAGCGCCGGCACCCGCAGCACCGGCCCAAGAGGCCGCTCCCGCCGCACCGGCAGAAGCCACCGCTCCAGCGCCGAGCCGGGGTTCGCACGCCGGTACGTCCGGCTACGTGACGCCGATCGTGCGCAAGCTCGCCAATGAGGCCGGCGTCGACCTGTCGACTGTCACCGGAACCGGAGTCGGTGGCCGCATCCGCAAACAGGACATCACTGCGGCCACATCGGATGCCGGTGGCACCGAGAAGGTCGCCGTCGAGGTATCCGAACTCCGCGGGACAACGCAGCCGATGTCGCGCCTCCGCAAGGTGGTCGCTGAACGCGCCGTCATCTCGATGCAGACGTCGGCGCAGCTCACCACCGTTGTCGAGGTCGACGTCACACGTGTCGCCAGACTGCGCGACAGGGTGAAGGCGGACTTCCAGTCCAAGACCGGCAACAAGCTGTCATTCCTGCCGTTCTTCGCGCTTGCTGCCGCGGAAGCCCTTCAGGCGTACCCGATCGTCAACGCGACGATCGACGGGGATTCGATCGTGTATCCGGCACAGGAGAACATCAGCATCGCGGTCGACACCGAGCGTGGCCTGCTGACTCCGGTGGTACGCAACGCAGCCGAACTCGACCTTGCCGGGTTCGCCGCGCAGATCGCCGATCTCGCGGAGCGCACCCGCGACAACAAGCTCAAACCAGACGAGCTCGCCGGCGGCACCTTCACTCTGACCAACACCGGGTCGCGTGGTGCCCTGTTCGATACTCCCGTTGTGTTCCTGCCGCAGAGTGCGATCCTGGGTACCGGGATCGTCTACAAGAAGGCTGCTGTCGTCACAAACGACGGCTTCGACTCGATCGCCATCCGTTCCAGCGTCTACCTCGCGCTCTCGTACGACCACCGCATCATCGACGGAGCCGACGCCGCGCGTTTTCTCACCACGATGAAACAGCGCCTCGAAGCGGGAGCATTCGAGGCAGACCTGGGGATCTGAGTCCTGCCGGGTTCACTGTCTCTCGGTTAATACCCGAAGATCTCACGAATGCCCCAACCGGCCTCGCCCTTGACCACAAGGACCGAGGCCGGTTCGCTGTGCATCTCCTTCCCGTTCAGCGGTGAACTCGGCTCCAGGGCGATGAGGGCTGAGTCACCGGTGCGTTCCACGAGGCTGAGGGTGTAACCCGTCGGATCGCCGATCACCGATGCTTGTGGCGCCGCGGTGGTCTCCCCGGCGTCAGCACCCTGCGCGAGCCGGTATCGATCCGTTGCGAGGGCCGCGGAACCGGCCTGGTCGACGGTATCCAGGCAGGCAACGGATGCGCCGGACAGACACTCATTACGCGCCCGCAGCAGCTCTGACGTTGCGGCCACCGGTTCGTCGCCGCCGACGGCATCAGCGTCATCCTTCGACGCGCTGCCGTCTGGGTCGGCCGGGTCGGTGGTCGCAGCAGGGTGCGGGTCTCCCGCTGCAGAGACCGGAGGATCGGCAGAGGCCGGAGGATCAGCAGAGGCCGGAGGATCAGCAGAAGCCGATGACGCCGCGTGCGGCGGATCGGCCTGACTCGACTGCCCAGCGGGCGGAATAAGGGTCAGTGCCAGAACGACGATAGCAGCCGAGATGCAGCCCGCGACCACGAGCGAACGACGACGAGGGCCAAGAGCCGCCTGCAATAGCGTCTTCACCGTCGTCATCGGCCGGGCGTCCACAAGCCTCGCCGCGACTGGGCCGTCAGTGCCGGCGCGATGGGTGGCTTCGGTGCCGGCGCGGCTTGTGCCTTCGGTTCCGGTGGCGGCCGCAGCCTGCTGCCAGGGTGCGCCGGCGGCATATGGCGGCGCGTTGACTCTGCTCGCAACTGCACGCGTCCCGTCCGAATCGGAAATCATGCCCATGCCGACGGGAGCGGCAGGCGACCACTCGAACAGTCGGCGTTCCAGTTCGTCCAGGCACGGCTCGAACGGGATCTTCGTTGCGGCCATCTCGAACCACGCGGCGACCGCTTCTGCGCGCCTTCCGTCTGAATCGCCGGACTTCAGATGGTCGAAGACGCTGCGGATGAGCACCGTGAGCCGACCGTAGTCGGCGCGAATCAGATCGTTCTGCGCCGCATCCAGTTCACGGAGGCCACCGAGCGCCGTGAGCAGAGGGCGACCAGAGCCCGTCACGTGCACCGCTGCCTGGCTGAGGGTGGTGTGCGCGAAGCCGGCCGCATGGAGGCCGGCGACAGCGACGATGATCGGAGCGAGGAGGGTCACCGCCTCCCCCGCTGCAAGACTGTCGCGAGCGGCGAGCACTGCGGGTAGGGAACGACCGTCGAGGCGTTCGAGAACGATGCACACTCCCTCGTCTGGCATTGTCGCCAGGTCGAGAAGGGCCGCCAGCCCGTCACCGCCGACGGCGACCCGCGCCCGGATCTCCCGATCGATCGAGTCCGACTCGACCTGTGGCCGGAAGACCTTCACTGCAACGCCGGCTGGGCCAGTAGACGGTGACACCCCAGGGTCGAGCGCGTGGCCGAGAAACACCTCAGAACGTTCCCCCACGCCGAGTTTCCGAATCAGGCGATATCCGGCGATGATGTCGAACCGCGGCGAAACTTCCATGTCAGAATCCTGCCGCTCCGCTTCCGCGCGCAGCGAGTCAGAGCCTCAATCTGTGGAGAACTCCGTGTGCAGATGCCCTGTGGAGGGTTGCCCCGTGGAGAGCCTAGACTGGCGGAATGCTCGACATTATCGTCGCGGGGCTAAGCGCCAACTCCGTGCCGTATACCGAGGGCCTTGAGCTCCAGCGCGCCGTCCATCGTTCAGTTGTCTCCGGCGAGAGGCCTGACACGGTCATCCTGCTCGAACATCCCGCTGTCTACACCGCGGGCAAACGCACCGAGCCCCACGAACGCCCCTCAGACGGAACCGCCGTCATCGACGTGGATCGCGGAGGCAAGATCACCTGGCACGGTCCAGGCCAGCTGGTCGGCTATCCGATCCTGCGATTGGATGAGCCCGTTGACGTCGTCGGGTATGTGCGCAGGCTGGAGGGCCTGCTCATCGGTGTCCTGGCCGGGTTCGGAATCGATGGCCGCCGCGTCGCAGGTCGCTCGGGAGTCTGGGTCGGACCGGTTGGGCTCGAAGACAAGATCGCGGCCATCGGCATCCGGGTCGCCGAAGGCGTCACCATGCATGGCTTCGCGCTGAACTGCAGCAACTCGCTCGCACCATACGGCCGAATCATCGCCTGCGGCATCGCCGATGCCGGCGTGACCACCATGTCAGTGGTTCTGGGCCGCACCGTTGACACCGCAGAACTGATCGAGCCGCTCAGTAACGCGTTCACCAGCACGAGCCTGGAGGTGGCAGCATGAGCGCCGTACCGGAAGGGCGACGGATGCTGCGGCTCGAGATCCGCAATGCAGAGACCCCGATCGAACGGAAACCGGACTGGATCAAGACGAAGGCCAGGATGGGCCCGGAATACCAGCAGCTCCAGCAGCTCGTGAAGAGCGAGAATCTGCACACCGTGTGCCAGGAAGCCGGATGCCCGAATATCTTCGAGTGCTGGGAAGACCGGGAGGCGACCTTCCTGATCGGCGGGTCCCAGTGCACCAGGCGGTGCGACTTCTGCCAGATCGACACGGGAAAACCGGCAGACTTCGACCGCGATGAGCCCAGGCGAGTCGCCGAATCCGTTGTCGCGATGCAGCTGCGCTATGCCACCGTCACCGGCGTCGCCCGCGACGACCTGCCGGATGAAGGTTCCTGGCTTTACGCCGAGACCATCCGCGAAATCCACCGGCAGAGCCCAGGCACTGGCGTTGAGATCCTGGTCCCTGACTTCTCGGGCAATCCAGACCACCTGGCCGAGGTGTTCTCGGCCACGCCGGAGGTCTTTGCCCACAACGTCGAGACGGTGCCGCGAATCTTCAAGCGCATCCGGCCCGCGTTCCGCTACGACCGTTCGCTCGACGTCATCACCCAGGGCCGGAACGCCGGACTGATCACCAAGTCGAATCTCATCCTGGGGATGGGAGAAGAACGTGCAGAGGTAAGCCAGGCTCTGCAGGACCTGCACGATGCGGGCACTGACATCATCACGATCACCCAGTACTTGCGGCCAAGTCCCCGGCACCTGCCCGTTGCCAGGTGGGTGAGACCGGAAGAGTTCGTCGAGCTCAAGGAGGAAGCGGAGGAGATCGGTTTCCTCGGTGTGCTGTCTGGACCGTTGGTGAGATCGTCGTATCGCGCCGGCCGGCTCTGGGCGCAGTCGATGCTCGCAACCGGTCGCGAAGTTCCAGCTGAGCTCCGCCATCTCGCCGACGCCACAACCGGTTTTGCGCAGGCCGTCTCGTGACCGAACAGTCACGAACCCGGACCCGGACTCGGTAGTCTTAGAACCATGGCACGCAGCAAGGACAAGTCTCCCCGCACCCCGAAAGAACACGGCCGCCTGAAGCAAATGTGGCAGGTGTTCCAGATGACGAGGCGCTACGACTCGAACATCGTGTTGTTCATGATTCTCGGCTTCCTGGTGCCGGTTGCGATCGGCATTGCGCTTGCCCTGATCTTCTCCCCGGAGAACGGGCTCACGATCGCACTCTGGATCGTTGCCGGCGTGCTCGGCGGCGTGCTCGCGATGCTGATCATCCTCGGCCGTCGGGCGGAGAAGGCCGCGTACTCTCAGATCGAAGGCCAGCCGGGCGCAGTGGGTGCGGTGCTTCGCAGTTCGCTGAAGCGCGGCTGGGTCGGCAGCGAGATGCCGGTTGCCGTCAACGGCAAGACCCAGGATGCCGTCTACCGGGCCGTCGGCCGCGGCGGCGTTGTGCTGATCGGTGAGGGTCCACAGACCCGCACCACGCGCATGGTCGAGGAAGAACGGCGCAAAGTCGCCAGGATCGGCGGTAATGTCGCCGTAACCGTCATTTCCGTCGGACCGGATGAGGATGCCGTGCCGCTGCACAAGCTGTCACGTCGATTGACCAAGATCAAGAACTCCCTGACAAAGGCCGAGGTGCTGGCCGTCAACAACCGGCTGAATTCACTGAAGGACAAGGGCCTGCCGATCCCGAAGGGTGTCGACCCGATGAAGGCGCGCCCGCAGCGCGGCAAGCAGGCGGGTTAGCGAAGCACACCCTCGCCGAACCGCGAGAAATCGTCAGAAGCGGATGAGGACCGTTCCCGCTACCTTGTCGTGGAATCCGCGCTGGTCGGAGTCCCACACCAGGGCGGGGATCACGATCCCGAGCAACACAGAGCGCACGACCGGCCGCCAGAGGCCGACCCACCCGCCGACAAGGGGCACAATCCGCAGGCCGAAGAGGCGATGCCCGATGCTGCCACCGATCGTGGGAATGAAAAGGATCTGCATCACGACGAAGATCAGCGAGGTCGCGAACGGATTGTACGAGAAGAAGATCATCGAGGCGGCGACGGCCAGCCCCCAATCGATGGCCAGCGCGCCCAATCGCCTGCCGACGCGGGCGACTGACCGTGGCCCGGCATCCGGAAGACCCAGCCGTTCACCCGGCCATTTGCTCGGGGGGAGCTGGCCGAAAGTGGTGGGTTTTGAGGCGGATGCTGGCACAGTTCGATTCTATCGACGTGGCCAGTCGCGTAACATGCAGGAAACATCAGCGTCACGGTCGAGTAACGCCACGGGTCTAACCTCAGGCATGGCCGCAATGCGCGACTAACTGATCCACACCATTTGGAGTACACCCCGCATGTTCCGCGATTCGTCAGAAGTGCTCTCGTTCATCAAGGACACCGACGTCAAGTTCCTTGACATCCGATTCACCGACCTTCCCGGCGTGCAGCAGCACTTCAACATCCCGGCTTCCACGGTCGACGAAGAGTTCTTCACGGTCGGCCAGCTGTTCGACGGCTCCTCGATCCGCGGTTTCGCGTCGATCCACGAGTCGGACATGCAGCTCATTCCCGACGTCAGCACGGCATACATCGACCCGTTCCGCGCCGAGCGCACCCTCATCATGCTGTTCGACATCTACAACCCGCGCAACGGCGAGATCTACTCCAAAGACCCCCGTCAGGTCGCCAAGAAGGCAGAGAAGTACCTCGCATCGACCGGCATCGCCGACACCGCGTTCTTCGCCCCAGAAGCCGAGTTCTACATCTTCGACGATGTGCGCTACGAAGTGAACCAGCACTCCAGCTTCTACGCCGTCGATTCCAGCGAGGGCGCCTGGAACTCCGGCCGCACGGAGGAGGGCGGCAACCTCGCAAACAAGACTCCATTCAAGGGCGGCTACTTCCCGGTCAGCCCGGTCGACCAGCACGCCGACCTGCGTGACGACATCTGCCTGAAGCTGATCGACTCCGGGCTGATCCTTGAGCGCAGCCACCACGAGGTGGGCACGGGCGGACAGGGCGAGATCAACTACCGCTTCGACACCATGGTCCACTCGGCAGACGACATCCTGAAATTCAAGTACATCGTCAAGAACACGGCGAATGAGTGGGGCAAGACGGCGACGTTCATGCCGAAGCCGCTGTTCGGCGACAACGGATCAGGTATGCACACGCACCAGTCGCTCTGGGCAGACGGCAAGCCGCTGTTCTATGACGAGGCCGGCTACGGCGGGCTGTCCGACCTTGCCCGCTGGTATATCGGGGGCCTGCTCAAACACGCCCCCGCTGTTCTCGCCTTCACCAACCCGAGCATCAACTCCTTCCGCAGGCTGGTGCCTGGCTTCGAGGCCCCGGTCAACCTGGTGTATTCCGCCGGCAACCGTTCCGCGTGCATCCGTATCCCGATCACGGGAACGAACCCGAAGGCCAAGCGCATCGAGTTCCGCGTTCCAGACGGCTCAAGCAACCCCTACCTCGCGTTTGCGGCTCAGTTGATGGCCGGCCTCGATGGGATCAAGAACCGCATCGAGCCTCACGAACCGATCGACAAAGACCTCTACGAGTTGCCGCCTGAGGAAGCCAAGAGCATCCCCCAGCTGCCGGCCTCGCTCGAAGCCGCATTGGCCGCGCTCGAAGCAGACCATGACTTCCTGCTCGCCGGAAACGTGTTCACGCCTGAGCTCATCGAGACGTGGATCGACTTCAAGCGCGAGCACGAGCTCAAGCCGCTCGCACAGCGCCCGCACCCGTTCGAGTTTGAGCTCTACTACGGGGTGTAGGTCGCAGTGATGACGGGGCGGTGTCCGGAAACGGATGCCGCCCCTTCACCATCTCAGCCTCCGGACGGACCAGGCCGCACTACCGGGCCGTAGAACTCGCGCTCGAAGACAGCGCGGGCGCGGCGGGTGAGCCCGAGGTAGTCCTCCTCGAGTTGGTAGGCGGAACCGGGCGGGTACAACATCACCCGCGCCACACCCTCCAGCTGCGTGCGGTCACTCGGCAGCACGTCGGCGGTCCTGTTGGTCCACAGTGTGATGGCCGACCGGGCTCTGGAGGCGAACACCCACGCGGCCTGCAGGATATCGGCATCCTGCTCGCTCACCAGTCCGGCTACGGTCGCCTCGTGAAGGGCGACCATGGTCGATGTGGTGCGCAGCGCCGGAATCGCGTCGGCGTGCTGTAGCTGCAGCAACTGTACAAACCACTCGACATCGCTGAGCGAACCGCGTCCGAGCTTGAGATGCAGCTGAGGGTCCGCCCCCTGCGGGAGCCGCTCGTTCTCGACCCTTGCCTTGATCCGCTTGACCTCACGCACGTCATGGTCGCTGATCTCGACCGGATATCGCACAGAATCTGCAACGGCCGTGAAATCAACCAGAAGTGCCGCGTCACCCGCCACGCCCTGCGCTCGCAGCAACGCCTGAGCCTCCCACGTCAGCGACCAGCGCCGATAGTAGGCGGCATACGAGTCGAGGGAACGCACGACGACGCCGTTCTTCCCCTCCGGCCTGAGATCGACGTCAAGGTCCAGCGGCAGGCGATTGTCGTCTGTGAGGCGATTGAGTTCCCGCACGATGGCCTTGGCTCGTTCGTGGGCCGCCTCGCCCTCTAGCGTCCCATTGCGGAACACGTACATGACGTCGGCGTCAGACCCGAATCCCAGTTCCGCCCCTCCGAATCGCCCCATGGCGATCACCGCGAACTCGATACCGTCGGGTGGGGCGTCCCCCTCCGCAGGATTCAGAGCCGCTCCCCTGATGGCAGCGAGCACCGCCTGCACGAAGGTGGCGTTCACGTTGGTGAGTCCGGCGGCCAGCTCGGCGACCGTGAGCTCACCGAGGATCGCCGAGAACGCGAGCCGAAGCATCTCCCGTCGTCTGGCCGTTCTCAGTGTCGCCGCCGCGGCATCCGGTCTCTCATGCCTGGAAAGCACGGCGCGCGCCTCGGCCTGGAGGGTGGCAAGCGGACGCGGACGAAGGTCTGCCTTTGATTCGAGCCAGGCCACCGACTCGGGAATGGCCTCAAGAAGTTCACCGACGAACCGTGAACCGGAGAGCACGGTGGTGAGCCGCTCTGCCGCACCGGATGAGTCGCGCAGCATCCGCAGGAACCAATAGGTCGACCCGAGATGGTCGCTCAGTCTGCGAAACGCCAGAAGGCCGTAATCGGGATCAGTTCCATCCGAGAACCACTGCAGCATCACCGGCAGCAGGTGTCGCTGAATGGCTGACCGACGCGACACTCCCCCGGTGAGCGCTGCAATGTGGGCCAGGGCTCCCTTCGGATCCCGGAAGCCGATCGCGGCCAGTCTGGCTTCCGCCTGGGCGCTGGTGAGGCCGAGTCCGTCTGGCAATGCCGCCACGGCTGAGAGGAGAGGCCGGTAGAACAGCCGCTCGTGAAGGCCCCGAACGCGCCGTTTCGTCGCCCCCCAGACGTCCTGAAGCCCCGACGCAGCGGTCGCGAGGCCTGACGCCCTGGCCAGGACCCTCAGTGAGTCTTCGTCGCGGGGCACCAAGTGGGTGCGGCGCAGTTTCGACAGCTGGAGACGGTGCTCCATCAGGCGCAGTACCCGGTAGTCGTGAGCGAACTCTGCGGCCTCAGCGCGTCCGATGTAGCCGGCCGCCGCCAGGGCACCGAGCGCGGGGATGGTGCCGGCCTGCCGCACATCCGGGTCGCTCTGGCCGTGGACCAGCTGCAGGAGTTGCACGGTGAACTCGATGTCGCGAAGGCCACCTGGGCCGAGCTTCAGCTGCACATCGACCTCGTCGTCTGGGATGTTGTCTGTGACCCGTTCGCGCATGAGCTGAACGGACTCGACGAAATTCTCCCTGGCAGCACTCGACCACACCTTCGGGGAGATGGAGTCCAGGTAGCGGTCGCCGAGATCCTTGTCGCCGGCCAGCGGTCTCGCCTTCAGGAGCGCCTGGAACTCCCAGCTCTTTGCCCACCGGTCGTAGTAGGCCACGTGCGACTCCAGGGTGCGAACGAGGGCTCCGTCCTTGCCCTCCGGCCGCAGGTTCGGGTCCACCTCCCAGAGACCCGGTTCGTGCGCCGCCTCGTCGATTCCCCGCATCATCAGGATGGCGAGCCGCGTGGCGATGTCGATTGCCCTCGAGTTGCCGAGTCCGGCTTCCTCATCGCCTTCCGCAACGAAGATGACGTCGACGTCGCTGACGTAGTTGAGTTCGCCGGCTCCAGCCTTCCCCATACCGATGACGGCAAGCCGGGTTGCCGCCACTTCACCGGTCGGAAAGACCCCTGGGCCGGCAACGTCTCCGCTCGACATAGTCCTGGCGACGGCCAGCGCCGCTTCGAGGGCGGCGGCCGACAGATCTGCCAGGCAGCGGCCGATCTCATCGACGCCGGTCACCTGGTCGGCCTGGTCGAGGTCGAAGGAGGCGATCTGGGCGAGCCTCCTTCGATATCGAACGCGAAGAGCGACCCACGCCTCATCGTCGACCTTCGTTGCGAATCCATCGCGCGCACCGACCGAATCGAGGAGATCTGCAGACAGCTCTGCAGCATCCGGAAGTCGGGTGATGGCCTCGGCCAGGGCATCAAGCTGTTCCGGATGACGCTGGAAGAACTCGGCAAGACCGGTGGAGGCTCCGAGCACCCGCACAAGCCGAAGCGCCGTTTCCTTCACCGTAAGAGCGGCGAGTGCTTCGTCTGGGGCGTCACGCAGAAGGGAGACCAGTGCGCCGAGGGCGTCATCGGGGCTGGCCGCCTGCCCAAGCAGGGGGAGCAGCTCCGCGGACTCTGGGCCACCGAGCGAGGCAACTTCTTCCAGGCGCGGCCGTGCGTCGTCAAGACGGACAAATCCGGTTCGCGCGAGTTCGGTCAGTGTGAGCTGCTGCCTGGCCATCTACTCTGCCTGCTCTTCTCTTCTGGCTGCTCTTCTTCTGGCCGCTAGAGCATTTCCAGGTTCTTGTGCAGCTCGAACGGTGTCACCTGTGAGCGGTACTCCGCCCACTCCTGGCGCTTGTTCAGCAGCACAAAGTTGAACACCTGCTCACCCAGGGTCTCCGCGACGAGCTCGGACTCCTCCATGTACTGGATCGCGTGGTCGAGACTAGCCGGCAGCTGGTTATACCCGAGCGCCCTGCGCTCTGTGTCGCTGAGGCTCCAGACATTGTCTTCAGCCTCAGGAGGCAGCTCGTAGCCCTCTTCGATGCCCTTGAGACCCGCAGCGAGCATGAGCGAATAGGCCAAGTACGGGTTCGCTGCCGAGTCGATGGCACGGTACTCGACGCGGGAGCTCTGTCCCTTGTTCGGCTTGTACAGTGGCACCCGCACCAGGGCAGAGCGGTTGTTGTGCCCCCAGCACACGAAGCTCGGCGCCTCGTCGCCGCCCCAGAGCCTCTTGTATGAGTTCACAAACTGGTTGGTCACCGCTGTGATCTCCGGGGCGTGCCGGAGGAGACCGGCGATGAACTGCCGGCCGGTCCTGGAGAGCTGGTACTGCGCGCCGGCCTCGTAAAAGGCGTTTGAATCCCCTTCGAACAGCGACATGTGGGTGTGCATGCCGGATCCTGGGTGTTCGGAGAACGGCTTCGGCATGAACGTCGCATACACGCCCTGTTCGATCGCCACCTCCTTCACCACCGTACGGAAGGTCATGATGTTGTCTGCCGTCGTCAAGCCATCCGCGTAACGCAGGTCGATCTCGTTCTGGCCTGGGCCGCCCTCGTGGTGGCTGAACTCAACCGAGATACCGAGGTCTTCCAGCATCCGCACGGAGCGACGACGGAAATCGTGCGCAGTCCCACCCGGAACATTGTCGAAGTAGCCGGCGGAATCGACGGGGATTGGGCCCTTCTTGCCGAACTTCGACGACCGGAGCAGGTAGAACTCAACCTCCGGATGCGTGTAGAAGGTGAATCCGCGCTCAGCGGCCTTTTCGAGCGTGCGCTTCAGCACGTTCCTCGGGTCCGCGACGGCCGGTTGTCCGTCTGGGGTGGTGATGTCGCAGAACATCCGTGCGGTCGGGTCTACCTCGCCGCGCCACGGCAGGATCTGGAACGTGGTGGGATCCGGATGGGCGAGCACGTCGGCCTCGAACGAGCGGGTGAGTCCTTCGATGGCCGAGCCGTCGAATCCGATGCCCTCGTTGAACGCGCCCTCGACCTCTGCTGGGGCAATGGCGACGGATTTCAGTGTGCCGACGACATCCGTGAACCAGAGCCTGACGAACTTGATTCCCCGCTCCTCGATGGTACGAAGAACGAAGTCGCGCTGCTTATCCATTCACGGCCTTTCCTGTTCCGTCTTAGGCTACCGGCTGGCTGCCCAGATTTGCGTGAAGATGCCGAAGGACTGCGTGCGAGATCGCGCTGGATAGACTTGGCAAATGCCAGAGCAGAGCGTGCCAGATTCATCGAACGCCGTCCAGGAGCAGAACCCGTATGGATCGGCTCCGGCGGGGCCCAAGCGGGTTCGCACCAGGCATTTCCAGAACGCGAAGCAGAATGGCATCCCGATCACCGGGCTGACCAGCTACGACATGCTCACGGCCGGTATCTTCGACCAGGCCGGGATCGACTTCCTGCTGGTCGGTGATTCAGCGGGAAACAACGTCTTCGGCTACGAGACGACGCTGCCGGTCACGGTAGAAGAACTGATCCCCCTCACTCGCGCCGTCGCGCGCGCCGTCAAGCGCGCCCTGGTGGTTGCCGACATGCCGTTCGGCTCATACGAAGGTGGGGCGGAGGAAGCGCTGCACACGGCGGTCAGATTCATGAAGGAAGCGCAGGCGCACGCCGTCAAGCTTGAGGGCGGCGTCCGCAGTCACAAGCAGATCAAGCGCATCGTCTCAAGCGGGATCCCGGTGATGGCGCACGTCGGCTTCACGCCGCAGAGCGAACACGGCCTCGGCGGCCACCTCATTCAGGGCCGTGGCGACGCTGCAGAACGGCTCATCGCCGACGCTCTCGCCGTGCAGGAGGCCGGCGCATTCGCCGTGGTGCTGGAGATGGTGCCGGGTTCCGTGGCGGCCGAGGTCACCAAACGCCTGGAGATTCCGACGATCGGGGTCGGCGCCGGGCCATCCGTTGACGGCCAGCTGCTGGTCTGGACCGACTTCGCCGGCATGACCGAAGGGCGCGTTCCCCGGTTCGTGCGCCAGTACGCGAATCTCCGGGGCGTGCTGACGGATGCTGTGCACCGGTTCAGAGAAGACGTCGACTCCGGCGCGTACCCCGCTCCGGAGCACAACTACGAGTAGCGCGCGCTAGCGGTCTTCCGCAGCGTCTTCCTCTGCCCACTTCGCGCTGTTCGCACGGAGTTTCTCGAGGGCGTGGGCGGCTTCATCGCGGGTCGCGAATGGTCCTACCCTGTCGATCGACGGCGACTCGAAGCCCTGCTCGACTGCGCCGGTGTTCATGTTGTACCAAAACTGGTGTTCAGTGTCTTCGGCCATAAACTTGATCTTATGCCTAAGGATTCTGCCGGTCACCTCGTGCCAGGAACCGTGACGCCGATGCGGTCGGTTCCCGCTCACATTCCTCGTCCGGAGTATGTCGGCAAGAAGGGCCCTCGCCGCTTCGAGGGTTCCGATGTGTACTCGCCGGAGAAGATCGAACTGATCCGGGAGTCCGGCCGGATCGCCGCCCTGGCCATCCAGGCCGTCGGCGACGCCGCACAGCCAGGTGTGACGACGGAGGAACTCGACAGGGTCGGACACGAATTCCTACTCAACAACGACGCCTATCCGTCGACACTCGGGTATCGCGGTTATCCCAAGTCGCTGTGCAGTTCGGTGAACGAGGTCATCTGCCACGGCATCCCCGATGACACCGTCCTCGAAGACGGAGACATCGTCAATATCGACATCACCGCATTCAAGAACGGTGTGCACGGGGACAGCAATGTGACCTTCATCGTCGGTGAGGGTCGCGAAGCGGTCAGCCTGCTGGTCGAGCGCACCAGGGAGGCGCTCACCAGGGGCATCAAGTCCGTCGCGCCGGGCAGGCAGGTCAACGTGATCGGCCGGGCCATCGAGTCTTATGCAAAACGATTCGGCTATGGCGTCGTGCGTGACTTCACCGGTCACGGTGTCGGTGAGGCGTTCCATTCTGGGCTGATCATCCCCCACTACGACTCCGCACCCCTCTACGACACCGTGATGGAACCCGGCATGGTGTTCACCATCGAGCCCATGCTGACCCTGGGAACCTACGAGTGGGATATGTGGGCGGACGACTGGACGGTCACCACCAAGGACAAGAGCATCACGGCACAGTTTGAACACACTCTCGTCGTCACCGAGCGCGGGGCCGATGTCCTGACCCTCCCCTAGCCGGTAGATTGTCCCTATGACCACAACGACGGCCATCGGCATCGACATCGGCGGAACGGGAATCAAGGGAGCGGTGGTCGATCTCGGCACCGGTGAACTCCTCTCCGAGCGAATCAAGCTCGCGACGCCGAAGGGCGGCAAGCCGGACGACATCATCGAAACCACCCGCGAATTACTCGAGACGGTGTCGTCGGGTGTCGGGGATCTGCCGATCGGTGTGTGTTTCCCCGCGATCGTGAAGAACGGCCACACGATGTCTGCCGCGAACGTATCCAAGGAATGGATCGGCCTCGCGGCAGAGGACCTGTTCGAAAATGGCCTCGACCGACCGATTCATTTTGTGAACGACGCGGATGCCGCCGGCTACGCGGAGGCGCGTTTCGGCGCGGCCAGGGATGTCCCGGGTGTTGTTCTCCTCACCACGCTGGGCACCGGAATCGGCTCCGCGCTCTTGAACGATGGAGTGCTGGTTCCCAACACCGAGCTCGGCCACCTCGAGATCGACGGCCACGACTACGAGACGAAGGCGGCATATTCCGCTAAGGAACGCGACGACCTCAGCTGGGAGAAATGGGCGCACCGGCTGCAGAAGTACTACACGACGCTCGAGGCGCTTTTCTCCCCCGACCTGTTCATCGTCGGCGGCGGGGTGTCGAAGAACTATGACGACTTCATCCCGCTGCTTGACCTGAAGACCCGCATCATCCCCGCGGTGCACCGCAACAATGCCGGCATTCTCGGCTCTGCTGCCCTCGCGGTGAAATTCCCCGGCTGATTCCCCGGCTGCCCGGAGGGGCGGAATGGGCCGGCTGTTACGCCGGGTTCTGTCCGGGTGCCGAAGCACCGTGGACGGCCATCTATCTCGTGACTACGTTGCCGCAGCCCTCTAGCGGTCTACCCGGAAACTCGGCGAGCCACCTTGGCGTTTCCTGTCTGACCTTGCTCCGGACGAGGTTTACCTAGCCGACCAGGTCACCCTGGCCTCTGGTGGTCTCTTACACCACCGTTTCACCCTTACCACCTGCTTGCGCAGGCGGCGGTCTACTTTCTGTGGCACTTTCTCGCGGGTTGCCCCGGGTGGGTGTTACCCACCGTCCTGCTCTGTGGAGCCCGGACGTTCCTCGGCATCAACCGTTCCGAAGAACGACGGATGACGCGACCGTCTTGCCGACCCATTCCGTGTGGCAGTTTACAGGGCGCTGCTGGTCGCGTGTTGCAGCGGGCCGAGTCGTGCCATGCTCTGATTCAGGCACCCGAGCCGGCGTCCACAGCGAAACGACTCGCCATGAGCACAGGGCAGGCGAGTCCGTTAGGTCCCGGATTCGTCTAGATTCCGGATTCGTCCGTGCGCACCAGTACTGCACCGCAGTCCGGGCAGAAGACGACTTCATCCTCAGGGGCGCGGCGCACGGCATCCAGGTCACTACCGGTCAAGGTGATGGTGCAGGCGCCACAGGCGCGGGCGCGCAGCAGTGCTGCCCCGTTCCCGTGGCCGACGACCCGGCGCTTCTCATACAGTGCAGTCAGGTCTTCCGGAAGCTGCGCGGAAACCGCCCCTCGGTCACGCCCCAGCTCGCCCAGCTGGCGACGGAGATCGACCAGCGCCGCATCGCGAGCGGTTTCGGTCTCAGCGATGGTTCCGGCCAGCGCGACGCGCGCCGACTCGGTCTCTGCGACGGCGGCCTCGCGCTCCTCCAGGCGTTCCATCACCGCGATCTCAATCTCCTCGAGGTCGAACAATCGCTTCTTGAGAGCAGCGAGTTCTGTCTC
This sequence comes from Glaciibacter superstes DSM 21135, assembly GCF_000421145.1. GTDB lineage: Bacteria > Actinomycetota > Actinomycetes > Actinomycetales > Microbacteriaceae > Cryobacterium > Cryobacterium superstes. The sequence continues at coordinate 375,786 of NZ_ATWH01000002.1, read as the reverse complement.
AAGCGCCTGAACGTCTTTGACGGAGGACGTCTGCTGAAGTCGCTCGGTGTCGCGTGTGATGCGCTTCTCGACGACCTCGACATCCGATTCGATGCGACCGAGCTCGATGCGCACGTCTTCCAGCTCGCCGTTCCGCGAGGAGAGCGTCATCCGCACCGCGTCTGCCTGTGCGGCCAGGGCAGTCAGCTCCGCGTGCTGAGGCAGCGCCTTCGCCTGGTGCTCGACCTGCTGGATCTTCGTGTCGAGCGACTGAAGCCGCAGCAGCTCCTTCTGGTTCGCTGGGGAGGCCTTCACTATTTCCTGCTTTCACGCGTGTTGAGTTGACGTTTGGTGAAGCCGTCAGGTTATTGCATGACGACGAAATCCCACGGATCCGTGCGCAGCTCGCTGACGCTGACGCACACACCCGGCAGCGCTTCGCGCAGTTGGGTCGCAGCGGTGTCGAGCCAGATCCATTCGCTGGCCCAGTGTGACACGTCAAGCAGTGCGGGCCCTGAACCGGTGATCTTGACCTGTTCTCGGGCTTCGGAGGCTGGGTGATGCCGAAGGTCTGCCGTGATGTACGCGTCCGCACCGGTTACGGCAGGGTGCGCCAACAGGGAATCGCCTGCTCCCCCGCACAGGGCGACGGTTTCGACGCGTGCTCCGTAGTCGCCCGCCACTCGAATGCCTGATGCGGTTGCGGGCAACAGGTCGGCGACCAATCGCGCCAGTTGACCGACGGTGGTCGGCTCAGTGAGCCGGCCGACACGGCCGATGCCGGTGCCTGAGGCAGCACCCGGTTCGATGGGGAGGGCATCCTGAAGGCCGATCTTGGAAGCGAGGATATCTGACACCCCGTCGGTGACGACGTCAGCGTTGGTGTGTGCGGCCAGCAAGGCACAGTTCGCACGGATGAGACGGCTGAGCAGGGCGCCCTTGTAGCGGTCTTCTGCGATCGACGTGACACCGCGCAGGAGAAGCGGGTGATGACTCAAGAGCAGGTCGGCGTTCGCCTCGATGGCTTCGTCCACGGTGTCTGACACGGCATCGACGGCCAGGAGGATCGACTCGATTGGGGAGGCAGGGTCGCCGCTGACCAGGCCGGATGCATCCCAGTCCGATGCTCCGGAAAGGGGCCAGAGGGAATGGATGCTGCGGGTCACGTCATCGAGTGAATGAGGCACGCGGCAAGCCTACCCGGCGCCGGGATGACGAGCCGTGGCAGAATTGCGCGCATGCCTGATTCGCACCCTTTCGAACTGATCCTGCCGACGGAAGCGGATTGGGAGCGGATACGCGACATCCGCATCCGTTCGATCATCGACACCCCTCTTGCCTTCCTGGAGGACCTCGACGTCGCAGAGGGCCAACCAGAGGAGGAGTGGCGGATGCGTGGCAGGCGGAACACGCTGCCGGACAGTCTTTACGCGGCTGCGCGCACACCGGACGGCCTGTGGGTGGGCACGATGGCCGCCTTCATCTCGCAGGGAGCGCCGACCTACCGTGTGGGCGAAGCATCCGTCGGCAATCGGCGCTCGAACCTGGTCGGTGTCTGGGTGGACCCTGAGTGGCGTGGGCCGACTGGACCGGTCGATGGGCTGCTGAAAGCCGTTGAGGAATGGACCACTGCCCAGGGGCTTGACCACCTGTATCTGCATGTGCACGAAGAAAACGAGCGCGCGCGTCGGTATTACCAGAAGCGCGGTTTCGAATCGACCGGGGAGCACGTGACCGATCCGCGTGACGACACCCAGCTCGAACTCGAGATGGTGAAGTCGCTGCGCTGAGGCCTCGCGGGCCGTCCATACCGACCTCCAATTAGGTAAGCATCCGTCTGTAGGAGCCGCTTCTCACAGTCGCACCGCGAGCCGCCACCGGTGGTTGCGGGACGGACGCCGGTGACTCCTACGGGTGCGATCGTCCGGGTTCGCGGAGACGATTGCTGTAGCCAACCCGGCGATTCGACATCGCTGGGGAATACATGCGCAGTCATGTTGTTTGGCTTCTGTGAGATGCAGCTCGCCACCGGCGGCACGTCTCGTCAGACTGTTCGACCTCGGCCGAACGACCAACGCACGCAAACGGAGAAACGATGACTGTGAAATTTGAACTGGGACTCGACTCGTTCGGGGAGGTCGCGACCGATGCGAACGGACGCGTGTTCTCGGACGCGGAGACCGTAAGACTTCTCGTCGAGGAGGCGCAACTGGCCGAGGCCGCCGGGCTGGACATCTTCAGTGTCGGTGAGCACTACCGGGCCGGGCATAACGACTCGTCATCCCCTGTGTTGCTGGCAGCGATAGCCACCGCCACTGAGCGGATCAGGCTGGGCACCTCGGTGACGGTCCTCAGCACCAACGACCCCGTTCGGTTGTATCAGGAGTTCTCAACGGTCGACGCGGTGTCCAACGGTCGCGCCCAGCTCGTACTCGGCCGCGCTTCAGCGACGGAGTCGTTCCCGCTCTTCGGCTATGACCTCGCCGACTATGAGCAACTCTTCGAGGAAAAACTGGAGTTGTTCATGGAACTACAGCAGAAAGAGTCGGTCACCTGGTCTGGCACCGTGCGCGCACCTCTCGTGAATCAGACCCTCCACCCTCGCATGCGGGAGGGCGGCATCCCCACCTGGATCGGTGTGGGCGGCAGCCCGAACTCGGTTATCCGCGCCGCGCGCTACGGGCTGCCTCTGATGCTCGCGATCATCGGAGGGCACCCGAAACGGTTCGCAGGCCATGTCGAGCTGTATCACCGTGCTCTTCTGGAATTCGGGAAGCCGGCTGGGCCGGTCGGTCAACACTCTCTTGGCCTCGTCGCCGACACAGACGAGGAAGCTCGTGAAACCTGGTGGCGGTACTGGGAGCCCGTTGTCTCAGCGCTTGCCGCCGAGCGCGGGTTCTACGCACCGACGCGCGACCGTTTCGAGAGGGAAATCGATGACGGTGCACTGTATGTCGGGTCGCCTGACACTGTTGCGGGCAAGATCGCCGAAAGCGCTCGCGACCTCAGCCTTGGTCGATTCGATTTGAAGTACGACATCATGCATCTGCCCCGCGAGGCGAGGAAGCGAACCATCGAACTTCTGGGCGGCGAGGTCGCGCCCCGCCTGGAACGGCTGCTTGCGAAGGAGCCCGCCAATGTCTGACGTCATTTTCGGCCTCGACACATTCGGTGATGTTCCGGAGGACGACACCGGCGCTCTGGCATCGTACGCACAGGCGATCCGTCAAGTCGTCGACGAAGCAGTCTTAGCCGACCAAATCGGTGTCGACGCCATCGCTCTCGGCGCACGGAATCGTTCCCGCTCTTCGGATACGACCTCAGCGATTACGACATCCTCTTCGAAGAGAAGATCGACCTGTTCGTGAGAATACTTGACGAGAAACCGGTCACCTGGTCCGGCACAGTGAGGGCGTCTCTTGAGGACGCCGACGTGTTCCCTAAAACCGAGTCGGGGCATCTCCGCACGTGGGTGGGTGTCGGCGGGTCGCCACAGTCCGTGATTCGCGCAGCACATTATGGGCTACCGCTGATGCTTGCAGTGGTCGGCGGCCAGCCAGAACGCTTCGCACCGTACATCGACCTGTATCGCCAGGCCGCGGAGCAGTCGGGTACGGCTCCCCAGTCGGTCGGGATGCACTCCCCTGGGTTCATCGCAGAGACCGACGAGGAAGCGCGTGAGTTGTTCTACCCGCGGTACAAAGTGATTCGCGACAGAATCGGCGCGACCCGCGGCTGGCCGCCGTTGCGCCGGCAAGAGTTCGACACGGAACTCGAATTCGGCTCCATGTATGTGGGCTCGCCTGAAACAGTGGCGCGAAGGATGGCGTCATCAATCGCAACCCTCGGCGTTGATCGGTTCGACCTCATCTACACGTCCGGGACTCTGCCGATGAGCGCCCGTATGAAGGCAGTAGAGCTTTTCGGAACACGGGTCATCCCACTGGTCCGCGATATCCTCGCCGGCCGACCGGCAGAAATCAAGTAAGGAGAGAGAGATGATGAACAACGGCGCCCACACGATAGGAATCCTGGGGGCAGGCAAAGTCGGTACGGTGCTCGCCCGCCTCGCCTTGGCCGCGGGCTACCGGGTGCTCATCGCCGGTTCCGGAGACCCGGCGAAGATCGCGTTGACGGTAGACGTGCTCGCGCGCGGCGCCACCGCAACCGACGCCGCGGCGGCGATTGACAGCGCCGACATCGTGGTCCTGGCGCTGCCTCTCGGAAAGTACCGCAGCCTGCCTGCTGTCGGCTTGCAGGGGAAGCTCGTCATTGACGCGATGAACTACTGGTGGGAGGTCGATGGCATCCGCGAAGAGCTCAGCGACCTGCACACGTCGTCGAGCGAGACCGTTCAGTCATTTCTTCCGAGTTCTCGAGTGGTGAAGGCGTTCAACCACATGGGTTACCACGATCTGGAAGCAGAAGCGCGCCCGGCGGGAACAGCGGGACGTAAGGCCCTGGCGATCACCGGGGATGATGTGGACGCCGTGTCTGTGGTCTCCAATCTCGTGGATGCTGTCGGTTTTGACCCGGTGTTTGCGGGGCCCCTGGCAGAAAGCGTGCGGCTTGAACCGGGCGCGGAACTGTTCGGTGCGAACGTCGAAGCTTCTGATGTGCGCGCAATGCTTGACCGATTTCCCAGCTCGCCTCATGGCATCGCCATCCACGACGCACGCGCTGATGCGGAGCGGGCCGCTGCCTGACCCGTGAGATGTCGTCCGGCCTAGGCTGAATCCCACACGCGATCGAGAGGAGGCTGAGGTGGCACAGACGACGATTGCCCGGACGCCCGTAGCCGAGTTGATGGCCGAGCTGGCCGCACTTGAGGACCCGAAGGCACGCGAGGTGAATGAGCGGCACGGTGACGACCACGGGGTGAACCTGGGCAAGCTTCGCGTGATTGCCAAGCGCCTGAAAACCCAACAGGAGCTGGCACTGGAGTTGTGGGATACCGGTGACACCGCGGCGAGGCTGCTGGCGATCCTGATCTGCCGACCGAAGGCCTTTGGGCGCGAGGAACTGGACGCCATGTTGCGCCAGGCGCGCATTCCCAAGGTGAACGATTGGCTGGTGAACTACGTGGTGAAGAAGAACCAGCACGCCGAAGAGCTGCGTCTGGCGTGGTTCGCCGATTCGGACCCGGTGGTCGCGAGTGCCGGTTGGGCGCTGACCACTGAGCGCGTGGCAAAGAAGCCAGAGGGTCTTGAACTTTCAGGACTGCTCGATGTCATCGAAGCGGAGATGAAGGACGCTCCGGATCGTCTGCAATGGGCGATGAACCACTGCCTCGCCCAGATCGGGATCGAGAACGTGAAGCTTCGCGCACGCGCCATCAACATCGGTGAGCGCTTGGAGGTGCTCAAGGACTACCCGACTCCCCCGAATTGCACCTCTCCGTTCGCGCCCATCTGGATCAACGAGATCGTGCGCAGACAGCACGACAAGTAGGTCGCGGGAGACAACCCACTCCAGCCCGGTCGTGCGCCAGAGTGAGCGGAGCCAACATTCGCCGCGCGCAGCGAAGACGGGCAAGATGGTTATGTGCGTCGAAGTGGAGTTGTGATCGCCGCCGGTATCGTGCTGGCGGTCATCGGCGCGGGCGCTTCCACGGCGAACATCATGATCGTGCGCGACCAGCCGGGCGAGATACAGTCCATCGAGCCCGTCGTCGCCACCCCAGACCCCACGCTTCCGACCCCAACCCCGGAGCCGTCCAGGGAACCCACCACTGCGCCGACACCGGCCCCGATTCCGCCGGCGCCACCGCAAGACGTGGATGACGACGATCCGGACAATGGTGACCCGGACAATGGCTGAGCAGCAGCCGGGCCAGAGGAGTGCAGAACCGGATGTGGCGCTGCTTGAAGCCATCGCCGAATCGCTCGACAGGCGGCTCATCTCACATTCCCCCGTCAGCTCTGAGATCAGCGGCGATGGGCTCGTCGTCGCCCATCAGGTCGAGTTCGACACTGTGGACGGGACGCGTGAGAGCCACCTGATCTATATCGAGACCAGTCCGCGCGCCGAAGACCGCGACGGTGTGCTCACGATGCGCGATGAGGAGAGCGGCGATCAGGTGTCCGTCTGGGTCTACCCTCGCGACCCTGCCCTCCCTGCGCTCCAGGCCGCGGCCTCGCCGGATGGTGCCGAGGTGATTCTCCAGCGTCTCGGAGTCGACACCGGCACGGGAATCGCGCTGACGCTGGCGGCCTATCGCCCCGGCAAACGGGCGGTGATCCGCGTGGACACCGACCGGTCCACGCTCTTCCTGAAGATCGTTGCCCCTGGAATTGCCGAAACCTTTGCCCAGCGCCACAACGCCTGGCTCGAGGCTGGACTCCCGGTGCCGCGAGTGCTCGGCTGGAGCGTAGAAGGCCTGCTCGCGCTCTCCGCGCTGGGCGGCACTCCCGCGATCGACGCGATTGCTCACCTCGACGCGCACCAGTTCAGCCAAGAGATCTCCCATCTCCAGCAACTCATGGCCGCAGTGCCGAGCACAACCTCCGCGCGCGCATCGCTGTCATCGCGCCTGTCCTGGTACGAGCGTCGTCTGGCGCAGTCGTCTCCGACCCAGGCGACACGCGTCCACGAGATCGCGCGCCGCATCGAGACGGCGCTCTCCGGCGCCGCGGTGCCGCCGCAGGTCACAGTGCACGGGGACCTCCACATCGGCCAGCTTTTCCTGAGTGAAACAACGGATGCTGTCAGCGGTCTTCTCGACATCGACACCGCGGGGCTCGGAGACCCTGCCGACGATGCGGCGGCGCTCTACGCCCACCTCATCGTCACCGCCGCCATCAACGCCGACCACCATGCGGTCACGACCGGTTGCAAGAGGATCGCCACCCAGTGGCGCGAGAGCTGGAGCGAAGACCCTGCCTTTGCCCGACGAGCATCTGCGATCGCCGCCACACACCTGATCGCTCACGCCTTGAACCAGGCGCTCGACACCGACGCGCTGCTCGAACGCGCTGCGGAACTGCTGACAAACGGAGCCGACGACAAACATTAGAGGGTTGTAACCGACCCCTGACGATTGCCTTAGATCCAGCCTGAATAGTAGTTCCTGTCAGTGATCGTGCGGCACCGTCCGCAGAACAGCATGAAGGAGACTCCCATGAACAACAAGCGCAAATGGACCGTCGTCGGCGCAGCATCCGCTCTCGGCCTCGGCTTGGTTGCCGGCGGAGGAGTCATGGCCGCCAATGCTATGACCATCCACGACACCAGCGGTGAGAAGGTCGGCACGCTGTCGTCTGGTACGTCGAACTCGAGCATCCAGTCGGCGACGTCGGCAACGGATGCCCCCATCACCACGACCAGCACGCCGGCAACCACTAGCGTCGCCACCGCCGGCGCGAGTGCGGTGAGCCCGGTCAGTGCAGTTTCGGCACAGAGTGCGGTTTCGGTACAGAGCACGGTTTCAGCACAGAGCGCGGCTTCAGCACAGACCGCGGTTTCAGCACAGAGCGCAGTTTCAGCACAGAGCGCGGTGTCCGCTCAGAGCGCCGACTGACCCAACACGCGAACAAAGCCGCTGCCCAGATGGGCAGCGGCTTTCGCTATTCGGCGGCGTGCTCCCTCAGGCGGTAGCCCATCCCCCGCACCGTCTCGATGCGCCCGGGCCCGAGCTTCGCGCGCAGGTAGCTGACGTACACATCCACCACGTTCGACCCTGGATCGAAGTCGTAGCCCCACACCCGGCTCAACAGCTGCTCACGGCTCAGCACCTGGTCTGGGTGTCGCAGGAACTCCTCAGTGAGCGCGAACTCGCGAACCGATAGCTCCACGGTGCGGCCATCGACAGCGGCTCGCCGCGATTTGAGGTCGATGCTGAGCCCCTCATGCGCGATGGTCAGGCTCGCCTCCTGGACCCCGCCCGCGGCATCCCTCAGCCGGCTGCGCACCCGCGCCGCCAGTTCGTCGAACTTGAACGGCTTGACCAGGTAGTCGTTGGCGCCGCCGTCCAGACCGGCGACGGTGTCTTCGGTCGCCGTTCGTGCGGTCAGCATGACGATCGGCAACTGTGTGTCGTGCTTGCGGATGCGACGCAACACCTCGAACCCGTCGATACCGGGAAGTCCGACATCCAGCAACACCAGGTCGAACTCACCGGAGAGAGCCAGTTGCAGTCCGTCGACACCATCCTCGACGACGGTGCAGGCATAGCCCTGCGCCTTCAGGCCCTTGCTCACGAAGCTGGAGATGCGCTCTTCGTCCTCAATAATCAGGATGCTGCTCATCCGTTCGCCTCCTGCAATGGGATCTCAATGGCGAAGCGCGAACCGACCGGAGAGCTCTGCAGTGCCACCCGCCCACCGTGTGCTTTGGCGATCGCGGCCACAATGGGAAGTCCAAGGCCCGAGCCACGCACCCCTCGCTGGGCACCCACCCTCCCGAAGCGATCGAAGATACGATCCTCCATGTCTTTCGGGATACCCGGGCCCTGATCCGCCACCCAGAACTCGAGAAGCTGGCCATCGGTGATCCGGCTGCCGAGCGAGATCGGCGAGCCCGGTGGCGCGTACTTGCCTGCGTTGTCGGCCAACTGCAACCATGCCTGCGTGATCCTCGCCGAATCGATGAGACACGCGACCTCCGCAAACTCGGCGAGATTCCACTTATGGTTGCCGTCGGTGGAGGCCTTGGCGAACACCTGCTCTGTGAAGTCGCGGATGTCTATCGGCGACCGGTTGAGCAGCGACTGCTGGCTGTCGGCCAGAGACTCGATCTCGTCAACCAGTGCAGACATCCGATCGAGTTCGTCGATCGCGATCGCTATCGCCTGCCGCATGTCGTCTGGATCTTCAGGGTTGGCCACCTCAAGCTGCCCGCGCACGATCGTGATGGGCGTCTTCAGCTCGTGCCGCACGTCATTGAGCAGCTGTTTTTGCGCGCTGACCGCCCCGTCGATGCGATCGAGCATGGTGTTCACGGTGGAGGTCAGACCGGAAAGGTCGTCGTTGCCCTGCACCGGGATGCGCTTGGTCAGGTCGGTTGCGCTGATGCGAGACGCTGCATCCCGCAGGTCGCGCAACGGCCTGAGCAACCGCCCGGCGACGAGCCAGCCCACCAGTCCGACGGCCACCAGCCCGCCAGCAGCAACAATCGCGTATGTCGAGAACGCGCTGATGCTGTCCTTCAACTCGGCATCGATGTCGAACGCGGCGATGTAGAGGCCCTGCTGTGGGTCGCCCTCAATGTTGACCGGTGTCGCGACATACCGCAGCGAGCCGAGCGGACCCACCGACGTTCCGAGGCGAACCGTTCCGTCTGAAACCTCAGCGACGATGCGGTCGACCAGCGCGGGATCTTCCTCCAGGTGAGCATCGACGTCGATTGCCGACACGAGTGCCGGCTTGCCGTCAATCACGCCCAGTGAGCTCTCGTTGCGGCCAGGCAGTACGCGGGAGAACACGGCCTCCAGGGCTTCCCTGGTGGTGGCATGCGAAGAAGGGGCCGGCGCACTGCCTTCAGTGCCCGAGACATCCGTTGCCGGGGACCCGCTCACCACAACCCGCACCGCTTCCACCCTGGACAGCAGCCGATCATCGATCTCGTGCATGACCCGATCCCGCTGAACGAGGTATGCCGTGAATCCTGCCCCCGCCATGCTCAGGGCCGTGACCGCGAGTATGGCGGCCAGGATACGCGTGCGCACCGACCAGCGCGGCAGGCGGGAAGAAGGCATGACTCCAGTATCGCCTGTCTGTATCGACGCACTTCCAGAGCGGCGGAGGCGCAGATCGATTCGCGTTCTGACGTGTCCGCGGCAGTCGTTTCGACCGTCGAGAACGGGTCCCAGCCCTCACCGCGCAGCATCTCCGCTGCGAGCACGAGCGCTTCGCGGGTCTCCCGCTGTTATTTGGCGCGGCTCTGTAGCGTGCGGGGCGCTGAGCGGCAGCGAAGGACTACATCGCCGATTTCTTTCGAAATCGACCCAGGCGCGCTCTTCGCCCACCGCACAGGGAACACGCCTTCGAACGCAGGGAAAACCCCCGCAGCAACCGGTGGTCGCGCGGGGGCTTCAACGAGGTCCAACATCGTGGACATCTCAGGTGGATGGAAAGTGGGCCCTACCGGGCTCGAACCGATGACATCCACGGTGTAAACGTGGCGCTCTACCAACTGAGCTAAAGGCCCCCGCCGAGTCGAAACCCGAACAGATCGTTGTACAGCATACAGGCGCCGTGGCCGGGATGCACCGCGAGGCTACGCTGGCTGTAGTTCCTCAAGGGCCGCGCGGTAGGCGAGCAGGGAACGCGCTTCGCCGGGTGCGGTGATGAAACTCGAACGGATGATTCCGCCCTGATCGATGAGGAATGTCGCGCGGTTCGCGAACCCCTTTTCCTCAAGGAACACCCCGTATTCCTTGGCGACGGCGCCGTGCGGCCAGAAATCTGCAACCAGGTTGAACCGGTAGCCCTCCTGGTCACCCCAGGCCCGCAGGGTGTGGCGGGAATCCACCGAGATCCCGATGAGTTCAACGGAACTGTCCTCGAAGAGACCCAGGTTGTCGCGCAACTCGCAGAACTCGTTGCTGCAGATCCCAGAGAATGCCAGCGGGAAGAACACCAGCGCCACGGATTTCAGTTCACGAAACTGGCTGAGCTGGATCCGCTGGCCGAACTGGTTGATCAGTTCGAAGTCGGGTGCCTGAGTGTCGTTCTCCAGAGCCATGGTGCGCTTCCTTTCCGTGCCGCGAGAGGATCCGCGGCTGACACGGTTGCCTAGCCTAGACCCGCTGCTCGCTGGAACCAAGAACGCGGTTAAACAAGCACTACAGCTGGACGTTGACCCAGTTGAAGGCGGACGTGTTCCGTGATCTATTCCTCTGCCCTAGACGGCCGAACTCCGCAAGAAAGTACTACCGGAAGACCCACCCTTCTAATCCACGGCTCTGAAGATCGGGCCACCGGGTTTCGAGCGCCTCGGCGGCGGAACGCGTGCTTTCTGGCGCGTACGCAGTACGAGGGAAGAATCAGTAGGCTTGTGAGGATGCCGCCGGTCGTGATCCGACCCACCATGTGCGGCACCACAAATACCCGGCACGATCTGCGCCAGCATGATCTCATCAACGGGATCTGAACAACAGGATCTGAACAACAGGATCTCAACAACAGAGAGAGGTCGAGTGTGACCGTCAACGACCAGGACCCGTACTCGATGGACAACACTGACACCGATCCGGAGGAGACGGCCGAATGGTCTGAGTCGCTGGATGCCCTCGTCGCCGAACACGGCCACCAGCGCGGCCGCGAGATCATGCTCAGCCTGCTCAAGCGCTCGAAAGAACTCCACCTCGGTGTGCCGATGGTTCCGACCACCGATTACATCAACACCATCGCGGCGGGAAACGAGCCCTCCTTCCCGGGCAACGAAGAGATCGAACGCCGCTACCGCGCCTGGATCCGCTGGAACGCCGCCATCCTGGTGCACCGCGCCCAGCGCCCCGGTATCGCCGTCGGCGGCCACATCTCCACCTATGCTTCCTCCGCCGCCCTCTACGAGGTGGGCTTCAACCACTTCTTCCGCGGCCAGAACCACCCGGGCGGCGGCGACCAGATCTTCATCCAGGGCCACGCCTCCCCCGGTACCTATGCGAGGGCATTCCTCGAGGGCCGGCTCAGCACAGACCAGCTCGACGGATTCCGCCAGGAGAAGTCACACGCCCCCAACGGTCTCTCCTCCTACCCGCACCCGCGCCTGATGCCGGAATTCTGGCAGTTCCCAACGGTATCGATGGGCCTCGGCCCGATCAACGCGATCTATCAGGCTCAGGTCAACAAGTACCTCACCAACCGTGGCATCAAAGATGCCAGCGACCAGCAGGTCTGGGCGTTTCTCGGCGACGGGGAGATGGACGAGGTCGAGAGCCGCGGTCAGCTCCAGGTCGCCGCGAACGAGGGCCTCGACAACCTGAACTTCGTCATCAACTGCAACCTCCAACGCCTCGACGGCCCGGTGCGCGGCAATGGCAAGATCATCCAGGAACTGGAAAGCTTCTTCCGGGGCGCCGGCTGGAACGTCATCAAGGTGGTCTGGGGCCGCGAATGGGACGACCTGCTCGCCCGCGACACCGACGGCGCGCTGCTGAACCTCATGAACGTCACGCCGGATGGCGACTACCAGACCTACAAGGCCGAGAGCGGCGCATACGTTCGCGAGAACTTCTTCGGCCGCGACCCGCGCGCCCTCCAGCTCGTCGAAGGCTACACAGACGACCAGGTCTGGAACCTCAAGCGCGGCGGTCACGACTACCGCAAGGTCTTTGCCGCCTTCAAAGCGGCAGCTGAGCACACCGGCCAGCCCACCGTCATCCTGGCCAAGACTGTCAAGGGTTACGGCCTCGGCCCGAGTTTCGAGGGCCGCAACGCGACCCACCAGATGAAGAAGATGACGCTGGAGAACCTCAAGACCTTCCGCGACAGCATGCACGTGCCAATCACGGATGCCCAGCTCGAGGAGAACCCGTATCTTCCGCCGTATTACACGCCGGGCGATTCCGATGAGGCGATCCAGTACCTGCACGAGCGCCGCCGCGCGCTCGGCGGCTACATTCCAGAACGCCGCACCAAGTACACCCAGCTGAACCTCCCTGAAGACTCCACCTACGCCATCGCGAAGAAGGGTTCGGGCACCCAGGAGATTGCCACCACCATGGCCTTCGTCCGCCTGCTCAAAGACCTGCTCCGGTCGAAGGACTTCGGCAATCGCATCGTGCCGATCATCCCGGACGAAGCCCGCACCTTCGGCATCGACGCCTTCTTCCCGAACGCGAAGATCTACAACCCCAATGGTCAGCACTACACGTCTGTCGACCGTGAGCTGCTGCTGGCATACAAGGAAAGCGCGCAGGGTCAGATTCTTCACGTCGGCATCAACGAAGCCGGCGCGATGGCCGCGTTCACCAACGTCGGTACGTCGTACTCGACCCAGGGCGAGCCGCTCATCCCGATCTACGTGTTCTATTCGATGTTCGGATTCCAGCGCACCGGCGACGCCATGTGGGCTGCGGGCGACCAGATGGCCCGCGGCTTCATCATGGGGGCCACCGCCGGTCGCACGACACTGACCGGCGAAGGCCTGCAGCACGCAGATGGCCACTCGCACCTGCTCGCGTCGACAAACCCGGCCGTGGTGTCGTATGACCCCGCCTATGGTTACGAGATCGGCCACATCGTGCACTCCGGCCTCGACCGGATGTACGGCGGAACGCACCCAGACCCGAACGTGATGTACTACATCACCCTCTACAACGAGCCGCTCGTGCAGCCCAAAGAACCAGAAGGCGTCGACTCCGACGGAATCGTGCGCGGCATCTACCGCCTGAACGAATCCGCCGTCACCGGTCCGAAGGCACAGCTGCTGGCATCCGGCGTATCCGTTCCCTGGGCACTCGAGGCCCAGCAGCTACTGGCCGATGACTGGGGCGTCTCCGCCGATGTCTGGTCAGTGACGTCATGGACCGAACTGCGCCGCGACGGCCTGGCCGCAGAGGAGCACAACTTCCTCAACCCGAACGACGAGGAGCGTACGGCGTACGTCACGCAGAAGCTGGCGAACGCCCAGGGCCCCTTCGTGGCGGTCTCCGATTACATGCACGCCGTACCGGACCAGATTCGTCAGTTCGTCCCCGGCGACTTCGCGACACTCGGAGCAGACGATTTCGGCTTCTCCGACACCCGCGCCGCCGCTCGCCGATTCTTCAAGATCGACGGACCGTCGATGGTCGTTCGCACCCTCGAGATGCTCGGCCGCCGCGGCGACGTCGATCGCTCTCTGGCACAGCAGGCGATCGAGAAGTACCGGCTGCACGAGGTGACGGCAGGAACCACCGGCTCAGCCGGGGGCGAGAGCTAGCCTCCCCGTGGCACCGGCGCCCAAGACCAAACAGCAGACACTCGCCTGGCTTCGCACGATCTCAGGCGAGTTGTCGACCGCGACCCTGAAACGTCTCGAAGACACCCTGTCCTGGTATGGCGACATGCCGCCGGGGAGGCGGTCTGCCGTCGGCCTTGTGGCCCAGGCGGGTATCACCTCGTTCATCTCCTGGTTCGACGACCCGAAATCGACACCGTGGATCGCCGCCGACGTCTTCGGCGCCGCCCCACGTGAACTGCTGCGCTCGATCAGCCTGCAACAGACCCTCCAGCTGATCAGGGTCACCGTCGAAGTGGTCGAAGAACGGGTCAAAGACGGCGGCGAGTCACTCCGGGAAGCGATCCTGCTCTACTCGAGGGAGATCGCATTCGGCGCAGCGGATGTCTACGCCCGCGCGGCAGAGGCACGCGGGCTCTGGGACGCCAGGCTTGAGGCGCTCGTCGTCGACTCCATTCTCAGTGGCGAGTACGACGATGAGCTCCCCAGCCGAATCGCCGCACTGGGGTGGCACGGCCACGGCGAGGTCTGCGTGCTCGTCGGCACCACTCCGAAAATGCTCGACGTCGACCAGTTGCGTCGCTCGGCACGCCATATGACCGCCGACGTGCTGATCGGCGTGCAGGGTAATCGTCTGGTTCTGGTCATCGGGCGCGCGCATCCGACCCCAGCAGAAGGCGACGAGACGATCGGTACGGCGCCCATCCTGTCGTTCATGGAGATCGCCATGCAACTGGAACCGAGCTTCGGGCCCGGGCACCTGGTGCTGGGGCACGAAGTACCGAACCTCGTCGACGCCTCAAAGAGCGCCAAAGCCGCCCTGGCCGGTTTCGCCGTTGCCAGATCGTGGCGCAATGCACCGCGCCCCGTTCCGGCAGACGATCTCCTGCCAGAGCGTGCTCTCGCCGGCGATCCGCTGGCCAGGGCAACACTCATCCACCGGATCTACCGTCCGTTGCAGGCGCACTCTACCGAGCTCCTCACCACGCTCTGGTGTTACCTCGACAACGGTCGATCACTCGAAGCGACGGCCAGGGAACTCTTCGTACACCCGAACACGGTGCGCTACCGCCTGAAGCGGGTCTCCGAGGTGATCGGCTACGACGCGACAGGCTCGCGAGAGGCGCTCATTCTCCAGGCGGCATTGATCATCGGATCGATCAGCGATCACGACGGATCGACTCGTCGTCGCTGACGCTGCACCGACGCGACTGCAAACTGTCGATACGCGATAATGGATTCGCGAATACTTAGTGCATCTTCGACACACGCCTCGGGCGTGAGATTGAGAAACTAGAACACGTGATTGTCGTCGTCTGCCCAGGTCAGGGCTCCCAGACCCCTGGCTTCCTCGAACCCTGGCTCGAGATTCCGGAATACGCCCGCGAGTTACAGGAGATCTCCGACGCCGTCGGCATCGACCTGGTCGCACATGGAACCGTAAGCGACGCGGACACCATTCGCGATACAGCGATTGCTCAACCGTTGATCGTCGCGGCCGGGCTGCTCACACTAGGTGCGCTGCTGGCGGACGGCCGACAGGATCGCATCGCCGGAATAGCCGGGCACTCGGTCGGCGAAGTGACCGCCGCAGCCGGCGCCGGCATCCTGAGCAACGCGGATGCCGTTCGGTTCGTGCGCGAACGCGGAACGGCGATGGCTGCTGCGGCCGCCCTCGAGCCAACCGGCATGAGCGCCGTCATCGGGGCGGACGAGACCGAACTCCTGGCACAACTGGATTCGCTCGGTCTCTCCCCGGCGAACTTCAACGGCGGCGGCCAGATCGTGGTAGCCGGCGCTCGTGATGCGTTGGCAGCACTCGGCGAAAACCCGCCGGCGCGGGCACGTGTCATTCCGCTGCAGGTCGCAGGAGCGTTCCATACGCGTTACATGCAGCCGGCAGCGGCGCACCTCGCCGGCGTCGCAGACGGCCTGGCCACCAGCGATCCCACCACCCGGATCTGGACGAACCGAGACGGCAGCCGGGTGCACAGCGGTGCGGAATTCGTCAGCCTTCTGGTCGGACAGGTGCACTCCCCCGTCCGTTGGGATCGCTGCATGGAGTCGTTCGCGAGTGCCGGTGTCACCGGGATCATCGAGGTTGCGCCCGCCGGTGCACTGGTCGGGCTCGCAAAGCGTGCGCTCAAAGGAGTGCCGAGCGTCGCCATCAAGACACCGGACGATCTCCCCAGAGCAATCGAACTCATCGACGCGTCCGCACCGATCGCCTGACCCGCACCGCGTGCACCGACCGGCCTGACATACATACCCAGAGAGAGACGAATGACGAAGCCAACACTGCAGCAGTCACACGGCCCCCAGTACACCCGTATCCTCTCGGTCGGGGCCGCGAGGGGCGACCAGATCGTGCCGAACGACGACCTGATCGGGCCGATCAACTCCTCAGACGAATGGATTCAACAGCGCACCGGCATCATCACGCGCACCAGGGCCAGCCAAGACGTGTTGGCCGTCGACCTGGCAACGGACGCCGCCCGGGAAGCGATCCAACGCTCCGGAATCGCCCCTGAGTTGATCGATGCCGTCATCATCGCCACGATCAGCAATACCCAGCAGACGCCCTCAATGGCCGCCGTCGTCGCCGAACGGGTCGGCGCCAATCCCGCGGCGGCATACGACATGAACGCCGCGTGTGCCGGGTACACCTATGCGATCGCCCAGGCCGATGCGCTCATCCGCACCGGTGTCGCCCACTTCGCACTCGTGATCGGCGCCGAGAAGCTCTCTGATGTCGTCGACCCGACCGACCGATCCATCTCGTTCCTGCTCGGCGACGGCGCCGGCGCGGTGGTGATCGGACCGAGCGAGTTCCCGGGGATCTCCAGCACGGTGTGGGGCTCAGACGGCTCGAAAGCGGATGCCGTCGGCATGGACCACACGCTGCAGGAGTTCCGCAGGGGTGAGGCCGCCTGGCCCACCCTCCGCCAGGAGGGCCAGACTGTTTTCCGCTGGGCGGTGTGGGACATGGCCAAGGTCGCCAAGCGGGCACTCGACGCGGCCGGCATCACCAGCGATCAGCTCTCGGCCTTCATCCCCCACCAGGCGAACATGCGCATCATCGACGAGTTCGCCAAGCAACTGAAGCTGCCGGAATCCGTTGTGATTGCGCGTGACATCGCGACCACCGGCAACACGTCGGCCGCATCCATCCCGCTTGCCACCCACCGACTTCTCGAAGAGAACCCCGAACTCAGCGGCGGCCTCGCACTCCAGATCGGCTTCGGAGCCGGTCTGGTGTTCGGCGCGCAGGTCGTGGTGCTGCCTTAGTCGGGCGCACTCCCCCTAAACTGAGTCTCGGTCAAACGCGACACCCCAAGGAGATATAACAATGGCATTGTCCACCGAAGAAGTTCTTGCCGGCCTGGCCGAACTCATCAACGACGAGACCGGCATTGCAACCGACACGGTTGAGCTGGACAAGTCGTTCACCGACGACCTGGACATCGACTCCATCTCGATGATGACCATTGTCGTCAACGCGGAGGAGAAGTTCGACGTGAAGATTCCTGACGAAGAGGTGAAGAACCTCAAGACTGTCGGAGACGCTGTCGAGTTCATCGTCAAGGCGCAGGACTAGCACCTCTCGCACAGGGCAGGCCGGCCGACTCCCGTCGACCGGTCCGCCTCGTGCTGGCAGCCAACCGTTCTACCGTTCCACGGAGAGTTGACGTTATGACCAAGAAGATCGTTATCACCGGCCTCGGCGCCACGTCGCCCCTCGGCGGCACGGCCGCCGACAGCTGGTCTGCACTGCTGGCAGGCGAATCCGGAGCCAGCACCCTTGAACAGGAGTGGGTCGCACGGACCCAGATACCGGTGACCTTCGCCGCACAGGCCAAAGTGCCCTCGAACAGCGTGCTCGAGCGCCACGAACAGAAGCGCCTCGACCCTTCAAGCCAGTTCGCTTTGATCGCAGGCCGTGAAGCCTGGGCAGACGCCGGCTCCCCCGAGGTCGAACCCGGCCGGCTCGCCGTCGACTGGGCAACCGGTATCGGCGGGGTGTGGACGCTCCTCGACGCCTGGGACACCCTGCGCGAACGCGGCCCACGCCGGGTACTGCCGATGACGGTTCCCATGCTGATGCCGAACGGCCCTGGAGCGGCGATCGGAATGGACCTGCACGCCCGTGCAGGCATCCGTACCGTCGTCTCGGCGTGTGCCTCGAGCACGGAGTCGCTGGCGAACGCATACGACCATCTGCAGCAGGGTCTCGCCGATGTCATCATCGCCGGTGGTTCTGAGGCCGCGATCCACCCGCTGCCGATCGCATCGTTTGCCGCCATGCAGGCGCTCTCCAAGCGAAATGACGACCCGGCCACCGCCTCAAGGCCATACGACGTCACTCGAGACGGCTTTGTGCTCGGCGAAGGTGCTGCGGCGCTCGTCGTCGAAACGGAAGAGCATGCCAAGGCACGCGGCGCGCGAATCTACGCCGAGCTTCTCGGTGGTTCGGTGACCAGCGACGCCTACCACATCACGGCGCCTGACCCAGAAGGTACTGCTGCCGCACGTGCGATGATCGCTGCAGTGCAGAATGCGGGAGCAGAGCTGGGCGACGTCGCTCACATCAATGCGCACGCCACCAGCACCCCGGTCGGGGACATCGCAGAGTACAACGCACTCCGGCGCGTGTTCGGCGGTCTCCTCGACGGCATCCCCGTCTCGGCCACCAAGGGGTCGACCGGGCACCTGCTCGGTGGCGCTGGTGCCATCGAAGCTCTCTTCACTGTGATGTCACTCTCCGAGCGAGTGGCGCCGCCGACCATCAACCTGACCGAGCAAGATCCGCAGATCCCACTCGACGTCGTGACCAAGCCGCGGGCTCTGCCGGACGGCGACCTTCTCGCCATCAGCAACTCATTCGGTTTCGGCGGACACAATGCTGTCGTCGCCTTCCGGAGCGTGTAGCGGGTTCGACCAACAGCCTCACGTCTGAACGGGAAAGACCCCGACCGGGAAGCCACCGGTCGGGGTCTGTTCTCTTGAATGCGATCCAGGTGTTTCGCGTACACGCTGTTCGGGAAACTCACCGACCCGCGCTTATTGCGCCACGTTGCCTGACTCGCACGATTGTGGGGTTGCGCTGTCGATCTGTGCCGTCAGCCAACCTGTGCCGTCAGCCGACCTGGTGAAGCCAGACGACCGAGTTCATATCGCTGGCGTGGCGGAACGGTTCGAGCTCGTCGTCCCAGGCCTGGCCGAGGGCGAGCCGCAATTCGCGATGCAGCTCGATCGTGTTGGCACCGGCGACTTCGATCGCATAGCGCACACGGTCCTCAGGAATCACGATGTTGCCTGCGGTGTCGGTCTGGGCGTAGAAGATACCGAGGTCTGGGGTGTGCAGCCAGCGACCGCCATCCGTTCCGAGCCCTGCATCCTCCGTCACTTCGAAACGCAGGTGTTCCCAGCCACGCAGCGCCGATGCGAGCTTCGCGCCGGTGCCTCGTTCGCCTTCCCAGTAGAACTCGGCGCGTTGCGCGCCCTTCTGCACTGGCTGCTCCGACCACTCAAAATTCACCGCCTCACCGAGAGCCGTGCCGGCCGCCCACTCGACGTGGGGGCACAACGCTCGGGGCGAAGAGTGCACAAAAAGCACGCCTCGCGCAGTTGGTGCCTGACGGGCTGGTGTTGCCGCCATCGTTTTCTCCGTTCCTCTGAGGTGCGTCTTCCCCAACGACCTCTGAACGGATGATGTGCGGTATGCGTGTGAAGTTGTGCGGATCAGATGTTGTGATACATCGTGGCCACTAGCTGAATTATGCCCCAGTCCACACCATAATGACAAGCCTGTCATTCCAATGTCGGGGGCGTGTCGCTGGTGTCGTGGCCGGTCACGCCTCTCTCTGTTCTCTATACTCGGTATAGGTATTCAGATCCAGGAGGCAGCGTGGCGGTACGGAATGGAACCGTGCGGAACGGGACGGTTCGCAATGGCCTGTTGTCGATCCTGACCATCGGACCCGCATACGGATTTCAGTTGCACGGTGAACTCAGCTCTCGCACGGCAGGCAGACGAAACGTCAACGTCGGGCAGGTCTACGGGACCCTGGAACGGCTGGCACGCCAGGGCTCCATCGAGTCGGCAGGTTCCACCGACGACGGGCTGCCGTTGTATCGCCTGACAGCTGCCGGCCGCGCGGAGGCTTCAGAGTGGCTGACCAGCACCGAGAGCGCTGTCGGTGAGGAATGGAATGACCTCATCGATCGTGTGCTGCTTGCGTCTTCGCTGCCCGATGGCGACGCGCTCGGCCTGATTGCCGCCTACCGCGAGCACTGGCTGGGTGTGGGTGGGAACCTCGGCGCATCCGGCCAGGATCGTCTGGCCGCCGGGGCAGACCAGGCTCTGGCAACTGCGGCGCTGGACTGGTTGGAACACGCACGTCGACTCGTGGAGGACGGATCATCCGACTCGTTCAGACGCGACCTCAGCGCCGTGCGGCCACGACGCGGCCGCCGACCGGCGACTGCGTCTGCGTCTGGCGCACCGATGTCGGCAGCCGGCTGACCGACTACGTGGCCTCTGCGTAGCTGTCGACGACCGCCACCGTGAGTGGGAAGTCGACGGGGAAATCACCGAACAGCAGCCGTCCGGCGGTTGCGGCGGCATCCGTCACGATAGCGGACACCCGATCGGCCAGGTCAGCCGGAGAGTGCACGATGACCTCGTCGTGCAGGAAGAAAACCAAATGTGGCGTGTCGGCGAAGACGGATGCTGCCGTGTCACGACCCGTATTCGGCTCCGACAAAGCGCGGAGTGTCTTGCGAATCTCGGCCATCCAGCACAGTGCCCACTCAGCAGCGCTGCCCTGCACGACAAAGTTGCGCGTGAAGCGTCCCCAGTCGCGCGCCTGGCTGCGTGCGCGGCGTTCGTCGACCGCCGATGCCGCCGGGTCATACGCCTGGGCCTGCACCGCTTGCCAGCTCTCCCCCGGCCGTGGTGACGAGCGACCGAGCCGCGTCGTCACGATGTCGCCGCGTTCGCCTGCTCGCGCAGCTTCCTCCGTCAGACCGAGTGCGCGGGGGTACGCGCGCGCCAGCCGTGGCAGGAGCCTGCCGCTCTCCCCCGTCGTCGCTCCGTACATTGCTCCGAGCATGGCGATCTTTGCGTGCGCACGGGTCTCGACGACTCCGCTCGCAACGATTCCGGCGTAGAGGTCTGTGCCACGGCCGGCCGCGGCCATCTCCGTGTCGGTGGACAGTGCCGCGAGGATACGAGGTTCCAATTGGGCGGCGTCCGCCACAACCAGTTTCCAGCCGTCGTCGGCGATGACGGCTCCGCGCACCTGTTTGGGAAGCTGCAACGCTCCCCCGCCACGGGTGGCCCACCTGCCGGTGACGACGCCTCCTGGCACGTATTCAGGGTGGAAGCGGCCGTCGACGATCCAGGTGTCCATCCAGTACCAGCCGTTGGCACTCAGCAGGCGAGCAAGCTTCTTGTACTCGAGGAGCGGTGCAATGACCGGATGTTCGAGCTCCATCAGCTCCCAGGCCCTGGTTGACGTCACGGAGAGACCGGCCCTCCGCAGGGCCTTCAGGAGGTCCTGGTTCGAGTCGGGGTTGACGGATGCATCGTCCAGCGCCGTTCGGATGTTCCCGGCCAATGACTCCAGGCGTTCCGGACGCCGTCCGTGAGCGACGCGAGGGCCGAGTTCAGCCGTGAGCAGTCGATCGTGGATGTCGGTGCTCCAGGGCAGCCCGGCGAACTGCATCTCCGCGGCGATGAGTGCGCCGGCAGATTCGGCCGCGAGGAGCAGTCGCAACCGGCCGGGGTTCGCGCAGAAAGAGACGGCATCGAGCTGCCGGAGCAACTCGGTGAGGGTGTCGTCGTCGACGGGGTGGTCGCTTCGTCCCGGGTCGTCGTCGCCGTGCTCCCCCGCCGTGAAGTCACCGTCGAGATCGAACAGGGTCATTCCCGGAGCCTGCTGCTGCGGCTCGAACGGCGGCGCAGCATCCCATCGCCCGGGAACCGCTCCGGCAAGTCCGCTCGACGCCGTGAGCTCGGAGGAACGGAGGATAGCGTGGCTGAGCCGCAGGTCGTGGCAGCGCTGCACACGGATTCCGGAGGCGAGCAGGGCGGGATACCAGCGTGAGGTGTCGTCCCACACCCAGCGGGGCGCATCCGTTTGTGTGGATTCCAACTCCGTGGTGCGCACGTACTCGGTGAACTCGTCGTAAGACAAAGTGAGCGCCGGCCGAATCGGCTGCCCGGCCGAGTTAAGAGGCGCGGCCAGAACGCCCTGATTGCCGGTTCGAGTCACCAGGATGTACACGGCAACCCGGCATCGGCAGACAGGAATTTCGGCACAGATCTATTCTGTCGTCTGCCTCGGACAGTTTCTGTCCTATTTGAACCATTCGTGGCTCCCGTATGCTCACGCTCATCAGGACTCGCCGTCACCTGACCACATCTGCCGCAGCATGCCTATCGTCTCGTCATCGGTGAGCTGATGGAAGTCGGTGTAGAACTGGCCGATCGCCCAGAACTCCGTTGGCATCTCGAGTGCAATGACCTGGTCGGCGTATCCGTTCAGCTCTCGCTCGGTGTCGTCGGGTGCGACTGGCACCGCCAGAACCGTCCTGGACGCGCCCATTCGCCGCACGGCGGTGAGAGCTGCCTTCGCGGTTGCGCCGGTTGCGAGGCCGTCATCGACCACGATCGCTGTGCGGCCGGACGGATCGAGCGGTGCCCGGTCACCGAGGTAGCGACTCCTGCGCCGTTCGATTTCAGCGAGTTCGCGACGACGGATGCGTTCCAGCGCTTCGGCATCACGGCCGGTCGCCGCGTAGACGTCGTCGTTGATGATCGTCTGGGGGTCGTCGCCGTCGACGACCGCGCCGAGAGCAACTTCCGGATACCCCGGCGCGCCGATCTTGCGCACGATGAGCAGGTCGAGTGGGGCGCGGAGCATCCTGGCTACCTCGATAGCGACGGGGACACCGCCGCGCGGCAGGGCGTACACAATGGGATCGTGCAGTTTGTCGTCAGGTAGGCGTCTGGTGAGTTCGGTAGCCAGCAGCCGACCGGCCTCGGAGCGGTCTCGAAACATGTCCACCCTCTCCTCGGCCCTCGAAAGCAGCGTAACTCGCATTTCGGCACTGTCGCAGAATTTCTGATCTTCAGCGCAGGGCATCCGTTCTGCCTGCGGAGTTCGTCTCAAAAAGTGTCAGGGCAGGGCGCCGGCGCACGGCCGAGTCACGCGAGCGGCAACAATTCCCCGCCGAGCGAGGTCTGAAGGATGGCGAGCTCATTCGGATCCGTGCCCAAAGACACCGTGATGAGCCAGTTCGGTCCGATCAGGAAGAGACCGGGTTCCATGCCTGTCCTTCCGCCATCCGATCATGCAAGGTCGCACATATCCGTGCCGAGTTCCCAGCTTCAGTCGAGTTGCCGAGAATACTCTGGATACCCCGATCTGCAAGGAGACACGACCATGGGATTCCTCGACCGACTTCTGGGCCGCGAAGAGCCCGAAACACCTCCGCAGCAACGCCCGGCGTCCCAACCTGAGCGTTCTGCAGACGAAATCGCCGTCGAACGCTACCGGTATCTGCTGCGTACGGCACCGCCAGAGACGATCGAGCAGGTACACACGGAGGCTTTCGCGAAGCTGACTGAAGAACAACGGGAATTGCTGTTCCAGCAGTTGATGGCCGATGCTCCTCCGAGCGAGCGTCCGCGCGACAACGCTCCGGCCAGCCTCGCCCAGGCCGCGACGAGGCAGGAACTGCGGAGCCCGGGCACCATGGAGCGCACACTTGACTCTGCCGGCCAACGCGGTGGCCCCGGCCTCGGCAGCATGTTCGCCAGTTCTCTGCTCGGAACGGTAACGGGTTTTGTCATCGGTTCCGCGATCGCGTCGGCATTCCTGCCTGGCCCGGCTGACACTGCCGCGGCCGACGGTAACACTGACAGCGGCGGAGACGGTGGAGATTCAGGTGGTGGAGATTCAGGTGGTGGAGATTCAGGTGGTGGAGATTCAGGTGGCACGGATGCCGGCTCCGGCTCCGGCGGCGAAGCCACGGCCGACGGTGGCGGTGGCGACTTCGGAGGCGGAGACTTCGGAGGCGGAGACTTCGGTGGTGGAGGCGATTTCGGTGGCGGTTTCGACTTCTAGCGGGGTCGCCTCCCGTCGAGAATCGCCGCCTCCACCCGTTGACCCCGCTACGCCGGCGATTGTGGGTGCGAACGGCGACGATCGGCGCACGACGATCGTCGTGGCTTCGGACACGACGCCTCGTCTACGTCGATACGCCACGCTCTCAGTAGGGCGGACGGGACTTGAACCCGTGACCGACGGATTATGAGTCCGCTGCTCTAACCAGCTGAGCTACCGCCCCGAGAATCCGCCTACTCTGACGAGTGTGCGGAGGCTCCGTCGATGATCGGATCGACCACCGGTTCACCACGATACAGGCTTTCGAAGGTGTTCAAGGTGCGGTTGATATCGTGCGAGCCGATCAGTTTGAGCGACTCGCGCTTCTGCGCAGTCAGCTCGGCTGGTGCGGCCGTCAACACCTGCGTCAGCTTGTCCGCGAGGTCCTGGGCATTGCCTGGCTCGAACAGGTACCCGTTCTCCTTGTCGTGCACCAGGTGCGGCAGCGCCATGGCGTTGGCTGCGACCACGGGGAGCCCAGACGCCATCGCCTCCATGGTGGCAATGCTCTGCAGCTCGGCAATCGACGGCATCGCAAAGACCGTCGCGCGCGAATAGGCGGCCCGCAATTCCTCATCCGTCACATAGCCGGTGAACGACACCCGATCACTGATGCCGAGGGTGTCGGCCAGGTGCTCGAGGTTGCGCTTCTGGTCGCCTCCGCCGACGATCTCGACTTTCACGTCGAGCTCGGGCGAAAGCAATGCAACGGCGTTCAGCAGGACGTCGATCTGCTTCTCACCAGTGACCCGGCCGACGAACAGGATGCGGTTCTCGGTGCGTGGTTCGAAACTCGGCGAATAGTTGTCTGCGTTGATCCCGCAGGAGATCGCGTGAACCTCGGTGAGCCCCGTGTACTTCTTCAAGAACTGCGCCGCACGCACCGTCGGGGTCGTCACCGCTTCCGCCCGACCGAACGTGCGCCGGGCGGCACGCCACGCTGCCTTGATCACGCGGTCCTGGAAGCCCTTGGGAATCAAAGAGAACTCCACCATGTTCTCTGGCATGAAGTGATTGGTGCCGATGATGCGGATGCCGCGTTTCTCAGCCTCGATCGTCACACCGCGCCCGACATTGAGGTGTGACTGGAAGTGCACGACGTCTGGCTTCACGGAGTCGAGAATGCGACGACTGTCGCGCCGAACCAGCCACGGAAGTGCGAATCGCAACCAGTCGTGGGGGTACCAGCGCCAGCTGTGCAAGCGATGCACGGTCATCGGCTGGCCCTCGTGCGTCTCAGTCCAGGTGCCGCTCTTGCGAGACGCAGCAGGCGCCATCACGTGCACGTCGTGTCCACGCGACACCAGGCCGGCCGCCAGTCGTTCTGCGAACCGGGCAGCGCCGTTCACGTCTGGCGCGAAAGTGTCGGCCGCGATCAGGACGCGGATCGGCTTCTTCGCCGCGTGGGCATCGCCTGCCGGCGAATCGCTTGGCGGATAGATCGGATCTGACAAGTGGCGTAATCCCTACGTTGGCGGGCCGGGAATCGACATCCGGCTGAAAAAGTCTTGTACCCCCGAAGCAGACGCCGGAGGGGTATCCATGCACTTTATTCTAAACGGCCCCGGTTCGGCGTGCGGCTCAAAACGGCGCGTCATCAATTCGGTGACGGTTTCTCACTCGGACTGCGGGTGGTATTTGGCCAGCACGAACACGCCCCAGATGGCGACGGCGCCCGCCAGGACGAACAGGATCGCCGCCCACAGCGGCGCCTGCGACGCTTCGCCGAGCACGATGATGCCGATGCCGACGGCGATGAGTGGATCGACGACGGTCAGGCCAGCGATCACCAGGTCGGGCGGACCTGAGGAGTATGCGTTCTGCACGAAGTAGGCACCGAGGGCAGCTGCGAGGAGCAGCCCCAGCAGGCACAGCAACGTCAGCCACTCGACGTTGCCGTCCTGGATGCGGCTGATGACAACCTTGGCCAAGGTCGCCACGAACCCGTAGAGCACTCCGGCGCCGATGATGTAGAAAATCGCCTTGAACCGGTTGCGCAGCATCCCGAACGCTACGGCGAACGCGGCAAGCACACACGCCAGGATGATCAGGATAGTGACCAGGTTCTGGTCGGTGACCGGTTTGTCGACAGCGGTGAACGCCGCAACGGTCACGAACAGCCCAACACCGCCGACGCACATGACAATCGCGATGACCGATTGCCGATTGAGGCTGACTTTACTCACCCGTGCGTTCAATATCGAGGTGATGACAAGTGCCACAGCGCCAAGTGGCTGCACAACGATGATCGGCGCGAACGACAGGCTGGAGAGCTGGAAGACAATCGCCAACCCGAGCATCAGCGAACCGAACACCCACGACGGCCTGGCCAGCAGCAGGGCGAGCTGGTGCATGTTCAGCCCGCCGGTGACCTCCACCGTGTTCGCCTCGACCTTGGCGACGCCACGATGCTGGAACTGGGCACCGAGCGACAGGAACACCGCACCGACGAGCGCGAGCGGGATACCGATGGCCTGGGCAGGATCAATAGCGATATCCACGGCGAGTTCGGGCAGGTCGAGGGTCACCTGTCGACCCTACCCAGAATGGTGCCGATATTCTTGCTGAATGGCCGTGCGACCGATAGTAATTTCCGGAGATCCCGTGCTCCACTCCCCCGCCTCCCCCGTTGTCGACTTCGACGACGGACTACGCACCCTGGTGAGCGATATGTTCGAGACCATGGATGCCGCCCCCGGCGTCGGCCTGGCCGGCCCGCAGGTCGGGGTGGGACTGCGGCTCTTCACCTTCGGTTACTCAGACGACGACGACGTCAGTTGGCGGGGGGTCGCGATCAACCCTGAGCTATGGATCACCCCGGTTTCGGCCCATGCGCCAGACGAAGACGAGGACGCGGAGGGGTGCCTGTCATTCCCCGGCGAGCGTTTTCCTTTGCAGCGCGCCAGGTCGGCACTCCTTCGCGCGGTCGATCTCGACCAGAGACCTTTCGAGATCCGGGCAGACGGCTGGCTCGCTCGAATCTTCCAGCACGAGTTCGACCATCTCGACGGAACCCTGTACGTCGATCGGCTCGAGCATCCGTACGCCAAGGTCGCTGCCAAGATCGAGCGCAAACGTAGCTGGGGCGTGCCAGGTCAGAGCTGGGTTCCCGGTATCGACAACCTCGAGAGCTGAACCCGTTGCCAGGCCCCGCACAACACTGGCACAGCCGGGTCAGGTGAATGCGCGGATGCCGGCGGCCACCAACGCGGCCACCAGAACCACCACGATGAACGGCACACGAAGCGCAAACAGCGCGACGGCAACGATCACTGCCGGCACCCTGGCATCGACGACGATTGCCTCACCGACACCGAGCGTCCGCACCGCGATCAGGGCAGCGAGCAAGGCAACCGTCAACAGATCGGCGATACGAGCGGGTGCCGGTCGTTCCAGCAGCGACGGTGGAACCAGATAGCCGGCGAGCTTCAGCAGCAGGCAGGCGATCGACGCCAGGATGATGATCTGCCACATGGTCATGATGGCGACCCCTCACGTGCTGCGCCGGCTTGCGTGACGGATGTTGCGGCATCCGTCACCGGAGAACCCAGCAGGTTGAACAGGCCGACAATCACGGCGACGACGGCGGCCACCAGCACAGGAAGCCCGGGCATGAGCACCGGCGTCAGCGCCGCTGCGACAACGGCGGCGGCCGCAGCCACTGCAACAGCCTGCAGCCGCTTCAGTCGCGGCCACAGCAGACCGACGAAGGCCGCCGCCGCGGCCGCGTCGAGGCCATACGCACGGGTGTCACCCAGTGCGTCACCGACGAACGCTCCGATCAGCGTCGTCAGGTTCCAGCCGATGAAGACAGCGAGCCCGGTCGCCCAGAACCCGATCCGGCGGCTGCGCGGGGTCGGCTGTGCAAGCGCGACGGCGGTCGATTCGTCGATGGTGATCCAGGCGGCGGCGATCCGTTTCAGCCACCCGCGCCCGACGATCGGAGACGTTCGGATACCGTAGATCCCGTTGCGGGTGCCGAGAAGTGCTGCGCTGGCGATCGCGGCAGGCCCGGCAGCCACGCCACCGGCCGCGAGAACACCGATCAGAGCGAACTGGGAGCCGCCGGAGAACATCACCAGGCTGATGAAGCAGCTCTGCCAGATGTCGAGCCCTGCGGCCACGGCCAGTGCTCCGAATGAGACCCCATAGGCGGCGGTCGCAATGCCGACGGCCATGCTGTCCCTGACGGCTTCACGCGCCGCCAGGCGTTCGGCATCCGCGCCGCCGATGGTGCCCGACGCGTTCATGATTGCGCTGCGAAGGCGAGTGCGCTGACCATCAGCCAGAGATCCACCGCGCACGCCCTTCACAAGAATGTGAAAGGCCGTCCAGGGTGGAGCCCGGAACGGCCTTTCGCTCCCCGAGTTGGACTCGAACCAACAACCTGCCGGTTAACAGCCGGCTGCTCTGCCAATTGAGCTATCGAGGAATGCTTGAACAGCGTTGCTACTTTACCAAAGGTTGGCCGTGTACCAAATCGGCGGCGACCCCGGGGATGTCGGCAACCGCTTTCGGAGAAGACGCTGCAGGCGAAACCGATGCACTCGAGGTCACCGTGGAGGCATCCGTGGGTGCGGCAGCATGGCACCAGTGTCCTTCGGGAGAGACTTCAGGTTCGGTGCGGTCGCGTTGACGGCCTCGGCAGCGGGTTCGCCACCGGCTTCGTCGTCATCGGCTTGTTCGTCATCGGCTTGTTCGTCATCGGCGTCGTCGTCATCGGGCTCGTACGCCTCATCGTCCATCGGCACGGACAGTGCGTCGGCGAGCCCGGCGACGTACGGATGCCACGGGTCGTCGAACACCTCCTGGATCGTTCCGAGGCCGACCAGCACCCCCTGGTGCATGACCGCGATGCGGTTGGCGACCCGGCGGAGGACGGCCAGATCGTGGCTGATGATCAACGCAGAGAACGCACGCTCTCGCTGCAGTTCCCCGATGAGATCGATGACCGCGTCGCGCACGGTGACATCGATGCCCGCTGTCGGCTCATCGGCGATCAGAAGCGTCGGGCCGAAGACCAGGGCGCGCGCCAGCGCAACCCGCTGGCGCTGCCCACTGCTGAGTTCGTACGGAAACTTTCCGAGAAACGCGAGCGGCAGCCGCACGGCGTCGATCATCGTCGCCACCCGGGTGTTCAGCGAACGGCGGTTGTAATGCCGGTCGCGTTCCAGGATGGGAGAGGCGACGATCTCTGCAACGCTCATCGTCGACGGAAGCGTCTCTGCGGCATCCTGTGCCAGCAAGCCGACCTCGAACGTCAGTTTGGCGAGCGTACGACGGTTGATCCTTCGCAGCTCGTGGCCGAGCACCGTGGCCTCTCCCCCGGTGATCTGGGGGCGTACCTCGGCCGAACCTCCGGCGGCCGTCGCGGGTGACGCGGCATCGCCGGAGAGTACCCTGGCCAGCGTGCTCTTGCCGGAGCCGCTCTCACCGAGGAGCCCTACCACCTCGCCGGGTGCAATGCGCAGGTTGAGACCGTGCACGGCGACAAAAGCCGGGCTCGCACCGTGCGGCGGATACTCAATCGTCAGATCACTCGTCGTGACCGGGTAGACGGATGCCGCACCGCGTTTCATGGCTCTATCCTGCCGTACGCAGCCTGCGAAGTTCTTCCCGCCTGTCGGCCTGCTCCGCCGGGTCGGGCACCGGAAGCGACGCAAGCAATCTCTGGGTGTACGGATCTTGCGGGTTCCCGAGCACCTCGGAACCCGTGCCTTCCTCCACCAGTTTGCCCTTGTAGAGCACCGCGATACGGTCTGCCAGGATGTCGACGACGGCAAGATCGTGGCTGATGAACAGTGCTGCGAAGCCGAACTCACGCTGCAGCTCTGCGAACAGCTCGAGCACCCGCGCCTGCACAGACACGTCGAGCGCAGACGTCGGTTCGTCGGCGATCAGCAGCGTCGGCTCGAGAGCGAGCGACCGAGCCAGGCTCGCACGCTGGCGCTGGCCTCCGCTGAGTTCGTGCGGATACCGGTCGCCATAGGCGCGCGGCAGTTGCACTGCCTCCAGAAGGTCGTCGACGCGCGATCGGGCGGTGGAAGGACTCGATGCCCTGCCGTGCACAATGAGGGGTTCTGCAACACACTCGGCGATCGTGAGGAGCGGGTTGAAGCTCGACGCCGGGTCCTGGAAAACGAACCCGATGTCGCTTCGTAATTTCTTGAACCGGCGTTCCCGGAAACCGTTCATCTCGTGGCCGAGCACGCTCAGCGATCCGCCGGTCACTCGGGTGAGCCCGCCGATCGCACGCCCGATCGTGGTCTTGCCTGATCCGCTCTCCCCGACCAGCCCCAGCACTTCGCCGGGACGGATGTCGAAACTCACACCATCGACGGCGGTGAATCCACCCCGGCCGAGGCGACCGGGATACTCGATGCGGAGATCCTGTGCACGCACAATCGGTTCGACCTCTGCCCAGCCCGGCGCTCGCGCCTCGAGCCGTTCCGTCGCGCGCACGATGCCCTGGCCGACGTGTGGAACTGCCGCAAGCAGCTTCCTGGTGTATTCATCCTTCGGGGAGCTGAAGAGCGTCTGTGCGTCTGCCTCTTCGACGACCTTGCCCTGGTACATCACGACGACACGGTCGGCGAGATCGGCGACGACGCCCATGTTGTGGGTGATCAGCACGATCGCGGTGCCGAACTCGTCGCGGCAGCGCCGAAGGAGGTCGAGGATCTCCGCCTGGACGGTCACATCCAGGGCTGTGGTCGGTTCGTCAGCGACGATCAGACCAGGATCGAGCACAAGCGCCATCGCGATGACCACGCGCTGCTTCTGGCCACCGGAGAACTGGTGCGGGTAGTAGTTGACCCGAACCTCAGGCTCGGGGATCCCGACCCTGCCCAGGATCTCGATGGCCTTGGCCTTCGCTTCCGCGCGGCTGAACTCGCCGTGCGCGCGGATCCCCTCCATGATCTGCCACCCCACCGTGTAGACGGGGTTGAGGGAAGTGGAGGGTTCCTGGAAGACCATCGAGACATCCGTGCCGCGTACCTTGCGCAGCTGCTGACGGCTTAGTGCGATGACGTTGTTCTCACTCTTTCCGTCTTTGCTGGTGAGCAGCACCGCACCCCTGGCCGTCGCCGTCTCCGGGAGGAGCCCGAGGATTGCCTTGGCGGTGACCGTCTTTCCGCTGCCGCTCTCGCCGACGATGGCGAGCACTTCGCCGGGGGCAACGCTGAGGCTGACTCCGTCGACCGCCCGCACCACGCCGGCGTCGGTGGCGAACGAAACACCCAGGTCAGTGATGGTTACGACGTCGCTCATAGCCGGTCCTCCGTTCTGTTCTCGGTACTGTCATTCTCGGCGGTATCCCGGATGTCATTCCGCTGGTACTCCAGGCCAACAAGCCCTCCAGGGCCCGCCTCGAGGGTGCCGCCGGGAACGACGGAGGTCTCGGCGATCTCACCCGACTCCTCACCAGCCGCACGGCGCCCACGCAGGCGCGGGTCGGCCAGGTCGTTGAGGCTCTCTCCGACCAGGGTGATTCCCAGAACGACCAGCACGATGGCGAGGCCGGGGAACAGCGCGGTCCACCAGATTCCACTGCTCACATCGGCGAGTGCCTTGTTGAGGTCATAACCCCATTCCGCCGCTGCGGTCGGTTCGATACCAAACCCGATGAAGCCGAGGCCGGCCAGGGTGAGGATGGCCTCGGAGGCGTTCAGGGTAAAAATGAGCGGCAGTGTGCGGGTCGCGTTCCGCAGCACGTGACGGAACATGATCCGGCTGTTGCTGGCACCCAGCACCCTGGCCGACTCGACATATGCCTCAGCCTTGATCCGCACGGTCTCTGCCCTGATCACGCGGAAATACTGCGGGATGAAGACGACCGTGATGGAGATCGCCGCAGCGAATACCCCGCCGACGAGGTCTGATTTGCCCCCCGAGATCACGATCGACATGACGATGGCGAGCAGCAGCGACGGGAAAGCGTACACGGCGTCGCAGATGACAACGAGGATCCGGTCGAGCCAGCCGCCGAAGTATCCGGAGACCAGCCCGAGCAGAACGCCCGCGACGATCGAGAGCGCAACAGCGACGACGATCACGAAGATGGCGGTCTGCGAGCCCCAGATGACACGCGAAAGCACGTCGTAGCCACCGACGGTGGTGCCGAGGAGGTGCTGGCCGCCCGGAGGCTGCTGGGCGCCGAATGCGCCCTCGTCACCGCGCAGCTGGCTGTAGCCGAATGGCGCGAGTATGGGGGCAAAGATGGCGGTCAGAATGAAGAGAGCGGTAATGATCAGGCCGGCAACCAGCATTCCGCGCTGCAGACCGACGCTCTGCCGCAACTGGTGCACGATCGGCAACCGGGAGAACAGGCTCTTCTTTTGTTTGGGCTTCTGCTGAGGCTTCGGTGGTGTGGCCACTGCGGTCATGCTCAGTACCTCACCCTCGGGTCGATGAGCGCGGCGATGATGTCGACGATGAAGTTGGAGACCGCCACGATCACCGCCAGCAGTGCGACGATGCCCTGCACCGCCACGAAGTCGCGTGCCTTGATGAACTCGATGAGCATGAAGCCGAGGCCCTTCCATTCGAAGGTCGTCTCTGTCAGCACCGCTCCGCCGAGGAGGAGCGCGATCTGCAGGCCGATGACGGTGATGATCGGGATGAGCGCCGGTCGATAGGCGTGCTTACTGACCAGGCGGAACTCGTTCACGCCACGCGACCTGGCCGCATCGACGTAGTCGGTGCCGAGAGTGCCGATGACATTGGTGCGCACCAGACGGAGGAAGACGCCCGCCGTCAGGAGTCCGAGTGCCAGGGCCGGAAGAACCGCGTGTGCCAGCACATCGCCGATTACCTCAGGATTGCCGGTTCGCAACGCGTCGATCGTATAGATGCCCGTCGGGTCTGGAAGCAGTTGCAGTTGCAGCTCAGAGCTGGTGTTCGCGCGACCGGAGACGGGGAGAACCTTGAACCACACGGAGAAGACCAGTTTGAACAGCAGGCCGGAGAAGAACACCGGGGTGGCGTAACAGAGGATCGCGAAGATGCGCAGCGTTGCATCCGTTGCCTTGTCCCGCAGGTAGGCGGCCAGCATTCCGAGCGGGATTCCGACCATGAACGCAACGATCAGTGCATAGAAGGCGAGCTCCGCCGTTGCGGCACCGTAGGTGGTGAGAATCTCGGACACCGGGCGGTTGGTGCTGATGGTTGTTCCGAAGTTGCCGGTGAAGACCTGTCCGAGGTACTCGAAGTACTGGACGATCACGGGCCGATCGTAGCCGGCGGCATGGATTCTCTCCGCGAGCTGGTCGGCCGAGAGCCGGCCGCCGAGAGCCGCGGTAATCGGATCCCCCGTCGTTCGCATCAGCCAGAAAACCATCGAAACCAGGATGAAGATGGTCGGGATGATGAGGAGGAACCTGACCAGGATGTAGCGGCCGAGCCCTCCTCCTTTCGGACGCTTTCGCCGGGCTGGCCTGGCGGCCTGCGCTGGCGGCTTCGTTGCCACAGTGGTCATTCTTACCTCACGTTTGACACGGGTCGGGGGTATCCTGCGCGAATTCCGCAGGATACCCCCGTGTTTGCACAATAAATCTAAATCAGCTTACCTGCGAATGACTCAGCCCTTCGCCAATGCGGCGTAACGGAACTTGAAGGACGGGTCGAGCGCGTTCTCTGTGCCCGTGACATCCGTTCCGGTGACGGCGACCTGTGCACCCTGGAGCAGCGGGACTGTCGACAGCTGGGCAGCGACCTTGTCCTGGATCTCCTCGATCAGTGCGGTTCGTTCTGCCGGGTCTGCCGTGACGGCCTGCTGCAGGATCAGGTCGTTGACTTCCTGGTCGCTGTAGTGGTTCGAGAGGAAGTTCTCGGTCAGGAAGAACGGCGTCAGGTAGTTGTCCGCGTCGGAGTAGTCGGGGAACCAGCCCAGCTGGTACGCCGGGTAGACGTCCTCTGTGCGGTCCTTCGAGTACTGCACCCACTCGGTGGTCTGCAGGTTCACCGTGAACAGGCCTGAGGCCTCCAACTGGTCCTTGACCAGTGCATATTCGTCGCCGGACGACGGACCATAGTGGTCGTTGCTGTACTGGAGGTTCAGTTCAACAGGAGTCGTCACACCTGCGGCCTCGAGAGTGGCCTTGGCCTTGTCGGCATCCGGACCGCCGTTCCCGTCGCCATAGAGGCCCTTCAGGGACTCAGTCGCGCCGGTGAGGCCTTCTGGAATGTAGGAGTACACGGGCGTGTATGTGCCCTTGTAGACCTGGTCGGCGATCTCTTCGCGGTCGACGAGGTCGGCAACCGCCTGGCGAACGGCGAGTGCCTTGGCCGGGTCGGCTTCTGGAGTCGTCGCGCCGTACGGCTGGGAATCGAAGTTGAAGACGATGTAGCGGAGTTCGCCACCCGGTCCGTCGACGACCTTCACCTTGTCATTGCCACGCAAGTCGTCAATGTCGGTCGCGGAGAGGCTTCGGAACGCCACGTCGATCTCGTTCTCCTGCACGGCCAGCTTCAGGTTCGAAGCCTCCGCGTAGTACTTAACGTTGACCACGTCGGTTTCCGCCGGCTCGAGCAGCCCCTGATAATCAGGGTTCGCCTTGTAGCCGATCAGCTCGTTGAACTTGTACGAGGTGATCACGTACTGCCCGGCGAAGGCATTCGCGTCGACGATCTCGTCGTCTGGCGTGACGCTGTCGGCGGAGAAGGACTCCTCGTCGACGATCGGACCCGCGGGGCTGGAGAGCACCTGCGCGAATGTCTGGTCGTTCGGCTGTTTGAGGTGAAAGACCACCGTCGTGTCGTCTGGCGCGTCGATGGTGTCGATGTTGTAGAGCAGCGACGACGGGCCGTTCTCGTCAGCGATGGCGAGGTTACGCTCGAAGGTGAACTTCACGTCAGAGGAAGTCAGGTCGTTGCCGTTCGCCCACTTGAGGTCGGGCTTCAGGGTGACCGTATAGTCGGTCGGCGAGGTGAACTCCGCCTTGGTGGCGATGTCCGGTTCGACATCTGGGCTGCCGTACGGCGTGTTCATGAGGAACGGGAACACCTGGTTCTGCACGGCGAATGAACCGTTGTCGTACGATCCAGCCGGGTCGAGCGTGGTGACCTTGTCGGTGGTGCCAACCGTGATGGCGGCGCTGCCACCGTCGCCGCCGGTGTCTCCACCGCTGGCGCAGCCGGAAAGCACGAGCGCGGCGGCTGCGAAGGCTGCCGCGGCAGCAATGGCGCGCTTCCGGTTCGTGGATGCGGATGTCATATCCGTAAACCTCTTCCTATTGTGTCTCCTGCACTCATGCGCGCCGAGGCGCCATTCGTGCATTGGGTTATGCCTAGAACTAGCACAGATTGTTCACTTTGCCCTAGCCAAACATGGCATCTTTACCGAGCTGCAACGTTGCCGCGCGCTTATTCCTCTCGCAGGCTGCGCCGTTCGGTCTCCACCCGCACCAGTTCCCGCTGCACAGCCACGTAGATCTCCCGATTGGCCGCATCCGTGCGTTGCAGCCTTCCGAGCAGGTCGGCCTTCTGCCGAAGCAGGTCGCGGTCGACGAGGGCGACGGCGATGTCACGCACGTAGCGTCTGACGTCGCCTTCCGTGCGCTCAGGCAATGGCGCGACCGCCAGCTGTTTCACCAGGTTCGCGAGCGGTTCCGGCACGTCGGCGACCACACGGCTGATCCAGTCTGCAGCGCTGGCATGATCGGCGTTCGCTGCGACCCCGTCACGCACGATGGCGAGGGACTGGTTCGTGAAGGTCGTCTGGGCTGCCCTGGTCATCAGGTCGGCGCCGATGACATCCGGATGCTGCAGCATGGCCATCAGGCCGTCGCGTTCCAGGCGCGTGGTCGGGTCTGTCGGGAGCTCCACGATCGAGAACGGCGGTTCAGGTTGGGGCTCCGGGTTCCGGTCCCCCGACCTGCCCTGGGGCGCCGCGTCCGGCGTGCGGGAACGAGACTGCGCTGTGCGCACCGCCCTGGTGACCTCGGCGAGGTCGACGCCGAGCATGCGCGACAGCTGGTGCGTGTAGCCAGGGCGCAGCGCTGGGTCACGGATGTCGCTGACCACCGGCGCCGTCGCGCGGAGAGCTGCGACCCGACCCTCGACAGTGTCGAGGTTGTACTGGCCGAGCAGCTGCCTGATCATGAACTCGAACATGGGCTTCTTCGAATCCACCAGGCGGCGCACCGCATCGTCGCCACGTTTCAGCCGCAGGTCGCAGGGGTCGAGGCCCTCCGGAGGCACGGCAACGTAGGTCTGCGCCGCAAAACGCTGTTCCTCACCGAACGCACGTACCGCGGCCTTCTCGCCGGCGGCATCCGGGTCGAACGTGAAGATGACCTCTCCAACGCGGCTGTCGTCACCGAGAACCCGGCGCAGCACCTTGATGTGGTCGACGCCGAAAGAGGTTCCGCAGGTGGCAACGGCGGTGGTGACGCCGGCCAGGTGGCAGGCCATCACGTCGGTGTAGCCCTCGACCACCACCACCTGGTGGCTGCGGGAGATGTCGCGTTTGGCAAGGTCGAGCCCGTAGAGCACCTGGGCCTTGTGGTAGACCGGCGTCTCAGGGGTGTTCAGGTATTTCGGGCCTTTGTCGTCTTCGAGAAGCTTGCGCGCACCGAACCCGATGGTCTGGCCGGTGATGTCGCGAATCGGCCAGATCAGACGGCCGCGGAACCGGTCGTACACACCCCGGTCGCCGGCCGAGACCAGTCCAGAGACGGTGAGTTCCTCCGTGCTGAAACCCTTCGATCGCAGGTGATTGGTCAGGCTGTCCCAGCTTTTTGGAGCGAAACCGATTCCGAACCGCTCTGCCGCAATCTGGTCGAAGCCGCGCTCGCCGAGGAAGTCGCGTCCGACCTGGGCGCCAGGGCCGGCGAGCTGTTCTACGAAGAAGTCGGCAGCGGCCTGGTTCGCCGCCAGGATCCGTGCACGATTGCTGTGATCGGGGGCGGCACCCTGCCCGTCTTCGTAGTGCAGTTCGAAGCCCGCCCGGCCGGCGAGGCGCTCGACGGCCTCGGTGAAGCTCACGTGGTCCATCCGCTGCAGGAAGGAATAGACATCGCCGGACTCACCGCAGCCGAAGCAGTGATAGAAGCCCACCTGCGGCCGCACGTGGAAACTCGGACTGCGCTCATCATGGAACGGGCAGAGGCCCTTCATCGAACCGACGCCGGCAGACTTGAGGCTGACGTAGTCGCCAACGATGTCGGCGATATTCGTGCGGGCCTTGACCTCCTCGATGTCGCTCTGTCGAATCCGGCCTGCCATAGTGCGAATCCTAGCTTTCTCTGGGGTAGTCGAAGGGGCCGCGGCCGAAGTTGAGGTACCCGATCAGTCCTGTACGAGCCGTTCGTGCCAGGCCAGCGCTGACTGGTCAGTCAGGCTGGCGACCTGGTCGACGACAACACGCTTCCTGGCGGCATCGTCTGCGGCGCCGCGCCAGTCCTCGCCGAACCCGGGGTCGAGGTGCGCATCGCCGGAGTTGAAGAGAATTTCGGCCAGGTCTGTGAGCACATCGCGCTGCCGGGAGTAAATCGGTTTACGGGTATTTGTCGACATCACAAACGCGGCGACGATGCCCTTCAGCACTGCGATCTCGGCCTTGATCTCGCGTGGCACCACTACGGCACCCCCGAAACGGATGAGGTCGTCCTGTCTGAACGCAGCCCGCGTCGCCTGCACCGCTGCACCGGAAAACCGGCCGATCAGCTGGCTGGTGAGGTTCTTCAGGCGTCCCTGGTCACGCCGCCCGTCGTTCCAGTCATCGAGCCAGACATCCAATGAGTCCAGGCGGTCGAATGCGGCGATTAGTTCATCGTGGCCGATCTCGCCACCGATCCACTCGTACATCGACGACACCAGGTCGTTATGCTCGACCCGGCTGCCGAGCGCGCCGACGTCGACGTAGCCGTTGAAGACGGCGTCTTCGAAGTCGTGAACCGAATAGGCGATGTCGTCTGAGAGGTCCATGACCTGCGCTTCGATGCACAGCCGGCGCTCCGGAGCACCCTGGCGGAGCCATTCGAACGCGGCGATGTCGTCGTCATAAAAGCCGAACTTTGCCCGGCCGCTCGGGTCGGACACCGACGCGTTCTCCGGCCACGGGTACTTGCAACTCGCGTCGAGACTGGCGCGGGTGAGGTTCAGCCCGTAGCTGCGGCCGTCATCGCCGAAAACCTTCGGTTCCAGCCTGGTCAACAGCCGGAGTGTCTGGGCGTTGCCCTCGAATCCGCCGATGTCGTCTGACCAGCTGTTCAGGGCTCGTTCACCATTGTGCCCGAATGGCGGATGGCCGATGTCGTGGGCAAGGCAGGCGGTGTCGACGATGTCTGGGTCGAGCCCAAGCCGAAGAGCAAGCTCGCGGCCGATCTGAGCGACCTCGAGGGAGTGAGTGAGGCGGTTGCGGGCAAAATCGAGCCCGGCGGTCGGACTCAGAACCTGGGTCTTCGCGGCCAGCCTGCGAAGCGCGCTGGAATGCAGCAGTCGTGCGCGATCACGCGCGAAGTCGCTGCGCTGCGAATGGTGCTGCTCCCCAAGCCAGCGTTCCGCGTCGAATTCGCCGTATGCGGACGTGCCGCTCCCGGACGTCTCGGCCCGGGAAGCGTCAGTTTTGGACATCGCAGACTCAGCCACCGCTGGTATCCCCTTCGCCCTCGGTGAGGTTCACTCGCTCCGCACCCGCGAGCGTTCGCGATTGCAGCCAGTCCTCTGGGAGCGCCGGTTTCTTCGGGGTACCCGCTCGCCCGCGGGGACCTTCGGCCCCGACGCCGGGATAGGGCTGCTCCCAGTCGAGCGTGCCCAGAAGATCATCGAGCTGAGCGAGCGATTCGACGGTGGCCAGCCTGGCGCGCAGGTCTCCGCCGACCGGATAGCCCTTGAAGTACCAGGCGACATGCTTACGGATGTCGCGGCAGCCGCGTTCCTCGCTCTCGAAGAACTCCGAGAGAAGCTCTGCGTGCCGCCGGAAGGTCGCCGCAACCTGGCCGAGCCCCGGCTCAGCCTTGGCCGGTGCCCCTGGTGCTGCTGGTGCGCCGAACGCCGCTGCCAGGTCGCCGAACAGCCACGGACGGCCCAGGCAGCCGCGCCCAACGACAACACCGTCGCATCCGGTCTCTTCGACCATGCGGAGTGCATCGTCAGCCGACCAGATGTCGCCGTTGCCGAGAACAGGGGTACCGGTGATGACGTTCTTCAGCTTCTCGATGGCTGACCAGTCGGCCTGGCCCGAGTAGAACTCGGCCGCGGTACGTGCGTGCAGTGCGATCGAAGCGACACCCGCGCCCTCAGCCGCTTTGCCCGCCTCCAGGTAGGTGAGGTGGTCGGAATCGATGCCCTTGCGCATCTTGATCGTCAGCGGGATCGGCCCTGCGGCTCTGACGGCCGCCTCCACGATCTGCCGGAAAAGCTCGAGCTTCCACGGAAGGGCCGCTCCCCCGCCCTTGCGGGTGACTTTCGGCACCGGGCATCCGAAGTTCAGGTCGATGTGGTCTGCCCGGTCTTCTGCGACGAGCATGGTCACGGCTTCAGACACCGTCTTCGGGTCGACGCCGTAGAGCTGGATGGAGCGAGTGGTCTCACTCTCATGATGCGTGATCAGGCGCATGGACTCTCGCGTGCGCTCGACCAGCGCACGCGACGTGATCATTTCGCTCACGTAGAGACCGGCGCCGAACTCACGGCAGAGCAGACGGAATGCCGTGTTCGTGATGCCGGCCATCGGGGCAAGCACAACGGGCACGTCGAGGTTCAGGGGGCCGATCTTCAGCGGCGCCGCCTGGCGTATCGTGGAAGGGAAAGTCATGATTACCTCAATTCTCCCAGAAAGAGCGAGCCGAACATGGACGAGAGCCTGCAGGATGTGGAAACCACCGGACACGAGCGGGTGTTGAGGGATGCTGCGAGGCGATCACTCGAGGTTCGCATCGTCGAACGGCCCGCGGCAGGCAGTCTCCATGAGGCAGCAGAGCTGATGGGAGTCGAGCCGTCCGACATCGTGAAGACCTTGGTGGTGAAGCGGCATGACGGCGGCTACCTGTTCGCGCTGGTTCCGGGCGGACGCAAAGTCTCCTGGGCGAAACTGCGCACCGTGGTCGGGGTGAACAAGCTCTCGTTGCCTCACGAATCGCTGGCTCTCGAGGCGACCGGCCATGAGCGGGGAACGATCACCCCGCTCGGAAGCCGCGTCGCTTGGCCGGTGTTCGCCGACGCGACCCTGGTC
This sequence comes from Glaciibacter superstes DSM 21135, assembly GCF_000421145.1. Classification (GTDB taxonomy): domain Bacteria; phylum Actinomycetota; class Actinomycetes; order Actinomycetales; family Microbacteriaceae; genus Cryobacterium; species Cryobacterium superstes. The sequence goes on along the minus strand of NZ_ATWH01000002.1, from coordinate 335,571 downwards.
GGGCGTGAGGTTGCCATGGGTGCCGGTGAGCACGGCTACGGCGCCTTCGTCGACGCTGATGCGCTGCTCGCCTCGTTCGAAGCCACGATCGCCGACATCAGCGACCCGGAGTAACCACCCGCATCCCGAACGTCCCTGACCATTCGACGGAGATTTCGCTCCAGCGCGGTGTTTCGAGCCGATTCGCCCCGTCTTTGGGCAGAATCTCCGTCGAACGGGTATGCGGTTGAAGGTGTGGTCGACGTTAGATCGCGCAGGAACCGCCACCGCAGCATCCGCCGGCCTCGGCCTCACCCAGCATCGCGATGATTGGGCGGCCATCTGCCGTCCGTGCGGCGTCTTGCGGGTCGGTGACGTTGATGTCGACTGTGGCAGTGTCGATGGTGCTGGTGGTCTCGCTCATGCGGTCTGCTCCTCGGTTGTGGATGTGGTTGTTGTGGTGTCGACGTCGGTGGTCTCTTCTGCCCAGACCTGCCTGAGCACGTCGGCGAACGTCTCAGGATCCTGGGCGCCCGACACGCCGTACTTGCCGTTGATGACGAAGAAGGGCACGCCGTTGATGCCGTACTCCCCCGCGAGTGCCTGGTCGGCTCGAACTGCGGCGAGGTGTTCGTCGGCGGTCAGCGAACGCACGATGTCGTCGCGATCGAGTCCGACCTCGGCTCCGAGATCGGCGAGGTCTTCGATCCGGCCGACATGCCTGCCCTCGACGAAATAGGCCTTGAGCAGCCGCTCAACCGCCTCGAGCTGAACGCCGTGCGCCTTCGCGTAGTGCAAAAGCTGGTGTGCCTTGACGGTGTTGGTGTGTTGGAGGGCGTCGTAGTCGTAGTTGAGGCCGACGTCGGCGGCGATGCCGGTGACGCGGTCGAGCATCCCCTGCACCTGGTCGGCCGGCATCCCCTTGTGCTTGGCGAGGAAGTCGATCTCGCTGCCGTCGAAGTCGACAGGGGTATCGGGCGAAAGCTCGTAGCTGTGGTACTCGATGACCACGTCTGGCGCGCCATCACCCGTTGCGGCGCCGAAAGACGCTGCGCCGCTTTCGAACTTGCGCTTGCCGATGTAGCACCACGGGCACGCGATATCAGACCAGATGTCTACTTTGATGGTTTCCGTCATTGTCTTTTCACTCACTCTGGTGCCAACGCGAAGCATCCGCTCCGGTATTCCCGCCGCACGATCAGGTGGTCTGTGTGTCCGTCGGGGCATCGGCAGCGCCACCGAAGCGGCGGGTGCGGGAGGCGTAGAGGTCGATGGCGTGCCAGAGGTCGACTCGGCTGAAGTCCGGCCACAGGGTGTCGAGGAACACCATCTCGGCATAGGCGCTCTGCCAGAGCAAGAAGTTGCTGGTGCGCTGCTCCCCCGAGCTCCGCACGAACAGGTCGACATCGGGCAGGTCGGGCGTATAGAGGTGTCGCTGGATCGACTTCTCAGTGATTCCTGACGGTTTCAACCGACCGGCCGCCACCTCTTCTGCCAACTGGCGCACGGCATCCGTTATCTCGTTACGCCCTCCGTAGTTCACGCACATGGTCAGGGTGAGAACGTTATTGCCGACGGTCAGGCGTTCCGCGAACTGCAATTCTTTGACAACGGATGCCCACAGCCGCGGCTTTCGCCCTGCCCACCGCACCCGCACGCCCCACTCGTTCAGCTGGTCTCGGCGCCGGTGCAGCACGTCGCGGTTGTATCCCATCAGGAAGCGCACCTCAGACGGCGACCGTTTCCAGTTCTCGGTGGAGAAGGCGTACACGCTGAGGTGCTTCACGCCGGCCTGGATGGCACCGGCGACGACGTCGAGCAGCACCTCCTCGCCGGCCTTGTGGCCCTCGATGCGGGTGAGTCCCCTCGCGTTGGCCCAGCGGCCGTTGCCGTCCATCACGATGGCGACGTGCTCTGGCACCGACTTCGCCGGGAGGTCAGGCGGGTAGAGACCGGTCCAGTCCAGCGGCCGGAAAGCGACGGCGTCGCGGTGTGTGTATGGCTTCTGCGTGGCGTTCCTTCCCGATCCGGAGTTCTTCCCGCTCATCGGCTGACGTGCTCCAGCGAACGGAGGCTGCGTTCCAGGTGCCACTGCGTGTAGGCGGAGACGATGCCGGTCGCCTGTGCCTTGGTGCGCTCTTCCGCCGCCTCTGCATACACCCAGTCGCCGGTGAGGAGCGCGCTCAGGAGAGTGATGGCCTCCGTTCCCAGACGCGGCGAACCGGGAGGGGCGCAATCGTCGCAGACGATGCCACCGAGCTGCACGACGACCGCTGAGTGATCCCCGACGGCAGCGCAGCGCGAACAGTCCTGAAAGCTCGGGGCCCAGCCTGCCATCGACAGCGCGCGCAGAAGGTAGGAATCCAGGGTCAGGCTGGTGCCGTGCTCTCGACGAGACAGTGAGCGGAGCGCGCCGACCAGCAGGAGGTACTGCTGGAGCGACCCTTCCGCCTCTGTGAGCTTGTCGGCCGTCTCCACCATGGCGCTTGCCGCGGTGTAGCTGCCGTAGTCGGCGGTGATCTGTGCTCCATAGGAGCCGATGGACTCCGCCTGGGTGACGATGTCGAGGCTGCGGCCCTCGTACAACTGCACGTCGGCGACCATGAACGGTTCGAGGCGTGCACCGAACTTCGAAGCGGTGCGGCGAACGCCCTTGGCAACTGCGCGCACCTTGCCGTGCTGCCTGGTGAGCATGGTGACGATCCGGTCGGCTTCGCCCAGTTTGTGGGTTCGCAGCACGACGGCTTCATCACGGTAGACAGGCACCTCTCCATTATCGGTCCCCACCCTGCGATTGCAGTGTGCCGACAGGCATGTGAGAGGAAGTGTCGTGACCGCAGCGCTTTTCACCAATCCGCGATACCTCTGGCCTTTCCGTTGAACCGGGAGGAAACTGGACAGAAGCAGATGATTATGTGGAGGTCTCGATGAAACCGGCACGGAAATCACAACAGGTGCACACTGATACCCCGTGGCTGATGCCCGTGCTCTCCAGGGGCAAGCACCGCACAGCGCGATCTGGCGGATGCTTCATGGAATTCGCCTCCTACCTCGCTGGCGAATCGTGGAGCGACCATCCGGCCTGCACCCATCCGACACTCGCGTCCCTGGCCAGAATGGTGAACGACTGCACCACCGACAAGGCCAGGTCACGGCTCACCGGCCTGATCCCCTCGGTGATCGGGTTGAACGGCGACGATCCACGCATCAAGCTGCTGGTCGCACTGCGCGCCGCCACGGCGGCATTGCCCGTCGCCAACGGGGAGCGCCAACGGGGACTCGCCGTCGGCATCCTGAGTTGTGAACGGCAACTGACGCTCACCGGCGGCACTGACCCGGGCACCGACGTCATGATCCGCACCGCGTTCAGTCAGGCGCCTGACACCCTGAAATGGGCCCACGAGTTCATCGAATCGTTCGGCAACTGGTCGCACACCAAGTTCACCGAACGAGAGGCGGAATCGGTTCTCCGGGTGGCGGTGCAGGGCATCGCAGAGGCCTGCATCGACAACCCGGATGAGCGCCTCTTCGACCTGCTCTCCGGTGCGATCGACGACGTCGCGAGGGCCATCCCCGTGGCAACAACGGTCGAAGCAGTGACCGAGTGGCGGATGCCGGTGCTCCGCTGACGCCTGCCACGACACCTGTCGCGACACCCACAAATCAGGCTTCGGGGTCTGGCTCGGTCATCCACCACTCGGTGAAACTGGTGGCGCGCCCGTCGTCGGCGAAACGGATGACCCAGAGGTTGCGGTAGTTCGCGCCGCCGCTGTACACCGCCCTTCCTTCGATGACGGTGACCTCAGCCGTCACCCCGAGAAGAGACCAGTCGAACGTGGTCTCCCCCGGGTCGTCTGCCGCGGAGAGCCAGCCGGCGACGATCTCGTCGTGGCCGATCCAGGGCTCGGCATACGGTTCGGTGCGGTACTGCGCATCCTCTGTGAACAGTGAACGGATGTCGTCGGGTTTGTTTGATTCCCAGGCGACACGGTAACGGTCGACCCACGCTTCCACGGACTCGAACTGCACCATCACGCTTTGCCCTCTCGCCTACACTGCTGCGGCCAGTTCCCGATCTCCGGAAGCAACGCGGATGCCGCGGTTGACGGCGGAGACGACAGCCTTCAGCGAGGCGGTGGAGATGTCGGCATCAATTCCGACTCCCCAGTAGCGGGTGCCGTTGACGTCGAGTTCGACGTAGGCGGCTGCAAGTGCGTCACCTCCGGCCGACATCGCGTGCTCCACGTAGTCGTACAGCGTGATGTCAATGCCCCGCGCGGCCAGAACGCCGATGAATGCGGCAATCGGGCCATTGCCAGAACCGGTGGCATTGGCCACGTCGTCGACATCGCGCAGGTCGACTGTCAATTCGACCGATCCAGACAGGTCGCTCGCGGTGCGGGTCGAATAGAGTTCGAAACGCCCCCACTTCGACTCGGCCTCTGTGTGCCTGGCGGGCAGGTACTCGTCGGTGAAGATCTCCCAGATCTGCTCACTGGTGACCTCACCGCCTTCCGCGTCGGTCTTCGCCTGCACGACGCCGGAGAACTCGATCTGAAGCTTCCGCGGCAGGTCGAGGGAGTGATCGGTCTTCAGCAGGTAGGCGACGCCACCCTTGCCGGACTGCGAGTTCACCCGGATCACGGCTTCGTAGCTGCGACCGAGGTCCTTCGGATCGATGGGCAGATACGGAACCGCCCACTCCAGTTCGTCGACGGTGCGGCCGCTTGCCGCGGCATCCGTCGCCATCGCTTCGAAGCCCTTCTTGATGGCGTCCTGGTGCGAACCGCTGAAGGCGGTGAAGACCAGGTCGCCGGCCCAGGGGCTGCGTTCGTGCACCGGCAGCTGGTTGCAGTGCTCAGCGGTGCGCTTGACCTCGTCGATGTTGCTGAAGTCGATCTGCGGATCGATGCCCTGGGTGAACAGGTTGATCCCCAGGGCGACCAGGTCGACGTTGCCGGTGCGCTCGCCATTGCCGAACAGGCAACCCTCGATGCGGTCTGCACCGGCCAGGTACCCCAGTTCGGCGGCGGCGATTGCCGTTCCGCGGTCGTTGTGCGGGTGCAGCGAGAGGATGATGTTCTCGCGGTGCGCGAGCCTGCGGCTCATCCATTCGATCGAGTCTGCGTAGACGTTCGGCGTGGCCATTTCGACGGTGGACGGCAGGTTGATGATGACGTTGCGCTCTGCGGAAGGCTCGAACACCTCGATGACCTGATTGCAGATGTCGAGGGCGAATTCCAGCTCGGTGCCCGTGTAGCTCTCCGGCGAGTACTCGTAGTAGACGGTGGTGCCTGGGACCGTTTCTTCCATTGCCCGGCAGATGCGGGCACCGTTCAGGGCGATGTCGATGATGCCCTGCTTGTCTTCGCGGAACACCACGTCGCGCTGCAGCACGCTCGTCGAGTTATAGAGGTGCACGATGGCTTGCTTTGCGCCGAAGATCGACTCATAGGTGCGCTTGATGAGGTGCTCACGGGCCTGGGTCAGCACCTGGATGGTGACGTCGTCGGGGATCGCGTTCTCTTCGATCAGGCTGCGCACGAAGTCGAAATCGGTCTGGCTGGCCGACGGGAATCCAACCTCGATCTCCTTGTAGCCCATCCGCACCAACAGGTCGAACATGATGCGCTTGCGCTCTGGACTCATCGGGTCGATCAGCGCCTGGTTTCCGTCTCGCAGGTCGACCGCACACCAGCGCGGCGCCTGGGTGATGTGCTTGCCCGGCCAGGTGCGGTCAGGCAGTTCAACGCGGAATTGCTCGTTGTACGGGCGGTATTTGTGGACCGGCATGGATGACGCGGCCTGATTGTTCTTCATGATCTGTGTTCTCCTCGCGAATGGTGGTCAGCCGACGACGAACTCCGCGACGAGGGAGGCCTCAGATTAGGACTCGTCGCGGCAGCTAAGAAGGAGCGCACCAAACAACACAGAAACAGGCTAACACCAATCGGACAGTGTGATGCTTACGATCGGGCAACGGATGCCGCGGCGCTGTGAGTTCCGCTGCCCGGGAATCGCCGTTTGCTCCGAGAATCGCCGGCACAGCGGGTCATCTCGGCGCAAACGGCGACAGTGGGCGGTATCCGTGGGCGAACGGCGACAGTGGACAGAGCGAAGGGCCGCCGGCGTCAGTCGGCAGCGAGGGCGACGACCGGCGACACCGTGGTGGCCCGGCGGGCGGGCGAGACAGACGCGGCCAGCGTGAGCGCAGCGGCACCGACCACGCACAACACGACCAGAAGCCACGGGATGCTCGGGGCGATCACACCGACTCCGTCCTGTGCGCCGAGGAGCGACTGCGCACCCGCCCAGCCATAAAACACGCCGAGAATAAGGCCCAGCCCGACGGCGGCGATGGTCATCTGCGTGCTTTCGGCCAGAATCATCCGTCGCACCTGCTTCGCAGTGAAGCCGAGCGCGCGCAGCAGACCGAGTTCCCGCGTGCGCTGGAGAACGCTGAGCGCCAGGTTGTTGACCATGCCGACTGCGGCGATCAGTGCGCTGAAGCCAATGAGCACGGAGAAGATCGCGACGGTGACAGCGACGACCTTGTCGACACCCTGGTACACCTCAGGTTGGGCGGCCTGTGCACGGGCCATCATGTCCTGGTAACTCGCTCCGGCGACAGCGAACATGGTGATCAGCGTCACGCCGATGACGAGCCCGATTGTCGCCCTGGATGACCGCTCCGGGTAGCGCAATGCGTTGGCCGCTGCCAGGCGTGCTGATGCGCTTCGCCCGAGCAGCCTGCCGGTCAAACGCAGGATCGACGGCATCACCAGGTGTGAGCCGAGGATCAGCCCGCTGAATGACAGCATCCCGCCGACCATCCCGACCAGGATTCCCAACGGGGAGATCAGTCCGAGCAGGACTCCCCCGCCGAGCAGCAGTAACCCGGTAACGCCGAGTACGACAGCGGTTAAGTTCCTGCCGGTGCGGCTGAGAGTCTCCTCGCGTGAGAGTTCTCCCGACGCTCCGACGGCCTGCATCGGGCTGACGGTGAGTACACGGCGGGAACCGACCCACGAGGCGAGCCAGGTCGACAGCACCACGATCAGGATCGGTGCGGCGATGAGCGGATCGAACAGCGGGTAGTCGAGATCTGGCACAACAGACTGTGCGACGGCGATGCGCACCGTTCCGATCGACATGGCGGTTCCGGCCAGCGCGCCAATCGAGGCTCCGACAACCCCGACCCAGAAGCCTTCGGCGGCGACTGCGCGTCGCTGTGCCCTGGCGCTCGACCCGATCAGGCGAAGCAATGCGATGGTACGGGTGCGGCCGGCGATGATCGTGGCAAACGTGTTCACTGTCACGATCGACCCCACATACACGGCGATCACGATGAACACGAAAGCCACGATCGCCAGCATCATGCGCACCGTTGTGCTGCGTCCGATGTTGTCGGCGGAGATCATGAAGCTGAGCGCACCGGTCACCTGGATGAGCACCACTCCGAATGCCGAACTCAGGGCGGCAACCAGAATGCTGGAACCGTGTTCGCGGCCTCGTCCCATCGCCCTCATACCCTCTGCTCCATTCCGAGCATGATGCGCGAGATCTCCTCGGCGCTCGATCGCCCTCGTTCTTCGACAACCCGTCCGTCCGCGAGGAAGATGATGCGGTCGGCGTGGCTCGCTGCAATCGGGTCATGGGTGACCATGGCGATGCTCTGGCCATAGCTGGCACTCGCGGCGGCGAGGAGCGCGAGCACCTCGCGGCCGGAACGGGAGTCGAGGTTGCCGGTGGGCTCGTCTGCGAAGACCAGGTCGGGCTTGGTCGCCAGCGCGCGCGCGATCGCAACGCGCTGCTGCTGCCCGCCCGAGAGCTCGTATGGTCGGTGGGTGAGCCGGTTGGCCAGCCCGAGAGAATCGATGAGCTGTTCGATCCAGTCCTTCTCCACAACAGTCGGGCGGCGTCCGTCGAGCTCGAACGGAAGCACGATGTTGCCGCGCACATCGAGCGTCGGCACCAGGTTGAACGCCTGGAAAACGAAGCCGACGCGTCGGCGGCGCAGCACGGTCAATTCCGAGTCACCCATGGCGGTGATCTCAGTGTCGGCCAGCCAGGCGCGACCATCCGTCGGAGTGTCGAGGCCGGCCATGATGTGCATCAGCGTCGACTTGCCGGAGCCACTGGGACCCATGATGGCCGTGAACTCGCCACGACGGATGCCGATGGAGACGTCGTCGAGCGCGGTGACGGTGTTCGGGGCGCTTCCGTAGGATTTTGTGAGGTTGGTGACCCTGGCAACCAGGCCGAGTTCTGATGGTGTGATTTCCATACTTCAACGCTAGGAAGTCGCCCGGAATGGCGAATCCCGCCACAGGTGTATCCGGCATCACTCTGAAGGATGATTCATCGCGATACTCGGCTCTGCCCTCTCCCAGTGCTCGAGATGCGAGCGGTCAGACCGTGAGTCGGTGTTCGAAGGCGAACACGACAAGCTGAACGCGATCGCGCAGAGACAACTTCGCGAGAATACGACTGATGTGGGTCTTCACCGTGGCCTCGGAGAGGTATTCCCCCGCGGCAATCTCCGAATTGCTGAGGCCCCGTGCGGCGAGCAGGAAAATGTCGCGCTCCCGGCTGGTGAGGCTGGCAAACGACGGCGGTTCGTCCGGCCGGGCCGCAGCGCGCGCATCGAAGTGCTCGAACAGTTCACGCGTTGCGGATGCCGCGATCACAGCGGTTCCGGCGTGAACGGTACGAATCGCGGCGAGCAGAAATTCGGGGTCGGCATCTTTGAGGACAAATCCGCTCGCCCCTCCCCTGATCGCTCGCGTGGCGCTCTCATCGAGGTCGAATGTGGTGAGCACGATGATCCGCGGAGGAGCGCTGCCGCTCCTGTCAGCCGCGGTCAGGATCTTCTCCGTCGCCTGAATTCCGTCCATGACCGGCATCCGGATGTCCATGAGGATGACGTCCGGCTGATCTCGTGCCGCCATCAGCACACCCTCTGCGCCGTTGCCGGCCTCCCCGGCGAACTCGAGGTCGGCCTGGGATGAGACCAACATCCGGATACCCGCTCGGAACAGCGCCTGGTCATCGACCAGACCGACGCGGATACGGTCGGCCCCACGATCATTCATGCCGCTCACGCAGACTCCCTAGTTGTCGGCGCGCCACCGGCCGGTGCGTTGCCAGTCGCTGCACTTCCGGTCGGCGATGCGACGGCGGGTACCCGCAGGGAGACAACAAATCGCTCGCCTGCGGCATCCGTCGTCAGCACGCCACCTGCCAGCAGCGCACGCTCTCGCATACCGGGAATCCCATGGCCGACATCGGCTCCGGCCGCTGTCTGGGCACCCAACCGAACGGCGTTGTCGATTCCCACCGCGATCGTGTCATGTTCCCAATTCACGTTCAGCTGCACCTTCCGCTCCCGATCGCCGTGACGAAGCGCATTGGTGAGCGCTTCCTGAATGACGCGATACACCGCGAGCTGGGCGCCGGATCCGAGGGGCCGCGGCGTGCCGGTCACCGTCCAGGCGATGCTGAGGCCCGCACCGCGCATCTGCTCGACCAGCCGGTCCAGGTCGGCGAGTACCGGCTGTGGTCCTCGGGTTTCGTCCTGCCTGAGCTGTGCAAGGAGGATTCGAACGTCTCCGAGGGCTTCTCTCGCCGTGGCGGAGATCGTCGTCAGTGCGGTGTCGACCGCTGCTGGATCGCTCGACCTGACGTACCGTGCGCCGTCTGCCTGGGCGATGACGACGGCGAGCGAATGGGCGACGACATCGTGCATGTCACGGGCGATTCGATTGCGCTCCTGCTCCACGACAACAGTGCGCTCAGCGAGCCGCTGCTCTTCGATCGCGAGTTTCTCCAGCTCCCGGCTCTCGATGGCCTTCCGCCAGGTGCGCACCAGGAGGCCGACGGTCCACGCAAGGCCGAGCACGCCGAGCGATGCCACCAGGGTGGCCGCGAAACCCACCACCAGTTGGCCGAACCGCGCGGTGCCGAATGCGATGTCCGGCAGGATGGAGTTCGTGAAGCCCGCGGTACCGCCGAGAATCACGATGTAGATCGCCCCGACGAGGGCGCCGAACCCTGCCGAAGCCAGTCCGAGCCACCGTGTGATGCTCTTTCCATATGCAGCAGACGTGTAGAGCACGGCAAGCACTGCAAGGTCACTGTTCAGAACGCTGAGTCCGAGCGTCATCTGCAGGATCGCCGCAACCCAGGCGAGCGACAACGCCACCGCCGGTGCAATGCGCCTGAATCCAACCGCGAGGGAGAACACCAGGAGCACAACAAGCGCCACGGGATTCGCATCGGCCTGCGTTGACGTGCAGAACAGGAAGAACGCGATCGCGATTCCCGCGTCGAGCACAATCTGACTCGGCGTCATTCGCCGAAACACGTCGGTTGTCGCAGCCGTGTGCGCGTTGGTGGCCACCACCTCTGGTCGTATCAGCCACGCTTCCAATTGCGGCGCAGAGGCTACGCGTGCCGGCACCGATGAACGCTCGCGGAGCGATACGCCGATGCACCACGAGCCGACCAGAACGACTCCCAGCAGCTGCCCCACCAGGAGAAACGCGAAGAGGAATTGGAAGGAAAGGAGACCGTCGGGCCTCTCTTCACCGATGCCGATGAGTATGACCGCTGTGGCCATCCAGACAGATACGAGAGCTGCCGAGAATCCGAGCCAACGCACGATCCGATTCCCGAATGCCCCGGCCGCAAAGAAGACAACGACCCCGGCAAGCGGATACACCCAGACCTGCGAGAAGAGATCCGCAGACGAGACAGTGAGCTGACCGACAACGGCGAGTCCTCCTGCGGCCAGGGCCCAACCAGGCGTCACCCGTGAAATGGCTATCGAGGCCGTCAGCAGGATGGCGACGCCGGCTGCTGGCAGCGTCCCCGACGGCAACGAAACGAAGATCCAGGCACCAAGCACGACCAGAGAAATCGTGGGTTCGAGCAACCACCGATAGCGCACAGCGAACTCGGGCATTTCGGGTCTCATCGCGGACACAGTTGTTTCCTGCGATCTCGATTTGCTCGACGTCCCTGGCACGATTCCACAGTACGGCGCGTGGAGCCTGCGAGCCGCGTCAGGTGCCCCGAAGTCAGCCTCCGGTCCGCACAAATCATCCTCGAGATGTAGTCAACGCCTGTAATCGACGCCTGTAATCGACGCCTGTAATCAACGCCGAGACCCCGGCCGTTGTGCTGTGGCGACGGCAGCACGCGCAACGCCCAGGACGATCAGGCCCTGCCCGGCGATGTAGCTGAGCATGATCAGGACATCAGGTTGCCAGAGCCCGGCATCCGGTACGAACCTGTTCACGGCGAGCAGGGAATCCGACAGCAGGAAGAGGGCGGCGCCGATCGCAACCGTGGGACCACATCTGGTGGCCGCAACCGCCATTGCGCCGATCACCACGCCGTAGAGGAGCACCGGTACCAGCATCCCGCCCAGATGCGGCCAGAGCAGCGCCATCAGCCCGGCGAACCAGAGCAGGTACACCAGCGCGGCCGCCCGAACGCGACCGTGGCCAAAGTAGCGCACGAACAGGACGACATAGGCGACATGCGCGAGGAGGAAGGTGCCCAATCCCACCAGGAACCAGGTCTGCCCTTCCACCATCAGGGCAATGTCACCCACCCACCCGAGACCCAGCCCGACCAGAGCCATAACCACCGGGCGAGAAAGAGTACGACTACTGGGCGAGGGCACTGTCCACACCAGCGCGAACGCCAGGCTCAGGAGGATCAGCGGCTTGGTCGCCGTCGACAGCCACGTCTGGTCTGAAATCAGCCCGGCCAGGTGCAGGATGCCGATGGCGACGAAAGGAATGAAACCAGCAAGCTGAAGGCCGGTCCTCTTCGCGGGCTCCGCTGTCCGGATGGGCTCCTCTGTCAGGCTGGGCACCTCTGTCAGGCTGGGCACCCCCGGCTCTGGTTCTTGCTTCATGACGGACGCCTCCTGCCCTCACCCTAGAGCGCAGACCGAACCCCGGGGGTTATCCCCCACAGAAGTCTGCAGGTACCGGGGCGAGATCCTCTGCCCGACGCCGTACCGTGAGTGACATGAGAAGAGCGCTCACCTTCACCTGGGCTGCGGGCATCGACCTGTTGCTCGATGCCGTCCTTGGCACACTCTGGTTTGCTGCCCTCTTTGCCCTCCTCATCACGGGCGTTGCGACCTTGCCTGCGCTCGGCTTCGGATTGATTTTTCTCGGCCTGGCCGCCTCCCTCACGCGCTTCACAGGATGGGTTGAACGGGTACGGGCAGATGCCCTCCTGTCCACACGCATCACCGTCCCCGTTCGACCGGTTTCCACTCAGACAGGCTGGAAGCGCCCATTCGCGCAGGCAATCGAGGATCTCCGCGACGCGAACACGTGGCGTGTCCTCCTGCACCACTTCGCCAGCATGCTGCTCGGCACGCTCGCCGTCACGATCGTGTGGGCCGGACTCATCACTGCCGTCGACCTGGTCCTGGGCAGCAGGACGTCGTTCACTGCCCCTCTTCTCGACACCGTTGGCCGCCTGCCGAGCACGGTGATCGCCATCGTCGCCCTCGCCCTGATCGGAGTCCTGGTCTATTTCGCCGGCGTGTTCGACCGCACGGTGCTTGCGCCCCTGCTCGGCTCGCCGAAAAGCGCCGCGCTTCGACAGGAGATCGACACCCTCGCCGGCGAACGTCAGGCCGCGGTGGATGCAGCGACCATCGAACGCACACGGATCGAACGCGACCTACACGACGGCGCACAGCCCAGGCTCGTTGCGGTCGCAATGACACTCGGCATGGCGAGGTCAAAGCTGGACACCGACCCGGCGACGGCCCGAATGCTGCTCGAGCAGGCGCACGCTGATGCAAAGCTGGCCATCACCGACCTCAGGCAACTGGCCCGCGGCATCCACCCGGCTGTTCTTACCGATCGCGGCCTTGACGCGGCGCTTTCTGCGCTGGCTTCCCGGTGCAGCGTGCCGACGAGGGTCGACGTCCAACTCCGGGAGCGGCAGAGCGCCGAGATCGAGGCTGTGGTCTACTTCACAATCGCCGAGGCGCTCACCAACGTCTCCAAGCATTCTCTGGCGAAGAACTGCCAGGTCTCCGTCAGCTGTACCGACGGCATCCTCTCCACCACCGTGACCGACGACGGCCGCGGAAGCGCGGCGGTCGGCGACGATCTTGTGCGCGGAGGCCTCGCCGGGATCGATGCGCGGGTACGCGCGGCCGGCGGGACCCTGACCATTGACAGCCCAGCAGGCGGGCCGACCAGACTGACTATGGAGCTGCCATGCGCATCGTGATTGCCGAAGACTCTGTACTGCTCCGTCGGGGACTCGAACTGCTTCTCACCGACGCCGGTCACACCGTGCTCGGCGCCGTCGATACTGCCCCGGCACTGCTCCGGGCCGTCGCGGAGCACGAGCCCGATCTGGCGATCGTTGATGTGCGCATGCCGCCGACCTTCTCCGACGAGGGCATCAGAGCCGCTGTCATCGTCCGGTCGCAGAACCCGGGTGTGCGCGTGCTGGTGTTGTCCCAGTACGTCGAGGAACGCTACGCGGGAGAGCTCATCGCCGACCGGTCCGCCGGCCTCGGCTACCTCCTCAAGGACAGAGTCGCCGACGTCGACACCTTCCTCGCCGCGGTGTCGGACGTTGGATCCGGCGGTACCGTGCTCGACCCGGAAGTTGTCGCCCAGCTTGTGGTGCGCTCTCGGCGCACCGATGGACTCGATCGCCTCACCGAGCGCGAACGCGTTGTGCTCGGGCTGATCGCGGAAGGGCGCTCCAACAGTTCCGTAGCCCGCGAGCTCTCCGTGACGGAAGGCTCTGTCGAAAAGCACATCTCGGCGATCTTCACCAAGCTTCGCCTGTCCCAGGAAGACACCGGCAACCGCCGTGTCCTCGCCGTCCTTCGTTATCTCGAGAGCGACATCCGCTCGCTCTGATCAGGAATCATCCACCCCATCGACCAGCCCGCAGTCAGCATCAGGAGAACACCATGTCGGATTCGACGCCCACCTCACCCGCACCATCGTCCCCAGCCCTGCGGCGCACCCTGCTGATCGTCGGTTCAGTTGTTGTCGCCGGTCTCATCGGCGGCGTCGTCGTGACCAGCGTGTCGGCCGCCACCAGAACGGATGCCTCGCGAGAGATCACGATCGACCAGGACTTCGAGGCTGTCGACCTGACGGCCGAAGTCGCCGATGTCACGGTTGAACACGGCACCGTCACGGAGCCCGTGCTCACCTTCGAGCAGAACAATAACCGACGAAACATGACATTCGATGTCGAGGTGGTCGGCAAAACGCTGCGAGTCAGCGTCATCGAGCACGGCGGAGGCTGGTGGCTGCCGGGTGACTTCAGCAGATCACCACACCTGACCATCGTGCTCCCCGATTCGCAGACCGGAGTCGACTTCACCGCCGACAGCGATGTCGGGGACGTCTCACTCGCCGGCGACTTCGGAAATGTCGAGTTCGTTGGAACCGCGGGCGACCTGCGCCTGGCCGGCTCGGCGGACAGTGCCAACCTGGAGACGACGGCCGGTGAGATCACCGCGGATCGCTATCGTGTCTCCGGCGACTTCCGCGCCGAATCCTCCGTCGGCGACATCACGGCAGAGCTGGCGTCCGCTCCAACCGGCGTCACACTCGTCTCCAACGTCGGTGAGCTCGAGCTTCGCCTCCCACGCGGACAGTATCGGGTGGAAACATCGACGAACGTCGGAGACATGCACGTCGACATCGCGGACGACCCCGATGCTGACACCCTGGTTCGCCTCGAGACCACCGTCGGCGACATCTCGGTACACCACTGAACTGGTGCGCTTGCGTCACCAGGACTGCAGTGCGGAGTAAGACGGTATCCCCGCTCCGGAGACCTGACGGCCGGAACGGATGTCGGCGGCCAACGCTTCAATCGCTCCCAGAGCGCCGCGGAAGAGCAACGATCCGCAACTCACGCGCGCGACCCCAAGACGGGCGAGGTCTAGAACAGTCGGCCCGCCCGGCTGATAGAGAATATTCAACGGCGCCGGCACGGCTTCAGCCAGGTCGGCGATCACGCCTGATTCGCTCACACCGGGAACAAAGATGCCGTCGGCCCCGGCATCGCAGTACCTCAGAGCCCGTTCCAGGGCGACGCTGAACGAGTCATCGTCCTGTTTCACCCAATACGGGTCGGTCCGCGCATTGATGAAGAACACCGGAGCTGCAAGCCTGATTGCTTCGATCTTCTGCACCTGCAATTCCACCGGTGCGAGCGTTTCGTCTGGCCGGCCGTCTTCGATATTGACTCCGACGATGCCGAACGATGCGAGTTCCGCAACCAGGTCGGCGACAACAGCCGGATCATCATCGAAGCCAGCTTCTATGTCGACCGTGACGCCGGCACCGAGCCGGCCAAGCAACCGGGCAAGGTCAACGGTCTCGTCCCGCGCGGACCCTGTGCCATCGGATTTTCCCGCCACGGCGGACACCCCGAGGCTGGTGGTGCCGATGAAATCGAAGCCAGAACGCTCGAGCACGCGCGCTGACGGAAGGTCCCACGCGTTCGGCAACAGAATCGGGTCCCCAGGAACGTGCAGGCGGTGAAAACGCTCTACCGGGTGCATCATGCCTCCCCACTGTTCCGGCGGTCAGCACTGTTCCGACGGCCAGCTCTGTTCCGAAGGTCGGCCCGAATCGCGGACACAACCCCGGTCGCGATATCGATCGATTCCGAGATTCCCGGACAGCGCCTCTCGCCGAAACCGAAGGTGAGCGGCGGCTGCCCGTCGTACTGTTCGGAAGCACCGGAGAACTCGGCGGACGTCACATCGATTTCGACGATCCGGCCGACGGAATCCTGTCGGCGCAGCACGGCAACCGGTGGGGCGAGACGCAGCACCTCATCGAGAATCGCCTCGACGGACATCCCCGGGTCCGCGCGCGCTGCCCACCCCACCGCGCGCTCGATCAGCCGCCCAGTGGCGTCATATGACTGAATGAGAATACTGACACGCGCGAGGGCTGTGTCGACACCCGGAGCGTCCGCTGTTGCGGCGGCGAGAAGTTCCTGCACCGCGGCATCCGTCGCCTGCGTGCCTTCGCCCGTGAAATACGATGGCGCAACAACGCCGACCAATGCCGGCATTCGCTCCGGCTCGGCGAAGCCCAGTGCTTCAGCGAGAACGGCGACCGGCACGTGGAAGGCGATCGCATCGATGCAGTTCGACGCTCCGGCATCGGAGTTCGCACATCTCGCCCTGGTACGAACCGCGGCCATCTCGGACAGGTCGCACGCGGCGAGCCCAGACAGTTCGGCCTGCACGCGTTCACGCCGCATCTGGTGTGCATCGCCGTTGGCGAAACGCGACGCCGATGCTCGCAGCCAGGCGAGCGTGCCTGGCACGCCGTCCTGCGGCGGCTCCGGCACGGTGTACGCGGGATCTGTGAGCACGGCGACAATTCGCTCGCGGTCGGTGATTCGGTCAGTGATTCGGTCGGTGATTCTGATGTCCTGCGCTAGCCCTTGATCACTGTTCGCCGTATCCACTCCGTTGGTGCTCATTGCCTCACCCTCAGTTCCTGGTCTGCTGTGTATCTACGGTAGGTGCGGAACAGTTCGGCCCCGGCCGAAGTATGCGCGTTCTAGGCTGATCTGTATGGAAGGCGACGCGCAGATCTCTCACCCCGCGATGCTCATCGGCGACCCGGCAAGGGCTGCCATGCTGATGGCCATGCTCGGAGGCCGATCGCTGCCGGCTTCCGACCTCGCGGCCATTGCCGGGGTCAAGCCGTCGACAGCCAGCGAACACCTGGCCAGGCTCACTTCTGCCGGCCTGGTCACCGCGACCCGATCAGGAAGACACCGGTACTTCACGCTCTCCGGACCGGACACAGCGAACGCGATCGAAGCTCTCTCTGCGATCGCCCCGCGACACACGGTGCAATCGCTCGCACAGTCGAAATCGGCCGCACAGCTCGGCTTCGCCCGAAGCTGCTACGACCACCTTGCCGGTGCTGCCGCTCTCGCCATTGCCGACCGCCTCATCCACGATGAGGCCATCGCCCCGCTCGAGAACGGTGCGAACGGAACCGTCGCCGCGACCGGGCATCCGATCTTCACCGCGCTCGAGATGGATGTGGAACCGGTGGTTGCTTCACGCCGCCCGCTGGTTCGCGGCTGCCTCGACTGGACCCAGAGGCGCCCGCATCTGGCCGGGGCGCTGGGAGCGCGATTGTTCACGTCGATTCTCGAGCACGGCTGGGCTGAACGCGCACGCACCGGCCGCGGGATCCGTTTCACCGCGCTTGGCCGCAGCGAATTGCGGCGGCTCGGCGTTGTGCTTGACGATGAAAGCTCTCCTGCTGCGCGCTAGAAGCCGAGCCGGCCAAGCTGCTTGGGATCGCGCTGCCATTCCTTCGCGACCTTGACCCGCAACGATAGGAACACCCGTTTTCCGATCAGCGGCTCGATCTGTTTGCGGGCGCGCACTCCGACATCTTTCAGGCGGCCGCCGGACTTGCCGATGATGATGCCTTTCTGGCTGTCTCGCTCAACGAAGAGGTTGGCGTAGATCTCGACCAGGTCCTGGTCGTCGCGTTCGATGATGTCGTCGATCGTCACCGCGATCGAGTGCGGCAGCTCGTCTGTGACTCCCTCGAGCGCAGCCTCGCGAATGTACTCGGAGATTCGTGATTCGAGGGTCTCGTCCGTCACGGTATCGGCCGGATACAGCGGCGCAGACGACGGAGGAAGAAGTCGCAGCAGTTGCGCTGTCAGCGTGTCGAGCTGGATGCTGCTGGTCGCCGAAATCGGCACGATCGCCTCCCACTCCCGCAACTGCGACACAGCGAGCAACTGCGCCGCGACCGTCGTCTTTGAGGCCGCATCGATCTTGGTGACGATCGCGACTTTTTTGGCACGCGGGAACTCATCGAGCTGCTCGTTGATGAACCGGTCACCAGGACCGATCGGCTCATTCGCCGGAATGCACAGCCCGATCACGTCGACGTCGCCGAGTGTCGCCTGCACCAGCGAGTTCAAGCGTTCGCCGAGCAGGGTGCGCGGCCGGTGGATGCCGGGTGTGTCGACGAGGATCAGCTGGCCGTCCTTTTGGTGAACGATGCCCCTGATGGCACGCCGCGTCGTCTGCGGCTTCGATGAGGTGATCGCCACCTTCTCCCCCACCAACGCATTGGTGAGGGTCGACTTTCCCACGTTCGGACGGCCGACGAACGACACGAACCCCGCTCGGTATTCTTGTTCAGTCACGTCTGGTGGCTCCTTCGTCGTCCGGCATGGTGAGGAATGCCGATTGGGCATCGATGAGCGCTTCGTCACGTTCAACCAATACTGTGCTGATCCGTTTGCGGCGACCCTCTGTGCGATCTGCTGTCAGGATGAGACCGCTGACTCTGGCCACAGAACCGGCAACAGGCAGTCGTCCGAGCGCCTTCGCCAGGAGTCCGCCGATCGAGTCGACATCGTCGTCATCGAGATCGAGGTCGAAGAGTTCGCCGACCTCGTCGACGGCGAGCCTGGCGCTCACGCGGTATCGACCGGAACCGAGGTCTTCAACCTCGACCACATCGCGGTCGTACTCGTCAGAGATGTCGCCCACCAGCTCCTCGATCAGGTCTTCGAGCGTAGCAAGGCCAGCGATTCCGCCGTACTCGTCGACGACCATCGCCAGGTGGTTCGACTCCAGTTGCATCTGACGAAGAAGATCATCTGCCTTCTTCGACTCCGGAACAAACAGGGCGGGCCGGGCGAGTTCACCGATTGTCAGGCCTTCAGCGTTGATCGGCCGTTCGTAGACCAGCCGGGCCACGTCGCGCAGGTAGAGCACGCCGATGACGTCGTCCACCTCGCCGTCGATCACGGGTACCCGCGAGAAACCCTTGCTCAGGAACAGGCCCATCGCTGCGCCGAGCGTGGAATCCGCTTCGATCGTCACCATGTCGGTGCGGGGCACCATGACCTCGCGCACCACTGTCTCGTTGAACTCGAAGATCGAGTGGATGAGCTCGCGGTCCTCTTCTTCGAGCACTTCGAGTTCCGCGGCCTCGTCGACCATGCTGAGCAGCTGGTCTTCAGAAGTGAAGCTGACCAGTCTGGCCCGCCCGGGAGTCACCCGGTTGCCGAGGGCGACGAGGGCGTTGGCGATTGGACCGAGCAGCAGTCGCAGGAAGTGCACGAGGGGCGCGGTCAGGCGAAGCAGCGTAGCCGGATGCGCCCGACCGACGCTGCGCGGGCTTGCGCCGACCAGCACAAATGACACCGCCGTCATGATGAGAGCCGACAAGAGCAACGCGAGCCAGATCTGCTCGATCGTGGTCGCGAAAACCAGGGTGACCAGGACTGCAGCAGTGGTTTCCGCGATGATCCGCATGAAGTTGATCGCGTTCAGGTGCGCACCGGTGTCTGCAGCGATGGCCTCGAGCGACTTCTTCGCTCGCGATTCGACGGCGAGCTCGGCGATGTCCGCCCGTGACAGCGCCATCAGCGCAGCATCCACGGCGGCCATCAGGCCGCCGAACGCGACCAGCGCGACGGCGACTCCGACGAACCAGCCGACGATCATGATCGGCTGCGTTTCTCCTGCATGGCAAATCCGACGAGGATGTCACGCTGGATACCGAACATCTCCTTCTCTTCATTCGGTTCGGCGTGATCAAATCCGAGAAGGTGCAGGATGCCGTGGGTCGTCAACAGCAACAGCTCGTCGAGCGTCGAGTGGCCGGCTGTTTCGGCTTGAGCCTGCGCGACCTGCGGGCAGAGCACGATGTCTCCCAGCAGGCCGGCCGGAGTCTCTGCGTCTTCCGTGCCAGGGCGGAGCTCGTCCATCGGGAAACTCAGCACGTCGGTCGGGCCGGGTTCGTCCATCCACTGCACATGCAGCTGCTCCATGGCGCCTTCATCGACCAGCACGATCGCGAGTTCGGCGTCTGGGTGCACGTGCATGGCGTCCAGCGCGAAGGCGGAGAGACGCAGGAGGGCCGCCTCGTCGACCGGGATGGCCGACTCATTGTTGATTTCGATGCTCAACTGGGTCTCCGTTTCACAAAGCGGTCGTGCGGACCACTGTTTCTGCGCTCGGCGCGGTTGGCGAACTCGCGCGCCTGCTCGCCTTCGAACCGCTGCGCCTGCTTCTTCTCGTCGTATTCGGTGTAAGCATCCACGATCCGCCCGACGAGCGAATGCCGCACGACGTCTGCACTGGTCAGCCGAGCGAAGTGGATGTCGTCGATGTTCTCCAGCACCCGTGTCACCAGTCGAAGCCCGCTCGTGCCGGCAGGCAGGTCAACCTGGGTGATGTCGCCGGTGACCACCATTTTCGAGCCGAAACCGAGTCTGGTCAGGAACATCTTCATCTGTTCCGGCGTCGCGTTCTGTGCTTCGTCGAGCACAACGAATGACGAATTGAGGGTTCGACCGCGCATGTACGCGAGTGGCGCCACCTCGATCGTTCCTGCGGCAAGCAGCTTCGGAACCAGCTCAGGATCCATCATCTCGTTGAGTGCGTCGTACAGTGGCCGCAGGTACGGATCGATCTTGTCGGTCAGCGTTCCTGGGAGAAATCCCAGTCGTTCTCCGGCTTCGACCGCCGGGCGAGTCAGGATGATGCGGTCGACTTCCTTGCGCTGCAGTGCCTGCACGGCCTTCGCCATGGCCAAATATGTCTTTCCGGTACCCGCCGGACCGATTCCGAACACGATGGTGTTCTCATCGATCGCGTCGACGTACTGCTTCTGCCCGATGGTCTTCGGCCTGATGCTCTTGCCCCGTGAACTGAGAATCGCCTGTCCGAGCAGCTCGGATGGGCTCTGGGTGCTGTCAATACCGAGCATGCGAGCAGAAGTCGTCACGTCTGCTTCGCCGAAGTCCTGTCCATCCCTGATCATGAGTTGCAATTCCTCGATAAGTCGACGAACAGCCTCGACCTGTTCGGCCTGGCCGCTGAGAGTGATTTCGTTTCCGCGCACGTGCAGAGTGACCAGCGGGTACTGCTTCTCAATCGTGCTGAGGAACCGGTCCTGGGGCCCGAGGAGCCGCACCATGGCAATTCCATCGATGTGGATGCGCACATCGACGGCCCCTTCGGAATTTCCGGTGCCGCCACCGGCATCAAGCTGAGCCAAGCGAGCCCTCTTCCAAGTGACCGCCCAGCACATGTGCGTGCACGTGGAACACCGTCTGACCGGCCTCTGCTCCGGTATTGAACACCAATCGGAACTGCCCGTCTGTGCGTTCGTCGGCGACACCACGGGCGACGTCGATCAATTCGACGAGGAGCTCGGGGTCTCCGGCCGCCAGTTCAACGACGTTGCGGTACTCCTGTGTCTTGGGCGCGACGATCACGTGCACCGGAGCCTGCGGGGAGATGTCGTCGAACGCAATCACCCGATCGGTTTCAGCGACGATGCTCGCCGGGATCTCCCGCAGAGCGATGCGGGCGAAGATTGTCGGTTCGGTGGAAGCCATGCCTCTATCTTAAGCGGCCCTACCAGCGGCCGAGCGACTGGTTCAACACGGCCAGCGCGGCCGGTCCTGCGGTCGAGGTACGCAGAACCGTGTCGCCCAGCCGCACAGCGAGCGCGCCGGCTTCCGTCAGCGCTTCGAGTTCTGCCGGGGTGATACCGCCCTCAGGACCGACGACGAGGCAGAAGTCCGCGAGCGGATCGATCTCCACCGAATCGATCTCCACTGAATCGATCTCCACCGAATCGATCGCCAGCGCGGTCAGGCGAACGGATGCCGTCGGCTCGAGCACCAGCATCCGGCTGCCTGCCGCGCGGCGCGCGAGGTCGTTGGTGGTGGCCAATCCAGCGACACTGGGAAGCCAGGCGCGGATCGACTGTTTGGCCGCCTCACGCACGATGCTCGTCCAGCGGTTACGCCCCTTGATGCGCTTCGCGCCTTCCCAGCGGGAGACAGATCGAGACGCGGACCAAGGAACGACCTCATCGATTCCGAGTTCCGTCGCCGCCTGCACGGCGAGTTCGTCGCGGTCACCCTTTGCCAGAGCCTGCACCAGCGTGATTCGCCGTGACGGCGCGGGCACGATGCGTGCCTCAGTGATAACCAGCCGCAGTTCTGTGGCCGCCGCACCGGCAACCGTGCCCGAAACCATCAGCCCGCTGCCGTTGCCGATCAGAAGTCGTTCGCCCTCGCGCACCCGGCTCACGGTCACCGCGTGCCTGGCCTCGGTTCCGCCGATGCTGACCGTTGACCCTGGCGTGCACTCTCCGGGATCAAGCGACTCATCGAGGAAGAAGTGGGCCATGGGAGCGCTCAGCCGAGGAAGCGGTCGCGGAGCTTGGCGAACAGACCCTGCTGAAAATGACCGAGTATGGGTTCAGGCGCCTTGTGCCTGGCAGCGAACTGGGAGATGAGATCGCGATCCTTGTGGTCGAGCCTGGTGGGAGTGACCACCTGAACGCCGATCCGCAGGTCGCCGCGGCCGTTGCCGCGCAACTTGGTCACTCCTCGATCTTTGATGGTCAGGATCTCGGCGCTCTGCGTGCCGGGATGAAGCTCGACGTCGATGTCGCCGTCGAGTGCTTTCAGGGTCACGTTGGTCCCGAGGATGGCATCTGTCATCTGCACTTCGAGCGTGCACAACAGGTCGTCGCCGTTGCGGCTGAAGACATCGTGGTGACGCACTTTCATTTCGAGATAGAGGTCACCATTCGGCCCGCCGGCCGGTCCGGCCTCGCCGCTTCCCGGCATCTGCAGGCGAAGACCGGTATCCACCCCGGCGGGGATGTCGACGGCGACAGTTCGGCGTGCCCGCACGCGACCCTGACCCTGGCAGGTGACGCAGGGCGTTGCGATGATGGTGCCGTACCCGCGGCAGGAGCCACAGGGACTCGACGTCATCACGTTGCCGAGCAGCGATCGGACAGCACGCTGCACGCTGCCTGTGCCATGGCAGATGTCGCAGGTGACGGGCGACGTTCCCGGTTGGCAACACGAACCGTTGCAGGTCTGGCAGACGATGGCAGTGTCGACCTCGATGTCCCTGTGGGTGCCGAAGATGATCTCGTCAAGGTCGACCTCGACGCGAATGAGGGCGTCCTGCCCGCGCTCGCGACGAGACTTCGGGCCGCGGCCCGCGCCCCCGGCTCCTCCGCCGAAGAAGGTCTCGAAGATGTCACCGAAGTTTCCGAAGCCGGAGTCACCGAACCCGCCGCTCTGGCCGCCCATGTCATATTGCTGCCGTTGTTTCGCGTCGCTCAGGACGTCGTACGCGTGCGTGACCGACTTGAATCGCTCTGAGGCATCCGCCCCCGGATTGACATCTGGGTGTAGCTCGCGAGCCAGTTTGCGGTACGCCTTCTTGATCTCGTCTGTGGTGGCGTCGCGGGAAACGCCGAGTACTTCGTAGTGGTCAGCCAAACGTGGCTCTCCTCAGTTCTGTAACAGTTGCAGTCGTGTGAAACGGTGATGGTGATAAGTCGGTGATGGTGATAAGTCAGTGATCGTGATAAGTCAGGGGCAGGGCGATCAATTCTCGCCGAGCAGGCGTGAAAGATACCTGGCAACAGCGCGCACGGCCGCCATGTTGTTTGAGTAGTCCATTCGAGTCGGCCCGAGCACTCCCAGCCGGGCCAGGTCGCTACCGTTGGACAGGTAACCGCTGGTCAGAACTGATGTCTCGGCCAGGCCGAACGGCGCATTCTCTCGGCCGATGCTCACCGCGACGCCGTGCTGGTCTGTTGCCATCTCGCCGAAGAGTCGCAACAGCACCACCTGTTCCTCGATCGCCTCGAGTACCGGGAAGATACTTCCGGTGAAGTCTTCCTCCGTTCGCACCAGGTTCGCGGCTCCCGCCATGACCAGCCGCTCCTGCCGGTTGGCGCCGATCTGGTCGACCAGGTTCTCTGCGATCAAACCGATCACCTCGTGAAGGTCCTTCGGTCCGAATGCGTCCGGATGCTGGAGCACGGCCGCAGCTTCGCCCATCGCGCGCCCACCGACGGCGACGTTCAAGCGTGCACGCACATCGCCGAGCACGCCATCGTCGACGGTGTGCGGCAGGTCGATCACTCGCTGTTCGACATGACCGGAGTCGGTGATCAGCACGCTGAGCAGCCTGGTGTCGCTCAGCGGCACCAGCTCGATATGGCGCACCTTCGCCTTCGACAGGGAAGGGTACTGCACGAGCGCGACCTGATGCGTCAGCTGAGAAAGCAGTCTGACACTGCGCGCGAGCACCTCATCGAGGTCTGCGGACTGGCCGAGGAAGGTCTCGATGGCCTGACGTTGCGCCTGGCTGAGCGGACGGATGCCGGCCAGGTGGTCGACGAAGAGCCGATACCCCTTGTCTGTGGGGATGCGCCCACTCGACGTATGCGGAGCAGCGATCAGCTCTTCCTCTTCGAGAAGTGCCATGTCATTGCGGATGGTTGCGGCAGAGACACCGAACGCGTGACGATCGACGATCGATTTCGATCCGACCGGTTCCCGCGACGCGACGTAGTCCTGCACGATCACGCGCAAGACCTCAAGACTGCGATCAGACACCATCGACGATCGCCTCCCTTGCTCACCGGTTGTTAGCACTCGCAATGACTGAGTGCCAATCATATCGTGACATCGGGCATCAGGGTCATTGCCTACGGCCCGGCGGCGCAGTAGCTTAGGCACATACCGACACCTCGATCCCGAGTACCACCGTCTGAAAGGCATGATGATGAGCGATCCAAACGCCCAGGCCCCCGGCGATCCGAATCTGGGCCAGCAACCACCCCAGCAGCCATACCAGCCGGCGGCACCTGCCGCCGGAGCGCCGCTCACTGAGGCCCAGGACAAGCAATGGGCATCGTTCGCCCACCTGGGCGGGATCCTGAGCTTCCTGCCGTCGCTGATCATCTACCTGGTTTTCAAGGACCGGGGGCGGTTCACCGCGACGGAGGCGAAGGAGGCGTTGAACTTCCAGATCACCCTGGTCATCGCCTATGTGGTGATCTGGTTTGTCACTGGTCTGGTCGCGATGGTCACGTTCGGCATCGGGTCCCTCATCGGCCTGCTGGTGTGGGTGGTGTGGATCGGCGGCGTGATCTTCTCGATCCTCGGCTTCGTGCAGGCCAAGGATGGCAACCACTACCGCTACCCGTTCAGCATCCGCTTCATTAAATAGCGAGGCATTAAATAGCGAGGCATCACGTAACGCGGTGGCGCCAGATCCCGCGCCCCGCAAACGGGTGCCGCTATTGTGGTCACTGCACGACACCCGTCATTTCGACTGCTCAATTCGAGCGCCGACAAATAGGAGACTGAATGTCTGACGCAACTCCCCCTCCCGCCAACCCATACCAGGCACCGACGCCGATGAACCCGTCCGACGAGAAGTTGTGGGCGACGCTCATCCACATCGGCGGAATTCTGTTCGGCTTCCTGCCAGCCCTGATCGGTTACCTCGTCTTGAAGGACAGGGGCCCGTTCATCCGCCAGCACACGGCCACGGCACTCAACTTCCAGATCACCCTGCTGATTGCGTACATCGTCGGCAGCATCCTGTCGATTGTGATCGTCGGCATCTTCATCATCATCATCGCCTGGATCCTCGCGATCGTATTCGGCATCATCGCCGCGATCGCCGCGAACAAGGGCCAGCCATACACCTACCCGATGTCGATCAAGTTCGTCAGCTAACTCAACGGTTCAGTGCGCTGGTGAGTCGCTGAGCAGCCGACGCACCACCGCATCAGCGAGAAGCCGCCCTTTCCGGGTCAGTTCGATTGTTCCGGAGAGGGCGGCTTTCGCGTTAACCAGTTCGTCGGCGATCAATCCGGCGACGTGCGTGCGTGCGGCAGATGATAGTGACGCCACCGGAATACCTTCACGGATGCGGCTGAGCAAAAGCACGCGCTCCGTCTCACGGGTGGCGGCGTCGAGTGTTTCCCGCCCGGCCGCGGGTGAGTGACCGGCGAGGATGCGGTCGGCATAGGCGGCCGGATGCTTGACGTTCCACCAGCGCACTCCGCCGACGTGGCTGTGTGCGCCTGGCCCCACCCCCCACCAGTCCTGGCTGCGCCAGTATGCGAGGTTGTGTCGTGACCTGTGCGCGACATCCGTCGCCCAGTTGCTGACCTCGTACCAGTCGTAACCTGCCGTCCCCAAGAGGTCGTCTGCCAATTCGTAGAGGTCGGCCTGGTGATCTTCGTCGACCTGCGCCACCTCGCCACGCCGGATCTGCCTGGCCAGTTTCGTGCCGTCCTCGACAATCAGCGAGTAGGCGCTGATGTGGTCTGGCTGCTGGCTGATGGCATGTTCGAGGCTCACCTGCCAGTCGGCGAGCGACTCCCCCGGCGTGCCGTAGATGAGGTCAAGGCTGACGTCGAGGCCGGCCTCACGCGCCCACTGCACGACAAACGGGATGCGTTCTGGGTCGTGGGTGCGCTCGAGTGTGGCCAGCACGCGAGGCACGGCAGACTGCATGCCGAACGACACCCGAGTGAAACCGGATGCCGCCAGCTCGGCCAAGTAGGCGGCGTCGACCGAGTCTGGGTTCGCCTCGGTCGTGACCTCGGCGCCGTCGGCGATGCCCCAGGTGTCGCGAACTGCCTGCAGCATCCTCACCAGGTTCTCGGCAGGGAGAAGTGTGGGAGTACCACCGCCGAAGAACACCGTCGCGGCCGGCCGCGAAGGCACGCCGGACTCCGTCAGGATGCGGCCGCCGGACTCGACCTCCATGACCGCCTGGCTGGCGTAGTCGCTTTGCTTTACACCACGCAGTTCGGTGGCGGTGTAGGTGTTGAAGTCGCAGTAACCGCAACGCACCCGACAGAACGGCACGTGGAGGTACACGCCGAAGTCGCGTTCAGTGGAGCCGACGGCGGCCGAAGCGGGAAGGAGTCCGTCGAGCGGAGCCGGATCGGCGAGGGGAAGGGCGCTCGGCATCTCGCCTACGCGGCGCCGGCGGGGTGAAGTGCCCGCAGGTACCGTTTGGTGAACTTCTCCTGTTGGGTCCGAAGGATCGGCCAGGCCAGGCGGTAGTACCAGCTGCCGGCACGAGAGAAGGCCCGCACGGTGAGCCAGACGGAATCGTCGTCATGCTTTTCGACGATGAACGACTCCTCCCCGCTCTCCGGGTGGCCCTTCAGCGTGCCGTATGCGAAGCCGATGCGGTTCACTTCATCGATCACATAGACCACACGCAACGGAGCAGTGATAGTGAATGGACCGAACGGAATCTTCAGCTTCGCTGTCATGCCGTTGACAATGTATGGCGTGCCGTCTTCGGTGAAGATTGCCTCATTCAGCGGGTGCTGCTGCTCGCTGGCCGGCGAACCGTCCTCGTTGAACACGATTCCGGCGTATTGCACGCCGGTTCCGGCTTCCAGTTCGGTGACCCGGATGCCGCTGCCACGCTGCACCCCCCAGGTCATCAGAGACTTCGTCGCCAGTTCGAAGCGTTCGGTGCCGCTGCCGAGGCGAACAGAGCGCTCTATAGGGCGGTAGCCCTTCGGTGGGTAGCTGAGCAGGTCTTCTGCCAGGGTGCCACCGATCGCCCCGTAGGTGACCGAGGCATCCGTGAAGGTTTCGCGACGCATCCGTCTAGTCTTTCTTCTTCTTCTCCGTGTCGCCTGAAAGGGCGGCGATGAAGGCGTCCTGCGGCACTTCGACCCTGCCGACCATCTTCATGCGCTTCTTGCCCTCCTTCTGCTTCTCCAGCAGCTTGCGCTTACGGCTGATGTCGCCGCCGTAGCACTTGGCGAGCACGTCTTTGCGCATCGCGCGAATGCTCTCACGGGCGATGATGCGCGCGCCGATCGCGGCCTGGATCGGTACTTCGAACTGCTGCCTGGGGATGAGCTCACGCAGGCGCCCGGTCATCAGCACGCCGTATGCGTAGGCCTTGTCGCGGTGCACGATGGCGCTGAACGCGTCGACCTGCTCGCCCTGCAGCAGGATGTCGACCTTCACCAGGTCGGCTTCCTGGTCGCCGATCGGCTCGTAGTCGAGGGAGGCGTAACCGGCGGTACGGCTCTTGAGGTTGTCGAAGAAGTCGAAGACGATCTCGCCGAGCGGCATGGTGTAGCGGATCTCGACGCGGTCTTCGCCCAGATATTCCATGCCGAGCAGGGTGCCGCGCCTGCTCTGGCACAGCTCCATGATCACGCCGACGTAATCTTTCGGGGCGAGGATCGCGGCCTTGACGACGGGCTCTTCCACTTTGGCGATCTTGCCGTCAGGGAATTCGCTCGGGTTGGTCACTGTGACGGTCTTCTTGTCGTCTGTTGTGACCTCGTAGATCACGCTGGGGGCGGTCGCGATCAGGTCGAGATCGAATTCGCGCTCAAGTCGTTCGGTGATGATCTCGAGGTGGAGGAGACCGAGGAAGCCGCACCGGAACCCGAAACCGAGGGCGACGGATGTCTCGGGCTCGTAGACGAGGGACGCGTCGGAAAGCTTCAGCTTGTCGAGGGCGTCTCGCAGCACGGGATAGTCGCTGCCGTCGATCGGGTAGAGGCCGGAGAAGACCATGGGCTTCGGCTCCGTGTAGCCGGGAAGCGCCTGCGTGGCCGGCTTGGCCGCGGTGGTGACGGTGTCGCCTACTTTGGACTGGCGCACGTCTTTCACGCCGGTGATCAGGTAGCCGACTTCGCCGACTCCGAGGCCCTGGCTCTCAGTCGGCTCTGGAGAGCTGACCCCGATCTCGAGGATCTCGTGGGTCGCTCGGGTTGACATCATCTGGATCTTCTCGCGCGGGCTGAGCTTGCCGTCGATCATGCGCACATACGTGACCACGCCCCGATAGCTGTCGTAGACCGAGTCGAAGATCATGGCCCTGGCGGGAGCCGATGCGTCGCCTGTGGGTGCCGGAACGAGTTCGGTCACCCGGTCGAGGAGCTCGCTGACACCGACGCCGGTCTTGCCTGAGACACGGAGCACGTCGTCTGGGCTGCCGCCGATGAGGCTCGCGAGTTCTTTCGCGTATTTGTCTGGGTCTGCGGCCGGCAGGTCGATCTTGTTCAGCACCGGGATGATGGTGAGGTCGTTCTCCAGCGCAAGATAGAGGTTCGCGAGGGTCTGGGCCTCGATACCCTGGGCCGCGTCGACGAGGAGGAGCGCACCTTCGCAGGCGGCCAGGCTGCGGGAGACCTCGTAGGTGAAGTCCACGTGGCCGGGGGTGTCGATCATGTTCAGTGCGTAGGTGTTGCCGCCGAGTTCCCAGGGCATACGCACGGCCTGGCTCTTGATGGTGATGCCGCGTTCGCGCTCGATGTCCATCCGGTCGAGGTACTGGGCACGCATGGAACGTTCGTCGACGACTCCGGTGATCTGCAGCATCCGGTCGGCCAGGGTGGACTTGCCATGGTCGATGTGCGCGATGATGCAGAAGTTGCGGATCTGAGCGGGGGCAGTTGCGGCCGCTTGAAGCGCCAGGGAAGCTCGAGGTGACATGGTGCCCCAATTGTCCCATGGGTGGCGGTCCCCCCGACACCGTGCGGAATTCCCTCCTCGATGGTTGAGGTGCGCAGAGAGCGCCAGCGAACGAAGCCTCGAAACCCCCACGCGAAGCTGCGGCTCTCCGATTAGGCGTCGCTGGGCAGAGTTCTCCCCGATGGCTCAGCCGGC
The DNA here is from genome assembly GCF_000421145.1 of Glaciibacter superstes DSM 21135. Taxonomy (GTDB): domain Bacteria; phylum Actinomycetota; class Actinomycetes; order Actinomycetales; family Microbacteriaceae; genus Cryobacterium; species Cryobacterium superstes. The sequence goes on along the minus strand of NZ_ATWH01000002.1, from coordinate 306,039 downwards.
TTGCTTCTGGCGTTCGGTGTTCCGGGTGTCAGCCGTGAGTGGGTTTTTGGAGGGCATCGGGCGGAACACTTGGTCGGGGTCGATGCCCACTGGTGGGCGAAGGTAATAGTCGCCGCCCTTGCGGATGATGTTCCAGTGGTTGGTTGCGCGTCGCGAAGCGGCGCGAAAGGCGGCAACCAATCAACCGGCAGACTGTGAGCTCGCGCGTTCCAACGTGGGAAGCACGTTCCGTTTCAAGAAGCGCAAGGGAAGCGCGCGAGTTCCCGGGTTTTCCTGGGGACGGGCTGCCGCCTTTCGCGGGACTGCGTCCCGCGCATGCCGTCTGGGCGACGCCAGACCTTGAAGTATCGGGCATCATGCTGGCTCTTCGCCCTGGCCAGGATCCCGTCCTGATCCAACTCGTCACGGAGACGCCGTGCCAAACGGTGCACCTGATCCGCATTCAACGCGACCCCGCCCGTCACCGATACCGATGCCGCGACCGTGGTGGCGGCCTGTCGGAGTTGATCGGTGAGGATTCCCATGCATTGATCATCCCACAAATCTCCCACATTCGAAAGTATGTTCGGGTAATTCTTTCAACCTTCTTTGCCAGAACTCTGAGGTGTGGACACAGTGCGCAACAGAAGCGTAAAGCCTGGCATCCGTCGTTTGATTGATGCCGAGGCAGGGGCCCGCTGGCTAGGCTGAAAGCACATGTCCACTTCAGACGCGACCATCGGTAGCCGGCTCCCCCACTCGGCGCTGACGCCGGTGTTCACCGGGCTCCGCATCGGCCTGCACGTCCTGATCACCGTGCTCACCCTGTTCGTTATCGTGCGCGCGTCGTTCGGGGTGTGGCCGTGGCCCGGATTCATCGTCGCGCTTGCCGGTCTCTTCCTCGGCGCATACGTCGCCGGCAGCTACCTCGCCCGCACTCGGCCGTCGACCTGGATCGTCCCGGTCTGGCTGGTGCTCCTGATGGCGCTCTGGCTCCTGCTCACCCTGCTCTCCTCCGACGCCGCGTACATCGTGTTCCCCCTGTTCTTCCTGCAGTTGCATGTGCTGCCGCTGCGCTGGGGCATCCCGGCCGTGCTCGTCAGCGTTGTCCTGGCCATCGGCGTTCTCGGCCTTCACTTCGGCTGGAACGTCGGCGCCATCTTCGGACCTCTGATCGGCGCCGGCGTCGCGGTCGCGATCGGCCTGGGCTATCGAGCAATGCTGCGCGAGGCAGAGGAACGGCAGGCACTCATCCGCGACCTCATCGGGGCCCGCGCCGAGCTCGCCTCCACCGAACGAGAAGCCGGAACACTCGCGGAACGCGAGCGCCTCGCCCGCGAGATCCACGACACGCTCGCCCAGGGACTCTCGAGCATCCAGTTACTTCTCCACGCAGCCGAACGAACGATGACGGATGCCGGGGCTCTCGGCCATGTGCGCCTGGCCAGAGAGACAGCGTCCACGAACCTGCAGGAAGCGCGCCGGTTCATCCGTGAACTCACTCCTCCCGCACTCGACACGCAGACGCTCCCCGGCGCGCTGAAGCGGCTGGCGGAATCGGCGACGACATCGGGAATGCAGACGAGGGAATTGCAGGCCCCTGAGACCACGCTGGTCAGCCTGCAGGTCACTGGCGATCCCATTCCACTGCCGATGCGGCTCGAATCGACCCTGCTGCGCATCGCGCAGGGCTCCCTGGCGAATGTGACCCAGCACGCAGCGGCGACGCGGGCAGAGATCACACTCAGCTACATGACCGATGAGGTTGCCCTCGATATCGTCGACAACGGACGCGGCTTCCAGGTATCGACGATCGACTCCGACCGGCCGGCGGATTCCTTCGGCCTCGTGGCGATTCGCCAGCGGGTCGAACAATTGGGTGGAACACTGACAATTGAGTCCAAGCCCGGCAAGGGAACCGCCATCGCCGTCACTTTCCCACTGTCGGCAGAGAGCCTGACCGAGGAGGACGACCAGTGATCCGGATCCTGCTGGCCGACGACCATCCCGTCGTGCGTGCCGGGCTCCGCGCCCTGTTCTCCGCCGAAAACGACATGGAAATCGTGGCGGAAGCCTCCACAGCCGAAGAAGCGATCAGTCTCGCGTCCGCAGGTGGAATCGATTTGGTCCTGATGGACCTGCAGTTCGGCGGCGGGATGCAGGGATCTGAAGCAACCAGGCGCGTTCGCCTGCGACCGGATGCTCCGCGAGTGCTTGTGCTGACCAATTACGACACCGACGCTGACATCCTCGGCGCCGTCGAGGCGGGGGCGGCCGGGTACCTGCTCAAGGACGCTCCCCCTCGAGAACTGATCCAGGCCGTGCGTGCTGCGGCCGCGGGCGAAAGCGCCCTCGCTCCAGCCGTCGCCTCGAGGATCGACACCAGGACCAGGGCGCCGGAGACTCAGCTCACCCTGAGGGAAGCCGAGGTACTGAGCCTGGTCGCCGCCGGCCACTCCAACCGGAAGATCGGGCACGAGCTGTTCCTGAGCGAGGCGACGGTGAAATCCCACCTGGTGCACATCTTCACCAAACTCGGCGTGAGTTCGCGCACCTCCGCTGTGGCGCGCGCGAGAGAATTGGGAGTCATCAGGGCACAATGACGGCAGGGCACAATAACGGCAAGGGCAATGATGGCAAGCATGAGTGACGACGCGATTCCGATCGTGCTGGTGCACGGCATTCGTACTTCCGCAAGCATGTGGCGCTTCCAGTCAGAAGCCCTGCGCTCCGACGGGTATGAAGTGCAAACGGTCGACCTGCCAGGGCACGGTGCCCGGATGGGCGAGCCATTCACCGTTGATGGCGCGGTCGGGGCCATCGATGACCGGATCGCAGCGTTCGACAGGCCGGTTCTCCTTGTCGGCCTCTCGCTTGGCGGCTACTACGCCATCGAATACGCGTCCAGGCATCCCGAAAGGGTTGCCGGACTGGTGGCCGCAGGATGCTCAACGGTGCCCTACGGACCACCCCTTGAGGTCTATCGCAGCCTGGCCAGGGGAATCCGTCGCCTGCCCGATCATGGAATGTGGCTGCACACCGCTTTCGTGCGTCGTCTCCTCCCGCCGCAGGGCGCGATCGACGTCCTCGCCGGAGGCGTCGCCCTCGACGTCATGGATGCCGGACTGCGTGCCACCAGTACTCTGAACCCGCTGGCAGGCTTGTCGGCATATGACGGACCGGTGTGGCTCGTGAACGGACAGTTCGATCATTTCAGGGCGGACGAGAGGCGGTTTCTCGCGGCCTGCCGGGACGGTCGGCTGGTGATTGTGCCCGGGGCGACCCACCTTGCCAGCCTCGTGCGGCCGATGCCGTTCACCGATGCCCTCCGCCGTGCGGCAGCCGAGCTGTCGGCGCGGCGAAGTGTCTCGATTGCTCGGCGTGCCAAATAGCTGGTATCGTAGGCTCTTGGCTTGCGTGTCGGGTCCCACCCCGCGCGAATTTCGCCGCGAAGCGCCCTCTTTCGCCCAGCGGCACATCCAACATATTCTCGAACGAAAGCGTACAAACGTGGCAAACATCAAATCGCAGATCAAGCGAATCGGCACCAACAAGAAGGCTCAGGAGCGCAACAAGGCGGTCAAGAGCGAGGTTCGCACCGCGATCCGTGCGACCCGCACCGCCGTCACTTCCGGCGACAAGGACCAGGCTGCGACCAGCCTCGCGCTCGCCTCCAAGAAGCTTGACAAGGCCGTGAGCAAGGGTGTCATCCACAAGAACCAGGCCGCCAACAAGAAGTCGGCGATCGCCAAGTCGGTCTCAGCCCTCGGCTAATTCCGCACCCCGTATTCAGCGAAGCCCTCGTCGATTCGACGGGGGCTTCGCTGTTCCCACCTACGTCCGCATGCCTCATAGCTGCGCGAGGAGACGCTCCAGCGGGCGCGGCACTCGCGACAGGTCCACGCCGTCCACTAGCGCCTGGGCATAGTGAATCTTTCGGCCCTTGATTGTTCCCATGAAGCGACGTAACTGTTGCTCTGTCGCTCGTTCGCGCTGCGCCGGTTGCCGCTGAAAAGTTCGGAACAGACCGAGGTCGCCTTCCTGCTCAACGATCCGCTCCACCCCTTCGAAGCCGAGTGAACGAATCAATTCGTCTTCCAGGTCGGCATGACAGACGAAGAAACCGAGTCGTTCCATTTGTTCCTGCGTGATGTCAGCGCCAAAACCGGCTCGCTCCAGCGCGCTCCCGAAGTAACGTGCCTCCCCCACGTCACAGAGACCCGCCACCAGGACGTCAAGCCGGTCCGGACTGAACAGGGCAAGAAACCGTCCGATGCTCATCGCTCCGCCGATCGGGACGACGCACACCCCCTCTGCCGCCAGGTCACGGCCAAGACGGACAGCGAGAGCTTCGACGGCGACTCGGTCGCTGGCGCCTTCGACGAGCACGGCGGTGCGCAACCCGAGATCGGCTGGCAGGGTGCGAGCGGCCGCTTCGGCGGCCGCGGCGCCCTCACCGTCAGCGGCCCAGGCGGTCACCGCGGCACGAAATCGCTCCATGCCCTCATGACGCGCTGTCACAACTCGCTCTGTCACGGCTCGCTCATCCTGGCGTGACTAGGGAATCATCCCGCGACGGGCGATGACGCCGATGAGGCGCTCGAGCGCGAAGACCGGATCCCGGCTGGCGCCTTTCACCGCGGCATCCGTTTCGGCCAGCATCTCGATGCAACGCGCCAGACCCTCGTCACTCCAGCCGCGGAGGTCACGCTGCGCGCGCTCCACCTGCCAGGGTGCAATGCCGAACTGTGAGGCCAGCTGCCCCGAGCCACCCCTGACTCCGAAGAGTTTGGCCATCGTGCGGATCTTCATTGCGAAAGCAGCGACGATCGGCACGGGATCTGCTCCGGAAGCCAGTGCATGCCGCAGCGTGATCAAGGCCTCACCGTGGCGACCCGCAATGGCGGAGTCCGCCACCTTGAATGCGTTCGTCTCGACCCGGCCACCATAATAGCGATCCACCGTCGATTCGGTGATCTCCGCGCTGGTGTCCGAGATCAGCTGCTGGCACGCTGCAGAGAGCTCGGCGAGGTCGTCTGAGAAGGCGCCGACCAGCGAACGCAGGGCTCCTGCGGTGATCTTCTTGCCGGCCGCTTTGAAGTCCGCCGACGCGAAATCGTATTTGTCGGTGTCTTTCTTCAGCTCGGCACAGACGACCTCGATTGCACCGCCCTGGCCGCTGCGAATCGCGTCGAGGAGCTTCTTGCCGCGCACTCCCCCGGCATGGCGCAAAACCACGTATGCACCCTCTGCCGGGTTCTGCAGGTAGTCGATTGCCTCGGTCAGGAAGGTGTCGCTGCACTTCTCCACAGCGGTGACCCTGATCAGCCTGGGCTCCCCGAACAGGGAAGGACTGGCCAGGGTCAGCAATTCACCGGGCGCATAGCTGTCGGCGAGAAGGTCGCTGACCTCGAGGCTCGGGTCTTCGAGCTTCAGGAAGTCACGGAGCTGGCGAATCGCCCGTTCCGCCAGGATCGTCTCGGTGCCGGAGACGAGCACGACGGGTGCAGGGCGTACCTGGCTCCACGACAACTGCGGGATCGCAACCGACTTCGACCGGGCGGGCGCACTCGTTCGTGCGGCAGTTCGTGTGGCCACTCGGCTCCTTTCGCGCTGGTCTCCAGCCTAGCCGGGGCCACTGACGGCCGGTGTCGCCTCAGGTTCGGGAGGCGACCTCTCCGTCCAGATGGTGAGCGAGCCCGCCGCTGCTGACGACCCGTCTTCTGCAGCAGGGGCGACCACAAGCATCCCCTGTTCGTCGGTGCGCAACGCGAGCGTGCCGACCGACGCCAGCAGTTCCAGCAGGGCATCCGTCGGGTGGCCGTAGCCGTTGTCCGCTCCGACCGAGATCAGACCGACCGTCGCTCCCAGTCGCTCATACAGCCTCGTGCTCTGATCTCGCGAGCCGTGATGAGCAACCTTCACGACGTCGACCGGGCCGGGGTGCGATTTCGCCAGCATGGCTTCCTGTGATTCCTCCCCCAGATCACCGAGAAACAGTGAACGGATGCCGCGGCCGTCGAACTCGACGGTCACGCTCCCTGCGTTGCCCGTCTGTGCATTGCCCGTCTGTGCACCTCCGGTGCCCGGTACCGGCCAGAGCACTTCCCAGCGCAGGCCGCCGAGCGTTCCGGTGTCTCCCTTCTGCGCCTCTGCCACCGTCGCGCCACCGGCAACCAGACGATCGTGCAATCGTGCGTCTTCGGCATTCTCCGGTGTTCCGACGATGGCGGCACCGACGCGCCCGATCACCGCATCAATGCCACCAACATGGTCGAGGTCGTAGTGGGTAAGCACAAGAAGGTCAATCCGATCGATGCCCAGCGTGTCAAGACACGCCGCGAGCGGCTCCGGGACCGGCCCGACGTCGACGAGGGCGTGCAGATCACCGTCACGGACCACCACGGCATCACCCTGGCCGATGTCGCAGGCGGCGATCTGCCAGTCGGCGGGGAAGGAGGCCGCACGACCGATGGCAGCGCCGACCACGGCGCCCGAATACAGCCCGATGGCAGTGATGAGCAACGCCGTCGCGGCAATCGACCATCGCGTCGAACCGGCCTCCGGATTCCGGAGGGCGAGCGCGATCACAAGCGCCGTCACAACCAGTATGGCGAGCACACCGGCAACGCCGCCCCACCACGGCAACCGGCTGCCCGGCAGGTCGGCGCACGCTCGTGCGACCGCCGCGATCCACGCCGACGGCAACCAGGCCACCTGCAGGCATCCGGCCGCAACGCCGGGCAGCCAGGGAATCAGGAGGCAGGCGACCAGTCCGACCACGGTCGCAACGGGTGCGGCAGGGCCGGCCAGCAGGTTTGCCGGCACCCCATAAAGCGGGATCGAGGGTGTGAGCAGGATCAGAACCGGCTGGCAGGCCAGCTGCGCCGACAGCGGAATCGCGATCACGGCTGCAAGCCCAAGCGGCAGCCATCGGCGAAGCAAGCGGGTAAGCGGCGCAGCGAGGATGAGGAGCCCCGCCGTTGCGAGCACCGAGAGCGTGAATCCATAGCTGCGCGAGAGCCAGGGGTCGCCCGCGACGAGGATCAGCACCGCCAGAGACAGTGCGGGGATCCCCCGGCCGGGCCGCCCAAGGCCGATCGCCAGCATGACAATGGTCGCCATGACGGCGGCACGAAGCACGCTCGGTTCCGGGGTGACCAGCACAACGAATCCGGCCAGCGTCACAAGCGACACCGCGATTCTCACGCCGCGCCGCAGGCCGGCGAGACCACCGAGCAGCATGATCGAGGCGATCACGATCACGCAGTTCGCGCCGGAGACCGCAGTGAGGTGGCTGAGCGCACTCGCCTTCATGTCTGCGTCGAGGCCCGCGGTCACGGCGCTCGTGTCGCCCGTGGCAAGTCCAGGCAGCAGGTCGCCGCCGTCACCGGGGAGCTCTGCTGACGCAGCGACGAACGAGGCCCTGAGCACCGATGCCCAGCCGAGCCACCAGCCAGGTGGGCCGACCGCTTTCGGCGCACCGTCGCCGAACAGCATCACCGCGGCGGAGTCGCCAGGTGGATTCTGCTGGATCGTGCCGTCGATCAGCACGCTCGCCCCGATTGCCGGCTCAGCGGCATCCGTCATCGCCTCGGTGAACACCAGCGCAGGAACAGCCACCTCGACCGACTCTCCACGAAGGTCGAGCCTGGTGATCGTGCCACGGAAGGTGATACGCGACGATGATCCTGCGAATGAGCGGCCCACCTGGGTCGCGGTATCGACCGTCACTGTCGCCGTGACGTGCAAGTGACCATCGGCCGCGGTACCAACGGCCTCAGGCGACCGCGCGGGAGCAGCGACGGCAATGACGGCTGCCACCAGCGCGACACCGGCGCAGCACACCGCCAGCTGCGTGGCGATACGACTCACCGGAATCGCACGCCGGAAACGCATCACCCCGCCCGAACGCATGACCCCGCCTGAACGCATCACAAAGGCACAGCCCGCCGCAGTGATGGCGCACACCCAGAGTGCGACGGACGTCGGCATCGCCACCTCTGGCAGCCCGATGAGGATGGCCGCACCGATCCAGGCAGCGACCGCGGGCAGAAACAACCGGAGGTCAATGTTCATACCGTGATCAGGTCCTTCAGCCCGTCAAAGGTCTTGTCACCGATGCCGCTGACATTGCGAAGGTCATCGATGCTGCCGAAGCGGCCGTTGGCGTCGCGGTAGTCGATGATGCGCTGCGCCAGGGTCGGTCCGATTCGCGGAAGGGTCTCCAGGTCACCCACCGTGGCCGTGTTGAGGTTGACGACCGTCGCGCTGCCATCTCCACCGGCCCCTGGCGCCGCACCGCCCGGCGCGGCGCCCGGTGCGACCTCCCCGATAGCGGGCACGGTGAGCTGTTCGCCATCGCTGAGGACCCTCGCCAGATTCACCCCACCTGGGTCAGCGGTGTCGAGTAACCCGCCGGCGGCCGCCACCGCATCCATCACCCGCGCGCCCTCGTGCAGTTCGAAGAGTCCAGGGCGCGACACGGCACCGAGCACGTGAACGAAGATGATTGCCCCTGCCGCGTCCGCCTCCGCATCTCCCACTACGCCATCGGGAGACCAGCTGCCGGTGGCGCCGGGGGTTGACACGCCTTCGCCCGGTGCCAGCACGCGCTGGTTGGCTTGCTGAGCGAGCGCGGACACCACGACGGCGACCACCAGCGCGACGATCAACAGCACGACGGCAGCGCCGACGCCGAGCCGCAACCGTGCTCGCTCGGGGACGCGCGCTCCCTGGGCGAGCCGGGCTAGCGGGTCGTTCGGCGCCTCTGGCTCCATTCCGGCAGGTTAGAACCTGCCGGCGAACGCCCTGGCGCTACCGGACCGATCTGTGGGAAGCCCATCGACAGGCCGCCCTGTTGAGGGTGGCTGTGGAGGGTGCTGTGCAGGGTGGCCTGCGCGGGCAGATCAGAATTCGCGGGTGCCGGACGTCACTCTGGCCGGCGCCTCCGGCTCATGCGCCGGAAGCGGTCAAGCGCGCGTGACGAAACTCACCAGCCGTGGTGCCCGCACGATCACGTTGACGATCTCCCGATCGCCGATCGAGCGGATGATCGCTGCGGATTGGCGAGCGGCCTTCTCCAGTTCGTCGCCGGCGATCTTCGGTGAGATCTCCAGCCGATCGCGCACCTTGCCGTCGACCTGCACGACCGCTGTCACGGTCTCCTCCACCAGCAGGGTCTGGTCGGCTTTCCTCCACTGCACGAGCGAAACGGATGCCTCGTAGCCCAGGTGAGACCACATGTCTTCTGCGGTGTACGGCGAGAACAGGTCCAGCGCCATGGCGGTGACCTCCGCGGCCTCGCGCACCGCGGCATCCGCTGGACCCGCGCCCGTGTCGATCACCTTGCGGGTGGTGTTGACCAGTTCCATCAGGCGAGCGACGACAACATTGAACTTGAAGGCCTCGGTGAGTCCGGGGGCATCGGCAAGGAAGCGGTGGGTGACCCGGCGCAACGCCAGATCCCCGGTCTTCCATTCGATATCGGGATCGCTGGTGACATCGCGCGCGATGCGCCACGCCCTGGCCAGGAACTTGGCAGAGCCCACCGGGGACACGTCTGCCCAGTCGATGTCGTCTTCCGGCGGTCCGGCGAAAGCCATCGTGAGGCGAACAGCGTCGACGCCATGCTCCTCAAGTTGGTCGCTGAGCTGAACGATGTTGCCCTTCGACTTGCTCATCGCCGCGCCGTCCATGTGCACCATCCCCTGGTTCAGCAGGGCGTTGAACGGTTCGGTGAAGCTCACGAGACCGAGGTCGAACAGCACTTTGGTGATGAAGCGGGCGTAGAGCAGGTGCAGGATCGCGTGCGTGACGCCACCGACGTACTGGTCGACGGGAGCCCATTTCTCGGCTTCCTTCGGGTCGAAGGCCTTCGAGTCGTCGTTGGGGTTCAGGAAGCGAAGAAAATACCAGGAGCTGTCGACGAAGGTGTCCATGGTGTCGGCATCCCGCTTCGCCGGCGTGCCATCGATCGGATTGGGCACGTTGACCCAGTCGGTGGCTCCGCCGAGGGGCGAGGTGCCCTTCGGCTTCAGGTCGAGGCCCTCCGTCGGCGGAAGCAGCACCGGCAGTTGATCCTCGGCGACCGGGTACTCTGTGCCATCCTCACCGTGGATGATCGGGATCGGCGTGCCCCAGTAGCGCTGACGGGAGATCAACCAGTCGCGCAGACGGTAGTTCTTCGACGCACGACCGGTGCCGGCGGCTTCGAGTTCTCCGGTGATGCGGGTGATGGCGTTGTTCTTGCTCAGCCCGTTGAGACTCCCGGAGTTGATCAGGCGTCCCGCTCCACCCAGCGCGACGCCCGTGGCGGCCGGATCCAGCGGCGGAAGTTCTTCGCTGCCATCGAGAATCTCGGGGGTGATCACTGGGATGGTGCCCGTGACGGGAGCGTTGGTGTCGACGACGACGCGAACGGGAAGTTCGAACGCCCTGGCGAAGTCGAGGTCGCGCTGGTCGTGGGCAGGCACCCCCATGACCGCTCCGTGCCCGTAGTCAGCCAGCACATAGTCTGCGGCCCAGATCGGCAGGCGCTCACCGTTGACCGGGTTGATCGCGAAGCGGCCGAGGAAGACGCCGGTCTTCTCACGGTCAGTAGTCTGGCGTTCCATCTCTGTGCTCTTCTGTACCTGCACGAGGTAGTCGCGGAAGGCAGCCTGGATCTCCGGGGTCGATCCTTCGGCGAGTTCGGACGCGAGGTCGGCATCCGGTGCGACCACCATGAAGGTCGCGCCGTGCAGCGTGTCAGGACGGGTCGTGAAGACCGAGACAGGTTCGTCCTTTCCCTCGATGACGAAATCGACGTCGGCCCCGATCGAGCGGCCGATCCAGTTGCGCTGCATGCTCAGCACCTTGGTCGGCCAGCGGCCCTCGAGCTGGTTGAGATCGTCAAGCAGGCGGTCGGCGTAATCCGTGATCTTGAAGTACCACTGCGTGAGCTTCTTTTTCACCACAACGGCGCCGCTGCGCTCGCTGGTGCCGTCGGCGAGCACCTGTTCGTTGGCCAGCACGGTCAGGTCCACCGGGTCCCAGTTGACCCAGCTGTCCTTGCGGTAAGCGAGACCCTTCTTGTACATCTGCAGGAACAGCCACTGGTTCCACTTGTAGTACTCTGGGTCGCTGGTGTGCAGCTCGCGTTCCCAATCGAATGACGCCGCATAGAGCTTCATGCTCTTCTTCTGCTGGGCGATGTTTTCGTAGGTCCAGCCGCGCGGGTCGATGCCGCGCTTGATCGCGGCGTTCTCCGCCGGCAAACCGAACGAGTCCCAGCCGATGGGGTGCAGCACGTTGAATCCCTGGTGCCGCCAGTAACGAGCGATCACGTCGCCGAGCGCGTACGCCTCGGCGTGACCCATGTGCAGGTCGCCGGAGGGGTACGGGAACATGTCGAGAATGTATTTGCGCGGCCGGGTGTCGTCCGGGTTCGCGGTGCTGAACGGCGCGAGCTCCTCCCAGACCGGCTGCCACTTCGCCTGGATCGCAGCGAAGTCGTAGCCTTCGGCGTCGTTTTCAGACGCGTGGTGCCCTGCGCCGGAGTGTGCGTTGTCGTGCTCGTGTGCCACGTGACTCTCATTCGGGGTGGTGATGGGAGATGATCCCTGCTCGCGCCGGCGTCGGTTGTGACGCCCAGTCTCCTAGGGTACTAAACCGGCGACCCGCTCACTCCGCACCGAGCGCGGCCAGGAGGGCTGCGGCCTTGATCCGGGTCTCCTCGACCTCCTCATGGGGGTCGGAGAGCGCCGTGATGCCGCCTCCTGTGCCGACGGATGCCCCACCAGGGTCAAGCACGATGCTGCGGATGACCATGGCCAGGTCGACGGCGCCGTCGAGACCGAAGTATCCGAATGCACCGGAGTAGATTCCCCGCGGGCCATCCTCGAGGCCGTTCAGGATGGACATCGCACTGATTTTCGGCGCCCCGGTCATCGACCCTGCCGGAAAACTCGACCGAACAGCATCGATCCCGGTCAGCCCGACGGCAAGCTGCGATTCCACGGTGCTCACCAGCTGGTGCACGTGGGCGTAGCTCTCCACGGCCAGCAGGCTCGAGACGACCACAGAACCGAGCTGGGAGACGCGACCGAGATCGTTGCGCATGAGATCGACGATCATCAGGTTCTCCGCCCGTTCCTTCTCACTCGATTCGAGTTCGGCCCGGAGGGCGGCGTCGGCAGCGGCATCCGTCGACCGTGGCCTGGTGCCCTTGATCGGGCGAGTCCGCACCGCGCCGTCGCTGCTGACAGACAAGAACTGTTCAGGTGACGCACTGAGCAGCGCCGTGTCGCCGAAGCGCAGCAGACCGCCGTGGTGGCTCGGGCTCCCGGCGCGCACGGCCAGGTAGGCGTCGACGGGATGCGGGTGCGTGTCAATACGTACCTCGTTGGTGAGGCAGAGCTGGTACGCATCGCCGTCACGGATGGACGACTGACAGCGACGGATGAGGTCGACGTACGACGTCTCATCGTGCCGCCACACGGCATCCGTTCGGTGTGGGGTCTCGGTTGCGGCGCCAAGCCGCGCGTGAGCGCTGGCTGCGCGCAGCACGTCGACAACCTCGCTCGCCCACTCGTCCACGTGGTTCGACGGCTCATCGTTCTCATCGAGTGCTATCAGGCTCACCACGCGAGACGCATGGTCGAAGACGAGTGCACGGTCGATGTGCAGCAGTGCGGCGTCGGGATAGCGGGAGTCGTGCACCGGCGTCTCGACAGTCTGCGCGCCGAGCTCGTAGCCCAGCCAGCCGACCCAGCCGAGCCGGAATCCGTCACCGTTGGCACCGTTCTCTACGGCGTGCGCTAGGTCATCGGCAAGGTAGTCGAATACCGTTGTCGGCGAGGTTCGCGCCAGCTGGCCTGGATCGCCGGGGACCGAAACGGTAATGGTGCCGAGAGGCACGGATGCCGTCAAAAACCGCGACCGCTCGCTCGCGGCACCGAGATAGCTGAATCCGCTTGTTGCATCAGGACCGGCATCCAGCCAAAATGAATACGCGCTGTCACGGTACAGGCTGGCGAAAGCCCGGGCGGGATCCCACCATTCCGCCAGGGGAATATGACGGATCCGGGCTGGCACGGTCCCAGCCTACGCACTGCGCGCCCGAATCTCGGCGCATTCGAGGTTTCGCCGAGAGAGGAGGGTCGTAGGCTGTGACGGGTGAACGATATCCTCACCTGGATCCTCGACACCGTCTCGAGTGTCGACCCCGTGCTGCGCACGATCCTTGCCGGTGTCGGAATCATGCTGGAGACATCCGTTCTCATCGGACTGATCATTCCCGGCGACACCATCGTCATCGTCGCAAGCACGGCCGTGGCGAATCCTGTCGAGTATGTTGCGCTGGTACTCACCGTCATCGCAGGGGCTCTCGCCGGCGAGAGCATCGGGTTCGCGCTCGGACGCTACTTCGGTCCGTACATTCGCCGCAGCCGCCTCGGAAGGTGGATCGGCGAACACCATTGGGTGAAGGCCGAGAACTATCTCAGGCGCCGCGGCGGTATCGCCGTCTTTCTCTCCCGCTTCATCCCCGTGCTGCATTCGCTCATCCCGCTCACGGTCGGCATGAGCACCATGCGTTACCGCACCTTCATGGCCTGGACGGTGCCGGCCTGTGTGCTCTGGGCGTTCGCCTACGTGACCGTGGGCTCGGCTGCCGCGGGCAGCTACCGGGAACTGGCCGGGCGGCTGCATTACGCCGGATATGTCTTCGTCGGCGTGATCGCGCTGTTCATCCTCGTGGTGTTCGTCGTGAAGAAGTGGCTGCACCACCGCGAGGCGCGCCACATGGAGCGCGAGGAGTCGCCGGCCGACGAAGCGTGACGTGCTCCGAGGTGCCCGCCGCCCACGCGTGCCGCACCGGCACCCGAAAATGCTCTGGGCACCCGCAATTGTGAGTGCCCAGAGCATTTTCGGGTGCCGGCGTGGGCGTCCGGTCAACGAGAGGCGGCTACGGGGCCGGTGCCGGGGCTGCGAGCGTCAACCGCTTCGTGATCAGCTCTTCCGGGACCGGCGTGTGCGAGATGAGCAGGACTGCACGCTCCGGGCCGGCTGCGGCGAGAATGTCACGCACGAGCGCGTCACCCCTGTCCGCGTCAACATTCGCTGTCGGCTCGTCGACCACGAGCACCGGAAACTCGGCAAGCAGTGCGCGGGCAAGGGCAATGCGCTGCGCCTGCCCACCGGAGACCAGTGCCCCGCGTTCTCCCACCCGCGCATCGAGGCCGCCGCGCGCATCCGCCCACTCTGCGAGCCCCACCCGGTCGAGCATCGCGAGAAGCTCGGCATCCGTCGCCGTGTCCCTGGCGAACAGCAGGTTCTGACGGATGCTGTCGTCGAACAGCCATGGGCGTTGTTCGCACAGACCGACCACACGCCTCACCTCGGACTGCGGCAACTCTCTGGCCTCCACTCCCCCGAGGCGATACGAACCCGAATACTCAACGAACCTCACCAGTGCGTTCGCGAGGGTGGATTTTCCGGCGCCGCTCGGCCCGGCCAGGTGAACCCTGTCGCCCGCGGCGAGCCGCAGTGAGACACCGGCCACGGCCGGCAGCGAGACGCCGGGCCACCGCACCGAAAGATCGCTCAGCTCGAGGGCCGGTTCCAGCCCAACTCCAACCCCATCTGCAGCTGCATCCGCATCCGCATCCGCACGCACTCGATCATCATGGCGCTCGATCGGAATCTCTGCCGGGATGTCCGTCGGTACGGCGGTGGCAACCCGCTCGGCACTGGAGCACACCATCCGCCAGGCCCCCAACGCAGGAGCGACCATGCCGAAGACCTCGAAGACAGCCAGAGGAATGAGCACGATCACGGCGAATGCCGGCCCGTGGAGTCCACCCGGCGTGCCCAGCGCCGGCGTGCCGAAAGCCAGTGCCGCAACCGTCGCCGCTCCCGCGAACAGAGACGTTACTCCTGCCTGCACACCGAATCCCAGTGATCGCCGAATCGTCGCACGCCGCAGCCGGCCATCGATTTCATCCAGCGTGGCCAGACGGTCGTCGAGAGCTCCGAATGCCACCAGCACACCAAGGTTCTCTGTGATCTCGAGCACCTCGTTCGTGAGCGCACCGCGCAGGGGCGCGAGCTCACGCTCGGAGCGCGCGGAGATCGCGGCCGCCGACACCATGCCAACCGCGCCGGCGGCGAGCAGGCAGACGGCCAACGTCGCGCCTGCCGCAGGGAATATCAACCACACTCCCACGACGCTGCCCATCACGAGGATGCCTGAGCTCACCAACGGTTGCACCACCCGAAGTGGAAGGTCTTGTAGATCGTCGACATCCTTCACCAGCCGCGTCAGCAGGTCCCCGCGCCCGATCGACCCCAAGCCGGCAGGGGCCAGCGGAATGAGCCGGCTCAGCACGCCGACCCGCAGCTCGGCAAGTTGCCGGAAGGCAGCGTCGTGGCTGCTCAGCCGTTCCAGGTAGCGAAGCGCGGACCGTCCAAGCGCAAAAGCCCGCACACCGACGACCGCCATGGAGAGGAACAGGATCGGCGGCTGCTCTGCGGCCCGCGTGATGAGCCAGGCGGATGCCGCCAGAAGGGCGACCGCGCACGCGGCACTGGCGACACCGGCCACAAGCCCGGGCAGAAAACGGCGCGCGCTCGGCAGAGCAAGCCGCAATACGGAAGCAACATCAGGCGACGACACGGTTGTCCTCCTCCGAACGCAGTATCCGACCCAGCCTGACCACGTGGTCGGCTCGCACCAGCATTGCCGGCCGATGGCTGACCACGATCACAACGCGACCCTGGTCTGCGAGACGCTGCAAGCCGTCGATGAGCGCGAGTTCGGAGTGCTCGTCGAGGGCAGAACTCGGCTCGTCGAAGACGACGACTCCACAGTCGCGAACCTGGCTCCGGTAGATCGCCCTCGCCGCAGCCACACGCTGTGCCTGGCCCCCCGATAGCCCCGATCCGTTGACATCGAGTCGAATCTCGGGGTCGAGCGACGCTGCTCCTGCCCAGTCGAGCGCTCGCGCCAGCACCGCGGAGTCGACGCTGCGCTCGCCGAGCACCACGTTGTCTGCGACCGTTCCGCCGAACAGTCCCGGCTGCTGCCCCGCCCACGCCAGCCATTCCCGCCGATCCGCGGCGCTGACAGGCTCACCGCCAAGGCTCAGACGTCCATCGAACGGCAAGAACCCCTGCAGGGCCGCGACCAGGCTGGACTTTCCAACGCCGCTCGGCCCGGAGAGGACGCTGAGTTCTCCCGGGCGGAACACCGCATCGAACCCGTCGAGCACAAGATCCGTGCCCCGCTGAACCGACACGTTCTCCAGCTGCAGGGCACCGCGGAGTCCGCGCACCGCCCGAGCATCCGCGGCGCTCGGCGCTTCCAATGCATCCGGAGTGACAGGCGCATCGAGGATCTCAAACACCTCTTCCGCCGCAGCGACACCGTCTGCCGCGGCGTGGAACTGGGTACCGACGTTGCGGATCGGGAGGAACGCTTCCGGAGCAAGCAACAGCACGAACAGGCCCGTGGCGAGAAGCAGTTGACCGTCGACCAACCGGAGACCGATCGACACGGCGACCAGCGCAACGGAGAGGCTGGCCGCCAATTCGAGCACGAACCCGCTGAGGAACGACACCCGGAGCACGGCCATCGTGCGCTGGCGATAGTCTTCCGTCACGGCGCGCATGCGGGTCGACTGGCGGTGCTCCCTCCCAAAGATCTTCAGCGTGCCGAGACCCCCGACAAGATCGAGGAACCCGGCCCCGAGCCGCTGCATCGATTCCCACTGTCGCCGCTGCACGGCTTGGGTCGCCCAGCCGATCAGCACCATGAATACCGGGATCAGGGGAAGTGCCACGATGACGGTGATCCCGCTCGGCAGGTCGTGCCAGAGCATGACCGCAACGAGGACGGGCGTGGCGATCACCGTGAGCAGCAGCTGCGGAATGTAGCGGGCGAAGTAGTTGTCCAGTGCGTCGAGGCCGGTGGTGACGACGGTGGCAACCGCCGCATCCTTCCGTGTTGCCAGCCAGTCTGGCCCTCGCTCTGCGACGGCGCGCATCACCTGGCCGCGCAACTGGCTCTTGACCGCTGCCGCACCGCGCGTGGCGACGACCTCCTGCGACCAGACCAGCCCCGCACGAAGGATCGTGACCAGAGCCAGCCAGGCGATCATCGCGGCGATCTGTGGGAGAGGCCGCCCATCGATGGCCCCAGCGATCGACTGGCTGAGAAACCACGCGAACGCGACGGTCACCACCGCCTGCAGCAGGCTGATCAGCGATCCGGCGACCAGAAACCGGCGTGCAGCAGACGCATAGCGCAACAGCCTCGGGTCAAGTGGTCGCATGCTCGTCGACCCTTTCCGGCCCCTGCGCACCCTCGATGTGCGCCCGGCCGATGCGCTTACGGAACACCCAGTACGACCAGCCCTGATAGAGCAGGATCACCGGCATCGCAATCAGTGCCGTCCAGCTCATCACTTGCAGTGTGTACGGCGTCGACGAGGCGTTCTCGATGGTCAGGCTGTTCGCCGGGTCGTTGCTGGCCGGCATGACGTCGGGGAACAGCGATGCAAACAGCGTTAGCACGGCCAGCGCGATCGTCGCCGCCATCAGTGCGAACGCCCAACCCTCTGCGCCACGCAGGTTGGCGACGAACGAGACGATCAGCGTGAGAGCGGCCGCACTGGCCAGAACAGCGGATGCCGTGGTGCCGTATGCCAGCACCGTCCAGGCCAGGAAGGCGGCGGCAACGACGATCGTCAGGATGCCGGATCGCACCGCCAGACGACGCGCTCGCTGACGGATGTCACCCTCGGTCTTCAGCGAGACGAACACCACGCCATGGGTGAAGAACAGCAACAGAGTTGTGAACCCGCCGAGTAGTGCGTAAGGGTTCAGCAGGTCGAACAGGGTGCCCGTGTAATTGTGCCCGGCATCCAACGGGACACCCTGCACGACATTGGCGAAAGCGACGCCCCAGAGCAACGCCGGTACCGCAGAGCCAACGACGATCATTCCGTCGAACCAGTTCTTCCAGCGCGGATGTGAGCGCTGGTGCCTGTACTCGAACGAGACTCCTCGAGCGATCAGCGCGAGCAGGATGAGGAGCAACGCGAGATAGAAACCGCTGAACAAGGTCGCGTACCACTCTGGGAACGCTGCGAACAGACTGGCGCCCGCCACGATCACCCAGGTCTCGTTGAGGTCCCAGATCGGGCCGATCGTGTTGATCAGCACCCGGCGGTCTGTGTCGTCCCTGCCGAGGAACGGCAGGCTCATTCCGACGCCGAAGTCGAAGCCATCCAGCACGAAGTACCCGATGAACATGGCCGCGATGATCCAGAACCACAGGACGTTGAGATCCATCATTGCCTCCTAGTAGACGCGCGTTCAGTAGACGGTGACGCGGTGAACGGGTTCGCCGGTTTCCGGATGCTGCGCTGGTGCGTCATCCGGCCCCGTTCGCACCGCTTTCAGAATGAGCCGGAACTCGACGACGGCCAGGGCGCCGTAGGTGAGGGTGAACGCGCAGAGGGAGATCAGCACTTCGAGCCCACTGACCCCAGGCGAGACCCCGTCTTCGGTCTTCAGGAGGCCGAACACCAGCCACGGTTGCCTGCCCATCTCGGTGAACACCCAGCCGACGATCATCGCGCCCAGCGAGAGTGGGAACGACCAGATCGCGGCCTTCCAGACCCAGCGGTTTCGCGGGTGCCGACCGCCACGGGTCACCCACAGGCCGATGACGGCAACGAAGATGTGCAGCAGGCCGAGCCCGATCATCCAGCGGAACGACCAGTAAGTGATCCAGATGATGGGCGTGTAGTCACCCGGCCCGTACAACTGCACGTACTGCGCCTGCAGGTTGTTGATGCCCTCGACGGTGCCGTCGAACGTGTGTGTGGACAGGAACGACAACAGGTACGGCACCCGTATGGAGAACAGTTCGTGCACGCCGTCCGGGGTGCCGAGTGTGAAGATCGAGAACGACGCATTCGCGCCGGTGGCTGTTTGGTACAGCGCCTCGGCCGCGGCCATCTTCATCGGTTGCGCATCCACCATGGCGAGGCTGAGCTGGTCACCCATCAGGGTGGTGCCGATGCCGGCGATCACCATCATCCAGAGTCCGAACTTCAGCGCGGGTCGCATCGTTTCCAGGTGTTGGTTACGTGCCAGATGCCAGGCGGTAACGGAGATGATCAGCCCGGACGAGACCATGAAGCAGGCGAACAGCGTATGCGGGAAGGCGGCAACGGCGATCGGGTTCGACAGCAGTTCGCCGATATCCGTCAGCTCTGCCCGGCCCTTCGCCTCGTTGATCCGGAACGCGACGGGATTTTGCATGAAGGCGTTCGCAGCAATGATGAAATAGGCGGATGCCGCGCTGCCGATCGCGACGAGCCAGATGGTGGCGAGATGGAGATACCGGGGTAGCTTGTCCCAGCCGAAGATCCACAGTCCGATGAAGGTTGCCTCGAGGAAAAAGGCCACAATGCCCTCGAAGGCGAGCGGTGCACCAAAAACGTCGCCCACGAAACGCGAGTAGTCAGACCAGTTCATGCCGAACTGGAACTCCTGCACGATTCCGGTGACCACGCCCATCGCGAAGTTGATCAGGAAGATCTTGCCGAAGAAGTGGGTGAGCTGCAGGTACTTCACCTGCCCAGTTCGTACCCACGCGGTCTGGAAGATCGCGACCGTGAGCGCCATCCCGATCGTCAATGGAACGAAGAGAAAATGGTAGATGGTCGTCAATCCGAACTGCCAACGAGAGAGCAGCAGTGGATCGAGCCATTCGTTCATGTCATCTCCGATCAAACTTTTCTACGTCTCGTAGAACTCTACTCTTCTACATGGTGTAGAGCGCAATTCGAATTGGCACTAAACTCGGGGACATGGCAAGCCTTGGTGAGTTGGAACGCGCGATGATGGATGTCCTCTGGGACACCGGGCTCGCGCTGAGTGCGAACGATCTCCGGGACCGTCTCGCCGGGCATCCGTCTGCACTCGACATCCGGAAGTCACCGGGCACCCGCAAAGAACTGGCCACGACGACCGTGCTCACCGTGCTCTCGCGGCTCGAGAACAAGGGGTTCGTGACGCGTGACCGTGAGACCCGGCCGCACGTCTACCGGGCCATCACCTCGCGCGCCGAGCACACCGCAGAGCTGATGCACGAGGTGCTCGGCTCTGTGCCCGACCGGGAAGCAGCACTCGCCCGTTTCATCGGCAATGTGAGCCCGCAGGAGGCCGACACGCTGCGGGCCCTGCTTGGCGCCGCACCGGTCGTTCCCGGTTCACGGACCGGCGACTGACGGTCCCGCCGATCCGACGCTGACCCGGGTGCTCTCCGCCGCCGTCATCCTCGCCGCCCTGGCCGTCACCCTGGCCTGGCCGGTGCCGATCCTGCTGTCGCGGGCGCGGTGGACCTGGCGCGCGCCCGGCATTGCGCTGGTGCTCTGGCAGTCCATCGCCCTGGCCGGTGGGCTGTCCATGCTCGGCTCCCTCCTGACCTGGGGACTCATACCGTTCGGGGACACACTGCCAGACGGCATCACCTCTCTGGTCTCTCACGCATTCGGCCAGCCGCTTCCGCCAGGGGTGGGTCTGGAGCATGTTGCAGCACTCTGCGGCGCCCTGTACCTCGGCCTGCACCTGACACTGAACCTGGCGGCGACGACCTTCCGCGCCGAGCGGCAGCGGCGACGGCACCATCACCTGGTCGAGCTCCTGAGTGAGCCGATGCCCGATCGTCCCGGCACACGGGTGCTCGATCACGCGGCTCCCGTGGCGTACTGCCTGCCGGGGGCGGTGCGATCGATCACGGTTCTCTCTGCCGGGCTCCTGGCGCTGCTCGACGCCGACGAACTCCGCGCCGTGATCGCACACGAGCGGGCGCACCTGCGCCAGCAGCATCACATCGTGCTGCTGGTCTTCAAGTCGTGGCACAGTGCGCTGCCGTGGTTTCCGATCGCCAATCGGGCAGAGAACGCCGTCGCCCTGCTCGTGGAAATGCTCGCGGACGACCAGGCCAGGCGGGTCGTCGACGACCGTACCCTGGCCAGGGCGATCGCACTGGTGGGCACTTCCGGCGAAGAACGACTCCCGGCACCCGGCGAACGGTTGGCACCGGACGACAACGGCCAACCGTTCGATCTGGTGACACCACGCGTGCGACGCCTGGCGGGGCATTCGTCGCCGTTGCCGGCGGCCCTGCGGGCCGGCATCCTCGGAAGCGCCGTTGCGTTGCTCGCCGTGCCGACCGCGCTGCTTCTCATCGTCTGACGCCTGCCCCAAACCGTTCGACGGAGATATGTGCGAATCAGTCCCGATTTGCGAGCAAAAGGGCCGATTCCGGCAAAACCTCCGTCGAACGGATGCCACAGGGGATTTCTAGAAGATCGCAGCTTCCTTCAACCAGGCCGCTGCGATCTTGTCTGCGGACTTCTTGTCGTTGACGCTCTCAGAGTTCAGATCGACCAGCACGTCGGTCGTGAGTGCCGCACTGACTGTGTTCAGCACATCGGCGGCCTTGTCGTCGACCTTCTCAGACACGACAGGCACAACGTTGTCCGGGAAGAACAGGCCGTCAGGGTCGTCGAGAGCGATCAGGCTGTTCGACTTGATGTTCGGGTCGGCCGTGTAGATGTTGGCCAGCTGGATGTCGCCGTCAACCAGGGCCTTCACGGTGAGCGGTCCTCCGCTGTCCTCAACAGGGACAAATCCGGCGATCTCGATGCCGTACTTCTCCTTGAGGGCTATCGGGCCGTATGGGCGGGTTTCCAGCTCGGAGTTGCCGCCGACCGTCATCGGTTCCGTGACGTTCTCCAGCGAAGCCAGGTCGGTCAGCTCGTACTGGTCTGCGAAGTCCTGCGTCACTGTCCAGGAGTTCTGGTCTGACGCCTCTGCGGCGTCGAGCACCCGGAGGCCTTCCGGCAGCGCTTCACCGAGAGCGGTGTGGACCTCGTCGCTGGTTCCGCCAGCAGCATCCTCGTCCAGGGCCTGCAGGAGACTACCGGTGTATTCGGGGAACACGTCGATCTTTCCCGCCTCAATGTCCGGCAGGTACACCTCACGCTGGCCGATGCGGAACTGTCGGTCGACCGTGAAGCCGTTCTCCTCCAGAGCCTGCGCGTAGATCTCGGCAATGATCTCGTTCGAGTAGTAGTCCTGCGACCCGACGATGAGAGTCTCCGAGTCACCGGACCCGGCATCACCGCCATCCAGCGGGTCACCGGATGCGCACCCTGACAGGGCTACGACGGCCCCGACCGCGACCGCGCCGATGAGCGCGAGCCGGCCTCTTTTCGCTGTGTTCATGAGCTTCTTCCTTCCGTGACGGGGGTTCCCGTCGCCGCGCGCGACCGGATTGGCCTGGCGCGGACATCTTCTGGGCGCCCTGCAATGACACCCCGTGGTACCACCAGCCGCTGCACGAGCGCGAATATTCCCTCAAGTACCAAAGCGAGCAGGATCACCAGGATCGAACCACCGAGCATCTCGGCGTAATCCCGAGTCTTCAGACCGGCGAACAGGTAGCGCCCGAGTCCGAAGTCGGCAACATACGCCGCCAGGGTGGCCGTTGCCACCACCTGCAGGGTCGCCGAACGGATGCCGCCGATCAGCAGTGGCAGGCCAAGCGGCACCTCCACCTTCGCCACGATCTGGCCCTCCGACATACCGACCGCTCTGGCTGCGTCAATCGTGCCGCGTTCGATGGCCTCGAATCCGGTGTATGCACCCGCCAGGATCGGCGGAATCGCCAGGATCGTCAGCGCGACATACGGCGCCTCGAGCCCGATCCCGACCCAGAGGGCAACAAGTGTCAGCAGCCCGAGTGTCGGCAGCGCCCGAAGACCGCCGGCGCCCGCGATGGCAAAACCTCGGCCACGACCCGTGTGACCGATCAGATAGCCGAGCGGAATGGCGATGACGGATGCGAACACCAGCGTCACGAACGTGAACAGGAGGTGTTCAAGCAGACGGCTCACAATACCGCCGGGTTCGGCATAGTTCGCCGGATCGAAGATCCAGGCGATGGCGTCGAGGAAGAAGTTCATCGGGTCGCCGTCCTGACCAGATCCGGCTCAGATTGCACGGCCGGGCCGCCGGGAGACCTGGTCTTCCTGCTCCCGCGACGAGTCCAGGGCATGGCCAGCCGCCCGAGCATCACGAGTGCCCAGTCGAAGAACAAGGCGAGGGCGACGCTGAGCACGATCCCGGTGATGATCTCCTCCTGGATCCCCCGCTGAAAACCATCGGTGAACAGGCTGCCGAGGCTCTGCACGCCGATCACCGCGCCGACGGTGGCGAGGCTCACGGTGCTCACGGCCACAACACGCAGACCGGCCAGGAGCACCGGGCCGGCCAGCGGAAGGTCGACCTGCCAGAAAGCACTCCAGGTGGAGAAACCGACTGCCGTCGCAGACTGCCTGGTGTCTGCATCGACGGATGCCAGACCGTCAGCCACCACGCGCACCAGGAGCGCGATGCCGTACAGGGTCAGGGCGATGATCAGGTTCAGCGGCGAACGGATGCTGATCCCCACGATGAGCGGGAGCACGACGAACAGGGGGAAGGACGGGATCGCGTACAGGAGCCCGCCGGCGGTGAGGATGATGCCGCGGCTGATCCGATACCGGTTTGCCAGCCACCCGAGCGGGAGCGCGATGAGGAAGCTCAGGATGATCGGCGGCACGCTGAGCACCAGGTGATCGAGCGTGCGATCCCAGATGAGGTCGAGGTTCGACCAGACCCAGTTCACCGCTGGTCCCCACCCTGCGCCGGAGCACCCGATCCCGAAACGGAACCGGCCTTTGACTCTGAAACGGACTGTGGAGGCGGGACGGATGCCGCGGCATCCGTTTCGATGACGCCGGCAATACGACCTTCGCTGTCGACCAGAATGTCGCTCCCGTTGTGGTTTTCGAAGTGCAGCGCCCGCTTGCCGCGGTCCGCACCAACGAAGCTCGCAACGAATTCATCCGCCGGGTTCGCGAGAATCTCAGACGGGGTACCGACCTGGGCGATCTGGCCGCCGGTGCGGAGGATGACCACCTGGTCGCCGAGCAGGAATGCCTCCTCGATGTCGTGCGTGACAAAAACGACGGTCTTGTCGAGTTCGACTTGCAGGCGACGCAGTTCCTGCTGGAGTTCGGCTCGCACGATGGGGTCGACGGCGCCGAACGGTTCGTCCATCAGCAGGATGTTCGGGTCGACCGCGAGCCCGCGGGCCACGCCGACGCGTTGCTGCTGGCCACCGGACAGTTGGCTGGGATACCGGTCGGCGAGCGACCTGTCGAGGCCGACGGTGTCGAGCAGGGCGAGCGCGTTCTCCCTGGCCTTCTGCCTCGGCACACCTCGAAGAAGGGGCACGGTTGCGACGTTGTTCACCACGGTGCGGTGTGGCAGCAGACCGGAGTTCTGCATCACGTACCCGATGCTCCGCCGAAGGTTCACCGGTGCCAGCGTCGCGATGTCGACTCCGTCGATCTCGATAGTGCCGCTGGTGGGGTCTACCATCCGGTTGATCATACGCAACAGCGTGGTCTTGCCCGAACCTGACGACCCGACAAAAACGGTGGTCTGCCGCGACGGCAACACCAACGAGAAGTCCTCGACGGCGAGAGTGCCGTCAGGGAACTGTTTCGTCACTGAGCGGTACTCGATCATAGAAGTGGCTCATTCCTCGAATGGGGTCGGATCAACACGTGCCAGATAGTCAACCCAATCACCCTTCGTACTCAGATGGCAAAGCGGATTGGAAATTGCTTGTGCGGATGGCCCCGCACAAATGACCCGGTGCGGTGAGGTGGGCGCTGCGGATCGAGACGAGTATGCTCACGCCCATGACAGACACCACACCATCCACGGTTGCCGCGCCCCCGGTCGGAATCGGCCGCCTTGACCTCGTTGTGCTCGACTGCCCAGACCCGCTCGCGCTCGCAGGGTTTTATGCGCAGGTGCTCGGCTGGGCCAGGGAATCCGACTCGAACGACAGCTGGGCAACGATCAGGCCCCCAGGCGACGCTCGCAGAACGTCCACCGGGATGGCCTTCCAGGGCGCTGCTGATTTCGTTGCGCCGACCTGGCCGGACAATTCCGTGCCCCAGCAGTCACACCTGGACATCGACGTTGCCGACCTGGACGAGGCCGAATACGCCATACTCGCTGCCGGGGCGACAAAAACCGGATTGCCAGAGCCAGAGAGCGAGGAGGGAAAGCGGGACTCGTTCCGGGTCTATCTCGATCCGGTGGGACATCCGTTCTGCCTGTGTCGCAGTTCCTGAGGGCGGTTCAGCCGGCCGTGCTCTGGCCGTAGAAGCCCGCCAGGTAGTCGTGGATGATTCGCCGGCATTCAGCGATGAATCGATCGTCGCCGTGCGGGTTGGTGGCAAACGCACGGGTGAGGAGGGCCTCCGCCATTTCGACGACGACCTCGAGGCGAAAGATGAGGTCGTTGCCGCCAGGCAACCCGAATTCCTCTGCGAGGACTTCAGCGAGCCCCCGGGCGAAGTAGCCCGCGTCGAGGTCGGAGTCGCCATCGAGTGGTGTCCGTTCACGCTCTGCGAACCGCAGGATTCTAAAACCCGCTTCCGACCGGTATAAGGCGACGAATGCCGTCACCGCGCAGTCGACGGCTTCCCACCAGGTCTTCGGATCTCGCTGGCGCAACTCGTCGGCCACCCTCGCCCTGAACCGCTGGACTGCGCGTTCTCTGAGTGCGTGCAGCACCGCGACCCGGTCAGGGTAATAGCGATACACCGTGCCGATGGACGCACCAGCACGTTCAGCGATCATGGCGGTCGTGATCCGGGCGAACCCCACCTCGTCCACGACGGAAGCGGCCGCGTCGAGCAGCGTTGTCAGCCGCTCCGAGCTGCGCCGCTGAACCGGTTCCGTTCGTATCTGCAGCGTCTGTTCTACGGCATCAATCTCGAAGATCTCATCAATCGACACGTGTCCTCCCTGGCTGAACAATATCCTAAAGCGCATCGCAGTCACGCCGGGGCGCACCGTTCTGCAGTCGGCGTGACAGACTGAAGGGGTGCCTCAGCCCGAAAACAGGAATCCAGAGGCCACGACGCCGGTGGCGATCATGCACCGGGCGGCCAGGATCGAAGATTGGCTGCATGCCGCCAGAGAGCGCTTCGCACGCCGTCGGGGTCACCAGCCGACGGTCATTCCGTACACCGGCTATGGCTCGACCGAGTGGGTGCGGATTCTCTGCCGAGTTCTGCTGACAAAGCCGCCTGGGCCGTCGGGTCCCGCGAAGAAGGCCAGAACGGATGCCGCGGGGATCCGTGGATGGCGCAGCTTCACCAGCGTTCCGGTCAACGACGTCACTGTGACGATCGAGATCGACGGCGCAACGCATCGGGTGCGTGCCGACCGCGGCGGTGTCGTCGACGTCGTGGTTCCGGTGTCGCTGGCGCCAGGCTGGCAGGTCGCCTCCCTGTCGACTGAAGGTTCCACCGCCGTCGAGGCGCCCGTGTTCATTGTGGCTCCCGGAGTGCAGAGCGGTATCGTTTCCGACGTTGACGACACCGTCATGGTGACGGCCCTCCCCCGGCCGCTGCTTGCCGCTTGGAACACGTTTGTCCTGTCAGAGCACGCGAGGGTGCCGACGCCTGGCATGGCTGTGCTTCTCGAACGCCTCACGGCTACCACCCCTGGGTCGCCCGTGATCTATCTGTCGACAGGCGCCTGGAATGTCGCGCCGACGCTGACCCGCTTCCTCTCGCGAAACCTCTACCCGGCGGGTGCGTTGCTTCTCACCGACTGGGGCCCCACCCACGACCGCTGGTTCCGGAGCGGCCTCGACCACAAACGGGACAACCTACGCCGGCTGGCTGAGGAGTTCCCCGAGATGCGCTGGATCCTGGTCGGGGATGACGGCCAGCACGACGAGGCCATCTACAGCGACTTCCAGCAGGAGTACCCGGAGAACGTTGCGACCGTCGCCATCCGGCAGCTCTCCCCCAGCGAGGCGGTTCTGGCCGGTGGACGTTCGAAGGATGAAGCCAGGGGGACACCCGAGTCACCGTGGATCTATGGACCTGACGGGTCGGTCATCGCCGACCAGCTGGCAGAACGCGGACTGCTCTAGGCGCGTGCAGTGCGAGGCCGGGTGGGGCGCGCGAGAGTGCGGTCGAGTCCGCGGTTGATCTCCCTCGCCCAGAGCGGACCACGGTAGAGGAAAGCCGTGTATCCCTGCACGAGCGTGGCCCCCGCAGCGAGCCGTTCAGCCACCTGGTCGGCCGTCTCGACACCACCGACAGAGATAACGCAGAACTCTGGCGGAACAACAGCCCTGATCAGCCGCAGCACGGCGAGTGACCGATCGGCCAGTGGCGCACCGGAGAGACCCCCGGCTCCGGCCGCGTCGACGATGGCGGCATCCGTCGTCAGGTCGGCCCTCGACAGCGTCGTGTTGGTGGCGATGATTCCGTCAAGGCCGATGGAGACGACGAGTTTTGCGATACGCGTGACCTCGTCGTCTTCGAGGTCTGGTGAGATCTTCACGAGCAGTGGGGTCGTGCCAGCCGACAGCCTGACAGCAGTCAACAGCGGAGAGAGCCGGTCGATCTCCTGCAGTCCCCGCAGTCCTGGGGTGTTCGGCGAGCTCACGTTGACCACCAGATAGTCGGCCAGCGGCGCCAGGACCGACGTGCTCGACAGGTAGTCGGAGGTGGAACTCTCCACCGGGGCGACCCTGCTCTTGCCGATATTGACCCCGACGACCGGCCTCCCGGCTACGGTGCGCACGCGGGCGAGGCGGGAGCGCGCGTCGCTCGCGCCGGCATTGTTGAAACCCATCCGGTTGACCACCGCCCGGTCGCCGATCAGTCGGAACAGCCGTGGTTTCGGGTTCCCAGGCTGCGCGATGGCAGTGAGAGTCCCCACTTCGACGTGGCCGAAACCGAGCTGACCGAGACCAACGATGGCCTTGCCGTCCTTGTCGAAACCGGCCGCGAGGCCGAACGGTGAGTCGAAGTGCAGACCAAGCGTGTCGACGCCGATGTCGGTGCGCGGACGGGTGAAGCGCTGCACCAGCCGGCCGAAGCCGAGGGTCGGCAACGCGCGGATCACCCAGAAGGCGAGGTGATGGGCCCGTTCGGGGTCTAGCCGGGACAGTATGGTGCTGAAGAGGAGTCGGTACATGCCGGTTACAGCTCCGGCGGAGTCGACGGGATTCGGGTGCCTGTGGCATGTTCCTCGCGCAAGGCCCCGATCGCACTTTCGAAGTCGTCGAGCGAATCGAACCCCTGGTACACGCTGGCAAACCGAAGATAGGCGACCTCGTCGAGCTCACGGAGCGGTGCGAGGATCGCCAGCCCGATGTCGTTCGCGTCGACCTGCGACGCACCGGTCTGACGGATCGTCTCTTCGACCTTCTGCGCGAGCATGGCGAGATCGGAGTCGGTCACCGGGCGGCCCTGGCAGGCCTTTCTCACGCCGGCAACGATCTTCTCGCGGCTGAACGGTTCTACGACGCCGCTGCGCTTGATGATGTTGAGGCTCGCAGTCTCTGTCGTGCTGAACCTGCGTCCGCACTCCGGGCACTGCCTGCGGCGGCGAATCGAGAGCCCGTCATCACTGGTGCGAGAGTCGATGACTCGCGAGTCCGGGTGGCGGCAGAACGGGCAGAACATGTTGCGTTCAGCTTACCGTGACTCCACCGCTTACCGTGACTCTGCCGCAGGGCTCATTCCCCGCTCACACCCGATTGAAACGCGCTTTCACCGCGTCGCCGTGAGCCGGCAGTGCCTCCGCGCGCGACAAAGCGTCGATGTGAACTGCCACCGCCTCCAGCGCATCCCTGCTGTAACGCACCACCTGTTGCGGGCGCAGGAAGGTCGATGCGCCGAGGCCGGCGGTGAACCTGGCCTGCCCGCCGGTCGGCAACACATGGTTCGAGCCCGCCGCGTAGTCCCCGAGGCTCACCGGCGAGTTCGGGCCGATGAAGATGGCACCGGCATTCTCGACCAGCGCGAGTACGGCATCCGGTTCATTCGTCTGGATCTCGAGGTGCTCAGGACCGAACGCATTGCTGAAAGCCGCGGCTGCGGCGAGGTCGTCGACCAGCACGATCGCCGACTGGCTGCCGCCCAGGGCTGCGCTCACCCTGCTGGAGTGCGTTGTCGACGCCGCCAGTTCGCCCAGGCGGCGTTCGACCGCATCGGCCAGTTGCGGTGAGTCGGTGACCAGCACGGCCGCTGCGAGTTCATCGTGTTCGGCCTGACTGACCAGGTCAGCCGCGACCAGGAACGGGTCTGCCCGGTCGTCAGCGATGACCAGGATGTCGGTGGGGCCGGCTTCCGTGTCGATGCCCGTTTGTCCGCGCACGAGGCGTTTTGCGGCTGCGACATAGACATTTCCAGGGCCGGTCACCAATTGCACGGGATCGAGGCCGAGACCGGGAACACCGTACGCGAAGGCGCCGATCGCCCCTGCGCCGCCCATCGCATAGATCTCGTCGATGCCGAGGAGTCCGGCGACGGCAAGGATCGTCGGGTGCACGCTGCCGCCGAATGCGCTCTGCGGCGGCGATGCGAGTGCGATCGAGGTGACGCCGGCAACCTGAGCCGGCACCACATTCATCACCACGCTCGACGGGTAGACCGCCTTCCCGCCCGGCACGTATAGACCGACCCGGCCGATCGGCTGCCAGCGCTGGGTGATCAGAGCACCATCGGCAACGGTGGTCGTGACGGATGACGGGACCTGCGCCGCACTGGCGAGGCGGACGCGCCTAATAGTCTCCTCGATCGCCGTTCGCACGTCAGGGCCAAGTTCCAAGACGGCTCGGTCGATGTCTGTGGCCGGAACCCTGACCTCGCGCGGCCGCACGTGGTCGAGTCGCTCTGCCTGGTCGAAGAGTGCCTGTTCGCCGCGTTCGCGCACCTCAGCAATCAGCCGCGCTGCGGCCTCGCTGGCCACGCCGACATCCGTCACAGCTCTGGGCACGGCGGCGAGCAGCTCTGCGGGACTGAGTGTGGTTCCTCTGAGATCTATAATCTGAATCATTGCCGAACCAGCCTATCGATCCGTCGATCCATCCGCCCGCTCTCGCACTCACCGCAGGTAATACTCTCAGTGCAGGAATACCGTGGAGCCTGTGACGATTGATGCAAGCGTATGAACGAGAACCGTGCCCTCCCCGATTTTGTCGATCCGCCGCTGCAGGGCGACCCGCGTGCGCCCCGCGACCTGGCTGCCTTCAAACATGCCTTCCGCCGGCACGCAGCCGGAGTGTCGGTGATCACCTCGCTCGATTCCGAGGGGTCGCCGGTCGGCTTCACGGCGACATCACTCGCATCTCTCGCCGCCGTACCGCCGCTGGCGACGTTCAACATGGCCAGGTCGGCCAGCAGCTGGCCCGCCATCATGGAGAGCGAGCGGGTGGTGATCCATATGCTCGGTGCACGCAACCGCGCCCTCGCCGAAATCCTGTCCGGCCCGTACGATCGGCGCTTCGATGGCGATCACTGGTACGCGGGACCATACGGCCTTCCCGTTCTGAACGACGTCACCTCGTGGATGGTCGGCCGAATCCTGGAGCGGGTCTTCGTGCACAACGGTTCCGTCGTGGTCGTTCAGATCGAGGAAGGCGGTATCGGTGAAGACGACGATGCCCTGCTCTACCACGAGCGCGCATACCGCACCCTCGGATCCGTTCTCTGAGCGAAGGTCCCTCGACCAATCCGGTGCGCGGATGCTGCCGCGCAGTAATCTGAGCGTATGACAGATACGCTCACGGCAGGGTGGCTGGAGTTCTATGTGGCAACGGCCGGAGCAGGCGCAGCACTTGCCGGTCTGGTCATGGTGGCGCTCTCGGTCAACATCAAGGAGATCCTGGGCGAACCGTCGCTGACGGCCCGTGCCGCTGCTGCCGTCGGCTCCCTCGTCCTGGTCGTCGTGGCCGCTGGTGTGGGCCTCATTCCGGCACAACCGGCCCCGGTACTCGGTGCAGAGTTGCTCGTGGGCACAGCGGCCGCAAGCCTGCTTCAGATCAGGGCACTCCGCACGATGATCCCGGTCGAGCAGATCTCAAATCGGAACCGGGTGCTCAATTCTGTGCTGGTCTCACTCCAGTTGGTTCCCATTCTTGCCGGAGCGGTTCTCCTGCTCGCCGGGCTCGAGGCCGGTCTCTACTGGGTTGCGGCGGGCATGCTGCTCACCCTGATCGGCTCGATGCTCGCCGCCTGGGTGCTGATGGTAGAGATTCTGCGGTGACGAGCGTCCCGTTGGTTTGACGAGCCCGGTGGTTTGACGAGCCAGGCGATTTGACGAGCCCGGTGGTCCAGCTCAGCTCATTCCCGAGAATCGCCAGTTGCACCGAGAATCCCCGTTGTAACGGCGTCGCTCGGCGCGAACGGCGATTCTCGGCGGGCGGTGGTCAGCTGAGGCAGTACGGGCCGAGCAGGCTCTTCAGCTCTCCGAAGAGGTCAGCGCTCACCTTCACCCGATACGGCAGCTCGAACACCCGCGCGAGCTCCCCCTTGACCAAACGCAGGCGTACTTCTGAGTCTCCGCCGTGCCTGATCAGCACATCCCCGAGTGTCTGGACCGTTTCGGTGGTCGCCCTGTTCTCCGCGAGCGTGATTGCCAGGGTGCCGATTTCGTTGCCCTGGCCGAGGTCGGGAGCGAACACACTGAACGCGTGCAGGTTCATCCCGTCGTCACGCATGCTCACGCGTCCCCGCACGACAACGATCGAATCGCTCACCAGCGCCGGTGCGAACTCGACATACGCCTTGCCCATGAACATCGCGGTGATCTCACCGCTGAAGTCCTCCACCTGAATCATGCCGTACTGGTTGCCAGACTTCTTCGCCACGCGGTGCTGCACGCTGGTGATGAGACCGGCAACGGTCACGGTATCGCCGTCCTGCGTCTGCTCGGAGGCGATCAGGTCGGCGACCGTGGTGCTCGCGTGTTTTGCGAGCGGGATCTCCAGCCCGTTCAGTGGGTGGTCGGAGACATAGAGCCCGAGCATGTCCCGTTCAAAGGCGAGCTTCTCTTTCTTTCCCCATTCCGGTCGCTCTGGAACCTGCTCTGAACTCTGGGCCTCGTCGAAGAGACTGTCGAAATCGAAGCCGATGTTGCCGTGCTCCTCGTCGCGCTTGATCTTGACGGCGGACTCGACGGCGCCTTCATGGATCTCCACCATTGCCCGCCTGGTCGCCCCGAGGGAGTCGAACGCCCCAGCCTTCACCAGCGATTCGATGGTGCGCTTGTTCGCCACCTGGAGCGGCACCTTGCGCAGGAAGTCGTGGAACGACTCAAACCTCCCCTTCGCATCGCGGGCCCCGCGAATCGCCTCCACCACGTTGAACCCGACGTTGCGCACGGCACCGAGACCAAAACGGATGTCTGTGCCGACCGCAGCGAAGAACCCGATCGATTCGTTCACGTCGGGGGGCAGAATCTGAATGCCCATTCGCCTGCATTCGTTCAGGTAGAGGGCGAGCTTGTCCCTGGCATCCCCGACGCTGGTCAGCAGCGCTGCCATGTACTCGGCCGGGTAGTGCGCCTTGAGATACGCAGTCCAGTAGGAGAGCACCCCGTATGCGGCGGAGTGCGCCTTGTTGAAGGCATAGTCGGAGAACGGCAGCAGAATGTTCCAAATCGTCTGGATGGCCTCCATCGAGTAGCCGTTCGCCACCATGCCGCCGGAGAACCCCTCGAACTGCTTGTCGAGCTCAGACTTCTTCTTCTTGCCCATCGCGCGGCGCAGCAGGTCGGCTTGGCCGAGGGAGAACCCGGCCAGCTTCTGCGCGATCGACATGACCTGTTCCTGGTACACGATCAACCCGTAGGTGTTGCCGATGATCTCGCTGAGCGGCTCTTCCAGCTCGGCATGGATCGGCACGATCTCCTGCTGATTGGTCTTCCGCAATGCGTAGTTGGTGTGCGAGTTGGCGCCCATCGGGCCAGGGCGGTACAGCGCGATGACGGCCGAGATGTCTTCGAAGTTGTCGGGCTTCATCAGTCGCAGGAGCGACCGCATCGGCCCACCGTCGAGCTGGAAGACGCCCAGCGTGTCGCCCCGTGCGAGGAGTTCGTAGGCGAGGGGGTCGTCGAGGGCGAGGTCTTCGAGAACGGGCCGATGGCCACGGTTCGCCTCGATATTGTCGAGGGCGTCATCGATGATGGTGAGGTTTCGAAGCCCCAGGAAGTCCATCTTGATCAGCCCGAGCGCCTCACAGGCCGGATAGTCGAACTGGGTGACGATCTGGCCGTCCTGCTCCCGTTTCATGATCGGGATGATGTCGATCAGCGGGTCGCTCGACATGATGACACCCGCGGCGTGCACGCCCCACTGGCGCTTGAGGTTCTCGATTCCGAGGGCGGTGTCGAAGACGGTGCGCGCCTCGGGGTCGGTTTCGATCACGGCCCGGAAGTCGCCGGCCTCCCGGTAGCGGGGGTGGTCGGTGTCGAACATGCCCGTGAGCGGCACGTCCTTGCCCATGATGGCGGGCGGCATCGCTTTGGTGAGCTTGTCGCCCATGCCGAACGGGAAACCCAGCACGCGCGAGGAGTCCTTCAACGCCTGCTTGGCCTTGATGGTGCCGTAGGTGACGATCTGCGCGACGCGTTCTTCACCGTACTTCTCCGTGACGTACCGGATGACCTCGCCCCGCCTGCGCTCGTCGAAGTCCACGTCGAAGTCGGGCATCGAGACGCGGTCCGGGTTGAGGAAGCGCTCGAAGATCAGTCCGTGCTGCAGCGGATCGAGGTCGGTGATGCCCATCGCATATGCCGCCATCGACCCAGCCCCTGAGCCACGACCAGGACCGACCCTGATGCCGTTGGCCCTCGACCAGTTGATGAAGTCGGCGACCACGAGGAAGTACCCGGGGAAACCCATCTGGGTGATGACGCCGACTTCGTAGTCCGCTTGCTTCCTCACCGCGTCTGAGAAGCCGTTCGGGTAGCGATTGACGAGCCCGGTTTCAACTTCCTTGATGAACCAGGTCTCCTCGCTTTCACCCTCTGGAACGGGGAACCTGGGCATGTAGTTCGCCTGGGTGTTGAACTCCACATTGCAGCGCTCTGCGATCAGCAGGGTGTTGTCGCACGCCTCCGGATTGTCGCGAAACAGGTGACGCATCTGCGCTGCCGTCTTCAGGTAGAACTCGTCGGAGTCGAACTTGAAGCGGTTGGGGTCGTCAAGGGTCGATGCCGATTGCACGCAGAGCAAGGCCGCGTGAGCCGTGGCGTCGTGCGCGTGCGTGTAGTGGAGGTCATTGGTGGCCACCAGCGGCAGGCTCAGTTCCTTCGCCAGGCGCAGAAGGTCGCTCATGGTGCGGCGCTCAACATCGATGCCGTGGTCCATGATCTCGCAGAAGAAGTTCTCTGCACCGAAGATGTCCCGAAATTCGGCCGCAGCCTTTTTGGCCTCGTCGTACTGGCCAAGCCTCAGCCTGGTCTGAATTTCGCCACCGGCGCATCCGGTCGTCGCGATCAGCCCGGTGGAATACTGCGACAGCAGTTCCCTGTCCATCCTGGGCTTGAAGTAGTAGCCCTCGAGCGACGCCCGCGACGACAGTCGAAACAGGTTGTGCATGCCCTCCGTCGTCTCAGACAACAGGGTCATGTGCGTGTAGGCACCACTGCCTCCGACATCGTCACGGCCCTCGCCGCTGGTCCCCCAACGCACCCTGGTCTTGTCGCTGCGGTGGGTGCCAGGCGTGATGTACGCCTCCGTGCCGATGATCGGCTTGATTCCGGCATCCGTAGCCGTCTTCCAGAAGTCGAACGCGCCGAACACGTTGCCGTGGTCCGTGACCGCGACGGCGGGCATGCCCTGTTCCGTGGCCGCGTCGATCAGCGGTTTCACACGCGCCGCGCCATCGAGCATCGAGTACTCGCTGTGCACATGAAGGTGGACGAACGAATCACCCAAGTCAGATGAACGCTGCGACAAGACTCCTCCGAATACTGATGGGTGGCGAACTACAAGCTTACGGAACTATTCGTCCCTGAGCACCCTGAGCGCGTGATTGAGGTCTGCGGGATATTCCGAGCTGAATGTGACCGGCTCGCCGGTACCCGGATGGACGAATCCGAGCCTCGCGGCATGAAGCCACTGGCGTCCGAGGCCGAGCCTGGCGCTGAGGGTGGGGTCTGCTCCGTACATGGCGTCGCCAACGCACGGATGACGCTGTGCGGCCATGTGCACGCGAATCTGATGCGTGCGTCCCGTCTCCAGGTGCACCTCAAGGAGCGACGCGTACGGGAAGGCCTCGAGCGTCTCATAGTGCGTCACGGAGTCGCGTCCGCCGGCGACGACGGCGAACTTCCAGTCCGATCGCGGATGCCGACCGATCGGAGCGTCGATGGTGCCTGACAGTGGGTCTGGATGACCCTGCACGACGGAGTGATAGATCTTCTCGACCTCGCGGTCGTGGAATGCGCGTTTCAGCGCGGTGTACGCCCGCTCCGATTTGGCCACGACCATCAGACCGGAGGTGCCGGCATCCAGCCGGTGCACGATTCCCGCACGCTCGGCGGCGCCGGAGGTGGAAATGCGGAAACCGGCGGCGAGGAGTGCGCCGACGACCGTCGGCCCGCTCCAGCCGACGCTCGGGTGCGCGGCGACGCCGGCCGGCTTGTCGATGACGACGATGTCGTCGTCATCGTGCACGATGCCGAGGTCTGGTACCGGAATGGCGACGATTTCGATCTCGCTCTTGGGCTGCCAGGCGACCTCAAGCCAGGCACCGGCGTGCAGCCGGTCGGATTTGCCGACGACCACGCCACCCTGGGTCACTCCGCCCGATTCGGCGACCTCGGCCGCGAAGCTGCGTGAGAACCCGAACAGTTTGGCGATTCCGGCATCGACGCGGACACCGTCGAGGCCGTCTGGCAGGGGAAGGGAACGGGATTCCATGGGGCGACTCAGGACGCAGGCTCGACGGGAGCGGGGGTCACCGGTGGCTCAGTTTCACGCCGGGGTTCGGCACCCCGTGCTCCCGTTCGCCCGCTGATCCGCGAACCATCGAGGCCGATCCCCCTGATCGTCAGAACCATGAAGATCACCATGCTCGACACAATGCTCATGTCGGCAACGTTGTAGATCGCCGGAATCAGCCACGGCGTGGAGATGAAGTCGATGACGTGCCCCAGGCCGAAGCTCGGCTCCCGCAGGAGCCGGTCGGTCAGGTTGCCGAGAACCCCTCCGAGGAGGAGACCGAAGACGACAGACCAGGCCAGCGAACGGATGCGGCCGGCAAACCAGATGATGCAGACGACGACGCCGGCAGCAAGGATCGAAAGGATCCAGGTCAGACCACTGGCAAGCGAGAACGCCGCCCCGGCGTTCCGGACGAAGTGCAGTTGCAGCACATCGTTCAGAACCCGGACGACCTCGCCCTCTTCCAGATTGCTGACAATGAGGTACTTCGAAAACTGGTCAAGCGCGTACACCCCCAGCGCTGCACCAGCCAGAAGGGCGAGCGCGCCAGCACGAACCTTCGCTGTGGCCTTATGCTCCAAAGCCCTGGAAGCTCGGCTTCGGTGCAGTCCCTGCGCCTGCGGCTCCGTCTACGGGAAAGGCAGAGTTGAGCTCGCTCAGCTGCCCCTCGATGTAGCTCTTCAGCTTCTGGCGATAGTCGCGCTCGAACGTGCGCAGTTCGTCGATCTTCTTCTCTAGGGCTCCACGCTCCTGGTCAAGCGCGTTGATCTGCGCGCGCTGCTTCGCCTCGGCTTCTGCGACCACCCTGGCGGCGGTTGCGTGGCCCTCTGCGACAAGGGCGTCGCGCTTCTCGGCGCCTTCCTTGACGTGCTCCTCGTGCAGGCGACGCGCCAGCTGGAGCAGGTTTGTGGTACCGGCGGTCTCGTCGGCGACCTCGACCGCAGGGGCCGGAGTCGCGGCGATTGGAGCAGCCGCGACGGGTTCGGGAGTCGGTTCGGCGACGACAGGTGCGACGACAGTCGCCGGAGCGCTCACTGGTGCGCCACCCTCGACTGCCGAAGTGTCGCCTCCAGCGGCGAGGTGGGCCTTCAGCTCGTCGTTCTCCGCAGTGAGGCGGCGCAGTTCCACGACGACCTCGTCAAGGAAATCGTCGACCTCGTCCTGGTCATATCCCTCGCGGAACTTTGTCGACTGGAACCGCTTGTTGACTACATCTTCCGGAGTTAGCGCCATGGCTTTCCACCCTTAGAACTCGAGTTGCGAACAGATTGTTAACGTTCGGCTAACGCTAGCAAAGTACGAGACAAAGAATCGCACTGAGCTTGCACCGGCGCTACGCGTCCAGAATACATGGCGTATCCGTGAACCGCTCAGCATCCGTGAACTGCTCAGCATCTGTGAACGTTCAGCGGAACGCGCCCGTGATCCACATGGCGATGATGCAGCAGAGCATGGTGAGGCTCCAGCCGAAATCGAACGCGACCGGCCCCATCGACAGCGGGGGGATGATCCTGCGGAAGAACCGCACAGGAGGGTCTGTGACCGAATAGACGAACTCGATCAGCACCAACCCGACGCCTCGTGGCCGCCAGCTCCGGTTGAAGGTGCGAACAAGATCGACGATGAAGCGCGCCCAAAGAACAAAAAAATACAGCAACAGGACGAAATACAGGATGCTCGCTATCAGCGATACCAGAAACACGCGCGGCGTCAGGCGTCAGGACTGTGCGAAGAAGGACGCTTCCGGGTCCTCGTCGTCACTCGTGGTGTCGCCGGAGACGACGACGTGCGACGGCGAGAGCAGGAACACCTTTGCGGTGACGCGCTCGATCTTGCCATGGAGCCCCTGCGACAGTCCGCTTGCGAAGTCGATCAGTCGGCGGGCATCCGCGTCGCTCATCTGCGAGAGATTGATGATGACCGGGATGCCTTCGCGGAACGACTCGGCGATGACCTGGGCGTCGCGGTACTGGCGCGGGTGGACGGTGAGGATCTCGTTCATGTCTGACGTGAGAGGTGCTTTCGGAGTTGCGGTCTTGCGCAGCGGTGTGACGGGTGCGCGGCCGGGGATGTTCTGCGCGGTGCTGCGCGGCGGAGTACTCGTTGTCGGCGGGGTCGTCACGGCCGAAACGGGAGCGTCCGCGGGTGCGTCGTACTCCAGCTCTTCGTCCGCCAGACCCAGGTAGACCATGGTTTTCTTGAGCGGGTTGGACATTTCGACCTCCGTGTTAACGATGCTTGCTACGAGATTAACCGTGATCCGGACGATTACCGGTGATTGCCGTGCCAATTCGAAGGTGTGTCGCACCTTCGAGGATCGCATCCCGGTAGTCACCGGACATTCCCATCGAGAGCGCGGTGGCACCCGGTGCCATACGCCGGAGGCCCTCGTGCAACGCTCGGACGCGCGCGAAGGCCCTGCGAGGCTCCTCGCCCAGCGGAGCCACGGCCATCAGGCCGAGCAGCCTCAGCCCTGGGGCGGAGAGCACGTCGTCGACGAGTGGCTCGAGCCCGGCTGGAGCCACTCCCCCGCGTGCGGGATCATCGGTCAGATTGACCTGGATGAAACAGTCGACGCCGGACACCTCAGGCGCTGCACTGGAAGACGGCGCACTGGAAGTCAGCGCAGGGGAAGAGAGCGCGTTGACCAGCGACGTCCTATCGACCGAATGGATGACGCTGGCGTAGGTGCGCACGGCCCTGGCCTTCTTGCCCTGCACCTGCCCGACGAAGTGCCAGGTCAGGCCGAGGTCGGCAAGCTCAGCGGCCTTGGCCTGTGCCTCCTGGTGCCGATTCTCCCCGAAATCGCGCACACCGAGGTGCGCGAGATCGATGATCAGGGAAGCCGGCTGGAATTTGGTGATCACAACCGTCGTGATCGACTCTGCAGAGCGACCGGCGGATGCCGCAGCATCCGTTATCCCGGCGCGAACTGATTCGAGTCGATCACTGAGGTTCTCACTTGAGGAAATCGGGGATGTCCAGGTCGTCGGAGTCATCGTCGAACGCCGGGTCTGCCGCGATCGCGTCAGCCGGGGCCGCGTCGCTGTTCTGCCACAGGGAACCGTCTGGCACCGACTCTGACTCATAGTCGGCCACGGACGCCTCTGAGTCGTCCCCGACTCCACCGGCCAGGCCAGACGCTGACGCAGCACCGACCGCAACGCCGGCCGCGACGAGGTCGACTCGCCTCACCTCGACGGCCTTCGCCCCAGGCTCTCCGCCATCGAAGCCGGCCGCGATGACGGTCACGCGCACCTCGTCACCGAGTGTGTCGTCGATCACGGCTCCGAAGATGATGTTCGCCTCAGGGTGCACGGCTTCCTGTACCAGCCTGGCGGCGTCATTGATCTCGAAGATGCCGAGGTTGGAGCCACCCTGGATCGACAGCAGCACACCGTGCGCACCGTCGATGGACGCTTCGAGCAGCGGGGATGCCACGGCGAGCTCCGCTGCCTTGATGGCACGATCCGCTCCCCGCGACGACCCGATTCCCATCAGCGCAGAACCGGCACCCTGCATCACCGACTTCACGTCGGCGAAGTCGAGGTTGATGAGGCCGGGCGTGGTGATCAGGTCGGTGATGCCCTGCACACCGGCCAGGAGCACCTGATCGGCGGTCGAGAAGGCCTCGAGCATGCTGATGCCGCGGTCGCTGATCTCCAGCAGGCGATCGTTCGGCACGACGATGAGGGTGTCGACCTCGTTCTTCAGGGTGGCGACACCCGTCTCGGCCTGCGCCTGACGGCGCTTGCCCTCGAAGCCGAACGGCTTGGTGACGACACCGATGGTGAGGGCGCCGATCGACTTCGCGATCCGGGCGACGACGGGAGCACCGCCGGTGCCGGTTCCGCCGCCCTCTCCTGCGGTGACGAAGACCATGTCTGCACCGGCAAGCGCCTCCTCGATCTCCTCCGCGTGGTCCTCTGCGGCGCGACGGCCGACTTCGGGATCCGCGCCGGCTCCGAGACCGCGGGTGAGGTCGCGACCGACGTCGAGCTTGACGTCGGCGTCGCTCATCAGCAGCGCCTGGGCATCCGTATTAATGGCGATGAACTCGACTCCACGGAGACCGAGTTCGATCATTCGGTTGACGGCATTGACACCGCCGCCGCCGATTCCGACGACCTTGATCACGGCGAGGTAGTTCTGGTTAGTTGACACTGTCCGGCCTCCGGTGGAACCCTAAACCTCTACTCGAGGCTTAAAGTTATGCTGAGTATGCAATTCTGATTCCGAAGTTAGGCGCGACTTGCCCCCGGTTGGGGAGGCGCGCCCGCGTGTCGCGAACACCGTGCACGGATCGATGAACCAGACGCATTTTCACAGGAAAAATGAACTCAGCGCACGACAGCGCTGTCCGGCGAGGTGACGTCGTACTCGTCGACGCTGCCAGGGGGGTTGCCCACCAGCAGTGCTGCCAAGACGACCGCCTTGTAATCAGTGCGTTCCGGACTCCCCCACACCACGGTGGCTCCGCTGGTCAGCGTCAGTGTGACGTCGTCCTTGGTCGCTGCCGTGACCGTGTCGAGTTGGGTGCGGATGCTCTCCGGCAGCGCTGCAACAACGGCGGCAGCAGACCGGAAGCCCGCACTGCCCGGACCCGTGCCGGCGTCGATGATCGGATAGCCCTCCGGTCGCTCAGGAGAACTCTGGATGACGACGCCCGCCGCGTCGACCAGCTCGAAACCGGCCTCGTCTGGCGCGTCATCGCCCGGCGCGATGGCGCCGACCGGCTGGCGTTCGACGATCCGAACCACCAGGGTGCCGGGCGGGCGGCTCTCCGTGACAAAACTCTGAATCAGCGTGAACTGCGCCAGGTCGCGCTTCACTCGGTCGGCGTCGATCAGCGGCAGCGGTGTTCCAAGTTGGCCCGACAGGGCGGACTGCACCTGGTCCGCTAGGACGCGACTGGTTCCGGATACCTCGATGGTGCGAAGGGCCATCAGCGGTGAATACGCACCGACGACGACGAAAACGACCAGCGCGACCAGGATGCCTCCGGCAATCAGCCAGGATCGGGTGCGCCGTCGGCTGCGCCAGGTGAAGCGCCGCACCTCCTGGCGCTCATACTGCTTGCGCGCCCGCTGCGCCTGCCGGAGGTTGCGGCGCGCGGCGGCCGGAGTGAGCGGAACTTGTTTCCCCGGTACCTGTTTGGGCGATGCCTGCTTCTCCGGTCCGCGTGTCTCCGGTGCGCGCGTCTCCGGTACTTCAGCCGATCGCGACTCGCGTTCGGGCCGAGACACAGTGTCACCGACGATCGGAATCGGCTCGGTCGTCGCCTCCCGAATGCCGGAGACCATCGTCACTGCCGTCGAAGACGCCGGCGGCGGTGACGGAGACACCTTCGGCGGCTCAGGCTGGCGCGTGTGCACCTCGGTGTGCGGTCTGCGGGGCCGGTCGAAACCCTGTGGCCGCTTCATCAGTTGACCTGCCTCGGCTCGGCCGGCTTCGGCTCGGCCTGTCGCAGCTCGGCCAGCTGTAGCCGGGCCTGCGTCATCCGTCGATCCTGGACAGCGAGCCGAGGAGCTGCGGCACAATCCGGTAGACGTCGCCACACCCGAGGGTCACGACGAAGTCGCCTTCCCTGGCAATGGTCGCCAGGTAGTCTGCTGCATCCTGCCAGTCGGGCACGTATGCCACTTTGCCCCGGTCGCTGAACCGGTCGGAGACGGTCGCGCCGGTCACACCGGGCTCGGGGTCTTCACGTGCGCCGTAGACCTCGAGCACAATCGTCTGGTCGGCGTACGTCTCCAGGACATCCGCGAATTCCTGTGCGAACAGGCGGGTCCGGCTGTACAGGTGCGGCTGGTGCACCGCGATGATGCGGCCGTCTCCTACGACCGTCCTGGCACCGGAAAGGGCGGCTGCCACCTCGGTCGGGTGGTGGGCGTAGTCGTCGTAGACGCTCACGCCGCGAACCGTGCCATGCAGCTCGAAGCGACGCTCCGTTCCGCCGAACTCGGCGATGGCGTCGAGGGATGCCGACGGCTCGAAGCCGAGACCGACCAGAACCGCGAAGGCGCCGGCCGCGTTGATCGCGTTGTGGCGGCCTGGGACCCTGAGCCTCGCCGTGTAGTCACGGCCCTGCCAGGTCAGCGTGAAGGCAACTGGTCCGTCTGTCGTGACAGAGTGCACACGAACGTCTGCTCCGGCATCTTCGCCGAAAGTGAGGATTTTCCTTACCCTGCCGATGCCCCTGAGCTTGTCGGTCACGTCGACCGCTCCAGCATCGTCGGAGGACACCACGACGAGCTCGGTCGCATTCTGGGCGAATTCGACGAACGCCGCTTCGAACGCCTCGAGCGATCCATAGTGGTCGAGGTGGTCTGGATCGACGTTGGTGATCAACGCAATGGCGGTGTTGTACAGCAGGAAAGAGCCGTCTGATTCGTCGGCTTCGACGACGAACAAGTCGTCCTCGCCGCTGGCCGCGCTGACGCCGAGTGATTCGATCACGCCCCCATTGACGAAGCTCGGGTCCTGGCCGAGCCCGAGAAGCCCGGTGATGATCATTCCGGTCGACGTCGTCTTGCCGTGGGCGCCGGCAACGGAGACCAGGCGGTGATTCTTTATCAGCCAGGCGAGAGCCTGGGCACGGTGCAGCACCGGCAGGCCCTTCTGCAGGGCAAGCACGTACTCCGGATTGTCCTGCCACAGCGCGCCGGTCACGACCAGCGTGTCTGCCTCGCCGATATTGGCGGCATCGTGGCCGATGGTGACGATCGCACCGAGTTCGCGGAGCGCAACAATATTGGCCGACTCCCTGACGTCAGAACCGGAGACGGTATGCCCGGCGTCAAGGAACAGACGGGCGATACCGCTCATACCCGCGCCGCCGATGCCGACGAAATGCACCGCTCCGAGGTCGTCGGGAACCGTGAGTGTGAGGTCGGGCTTGATCACTGTTCGGATGCTCTTTCGTTCATGGACCGATTTCGGGTGGTCGCGTATGGCCGGTCATGCTCAGTCAACGTTACGCCGCGCCGGCTGTGAACACCGGATTGGCTACAGCGCGCTGTCGATCAGTTCGAGCATTCTGCGGGAGCCATCGAGTACGCCGACGGATGCCGCTGCCGCGCCCATCGTACGCACCGTCGCCTCGTTCGCGAGAAGCGGCACGAGTCGCTGTTGTACCCATTCGGGAAGGAACGCTGAGTCGTCGACCAGGATTCCGCCGCCGGCCTCCACGACGCCGGCCGCGTTGAAGCGCTGCTCGCCGTTTCCGACCGGGTACGGAACGTACACGGCAGGGATGCCGAGCGCACTCAGTTCGCTGACCGTCGCGGACCCGGCGCGGGAGACGGCGAAGTCGGCCGCGGCTAACGCGAGATCCATCCGGTCGCAGTAGGCGATCATCCGGTAGTGGTCGATGCCGGGATCGACCACCTCCGCCTTCTCTCCCGTGATGTGCAGTATCTGCCAGCCGGCCAGGGCCAATTCGGGGGCGGACTGCACCATCGTGCTGTTCAGGCGCCTCGCTCCGAGCGAACCGCCCGTCACCAGCAGCACCGGGCGGTCTGGGGCAAGTCCGAAGTAGTCGGCGGCCTCCGGTCGTTCCCTCGCCCGGTCGAGGTTCTCGATCTCGGCCCGAAGCGGCATGCCGACGAACCGTGCGTGCCTGATCGGGGTCCCCAGGAAGGCCACGCCGACACGGGTCGTGTACCTGGCACCGAGCTTGTTGGCCAGCCCAGGGCGGGCGTTGGCCTCATGGATCGCGATCGGAACGCGCGTTCGCCTGGCCGCGAGATAGGCGGGAGTGGACACGTAGCCACCGAATCCGACGACGACATCGACTCCGCGCGACCGGATGAGCTCTGATGTCAGTGCGATCGCGCGCCGCATCCGGGGCAGGAAGCTGAGTGCCTGCCGGTTCGGACGCCGAGGGAACGGGACCCGCGGGATCACCGCCAGCTCATAGCCGCGCGCGGGAACCAGCCGGGACTCGAGGCCTTCCGCCGTCCCCAGCACCAACACCGTGGCGGCAGGGTCTCGCAGCATGATCGCATCCGCAACGGCGAGAAGCGGATTCACATGACCGGCGGTGCCACCGCCGGCGAGGAGATACGTCGTCATGAAGCGTCTACCCCTGTGTTTCCTGTGCTCCCTGCTCGACCAGTGCGACCGATACGCGTGAACGAGAGCACAACCCCGATCGCAACCAGCGTTGTGAGCAGGGCCGTGCCTCCGGCCGAGATCAGCGGGAGCGGAACGCCGAGAACGGGGAACACTCCCAGCACAACACCGATGTTCACGAATGCCTGTCCGATGATCCAGACCATTACCGCCGCCGTCGTCACCCTGGCCTGCATGGTGGTGGCCGAGCGCATGATCCTCAGGAAGGCAAACGCCAGCAGGATGAACATGCCCAGCACGACGATCGCGCCGATGAGCCCGAGCTCCTCACCGATGATGGCGAAGATGTAGTCGTTGTCCGCAGCCGGCAGCCACGACCATTTCGCCTTCGAGTTGCCGAGGCCGACCCCCAGCACTCCCCCGTTCGCCAGCGCCCAGGTGCCGTGAAGCGGTTGCCAGCAGGCCGCCGAAATGGTCTGGCCTGCGGCGTCGCAGCCGTCGCCGAAGAAGCTGGCGATGCGGGTCATCCGGTTCTCGCTCGAGAGGGCGACCATTCCCACTGCCGCACCTCCGATGACCAGCGGGATCACCAGCATCCGGAGTTTGACGCCCGCAAAATACAATGCGCCGAACAGGATGCCGGCCATGATCATGACTGTGCCGAGGTCGCCGCCGATCAGGACCAGCATGACCGACCCCCCACCGACCACAAAGACCGGGATGAGCACGTGGCGCCAGTCGTCGAGCTTGTCCTGCTTGAGCGAGAGGATCATGCCGAGCCA
Source organism: Glaciibacter superstes DSM 21135 (assembly GCF_000421145.1). Classification (GTDB taxonomy): domain Bacteria; phylum Actinomycetota; class Actinomycetes; order Actinomycetales; family Microbacteriaceae; genus Cryobacterium; species Cryobacterium superstes. The sequence goes on along the minus strand of NZ_ATWH01000002.1, from coordinate 261,306 downwards.
GATGACCAGGGCGACCTTGATCAGCTCGGAGGGCTGGAACTGGAAGCTGCCGATCGCCAGCCAGTTGGTATTGCCGGCAACGGTGATCCCGAGCGGCGTGAGAATGACGAGGCACTGCAGGAAGCAGGAAATGAGCATCGCCGGCCAGGCGACCCGCTGCCAGAACTTCAACGGCAGTCGGCTGACCACCAACATCAGTGGAATCCCGACCAGGGCGAAGAATCCCTGCCTGAGCAGCCCACCGAAGAATCCAGCGTCTTCGAGGTAGGAGTCGACGGAGGACGACGACAACACCATGACCAGCCCGAAGATGACCAGGAACAGCGTGGTGCCGAGCAACAGGAAGTAGTTCGCAGATTCGGCGGTGAACACTCGGCCGAGGTTGATGCGGGCGGTCGGACCGGCGCGGCGAGGCTCGTCTCCAGCCTCGGCTGGAACGGGGGCCGCGGGCCGCTGCCCCTTAACGCGAGGCGGATGGGTCATCCGCCTCACCTCCCAAGTAGTCGCGCACCGCTTCGCCGAACAGCCGGCCTCGTTCTGCGTAGTCCGTGAACTGGTCCATCGACGCGGCCGCGGGCGCGAGCAACACGACGTCTCCGGTTTCGGCCAGTTCCCCAGCCAGTCGGATCGCTTCCGGCATCACCGTCCCAGTGTCATCCGCGTCGATCTCGAAGACGCGCAGCGTCGGCGCGTGTCGGCGGAATGCCTCTCGGAGGGCGCCCCGATCGACCCCGATGATGATCGCACCCCTCAGCCGCCCGACGTGGGTACCGACCAGCTCGTCGATGTCGACCCCCTTCAAGAGTCCACCGACAACCCAGACCACGGAATCGTACGCAGCGAGGGAGGCAGACGCCGCATGAGGATTGGTGGCTTTCGAATCGTCGATCCAGCGGATGCCGGCGCGCGCGGCAACCACTTCGATACGGTGCGCATCGAGGTGGAACGTGTCGAGCGCCGACCTGATGACGCCGGGAGCCACGCCGAACGAGCGGGCGAGCGCAGAGGCGGCCAGCACATTCGCGATCATGTGCGGTGCGGAGAGCCCGGCCAGGTCGAGTTCGGCCACAGTGGTCAGTTCGATTGCCTGGTCGCGCCGTTCCTCGAGGAACGCGCGATCGCAGAGGATTCCGTCGACGATGCCGAAATCACTCGGACCCGGCACTCCGAGTCCGAAGCCGATCGCCCTGGCGCCCTCCTGCACATCGGCTTCCTGCACCATGCGCTCTGTCGCGGCATCCGCACGGTTATATACGCAGGCGACCCTGGTGTTCTGATAGACCGTGGCCTTCGCCTCACGGTAGGCCTCGATCGATCCGTGCCAGTCGATGTGGTCGTCTGCGACGTTGAGGCAGACGCTCGAGAGCGGGAAAAGGGCGCCTGGTCCGGATCGCGGCAGGTGATGCAACTGGTAGCTCGAGAGTTCGACAACCAGCACATCCCACCCCTGCGGGTCACGGATCGCGTCGAGAACCGGAATGCCGATGTTTCCGCACGGGGCGACGCGGATGCCGGCGGCCGCCAGCATGGTCGCCGTGAGCTGCACGGTGGTGGTCTTGCCGTTTGTGCCGGTGACCAGTATCCATTCAGCGGGCGTTCCCACCTTGTCGCGCAGCCGCCAGGCCAGCTCGATGTCTCCCCACACTGGGATCGACGCTTCGGCGGCCCAGGCCAGCACAGGATGGTCTGGGTGGAATCCCGGTGACACGATGATCAACTCTGGCGCATGCTGACGCAGTTCGTCCGGCGTTTCGCTCAGGTCGGACTGCACGAGCCGGGCTCCGATCACCTCGAGTAGCCTGGCTCGTTCCTCCTGGGCGTTTGCGGCAACGACGAGCACATCTGCGCCGAGCTCGGCGAGGGTGTCCGCCGCTGCGAATCCGGTCACGCCGAGACCGAGTACGGCGACGCGAAGGCCGGTCCATTCGGCATGCCAGCTGGTCAGTTCATCCGGCCTGCTCATGGTGTGCTCGACAGCCATTCGAGGTAGAACGTGCCGACGCCGGCCGCCACGAGTAGTCCGCCGATGATCCAGAAGCGCACCACAACGGTGACCTCGGCCCAGCCCTTGAGCTCGAAGTGATGGTGGATCGGACTCATGAGGAAGATGCGCTTTCCGCGCGTGACCTTGAAGTAGGCGCGCTGCACGATCACCGACCCGGTCTCGATGACGAACAGTCCACCGATCAGCAGAAGCAGAATCTCGGTGCGGCTGAGGATCGCCAGGGCGGCCAGTGCACCGCCGATCGCGAGCGAGCCGGTGTCTCCGAGGAATATCTTGGCCGGCGATGTATTCCACCAGAGAAACCCGAACAGGCCCCCGACGATGGCTGCCGAAACGACGGCCAGGTCGAGCGGGTCACGCACCTCGTAACAGCGGTACAGGTCTGAGGCATCGGCTCCGTCGAAGCACGACTGGTTGTACTGCCAGAATCCGATGACGATGAACGAGCCGATCGAGAGGATCCCGGAGCCGGTGGCGAGACCGTCGAGGCCGTCTGTGACGTTGACGGCGTTCGAGGTCGCGGTGACGATGACCGTGATCCAGATGATGAACACCGCGATGCCGAGGATGGTGCCGAGTCTCATGATGTCGATCGGCAGGTCGCGCAGAAGCGAGATGTGCGTTGAGGCGGGTGTCAGCCCATCTTGGTTGGGGAACTGCAGCGACAACCAGGCGAACACGCCGGCGACGATGACCTGGCCACCGACCTTCGCCCAGCCGCCGAGCCCCAGGCTGCGCTGGTTCCTGGTCTTCAGGAAGTCGTCGAGGAATCCGACCAGGCCGAGCCCCACCATCATGAACAAAACCAGGAGGGCGGAGGCGGAAGGTGGTTCGTCTGAGATCCAGATCGCCAGGAAATAGCTGAGCACGGCGCCCAGGATGATGATGATTCCGCCCATCGTGGCGGTCCCGCGCTTGGCGTGATGAGTCTTCGGTCCGTCGTCGCGGATGAACTGTCCCCAGCCGATCCTTTTGAACAGCCGGATGAACAGCGGGGTCAGAAAGAGCGTGAAAGCGAGCGACAGGGCTCCGGCGATCAGAAGGGCTCTCACGAGAACAATTCTCCCAGTCGGTCGCCCAGGAATCGCAGACCTGCGGATTTCGATGACTTGACGAGTATGGTGTCCCCCGGTTTCACTGACGATTTCAGCAGTTCGAAGGCTTTCTCCGGCGTGTCGGCGAAGACCGATTCACCGTCCCACGATCCCTCATTGATGGTGCTGATATGCATTCGTCTGGCTGCAGAGCCGACCACGAACAGCTGGGAGATATTCAGCCGAACGGCGAGCAGCCCGACCCGATCGTGTTCCTCCCCCGCCAGTTCGCCGAGCTCGCTCATCTCCCCGAGGACCGCGATCGTGCGCTGCCCAGGCCGGGCGATCTGCGCGAGGGTCTTCAGCGCTGCAGTCATCGAGTCTGGGCTGGCGTTGTATGCATCGTTGATCACGGTAATGCCGTCACGGCCGCCAAGCACCTGCATGCGCCAGCGTTCGGCGGTCTGCACCGATTCCAGCGCGCCGACGACCAGATCGGGGTCGACGCCGAGTATTTCTGCTGTCGCCGCGGCGGCCAGCGCATTCATGACGTGGTGTTCGCCGAGCACCTGGAAGGCGACCTGGCGGCTCTCACCAGACGCGAAGTGCAGGGTGAACTGCGTCCCGCTCGCGCTCACGTGAATGTCGCTTGCGCGCACCGTGGCCGTGTCACCCTGGCCGAACCAGACCACGGAGGCCGCGGTCTGGGCGGCCATACCGACGACGCGAGGGTCGTCGGCGTTCAGCACGGCGACATCCGTCTCGCGCAGCTCGGTCACCATCTCCGTCTTCGCGCGCACCGTCGCTTCGATTCCGCCGAATTCTCCCGCGTGGGCGAGACCGACCTTCAGCACAATGCCGATGTCGGGACGAGCCATGCGCACCAGCCTGGCGATCTCGCCGACCCCGCTCGCTCCCATCTCAGCGACCAGGAACTCGGTCTGCTCTGTGAGTTCGAGCATGGTCAGCGGCGCGCCGACCTCGTTGTTGAAGGACTCTCGGGCGGCGACGGTATGGCCAACGCGTTCGAGCACCGCCCTGAGCAGATTCTTGGTGGTGGTCTTCCCGTTGGAGCCGGTGACGCCGACGATCTTCAATCGGCCGAGTGCACGCACGCGGGCGACGACATCCGTTGCCAACTCGCCCAACGCGACCACGGCATCCGGCACCACGATTTGGGCGACCGGAAGCTCGAGCGCGTGCTCGACGATGAGCAGGGCGGCACCATTGGCCACCGCAGCCGGCGCGAAGAGGTGGCCGTCGGTGACCTCGCCAGGCTTGGCCACAAAGATGGCGCCCGGCACGACTTCCCTCGAGTCGGTGTGTACAGAACCTCCGACCACGGAATCAGCGGTCAGTTGGCTGCCCGCTGGGGCGACAACAGTGCCTCCGGCGGCGCGGGCGATGTCGGCGATGCTGAGGGCGATCATGACAACCACCCGGCTTCGCGGAGGGCCTGCCGGGAGTCTTCGCGCGCCGAGTACGGGATCTTGACTCCGGCGACCTCGTGGTAGTCCTCGTGTCCTGGTCCCGCGTAGAGGATGACATCCCCTTCTCCGGCCAGCGACAGTGCGGTGCGGAATGCTGCGCGAGGGTCTGGAACCTCGTGCAGTTCGCCATCGGGGACGGCCTCTCGCGCAGCGGCCAGGAGGGTGGCGCGGATCGCCGCCGGGTCTTCGTAGCGCGGGTGGAAGTCGGTCACGATGACGACGTCGGCTCCTCGCGCTGCAATGGCCCCCATCTCGGTGCGTTTGGTCGCGTCGCGGTCGCCGTCTGCACCGAAGACCATGATCACCCGGCCGTCGGTCACCGCTCGGACCGCTTCGAGGGTGTTCAGGAACGCATCGGGGCTGTGCCCGTAGTCGATGTAGACGATGGGGCCGGTGTCACCGGAGATCCGCTCAACGCGTCCGGGGATGTAGGCGTCGATTCCACCGTCCCGCGCGAGGGCGTGGTCGATGGCGGCGAGGTCATAACCGGATTCCACCAGCATGACGATCGCCAGTGCGGCGTTTGCCGCCATGTACCAGCCGAGCAGCGGCACCCGGGTAGCCAGCCGGCGCCCGTCTGGCCCTTCGAGCACAAAACCGGTGTGCATTGCGGTCTGCTCGGTGACACTCATGTGCCAGTCAGCGTTGGCGTCTGCCTTGGCGGACAGCGTCGTGACGGGGATGCGGCTCTCGTCAACGATGCGCCGACCCCACTCAGAGTCGACGGTGACAACAGCCCGTTTCGAACGTTCCGGCTGGAACAGTTCGAGTTTTGCCTCGAAATAGTCGTCCATGGTCGCGTAGTCGTCGAGGTGGTCATGGCTGAGATTGGTGAATGCCGCGATGTCGAACACCAGCCCGTCGACACGGTGTCGCGTCAGCGCCTGTGCCGAGACTTCGATTCCGACGGCGCGAACCTCGGCCTCGCGCATCCGCGCCAGGAGGGCATGCAGCTCGCTGGCCTCTGGGGTTGTCAGCGAACTGGTGACGGCGACATCTCCGATGCGGCGCTCTGCCGTCGAGGTGAGGCCGGCGACCACACCGAGCTGGCGAAGCACGGCGAAGAGCAGATAGACGACGCTGGTCTTTCCGTTTGTTCCGGTGACGGCGAACAGGGTGGCCGGGTTTTCCTCTGTGCGGTAGATCCAGGCGGCGACTGCACCGAGCGCGGCGCGTGCGTCTGGGGTGATGAGCACCGGCAAGGCGCTCCCGGCCGCCAAAGCGGCACCGTCATGATCGGTGAGGATCGCGACGGCTCCCGACTGCGCAACATCGTCGACGAAGGACGCGCCGTGGCTGTGGCGTCCTGGGACACCGACATAGAGATCACCGGGCTGCACCGACCGGGAACTCAGGCTGACGCCTGAGACTTCGAGGGCATCGATGTCACCTGTGGATTCAAACTGGAAATGATCGGCAAGTCCAGACAACGACCGGGGTACCGGATGCTGGGGACGAAGAGCCGAGGGCACCGAATCGGACACGCTGGGCTCGCTTTCTTACCAAGTGGCAGGGAGGTCGGGCGCTGGAGCGCCCGATGGAACTGCCCGGTACTTCTTCAACACCTGGCTCATGACCTCTTGGAAGATCGGAGCCGACGCGGCAGACGAATTCATGTTAACAGGATCCGCTAGACTCACCGAAACGACGTACCCGGGATCGTCAGCCGGCGCATACCCGGAAACCGACACCAGGTAGCCGTGTGAGTACCCGCCGTCACCGTCAGGCATCTGCGCTGTCCCGGTCTTTGCGGCGACGCGGTAGCCCGGCAGGTTCCAATCGCTCGACAACCACGCTTGCTGGTAGACCATCTCGAGCATCTCCGATGTTGCGCGCGCGGCATCCGCTGACACCACCTGCGTTCCGTCGGCCTTCGGCTTGTGGGTGACCGTGCCGTCGGCGTGCCGGCAGCCCTCGACGAGCTGCACGGGCATGCGTACGCCGCCGTTGGCAATGGTCTGGTACATACTCGCCACCTGGATCGCGGTGGTGGTCAAGCCCTGGCCGAACATGGTGGCGTAGTCGGTCTGCGGGTCCCACTCCTCGTAGGGGTGGAGGATGCCGGGGTCTTCTGCCGGGAAGCCGACTTCGCTCTGGGAGCCAAGACCGAACTTGGTCATGTAGTCGTAACGCTGCTGGGCACTCAGAAGTTCGCCGAACTTCGACATGCCGGTGTTGGAGGACTCCACCAGCACACCGGAGAGCGTGAGGTTCAGGTCGTCGTGTCCAGAACTGTCGTTGATGTCCGCGCCGTTGTCTGGGAGGTAGCGGAACGGGGCAACCACCTGGCTGGCCGGCGTGGCCAGTCCAGCATCGATGACGGATGCCGCGGTGAGCGCTTTGAACGTGGATCCCGGTTCGAATGACGCGGTGAATGCGCGCGATCCGCGGTCGTCATCTGCCGTTTCACCGATGTTGTTGGGGTCGACGGACGGGTAGTCCGCAACGGCGAGGAGCTTGCCGCTCTTCGCATCCATCACCGTGACGGTGCCCCATGCGGCTCCGGTCGACTGTGCCTGACGCGCGAGCACCTGCTGAACGAACCACTGGAGGTCGGAGTCGATTGTCATGACCACATCGCCACCGTCAACGGCTTCGTCGCCCGTGACCGTACTGCCGGGGATCCGAACGCCATCGGCCCCCTTCTCGTACGTTTCGGTGCCGTTGGTGCTGGCCAGGCACGAGTCCTGCCCGAGTTCGACACCTGCTTGCGCGTCGCCTTCGGCCGAGACGAAGCCGACAACGTTGCCGCCCACAGCGCCATTGGGGTACACGCGACTGGGGTTCTTATAGAACACCAGCCAGGGAACATCGAGCTTGTCCACGGCGCGGAAGGTATCCACATCGACGGCTTTGGCAACGTAGGCGAAGTCGGAATCGGGATCATCGGCCAGTGACGATGAGATGATGCCGAGGATCTGATCACCGCTCTGCCCGGTGATGGCACCGATCTCAGCCGCAGCCTGGGCAACGGTGACCGTGCTCTTCTTGCCGTCGACCTCGCGTTCAAACTTCTTGGCGTACTTCGGGGAGAGGGTGATGTCGTAGCGCATCACACTGCCGGCGAGCACGGTTCCGTCTGCGTCGAGAATGTCACCGCGAGTGCCGTAGACCTCGTTCTCCACCGAGCGGTTCCCCAGGGAGTCTGCACTGAGCGTATCGGCCCGGACCACCTGGATGTCGACGAGCTTGACCACAAAGACCGCGATGACGGCGAAGAGCACAACGACGGTGACGACCGTACGCCTCCTGTGGGCTGCACTGGTGAAGCCATTTGGCGTGGTGGGTGCACCACCGGCCTGCCCCGTGCTGTTCGGCCGTGTCTTTCTCGGCACCGGTTGTCCTCTCTGTCTGCTCCTAATGGGTGGTCGGAGACGGCAGGCCATTTGTGGCGGGGGGCGGCTGTACCGGCTCTTCTGGTGAAACTACCGGCGGAGTTGTCTCTGCCGCGCCGCCCACGCCGGTTCCCTGTGCACCCACAGGGGGAACATCGGTAACCAATGGGGTGCCCGCCAGAAGCGCATTCGGAACCAGCCCCGTGGAGCCGCCCTGACTACCGGGCGCCGATGACGGGGCGCCGAGTACAGCGCCATCGGAGAGCCTGAGGTAGACCGGGATTGAATTGCTCACCATTCCGAGCGCCTCGGCGTTCGCGGCCAGGCTCTGCGGGGACGATACCCGGATCAGGTCCTCGCTCACGCTCTCTGCGGTGCGTCCGAGCTCGACCTGAGTGTCCTGGAGGGTCGAAATCTCGTATGCGCTCTGTGAGATGCCGACGCTGAGCAGCAACTGCGCGACCACGATCACGGCCATTCCGGCCATTGCGGTGAACGCGTAGGCGATCCGGGGGCGGGCGCGACGCTGGGTGCGGGTTGAGACGATCTCGATGTGGCGTCGTTCTGGCGCAGCCTGTTCTGGCGCCGCCTTGTCCGGTAGTGGGGGTGTCCAGTTCGGCCTCAGCACCCTGGCAAGATTGTCGCTCATACTGCCCTCCTCAGTCTTTCTGCTGCGCGAAGCCGCACCGGGGTCGCGCGGGGGTTGGCGGCTTTCTCCTCGTCCGTTGCGAGCTCAGCGCCGCGGAGCAGCAATGCGAACTGCGGCTTGTGTTCCGGCAGCTCGACAGGGAGCCCGGCCGGCGCTGTTGAGCTGGTTGCCGCCGCTAGCGCCCGCTTCACAATGCGATCCTCGAGTGACTGGAAAGCCATGACCACGATGCGGCCGCCGACGGCCAACGCCTCGAGTGCGGCGGGAATAGCTCGCTCGAGAACAGCGAGTTCCTGGTTCACCTCGATGCGGAGTGCCTGGAACACGCGCTTCGCCGGATGCCCGGTGCGCTGCACGGCAACCGGCGTTACCGCGGTGATGACGGCAACAAGCTCGGCTGACCGGGTGAACGGGGTGTGTGACCTGGCAGAGGCAATGGCTTTCGCATAGCGGGCGGAGAGCTTTTCCTCCCCGTACTCCTGAAAGATGCGGCGGAGGTCGTGTTCGCTGTACTCGGCGAGAATGCGTTCCGCGGTGAGCTCTGAGGTGTGATCCATTCGCATGTCGAGCGGAGCATCCTTCGAGTACGAAAATCCCCGCTCCACGCGGTCTAACTGCAGCGAGGAGACACCGAGGTCGAGCAAGACCCCGTCGACCTCGGCGATGCCAAGGTCTTCGAGGGCCTCGGTGATGCCGTCATTGACGGTGTGCACAAGGTGAATCCGGTCGGAGAACGGCTTCAGCCGTTCCTCCGCTAGCGCGAGTGCTTCAAGGTCGCGGTCCAGTCCCACCAGAACCAGCTCAGGGAAGCGGGTAAGCAGCGCCTCTGCGTGACCGGCCATGCCGAGCGTCCCATCGACGAGCACGGCACCGGGGCGGCTGATCGCGGGTGCCAGCAGCTCGATGCAACGTTCGAGCATTACAGGAGTGTGGATGTCATTGATGGCCATGTGTATCCGGGAGGGCCCTGCCGCCTGATCCCCATCCATTCGACCTGGCACCGGGGAAGTGCGCCAGGGAGTGAACGGCTGGGAGTCAGGCGGCAGGGACTAGAAAAGTCCCGGGATCACCTCCTCCGTGGTGTTCGCGAACGAGGTTTCCTGTTCGGTCAGATAGCTGTCCCAGGCTTCGCTGTCCCAGATCTCGACGCGGCTGCCCGCACCGATCACGGTCAGCTCGCGATCGAGTCCCGCGTAGGCGCGGAGGTTCGAAGGGATCGTGACGCGGTTCTGTTTGTCCGGTGTCTCTGATGACGCTCCAGAGAGGAACACCCGGAGGTAGTCGCGCGCCTGCTTGCTCGTGACCGGCGCCTGACGGATCTTGTCGTGCAGCGACTCGAACTCGCGGTTGCTGAACACGTAGATGCAGTGCTCCTGGCCTCTGGTCATCACGACGCCCGTCGAGAGCTCGTCGCGGAACTTCGCCGGAAGGATGATGCGCCCCTTCTCGTCGAGCTTGGGGGCATAGGTCCCGAGGAACATTCATCACCCCTCTCTTCCGGCCAAAGTTCAGGTGTTACTCCACTTTACTCCACTCTGTACCACTTTTCAACAAATAGCGCACAAGAATTACAATATTCACCCTCAACTGCCTTGATTTAACAGGGTTTAGTACAGTGGAGGGAAATGGAGCCATATGGCGATCCCGGGAGCGTTTTCGGGCGCAAAAAAGGGGCCGATCATGATGATCGGCCCCTGGGGGCTCTCAGGCCGGCGTCAGACCGGCGATGTGGTGACTAGTGGTGTGACGTCGAGTAGCGCTTGATGGTTCGCGCCGCTAGTGGTTCTCGTCCTGGCGACGGTCCCAGCGGTCATTCAGGCGATCCATGAAGCCGGAATCCTGCGGGCCAGGCCGAGGTCCGGCTGGCGTTTCACGGCCGGATGGCGCTGATCGGCGCAGTGATCTGGTTGGTGTGAGCGCAAGGAGCACACCGCCGAACATCACGACAAACCCCACGATGCCGAGCCAGAGCTGCTGTAGTGCCACCCCGGCGATCAGCGTGGCGATGCCCACGACGGCCAGGAGGACACCGAGCGCAATCGACCGGTAGTTGGGTCGAAGGCGTGTTGCCCCCACGGTTGCCACAAAATCGGCATCGTTGTGATAGAGGCTGCGCTCCATCTCTTCAAGGAGTCGCTGCTCCTGCTCCGAAAGCGGCATCTCATTCCCTCCAGTTACGGGATCGAGCGGGTTAACTGCCAATTCTAGTCCCGCCCGAGTCGATAGGCTAGACGGGTGGCTGAAAGCTCCCGTCTTGTCGATCTGGTTCAATCGCGCATCGATGACTTCCTGCATCTCCGTGAACCAATTGTGACCACCATCAGCCCTGAACTGGCGCCGTTCGTCGACTTCTCTCGGCAGTTTCTCAGGGGTGGAAAGCGCTTCAGGGCACTGTTCTGCTACTGGGGCTGGCACAGCGTCAGGGCGGACGACCTGCTCAATGCCGATGAAAACGGAGACCGCCGGTTCCTGGACCCTGTCGTGTCTGCAGCAGCAGCCCTGGAGCTCTTTCACGCTGCGGCACTTGTCCACGACGACATCATCGACAATTCCGACACCAGGCGGGGCGCGGCATCCGCTCACAAGCTCTTTGAAGGACTGCATCGCCAGAGCGGCTGGGAACAGGGCGCGGCCGACTTCGGACGTGATGCGGCCATCCTGCTCGGCGACCTCATGCTGGGCTGGAGCGATGAGCTTCTCGATGAGGGACTCGTCGCCCTTGGCGATGCGAATCTCGCTCTGGCGACCAGGGCGGTCTTCAATCGTATGCGCACCGAGGTGACTGCCGGCCAGTATCTCGACATACTCGGCGAGCGGGCCTGGCGCACGAAGCCGGAGACCGAACTGGAGGACAGCGCCCTTCGGGTGATCGTGTACAAGTCCGCCAAGTACAGCGTGCAGGCCCCGCTCGGTATTGGTGCGACTCTCGCGGGCGGAACCCCCGCTCAACGCGAGGCGCTGCGGGCGTACGGCCTCCCGTTGGGTATTGCCTATCAGCTTCGCGACGATCTCCTGGGTGTCTTCGGGGATGCTGAAGTGACCGGCAAGCCGAGTGGCGACGATTTGCGCGAAGGTAAGCGCACAGTTCTGGTTGCGCGAGCGCGCACGGCGATGTCCGGTGGAGCGCGTCGCATCTTCGATGAGCTTCTCGGCGACCCCGGCCTTGAGGAAGACCAGATTCGCACACTGCAGAGAACGATCCTTGGCAGTGGCGCGGTCGAAAGCGTCGAAGCGCTGATCTCAGAACAGGTCGGGGGCGCCCTGGACGCATTGACGAATGCTCCGATCACCCCGGTCGCGAAGAGTCAGCTCACCGCTTTGGCGAAGTCGGTCGCGCACCGGGTCTTCTGACCACCCTGTGGACCACAGCCTGGCGGGCCTGACCGCCGTTTCGATGCATCGCTCGATGTTCGCTCGCCCAACCATCCTCTACCGCGCCCGAAGCACATGCGGTATTCACGTGCACGCGCCGCGCCATCGAACCCGCACCATCGAACTACGTGGGCTGGTAGCGGAGCGGGAGTAGCCGTGGAATCACTCTGACAAGAACGACCATCACTATAAGTTCGACGAGGGTCTGCGTGACGACCGCGAGCGGGGCGAGACCGAACCTCGCTGGGAGCGCGAGCACGAGCGGGAGCACGACAAGCGAGTTCCGGGTGACGCCACTGAATACGATCGCCCGTCGCGCGGGATCGTCGAGATTCGCGACACGACTAGCGATTATGCCGACGGGGACCATGATCGCTGCGAAGAGGACGTAGACGGGGACGGTGATGAGCAGTGCGGGGATCTGTTGCCCGACGCCGTAGGCCTGGGAGGCAACAATGACAGCGAGGGTGAGCATCATCAGTGGCACCATCGCGCCGAGCATGACCTCCTGCAGGATGCGACCCGCACGGGTGAGACCGGCGGCAACCTGAGTGAGGCCTGCGGCCGCCATTGGAAGAAGTATGAGCAGCAGAAACGCGTCGACGAAGGGGGCGAGGTCGACGCTCTGGATGAGTTCGGGACCGGCCATGAGCCACAAGTACGCGGGAAGAAGAAGAATCTGCGCGAGCATCAGCAACGGCGCGGCTGCGAGGAGGCGGTCTTTCGCGCCACCGGCGAGGCCGGTGAACACAATCACATAGTCCACGCAGGGGGTCAGCAGCACAAACAGCACCCCGACGAGCAGCACGTGGTCGGCAGCGACGATGCGCGACAGAATAAAAACGATCACCGGTACAAGCACGAAATTGACGACAAGCACGGTGGCAAGGAATCGCCAGTCACGGAACGCCCGACCGAACCTGGTGAACGGCACGCCGAGGAATGTCGCATACAGCAGTGCCCCGAGCAGGGGATTGATCGCTAATTCCAACGGATGCGCGACGCTCGGGACCAGCAGGCCGACGGCGGCGCCCAATGCGAGGGCTGCGAGATAGAGCGGCACCTGATGCCGCTCCAGCCACTCCGCATACGCCCGCATCCTCCCAGTCTCCCAGTCTCCCAGCCTCGATAGGTCACCAGTCGCTGTATAGTCACTAGATGCTGACTATTGCCTCCCGCGTGGACGTCATGAACCGCCTCGGCCGGGCGATGACCGACCCGACCCGTTCCCGCATCCTCCTCTCCCTGCTGAACACCCATGGGTATCCGGCGCAGCTCGCCCGTGACCTGGAGTTGACCCGCACGAACGTCTCGAACCACCTTGCCTGCCTGCGCGGCTGCGGGATCGTCGTCGCCGAGCCCGAGGGCCGGCAGACGCGATATGACATCGCCGACCCCCACCTGACTGCGGCGCTGACCGCGCTCGTGGGCGTGACTCTCGCGGTGGACGAGAGCGCTCCCTGCCTGGACCCGAACTGCGCGGTACCGGGATGCTGCGACAGCAGCGAGGCGGCACGGTGAGCACACCAACGCTCACGGATGAGCGCCGGAGCCAGTTGCACCGCAGGGTGAAGATGATCGTCGCCTTCACGATCACCTGGAACGTCATCGAAGCAATCGTCGCGATCGCGGCTGGGGCTGCCGCGTCGTCGGCGGCCTTGATCGGCTTCGGCCTCGACTCGGTGATCGAGGTCGCCTCCGCCGTGGCAATCGCGTGGCAGTTCACCCGTAAAGACCCCGAACGATGGGAGAAGCCCACCGTTCGGGCGATCGGGATCGCATTCTTCGCCCTCGCCACCTACATCACTATCGACGCAGTTCTCACCGTCACCGGCATCGAGCGGGTCGAACACAGCCCTGTCGGGATCGGCATCGCCGTCGCGAGCCTGATCGTGATGCCCGCGCTGGCCTGGTTCGAGTTCCGAACGGGCAGGGAACTAGCATCCAAGAGCGTGCAGGCGGATGCCAAACAGCTCGTGCTGTGCATCTACCTGTCGGGAACCGTCCTCATCGGATTGCTGCTGAACAGCCTGTTCGGGTGGATGTGGGCCGACTCTGTGGCAGCTCTCGTCGTTGCAGCCCTCGCGGTCAGGGAGGGCATCGAAGCATGGCGGGGCGATGTCGGATCCCCGTTCGAAGTGCTTGAAAGCTCCAAAACAGACAATTGAACACAGGAACACTGGAACACCAGAACGCTGGAGCAGCTTGCGGCCCTGGACGCCGGTTAGGACAGCCGACCAGGACTCTCCGACCTCAGCGAGAAGCCACCCGTTCCGGCTGTTACGCGAGGGCCTGGGCGACCCGGCGCACTTCGGCCTTGCGCCCGGCACGGAGCGCATCAACCGGGGCCACGCCCAGGCTGTCGTCGACCTCGAGCAGCCACCGCATCGCCTGATCGTCCGTGAATCCGTCGTCAGACAACACGAAGAGCGTGCCGCGCAAGTCGCCGAGGGGCTCTCTCTCCTCGAGGAAAACGGTCGGTACGGAAAGGATGCCGTCTCGACGCACTGCGAGGAGGTGTTTGTCTTCGATCAAGCGGCGTACGCGTCCTTGCGGAAGCCCAAGAAGTTCAACGAGATCGGGAATGGTCAGCCACTGTTTCTCTGAAATCGGGTCAGTCACGGGTTAAGAGTGCCATGAATCCCAAAAACGCACCAACCTCGCTCAGATAACCGGCCGACCCGTCGCCCCCGGCGCGCATGCCACTCACATCACTTTGTTCACTCCAGTCAGACTGGTTGACTCCCTTACCGCGGTGTGACAGCGTTGCCTGTGACCGCGTTGATCAACGCACACCGACGGAGGTTTCCCGTTGCATACTGCAGATATCACTCGCATCCAGCCCGCTTGTGCGCCCAGAGGCGCCCACCGAAGTTCACTCATGATCGGCCGCGGACTCCTCGTGAGCGCCCCGCTCGTTCTTGTCAGCGTGATCGCGATGACCGTGAACACCACGGCACCCGCAGGCGCAACAACACTGAGTGAACGCGGCCCACAGAACCGGCCAATGCAGCCACACCTCGTCCTGGGTGATGGCGCACTCACCTCCACCACCACGGCTCTCTCGTCTGAAACAACTCTCGCCGCTGAAATCGCCCCGAGCCACTACACCGTGGCCGAGGGAGACACCGTCAGCCAGATCGCGGAACGATTCGGATTGTCCACGGCGACCGTTCTGGCCGCCAACGGCCTGAACGCCTCTGCCCTGATCTTCCCGGGCCAGGTTCTGGCGCTCGCAGCCGATGTTCCGGCGCCCGTACCCGCACCTGCCCCCTCACCGACCCCCGCGCCGGCCCCTGCTCCGGCAGGCCAGACACATATCGTTGCCAGCGGAGACACCATCAGCGGCATCGCAGCGACCTACAGATCGTCGACCGATGCCGTGTTCTCTGCCAACGGACTCGACGGCAGCAGTGTGATCTTCCCCGGGCAGACGATCGTGATTCCGGATGCCGCGGCAGGCACGGTGCCATCGGCACCGGCTCCAGCACCCGAAGCACCGCCGGCAACGGCAACCCACACGATCGCGGCCGGAGATACCATCAGCGGCATCGCAGCGGCGCTCGGCGTATCGACCACGTCGCTCCTGGATGCCAACGGGCTCATTGCTTCGAGCATCATCTATCCGGGCCAGGTACTCGCGATACCGGGTAGTGCACCTGTTGCGGTTCCGGTGACGCCGGCATCCGTCACCCAGGAGATCACGCTGATGACCGACGAGATGCGCCAGAACGCCGCCATCATCGTCTCGGTCGGCCGCTCGGCCAGTGTGAGCGACTTTGGCCTCGTGGTCGCCCTCGCCGCAGCCGCACAGGAATCTGGCCTGCGGAACGTCGATTATGGAGATCGTGATTCACTCGGGCTGTTCCAGCAGCGACCGAGCGCCGGTTGGGGCTCCCCAGAACAGGTCATGGACCCGGTTCGATCAAGCCTCGCCTTCTTCGGCGGTGCCGGCAATCCGAACGCCGGAGTCACCCGTGGACTGCTCGACATCAACGGCTGGGAGTCGCTGACGGTGACCCAGGCGGCCCAGGCGGTGCAGATCTCTGCATTTCCTGATCACTATGCAAAATGGGAAGCATCGGCCAGGGCGTGGCTCCTCGAGCTCTGACCCGGCATACCCGGGTGAACTTACCGCGAAGAATGCAGCGTTCACGGTGTTTTAGCGGGGAGTTCGCCCCTCGCTTCCATAGACTCAACGGGTGACCGAGAGCCCCGCTGATCCGATGATCGGCCGTTTGATAGACGGCCGATATCAGGTGCGCTCCCGCATCGCCCGCGGCGGCATGGCCACCGTGTATCTCGCGACGGATCTCCGTCTCGAAAGGCGCGTTGCCATCAAGATCATGCACGGTCATCTGTCAGACGACAACGCCTTTAAGAACCGATTTGTGCAGGAAGCGCGGTCGGCCGCGAGGCTGGCGCATCCGAATGTCGTCAACGTCTTCGACCAGGGCCAGGATGCCGACATGGCCTACATGGTCATGGAGTACCTGCCTGGGATCACACTGCGCGATCTGCTGAAGGACTACGGCAAGCTCACTGCAGAGCAGACCATGGACATTCTCGAGGCTGTGCTCAGCGGCCTTGCCGCAGCCCACAAGGCCGGCATCGTGCACCGCGACCTCAAGCCGGAGAACGTGCTCCTCGCTGACGACGGCCGCATCAAGCTGGGCGACTTCGGGCTGGCCAGGGCTGCCAACAACAACACGGCAACAGGGCAGGCACTGCTCGGCACGATCGCTTACCTCTCCCCTGAGCTGGTCACGCGTGGGGTCGCGGACACCAGAAGCGACATCTACGCGCTGGGAATCATGACGTATGAGATGCTCACCGGGGAACAGCCGTACGTCGGCGAAGCGCCGATGCAGATCGCGTATCAGCACGCCAACGATTCGGTGCCCATGCCGAGCGGCAAGGTTCCCTCTGTTCCACGGGAGCTCGACGAGCTCGTGCTCTGGGCGACGGCCCGTGACCCCGAGCAGCGGCCACGCGATGCGCGCGTCATGCTCGAGCAGCTCCTGGACGTCGAGAACCTCGTCAGGCCGCAGTCACCGACACCGACCGACCTGCAGCAGACGATGCGGCTGCCCGGCGAGTTCTCCGCGGCTAGGGCTGACGCCGAAACGCAGATCCTCGGAGCCAAGCCGCTCGTCGGTGCTGTGGCATCCGTTTCACAGGACCGCCGACCAGCCAGCAGCGTGGTTCTGGCCGACAAATCCCAGAAACGCAGGCGCAAGGGCTACTGGCTGTTCATCCTGGTCATCCTGCTGGCCGCACTCGCCGGAGGAACGGGCTGGTATTTCGGTGCGGGCCCTGGTTCGCAGGTCGCGGTTCCGGAGACCAGTGGCGAAACACAGGAGGTCGCGACGGCCCAACTCCAGGAGCTCGGCTTCACTGTCGTGCCAGAACAGCGCAATGATGTGGATGTAGCGGCCGGACTGGTATCGGGAACTGAACCTGGGGCGGGTGGCTTCGCGCCGAAAGGCGGACAGGTCACCCTCTATCTCTCCCTCGGGCCTCAGCTACTGCCTGTGCCAGATGTGATCGGATCGGCCGAGGCTGAGGCGAAGTCTCAGCTGGGGGCATTCACCGTCGGAGAATCGCTGAGGGAGTTCTCCAGCGACGCTCCGCCGGAGACCGTGATCGCTGCGCTGGGCGCCGACGGTGAACCGCTGGGATCGGAGTACGGCGAGAAGCAGCCGGTCACGCTGGTCGTCTCGGCAGGCCCTATCCCGGTTGTCACCGGACTCTCGGTCGACGATGCGGTCGTGACGCTGGAAGATGCCGGCCTTAATGGGACAGCGGGCGAGCCGGAGTTCAACGACGACTTCGAGAGCGGAATCGTAATCGCCGTCGTGCCGTCGAGCGACGCCCCTGTGCGCGTCGGAGACAGTGTGACGCTGCGCGTCTCCAAGGGTCCGGATGTGGTCGAAGTTCCGAACGTGATCACCGGCCAGAACATCGACAAGGCGCGTGCGCAGTTGGAAGCACTCGGCTTCGAGGTCACCTCAAACGTGCCCCCGTTCCTTGAGGGCGCCGTGGTCGCCGGTACGCAGGACCCGGCACCGGGCACCATGATCAGACGTGGTTCGACCGTCACTGTCAACTTCGGCGGCTGACCTCGAGTGCTCCGTGCCTCAGCCCGGTGGGGTCGTGCAGGCGTGCGGTCCGCGAGCGGACGAAGCGCGGGCTCGCTAGCGGGCGGCGAGTTCTTCCGCGACCAGGAACGCGAGTTCGAGCGACTGCATGTGGTTCAGTCGCGGGTCGCAAAGCGACTCGTAGCGCGTGGCGAGGGTCGCCTCGTCGATGTGCTCTGAGCCACCGAGGCACTCGGTGACGTCGTCACCGGTCAACTCCACGTGGATGCCACCCGGATGAGTGCCGACGGCACGGTGCGCTTCGAAGAATCCCTTGACCTCGTCGACGACGTCGTCGAAGCGACGCGTCTTGTATCCCGTCGGAGTGGTGAGCCCGTTGCCGTGCATCGGGTCTGTCACCCACAACGGGGTCGCGTCGCTGCCCTTGATCGCCTCGAGAAGCGGAGGAAGGGCATCCCGGATCTTGCCTGCACCCATGCGCGTGATGAACGTCAGTCGCCCTGGCTCACGGTCGGGGTCGAGCAGGTCAACCAGCCGCAGCATGTCGTCCGCCGTCGTCGACGGGCCGAGCTTTACGCCGATCGGGTTGCGCACCCGAGACAGGAAGTCGACGTGCGCGCCATCCAGCTGCCTGGTGCGCTCGCCGATCCAGATGAAGTGCGCGCTGGTGTTGTACGGCGTACCTGTACGGGAATCGATGCGCGTCATCGGCCGCTCGTAGTCCATGAGGAGGCCCTCGTGGCTGGTGTAGAACTCTGTGCGCTTCATAGCGTCGAAGTCGGCGCCACAAGCGATCATGAACTTGATCGCGCGGTCGATCTCTTTCGCCAGCTTCTCGTAACGCTGGTTGGCCGGGTTGGCGGCAAAGCCCTGGTTCCAGCTGTGCACCTGCCGGAGGTCGGCAAAACCGCCCTGCGTGAACGCCCGGATGAGGTTCAGGGTGGATGCGGCCGTGTGGTAGCCGCGCACCAGCCTGGCCGGGTCCGCTTCACGAGATTGTGGGGTGAAGTCGAAGCCGTTTACGATATCGCCGCGGTACGCGGGCAGAGTGACGTCGCCGCGCGTCTCGAAATCGCTCGAGCGTGGCTTGGCGAACTGCCCGGCCATCCTGCCCATCTTCACGACCGGCATCGACGCGCCGTAGGTGAGCACAACGGCCATTTGCAGCACGGTCTTGACTCGATTGCGGATCTGATCGGCGGTCGCGCCGCTGAAGGTCTCTGCGCAGTCTCCGCCCTGCAGCAGGAAAGCTTCTCCCCGTGCTGCCTCGGCAAGCCTGGTGCGCAGAATGTCGACCTCGCCAGCGAAGACCAGAGGCGGCAGAGTGGCGAGTTCAGCGGATGCCGCGGCGACGGCATCAGCGTCCGGCCAGGCCGGCTGCTGCTTGATGTCGAGTGTGCGCCAATAGTCCAGACCAGCGATCACAGAGTCATCTGCCAATACGACTGGTTCGGTGGGGTGTACCACGGACTATCCTGTTTTCTCTCTGCGGCGCACGAGAACGTGGCCGGTATGCGGGGGTGGAGGTGCCGGTCATCAGCGAGACGGCTGTCGCAGCTTATCGCGAAAGACTCGCGCGCTTCTCCTTGACCGAAGTCGCATACACGTCGACATATTCCTGGTCGCTCAATTTCCGGAGTTCGTACATCAGCTCGTCCGTCACAGAACGCAACACGAACCGGTCAGACTCCATGCCCTCGAAACGGCTGAAATCGAGGGGCTCTCCGATGACGATGCCGATCCTGCGAATCTTCGGAATACGGGTGCCGGTCGGCATCGCTTTCTCGGTGTCGATCATCGCGACCGGCACGATAGGCACGCCGGACTCGAGCACCATCCTGGCGACGCCGGTTCTGCCGCGGTACATCTTCGCGTCTGGGCTGCGCGTGCCTTCCGGATAGATTCCGAGCACGTCACCCGACCCGAGAACCCGGAGACCGGTGTTGAGAGAGTCCTCTGACGCCTTGCCGCCAGATCGGTCGATCGGTATCTGTCCGGTGGCCTTGAAGAACTGTCTCGTCGCCCAGCCTTTGAGGCCGGTGCCGGTGAAGTACTCGCTCTTGGCCAGGAACGCCACCCGGCGCGGAACGACAAGGGGTAAGAACACGGAGTCGATGAACGACAGGTGGTTACTGGCGAGAATGACCCCGCCCGTCTTCGGGATGTTCTCGAGGCCGACCACCCACGGCCGGAAAATTCCGAGCAGCAACGGGCCGACGACGATGTTCTTCATGAACCAATAGAACAATTCGTGCCTCCGTTCAAAAATCCAGCCTACCGCCGGTCAGTTTCCGCCGGTGGCATGCAGGCGAGCCAGATCTGCCGCGCCAACCACGCCTGCATCATTGACGAGTTCGGCGACGGCGAATGCTGCTTCTGGATGGAAGCCTCGTGCCGGAAGGTGCTCAAGGTAGGCGGAACGGATCGGCTCGATCAGCAGGTCGCCGGCAGCGGCCACTCCCCCGCCGAACACAAAGATCTGGGGATCGAGGACGGCACCGAGACTGGCGCAAGCCTGTCCAAGTGCCGTGCCCAGTTGCCGGAGCGCAGCCAGGGCACCACCGTCACCCTCTGCCAGGAGCTTCGCGACATCCGTGCCGGTCAACGAACCGTTCTGCTCGCGGACGAGAGCGATCCCTCGTCCGATTCCACCAGCATCCGCCAGCTCGCCTGCGATCCGCAGCAGTGCCCGGCCAGAACCATACTGCTCAATACATCCCCGAGCGCCGCACCCACACGGCAGACCGTCCGGAACCAGCCGAAGGTGGCCGAGCTCGGCGCCGGCGCCGAAGCCGCCGCGGAACAGACGGTCGTTCGCGACGATGGCCCCGCCGACCCCGGTGCCGATCGTCAGGGTCACCATGTCGCTGAACAGGCGACCTGCACCGTAACGGAACTCTGCCCAGCCGGCGGCGTTGGCATCGTTCTCAATGATCACCGGGATGTTGAGCCGCGACTCGAGCTTGTCCCGGAACGGCTCGTTACGCCAGTTGATGTTGGGGGCGTAGTAGACCGTCGACTGCGCGGCGTCGATGAAACCCGCGGCGGCCACACCAGCACCGCAGACATCCGTCCCAGCGGCAAGACCGGAGATCATCGCTACGACGGCGTCTTCGATCTCGCGGGGGTCGCCTGCCGGGCTCGGCACGCGATCAGCGCGAATGATGGTTCCCAGTTCATCGACGAGTGCCCCTGCGATCTTGGTTCCACCGATGTCAATTCCAATAGCGTGCACGGCAGCGCCTTTCGGTCGTCGGGAAGTCGCGTGGAAGTCGGGAGGACGCGCGGCCGGGCGGCAGGGTTCCGCCACGATTCACCATCTAGAGTGTACTTACCAGTTTGACGCCGGGTCAGCGTTTGCGAACACCTCGCGGATAGAGTGGGATCACGCCCGACCGGTACCGAAGGAGTTGCCGTGAAACAGTTCGATGTACCCGCAATCGTGCCCGCTGCCCCGCAGGCCAACATCACCGATTTGCTGATCGACCGGCTCGCCGCGACGCCGGAACTGGTGCTGTTCTCACTGCCGAAGGATGGTGGCTGGGTTCCGGTCACCACGGCCGAGTTCCACGCCCAGGTCCTCGCCCTCGCGAAGGGCCTCGTTGCCGCCGGCATCCAGCCCGGCGACAAGATCGGCCTCGTCTGCAAGACCCGCTACGAGTGGACCCTGATCGACTTCGCGACCTGGTTCGCCGGAGCCGTGCTGGTTCCGGTCTACGAGACCAGTTCACCCAGCCAGGTGCAGTGGAACCTGAGTGATGCAGGCGCCATGGCCGTCATCGTGGAGACCGCTGACCACTTCGCGCGTTTTGACGAGGTGCACCCGGAGCTTCCAGACATCCAGAGCGTCTGGCAGATTGACCTCGGCGACCTCGACAAGCTCGTCGCCGGCGGCGTCGGCGTCGACGACGAGGAGATCGAGCGCCGCCGCAACCTCGCGGTCGGAGACGACATCGCGACCCTGATCTACACCTCAGGTTCGACGGGCAAGCCGAAGGGGTGTGTGCTCACGCACGCCAACTTCCTCGAGACGAGCCGCAACGCGAAGGTCGCGTTGAAGGAGGTGCTCGAAGACGAGCACGGCGCTTCAACTCTGCTTTTCATCACGACCGCCCACGTCTTCGCCCGGTTCATCACGGTGCTGTGCATCGATGCCGGTGTGCGGGTCGGGCACCAGCCCGACACCAAACAACTGCTCCCCTCACTCGGCAGCTTCAAGCCGACGTTCCTACTCGCGGTTCCCCGCGTGTTCGAGAAGGTGTACAACTCCTCGGAGCAGAAGGCTGAAGCAGGGGGCAAGGGCAAGATCTTCCGTGCGGCCGCGCACCTCGCCGTCGAGCACTCCAAGGCCCTGGCTGTCGGCGAGCCCATCCCACTCATGTCGAAAATCAAGTTCGCCCTGTTCGATCGTCTAGTCTACAGCAAGCTGAGGGCGGCGATGGGCGGCAACGTCAAGTACGCGGTCTCCGGTTCCGCACCGCTCGGCGAATACCTCGGGCACTTCTTCCACAGCCTCGGCATTGTAATCCTGGAGGGCTACGGCCTCACAGAGTCGACCGCCCCTGCGACCGTGAACCTCGCCACCAAGTCGAAGATCGGCACTGTCGGCCCCCCTCTCCCCGGTGTCTCTGTTCGGGTGATCGACGACGGCGAGGTCGAGGTCAAGGGCGTGAACATCTTCAAGGAGTACTGGAAGAACCCGCAGGCGACCGCGGAAGCGTTCGATGATGAGGGCTGGTTCAAGACCGGCGACATCGGCGACTTCGACGCTGACGGTTTCCTGACCATCACCGGTCGCAAGAAGGAGATCATCGTGACGGCCGGCGGCAAGAACGTCGCTCCGGCCGCACTCGAGGACCCGATCCGGTCGAATCCTCTCATCGGCCAGGTGGTGGTGGTCGGCGATCAGAAACCGTTCATCGGCGCCCTGATCACGCTCGACCCCGAGATGCTTCCGGTGTGGTTGAACAACAACAGCGAGGATGCCGGCATGTCGCTCGCGCAGGCAGCTGTCAACCCCGCTGTGCTTGCGGAAGTCCAGCGCGCGGTCGACCTCGCGAACGACCGCGTGTCGCGTGCCGAGTCGATTCGCAAGTTTGTGATCCTCCCGTCTGAGCTGACTGAGGCGAGCGGACACCTGACGCCGAAGCTGAGCATCAAACGGAACATCATCCTGCGTGACTTCGATGAGACCATTCAGGGCCTCTACGCCGGTGCACCGATCACTGAAGGGTTCTCGACCATCCGCGACTAGGCCGAGCAGGTGCGCGCCTCTGCGAGAGCCCATTAGCCGACGTTTCCGTCGGCGGTTGAGGACCTGACGGGGGTGACCCATCGGAGACGATAATGGATTGATGCCTATCGACGAACACCTCGTGCGCCCGAAGCGGAGAGACGCGGCCCTGAATAATGAACGTCTTGTGCAGGCGGCGCGTGAGGTGTTTGCGCGGCAGGGCCTTTCTGCAACGCTGGAGGACATTGCCAAGCACGCGGGAATCGGGGTCGGCACGGTCTATCGAAACTTCGCCAGCAAGAAAGAGATCGTCGAGACCTTGTACGACGCGGCGATCGATTCCGCCCTAGCCGACGCGCAAACAGCGCTGGAGATCGAAGACCCGTGGGTAGCAATCGTGTCCTTCTTTGAGGTCACTGCGGCAAATCAGGCGCAGGATCGCGGTTTGTGTGAGACATTCCTCGGACACGACGGCTTCGGACCCAACGAGCCCATCGCTGAGAAACTCGTCGCCGTTCTCTCTCCATTGTTTGACCGGGCCAGTCAAGCTGGAGTTCTCCGCGAGGGAGTAACCGTCACGGACATCGGCCCGATCTTCGCAATGCTCAACAGTGTCTACCGAATGAGCAATGCACGTCCCGACCTGTGGCGACGGTATCTGGCGCTCATGCTCGACGGACTCCGTGCCAGCGACCGGCCAGCACTTCCGCTACCCGCGTTGGATGTCGCCTCGTTCAAAACTGCACTCTCGGCTGGTGACTGACTGCTCCGGCACCTTCCGTCTAGCCTCAGAACCAGTCGGACTCCCTGATCTCCTTCATCGCGGCGCGACGGCTTTCCTTGTCGAGCCGGTCGAGGTAGAGCAGCCCGTTCAAGTGGTCGGTCTCGTGCTGGAGCGCCTGCGCCATGACACCGGTTCCCGACAGTTCGAGAGGCTCACCGTCAAGGTCGATTCCGCGCGCCACGGCGAACGGATGCCGCATGGTCGGGTACCAGAGCCCTGGCACCGACAGGCATCCCTCGTCGACGAGCTCTGGTTCGCCGGAGAGCTCGATGATCTCCGGGTTGATGATGTAGCCGACCTCGTCGTCCACGTTGTAGCTGAACGCGCGCAGATTGACTCCGATCTGGGACGCCGCAACGCCGGCGCGGCCCGGCAGCCGCACGCTGTCGAGGAGATCGCAGACGAGGCCGCGCACACGATCGTCGATGCCCTCGATCGGATCGGAGACGGTCTTCAGGACGGGGTCTCCGAAAAGGCGGATCTGGCGCTCTGGCACAGTGGGGCTCCCAGTGGTTCGAATGCGGGTGAGGCGGACAGTGTCGGTCAGGCGCCACGCTCGGTCGGCAGACCCTCGACGACGAGGGCGGCGAGCGTGCGTGCGGCAAGGCGAGTGATCGGTTTCAGGTCCTGCCAGGAGACGACACTCCCTGCGGCCAGTTGCGGGTCGTACGGGATCCGGACGATCTCTCGCACACGCGAGCGGAAATGCGACTCGATCTCCTCGAGTTTGACCAGGTTGGTACCCTGGGTGGCCGTGTTCAGCGCAACGATCGCATTCGAGACCAGCCCGTCGTAGCCGTTGGCTTCGAGCCAGGTGAGGGTTTCTGACGCGAGGCGGGCCTCGTCTACGCTGCCGCCAGACACGACGACGATCGAATCAGCGCGTTGCAGGGTGGCCCGCATGACCGAGTGTACGATGCCGGTTCCGCAGTCTGTCAGCACAATGGAGTAGTAGCGCGCGGCCAGGTCGGCGACGACGTTGTAGTCGTCCTCATCGAAGGCTTCAGACAGCAGTGGGTCGGCGTCGGATGCCAGCACGTCGAGGCGGGTCTCGTCACGCGAAACCAGCGCAGAGAAGTCAGTGAATCCGCCGATCGACGCGGCTTCGGTGACGACATCCCTGACCGTTGACCTCGTTTGCTTGGCCACACGCTCGGCAAGTGTGCCGCGATCGGGATTCGCGTCGATGGCGATGACGCGGTCGTCCCTGGCATCGGCCATGGCCATTCCGAGCAGAGCCGTCACCGTCGTCTTGCCGACCCCGCCCTTGCGAGTCAGAATCGGCACGAATCTCGTTCCACCCAGAAACTGTCGCTGGATGCGTTCGTCCATCTCCTGGCGCGCGCGCACTGCGGCGGAGTCGCCGAGGTTGACCAGGTGAAATGTCGCGTCGTATACGAAGCGGTTCCAGCCTCCGTGCGGCGGGCGCCGAGTCGTGCGGTTCACCTCGATGAGTCGTTCAGACGTGAGCATCGAGGCAGACTCAGGCGTTCCGCCGCCCGCGCGTGCACGCTCGCGACGCGGATGGGTCTCACCGGCATCCATCGCCGTGTCAACCGGTGCGATACGGGGCTCCGCAGTGGATGCCCTCGCGACGTGTACCTCGACGGTGTGTGTCGCCGGCGTGGTCGGCCCAGCAACGCGACGAACAGGGGAAACGGATGCGGACGCGCCGCCAGCGTGGCTGAGTGCACTACCGGCCAGCCGTTCGCGCCGCTGCGCCGGGTGGTCAACTCCGGCGGCGTGAGAGTCCTCACGGTGGTCGGTGGCATCAACAACCGTCGATGCGGCGGCGGGGGCGGTACTCAGGCTGTCAGGCAGGTGCGCCGCGAGGTTCTCGAACGTGTGGGGAGGCAGTTCGCTGTGATACTCCGCCTCGCCACGGGTCGCCCGGCGAGGCGGACGCCGCTCGGCCCCCTGGTCTTCTGTGGGCGTTTCTGGCACAGGACCATCTCCTCCGTGCTTTTTGCCTCGGTGCTACTCAACTCGGTGCTCATCACGCTGCGCTCATCCCCAATACCGCTGGGCGGCACAGGACGAACCGGGCCAGTTTACCGCGGACGCACCACCACGAGGAGGTCGCCGGCGTCGACCTGCTGGGTCTTGGGGATGGCGACGCGTTCGATGGTGCCGGCGATCGGTGACGTGATGGCGGCTTCCATCTTCATGGCTTCGATCGATGCGACGGCCTGTCCGGCGTCGATCTGGTCGCCGACATCGGCCTGGAGGGTGACGACCCCGGAAAATGGTGCCGCGATCTGGCCCGGCTGGTTGGCGTCGGCCTTCTCGGCTGCTTTGGTCTCCACGGCGATGGACCGGTCGCGCACGAACACGGGACGCAGTTGGCCGTTGAGGATGGTCATCACGGTGCGCATGCCCTTGTCGTCGGCTTCGCCGATGGCTTCAAGGCCCGCATACAACCGCACGCCCTTGTCGATCTCGACGATGGTTTCCTGGCCCTGTTTCAGGCCGTAGAGGTAGTCGACGGTGTCGAGCACGGACAGGTCGCCGAACAGGTCGCGGATCTGTTCGAACTGGCGTGTCGGTGCGGGGAACAGCAGTTGGTTGAGCATCTGCCTGCGAGTTGCGCTGTCGCCTGCAAGTGCGGTGCGTTCCTCGTCGGTGATCTCGGTGACCCCGACCCGCACGGTGCGGCCGGCGAGGACCTTGCTGCGGAACGGTTCTGGCCAGCCACCAGGCAGGTCACCGAGTTCGCCGGCCATGAACCCGACCACGGACTCCGGCACGTCGTAGTTGCCTGGATTCTCGGCGAAATCGGCCGGGTCTGCCTTCACCGCGGCGAGGTAGAGGGCGAGGTCGCCGACGACCTTCGAGGACGGAGTGACCTTCGGCACCCGGCCGAGGATCGCATCCGCCGCCGCGTACATGTCCTCGATGAGCTCGAAGTGGTCGGCGAGTCCGAGCGCGACGGCCTGGGTGCGGAGGTTGGAGAGCTGCCCACCAGGGATCTCATGCTTGTACACGCGCCCGGTCGGACCCGTCAGGCCCGACTCGAACGGCCGATACACCAGTCGAACGGCCTCCCAGTACGGCTCCAGGTCGAGCACGTTTTGCAGGTTGATGCCGGTGTCGCGTTCGGTGTGGGCGAGAGCGGCGACGAGGGCGGATGCCGGTGGCTGGCTGGTCGTGCCGGCCATCGACGCACTCGCCACATCCACCGCGTCAGCACCCGCACGGCTGGCGGCGAGCAGCGTCGCGAGCTGCCCGCCAGGGGTGTCGTGGGTGTGCACGTGCACGGGGAGGTCGAACCGTTCCCTGAACGCGCCGACGAGCTTCTCAGCGGCCGCCGGGCGCAACAGCCCGGCCATGTCCTTGATCGCCAGGATGTGCGCACCCGAGTCGACGATCTGCTCCGCAAGGCCCAGATAGTAGTCGAGGGTGTAGAGGTCTTCGGCCGGGTTCAGCAGGTCACCGGTGTAACACACCGCCACCTCCGCAACGGCCGTTCCGGTGGCCAGGACCGCGTCGATCGCCGGTCGCATCTGCGACACATCGTTCAGAGCATCGAAAATGCGGAAGATATCGACACCGGTCGCCGCAGCCTCACGCACGAAGGCATCCGTCACCTCGGTCGGATACGGGGTGTACCCGACGGTGTTCCGGCCACGGAGCAGCATCTGGATGTTGATGTTCGGCAGAGCCTCGCGGAGCGACGCCAGACGCTCCCACGGGTCCTCGCCGAGGAACCGCAGCGCCACGTCATACGTCGCACCGCCCCACGCCTCCACCGAGAGCAGCTCTGGCGTCAGCCTGGCCACATACGGGGCCACCGCGACCAGGTCACGGGTGCGCACCCTGGTCGCCAGCAGCGACTGGTGCGCGTCGCGGAACGTGGTGTCCGTGACTGCCAACGCCGTCTGCGCACGCAATGCCTGCGCGAAGCCTCGCGGTCCAAGCTCCTGCAGACGCTGCCTCGAGCCCGCGGGGGCAGGCGCCGACAGGTCGACCTCCGGCAGTTTCTCGGCCGGGTGCACAGCCGTGGCCGGGGTGCCATTGGGCTGGTTGACCGTCACATCGGCCAGCCAGTTCAAAATCTTGGTGCCACGGTCCTTCGACGCTCGGCCCTTCAGCAGCTGCGGACGCTCATCGATGAACGACGTCGACAGGTTGCCAGACGCGAAATCCGGGTCGTCGAGCACGGCCTGCAGAAACGGGATGTTCGTGGACACCCCACGAATCCGAAACTCCGCCAACGCCCGACGCGACCGCACCACGGCGGCCTCGAAATCACGGCCACGGCAGGTGAGCTTCGCCAGCATCGAATCAAAGTGGGGGCTGATCTGCGCACCAGGGTTGATCGTGCCGCCATCCAGGCGGATGCCAGCACCACCCGGCGAACGATAGGTCGTGATCTTGCCTGTGTCAGGGCGGAAGCCCGCCGTCGGGTCTTCCGTCGTGATGCGGCACTGCAGCGCGGCACCCCGCAACTGGATGCTGTCCTGCGACAATCCGAGATCGGCCAGCGACTCGCCCGCGGCAATCCGGATCTGCGACTGCACCAGGTCGACATCCGTCACCTCTTCGGTGACCGTGTGCTCCACCTGGATACGCGGGTTCATCTCAATGAAGACGTGCTCACCGGCGCGCTCCCCCTCCGTGTCGAGAAGAAACTCCACCGTGCCAGCGTTGACATAGCCGATCGACCGGGCGAACGCCACAGCATCCCGGTACAACGCCTGCCGCACGCCGTCGTCGAGGTTCGGCGCAGGGGCGATCTCGATGACCTTCTGATGCCGGCGCTGCACCGAACAGTCACGCTCGAACAAATGGACAGTCTCACCGGTCGCATCGGCCAGGATCTGCACCTCGATGTGACGGGGACGGAGCACAGCCTGCTCCAAAAACATCGTCGCGTCACCAAACGCGCTCTTCGCCTCGCGCATCGCCTCCTCGAGAGAGCCACGCAGCTCGGCCTTGCTCGCGACCCGGCGCATCCCGCGGCCACCACCGCCCGCGACGGCCTTCGCGAAGATCGGGAACCCGACCTCATCGGCCTGGCTGATCAGCAGGTCGACATCCTCAGACGGCGGCGTCGACTTCAACACCGGAACACCCGCAGCGATCGCGTGCTCCTTCGCCGTGACCTTGTTACCCGCCATCTCCAAAACACTCTTGCCCGGCCCGATGAACGTGATGCCCGCAGCAGCGGCCGCCTCGGCCAGCTCAGGGTTCTCAGACAGGAAGCCGTACCCGGGGTAGATCGCGTCGGCACCGGACTCCTGCGCCACCCGGATGATCTCAGCCACATCCAGGTAGGCCCGAACCGGGTGCCCAGGCTCACCGATCTGATACGCCTCATCCGCCTTCAGCCGATGCAGGGAATTACGATCCTCGATCGGGAAGACGGCAACCGTCTTCGCACCCAACTCATACGCCGCACGAAACGCGCGAATCGCAATTTCACCACGGTTGGCAACCAGAATCTTCGAGAACATGCAGACCTTTCGAGCGTGGGGCAGCACACAGCTAACGGTTAGGTTCTCTAAGACTAGTGAAGGTAACGTAGGTGATTGTGCACGTACTCAGCGTCAGCTCCCTGAAGGGAGGCGTAGGCAAGACCACGGTGACCCTTGGTCTGGCGTCTGCTGCCTTCGCCCGCGGCGTGCGAACCCTGGTCGTCGACCTCGATCCGCAGTCCGATGTCTCAACCGGCATGGACATCCAGGTGGCCGGTCACTTGAATGTTGCCGATGTGCTGGCCTCTCCGAAGGAGAAGACAGTGCGGGCGGCCATCGCGCCAAGCGGCTGGACCCGCGGTCGCCAGGGCACCATCGACGTCATGATCGGAAGCCCATCTGCCATCAACTTCGACGGCCCGCACCCCAGCATCCGTGACATCTGGAAGCTCGAGGAAGCACTGTCAACCGTCGAGAAGGAGTACGACCTCGTGCTCATCGACTGCGCCCCGTCCCTGAACGCTCTGACCCGCACGGCGTGGGCGGCAAGCGACCGGGTGACGGTCGTCACCGAGCCTGGCCTGTTCTCCGTCGCCGCCGCCGACAGGGCGCTGCGCGCGATCGAGGAGATCCGGCGCGGACTGAGCCCGCGCCTGCAGCCACTCGGCATCATCGTCAACCGCGCCCGCACCGCGTCGCTCGAGCACCAGTTCCGCATCAAGGAGCTGCGAGACATGTTCGGCCCCCTGGTGCTGAGTCCCCAGCTGCCGGAACGAACCTCGCTGCAGCAGGCACAGGGCGCGGCGAAGCCGCTGCACATCTGGCCGGGCGACAGTGCCCAGGAGATGGCGCGCTACTTCGACCAGTTGCTCGACCGGGTGCTGCGCACCGCGCGCATCGGCGAGTACGCCGACCTCCCCGTCGCCCCCTAGCGTTCCCCTTGCGTCGAGCCGTGGGAAATCGACCGTTAATCCGTCGCCGAAGGTCGATTCGACACGGTTCGGTGACGAAGACGCGCTAGGAGATCTTGCGGGCGATGCGGCGTGCTGCGAGTTCGTCTGTCGCGTCGACCGATTCCGTCTTGAGCTCGACCAGGCTGGTCTCGACCTCCCGCAGAACCTTGCCGACGGCAATGCCGAACACTCCCTGGCCGCGACTGACCAGGTCGATGACCTCATCGTTCGAGGTGCACAGGTAGACACTGGCTCCATCGCTCATGAGGGTGGTCTGTGCAAGGTCGCTCACGCCCGCCTCACGCAGCTGATTGACTGCCGTGCGGATCTGCTGGAGAGAGATTCCGGTGTCGAGGAGCCGTTTGACGAGCTTCAGGACCAGGATGTCGCGGAAACCATACAAGCGTTGCGAACCTGAACCGGCAGCGCCGCGTACGGTCGGCTGGACCAACTCGGTGCGAGCCCAGTAGTCGAGCTGGCGGTAGCTGATGCCGGCGGCGCGAGCGGCCACGGCTCCGCGAAAGCCTGAGTGCTCATCGAGTTCTGGCATGCCGTCGGTGAAGAGAAGCTCCTGGCCGTACCGGGAGGCATCGCCATCTGGCTTCAGTTCACTCATTCGATCGCCTCTCGAGAATTCTGGTGCGACGCCAACGGATCGCTGTGTCCACGCTATCGAGGCAGACCCTCCCGATCAACGACATCCGCACGAACCCGTCGGCGTGTCGAGAAGGGATCTGCGTGCAGCGATCAGAGCCTCGCACAGCGCCCAGTCTACGTCTTAGTTGCTCAGTCGTCCCAGTGCCGAGCGAATCAAACTGCTTCGCACAACCTCAAGCTGACTGGCGATCTCAACGGCCATCTCAGCCGCTTTTGCGCGGCTCGACGCGTCTTTCCGCCTCGATAGAGGAACGAGTGCACTCTCGATCAATCCGAGTTCCCGTTCGGCGGCCCCGCGAAATCCCCTGAGGTGCCGCGGCTCGATGCCGCTGCGCTGAAGTTCGACGAGGGCGCGAAGCACGCCGAGCGTATCCTCGCCGTAATAGTCGGCCGGCAGAATGATCGAAGACGAGATTGCGTCATGGAGCAGTGTGGCCGAAGCTGTTGCCTCACGTAACAGCTCTTCCCTACTCAGCCTGCGTACTGTTCCGAGCATCGATCGCCCTGGCGCCGAGCCGCCTGGCAATGTCGGCGAGCGGCCCGCGTCGAGGTCTTCGAGATAGACCCTGATGACCTTCAGCGGAAGGTAGTGGTCACGTTGCATCGACAGGACCAGCCGAAGCCGGTCCAGGTCGCTGGCGCAGAACTTGCGATACCCCGACTCGGTTCGAGCAGGCGAAACCAGCCGCTGTTCTTCGAGGAATCGCAGTTTGGATGGAGTGAGATCGGGGAACTCCGGTGTCAAGCGTGCCAGAACCTGACCGATGCTCAAAAGCGTCGCTGCGCCCTGGCCATCAGCCCGGGCGGAGTTCGCGCTCACTAGTCGCTCGCCACGTGTGCGAGGTCGAGCCGTGACGCGTAGAAGGTAAGCCGGAACTTACCGACCTGCACTTCCGCGCCATCGGTGAGGAGCGCCGTCTCGATGCGCACGCCATCGAAGTAGGTGCCGTTCAGTGAGCCGAGGTCTTTCACCTGGAACGCACTCCGGTGACGCAGGAACTCGGCGTGACGACGCGACACCGTGACGTCGTCGAGGAAGATGCCGGCGTCTGGATGCCGGCCAATTGTCGTCACGTCAGTGTCGAGCAGGAATCGTGCACCGGTGTTCGGCCCGCGACGCACCACCAGCAGCGCTGAGCCGGAAGGAAGCGCGGAGATGGCTTCCTGCTCTTCTGCCGTGACGTCGCCGTCGATTGCAGCGAGCTGCGCCGCGAATTCCTGGCTGAATGTCAGCGTTGTATCAGTGCTGCCCGAGGAGTTCTCGGGCGCAGCCGCACGCTCGGGTTCGTTCTTCTCTTCGGAATCAACCACCGTATACCTCCTAGTCATCCAGCGTATCTGATCGGGGAGGCTCCGCGGGGCGCGGAAGACGAATCACCCGCAGAGTTTCGATGGTGTAGATGATTCCCGCCCACCAATACAGGAATGCACCCCAGAGGCCGAACGCCCACCCCACCGGCTGCGACCACCAGGAAAGGGCCGGGAACGCCTGACCGAGCATGATCATCGGCAGTGCGTAGAAGAGACAGAAGGTCGCCACCTTGCCGAGCAGGTGCACCGGGAGCGGTCCGAAGCCATAGTTGGCCAGGACGACCCCCAGGATCAGCAGGTAGACATCCCGCCCGACCACGATGGCCACGATCCACCACGGCACCAGGTCGCGCCAGGCCAGGCCGATCAACGCGGCGAAGATGTAGAGGCGGTCCGCTGCCGGATCGAGGAGCTGACCGAGCCTGGTCACCTGCCCGAGGCTCCGAGCGAGATAGCCGTCGAGGAAGTCCGTGGCACTGGAGACGATCAGCACAACCAGTGCCCAGGCGTCCTCGCCGTTGACGATCAACATGAGGAAGACCGGCACCAGGAGCAGGCGTGCGAAGCTCAGGATGTTCGGCACGGTGAACACCCGGGAACTCACCTCGGGTACTTCTTCAGCCGCTGCCACAAAGCCCGAGTCTAGCGAGAGCTACGCTGTGGACTTGGAACGCCCCGAGGTCTTTGTCGGCGCCTTTTTCGTCTTCGATCCCTTCGCGGGTGGCTTCTTCTCGCCGCGGCTGCGCTCGACGCTCTTGCGGAGCGCTTCCATGAGATCGAGAACTTCTCCGCCCTCTCCCTCTTCTTCTGGTTCTTCGCCGAACGTCTCCTCGGTGTCGACGGCGTCGCCCTTCTTGAGTTTGACCTCGATCAGGGTGCGCAACTGCTCCTGGTAATCGTCGTTGAACTCCTCGGGCGAGAAGTCGGAAGCGAACGACTCGACGAGCGAGGAGGACATCTCGAGTTCCTTGGCCGAGATTCGTACCCGTTCGTCGAGCGACGGGAAGTTCGCCTCACGCACTTCGTCAGCCCAGAGCAGCGACTGCAGCATGAGCACATCATTCCTCACCCGGAGAGCACCGAGTCGGGTCTTCTGACGGAGGGCGAAGCGAACGATGGCCGTGCGATCCGTCTCTTCGAGGGTGCGTCGCAGCAGGACATAAGCCTTTGATGAGGTGCTGTCCGGCTCGAGGTAGTAACTGCGGTCGAACATAATTGGATCGATCTGGTCGCTCGGCACGAATTCGACGACGTCGATCTCTCTGCTGCGTTCCTCCGGCAGTGACTTGAGATCTTCGTCGGTGAGGATGACCGTCTTGTCGCCGTCGTCGTATGCCTTGTCGATGTGGTCGTAGCTGATGATCTTTCCGCAGATCTCACATCGCCGCTGGTACTTGATCCGTCCGCCGTCTTTGTCGTGCACCTGGTGCAATGAGACGTCGTGGTCTTCCGTCGCGCTGTAGACCTTGATCGGGACGTTGACCAGCCCGAAGGTGATTACGCCTTTCCAGATCGATCGCATGACACCAGTACACACCAGGAACGCCCAACTGGCCAGAGGGAGACCAACCCGGCAGCCCAGCCAGAGAGCTCAGGCGCGCTTCGGCGGCCGGGGGAATGCAGCGCGCATGTGATCGCTCTGAAGGTAGTCCGCCACGCCGATCAGGATCAGGCTGAAGAGAATCTGCTCCGTCACCATCCACAGCGGGTACAGCCCGGGTATCGCGGCGATCACCAGTGTGACGACGGGAAAGATCCTGCTGAAGAGCTTCAATCGCGAGTATGCCCAGTAGTAGCCCTTCTGCGCTCGCCAGGCGAAGTAGAACAGCGTCAGGGTCATCGCGAGCACCACAACCGCGCGCATCCACACGGCGAACTGCACGTCGGTGCCGCTTGTCGCCAGGACGATTGCCACAATGACGGCGGCGATACCGAGCACAAACTCGGCTGCAAGGAGCCAAGCGATCGCGACGAACGCCCTGCGCGTCTTCGGATGCTCGCGCTGGTCGGCACTGATCGTGTAGTCGACGCCACGCCCTCCGGCGATGCGGTCGACCTTCAGGAACAGGGGTTCAAGATCCATACGTGGGTCCTCCAACGATCAATCTATCGGCGGCTTCCGGTGTGGGCATCCGTCGAAAGTCGCAGGTTGATCAACGGCCAGCGGACGCTTCACCCAGGTGTTTCCGCAGTTCTGGCCAGGCCGCGGCGAAGCCGGGGTGCAATGGCAGGCTGTCGACGTCGGTGGTGCGCACCCAGTTCAGGGCGATGCTCTCCGGGTCGCTGATGACAGGTTCAAAGGAGCGCGTCGCTACCGCGATCACTGTCGTGTATGACCAGAAGCCGAGGTCGAGAACCGAGCTGGCGAGAATCTCCAGGTGGTCGGCGGGCACCCCCGCCTCCTCGTCGGCCTCACGGAGAGCCGCCTCCACGGCGGTTTCGCCCTCGTGCCTGGCGCCGCCCGGCAGCCCCCAGGTGTCGCCGAAATGGCTCCAGATCGCGCGATGCTGGAGCAGGACTCCCTGCATGGGATCGTGCACTAACAGGCCGGCAGCACCGAACCGACCCCAGAACTTGCGGCCGTCTGGCGCGTAGACCCAGGCGTCCCCGCTCGCTCTCATCGTGTTCTGCCTCTCATCACCAGGACGGCCGACCGTGATCCACGCGTCGCCTCAAGCATGCCCCTTACAGCTCAGAGCGCGACGATCGTGTGCAATCCGGCGTCACCGAGCCGTGCCCGCCCGGCGAGTTCTCCCAGTTCGAGCACCACCCCGATGCCGGCCAACTCGTACCCTGCTCGCTCGATGAGCCGGGAGGTCGCGGCGATCGTGCCGCCCGTCGCAAGCACGTCGTCGACCACGAGCACCCGGGATCCCGGAGCCAGTTGCCCGATCTCGAGTTCGAGTCTGGCCGTGCCGTACTCCAGCTCGTATTCCTCTGCGAGCACGGCGCCAGGGAGCTTTCCGCCCTTGCGAACGGCGAGCACCGCGGCATCCGCTGAGTAGCCGATGGCTGCGGCCAGCAGGAACCCGCGCGCCTCGATGCCGGCGACAGCATCGAACCGCCCCCGGAAATGACCCGCGATGTCGTCGATGATCGCGCGGAAGGCTGCGGAATCGGCGAATACCGGGTTGAGGTCGCGGAACAGGATTCCGGGCTGCGGGAAGTCGGGATACGACGCGAGAAGGGCGTTGACCTGGGCAGCGGCGGGAGAAGTCACGGGTCAAGACTATGCGCCAGATCGGCCTGGCCGACGCACCGGGCCGCGCGCCAGCATCCAGAGAAGCAATGGGCCGTAGAGTCGAACCATGGATGCCGTCGCCACCGCCCGCGTGGACAGCTGGACCTGGGCGGTACGGCTGTTCAAGACCCGCTCGCTCGCCACCGCAGCCTGCCGGGCAGGACACGTGCGTGTCAACGGCGACCGGGCGAAGTCGGCGCAACCGGTGCACATCGGAGATGAAGTGCGGGTGCGGGTTGCCGGATTTGACCGAATCATGATCGTGTCGCGAATCGTCAGCAAGCGCGTCGGGGCGAGCGTGGCGGCCGAGTGCTTTGAAGACAACACCCCGCCTCCCCCTCCGCGCGAGGAAGTGGCCCTGCTCCCCGTGCGTGACCGCGGTGCCGGCCGCCCGACGAAGCGGGAACGCCGCGACATCGAGAAACTGCGCGGCCGCGCGGAAACCGAACACTGAAGCGGAGAGCGAACACTGAAGACGAGCACGGAAAGCGAGCAGCGCGAGCCCGTCGTGCAGGTCGCCCGCCTGCCGCGCAGTGCCGCCCAGTGCCACGCAGTGCCACGCAGTGCCACGCAGTGCCGCCCGATGCTAGCGCCGAGAGGACGAGAGAGAAGCCGGGCGCACCAGGTCGCCAACCTCGATGCGCACCCACCGGTCTCCGGTGGTGCGCTGCTCAGCACGGGTCGTGAACCGATAAAGGAAGACGCGGGCACGAATCCACTGTGGCGGCGCATCCGGGAAGGGGTTGTGCCGCAGCATCCGGAGCGTTCGCCGGTCGCCCTCGAGGAGCCGCACCAGGAAGGCTTCGAACCAGCCGGTGTCTGGTGAGCCCAGGGCGAGGAACCACATCAGCCAATCGAGTCGCAGGTGATACGGGGCAATCTGTGGCGGCATCCGTTGCACGTCGCCCGGTTTGCCCCTGAACTCGTATTCGACCCAGGCGGCTTCGCCGTTCGGTTCGTCAGCTCTGCTGCCTTCCACGATGACCTCGAAGCGTTCCTTGGTCACGGTGCCGAATGCGCCATAAGCGTTGACGAGGTGGTACCGGTTGAAGCTGGCGTTCATGAGTTGGTGCTTCGAGAACAGGTTGAGGAGCGGACGATAACTGAGTACCAGCAGGAAGGCCGTCACGGCCAGCACGAGGATCATCCACCACATCGGGTTGCTGTTGTCGGCCGCCGGGAGTGCCGGCCGACCGAAAACGGCACGAACAGTGGCGTCGTCGACGGCGGCGAATGCGAGAACGATGGTGATCCAGTTCAGCCAGGCGAAGTTGCCCGTGAACACCAGCCAAAGCTGGGTGAGGATGATCACCAGCGCGGCGACGGATGCGACCGGCTGCGGTGCGAAAAGGAAGAACGGCACCACCAATTGGGCGAAGTGGCTCCCGAGCACTTCTCCCCGGTGAAACCACGCCGGCAGTCGGTGCGCGAAGGCACTCACCGGATTCGGCATCGGCTGGGTCTCATGGTGGTACATGAGAGCGGTCAGATCGCGCCATTCGGTGCCGCCGCGCATCTTGATCATGCCGGCGCCGAACTCCAGCCGGAAGACCAGCCAGCGGATGAAGAAGATGACCACGATCGGAGGTGCGACCTCGTTCGAGCCGAGGAACGCGACGACAAAGCCGGACTCGACGAGCAGACTCTCCCAGCCGAAACCGTAGAAGGTCTGGCCGACGTTCACGATCGAGAGGTACCCGGCCCAGAGCAACAGGAAGACGACCATGGGCAGCCAGGGCGGGCCGATCTGGGGCAGGCCGACAACAACGGATGCCGCGAGCAGCGTGCCGCACCAGGCCAGTACCAGCAGCATCCGGTCTGAATATCGCCAGTGGAAGATGCTCGGCGATTGCCGGAACCTGACCCGGGAGACGAACCGCGGCACCGGGAGCAGTCCGCGTTCACCGAGCAGGGCAGGAAACTGGTTGATCGCGGAGAGGAAGGCGATCAGGTAGCAGGCGGCGATGCCGCGCTGCAGCACCTGCCGCGCCAGTTCGTACTCCCCTGCACCGAACCACTCCATCGCGTTTCCCACGGTACCCCCGCGGTGCCGATCGCGCCCAGCTGATCATGTAGATCAAGCCCCTGCCTTCGTGGGCCAGCTGCGTCACAAAGCGCTGGGCCTCTTCCAGGTACTGCTTCACATAATCGGCGGTATCGATCGATCTCGTCTCGTCGGTCCCGAAGTGTGCCAGCACGTCGTCGGCGTCGACGAGAACGAGGTCGCGCGCCACTTCGGACACCTGATCCGGATCGAGGACGCTGAGCCATGGGATCCAGCCATCGTAAGTGTGCGTAACTGATCCGTCGACAAGCATCAAAGACACGCGAGGCGGTTGTGCGTCGTGAGGGCCAAGCAGATGTTGCAATGCAGACCAACATTTGTCGAGGTAGAGCATCGGCGGTCGCAACTCTTCTGGACCCCAAGCGTCTGCAAGGGGATCAGAGGCCATGTACAACCGGGGGTCGGCTCTGGCCTGTTCGATGTCCACAGCGGCCACCGGGTATGCGTAATAGCGAATTCCCATGGTCGATAACTCTGCCGGAGAGTGAGGCTGCAGAGGCGTCAGAGCGATTCATCTGTGGAGACTCTCGCAACGTGAACGGCTGTGGAGGACCACAACTCGCGCGAACACACCAGCGATGATGCCAAAACCCTGCTGGGCGGAGTCTTTTAGGCGGCAGACCTGGGTGGTCTGATTTTGCCGCCGCGGCGGGGTTTCTGTTGGATGTCGATCGATGGTGGTGGGATGAACCAGGGCACGTTGTCGATGACTTTGATCGACCAGCCTTGGTTGTGGATCATGTGGTGATGGGACCAGCAGAGCAGTATCCCGTTGTCCAGGTCGGTGGGCCCGTTCTCGTACGTCCACCAGTGAATGTGGTGCGCTTCGGTATACACCGGCGGCCGGTCACACCCCAAATCCAACACCTCACTGTCACCACCGAGGACCACAGGGACCAGATCCGCGTCCGCCGCCAACCGGCGCGCCGTCCCGGCACTGATCGGCTGCTCCACCCCATCGATCTGTGCTTCGCCGAGCCCGGAGAGCAGGTCTTGGAGCTCCATCCGGACCACCATCGTCGAATGCGCCGACGGGCCCATGCCCTCCGGGTTGGAGAGCCCGAACCGGAGCAGGTCCACAACGGCGTCCGCGGCCATCTGGGTGATCGTGCGAGTCTCCAGGGTCTCGTGCCCGCCGTCACACCCATCCGCGTAGCCGTCGTCGTTCTCCGCGGTGCGGTTCTCCACGAACCGGGGCTTTCGCAGGTCGGCGCCGACGTGCCCATTCACCCACGCGTCCAAATACCCGGCCGTGACCGGGTCCGCATCGAGCACGTAGCGCACCATCCCGTCCCGCCGGTTGATCCGCGACAGCCCCCGCTTGGCCACCAACTCCTCTTCCCGCGGCTCCATACCATCGGTGTCGATACTGTCCCTGGTACGGATCGCGAGCTTCCGCACCAGATCCGGCGCATTCTCCCCCGCGAAACCACCAGGAACTCCTCCGCGACCATCAAATCCTCCGGGTCGGCGTTGTTCTTGGCCTGCTCCAGGTTCTACACGATCACATCCGCAGAATCCACCGGCAGTGTCCGGCGGCCAGCGCGTCGGCGACGGCCGGGTGCGGCACCGGGCGCCGCTCCCCCAGCAACGACACCGGCGCCGCCGTCGCGGTGCCCACGCGGACCAGCCGGGAAGCCTCGGCCATTGTGATCCGGCCCCGGTCAGCGAGCAACTGCGCGACATTCCGATTCCCGAACCGCTTCGCCAGACCATCTGCGCCGAGCGACGGACGAGACCGATGCTCCACCGTCGCTGCCAGCCGGGCCAGGAACGCATCCTGCTGACGACGCGCGGCGAACCCGGCCTCAATCAACCCCACCACCCGGTCATCATTCATCCCCGCCGCCTGCGCATCAGCATCTGCCTCGCCCCCATCCGCATCGGGGCCAGAGGCGATCCCGCACGCACCCTCCCACTCCTCGGCGAAGGTCCCCGTGCCGTTCAACAGCTGCTGCGTTGCGGTCGATGTCATAGCTCTAATTCTCCCACAAGTCGAACAGAACGACTAGGAAACTGCGCCTGGAATCATCGTTTGTCCGTAACAACATTCGAGAAAGTTGAATGGGTCGTGGATGGCGCCGAAAACCTGCTCTTCAGGAAGGCACGGAAGCCGGAGTGAACGTCAGCGGGCGCAGTGAACGGGGTCTCGCCCCTTCGGCAGGCTCAGGCGGGCAGGCTCAGGCGGGCAGACTCAGGCGGGCGCGCGCTCAGGCGGGCCGGCGCGCTCTCAGGAGGGCGGGAGCCCGAGTGAGGCCTTCAGCTGCTCCTCAGCGGACTGGTCGGCACGGGAAGCCGCAAGGTTGGCCTCCGCGATGGCCTGCACGACCTCTTCCCGCTGGATCCGCACCCCGCGCGGCGCCTCAACTCCGATCCGGATGCTGTCGCCGCGCGCGTCGAGAACGGTGATGACGATGTCGTCACCGAGGAGGATCTTCTCTCCCGGTTTGCGCGTGAGAACCAGCATCATCCCAGCCTACGCGACGCCGGGAAGCCGTCGTGTTGCGTCGTGGCCTGGTCGTCTTCCCAGCCGATCGGAGTGCCGATCTCGTTCACGGTCCCAGGAGAGTTGGTACTCGCGCTGCCGACAACGGCCAACGCGTCGATGTGCACGTACGCCTGCATGGCTCGCACCCAGTTCAGAGTGTCGTCTGCCTTGCGGCCGGCATCGACGACGCCCCAGATCTGATCGGCCCCTATCGTCGCGATCGCCTTGGCCCGAGCGCGCACGTCATCCCCAACGCCGGAGCCGAGCCCGAAGGCAACCAACAGCGAGTGCCCGCGCGCGACTCCTGCCGCTCGGCTGGCCAACACGCTCCTGCGGTCCCACGTGGGTTCCAGCCCTGGCCCCTCAAGAGCACCGGCCACTCGGATCTCCGCCGATCCCACGGCGGGCAGCATCGACTGCGCCAGGGTGACCGGGTCGTCATGCAGGCCGATGAGGACGATGAGGTCCCCGGCTCCGGAAAGCGGGTGCGGTGCGGCCAGGGGCGGCAAGGAACTTGTCGATTCGACAGTCCCGAACTCGAACTCGCGGTCATCACCGTGCTCTGGCCCATCCCCGTGCTCCCGCTCGCGCGGAGAAGCGACAGGCGGGAGCCCGGCGCTGAACGTCAACTCGTCCATCAAGGTCGCGAAGTCGGGTGAACTGGTGGACATCGCTTCGGTGCGCGGGCGGGCGTGGATTCGCGCTTCTGCGTCGTCCACCTCCTCGAGGAGGGCGGCGATGCCGAGCCTGGTCGGCAGATCAAGGCGCGAATGCGCCCCCCGGCGACGTTCGTCCGGGTTCGGCCCGATTTCCACCGTGACCTCGTAGTGCTGACGGGCGAAGAAGCCGCGGATGCCGCCGACCGTCACGCGTTCAGCGGCGACGATTCGTGCTTCAGTACCGTGCTCTGCGAGCACTCGGGTCTTCAGGTCGGCCAGATTGGGACCCTCAAGTTGAAATCGCGTCGGTTCCACGCACCACTCCCACCGTCTCAATGCTCACATTTGCCGAGGTGACCTCCTGATACGACAGGACGGGCAAGCCTCCGGCCTGTCCGGAGACCATGCGGCGAATGGCGGGCCGGAGCGTCGGCGCGCAGACGAGAACAGCTGTGTGATCCTGAGCCTCCACCGCGGCGACGGCCGTCCTCAGCGAGTTGAGCACGGCTTCGATCTGCGTCGGCTCGAGCAGGATCTGCATGCCCTGCTCGGACGGACGCATGGCCTCGAGCATCGATTGCTCGAGCACGGGGTCGATCATGATCACCCGCAGAAGGTTTTCGTCCAGGTATTGCGCGGTCAACGCGGGGCCGAGCGCCTGCCGCGCTGCCTCAACCAAGCCCTCTGGGTCCGTCGACACCTTCGCTCGCAACGACAGCGCCTCGTAGATTCGTGGCAGGTCGTTGATCGGGATCTGCTCGACCAGCAGCCCTTGGAGCACCCGCTGCAGTTCGGCGAGCGACAGCATCCCGGGAATGAGTTCGTCGACGGCGGCCGGGTTGACCTGTTTGACGCCCTCGGTGAGAATGCGCACATCCTCCCTGGTCAGCAGCCGTGCCGCGTGGTTCGTGATGATCGAGGAAAGGTGCGTCACGACGACCGAGATCCGGTCGATGACGGTCGCCCCGGTCATTTCAGCGCTGTGGCGCATTTCCGCCGGCACCCATTTGCCGGTCAGTCCGAAGACCGGCTCAACGGTCGCGGCGCCCGGCAGCGCGTCGAGGGCCTCGCCGAGGGCCAACACCTTCCCGCCAGGAGCCAGGCCTCGCCCAGCCTCCACTCCCGCGATACGGATGACATAGGTCGCCGGAGGCAAGTCGACGCTGTCCCTGGTACGCACCGGCGGCACCACGATCCCGAGGTCGAGGGCGATCTTGCGGCGCAGGGCCCGCACTCGTGCCAGCAGATCATCCGACGAACCGGAGACGATATCCACCAGGTCTGGGGCGAGCAGAATCTCGAGTGCGTGCACCCGCATCTGCTCGATCAGATCTTCCGGGGTGTCCGCCCGCGGAGGAGCCGCGACCTTCTCTGCGGCCTGCCCGGCGATATCCGCCGCCTTACCGGCCGCGATTCGCTGGGCGATCAACATCAGGGCCGCCCCGACGATGATGAACGGGATGATCGGCATGCCGGGGATGAGCGACATTCCGATAGCGGCGGCCCCTGCGATCATCAGAGCATTCCTGGATTGGGTGAGCTGAGCGGATGCTGTCGAGCCGATGTCGGATTCCGCGTTCGACCTGGTCACGATCATGCCGGTCGAGACCGCCATCAGGAGGGCAGGGATCTGCGTGACGAGGCCGTCGCCAATAGTCAGCAGAGCGTAGGTGTCGAGCGCTTCGCCGATCTCCATGCCGCGCTGGATCATGCCGATCGCGATCCCACCGACGATGTTGATGATGATGATGATGAGGCCGGCGATGGCGTCACCCTTGACGAACTTCGAGGCGCCGTCCATCGCACCGTAGAAGTCGGCCTCAGCCGAAACCTCCGCGCGCCGTTCCCTGGCCTGCGTGTCGGTGATCAGCCCGGAGTTCAGGTCTGCGTCGATCGCCATCTGCTTGCCGGGCATGGCGTCGAGGGTGAACCTGGCGCCGACCTCAGCAACGCGCTCAGCGCCCTTGGTGACGACGACGAACTGGAT
Organism: Glaciibacter superstes DSM 21135; assembly: GCF_000421145.1. Classification (GTDB taxonomy): domain Bacteria; phylum Actinomycetota; class Actinomycetes; order Actinomycetales; family Microbacteriaceae; genus Cryobacterium; species Cryobacterium superstes. The sequence continues at coordinate 218,525 of NZ_ATWH01000002.1, read as the reverse complement.
GACGACCAGGATCAGAAAGATCACGGCGCCGATGATCATCGACCCGCCGACGGCCACGTGGCCGAACGCCTCGATGACCTGGCCGGCGTAGCCTTCGCCGAGGACGAGGCGCGTCGACGCCACATTCAATCCCAGCCGGAACAGCGTTGCCACCAGCAGCAGAGAGGGGAACACCGAGAAGTCGAGCGGCTTCTTGACGAACATGGTGGTGAGCAGGATCACAAGCGCCAACAGGATGTTGACGATGATCAGCAGGTCGAGAAGGTACGCGGGCACAGGGACGACGAGGAGCAGGATGATGCCGACTACCCCGACCGGGACGGCGAATTGAAAGATTTTGCGACTCACGTCAGTGGCCTCCGGCTGTCATGGAAAGGTCTGTCATGGTGTGAACGCCCCCGGAGCTGCCGCGGGACTTCAGTGCCATCACAAAGGCGAGCACCCGTGCGACGGCGTTGTAGAGTTCGACCGGAATTTCCTGCCCGATCTCGCAGGCAGCGTGCAGCGCCCTCGCGAGTGGAACATCGCGCACAACGGGCACGCGTCCGGACTCCGCCCGTTCCCTGATGCGCACGGCGATGGCGCCTGCGCCCTTCGCGACGACGCGGGGAGCAGATTTGCCCGGTTCGTACTTCAGGGCGACGGCGAAGTGGGTGGGGTTGACCAGGACGACATCAGCGGATCCGACATTCGCGATCATCCGGTTCCTGCTCATGGCCAGTTGCCGCGAGCGGCGTTGCGACTTGATCAAAGGGTCACCGTCGGTGCTCTTGTTCTCGTCTTTGACTTCCTGCTTGGTCATCCTGGTCTTTTTCCGGTTGCGCCGCATGATGACGAACACGTCGGCGACGGCGAGGATCAATCCGGCGGCCACGGCTGATTGCAGCAGCGACGCCGAACTGGCGCCTGCCGCTTCGAGGAGAGCAGCGATCGGCAGCCCTCCAGCGGTCATCAAGACCGGTGCGAGTCCCTGCACCACAACGAAGAGGACCAGGCCGACGACCGCGGTCTTCATCAATGCTTTCGCACCCTGCCAGAGCGCCTGCACGCCGAACGTCCGCTTGGCGCCGGTGACGAGGTTGAACTGCTCGAACTTCCCGGTGAATTTCTTGAAATGGATGCCGCCTTGCGTTGCGGCGCCGAGCAGCACGACGACCAGAACCACCAGAAGGAGGGGGCCGATCGTCGTTGCGATCGATTCCAGTCCGGTGCCGAGCGCTTCGACAGCCAGCGCGGGCTCCGGGTCGGCGGCGAGGGTCTCAAACACGGCAGCCTGCACCCGACCGGCATCGGCGCCGGCCGCGATCGTAGCCGGCAGCATGGCGGCCGCCGCGCCGACACCGAGCCACGCGGTCACATCCTGAGATTTGGAGAGCTGGCCCTTGGACCTGACCTCCTTCATCCGTTTCTGAGTGGCCTGCTCTGTGCGTTCGCCCGAAGGTTCGTCTGGCACCTACCTCACCCCAGTCACGTGGTCGACGGCTTGATCGGTCAGCGAGGAGACGATCTGGGGCAATGCAACGAAAACCATGAATCCGAGAACGACAGTCAGCAGAATCTTCAGTGGAAAGCCCAGAGCGAAGGCATTCAGCGCCGGCGCCACCCTGGTGAGCAAGCCGAGGCCGGCGTCGGCCAAAAACAGGACAACGATCAGCGGACCGGCGATCTGGACGGATGCGACGAACATCTGCGTTACGCCGCCGACCATGACCTCCGCCGAGGCGCCAAGATCGATGCCCTCGCCAATCGGCAACGCTGTGAACGTGCGCATGAGGCCACCGATGATCAACTGGTACCCGCCCGACGCGAAGAGCAAAGCGATGGCCGTCATGTGGAAAAGTCGGGTGAACTGGGCGCCGTTGATCATCGACTGCGGGTCGAAACCCTGCGCGAGCTGGAATCCGCCGAACATGTCGATGAGGTTTCCAGCGGACTGCACAGCAGCGAAGACGAGCATCACCAGAAAGCCAAGCAAGCCACCGACCACGATCTCCGTGACAAGCGCGAGCAGGAAGCCGGCCGTGTCCGGCGACACATACCCGGGGACGACCTGCGGCGATACCGCGAGCGCGAATCCGATCCCGAGCATCGCCTTGATCCGCGCGGGAATGGCGTTATGCGAAAACGGGGGTGCGATCACGAGGAATGCGACCATGCGCACGGCGGCCAACATGGTTGCTTCAAGCCACTCGAAGCCCAGCGTGAGATTCATCTCAGCCCGTACCGAGGAGCGAAGGGATCATCTCGAACATATGGTGAGTGAATGAGACCATCTCCGAGATCATCCAGTGACCGCAGACCAGCAAAGCGATGGCGACGGCTGCCGCCTTCGGCACAAAGGAGAGGGTGACTTCCTGAATCTGCGTGATCGATTGCAGCAATGAAATGGCAAAACCGACGACCAGCGCCGTGATGAGCACCGGTGCCGAGAGTTTGGCCGCGATGAGTAGGCCCTGCAGCCCGATGTCGAGTACCGCGTTGGCGTCCATCAGCCGCCCCGGTAACTGGTGATCAGCGAGGTGATGATCAGGCCCCAGCCGTCGACCAGCACAAAGAGCAGGATCTTGAATGGAAGGGAGATCATCACGGGCGGCAGCATCATCATGCCCATCGACATCAGCGCGGCGGAGACCACGATGTCGATGACGAGGAACGGGATGAAAATGACGAAGCCGATGATGAACGCTGCTCTCAACTCTGAGATCATGAAGGCCGGAATCAGGGTCGTCAGTTCAACGTCTGCGGGGGTTGCGGGGTTCTCTCCTCCGCCGGCCCGTGTCATCAGGGCAATGTCTTCTTCCCTGGTGTGGGCGAGCATGAACGTTCTGAGGGGGTCTGATGCCGCTTCGAGCGCGGCGGTGAAGTCGATCTGCCCGTCGAGGTATGGCGTGACGGCGAGCAAGTTGATGTCAGTCAGCACCGGCGCCATGATGAACAGCGACAGGAACAGGGCCAGACCGGCGAGCACCTGGTTCGGGGGGATCGACGGCAGGGCGAGCGCGTTCCGCGTCATGGCGAGCACGACGAAGATCTTGGTGAACGAGGTCATCATCAGCAGCAGCGCCGGGGCCACAGAAAGGAGCGTGATCCCGATGAGCGTGACGATCGCCGAAGACGGCGAACCGTTCGGTCCGTTGATCTCGACGGTGAGCCCGCCTCCGCCAGGTGCGTTCGGGTCGGTGGGTGGCTGAGGGTCGGTTGGACCGATCGGGTCCTCCGGTGCCGCATACCCGGCTTGCGCACTCAGCATGACGAGTGCGGCGACCATCCCGAGTCCGAGAAGGATCAGGATGCCGGTCCTGGCGGCCCCCGCCAAGCGATTCGAGGATGCCGCTTCGGCGTTCACCGCCCCTGCCGCAGCACGGTTGCCGTCTGCTGCCAGGTCGTCGGAGATAGGATCGAGCCGCCCAACTTGCCTGGTGCGTGTCGTGGGCGTCTCGGGCGGAACGCGAGTGGAGGTTCGATACCGACCTGGTCCCGAGCGGCATCCTGCAATGATGCGGCGAAAGCGGAGGCGGTACTCTCATCGTCCGGCAACACGTTGCTGTGCAAAACGTTCACAGACGCTTCCGTCACGCCGAGAATGAAGCGCGATCCCTCGATGTCGACGACGACGACGGACGCCTTCTGGCCGATCCCCTGTCGGCCGACGACCGTCACGATGTTGGCCGCGGCACGCCGTCCGCCCTTCCGTGCCCATCGCCTCTGCACGTACCAGAGCAGTCCGAGCACGACGGCCAGCGATAGCGCGACCCGTAATGCGATGAAGACGACGTCCATCACACAATGCCCTCTGCAACGTCGAGAATCTTGGTGATCCGGACTGCATAGTCCTGGTCGACGACGACGATTTCACCGTGCGCGATGAGCCGGCCGTTCAGGAGGACGTCAGCGGGAGCTCCAGCCGACCTGTCGAGTTCGATGACCGCCCCGGTCTCCAACGCGAGGACATCGCGGATGGACATGCGGGTGCGGCCGATTTCAACGGTCAGAGCCATTTCGACGTTACTGATCCGACCGAGGTTGTTCGCGACGGAGTCCGAGCTCTGACGCGCCGCTGCGCCGAAGTTTCCGGCCTTTCTGAGGCGGATGGCGAACCAGCCGGCTACGGCGCTTTTGTCACTCAGTTCGAACACTGCGGTGTCCGGGTCGGCGAAGAGGGCTTCCGCGTCTTCGATGCGTGTGTCGCCGAGTACTCCGGCCCCGAGCACGGCGGTGGCAGCTTCGAGGGCTGGTTTCAGCACGTCGGCACTGGACACGAGAGGGGACTCCGTGCCGGCAGCTGCCCGCAGTATGCTCTCGTCGCGCACGACGACGGCGATGTCAGCGGACGACGAACCGACGAATGACGCGACAACGGCGGTACTGACGTGCTCCGCTCCCACGGCGGCGCTTGGCTTGGCCTTCAAAACGATGGCCGTTGGAAGCACCTGGACAAGCGCTTCAACGGCCTCGACGGGGAGAGTCTTGATCTGTGCAGGCATTACGGGGTCTCCTCGATGATGGTCTTTTCGTTCGGACAGACGACGCTGTTTGTGATGACGCAGGCCAGGCGAGAGCCGTTGGCACCCAGCGCGGCCTGAGCCAGAGATTGTCCCCCGACGGCGACATCAAGGGGACGGTGCTGCGGATGCGGGATCGGCAGGACGTCGCCGACGGCGAGATCGAGGATCGCTCTTGGCAGCACCATTGCCGGGGCAAGCTGGATGGATACCTCGACCGGCGCCCAGGCCACCTGGGCCTGAACCAGTTCCCGTGCATTGGCCGTGACGACCACGGGGTTTGCTTCACCCAATTGCGGCAGCAGAACATCAACGGGTATTGCGACGGTGGCCATTCCCGTTGCCTCGCCAACCCTCATGGCGAATGTGGCCACGATCATGAGGTCTGAGGTCGCGGCGGCCTGCGCGAATTGAGAGTTGTACTGAATCGCATTGACGGTGATGGGGACGACCAGGACCGTGCCGAGCGAGTACTTGAGATCTTCGAGGGCATCGTCCATCAGCTGCCGGACCAGGGCCTCCTCGATCTGGGTGAACTTTCGTTCGAGGGTGACCGCTGCACCGTTCCCGCCGAGCATGTAGTTCACCCAGGAGAGCGCGGACGACGTCGGGAACTGCAGGACGGCCTTTGCCTGCGATCCATCGAGGGTGCACAGCACCATGGCCGTTGTCGCTGGCAAGGACGCGGCGTACTCGTCATAGGTCTGCATGACGACGTGTTCGCAGGAGACGAGTGACACGACGCGGACCTTTGCGGTGAGCTGGGTGCCCCACTGCCTGGCAAAAGTTTCGAAGGCCAGTTCAAGCACTCTGGAGTGCTCGCGTGCCAAAGTGGTCGGCCGGCGGAAGTCATAGACTTCGATGGGCTTGGCCGATTTTGGGGGTGCACCAATGGTGCTGTGTTCCTGGACCTTCACATTCGGCACTATCGGCAGGCGGAACGGGGATGTTAGCCGGACTGGTCCACCCAGATCCCTAGTTGGGTGGCTCGTCGGCGACTATTGAAGGGATCAGGTTGCGCACATTCTCTGCTTCGTCGGAGAGTACAACGACGTCGACACGACGGTTCTTCGCCATGTCCGCCAGCGAAGAGCCGCTGGCGATCGGTCTGGCCGCACCGTAGCCCACTGCCCCTATGCGATCTGCGGCGACACCTCCGCCGTCGACCAGATGGCGCAGAACCCGTGCTGCTCGCCCTGCCGAGAGCTCCCAATCCGTTGGGAAATTCACCGTCTGCCCGTGATGATCGGCGTGTCCCTCGACGGAAACTTCTCGAGCGGTCGGAGCGAGTACAACGCTGATGGAGTCAAGAACGGCCTTGGCCATCTCGCTGAGGTCGGCCCTGTCCGGGGCGAAGTACGTCGCTGAGCCGACCAGTCCGACGGTGAGTCCCCGCTCGTCGAAGGTGAACTCAACCGTCTGAGAGAGACCGCGCTCGTGCAGGTTGGCGTCGATCGAATCTCTGAGAGCTTCGAGGTCGTCCAGCTCGAGCTCGGCGAGTTCGACGGCGCTGTACCCAGGGCCCTCAGGTTCGGCGATGGGAGGGAGCAGAACTGGTTCGACCAGTACAGCCTGCGCGGATGGCGCCCCGTCAACGATGCCAAATCCGGTGGCCAGGGATTGCCGCAAGGCTTCGAACTTCGCCTCATCGATGGAGGACATGGCGAACAGCACGATGAACATGCACATGAGTACAGTGACCATGTCCATATACGACGCCATCCAGCGTTCGTCTGGGTGTTCTTCGCCGCCGTCGTTGTTGAAGTTCCGACGACGAGGCCGAGGGCTCACGCCGCCTCTTTGATCGCCTCGGCCGGCAGCATGGCACGCAGTCGCTCACCGAGTAGTCTGGGCTGGCTTCCGGCTTGGATCGCCAGGACGCCTTCCATGAGAAGAATCATCCGCTCTGTCTCGAGTTCCGCCAGTCGACGCAGTCTGGCGCCGATCGGAAGCCACAAGAAGTTGGCGCTCAGCAACCCCCAGAGCGTCGCGACGAACGCGGTTGCGATCATCGGCCCGAGTTTTTCCGGCGAGCTGAGGTTCTCCAGCACATGGGTAAGCGAAACCACCGTGCCGATAATCCCGATCGTCGGAGCGTATCCGCCCATGCTCGTGTAGAACTTTGCGGCGTTTCGCTCCGTGCTCGCCTTCGTTGCGATTTCATCCTCAAGCAGGATGCGCAGTTCATCGCCGTCCGTGCCGTCTGCGATGTTTTGGAGTGCACGGCGCATGAACGGGTCTTCGATATCTTCGGCGGCCTGGTCCAGCGCGAGTAGTCCGTCGCGTCTGGCCGTCTCGGCCAGGGTCACGACCTGCTCGACGATCTCCGCAGGCGGAGTGCGCTTGCCGGTGAAGGCGCGCGGCAACGATTTCACAGCAACGAGGGCGTCGCGCAGGGTTCCCCCTGCAATGCCGACAGCGATCGTCGCACCGAAGACCAACAGCATCGGCGCCGGAAGCAGAATCGACGTGACATGGGCACCCTCGAGGGTGATCATGGCGAACAGTGCTCCGAAAGCGAGCAACAGTCCGATCAGGGTGGCGGGATCCATTAGGTATTCCTCGGGTGAATGGGGTGAACAGTGACCGGTAGATCGCGAGCCAGCGAGAGAACCTGCGCGCGATACGCGGCGATTTTCTCAATGACTTCCGCCATGGACTCCGTGACGATGTACTTTGCGCCATCGACCATGACCAACGTGGTGTCTGGGCTGGCGTGGATCCGTTCGATGAGATCGGGGTTGACTGCAAATTGGCTGTCGTTCAGCCGTGTCACAACGATCATCGAGTCGTCCCCTGTTCAAGCGGCTCTGCCAGCCGTCGACCGGTACTGTCGGCCAGTCAGGCCGCCCGGTAAGGAAGCGACCGGGTGGCCTGACGACTCGAGGTGACTATCGCTTCAAGTTGGTGAGCTCCTGCAGAATCTCGTCTGACGTGGTGATGATGCGGGCGTTCGCCTGGAAACCGCGCTGAGCGATGATCAGATTGGTGAACTCCTGAGAGAGGTCGACGTTCGACATCTCCAGGCTGCCGCTCGACAGCGAGCCGAACCCGCCGGTGTTGGCGGTACCGAGTTCCGCGACTCCGGAGTTGAACGTCGCGAGGTAAGAAGATCCGCCGGTCTTTTCGAGGCCGCCGGGGTTGGCGAACGTCGCCAACGCGACGCGACCGAGCGCCTCGGACGTACCGTTGCTGTACGACCCGACGAGGGTGCCGTCCTTCGCCATGCTGAATCCTTCCAGCACGCCGGCGTCGCGGCCGTTCTGACTCACGAACTCGAGGGTGGAGAGTTCGGCGTACCCCGTGAGCGACGCCACGTCGACGGTGATGGCGCCCGCAGTCAAAGGCGCCGTTGTGGTGAGCGACCCGTCCGCGGCGAATGTGATCGGTCCGATGTCGGTTGCCCCCTCGAACACATCCCATTCGCCGGCGTTTGCAGTCTTCGTGAACGTCAGTTCGAGCATGCTCGCGGTTCCGGCAGCATCGTAGACCTGGATGTCCTTGACGATCGTGTCCCCCACTGCGGCATCGTAGGGCAGGTTACCGCCGAGCGCGGCGTTGTCGGTGGCTTTCGCCGGCGCGACGGCATCGAGCGGGAGGGAGATGTTGCCGATCGTTCCCATCCCGTTGATCTCCCCATTGACGGCGTTCCAGCCCTGCACGATAGCGCCGTCCGCCGTCACCAGCCGGCCGTCGGCGTCGAAGTCGAAGGAACCGGCACGGGTGTAGCGGGTCTCCCCTGCCAGGCTGGTGACGAAGAAACCGTCGCCGTTGATCATCATGTCGGTCGCGCGACCGGTGGACTGTGCTGACCCCTGCACGAAGTTGGTCGAGATTCCGGCAACCTGCACGCCGAGGCCGACCTGGGCCGGGTTGGCGCCACCGATTCCGCCTTGTGGGGCAGCGGCGCCCTGCGACATCTGGGACAGTGTGTCTTGGAACCGCACCGCTGAACCTTTGAAGGCTGTGGTATTCACGTTGGCGATGTTGTTGCCGGTCACGTCAAGCATGGTCTGGTGGGAGCGGAGCCCGGAGATTCCGGAGTAAAGAGCACGAAGCATGGTTCTGCCTTTCGGTTGGAGGGATAGTACTAGCTGTTGGTGGGAGCTGTGGGCGTGGTCGGGTCGGTCGTGTTAGGCGGTGTGGTGACGCCTGAGATCGCGTCAAGAGGGATGTCTTCCTCACCGACAGTGACCATGGGCACCGGCCCCGCATAGGAGACCGAGGTGGCGATTCCGGTGACCGTGATGTCGTCCGGGCCCGTGTAGCTGACCTCCTGGCCGACGAGGGAAGCTGCTGCCATGCGCATTTGGAGGGAGAAGTTCTCGTTGCTGGTCATCGACATCTCGGTGAGCTTTTCCATCATGGCGAGCTGCGTCGTCTGAGAGATCATCTGATTGGTGTCCATGGGGGAACTCGGGTCCTGGTTGCGAAGCTGAGTCACCAGCAGCGACATGAAAACCTCGGAGTCCATGGTCTGTTTCGGCACCCTGGTAGGCGCCGTCGAGTACATCCCGGTCGGATTGGTGGCGACTGCGTCGATTGGCATAGTTCGTTTCTCCTCTTCGGCGGTGACGGTGTTCAGACGAGGACGTCGAGCGTCGACGCCGTCCCTGATGTGATAGTTCTGGAGGCATCCTGCACAGCAGGTTCTGGCGGGTGGCCTTCTGACGGGCCCTGTGTGTCGGCCGGCGTCCTGCCTTGCCGTTCGGTGCCAGGATCCGATGGGGTGTTCTGCGAGGACAGGCTGAGGTTGGCGTTCATTCCGGATCCGGCGAGATCGCGGCGCAGATCGGAGAGGATCGCTCTCAGCGCCTCACGCCCCACATCGTTTGGGGCGAACAACTCGACTCTGAACCCATCGGCGCCCAGGTGCGCGCGCACAGTTACAGGGCCGAGATTGTCTGGCGCGACGCTGATGGTCATCATGTGCTCGCCGGGCTTTGCGCCGGCGAGAGTGAAGATTGGTCCGGCAATCTGGGGTGTGAGCGGCAGCGATGCGGGAGGCGTGTGGTGCACGACCTGTGGAGCCGGCGTCGCAACGGTGGCCGCGACTTGGACGGAGGCGTTCTGCACGGGAACGGGCATGCCGCTTGAGCGGTCGTTTGAGCGGTCGGAGATGCCGAGCGCGGCCGGAATCGGTGTGCTGTTCTCTGCTGGGGCCACGGCGGTGGTTGCAGCAGTAGCGGCGGCGGCGGTGTGCGCGATTGGGACGGACGATGCGAACTGAGGCGAAGCAGAGGGTCCCGGGTTGGGCGCAGAAGTGGTTGCGGCTGCGGTGGCGGCTGCAGTGGCGGTAGCAGAACGTTCCGCCGATGCCGCTGGCGTCTTTGCGACGGGGGTCGGCTCAGCCTTCATAGCGTTGCTCGGCGGAAGGGTCGCCTGGGCCTGGGCCATACCTTGCGACTGAGCAGTGTTTTGCGACTGAGCAGTTGTTTGTGGCTGGGTGGCCAGTGTCGCTGCCGGAGGTCCCGATTGCGTCGTTGGCTGAATATTCGCCTGAGCCGAGGCCATCCCGGCGTGTGCGCCCGTGGAGTCCAATGATGCTGTATTCGTCGGCACAGCACCTGTCGGCACGGAACCTGTCGGCACCGCACCAGTCGCCACCGCCGTTGTCTGCACGGTCGTGCGCGGCACTCCGACTTCCAAAGCAATGGCGGCAGTACCACCGGCGCCGTTCGCCGGCGTGGGCACGGCCGCGCCGGCAGCCCCCGACCCTGCAACCGCCGTGCCTGCAACCGCCGTGCCTGCCGTGGTGTTCAGTGACGTTCCAACGGCTGCGACGTTCACCGTGGCTACCGCTGCTGGCGCAGCGGCGTTCGTGCCAGCAACGGCTGTGTGCGGCGGGAGGGGCTCCACTCCGGTTACCACTGGCTGGGTCACACCAGGCTCAGCGGCGTCGGGAGGAAGAACGTCAGCCGGAACAACATCAGTCGGAACGGCTGCGATGGCTGTCCCCGCCGAGCCGGTGTCGCATGATGCGACGGCCTGTGCTGCAGGAGAAAATCCTGTGGGAGCCGATTCGGAACCCATCGCGAACGACGGTCGTGTCGGATCCGCGGCAGCACCTGCCGGCCCGCGCCCGGAAGCAGCGCCCTGGTGCTCGTCGAGCACTTCGACCATGACTGCAGCGAATATTCCAGCTGCCTGGGCATCGCCGGAGCGGCGAACCACCCCGACCGCGGGCGTCGTCAATGCGAGAACTCCGAGCGAACTGTTCATCGCGCCACTCCCCCGTTGAAGCGAGCCAATGCCGCTGTCAGGACATCCGAGCTCGCGCCGAGATTCCCGAAACCACTGCCGCCAAAGCCACTGCCGCCCAATGCGCTGCCGCCCAAACCGGTGCCGCCGAGAATTGAAGACATCCTTGCGGCAGTGCTCGCTGCCGTGCTGCCTTCCGGGATCACCCGGCGGATCGTTACGATGTCGGCATCCGTCATATATGCGTTGACCAGGCTGACCGTCCTACCCTCGTACGGCGCGTGGATGACCTTGTTGTCTCCCGCGTAGATCAGAATGTGATCTCCTCCGGCTGTGACGATCAGATCACCAGGCTGCGCCTCGGCGAGCGAACCCACCTCGGTGCCGATGGTCATCTGACCAGAGACCAGCCGGGGAACCTCGATGCCGAGATCGGCATATACCCGCTGCACCAGGCCGGAGCAGTCCATTCCGCTGCTGTCTTCGCCCCCGAAGACGTAGGGAACGCCGAGATACTTCTTGGCTGCGGCGACCACGTCGGTTCCGCTCGCTCCACCGGGATTGGTCACGCCGGCATCCGGAATGCCGACGGTACCGACGTTGGCAAGCGCCTCAGCGAAGGCTCCGGCCGTCTTCGTGTCGGTGGCGATCACGGGCGGCTTGGGGTCTGCCATTCGGAGCAGAGTCGTTTGAATCTGCTCGATTCTCCCCAGTGCGTCGGTCATCGTCATTGCGGCGTCCCTTTCCGTTCGCGATGCCACGCGGTCGAGGCGATCTCATCGAGGACTATCTGTTCGGCGTGCAGGTCCTCGTTCACGACCGCCGCCGAATGACGGTCCTCCAGCTTCTCCAGAGCGCGTGACGTACGCAGGGCCGCGCTGAAGGCCAACTGGGCGTCGTGGGCGTTTGCCTCGTGCCGGCGCCCGAGGGAGTCGAGGTCGGAGATCATGCTTCGAGCAGATGCCCGCGCGGCCGCGATCGCGTAGATGGCTTCCGTGCTCGTCGCTTCGGTCGGTGTCCCGCCGAGTGCCCGGCGAACCCCGGATCGGCGGGCACTGTTCTCGCTCGCGCGGGCCAGAGCCTGAGCAAGTTCGCTTGCAGCCTGATCTTTTTGCAGCTGGCGGAGGCGGAGCAGCCCGGCCAACGCGAATGCACGCCCCATCAGTGACCGCCTCGCATGCCGGGCAACGCGACCAGCCGACTCAGCCGGTCCCAGGACTCTGCGGCTGGTGTCTGGTCGTCCATGCGCTGTCTCAGAAAAGAGTTGATTGCGCCATCGTGGTCGACGGCCGCATCCACTAAGGGATTGGTCCCCGGCTGATAGGCGCCAACATCGAGAAGGTCTTTCGCCGAGGCGCGCGCGGCGAGCACGGTTCGGAGGAAGTTGGCGAGGGCGGTCCGCTCCGGCGGGTTCACTCTGGAAGCGACCCGGGAGATCGATCCGAGAACGTCGATCGAGGGGAAATGCCCGACGATGGCGAGCTTCCGGTCGAGCACCACGTGTCCGTCGAGAATGGAGCGGGCGGAATCGGCGATCGGTTCGTTGTGGTCGTCACCGTCGACGAGCACCGTGTACACGCCCGTCACCGAACCGGTCCGCCCGGTGCCCGCGCGCTCGAGTAATTGCGCGAGCACGGAGAAGGTCGACGGCGGGTATCCCCGTGTTGCGGGCGGCTCCCCCACCGACAGCCCGATCTCCCGCTGCGCCATGGCAACGCGGGTGAGCGAATCCATCATCAGCATCACGTCGGCGCCGGCATCCCGGAAGGATTCCGCGATCCTGGTGGCGACGAAGGCCGCGCGCATCCGCATCAGCGCCGGTTCATCCGAGGTCGAGACCACGACAATGGAGCGGGCCAGGCCCTCTGGGCCGAGGTCGTCTTCGAGAAATTCGCGCACTTCGCGGCCGCGCTCGCCGACGAGGGCGATGACGGACACCTGCGCATCCGTGCCCCTGGCAATCATCGACAACAGCGAAGACTTACCGACCCCTGAACCGGCGAACAGCCCGAGTCGCTGCCCTTTTCCGACTGTGGTGAGCGTGTCGAGGGCTCGGACTCCGAGTTGCAATGCTGTGTCGATGCGGGCGCGGTGCATGGCCGATGGCGTTTCGTTGTGCAGCGGCACCATCGTGTCGATGTCGAGGGGTCCCTTGCCGTCGATCGGGCGCCCCAGCCCGTCCAGAACCCGGCCGAGCAGCCCACCGCCGGTTGGAACCAGCAGGGGTGCACCGGACGAACGCGCCGGCGCCCCGACGTTGACACCGGTCAGGCGTCCGAGTGGCATGCACCGGAGCCCCTCCCGCGTTGTGGCGACGACCTCGGCATCGATGCGGGGGTCGTCACCGATCGAGATGAGATCGCCGATAGCGGCGCGAACGCCGCTCACCTCGACTCCGAGGCCCACAATCGACGTCACGACGCCGACGCGCTCCGGGCGGGCGGCGGCACGCGCGGAGTCGAGTCGCAGCCGCATGCGGCTTCCCGTCATGGTCATTGGTTCGCCCCAAGCAGCGCGGCCTTTGCCCGGGCCAGGGCAGAGGCCAGGCGGGCATCGAGATAACCGTCTGGGAATTCCATGACGGCGTCTCCGCGCGCCAATGACGGGTCGGCGGACAGCTCGATGCCGGTCGTCGCACCGACGTTCGCTGCGAGCAGGCTGACGTCGTCCGGATGCATCCGCACGGTGTGCACGAGCCTTGGGTCGCCGGCGGCACACACCCGATCGAGTGCGGCGTGGGCCGCGGTTTCGTGGTCGGCCAATTCGTAACCGAGGACGGCTTCCGCCAGTTCGACGGCTGCCGCTGCAAGCTCCCGGCGCAGCTCCTCGAGTATGGGGAGCGTTCGCGAGTTGAGCGCCTCTGCCGCCCGGCCAAGTAGCGCGAGCGCGGAATCGGTTTGGCGCTGGGCCCGGACCTGACGCGCAGCATGGTCCGCTTCCAGCTCGGCTCTGCGGGCGTCGATCTCCGCCTGCGCCGCACGGAGCCCTTCGGTGTATCCGGCCGCGTGTCCCTGGGCGCGCGCGACCCGTTCGATCCGTCTCGTCTCGTCGTCGCCCAGCCGGGGAAAGGGTGTGGCGAGAAACGCGGCCTCAGTAGACATACTCGTCTTCATCTGTGCGCTGAACGGTGATCGTACCCTGGGCCTCGAGATCGCGGATGGCTCGAACGATGTCGGCACGTGCTTCCTCAACGTGGGACATGCGGACGGGTCCGATGTTCACGATCTCTTCGTCGAGAATGGTCCGGTTGCGCTCAGACAAGTTGGTCCTGATGACCTCGATGACGGATTCCGAGCTGCCCTTCATGGCGGTTGCCAGCACGAAGGTGTCAATTCCGCGCAGTACCTGCTGCACGTCACGGTGATCGAGTTTGACGATATCCGCGAAGGTCAACATGCGGGAGCGGATTTCGGCGGCAAGTTCTGGGTCTCGCAGTTCGAGTCCTTCGAGGAGGGCACGCTCTGTCGCCACGTTCGCCCGGTTGATGATCTCGACCAGGGGTTCGACCCCGCCGACAACCTCCAGCGATTCCCGGGACGAAACGACGGCTCCTGCGCGTCCCTTCAGAATCTCGGTGACTGTGCGAACTGCCTCAGGGGTTGCGCTGCCCATGGTGGCGATGCCCTGCGCCACATCGGTGCGCATGGTGTCGTCGAGCCCGGAAATCACCAGGGAGGCATGCTCTGGCCGCAGGTGCGCGAGCACCAGGGCAATGGTCTGCGGCAGTTCGCCGTCGAGAAGGGTCACCACCTGACCTGGTTCAGCTGAGTCGAGGAACTCGAAGGCCTTGCCGGCCATCGAAGAGGCGACCCGGTTCATGACCCCGGCCGCGCGGTCGGCACCGAACGACGCCTCGAGCAGGCCGACGGCGACGTCCCGGCCGCCGCGCGAGTTGATGGTCCCCGTCAGAGTGAGCTGGTGGTATTCATCGAGGGCACGCTCTGCGACGGCTGCGTCGACCCGCCGCATGCGCACGATCTCGGAAACGATCTCCTCCGCCTCGGCCTCTGTGAACTGTTTCATGACCAGCACCGCTCGTTCCTGATCCATATTCATCAGAACGACTGCCGCTTTTTGCGGTCCGGTGAGAAGGTCCAACGCGTCGGTCATACCGGCTGCCTGTCATCGGTGAGGCCGAGGAGGAACTGCGCGGCCTTTCGCGGGTCGCGCTCGGCGAGGGCGTCGATGTCCGCGCGTTTACGGTTGCCCGCGGCCGATTGGAAGTTCACGCTCGGACTCGGGTCGAGGCCGAGCGGCATTGTCGCAGCCCCGAGCTCGATCGGCATGGTGGCGGTTCCGAGAGCCGACCTGGTGCCGTTCAACTCGCCGATTTCGATGGTCTCCCTGCTCTGTCGCTTTGAGCGACGCGCGTAGAGGATCAGACCGAGCACGAACGGGACGACGATGCCTGCTGACATGATCACCGTCTGGATGATTCCGGCCGTCCGTTCGGCCGCCGCTGCCGCTTCGGCAGCGGCGAGGGCCTCCGCTGCGGTCGCCGCCCCAGTGCTATTGAACTCGACGACCTCGACGGTCACGTCGTCACCGCGGGCGATGTCGATGCCTGCGGCAGAAGCGACGAGCGCTGAGACGTCGTTGACGTTCAAGTTCGCAGCGGCTTCCTTGTCGACGGCGACGGAGATGCTTTGCCGATTGATGGCCCCGGCCGGGATGGTGCGCGACTCCGTCACCTTGTTGATGGCGTTGTTTCGGGTGGTGTCCTCAGAGGTGAAGGTTCCGTTTCCGCCGCCTGTCGCTGGGACTGCGATGTTGTCCGGGCCGAGGACTCCTGCCGCCCCTCCTCCGGTTCCCGTGTAGGTCTCGGTCTTGACAGCTTCGTTCAGAGCCGGACCCTGCTCCGGGGTCGTGAACGATTCCTCGGTGACCTGTGCGGTTTCATAACTCATGTCTGCAGCGACGGCGACCGTGGAGTTGCCGGGCCCCACGACCTTGTCGAGCATGGCCTGGACCGCTGTGGTGACCCTCTGTTCGTAGTCGGATGCTTGCTGATCCGCGCCGCCCGTGGCACCGACGCCAACGGCCGAGAGCACGATGCCCTGAGCATCGATCACAGCGACGTCCTGAGGCGACATGCCGTCGATCGACGCCGAGGTGAGGTGCACGACCGCCTGCACCTGGTCCGTGCTCAGGGTGACGCCGTTCTGGGTCTCGACGAAGACGGATGCCGTCGGGTCGCTCTTCTCAGCCGCGAAGACCGTCTCTTCGGGAATCGCCAGCCGGACCGAGGCCGCCTTGACGCCACTCATCGCCTGAATGGTCGAGGCCAATTCGCCCTCTAGGGCGCGCTTGTAGGTGACAGACTGCTGGAATTCGGAGGAGGTGACGCCCATCTTGTCCAACAGCGAATAGCCTTCGGTGCTGGAGGACGGCAGCCCGGCGGCGGCGGCCTTCAATCGCTGGTCGTAGACGACGCTTTCCGGAACCAGAATCGTCGCGCCGCCGTCACTGAGCTCATACTCCACACCGTCTGTACGCAGCTGATCCACGATGATGTTCGCGTCCGATCCGCTCAGCCCGGAGAACAATGGTGTGTACGACGGTTTCATGGCCCACATGGCAAGGGCTGCGATGCCGAGGACCAACACGGCGACGCCGATCAGAGCGACGGTGCGCTGCGCGATACTGAACTCGCGGATCGCCTGCGTGAATCGCCGCAGCGCTGAACTGACCTGTGCCGGCATTACGCCTGCATCCGCATGATGTCGTTAAAGGCTTCAATGCCCTTGTTCCGGATGGCTGCGACCACTTCCAGGGTGACCTGAGCCTGCGTTGACGCAATCGTGGCGGTGTGGATGTCCTGCAGGTCTCCCGTCACCGCCTTGATGGCCAATTCGTTTGACGTGGACTTCAGCTGCTGAACGTTGTCAACGGCACCGGTGAGAATCGACGCGAAGCCGGAGCCATCCGTTGGCTCGATGTTCTGGGGGCTGGGCAGATAACCGGTTGCGGTCGTTGCCTGCACCGGGTTGATCGCGAGGGGCGGCATTACGCACGACCAATCTGCAAAGCTGCTTCGTAGGTGGTCTTGGCACGGTCGACAACGGCAGCGTTAGCCTGGTACCCGCGTTGCGCCATGATCAGGGCGCCCATCTGCTCCGCCATGTCGATATCCGGGTACCGCACGTATCCGTTTTCGTCGGCGAGCGGGTGGTCTGGCTGGAAGGTGACTCGGCCATCCGCATCCCCCGCGGCGACGCCGGCCGCGTAGACGCCGGACGTTCCCTCGCCTTCCTGGGCGATGACGTATCTGGCTTGGAAGGCATCCCCGTCGGTCCCAGTGACGGTGTTGATGTTCGCGAGGTTGTCGGAGACGGCATCCAGCCATTTGCGGTGCAGGGTCAGGCCGGATGCCGCGATCCCGATTGCGTCGAAGGTCATCAGGTGGTCCTCAGCGCCGACCGCATGGCGGTAAACGGACCTTCAGCGGCTCGTGTCGCGAACTGGTACCGCAACACGGTGTCGATGTTGGAGAGCGTCTCTGTGTCGAGATTCACGTTGTTGCCGTTCAGCCGTGTCGGCTCCAGTGAGCGTTCGGTTGTGGCGGATACGTGGCCGTCGCCTTCTTGCACCGACTGGGCAAGGGCACCTTCGAAGATCACGCGTTTCGCGTGATAGTCGGGGGTGTTGACGTTGGCGATGTTGTTCGCAATCGTGCGTTGCCGTTCGGCAAGGCCGTCCAGGGCGCTGGAGACTGCGATAGAGGTCACGGAATCAAACACGACTACCCGATTTTCGTCGTCAAGAGGTCAGGGCGGCCCATCCGTGGCCTCTGCGTTGAGCGATCCGTGCTCGCCTGTATCTATCGGCCAATGCTCAGGATTCGTTAGCCACGATCTGCGAATCGTGGATTGTTTCGGGAGACTCAGCCCAGAACGTCGAGGTACACGGACCGGTCCGGGGAAGAACCTGATGGCACAGAGCGCAACGCGGTCAGGTGCCTGCCCGTTACCCGCTGTGCCTCTTCGAGGCGTTCACGTCGCTCACTCTGTGCGGCGAGCAACAGTCGGGCCCGCTCCTCGAGATCTTGCGGAATCGGGCCGAGCCGTCGCGGCGCCACCCAAACCGTCGTGTTTTGGTCTGCGACGTTGGAACCTGCCGCGTCTGGCGTCCGGATGCTGAGTTCAGCCTCGAGATCGGTGAGGATCCGGAGCCAGCCTTCCCTGTCTCCGGCCAGGCTAGGCAAAACCGAGTTCCCTGCCGGCAGGCACGACGGGGGGCGTCGCCTGCGCCAATTGGTCTGCGGCTTCGTGCCAGGTCGCCCGCAGCGGCTCGAGTAGAGCGATGCTCTCTCTGGTGCGGGCCACGTCACGGTGCACGTTGGCGCTGATCAGCGCGTTCGACACGTAGGCGTAGATGGCCATGAGGCCTTCGCCGCCGTCCCAGAGATCGACTTTGAGCGATGAGCTGAGTTCAGCGACTATCGCCTGGGCGTGCAGGAGGTTCTCCGAGGCGATCGACCAGTTCTCCTCCATCTGCGCTGCCTCTGCACGACCGAGATCAAGGAGTAGCCGGTCATACAGCATGGTGAGCAAGCGCACCGGGCTCGCAGAGAGCACCGCGTCGGTGTTATACCGCGAACGTGCGGCGGAAGCACCGCCCATTGGAGTGATCATCATGCACTCGGATTCAGCGAGCCGAGTTGGGAGCTCAGCCAGGAACCCTGTGACTCGAGGTTGCTCAGCTGCACTTCAAGCGATGCGTAAATGCGCTCAAGACTTGCCCTGCGCGATTCGAGACGCCGATCCCAGTCGCTGATCTGGTCGCCGAGGCTGTCGACCATTGACTCCTGGCCGGTGATGCGGCTGGTGATTTCGCCGTCGTACTTGTCCGAGATCTGCGCAGAGACGTCCGCGACTCTGGTGCCGAGTTCCTGCACGACGGTTGCCACATTGGCTGGGTCTTCGGACAACGCTTTCGCGAACTTCTCTGCGTCGAACTCGATCGTGCCCGTCTTGGTGATGCTGATGCCAATCTCGGACGGGGAATGCCCGTCGACCGGCAGGGAAGCTGCGGAGAGCACGCGCTGGTTGATGCTCTGAACGGAGGTGTCCCCCGTGAATACGCCCGAAGAGATCACAGGGTTGCCAGAGGCATCTGTGCTGTTGGTCACGGCGGACTTCGTCGAGATGATGGCGAAGACCTCGTTCAAAGCGCTGACGAAATCCTTGGCAATTTTGCTGACCGCTTCGTCGTCGCGGGCGACGGTGATGGACACCGGATCTGTCGATGCCTTCTTGACGGTGACATCGACGCCGGGGAGGAGGTTTGTGAAGGTGTTTGTCGATGAGGTGATGGTCTGCTCGGCCGTTGTCCCGGCCCACAGTGTCACAACGGCATCCGTCGCCTGCGTGATGACCGCCGCGCCGCTCGCCGGATCGAGTACGTCGGTGGCGGTGCCGGCCGTGACGTCTGCGCTGGTTCCGCGGTAAACCTCGAACGCGCCTGCCTCGCCGGTTTCGGATGCCGTGAGTTGCAGGCGGAAGGTGCCATCGCCAGCCGCGATCTTCATTGCGGTGACCCCGGCTTCTGCGCCGTTGATGGCCGCCGCCACATCGTCGAGCGAGGTTGACGTTGCCGTCACCTGCATGTGGCTGCCGTCGCTGCCGACGATCGTGAGTACCGGGGGGTCGTCCGGCCAAGCGGAGATCGCGGCAGAGACTGCGACGTGCGCCTGCGCAAGTGTGGTGACGACCACGTTGATCTGGCCGCTGCTGGCGCCGCTGGTGACGGCTGCGCTGACATCGGCAGAGCTGCTGGTCGCCTTGTACAGGTCGAGGGAGTCTGACTTGGCAGCCTTGGTCGCGAGTTCGGCAAGCGCCGCGATCTTGGTGTTGAGACCCTGCAGGGCGGTGATCCGGTCTTGTGCGCCGTCCACCCTGGTCTTCAGCAGGTTTTGCGGGATCGCCTCGAGCTGCATGAGCGAGTTGATCAGCTCAGTGGTGTTCAGGCCGCTGATCAGGCCGTCGACTGCGAGTCCCATGATCGTTCCTTCGCGATTAGTAGGGCATTACTGGTGGCCGGCCGGGAAACGCCAGGCGGCGAGGGAGAAAGAGGTCCAGATCTCGCTCCATCGCCGCCGGGCGTTGTTCTTGTGCCCAGTCCGGCTCAGAGGCCAGATCTAGCGGAGGAGCTGCAGGATTCCGCTGTTGGACTGGTTGGCCTGCGCCAGCATGGCCGTGCCGGCCTGCGAGAGCAAGTTGGCACGGGTGTAGTTGACCATCTCTTCTGCCATGTCGGTGTCGCGGATGCGCGACTCGGCAGCGGTGATGTTCTCCTTCGAGACGTTGAGCGTGTTGATCGCCGACTCGAACCGGTTCTGCACAGCACCGAGCTCGGCGCGTGCGGTGGAGATTGCCGTGATCTGCCCATCGATGAGCGTGATCGCGGCAGCAGCACCTGTTGCGCTGCTGAAGTCGAGCCCCGCGGGACCGGCTGCAGCAGCGGAGACGGAGACTCCAGTACCGGCGCTTGCGTCGGTACCGGCGGTAGCGCCACCCACGACAGAGCCGCCACTGAGTGCTGTCACCGTCAGCTCGTTGTCCGCATTCACACCGGCGACCAGCTTGCCGCTGAACGCGGTGTCGGCGTTCAGGATGTCGGCGAGCTGCTGAACCGTGGTGATGCTTCCGGCACCACCGACGGATGCGGTGGTCACGGTGCTCGTGCTCGCGTCAGCCTCGGTGATCGAGAACGTCATGGCGCCGGTGACATCGGTCGGCGTGAGAACGGCCGCCGTGGCGCCGCTGGATGCGTTGCCAAGCGTGGCCGCGACATCCGACACGTTGGCGTTGGCCAGGCTGACCTGGATCTGGCTGCTCGCATCCCCATCAGCACCGACCTGGAAGCTCAGCGAGCCTTCAGAGCCGTCGAGCAGCTGGATGCCGTTGAAGTTCGTCGACGACGAGATCCTCGAGAGCTCGGAGACCAGCGCATTCGCCTCGGTCGTGATCGCGCCGCGTGCCTCGTCGCTGTTCGAGTCGTTACCGGCCTGAACGGCGAGGTCGCGCATGCGCTGCAGGATCGAGTGAACCTCGGTGAGCGAACCTTCAACGGTCTGGATGACCGAGATGCCGTCCTGCGCGTTACGAGCGGCAACCGTGAGGCCACCGATCTGGGCGCGCAGGCCCTCCGAAATGGCGAGCCCTGCTGCGTCGTCCGCTGCACGGTTGATGCGGAGTCCACTGGAGAGCTTCTCCAGCGACTTCGACAGGTCGTTCTGCGTGCTGGACAGGTTGCGGTACGAGTTGAGTGCCGCGATGTTGGTGTTGATTTGCATACCCATGGTGTGTTCCTCCGTGATTGGGTCTGAGTTCACCGGCCCATCCATGGGCTGGCATTGTGACCTATCGGCCGGTCAGGCGTCGGCGTTAGGAAGAACCAGAGAATTGCCGGGCTAAGGACAGAAACCTAGGAGGCAGCCGTCCTGCGGAGCAGCACGCCGGCACCTTGAGGTGAGTGATGTATCCGGCTGTACGCAGGAGCATTCTCCGCGACACGCGAGAGGTACGCCTCCCGGCTCGCCTGGGCGATCCTCGACACCGGAACAACCGGGGCCGCGGCATCGTCGGCGTAGTGCGTTGCGAGTCCATCGCGAATCAAACGGATTGCCTCTGCCCGCTGCTGCGAGACAGCGGAATGCGTGGTTCCGAGTTCCTCGGCGAGTTCCTTGACGGTTCGATCACCGAAGTACACCTGATGGACGATGTACTGCATTCGCTCTGGGAGGGCCGCTACGGAGGCTCGCAGGTAGGCCAGTCGTTCCGCGGTCAGCACGGACTCCTCTGGGAGAGCGGTTTCTGCGACCAGGAATTCTGCGGTGGCATCGTCCAGATTCGACAGCGTGCGGGACGCATCAGCCATCCCGGCAGCTGCCGATTCTCTGTCAACCCCGAGCGAGGCCGCGACCTCGTCTATTGTTGGATTTCTCCCCAGCGCGGCAACGAGCGTCTCTTGCACGGCAACGGTCTCTTTGATCCGGCGGCGTGCTGAACGAGTTGCCCAGTCGCTTGAGCGCATCTCATCCGCGAACGCCCCGACGATCCTCCTGCGGGCAAAGGCGCCGAAGGGAATCCCCAAGCCAGGATTGAAGGCGTCTGCGGAGGTGACGAGCGCGAGTGCCCCTGAAGAAGCGAGATCCTCACGAGAGAGATGCCTAGCCTTCGCCCACACCTCGGAGACGAGGTAGCCGACGAGCGGTAGGTTGTCCGTGACGAGCTTGTTTCGCTCTGCACGATTCATGATGGACCCCTGTGCGACTTGAGTGCGGACCTTTTATTTGTTGCTGGGTAAGCACGGGTTCCTCTTACAAAGCTGAACGCGATCGACCGGGAACCCGACCGCATTCTGCTTCGGTTCAACGCTAACAACGCCCCGGACGCATCAAGTGATGTTGACTCCCCCATTTCGGGGCAGATGCCGTCCTCTCTTATGAGGACACGCCGCGCCTGGATGAGCGGCCGATTCCAAGCTCTCGTCACTAACATGAGGCTCGCCTAGGCCGATAGTTCTCCTCGAACAGAGCTGGAGCCCATACCCCCGGTATGAGCCCGCGCAAGATTCGGAAAGGGCGGTTGGAGGAACGATGGGGGCGAACGAACTCTCAGCTCTACTGTGGCGCGAACGGGAATTGCTCGACCTCCTGACCTTCAAGCTCGAAGAGGAGCAGCTGCTATTGACGGCAGGCAAGACCCGCTGGCTGCAGCACGCGACCAGGGAAGTCG
Organism: Glaciibacter superstes DSM 21135; assembly: GCF_000421145.1. GTDB lineage: Bacteria > Actinomycetota > Actinomycetes > Actinomycetales > Microbacteriaceae > Cryobacterium > Cryobacterium superstes. The sequence continues at coordinate 196,081 of NZ_ATWH01000002.1, read as the reverse complement.
AACAGGTCATGGTATTGCTGCGGGAGGCCGGCCTCGGGCGCACAGTTGAAGTCGCAGCCCTCGCAACGGAGTGGGGCACGGACCAGGATGCGACCCTGCGAGAACTCGTCGCCCACGCCCCAGACGGCCCGTGGGGAGAGATCTTCGACGCGCATCTCGATGCGATGACCAATCTCACCGCCGAGATCAAGAACCTGCGGGACGTGAATGAACGCTTCCTGCGTGCAGCGGCTCGTTCAACGCAGGAAACTCTGGCTGGTGTTGGTGGCGACTCCAGTACCTACGATGCCAAGGGTGTCTCTGACCGGTCGTCACAGAACGCACGACTTTTCGAAAAGAACTTGTGAGGACCGCTCCTTGAGCACATTCGGTGGATTGAACGTCGCGTATTCCGGACTGGTTGCGGCGCGCCGCGGGCTCGACGTTGTCGGGCAGAACATCGCAAACGCGAACACGCCCGGATACACCCGTCAACGGATCTCGACCTCGGCGATCAGCCCGATCGACGCTGGGCTCTTCACGACAGGTGCACGCCCCGGCGAGGGCGTTTCCATCGACGGAATCGCGCGTCTCGGCAACACCTACTTCGACGCCAGAGTACGTTCCACGGCGGCATCCGCTGGATACAGCGCCGTACGCGCCAACACCATGAGCTCGCTCGAAACATCGCTCCACGAGCCGGGCGAGAACGGGATCTCCGATCAGTTGCAGGACTTCTGGGCGGCCTGGCAGGATCTGTCGAACCGGGTCGGCGAGCCGTCATCGGCCGGCGTGCTCCTCGAAGAGGCCAGAGCGCTGACGGCGCAGATCGCCACGGGCTACGGCGAGGTCGAAAACCAGTGGTCGCAACTTCGGGTTCAGGTCGACGGCATGGCCGCCGAACTCAACTCGACAGCGGCACGCGTGGCCGAGCTCAACGCGAGCATCCGTTCAACACTCGCCGCGGGCGGTTCGGTGAATGAACTGCTTGACCAACGCGCCATGTACACCGCCACCATCGCCGCCCTCGCCGGCGGCACCGTGCAGGAACAGGCCGACGGCACGGTGAACGTTCTCATCGGCGGCAACGCGATTGTTTCCGGCGACACGTTCCGTACTGTGAAGGTCACCGGCTCCGACGACCTGGCGGGCCTCGGCGGCGGGAGCGTCACCATCGCCTGGGCAGGCGGCAGCACCGTCCCCGTCAACCTGGACGGCGGCGAGATCGCCGGTGCTCTGTCGATGCTGGCCAATGCGGACAACGGTGGGGCCCTCGCTCAGGCCGCCAAGTCGTACAACGACTTCGCTACCAACTTGGCTGAGCAAGTGAACGCAATTCATCGAGGCAGCGACCCCGCCAACCCTGGTCCCGACTTCTTCGGGCTCACACTCGGTGTTCCCCCGGTCCCCGCCGCCCAGGGCCTCACGGTCATCCCCACCGATGCAAGTGGAATCAACGCAGGGATCGGCGGAGCCGATGGCTCGATCGCCGACGCGATTTCCCAGCTCGGCGTCGGCGATGGCTCTCCGGACAGCATGTGGTCGACCATCGTCACCGGAATCGGCGTCGCCACCAGCGCCGAGATGCAGCATGCGACCCTGGCCGATCTGGCCGCCAGTTCGGCGCTGACCACTCAGTTGTCCGGCGCATCCGTTTCGCTGGACGAGGAGAACGTCAACCTGCTGATGTATCAGCATGCTTTCCAGGGTGCGGCACGGGTCATGACCGCCGTCGACGAGATGCTCGATACTCTGATCAATCGCACCGGAATCGTCGGGAGGTAGACGATGATCTCCAGAGTCACGAATCAGACGCTCATGCGCTCCGCCCAGCGCAATCTGCAGACCAACATGGCTCAGCTCGCGCAGTTGCAGGAGCAGGCATCGTCCCGCAAGGCGATCACGCGCCCCTCCGATGATCCAGGCGGCACCGCCAGCGCTTTGCGTGTTCGCGCCGAGTTGCGTGCGGCCGAACAGTACGGACGCAACATCGCCGACGGCGACGCCTGGCTGACAACTATTGACTCCGCCTTCTCCGCGACCAACGCTCTGATGAGAAAAGTGCGTGACCTCACTGTGCAGGGCGCGAACGAGGGGACGATGTCGCCGGCGGCGAAAGAAGCGATCGCTGTGGAGCTCGACGGTCTGAAGACTGAGCTGCTCGCCCAGGCGAATACCAAATACATGGGACGATCGGTGTTCGCCGGTAACTCCGACCAGCCGGCCGCTTTCACTGCCGATGCGGACGGCGATATAGTCCACGTCGGTTCCGATGGAACTGTCGAACGCCGGGTGAACGCGGAGTCCACAGTGCGCGTTGATGCGGACGGAGCAGCGGTTTTCGGCACCGGCGGAGATTCGGTGTTCGCCCTGATCGACACGATCGTCCAGGATCTGCGAGATCCTGCTGCTGAACCAATCAGTGCGCATTTGGATGCCATCGATGACCGGGTGAACGCTATCCTCGGACAACAGGCGTCTGCGGGGGCACGTCTGGCTCAGATTGAACGCGCGGAGGAAGCAAACGTGGAACAGGCAGGCGCATTGGAGATTCAGCGTTCGGGTATCGAAGACATCGATCTCGGTCGTGTCATTCTCGACTTGAAGATGCAGGAAGTGAGCTACCAGGCCGCGCTGGCGGTCACGGCTCGGGTTCTGCAACCAACGTTGATGGATTTCCTGAGATGAGAGGCCAGATCAGCTTCCTCGCTCCCCCGCCCGGACTTTCCCCACTTGTCGACTTTACGCTCCGCGAAATCGATGGCGCTGCGGGTCTCTTCGTGCTCGAGGCCGTCGAAAAGGACGGGGTCCGGCTTTTCGTTCTGGATGCCGGCACCTGTCTGCCGGACTACACGCCCGTCATTTCAGACGAGCAGAGCGCCGCGCTCGGTTTGGGCCAACCGGAGGATGCAGTTGTGCTTGTGGTCGCGAACGCTGGGCCGAGCGGCACAACAGTGAATCTGATGGCCCCGATCGTCGTGAACAAGTCAACCGGCGTCTGCGCGCAGGTTATTCTGGAGGGTCATGACTGGCCGCTCCAATTGCCTCTCGGGCAACGGGCCGCCTAGCGCGGCGCAGCAACCGTTGCAGCCGAACGGCGGACATCGGCGGACATGAGTTCAAGAAGGCAGCTGGTACTTGTGTGGGCCATCGTTCGACCCGCTCTCCGGCTGCTCGTGCGGTCCTGGCGCGCTCTCATCGAACTCCCCTTGGTCCCACGCCCGGACGACGCGCCCCACGCACACGCTTCGGGTCTTGACCCGCACCGAATTCTCGTTTTCGGCAGCGGGCCGGCCGTTGGCTATGGGGTGCGCAGTCACGAGTTGGCGCTGCCCGGCCACCTCGCTCGCGAATTATCCGCTCGCACCGGGCACGGAGCGAACGTCGACGTTCTCGCCGATCCCGGCCTGACGATCTCCTCGGCCGCCGTGTTGCTGGGCAACCGGGATCTGCGACAGTACGATGCCGTCATCGTCAGCGGCGGTGTGAACGATGTGATGCAACTCGTCGCGCCGTTGGTCTGGCGTGACGCTAGCAGCGCTCTCTTGCGCACCCTCCACGAGAGCTCCTCACCGTCGACGCTGATCGTCACACTCGGAATCCCGCCCATTCGGTCCATCCCTATTTATGACCACTGGATCGGATCTCTCGCGGATCGCCACGCCCACATCCTCAACAAGATCAGCCAACAGCTGTGCTCGAACGTGCGCGATGCACATACCAGCTTCCTTCGACTGCCGGAATTGACTGCTGTCGGCACCACTCGACATCGATCGCCAGAAGGCTACCGATTGTGGGCTGAAGCGCTCGCAGAGCACCTAAGCCCCAAGCTGAGCCGTGCACGCTCTGCGCTGGCCGGGTCGACCCAGAGCACAGCGGCTCCCCACGCTGAGGAGCTGAGCGCGAACGAGGTAGCCAGGCAAAAGGCGCTTGACGACGTGGGCATCGTCGACACGGCACCGGACGAGAGATTCGACAAAATCGTCGAACTCGCCAGATCCCTCTTCGGAACCCGGTACGCGGCCATCACGTTTATCGACAACGACCGGCAGTGGTACAAAGCGAGCGCAGGCATGAACAAAGCTGAAATTCCGCGGGTGAACTCTTTCTGTGACGTCACCATCCGTGAATCGAAGGCGCTGATCGTGCCGGATGCCGCCGCCGACGACCGGTTCGCGGGCGTGATGTCCCACGTCGATGGCGCACGCGTCCTGTTCTACGCCGGCTATCCGGTCGAATCTCCGGACGGCCAGCGGATCGGCGCGCTGTGCGTCTTCGACACTGAAGCCCGACAGGGCACGGCCATCGACGCCGCTCAGCTGCGCGATTTGGCCCTTCTCACCCAGCACGCCTTGTGGTCGCACGCTCAGGATGCCAAACGCGCGAAGAGGGACGGTTAGCCGGTTCGATCCGGTTGCGGCCGTCATGCTGGCCGTCTCGGTTCGGTTGTGTCAGCCTGGACGCATGTGGATCGGTTGGATCGAACTCGACATGCTGCTGGGCGATGTGCACTCGCTCAAGGAGAAGCGCGCTGCTTTTGCGTGGTGCTCCAGATGCCGTGACCGACACCTTTATTCGGTCACGTCTCGGCGCGACGCGAGTGCATTTCTACGGAGAACTCCCTTCCGGCAGCGACCTGCGCTCCATCCTGGCCCGCGCCTGAGCACGCACGCCAAAGTAGGAGGAAGTGCGCCCAACGTGTCGAAACGAGGACAAAGCGTGCGTTCTGCAACGCCTTTTCCTACCTTGGTGCAACGGGAGCTGAGGTCACATGTCGTGAGGAGGGGCGCCGACCGGCGCCCCTCCTCACGTGCCGTGCTCTACGCGGCCAGCGGCACGTGAATCTCCCGCGCCTGGACCAGCAGTACCCGCTCGTCGCCCTCGCCTTCAACGCTGACACTCACCTGCCCGCCGGCCCGCAGGTCGGTGGAGACCAGCAGATCGGCGATGCGATCGTCGAGTTCACGCTGGATGACGCGGCGCAGCGGCCTTGCACCGTACTCGGGCTCGTAGCCGCGAGTGGCGATCCACTCGACGGCTTCCTCGCTCACAGTGAGGCCGATGTCTTGCGAGGCAAGACGCACCTCGGTCTCGGCGAGCATCAGCCGCACGATCTGGTGCAGCTGCTCCTGGTCGAGCTTGCGGAACAACACGACCTCGTCGATGCGGTTGAGAAACTCCGGCCGCATGGCCTCACGCAGCTTGCCCATCACACGATCACGCAGCGCCTTCTCCGAGCCGAAACCGTTGCCGCTTCCGTCGGTGTCTGCGACGAATCCCAACGCACCACTCCTGCTCGCCAGGAACTCAGAACCGAGGTTCGAGGTCATGATGATCACCGTGTTGCGAAAGTCGACCGTGCGCCCCTGCCCATCGGTCAGGCGACCGTCGTCGAGCACCTGCAGCAGCAGGTTGAACACGTCAGGGTGCGCCTTTTCGATCTCGTCGAGCAGCACGACAGAGTACGGGTTGCGCCGCACACGTTCGGTGAGCTGGCCAGCCTCGTCGTACCCGACGTATCCGGGAGGAGCCCCGACCAGTCGCGACACGGTGTGCCGTTCTCCGAACTCGCTCATGTCGAAACGGATCATCGCGGTCTCGTCGCCGAACAGCGAGTGCGCCAGCGACTTGGCGAGCTCGGTCTTGCCGACACCCGTCGGTCCGAGGAACAGGAAGCTTCCGACTGGGCGGCGTGCGTCGCCCAGTCCGGTGCGGTTCCTCCGCACCGACTTCGCGATCACCGTCACCGCGTCGTCCTGGCCGACCACTCGCTCGTGCAGGTCGTCTTCCAGCCGGCCGAGGCGAACGCGATCTCCTTCGGTGAGACGGCTGGCCGGGATGCCGGTTGAGCGCGAAATGATCTCGGCGATCTCCTTCTCGTCCACGATGGCCGGAGTGCCGGTGGCGTCACCGGCGGCTGCGGCATCCGTCGTCTCAGCGCTGTTGAAGGTCTCAGCATTGTTGACAGTCTCAGCACTGTTGAAGGTCTCAGCCGCCCGGATCTTCTCCCGAACGGCCTCGATCTCGTCTCGCAGCTGCGACGCCTCTTCGTAGCGTTCTCCGGCGACCGCAGCGTCTTTCGACTCGTCGAGTTCTGCCACCTGAGCACGCAGCGCCGACACATCGACACCGATTCCGAGCTTCAGGCGCAGGCGCGCCCCTGCCTGGTCGATGAGGTCGATGGCCTTGTCCGGCAGGAACCGGTCTGGCACGTAGCGGGCCGACATCTCGACCGCGCTCCGGATCGCCGCATCGGTGTAGCGAACAGCGTGGTGCTCCTCGTATCGACCCTGCAGGCCGGCGAGGATGCGCACGGCATCCTCGATGTTCGGCTCACCAACCGTGACCGGCTGGAATCGCCGTTCAAAGGCCGGGTCCTTCTCGACCTTGCGGTACTCCTTGAGCGTTGTCGCTCCAACCACATGCAGGTCGCCGCGGGCAAGGCGTGGCTTCAGGATGTTGCCTGCGTCCATTCCGCCCTCACCGCTGCCGCCGGCGCCGATCACAGTGTGGAGTTCGTCGATGAAAACGATCACCTCGCCTGAGCGGGCCGCGATCTCGTCCATGGTCTTGGTGAGGCGCTCCTCGAAGTCGCCGCGGAACCGGGTTCCCGCGAGCATCCCGGGCAGATCGAGCGCAACGACGCGCTTGCCGCGCAGCTGCTCAGGCACTTGGCCGTCAACGATCGCCTGGGCGATACCGTCGACGATCGCGGTCTTGCCGACACCGGCCTCGCCGATCAGCACCGGGTTGTTCTTGGTGCGCCTCGACAGGATCTCGATGGTCTGCTCGATCTCGTCTGCCCGCCCGATGACCGGATCGAGCGCACCCTCGCGGGCTCGCGCGGTCAGATCGATGCCGTAGGTGTCGAGCATCGGGGTGTCTGAGTCGACGGATGCCGACGGCCGAGCCGTCGCGCTCTCCTGCGGCGAGCGTACCCCGGCTTGCAGCGATTCCGGAGTGACGCCGGCGGAAGCGAGCACCTGCCCGGCGGGCGAGTCCTGGTTCACGACGAACGCAAAGAAGAGATGCTCTGGGTCGATATACGTCGACCCGAAAGCGCGCGCGACCTGATGCGCGTCGAGCAGCGCACGCTGCGCAGACGGGGTGAGCGCTGGTGCGGTGTCCTGGCGGTCGTCAGACTTCTCCGGAAGCCGTTGCTCTGCCGCAGACGCGACGGCCGCCGGATCGGCACCAGTGCTCTTCACTGCGTCGATGATCGGCGAACGGTCGACCAGCACCCGGAGGATGTGCAGTGCGTCGACGTGCGTGTGCCCGTGTTCCACCGCGTACGTCGCTGCTCGCCCGAGCACCTCGTGCGTGCGACGACTGAGTAGTCGGGTGATGTCGATGGAGCGCCCGGACTGCGCAGCACGCTGGCCCTGCAGGTAGCGGGCAAGGAATTCGTCGAACGAGCCGTTGCCGGCATCTTCTGAACCGAAGTACGTAGGCATGTGACCTCCTGGTGTGCAAACTTGAGTGCCTTCGACTCAACTCAACGTCGTAGGGGTCACAGCATTCCCAAATCTGAAAATTCACTGCAGATTGTCGTGGCGATGGCATGGGCCGCGATCACGTCGAAAATCGACAGTCCTAGCCAAGTGGAGAATTGCGGTCAATGGTTCCCACCGTCCGCATCCGCCTTGAACTCGAAGGCGATCACCTGCGTAGAAACGCGAAGATTGTCGGGGTTTGGCGAATACATCGGGCCGCTGGGGACAACGATGGCCGGACTTACGTCAGCAGACATCACTTCGCTCCATACCCATTACGCGGAGGTCCGGGATCGATGAACCCTGTCCAGAGGAATGGCCCGGCAAGGCCCGTTGTAGCAGCAGACGAGGCAAAGTAGCTGAGGAACCGGTCTGACGGCGGGCCGGAACGCGGATCGCGACGTTGCTTTCGGTACGTCAGTCCCATCAGGAACTGGTCGAACATGAGGTCCCGCTGCGCTTCGGTCAGTCTCGCGAAGTTGTCGTCGTGAATCCGTTGCGTCTCGGCAGTGTCTGCAAGGCCAACGAGATATTCGTAGCGCTCGACCGCACGTTGATCGCGAGTTCGCCGCCGACGGTCCCGGCCCAAGACGGCATTGACGAAGCCCATCAGGCTGACACCTCGACGAGTCGATATCCGACGGCGCTCAAGGAGTTTGCCATGTGATCCGCATACCACCCTGCCCACTCGGTGTCGTAGGCTCCTCGAAGCTCCACGGCCTCATACGCTCCGTGTGCTTCTGCCGCAAGTCTCAGCACTGCGTGAATAAGGTCTGAATTGTCCTCGGGCGGGACTGACACTTGCAGTTTCAGGTCCATGGCTACTCTCCAGTTCGTGTGGTGATTCGGCGATTCTTTCTCCGTTCATCGTCGCCAAAGTTGGACCTCGTCGGACCCGTGTGAGTCCCCGGTCTATCCCCGGGTGCGGCCCGGGCTCTCCGGTCGACGCGACCAGACTTTGGGGCTTTTAGGCTCGCGCGAGAGCCGAAGGAAAACTGGCGAGAGTGTGCCGAAGTTCCCTCCGCGAAGCGATGCCAAGCTTCGGGTAGACCTTCCCGAGATGCCATTCGACGGTTCGAGAACTGAGAAACAGTTCCGCGGCGATCTCCGGGTTGGTGCGCCCTGCTGCGGCCAACGCCGCAATCTGTGCTTCCTGGGCGGTGAGGATGGGCTGTGAGAGTGGCGCGTGCGTGCGCACCCGTTCCCCCGTGGCCGCCAGCTCCCGTCTTGCACGCTCAACGTAGGCATCAGCGCCGAAAGCCGTGAACATCTCATGGGCGATCCGCAGGTTCTCTCTGGCGTCGGTCCGCCTGCCCATGCGGCGCAACCACTCCCCGTAGAGCAGATGTGCGCGAGCAAGTTCCATCCGCACGCGGGTCTTGCCGAGGCTCGCGATCGCCTCACGGTAGTGAGACTCTGCGACGTCGTCATTGCTCACCAGCGCTCGGCACCTGGCCTCGACACCGCGTGCCCAGGCAGTGCCGCTGGCCCCGGTGCTTTGTGTCAGGCGTTCCAGAGCGCCGACGGCGAGTGCGGGCTCTCCACTGCGGGAGGCTGCTTCGACGAGTTCGACGAGTGACCACGTGGCGTAACACAGGTCGTTACGGTGTGCCGCGCCGGATTCAGCTTCGACAAGCGCCTTTCGATAGTCTCCCAGACCGTTGTAGAGGACCGCCCCGGCGTACAGCATTATTACCGTCCCCAGCCCATCTCCACGCACAGAAGCGATATCGACGGCGGACAGCCTCAGCCTGGAGAAGAGCGCTTCGTTGCCCTGCCACGCAGCAACGGCGATCGCGCCGTACGGCGGTGTCGTCTTCCCAGTCACGGCCGTCACTTCGACGGCCTCCTTGACCATCACGCTGGCGATCGCGATCTCACCTGAGGCCACGTGCAACCCGATGCGCGTTGTCAGGGCAATGGGCAACGCACCGAGTGCTCCCATTTCCCTGGCTATCCGCACGTGGCGATTGGCGAGAATCTCCCAGCTCTCGTCGTCCCACACATCTCTGGCGGCGTGGGAGGCGAGCCACAGCCAGCGGATGCTTTGCGACGCCGGCAAGGCTTCGTCTCGAAAGGCCGTCAACGCTTGCTTGAGGAATGGGACTCCCTCCGCATAGCTCTCCGTGATCACCTTGGCGAACCCGTCCAGGAGGAAGTCGGTTGAATTCCCGCGTGCTGCCGGTGCTGCGCTCGCGGCCTCCGCTACCTCGAGAAGTCCAACGTCGGCGGCAAAGCGTCCGACCACGAGTCCCGCGGATACGGCGTCCAGGTACGCCTCGCGCGCGATCGCTCCGTCAAGCACTTGCAGTTGTTGGGCGGCTGCAATCAATAGAGGTGGAGCCTCGCGGCCACGGCTTGAGAAGAAGGCGATCTGTCCGCGCAACAGGCTCGACAGAGCAGCGCTGAGATCGTCGAGAGGCTCGGCCTCCGCAGCAGCCAGAAGCACGAGCGCTTCATCGCTTGCGCCAACGTGATATTTGGCCTGCGCCGCTGCCAGGGCTCTCTCCCCTCGACGAACTGGATCAACGGTCAATTCCGCCGCTGCCTGCAGGAACGCAGCGGAGGCAGCGAGACCCCCGCGTTCCTGGGCTCGCACTGCGCACCGAACCAGTTCGCTCGCCACCGATTCGTCCGGGCCTTCCGCCGCAAGCGCCCGATGCCATGCCTGCCGATCAGGATGCTGCTCGGTATTGGTCACAGAGGCCAAGACCCGATGCACCGTTCGCCGTGCTCGAGCATCCGATATCCGAATGACAGCGGATCGCACCAACGGATGCCTGAACCGCACCCGTGAGCTCAACTCCACCAAACCGGAGGCCTCGGCATCCCCAACATCATCCCTGCCAAGGCCGAGTTCCTCCGCCGCGTGCCACACGGTCGCGACGTCTCCCGTCGGCTCCAGAGCAGCCGCCAGGAGGAGCATCCGGGTTCGTTCTGGAAGTGACTCCAGCCGTCTCACATACGTTTCTTCCAATCCGCATATAAGCGGGACCGAAGCGGGAAGGCCGAAGGCGCCCGCCCGTTCTGCCGGAGTCAACCCGTTCGTAATCTCGATCAGCGCGAGCGGGCAGCCTCGACTGTCTGCGACTATTCGCTCCCGTATGGCCTCGTCCATGGGAACCTGCAGGAGCGAATCGAGGAGGGAATGTGCATCCGCATCCTGAAGTCGTCCGACCTGCAATTCGGGAAGCCTCATCAGTGCCTCGGTTCGCTGGCCAGGGAGTGCGGCGAAGATCAGCGCCACCGATTCGGCTCCAAGGCGCCGAGCGACGAAGGCGAGCACTTGCACTGACACCTCGTCTAGCCATTCAGTATCATCGATGAGGGCTATCAGGGGTCGTTCCTCAGCGACTGCGGCGAACAGGCTCAGTACCGCGAGTCCGACGAGGAAGCGATCAGGCGGACTTCCGAGATTGAGCCCGAATGCGGTGGAGAGTGCCACACGCTGAGGGGGCGGCAGGCGATCAAGGTGATCAAGCATCGGAAGGCACAACTGATGGAGGCCGGCAAAGGCGAGCTCCAGCTCGGACTCGATACCGACTGCACGCTCGACTCGACACCCTTCGGCGTGGTCAGCCACGTAATCAAGCAAGGTGGACTTCCCAATGCCTTGGGGACCGCGGAGCACGATCGTCTGACTTTCGCCGGTTCGCACGGCTCCCACTAGCCGAGTCAGAGTCGCATATTCCTTGTCGCGACCGAACAGCTGTATTCCACGCTCAACGCTCATCACAGCTGGGCTTCCCCCAAAGTCCATTCATCGGCATCCTTCGGCGATGTGGCTGAGCGTCGAGATACACTCAACCGGATTGGCTTGATCGTACCGGGGCCCCGTCCGGATAGACAGGGGGTGCGGCTCACTCCCAACGGATTCTCGATCAAGCCGGAGCTGTCGTCCTCACCCTGGCTGCTGTGGACGTCGCAGGGATCACAGCATTCCCAAATCTGAAAATTCACTGCTCGTGATGAAAATCCGGCGTGCTGGTAAATTGGTCACCCGACCCGGTTCCAGGAGGAACACCATCGGCACCACCGATTTCGACAAATACGGCCCATTCGGCATACGCCTGCTGAGCCTGTACGTCGGTTTCGGTGTCGGAGTCGGTGTCGCCTCGGCCATGGCAGGCGGCCTCTGGGGTCATTCGGGGTTCGCCTTCGGCCTGGCCGCGTTGTGTGTCGCCGGTGTCGCCGTTATGGCGCTGAGGTACGTCGCAAGCCGAGCGCTCAGCCCGATCGCCTCACCCGGCGATGGCTGGCGCACGACTGCTCCGCCTGGCTTTGGCGCAGCGCACGAGATCGTTGTGCAGAGTTCGCCCGGTATCCCCGGGCAGATCCGGTCACGAGCACCGGCGCGCTCCTTCGTGATCGCGTAGGGCTGCGACTCCCCCGCCCAGAGCCCACCGAGACCGGCAGAGCCGGCTTCCTCGCGATCAGATGGTTCCTCTTTCCCGCTGACCGCAAGGACCACGCTCGTGAACCTCTTTCGTACTCCTTCAACCACCTCTCTCCCACGCACCCCAGTCGTCGATTCCGACGTGCCGCTCCTCGACGTGCCGCTCCTTGACGTGAAGGGCCTCGACGTCGGTTACGGCGATCACCGTGTTGTTGCCGAGGTCTCGCTCTGCCTCGCCGCCGGTGACTCCCTCGCTGTGATCGGCACCAACGGCAGCGGCAAATCGACACTCCTGCGCTCGATCGCCGGATTGCTGCCCGCACTCGGCGGCACCATGCATCTGAACGGCGCCGGGGTCGACGAGCGAAGCGCGACCTTTCGCGCATCCGTCGCCACCGTCTTCGACGACGACGCGTACTTCCCTGGCTTGTCCGTCGGCGAGCATCTCATGCTCGTGGCAACCGCGCACAGTGTCACCTCGCCCGCCACCGCGGTGGCCGCTGAACTGGATTTCTTCGGACTGACCGAAGCAGAGGGATCGCTTCCGTCGAATCTGTCGTCCGGTCAGCGCAGACGGATGCTGCTGGCCGCGGCCTTCATCCGCCCGAGTGACCTCCTGGTGCTCGACGAACCCGAGCAGCGGCTCGACACAGTGATGCGCTCGCGGCTGCGTGATCGAATCCGCACCCTGGTCGACGGCGGGAACGCGGTGGTCTTTGCCACACATGACCCCGCATTCGTGACCCAGTGCGGCGACGCCGCTCTTCTTATCGGTAACTCGGCACGCAGTGACTCGGCACGCAGACTCACGCCGGCAGCAGGCGCGGCAGAGATGGAGGCGCTGTGACCGACAACACCGTGACAGACGACACTGTGACCGACAACACTGTGACGACCGCGCAGGACGTGCGCGCGTTCACCCGCGGTGCCCGTGCAGACCGTGGGTCCCGTCACCGTCACCGTCGCCGTACGCCGGAGGACCTGTACATCGTCGGCGCCTTTATCGTGCTGGCAGTCGTCGAAGCCGTTGGCCTCGTATCTGCACCAGGACATTCCGCGGCAGTGCTCGGTGGGCGGGCCACCGCGGAGTGGTTCCTGGCGGCCAGCGACCCGATCGGCGCAGTTGCCGCACTGCTCCTCGCCCTGTTCGCGACCCTGTTCACCCTCACCCAGCGGATCGGGCCGGTTGTGATGACACGAGCCCAGGTGCACTGGTGGCTGCCGCTGCCGGTTGATCGGCGTGGCGTTGTTCTCCCCGGATACCTGGCGTCGCTGCTGGTTCCGGTTGTTGTGCTCTCCGTGGGAACCGCGGTTGTCTTCACGGGCACCGGCGGCTTCTCAGCTGGTGTTGCCGACGGGATCGTGAAACTCATCCTGACCATGTCCTCCGTCGCGAGCCTCGCCGCGCTCACCCACTCGGCCGCGGCGTGGATACAGGTTCGACACGCGCCGCAGCATCGAAAAACGCAGCAGTCACAGCAAACACAGCAGTCTCAGCAAACACTGCAGTCTCAGCAAACACAGTGGCGACGGTGGCGAGCGTTCCGTTTCGATGGGGTGGAGCGCTTCATCCCCGTGGTGGTAATCCTTCTCGTGCTCGGTGCAACGCTCCTCAACGCGACAGTCTTCAACGCGACCGTGATCGGCGCGACAGGTCTGCCGGTTCCCCTCCTTGAATGGTTCATCTGGTTGCCGACCGGGTGGCCGCTCCTTGTCGCGGGCGGTGCGGTCTGGCCAGTCGCTGTGCTCGTGGCTGCCGCTCTGCTGGCAGTCGGCCTCGCCTATCGCGGATTGCCGTCGCTCACCCGGTTCAGCCTCAGCCGTAGTACCGAAGCCGGGTCACTCGCCTCCGAAGCGCTGCTCTCCATGGAACTCAAGGGACTCACGATAGGGCGGGGTGAGGATGCTGCGGCCTCCCAACGGGGACCAGGTTCCGAATCCATTGGCCGCAAGAGGACGCGGTCGAGCCGGGCACCGGCAACGGGTCCAACGCGCCGATTCATCTTCACGCAGTTCCGCGTGTGGCGGCGGCGGCGAGGCCAGGCGGCCGGATTCGTCTCTTCTGCGGTACTGCCTGTCGTCATTCTCGCCGTGCCATACCTGAACCTGGGCGCTGTCCTGGTCGCGATACTTGTCGTCTGCACCCTGCGGGCCGTGACCATCGCTGGATCGGTGGCCCGCACCATGTCGGAGCTTCCAGCCCTCGGCCGGCTGTTCCCTCTCGGCGAAGGCCCGCAGCGACGACTGCTGAGCGCACTGCCGGCTGCGGTATTGGTTCCGTGGTGCGTGCTGTGCTTCACACTGGTGATTGTCGTCGGGGCCGCGCCGGCGGCCTGGATTTGGTTCGCCGTACCGGTCGGGCTCGGGCTGGCAGGTGCCGCGGTGCGTTCCGGGTATCGCCCAGACACCAACTGGGAGACGCCGCTGATCTCGACACCGATGGGAGCGGTGTCGAGCGGCTGGGTGATGAATGCGTTGCACGGCCGAACTGCGACGATCGTTGTGCTCTACCCGGCACTGGTTGCCCTGGTGGGCGGTACCATGACGCCGCTTCTGGTTCTCCTGCAATGGGCCGTAGCCGCGACCGCCTGGTGGTGGTGCACCCGCGTGGCGGCCAGCGGATCGCTCTCCATATCCTGGGCACGCTGGATGACCCCCGGCTGAAGGTCGGCCCCGCTGAACATAGATTCGGCCGAACGTCGGCCCGGCCGAGCGCTGCCAGAATAGAGGCATGGCGTTTTGGAAAAGCAGCTCTGGTGACAGCGACCTCCCGAAGAACGATCGCGGGTCTGGCTCGCTCAATAATTACGCATATGACCTGATTCCGCGCTCGCGCAAGACAGCCATCCGTCTGGCGAGCAGCGACGCGCGACAGGACGAAATCCAACGGCTCCTCGATGACGGCGCCTCCGGCCTGGAGACGGCGGGAGGCCGTCGAACTGTCGAAGAGGAACGAACGGATGCCCCGCTGGAGGTGCGCCTGTTCACCGGCGGTCGGGTCAGCGGTGTGGTGGGTGTCGTTCCCCGCGGTCTCGAGTCGGCCATCGATGAGGCCATGACCAGGCTGGAGCGCGCGGGCAAGAAGGCGCGCATTCCCGCCGCCGTCGTGAAGACCCGGCACGGACTCCGCGTTGAACTCCAGATGGGCGCCACCAAATCTCCGTAGTAGCTGTAGTTGTAGTTGTAGTTGTAGTTGTAGACGTAGACGTAGTCGCAGCATTCGCTACTCTGGCGCCATAGCTCGGCCTGCGGCAGGATCAGTGCATGGAACTCTCCCCTGAATCCCCCGTCACGCCGATGCTGGCCAAAGCCATCGACGCTGTACCAGAGCCCGACAGCGTCGCCGGCGGCCTCAGCTACGAGCCGAAATGGGACGGCTTCCGTGCCATCATCTACTTCGACGGCAGGGAAGCCCAGATCGGCAGCCGTGGATCCAAGATGCTGACGCGATATTTCCCAGAGCTGACGGATGCCTTCGCTCGCCTACTGCCGACACCCTGCGTGCTCGACGGTGAAATTGTGGTTCGCAGCGGCACCATCGGCAGCGAAAGACTCGATTGGGAGGCACTTTCGCAGCGAATCCACCCGGCTGAAAGCCGCATCCGTTTGCTGGCGGACACGACGCCGGCGATGTTTGTCGCTTTCGATCTCGTCGCGCAGGGCGATGACAGCCTTCTTGACACGCCGTTCGCTGAACGCCGCGCGAAGCTTGAAGACCTGGCAGGCGCACTGGGCGATCCGATCCACCTGACCCGCACGACGACGGATGTCGAACTCGCCCGACGCTGGCTCGTCGACTTCGAGGGCGCTGGGCTTGATGGCGTCGTCGCAAAGCCGCTCGCGGCCGCGTACGCGCCGGGCAAGCGCCTGATGCTCAAGGTGAAGCACCATCGCACGGCGGATGTCGTGCTGCTCGGCTACCGCGTCCACAAGAGCGGCGCCGGGGTCGGTTCGCTGCTGCTCGGGCTCTACGACAACGAGGGCAACCTGCGAAACGTCGGCGGGGCATCCGCTTTCAGCAATGCTCGCAGGCTCGAGCTGGTCGACGAGCTCGAGCCACTCGTGATGCGCGATGACGAGGGCAAAGCGATCGCCGGCGAGACGGATCGCAGCCGCTTCTCATCTGGCAAGGACGTCTCATACGTGCGCCTGGACCCAACCAGGGTCATCGAGGTGCGCTATGACCAGATGGAGGGCATGCGCTTTCGGCACACCGCCCAGTTCTTTCGCTGGCGGCCAGACCGCGACGCGCGCTCGTGCACATTCGACCAGCTTGACCGTCCGATCGCGTACGACCTCAGCGAGGTGCTCACCTAACGGGTGCCGTCGACGCCAGCATCGACGAGCCCAACGCATGGTCCATTAGTGGTGAGCGCCAGCCCGCTCAGTCGCTCTTGCGCGCGCGACTCGGCTGCACGCGGGGCGGCTCGCCCGGCATCTTCGGGTAGTCGGGAGGAAACGGCAGTTCTCGGAGGCCGGCCGCGAGATCGCGTTCCCACCAGCCGAGGAGCTCGTCGATCGTGCCGGGGTTCTCCTGCAGCTTCGCCCAGGGGTCGCCGACCGTCTTCAGTCGCTCCGGCACGGTTTCGATCGTGAACGACTTCGGGTCCGCGTTCTCGAGTTCGCTCCATTCGAGCGGACACGAGACTGGAGCGTGTGCGAGAGCGCGCGGGCTGTATGCCCCGGCCATCGTGCGATCACGGTTCGCCTGGTTGAAGTCGGCGAAGATGCGCTCACCGCGCTCCTCCTTCCACCACGAGGTCGTGACCTTTTTCGGCATCCGTCGCTCAAGTTCCCGGGAGACCGCGATCACGGCGTGACGCACGTCGAGGAACTCGCGCACCGGCTCGATCGGTGCAAACACGTGGAGCCCGCGGTTGCCACTCGTCTTGACGAAAGCCGTCAGACCCGCCTCGTCCAGTACCTTCCTGAGTTCGAGGGCGGCCGGGATGGCATCGTCGAAATCGGTGCCGGGCTGCGGGTCGAGGTCTATACGCAGTTGGTCCGGGTTGTCTGAGTTCTCTGCCCTCGACGGCCACGGATGGAACACCACGGTGTTCATCTGTACCGCCCAGACCGCTGTCGCTGGTTCGTCGATGACGAGCTGCGGATGCGACCTCGCACTCGGGTAGACGACCGTCACCGACCGTACGAAGTCCGGTGCCCCCTTCGGCGGATTCTTCGAGAAGAACTGTTCCCCGTCGATCCCTTCCGGGAAGCGCTGCAGAGAAACCGGACGATCTCCGTTCGCTGCGACAAAAGCGTCACCGACGGCCACGATGTAGTTGGCGAGGTCGAGCTTGGTGATCCCCGGCTCCGGCCAGAGCACACGCGAGGGGCTGGAGATCCGCACCTCCCGTTGTCCGTGCGGTCCGTCGACGGGCAGGACTACTGCTTCGCGTGCCATGCACCCAAGCTACCTTGATTATGCTCTGGGCAGACAGGAAATCGGCATTGCCCGGCCCTTGTCGGCGTGCCGCGCAAACAGCGCATCTAGGCTGGGACTCAGGTAACAGCAGGGCGAAGAACTCCGGAGGAATCACATGCTCATACGCCACGCGATAGGGGCTGTCCTGCGGCGCCGCCGGCTCCAGCTGGGCAAGACACTGCGCCAGCTCGCCGAAGAGTCACGCGTCTCGTTGCCCTACCTCTCCGAGATCGAACGCGGCCGGAAGGAAGCTTCCTCGGAGATTCTCGCGACCGTCTGCGGCGTCCTCGACCTCTCGCTCACCGCCTTCCTCGCCGAAGTCGGCGGGGAGTTTGCGAGCGTTGGAGGCTCCGTCATTGAACTGCGATCCTCGATCGATACCCCCACCGAGTTCTCCGGTCGTTCTGATTCGCATCCGGCTGCCATGCTGCGGGCGGCTTAGAACACGTCGTTGAACCCCATTCGGGGCTGAATCTCACCGCGGGCAGCCGCTGGCCTCTATATTGGTGCCGTGACCTCCCTGACGAAACAGTCCCCGTCACGGCGCACCTGGACGATCGCGGCCCTCTGCTCTGGGACTGCCCTCAGCGGCCTCAACTCGGGCATGATCGCCGTCGCGCTGACGACGATCCGCGGTGACTTCAAACTCGATGTCGCATCGGTCATGTGGGTGATCACGGTCTTCTACCTCGCGATGGCCGTCCTGCAACCCCTGATGGGGCGCCTCGCAGACCGGTACGGTCCGCGTCGGCTGTTCGTCTTCGGCATGGTGGTCATTGCCCTCGCCGGAATACTGGCGCCACTGGGCGACTCGTTCATCATCGTCTGCATTGCGCGGGTATTGCTCGCAATCGGCACGTCGACGGCCTTCCCGGCTGCGGTGGCCATGCTGCACGGGATCGCGGAGACCACAGGAGGAAGCGCTCCAAAGATGATCGGCCGAATCCAGATGATCGACACCGGCGCAATGGCTGTCGGACCACTCGTCGGTGGTCTCCTGGTGACGCAACTGGGGTGGGAGTCGATCTTCCTAATCAATATCCCACTTGCCGCGATCGCCGCTGCCAGCACTCTGCTGCTGGCACCCAAAGACCCGGAACGGGAGAAATCACCGATTCGAACCACCCTGGTCGAATCGGACATCCCCGGTGTGCTGCTGTTCGGTGTCACGATCGTCGCACTGCTGATGTTCCTTCTCGATATCCCGACCGACCCGAACTGGTGGCTGATCCCCATTGTGGTTCTGGCCGGCGCCCTGTTCGCGTGGCGAGAGTTGCACTGCACGAAGCCCTTCATCGACCTCCGGCTTCTCGCTGCAAACACCGCCCTGATTCGGGTCTACGTGCTCTTCGGCCTGGTCAATATGGTCTTCTACGGTGCGCTGTTCGGTGTTCCACAGTATCTGGAAGACCAGGGCTTCCGCACCGACGCCGTCGGCCTGCTGGTGTTGCCGCTCGCCGCGGCCACCGTGTTGCTGACACCGCTCGTGGAACGACTCATCGATCGTCGGGGACTCAGGAACGCGCTCATCATCGGCGGGGTCGGATTCTTCGTTTCAGCGATGATCCTCGGGTTCCTTGCCCTCTCGACCGCACCGGTCGTGGTGCTTTTGGTCGCCGCGGCCATGGGCATCCCCTACGCCATTCTCACCATTTCGCTTACGCAGTCGCTCTACGTTGCGGCCAGGCCGGGAGAGACCGGCGAAGCGGCAGGGCTCTTCCAGACGGCGCGCTGCCTGGGTGGCATCTCGTCAACGGTCATCGTCGGAATCTCGTTCGCAAACGGCACCGGCCCCGTCGACTGGCTGGCCATTGCCGGCACGGTCACCGTACTCGCGTTCGGCTATCTGGTGCTCGCCTGGATTTGGCGGAAGGACAAAGCCCCGGCATAGGTCGATGCAACAGCCGCTCGTCAGTGGTCGCAGTTGGCCAGGTCGGTCTCGGAGAGCGGGTCGCCCTCTGGAGTCACGTAGGTGACCAGGAGAACGACGTCTTCTGTTCCCTCGTTCTTCCCTTCGTGAATGTAGTGTGCGCCCTCGATGATCGAGTCACCCGCTTCGTACTGGTGCACTCCAGTTGGATAGATCGGCGCGTAGTGGGTGAAAACCCCCTCGCTCACGACAGCGATCAGCTGGCCGTAGTGGCAGTGCAGGCCCGTCCCTGCGCCTGGCTTGATCGTGATCTTGCGGTAGGTGACCTCGGCTGGGCCGGCAACTTCGACGTCGACCGGAGTCTCCTGCGCACCCGCCCCGAGTTCGTCGACGACCACAGGGGGGACGGATGCAGGGGCGACGGATGCCGTCGCGCTCGGCGTTGGAACCGGCGATGAGCTTGCCGACAGGCTCGCGCATGAGGTCAGGGCAAGTGCCACGGCGGCAAGGCCAAGGGCTGTGATGATTCGCGGCGCGCGCATGACGCAACGCTAGGGCACCAGCACGATCGGCCGATACCAATGCGGCCGAACTGGGGGGGCTCACACTTGACAAACTCGACCTACCGATATATCGTTGGTCTATCGCTGAATAAGGGCGATAGTACACAGCTCAGTAACGCGACTGGTACTCAACACGGAAGCTCGCGGTCGAATCTCATTCAGGCCCGCTCCGAAACGAATCACACCTCAAAGGACATCACATGCATACCAATCAATTCACCGAAAACAGTTTCAACGAGAACAGCACGGATCCACAGCGACGCACTCGCGGACAGCGAGACTTCGGCCGCCGTGGCCCGCACGGCCACGGTCGTGGTGGCGGGTTCGAGCATGGCTTCGGACCACGCGGGCCAGGCCGGGCAAATCGAGGCGACATTCGTGCCGCCATCATCTCCCAGCTCGCCGAGGCGCCGTCCAACGGCTATGGCCTGATCAAGGCCATCGCCGAGAAGACGGGAGGCGCCTGGCGCCCCAGCCCCGGCTCCGTCTACCCCACGCTGCAGCAGCTGGTCGACGAGGAACTCATCACTCCCGTGGGTGAAGGCCGTAAGGTCCAATTCCATCTCACAGAGGCGGGCGAGACCTATGTCGCCGAACACCAGGAGGAGCTGGACAAGGCCTGGGCGGCAACGGCTGGTCGCTCGTCGGCAGATGCCGCCATGCATTCCAGCACCGCCAAACTGATGGGAGTCGTGCACCAGTTCCGGTTCGCGGCCACCGACGAACAACGCACGGCTGCCGCCGAGAAGCTTGACGAAGCGCGGCGCGCCCTCTACCTCATCCTCGCGGAGTAGGGATTATCGCTCCGTAGGGCGAGCAGCAGTCAGAACGGGCGGGACGAGTCATTCGTCCCGCCCGTTCGTTGTCGCCCGAGATCTATTCGACCAACTTGCCTTCCGTCGAGACCTCGCCGCCGATGAGGGTGGCGATTTCGTCGGGAATCGGCGGGATCTCCTCGCGCACAACGCCGGAGGTGGGAGACCAGACGAGGTTGACCTGGAGCGCCGGGTCGGTGTGGGGATAGTCGCTACGGTTGTGGGCGCCCCGGGTTTCCCGGCGCTCCAGCGCGGCCTCAAGGGTTGCCCGCGCGGCAAGCGCCGCCGACTTGAGGTCGAACGCGTGGGCGAGGTCCTGAAATCCGGCGATATCCGGATGGATACCGATGTCCGCCATTCGCGTTTCGATGTCTGCGAGCTCGGCGAGGCCGGCGCGCAACCCGACGTCATCACGAACGACACCGGCATGCTCGGTCATCGTGTCGCGGATCGCGCGTTGCAGGGCACGCACGTTCTCCCTACCGTCTGAGGCGAGAAGATCGTCCACCTCCGCGCGCGCCTGCTGAACAGCAGCCGGCGAGCGGCGCTGCGCTTCCAGTCCGGCCGAGTATTCGGCCGCTGCCTGCCCGACGATGCGGCCGAAGACGAGCAGCTCGATGAGGGAATTGCCGCCGAGACGGTTGGCACCGTGCAGTCCACTGGATGCCTCGCCGATAGCGTACAGGCCATCGACATCCGTTCCGTGATCCTCCGGACGCACCCAGACGCCGCCCATCGAGTAATGCGCCGTCGGGGCAATCTCGATCGGGTCCTTCGTGATGTCGAGCATCTGCAGTTCGAGCATGGTCTGGTACACCCGCGGAAGGCGGGTCATGATCGTCTCGCGCGGTAGGTGAGACACGTCGAGCCAGACACCCCCGTTCGGTGTTCCGCGGCCCTCCTTGATTTCGGTGTAACACGCGAGAGCCACTCGGTCTCGCGTGGACAGTTCCATGCGCTCTGGGTCGTATTTCGACATGAAGCGCTCGCCGAGCGCATTGCGCAGGATGCCGCCTTCACCGCGCGCAGCCTCGCTGATGAGCGTGCCCGCTGCGTTCTGGGGTTCGATGATGCCGCTCGGATGGAACTGCACAAGTTCAGGATCGCGAAGCCGAGCTCCTGCCTCGACGGCAAGACGGAACGAGTCGCCGGTGTTCTCGTCGCGCCGGGAGGATGAGCGGCGCCAGATTCGGTTGTGTCCACCAGCTGCGAGAATGACGGCGTCGGCGTGGATGAGGTAACGCGTGCCGTCATTGATATCGAACCCGTATGCGCCGAAGACGGTGTTGCCCTGCACCAGGATGCGGGTGACGTAGACACTGTCGAGGATCGGAATCTCGAGTTGAGCGGCCCGGTTGACGAGGGTCCGTTGAATCTCTAGGCCGGTGTAGTCGCCGGCGAAAGCGGTGCGCCGGTAAGTGTGCGCGCCGAAGAAACGCTGGGAGATGCGGCCGTCGTCTTCACGTTGGAACGGCATGCCGTACCGCTCGAGGTCTTCGATGCCGCGACGCGCGCCTTCTGTCACGATCTGCACCGTGTGCGGGTTCGCGAGAAAGTAGCTCTCCTTGATCGTGTCGGCCGCGTGCTGCTGCCAGCTGTCGTCGGCATCCATCGTGGCCAGTGCCGCATTGATACCTCCGGCTGCCAGCGACGTGTGTGCATCCGATTTCGGGCGCTTGCCGACCGCGAGCACATCGACGCCGTTCTCGGCGAGTTCGATCGCCGCGCGCAGCCCTGAGCCTCCTGTTCCGATGACAAGGACGGATGTTGAGATCCGTTGTTCGACATGACTCATAGGTGTTCTCCGTTTCAACCTGCAGTTCCACTCTTCACCAACTCAGACCGAACAGCGAGCCCGTTTGTGACATCTCCCCATCCGACCCCGTAGCAGAGGCTGGTATCATACGGATACCGGCAGCCGCCGGAAATCAGGGAAGACTTCTCGTTGACCGTTGGGCCCGCCAGGCTCGGCCACGATTCCGTCGCCTCCTCTGAACTATTCAGAGGAATGCAATGCAGCTGTCTGTCCCCAATTCTGATCTGTCCAATTCCGAAGTGCTCGATTCCGAACTCGTCACCATCCCGCTCCCCGTCGGCAGCACGGCCATTGTGTACTGCGAAGGCCAGTTCGGGGAACAGGACGGCAAGACCGCAAACGGTCTCGTGCGTCACTCCGAGAAGTACGAGATCCTCAGCGTCATCGACAGCACCCAGCGTGGCACCGACGCGGGCATGTTCCTCGACGGTGTCGCGAACGGCATCCCCGTGCTCGCCGACCTGGCCGAAGCCATCGCCCACGCCGGTCGGGTCCCCGACTACCTCATCTGTGGCGTTGCGCCTGCAGACGGTCTGCTCTCGCCTGCACAACGTGTGGTACTGCTCGACGGCATTGCGAGGGGCATGCACATCATCAACGGACTCCACGAGTTCCTCAATGATGACCTCGAATTCGCCGCCGCCAGCCTCCTCGCCGGCGTGACCATCACCGACGTTCGCCGCCCCAAAGAGAAGCGAGACCTCCACCTCTTCTCCGGTCGGATCTTCGACGTCCCCTGCCCGCGGATCGCCGTTCTCGGCACAGACGGAGCCATCGGCAAACGCACCACGGCCACACTTCTCGTTCAGTCTTTGAACGCCAGGGGCATCAAGGCTGTGCTGATCGGCACCGGTCAGACGACACTCATCCAGGGCGGCAAGTACGGCGTCGCGCTCGATGCACTCGTTCCCCAGTTCTGCTCCGGCGAGGTGGAGAACCAGGTCGTGGCCGCCTACGAAGGTGAGAACCCCGACATCATCATCGTCGAAGGCCAGGGCGCGCTCAGCCACCCGGCCTACCTGACGTCTGCGCACATCCTGCGCGGCAGCAGGCCGGCGGGCATCATCGTTCAGCACGCCCCGAAGCGCACGGTGCTCGGAGACTTCCCCATGGTAATGATGCCGACCGTGGCCAGCGAGATCGCCCTGATCGAAGCATTCGCCGACACCAGGGTCATCGGAGTCACGATCAATCATGAGCACATGAGCGACGACGAGATCGGCGCAGCCATCGACGAGTACGAACTGGACTTCGGCTTGCCGGCTACCGACCCGCTCACCCGCCCACTCGACCGCCTGGTCGAGATGGTGTTGCTTGCGTTCCCCACGCTTGAGGCCTCGCGCGCCTCGAGCGCCCGGTGACCGCACCCCGCCTCTGCATCGACCTCGGCGCGATCACCGCCAACACCAGGTTCCTCGTCGACCGGCTCTCCCCCTTGGGCATCAGCGTGACGGGGGTATCGAAGGCGACGTGCGGGTCGCCTTTGGTCGCCGCTGCGATGCTGAGCGGCGGGGCCACCGGTATTGGCGACTCGCGCATCGAGAACCTGGCTCGGTTGCGAGGCGATGCCATCGCCTCGCCCCTGACCCTGATCCGGTCGCCGATGCTGAGTCAGGTCGATCAGACGGTTCGGGATGCCGTCATCAGCCTGAATACGGAAAGCCTCGTTCTCGAGGCCCTCTCCAATGCCGCCATCCGACAGCACACCTCTCACGGAGTCGTCCTGATGGTGGAACTCGGCGACCTGCGAGAGGGTGTGGCCGTCGATGATGTCGTAGACCTGGCGCTGACCGTCATGAAACAACCCGGATTGACCCTTGCCGGACTCGGCACAAACCTGGCCTGCCACAGCGGCGTCGTGCCAGACCAGAGAAAGATGGACGAGCTCTCCCGCCTCGTCGAGAGCGTGGAGGCGGCCTGCCGCACGACTCTTTCGGTCGTCTCAGGAGGCAACTCCGCCAACCTCGAGTGGGCTCTCTCAACGAGCGACGTCGGCCGCAACAACGAACTGCGGCTCGGCGAGTCCATCCTGCTCGGCACCCAGCCGATGCACCGGCGCCCCATCGACGGGCTCCGCACCGACGCGTTCACCCTTGTTGCCGAAGTCATCGAAGCGAAGCGCAAACCGGCGATGCCCTGGGGTCAGATCGCGCAGGCATCCTTCGGCCACCAGCCTCCGCGCCGCGGAACCGGCACCATCAACCAGGCGATTCTCGCCCTCGGCCGCCAGGACACAGACCCCGACGGTCTCACCCCGCCGCCCGGAATCACCGTTCTCGGCATGAGCAGCGACCACCTGGTCATCGACGTCGGAGACCACAACGTGTCGGTCGGCGACGAGATCGCCTTTCAGCTCGACTACAGCGCCCTCGTTCGGGCGTCGACATCGCCCTTCGTGAGCACGGCCCTGGCTTCGTGAGCGCACCGCCGCGGTGACGAAGACCAGGGCGGCGTTGGTGGTTTGCACGCGCAGAGCGAACAAGAGGCACTTGCCTCTTGTTCACCGCAGTTCGCAGACGATCTAATGGAGGTCACGGCGATAACAGATGACACCAGTTGCCGATGACTCCAACAACGGAAACCAACAAACGCTCGGAAAGTACACGAATGCTCGACGGCTTCACGGGAGAGATCCTGACGGCGGATTCAACGGACTATGAGACCGCAGCAACCTCGTTCGGAACCGTCGGAAGCCCTCGGCTGGTGGTGCGGCCGACGACGACGGACGACGTCGCCAAAGCCGTGGGGTACGCCAAAGCCGAAGGTCTGGCGCTCTCCGTTCGCAGTGGTGGCCACACTCCGTTCAGCACCAACGAAGGCGGAATCATCGTCGACCTCGCCGGCATCCGCGACATTGAGGTCCTCGGTGGTGGCATGGTCCGCATCGGCAGCGGGGCAGTCTGGGGAGACGTCGCACAAGCCCTTCAGCCGCACGGCCTCGCGCTGTCATCCGGCGACACCTTCTCCGTCGGGGTCGGCGGGTTGACCATCGGCGGCGGAATCGGATGGATGGTGCGACAGAACGGTCTTGCACTTGACAGCCTGATCGAGGCCGAAGTGGTGCTCGCATCCGGTTCGATCGTTACCGCCAACACCTCGTCGGAGCCCGAGTTGTACTGGGCGCTGCGCGGCGGTGGCGGCAATTTCGGAGTCGTGACCAGATTCACGTTCCAGGCCCAGCCGTTGCCCGGAGTCGTTGCCGGTTCGATCCAGGTCGACCCTGGAGCCCTTGCGCAGAATCTTCGCCAGTGGCGCGACATCATGCGCGCCTCGCCAGAGCAGCTGGGCTCGACCTTCGCCGCGTTTCCCGCGTTCGGCCCGGAGATGCCCCCCACGTCGCAGCTCCTCGTCTGTTACGGAGACGACGACGTCGACGCAGCGATGGCGGCCATCCAACCACTGATCGAGATGCCGGGCGTGATCGGCCACGACATCAGGCCGAAGGCGTACGCCGATATGCTCGAGGATCCACCGCGACCCGGCAGGTCGATTACGGTGGTCGACAACAACACATTCGCCGACGACTTCACCGACGAGCTGATCGAGAACCTCAGCGCCGCCCACGCCGAGTTCGGTGCCGCGGTGCTCATGATCCGCTACCTCCGCGGGGCCCTCAACCGGGTGGCGACGGATGCCACGGCTTTCGCCCATCGAGGTGCTGAAGTCCTCATCATCTCGGCGGCGTTCCTGATGCCAGACGCCGATGCCGACGCCACAGCTGATGCCGAAGCGAAGATCCGGTCGCGCTGGGCCGAACTCGCCGTCCACACCACCGGCATCTACGGCAACTTCACACCCCGTGCGAACGCAGCGGTTCTTGAGCTGATGTTCCCGTCGGCCACGGCAGACCGGCTGCGGGCCGCCAAGCGACACTACGATCCAGAGAACCTCTTCAACCAGAACCAGAACATCGTGCCCTAGACATCCGTCACAGTCTCATGCGTTTGGCTCAGCTGTCAGCTCAGTCGTCAGCCGGCATCCGAACCGTGAGAGCGCCGGGGTCGATCCAGGTTTTCACTGCAACGGCGGAGCCGAATTCGTCTCCGTCGAGCTCAATCTTCTCTGGCTGACTCAGTCGCATCACCAGTTCACTGCCGGTGAGGTAGTTGAGGGCGCGCACCTCCTTGGTGAGCCCCATCAGTTTGCGCCCGACGGTGGTGCGCCGCATCACGCCGTTCTCCCAGAAGATCTTCACCATGATCTGCACCCAGCCGATGAAGCCTTCCGGACGCAGGACGACAACGTCGAACTGGCCATCGTCGACCGCGGCGTCAGGCAACAACAGAATATTGCCGGGCAGCGAACCGCAGTTGCCGATCATGATCGTGTGGGCACGCACTGAATGCGTGTGGCCCCCGTCGAGCCGGTACCGGATTCGAAGCTGGTTCTTGTCCCTGAGAACAGTGGCGATCGCTCGCACGTATGCGAGCCAGCCGACCTTCGCCTTGAGATCGTCGTCGGTGGCGGCGAGCATCTTGGCATCCAGCCCGAGACCGGCCATGACCAGGTACGCGTGTTGGGTCACCGTCGAATCATCATGACGGATGCGGATGAGGCCGAGATCGATCTTTCGGTCGCGTCCGCGGAAGGCGGTCTCCAGCGCTGAGCCGACGTCGTCCAGGGTCAGATCGAGGTTGCGCGCCAGAAGGTTGCCGGTACCGGAGGGCAAGAGCGCCAGCGGCACCTCAGAATCGTGCAATGCTTCTGCCACTGCGCGAACGGTGCCATCTCCCCCGGCAGCGATGACCAGGGAGGAACCGGCCGAGATAGCCTCTTTCGTCGGGCCCTGCCCCGGGTCGTCTTTGGTGGTTTCGAACCAA
Source organism: Glaciibacter superstes DSM 21135 (assembly GCF_000421145.1). GTDB lineage: Bacteria > Actinomycetota > Actinomycetes > Actinomycetales > Microbacteriaceae > Cryobacterium > Cryobacterium superstes. The sequence continues at coordinate 168,901 of NZ_ATWH01000002.1, read as the reverse complement.
AGGGTCTCGCCCCACCCCGCCGCATTTTCCTCTGCGGCGACGGCCGCCCGCAGTGCATCGAGGTCGACCTTGACCGGGTTATAGACGACCGCAGCAACGTTGCCCGCGTTCATGCCCGTGCCCTCGAGTGGAGTGTCATGTTGCTCACTCTAGGCCGACACTCTAGGCCGAGGCCAGCCCTTCTCGCGCATCGATACCGCGGGTAGTGTGCCAGCAGAGAGCGAGGTGACCGGTGACAACATTTGGGATCGAGGAGGAGCTGATGCTCGTGCATCCCGGTTCGCTCTCACCGGCGAATGCCGCGGTGCCCGTCATCGAGGAGCTTCGCCATCACCGTGGCATCGGCCCGTATGTCTCACACGAGTACCTCGCTTCACAGGTCGAGTTCTCCTCCCCGGTGTTCGCTTCCGCAGGCCAAGCCGAGACGATGACGCTCGCGTTCCGAAAGGCAGCCACAGATGCGGCGCAGCGACAGGGAGTCATCGCAGCCAGCGTGGGCGTACCGTTCCAGCCCGCAAACCCACCTCTCGTCACCGACGTGCCGAGGTACCGAAGAATCGCCGCCGACCACGGAGCGATCACGCTGGGTCATCAGGTCAACGCTCTCCACGTTCACGTCGGAGTCAGATCACGCTCCGACGGTGTCGTCGCGCTGAACGGCCTTCGCGTGTGGCTTCCGGTACTACTTGCCCTCAGCGGAAACTCCCCGTTCTGGCAGGGGCGAGACACTGGATTTGCGAGCTGGCGAAGCGTGCAGATGAGGCGATGGACCACTGCGGGATGCCCACCCATGATGTTTGACGAACAGGATTATCGGCGGCGCACCACGGCGTTGGTAGGTGTGGGCGGCACGACTGACGTGCGAACCATCGCCTGGAACGCTCGTCTTTCTGAAGACAACCCAACGGTGGAGATCCGGGTGTTCGATGCCCAGCTCGACGTTGACGATACCGTGTTCCTCGCCGTCATCAGCCGGGCGCTGACCGATACCGTCATCCGTTCTGCCGGGAACGATCGGCTTCCGAACGATGTTGATCCGGAACTGTTGGACGCGTCGCTGTGGCTTGCCTGCCGCGACGGACTCACCGGGGATCTGGTGCACCCGCTGCGAGCTGAACTCGCACCCGCTAAGGATGTCGTCTCTGCGCTAATCGATCTGTCACGGGACGCGCTGGTCGAATCGGGCGATGAGCCGAGGGTGCGAACAAAAGTCGACCGGTTGTTTCACGAGGGCGCCGGAGCAGAGCGGCAACGACGCGCCATGCAGACAGGCGGACGACGCGCTCTTCGGACGCTGCTGCAAGGGGTACCGTCGGGCGCGACCCACAACCAAGGGACGTTCCCGGGCTCCAACGCGCGCGGCGCGACTCGCACAGATACTGCGCTCACAGACACGGCGCTTATCGACACGGCGCCACTCTGAATCGGCGTGCCGGTTAGTACCAGCCGGCCGACTCGGAGTGATCCCAGGCGTCACACGGTGTACCGTAGCGCCCCGCGATGTAACCGAGCCCCCACGTGATCTGGGTGGCCGGGTTGGTCTGCCAGTCGTCGCCGGCCGAGGCCATCTTGCTGCCGGGCAGGGCCTGTGGGATGCCGGTGGCACCGCTCGAGGCGTTGTACGCGTTCACGTTCCAGCCGGATTCCTTCTGCCACAGCGGCACAAGGCAGCCGAACTGGTCGTCGCCCCAGCCATAGAGCGACGCCATGAGATCGCGCGCGATGGCTTGCGCCTCAGTGGGGTTGCTCGGCGCCGACGGACGGGAGGACGAAGCGCTGTCCCCGGCCTCCTCCGCAGCGGCAGCAGCAGCGGCAGCGGCCTGGGCGGCTGCCGCATCCGCAGCGACCTGCTCTGTGGCAACCCGGTCAACTTCGGCCGTGGCCGCCTGAACGCTCGCCGCCTGGGTTGCAGTTACTTCCACCAGTTCGAACACGCGTTCTGGCGCCAGGAGCGGGAAGTAGTTGAGGGACGCGACGGTCGTAGAAAGGACCGTGGCATCCGTCTTTCCCTGCGCGGAGGTGATGACGGCGTTGGCGCCGGCGATAGCGCCCTTTGCGCTGTGCTCTGCGTGAGCCGCCAGGACCGCGCTCCGCCCCTCGAGCTGCTCGGCCTGGAAGCCGGTGCTGTCAGTCAGGGCCTGGGTGGCGGCGATGCTCTCGCTTTGGGCTGTCACCGCAGACTGGAGAACGAAGCCAGTGCCGACCATCGCCCCAACGGCGACAACGGCACCGATTGCGAGGAAGCGGCGGCGGCCACGACGGCGATGGGTTCTCTGAATCCGGGTGGGACCGGTGTCAGTACTGAGCGAGCCGGGCGTGCTGGAAGAAGTAGGTTCGTTGCGCATATAAGTTTCACAGGGTGAATCGTTCGGGTCCGGACAGGGCAGTCACGGATACGCCGACGATTCTGGTCGACGTTCCACGTGCGGGGATCCGCGCGGGCGAATGTGCCAGTATGCCGAGCGAGTCTGCAGAAGTCCTCACGTTTCCCTGTGTAAGTCATCCATGCCGAGCTCGCCGAACGACAGCGTCTGCCAACAGTGCCCCCAAACGCAATCCAGGTTCATGTCACAAATCGGGGTTCTGCATTGTCTTAATCAGTGAAGAGATTGTCTTAGTCAGTGAAGAGAGAAAAGGAAGACACAATGCACAAGATTCGTTGCGGTACTCCTCGTGCCCACTGACCGAAGACCGCGTCCTCCTTCCGTCAGCGAACGCCTGTCGGCGTACCTGATGCAGCAGACCGCGCTCGGGCAACGGATGACGGATGCGATCACCCAACTGCGGCGGCGAACTGTGCCAACACACTGGTCGAATCTGTTCGGCGTCGTGTCGTTGGCGTGCGTCATCGTGCTGATGGCCACCGGGCTCTTTCTGATGTTCTTCTACACTCCGTCCAGCACACTCGTCGAATACGACGGCGGGTATTCGCCGCTCCACGGCGCAGAGATGTCGAAGGCCCTCGACTCCACGTTGTTCATCTCCTTCGACATCCGCGGAGGTCTCCTCATGCGACAGGCGCACCACTGGGCGGGCCTGCTCTTGCCTGCTTCGCTCATCCTGCAATTGCTCTCGACCTACTTCACCGGCGGCTTCCGCACACCTCGACGCGGAAACTGGGTGCTCCTGTTCCTGATCTTCCTCGTGGCGCTCATCGGCGGCTGGAGCGGGTACGCGCTGCCAGACGACATGCTCTCCGGATCCGGCCTGCGGATCGTCGAAGGAATCGTTCTCGGCATCCCGTTCATCGGCACCTGGCTGTCCACGCTGCTCTTCGGCGGCGAGTTCCCGGGCGAAATCATCGCTCACCTGTATCCGATCCATGTGGCCGTCGTCCCCGCCCTTCTGATCACCTTCATCGCGGTTCGCATCACCGTCGCCTATTCGCAGAAGCCCCCGCAGTTCGCGGGCATCGGGCGCACAGAAGACAACGTCGTCGGCATTCCGATGCTGCCGAACGCAGCCGCGAGAGCCGGCGGTCTGCTCTTCATCGTGATGGGCCTTTTGTTCCTGATCTCGGCAACGATCACCGTCAGTCCGATCTGGCTGTACGGGCCGGCCGCCGCAGGCGACGCGTCTGCCGGCAGCCAGCCTGATTGGTACACCGGATTCCTCGACGGGGCGTTGCGCCTGGTGCCTCCCGGCTGGGAGTTCGTGTGGCTGGACCACACCTGGACGATCGCGATCCTGGCGCCGCTCGCGCTCGTCGGGGTCTTCTTGGTGTTCGTGGTCACGTATCCGTTCATCGAGTCCTGGATCACCGGCGACCGGCGTGAACACCACATCCTCGACCGCCCCCGCGATACTCCGACACGCACCGGCGTCGGGGTGGCCGGAATCATCTTCTACGGAGCTCTATGGGGTGCAGGAAGCGCCGATGTGATCACGACCCATTTCCACCTGACACTCGAGGGGGTGGTGCTCTCCTTCCAGGTGCTCGTTGTCCTCGGACCGACCATCGGCTTCATCCTCGCTCGACGGGTGTGCCTCGCACTGCAGCGGAAAGACCGGGAGCTCCTCCTGCATGGATACGAGACCGGACGAATCGTGAGACTTCCCGGTGGCGAGTACATCGAGGTGCACAAGCCCATCGGTGAATACCAGCGATTGCGGCTCACTCGTGCACCCGATCACACGCCCCTGGCACTGCGACCGGATGAACGTGGCGCGGTGCCGACGGCGCAGCGGTTGCGGGCTCAACTGTCGCGGTTCTTTTTTGAAGACCGGGTAGCACCGGTACCAGAGGTCGCACTGGAGACCACGGACCATGCCTATGGAGTCGAGGCAACACGTGGCGACGAGGCCACACATGACGATGAGGCAACACATGACGATGAGCGGCAGCTCCGATGACTCTGGGGAGCGCGATCGTATCCGTGACATCGTTCGCGCGTTCCAGGAAGCGTGCGAGGCCGCGGACTCCACTGCCCTGGCAGCCATCCTCGACCCCGATGTGACGATCGTCATCGACGGAGGGGGCCGCGTGCGCGCGCCGTCGACGCCGATCAGCGGCAGTGAGTTCGTCGGGCGGGTCATCTTCGCGACGCTCGCGCGACTTCCACTCGTGGCGATCGCCGAGCAGTCTGTCAACGGTGCGCCTGGTCTCGTTGTGCGACATAACGGATGCGTCGTCGGCGTCGCAGCCCTTGGCATCCGTTTTGATCGAATTCATGAGCTGTGGGTCGTCGCGAACCCCGACAAGCTTCGCAGCTGGAACGCCAGTGACCCGGCGCAGGATGGTCAGTAGGATGAGCGGTATGCCCGCCGAATCCAGCGCAGCGTCTGAAATAGAGCGTGCGCTGTCGACATTCGCGACTGTCCGTCCCCGACTGTTTGGAATCGCCTACCGCATGCTCGGCAGCGCCAGCGAGGCGCAAGACATCGTGCAGGAGGTCTGGATCCGATGGCAGACCTACGATCGCAGCACCGTTCGCGACCCTGCCGCCTTCCTGGCGACGACAACAACCCGCCTCGCAATCAACGCCGTCACGTCAGCGCGGGTGCGACGCGAAACCTATATCGGACCGTGGCTCCCCGAACCGGTGGATACCAGTGCGGACCCGCTGCTCGGTGCCGAACGCGGTGAGGCGCTCGAATTCGCCGTGCTGCTGATCCTGGAGAAACTCTCGCCGACGGAACGGGCTGCCTACGTACTGCGAGAGGCGTTCGATTACCCGTACTCGCAGATCGCTGAGGTGATCCAGCAGACAGAGGCCAGCTCACGCCAATTGGTCAGCCGGGCACGCAAACACCTTGCAGAAGAGCGGCGCGCGTCGGTCAGCGCGAGTGAGCAGCAACGCCTGCTCGACGCATTCGTGGGCGCGGCCCAGAGCGGCAACCTGGCGGCGCTCGAGGAACTTCTCGCTGAAGATGTCGTCAGCTACTCCGACGGCGGCGGAGTGGTTCGCGCGTCCAGGATTCCTGTGCTCGGGAGAGACCACGTCTCGAAATACATCACCGCGTTCGCCTCGCGCTTCTGGGAAGGCGTCTCTGTCGCTCCGGTCCTGGCCAATGGGCAGGCATCGGTGCGGCTTTCGAGGGACGGCATTGACTTCGCCGTCGTCTCGATCACGGCATCAGCGGAAGGCATCGACCAGGTGTTGTGGATGATGAACCCAGGCAAGCTTGGTCGCATGACCGCTCCGATTGCCTGAACCAGCCAAAAGGGCCCCGCATTTCGCGAGACCCTTCTACCTGCGGATGCGTCAGCTCGCGGCTTCCGTCTCGCGGTGAGGGAGCTTCCAGCCCGGACGCACGAAGTGGCACGTGTACCCGTTTGGGTACTTCTCCAGGTAGTCCTGGTGCTCATCCTCCGCTTCCCAGAATGGCCCGGCCCCGGTGACCTCGGTCACGACCTTGGCAGGCCACAACCCTGATGCGTCAACGTCGGCGATGGTCTCTTCTGCCACTGCCTTCTGCTCATCATTCGTGTAGAAGATCGCGGAACGGTAACTCGCTCCGAGGTCGTTGCCCTGCCTGTCTTTCGTGGACGGATCATGGATCTGGAAGAAGAACTCCAGGAGATCGCGATACGAGATCTGCTCCGGATCGAAGACGATCTCGACAGACTCCGCGTGATTGCCGTGGTTGCGGTACGTGGCGTTCGGCGTCTCGCCGCCGGAATATCCGACGCGTGACGAAATGACGCCTGGGCGTCGGCGCAGAAGCTGCTGAGCCCCCCAGAAGCATCCTCCGGCGAGAAGTGCGGTTTCAGTGGTGCCAGCCATCGTGCGGCCTCCTTGTGTCAGTTGGGGAACGGAACATTTCGCGAACGATTCCCATTCTGTGCTCGTCTGGTAAAACGCAGCGACGGCGAGAATGTTCCGCTCCCCCCTGAACGTACGCTGGGACTATCTTCCCACCGGAAGCCTCTCACTCCCTGTGACGTCACACCACTGGAACGTCAGAGTCCCAATTCCTCCAGCTCAGCGTCCATGCGTTCGGCCAGTTCGGCGTAGCCGTCGTCGTCGGGGTGCAAACCGTCCTGAGACATCAACCCCGGACGGCCTTCGAGCCAGCGTGAGGCACCGGCAATGTAATCGGCATCGATCTCTGATGCGGCGTCGGCAACCCAGCCGGCAATCACCTCTACCGAGCGCGGACGCTCATCTGTGTACCAGAACGGTTCCACGGCAATGATGCGCGCTTCTGGAAGGCCGTCGCTCAATCGTTCGAAGTCCGCGGAGATCTGTTCTTCGATCTCCGACGCTGCGAATTCGTAGCTGAAGTTGTCGTTCAATCCCATGGTCACGATGACGATTTGAGGGCCCCGTTCGATGATCTGGCTCAGTAGATCGCCGTCGCCGACGCTCGGGCGATTGTTCACGAACCCAAGTCCGTTCACGCTCGGGTTGAACTCAGCCCAGCCCCGGCCTTCGCAGATGATGGTCGACCAGCGTCTCGATGGATCGCTAGCGCCCGTGCCGAGGGTGTACGAGTCGCCGTAGAACGCAACGACCGGCCCGTCGCTCTGGGCGACGGGCGGCGTTGCGCATGCGGACATGCCGCCCACCAGGCCGAGGGTGACCAACAGCGCCGCGATGCCCTTCATCGTCTGACTCTTCATTCACGTGATTCGGAGCCCTGAGTACCACGGTTTCCTGACGACGCCGCAGCATCCAACGCGGCACGCACGGGCTCCTGCGCTCCCAGCGCGTCCGCGTACTCGAGCAGGAGCTCGGGATTGGCCGCCTCAGCGGAAAGATAACGCTGCAGGATGCGAGGCATCCCCGGTATGCTCAACCCGCGCTCGAGTCTCACCAGGTCGACTACTGTGCGCTCCTGGTCATAGATGCGCACGTACTCCCCCGGCGTAGCTTCGATCTTGGAGAGTCCAACCTCGAACGTCGCGGACGCGAAACGGAATACCGTCGTCGGCGGAGCATCATTGCGTCGAAAAACGCCGTACGACAGCTGGGTGAGCACACCAGCATCGCGCAATGCGTACACGTCGCGCGGATGCAGCCACAATCGGAGAGCCGTCGTGGTTCGAAATGTGGCCGGCAGTTTCGTCGGAAGCCCTCTCATCGCTTAATCATACGAACATGCAGCCACGATTATGTGCCCACGATTCGGGAGCTCAGAGCGTGGGCAAGACCTGTTCGCGCACCTGTTTGCGCAGGATCTTGCCGAGCATCGAGCGTGGTGTGTCCTGGATCTGCACGATCCGTCGCGGGATCTTGTAGGCGGCCAGGCGCTCACGGCAGTGAGCTCGCAGTGCCTCCTCGTCGAGTTCGCTGCCCGACTCGAGCTCCACCGCAGCGACGACCATCTCCCCTCCGCGGTCGAGGGGCTTGCCGAACACGGCCGCGTCGACGACATCCGGATGCTGGCGCAGCGCAGCCTCGACCTCGGTCGGCGAGACATTGAACCCACCGGTGATGATGAGCTCCTTGGCCCTGTCGACGATAGTGGTGAACCCGTCTTCGTCCACGGTGACGATGTCGCCGGTGCGGAGCCAGCCGCCCGGCAGCAGGGTTTTCGCGGTTTCCTCTGGGTTGTTCCAGTAGCCCTGAAAAACCTGCGGCCCCTTCAGTAGCAACTCCCCAGGCTCTCCCTGCTGCACTTCCCTGGTCGGGTCGTTCTGGTCGACGACCTTCATGAGGGTTGATGGGAACGGCACGCCGATCGTGCCCGTGCGCCTCGTCGGGTGGAACGGGTTCCCAAGGGCCACCGGTGACGACTCGGTCATTCCGTATCCTTCGACGAGCAATCCGCCGGAGACCGATTCCCAGAGTTCGACGACATGATCTGGCAAGTTCATGGCTCCAGAGATGCAGTATTTGCAGGATCGCAGGGATATCCCCTTCTCCTTCGCCGCCATCGCCGTTCGTTCGTAGATCGGCGGGACAGCGCAGTAGACCGTGGCAGGCGACTTCTTCATGGCGGCGAGGATGAGGTCAGGGTCGAACTTCGGGAAAAGCACCAACAGGCCCTGCTTGTGGATGCCGTAAGTGAGGTAAAGAGTCATCCCGAACGCGTGGAACATCGGCAGGATCGCGTAGAAGACCTCTTTGCGATACTCGGCTCCGTGCATCCACGCTTCGCCCTGCAACGCGTTCGAATACAGGTTGAAGTGGGTGAGCATGGCCCCTTTCGGATGCCCGGTGGTGCCGGAGGTGTACTGGATTGCGGCGAGGTCGTCGACGGCGGGACGCGGGTGCTCTGGATCGATGGGATCGTGACCGAGCAGTTCCTTCCACGCTGTAGCGCCCGAGGTGCGTCCGGTGAGCGACTCGCGGGTGGCTCGAAGGCTCTTGACCGGGAGGCGGAGCGCCAGTCGTTTGATCGCGGGGAACGCCTCCAACAAGTTCACCGAAACGATGTGGTCGATTGCGATGTCGGCGGGGAATGCCTGAACGGATGCCACGGCCTTGTCCCAGGCGATCACGACCCTGGCCTGGTGGTCTTCGAACTGGTGACGCAGCTCTCTCGATGTGTAGAGCGGGTTGTGCTCCACCACGACGGCGCCAAGGCGCAATACTGCGTAGAAGGCGGCCACATGTTGCGGGCAGTTCGGCAGGATGAGGGCGACCCGATCGCCGGCGCGCACGCCGATTCGGCGCAAGCCTTCCGCTGCCCTGTCGATCTGATTGCCGAGCTCTGCGTATGTCGTGCGGCGACCGAAGAATTCCATGGCGGGATGCCCGTCGGCTTCGGCCACTGACCGTTCGAGCATTGCGACGAGGGATTCGGTGGGGAGGTCGATTTCTGCGGGGACGCCCGGTTGGTAGTTCTTCACCCACGGATGCTGGTCAGTGTTTGCCATGTTCCCATCCTCTCGCGAAGCCGCGGCCGATCACGGCTGCGGCACGTCCGCTTCGGGTACCAGCACTGTCGCGAGGGCTGTTCTCCGGCGATCGCCGTCTCTGTCGATCAGATACGGCTCGAGCAACTCACCGAGCTTGGCCTGGATCACGGCCAGATCGTCGATATTGACATACAGGGCCGTCTGTCCGAATCCCACATAGTCACGGAGGGCCGGATCGTCGCTCGCGACGAACCGGTCGAAGCGTGAGCCCATATCTGCGAGGAAGGCCAGGAACGCCGCACGAAGCCGGACATCGCTCATCGCATGCAATTCTTCCTGGCCGACGTGAGCCATCCGTTCGCCCAGCGCCAGCGTGCGCTCCACGGCACCCCGGCTATTTCTACTTCGTCGAATACATCCTGATGATCATTCCTGAGGTGAACATCCTGTACCCCTACCTGCCAGGAGGCGCTACGGCGGCCCTGACGAATTTCACCTTGCTCGCAGACACCATCGCAGAGCAGACGACCCTTGGAGCGTCTTCCCTGCTGCCGCCGGCTCTCGGCGCTATCGTGCTTCTGGGGTACGCGGCACTTGCTTCTGCCGTTGCGGTCGTTCTCCCTCTGCGACGCGATCTCGCCTGAGAATCACCCTCTTCGCAGGTGTTGACCACGGGCGCGCCCGAGCGCGCCAAGTCCGGAGACAAGCATCTCGGTGAGCGATGCCGCGTATCGTCCGTCTGGATCCAGATCCGGGTCAAAGACGGTGACCTGCGCACCAGAGGCTCGCGGTGCCAGAGAAGCCAGCAATTCCACGAACTGCTGTGGATCCAGTCCACCGGTATCTGGACTGTCGACGGCCGGCATAAATCTCGGGTCGAGGATATCTACATCCACATGGAGCCAATATCCGTCCAGTTCGGTAGTGGTGACCACGTCGGTGATCAGTCCGAGCGCAGCCCCCATGTTGCTCGTGATATCGCTTGCGGTGACCAGCGCGCCCAGGATGGAGTCGGCCTCTCCCAGGTGCTCGTCGTCGTCGCGGCACCCGACGTGCGCCACGTCTGCGGGCCGGAAATAGGGACCGTGGCTGTCAATGTCACTGATATCTGGCCAATGGAGGCCAACAGCAGCGGCGAGGTCTTCGCCGGCCACGCTTGCGCACGCGTCACTGTTGCCGGGGTGACGAAAGTCCGTGTGTCCATCGGCGTGGACGAGCCCGAATCGTCCGCGTCGACGCAACGCAAGTCCTGAACCGAGCAGGATGCTGCAGTCGCCGCCGATCACCAGAGGGACCCGATTTTCGTCGAGAATCGCTTCCACACGATCGGCCAGTCGTCTGGCATGGTCGGTCAGTGCGGCCTGATTGCGTACTCGATGGTGAACGGGATCGGCATTGTCGAGGTAGCGCCCCGCGAGAACGGTGCCGGCGTCGATCCCTCCGACTTCGGAGAATCGGGCGAACAGACCCGCTTCACGAAGTGCCTCAGGCGCCTTTGCCGTTCCTGGCACGCTGCCAGGTTCCGGTGGGCGCAGTCCAAGGTTGGACGGTGCGGAAATCATAGAGATCACCACACCATTCTCGCGGCGAACTTCCGAATCAGTGCACGACAGTGAGAGCGTAGACACATGAAGACTTTCACCCCAGCCCACACCGACCTCAACGCCTCGAACATCATTCTCGGATTGATGAGGATTCTTGAACTCGACGATGAGGCCATCCGTACGCTGGTCGGAACCGCCCGCGATTCCGGCATCAACTTCTTCGATCATGCCGATGTGTACGGAGGCGACCACGGATGCGAGAGACGATTCGGCGAGGCCATCACGCTCACTGAGGCGGAACGCGAGAGTGTGATCATCCAGTCGAAAGTTGGCCTTCGAAAGGGCTACTTCGATTTCTCGAAGGAACACATCCTGCGCTCGGTCGACGAATCGCTCACGGCGCTGAACACCCCGTACCTCGACACTCTCCTCCTGCACCGCCCCGACGCACTGGTTGAACCGGATGAGGTCGCCGAGGCGTTCGACGCACTCCAGGGCGCGGGGAAAGTGCGCAACTTCGGAGTCTCGAACCATACGCCGATGCAGGTCGAGCTCCTGAAGCGATCCATCAGCCAGCCACTCGTTTTCAACCAGGTGCAACTGAGCATCACGCACGCGCCGATCATCGCGGCCGGGGTTGCGGCCAATATGGCGGGACTCGATCAGTCCATCGATCGTGACAACGGCATCCTGGACTACAGCCGACTGAACGACATGACCCTGCAGGCCTGGTCACCGTTCCAGAAGGGTTTCTTCGACGGAGTCTTCCTTGGGGACCGCGAGAACTACGCGGACTTGAACGACATCATCGATGAACTTGCGGCCACGCACGGCGTCACGCCCACGGCGATTGCGGTTGCCTGGATCACCCGTCATCCCGCGAACATCCAGGTCGTGCTTGGAACCACAACGCCGCAGCGTGTGCGGGACTCGGCTGCCGGCTCGGATCTTCCACTCAGCCGCGAGGACTGGTACCGCCTCTTCACCGCCGCAGGGCACGTCGTTCCCTAGCGGAGCGACCGTCCGCGGGCATTCCTTACTGCTGTGGTGCCGGGCTATCGGCACGCTGCGTTATCGCCATGCCGTCTGCGGGATGCGCTCAACCCAGGATGGCCGCCATTGCAATGGTGAAAATGACGATCAGCGCGACGATCACGAGTACGAGCACGATCCCGCCGGCGATGAGAGCTGCGGCAACAGGATGCGCTTGGTGCCAGTGCAGCAGGCGCGGATCGACGCCGCGAAGCTGGGGCGGCGTGATCGGATTGGCGACCGTCGACACCTGTACGCCGCGTGCGGTCATGTCGTGCACGAGGGTCTCCAGCTGATCGGTGGTCCACATCTCTCCGGCGAGCAGCGCCAGTCGTCGCGTGTGCCCCACCACCAAGAGGAGGTGCGAGGGGGAGCTCATCGGGCCGAGCTTCATGTTCCTCACCGGGACGACCCGCTCGATGTCGTCGACGGTAAAGCGCTTGGTCGAGAACAGGCCGTAAACGGTGTAGCTGCCGTCGCCGAACACCACTCGCGACCGGTTGGTCAGGCGTTTCACCAGAAAGGATGCGAGCACGAGGAGGCCAGCAACGCCGACGAAGCAAAGGATAGCGAGACCGAAGTAGTTGAGGCCGGCACTGATATTGCCAGAGATGACATGGAGCAGTCCAGGGATGAGCTGGAGTGCGCCGAGGATGGCGAGTATCGCAACAAACCCGTAAGAGGCGAGCGCGTTCGCCCGGGTCACCTTCCGCTTGGACTCCTCATTGAGAGTCAGTTCATGCATCGATGTTCCCCCTTGTCGGCGCGCCGCTCTGCGCGGGCGAGCGTGCGATTGTCGCACCCCACAGTAGTGGAGCCGATGCGGTTGGAATCCGCCGTGGGCGGAGTTCTCTTAGGCGGCTGACTTGGGTGGTCTGATTTTGCCGCCGCGGCGGGGTTTCTGGTGGATGTCGATCGATGGTGGTGGGATGAACCAGGGCACGTTGTCGATGACTTTAATCGACCAGCCCTGGTTGTGGATCATGTGGTGATGGGGACTGCAGAGAAGTATCCCGTTCGCGAGGTCGGTGCGGCCGCCGTGGGCGTTCCACCACTCCAAATGGTGCCCTTCCGTGTAAACGGGTGCCCGGTCACAGTCGGGGTGGGCGCAGCCGCCGTCGCGTTCGGCGAGGGCGAGCTTCTGACCCCTCGAGAACAATCGCCTCGAGACACCGAGGTCGAGAACCTGGGAGTCACCACCTAACACCGCGGGGATCAGTTCCGCTTCGGCGGCCATGCGCCGTGCGGTGCCAGCCGAGATGGGCTGCTCAACACCGTCGATCTGTGCCTCGCCGAGCCCGGTGAGGAGGGCGTCGAGGTCCATCCGGATCACCACCGTTGTGGTCACTGCTGGCCCCATACTCTCCGGAGTGGAGAGTCCGAACCGGAGCAGATCGACCACGGCATCGGCGGCCTTCTGGTTGAACGTGCGAGTGTCGAGTTCCTCGTGCTGGTCGTCGCACCCGTCGGCGCCACGGCTGGCCTCGAAGCGGGGCTTGCGCAGGTCGGCACCCACGTGCCCATTCACCCAAGCATCCATGAACCCTGCGGTGACCGGGTCGGCGTCGAGAACGTACCGCACCATCCCGTCTCGCCGGTTGATACGCGACAGGCCCCGCTTGGCCACCAGCCCTTCCTCGCGGGGTAGTATTCCGTCGGTGTCGAGGCGGTCGCGGGTGTGGATGGCGAGCTTCCGCACCAGGTCGGGGGCGTGCTCCCCGGCGAAGTCGACCAGGAAGGACTCCGCTGTGGCGAGGTCCTCGGGGTCGGCGTTGAGTTTCGCTTCGTCAAGGTTCGACACGATCACCGCCGCCGAGTCCACCGGGAGTACCCCTGCTTTCAGCGCGGCTGCGACGGCCGGGTATGGGACGGGGAGGCGTTCTCCGAGCAGTGATACCGGTGCGGTGGTGGCGGTGCCGACCCGGATCAGCCGGGACGCTTCGGCCATCGTGATCCGGCCCCGGTCTGCGAGCAGCTGGGTCGCGTTGCGGCTTCCCGACCGCTTCGCCAACGAATCAGCGCCCAGGGTGGAACGGGAGCGGTGCTCGACGGATGCGGCCAGGCGGGCCAGGAACGCGTACTCGTCGCGGATCACCGCGAACCCCGCTTCGATCGCCCGCACCACCCCCGCGTCACTCATCCCTGCGACCTGCGCATCAACATCCGCCCCATCGGTCGCCGACGGGAACCCACAAGCACCCTTCCACACCGCGGCGAACGTTTCCGTGTCGGTGAGGAGCTTTGCGGTGGGGGCTTGTGGCATGGGTCAAGTCTCCCACAATACGAACGTTAATACTAGTGTTTGTGCACGCTTTCACGCGTGAGTCTCGTATCTGTATTCGAGTGATGCTTTCGGGGGTTGATTGCGACGACGGCCACACCAAGCCAGGAAGCCAGCCGGTCCAGCTCACGCAGCACGGCATCCGTCATCGCAGGCGTGAACGGAATGTCTTCGTGTACGGCGTTCACCTCGAGCGTTCCGCTCTTGCGGTTCACCCTCGCGTCGACCTTGCCGACCAGACTGTCGTTGTGCAGTACCGGCAGCGCGAAGTACCCCCAGCGTCTGGCTGCGGCTGGCTTGTACATCTCGAGCGTGTACTCGAAACCGAACAGCTGCATGGTGCGCAGACGATCGTGTACAAGACGATCGAACGGAGACAGCAGCGCCGTGCGGCCAGTGAACGAATCACCGAGCGCCTGGGTGACCATCAGACCCGAGCGAGAAAGGCGAGTATCCGTTCGGTGAGCAAACTCGTGGCGGTTTCGTCATACGTCGGCACGCTTGAATCAGCGAAGAAGTGGGCATCACCCTGGTACAGGAACAGCTCCGCATCAGCCGAGTTCGCTACGAGATCGTTCGCCGCTTCGAGATCTCCCTCGTCCACAAAGATCGAGTCGGCATCCATACCGTGCACCTGTACCGGGACGCCGGCCGGCCATCCGTCACCGAACTCACTCACGGGGACGAAGCTACTGATGAAGACGGCGCCACGTGCGCCCGGGCGGGTCTGCGCCAACTGCTGGGCGGGCATCACTCCGAGCGAGTACCCGATGTAGACGAGATTCTCCGGCAGATCATCCGCTTCTCGCACACCGCGCTCAGCGATTTCGCCGAACCCCGTTTGCCCGGCGTACCCGAGACCGGAATCGAGATCGTCGAAGATGTGCCCCTCAAAGAGATCGGGAACTGTAACGGTATGGCCCGCCGCGCGAAGCTTCTCGGCGAACGCCTCGATGCCTGGCGTGAGTCCGAGTGCGTGATGAAACAGGAGTACATCAACCATGGCGCTCACGCGTCGCGGCTTGCGGCGAACCTCGCAACGTCCTCGAGCCGCTGGCGGTACGCCTCCCACCAGGCCGCGTCAACCCGCGGCAGGTTGTCGTTGTCAACACGCAGCCCAGCGGCTCCGTCGATCAATTCCCGCACGATGTCGGCGTGCCCTGCGTGACGGTTCGTCTCGGCGATCATGTGCACCAGGATCTGCTGGAGTGTCACCTCACCTCGCTCCCCCGGCCACCACGGCACGTGTCCGGGTGCGTCGAGTTCCAGCGCCTCGATCGTGGCATCGGAGTGCTCCCGCACCCGGCGATAGAAGTCGATGACCCACTCGCGCAACTCATCGCCGGTCGCCCACATGTCGGCGTTCGGCGCGGCGTCCTCGTCGATCCAGGGCATCGGCTCTGCGAATGGCCGGTCGAAGCACTTTCCGAAATAGTCGGCCTGGGTGGTGGCGACGTGCTTGATCAAACCAAGCAGATTGGTGCCAGTTGGAACCATCGGGCGACGGATCTCGTACTCCGAGAGTCCGTCGAGCTTCCAAAGCAGTGCGTCACCGGCGCTCTGCAGGTACCGGTGTAGGAACGCCTTCTGATTTTCGTCTCTCATAGCGACCAGCTTCCCAGACCAGGCACTGTCGCAACAGGCCTGCTGCCACAACAGATCTCACAGCTAACTCCCCCGCGGCACCCGCGGGCGCACCAGTGCGTGGCTGTCTCGCAACAGTTGTTCGACCAGTTCCTCCTCGACGAATCCGTCGAGGACGATGGTGATCCAGTGCTTCTTGTTGAGGTGGTAACCGGGCGTGATGTGCTGCGGAAATTCTTCCCGCAGGGCGCGGCCCTCCTCCGGGTCGCACTTCAGCGAAACCGAAAATGATCGACTGCCCAGCGCGGAGAGCGCAAAGATTTTGCCGTTGCCACTGGTCTTGAAAACGCTGGTCTCCTCCCCGAACGGAAAGGACTCGGTTGCCTGTGGCAGGCTCAGGCAGAATTCGACGAGGGCATCCGGTGTCATGGCTCTGACCCTAGACCGCAGCCAGGCAACACGTCGAAGGACTACCGTTGGAATATGACGCCTCCAGACACCTCAGCACCGCCCGAGGCAGACACTGCCGCTGAATCGATAACTTTCGCCGAACTCGGCCTGAACGACGCAATGCTCAAAGCGCTGAAAGACGTCGGCTACGAGACACCTTCCGCCATCCAGGCCGCCACGATCCCTCCGCTCCTCGCCGGCCGCGACGTGGTGGGCCTCGCCCAAACGGGCACCGGAAAGACGGCCGCATTCGCATTGCCGATCCTGTCTCGCCTCGACCTGTCACAGAAGACCCCCCAGGCGCTGGTCCTCGCCCCTACGCGTGAGCTCGCTCTCCAGGTCTGTGAGGCGTTCGAGAAGTACGCCGCGCACCTGCGTGGTGTGCACGTGTTACCCGTGTACGGCGGGCAAGGTTATGGCACCCAGCTTTCCGCCCTGCGCCGCGGTGTGCACATCGTGGTGGGAACGCCTGGCCGCATCATGGATCACCTCGAGAAGCGCACCCTCGACCTGTCACAGCTCAAGTATCTGGTGCTCGACGAGGCCGACGAGATGCTCAAGATGGGCTTCGCCGAAGACGTCGAGACCATCCTCGCCGACACCCCTGACGACAAGCAGGTCGCCCTGTTCTCGGCGACGATGCCGCCACAGATCCGGCGCATCTCCAAGAAGTACCTGAACGATCCAGAAGAAATCACGGTCAAGAACAAGACCACAACCTCCGCGAACACCACGCAGCGTTACCTGATGGTGTCGTACGCGCAGAAAGTCGACGCCCTCACCCGCATCCTCGAGGTCGAGAACTTCGAGGGCATGATCGTGTTCACCCGCACCAAGAATGAGACGGAAACCCTCGCCGAGAAGCTGCGTGCTCGCGGTTATGCGGCGGCGGCCATCAATGGCGACGTGGTGCAGGCGCAGCGCGAGCGCACGGTCGACCAGTTGAAGTCGGGCAAGCTCGATATTTTGGTGGCAACGGATGTCGCCGCACGCGGCCTCGACGTGGAGCGAATCAGCCACGTCGTCAACTACGACATCCCCATCGACACCGAGTCCTACGTGCACCGTATCGGCCGCACCGGTCGCGCGGGCCGCAGTGGCGCAGCCATCAGCTTTGTCACACCGCGTGAAAGCCGGCTGCTGAACGCAATCGAGAAGGCGACCCGACAGCCGCTGACCCAGATGCAGCTGCCGAGCGTCGAGGACGTGAACGTCACCCGCCTGGCCCGATTCGACGATGCCATCAGCGAGGCGCTGGGGCAGACAGACCGAATCGAGAAGTTTCGCGACATCATCCGTCACTTCGTCGAGCACCACGACGTGCCGGAGACCGATGTGGCCGCCGCCCTCGCCGTCGTGGCGCAGGGCGAGACGCCGCTGTTGCTCTCGGCAGAAGACGAACGCGCGCAGCGTCGCCAGCGCGTCGAGCGTGACCGCGTCGAGCGAGCAGCACGACCAGACCGGGGTGGCCGCGACGAGCGATCTGGCCGTGGTGATCGCCCGACTCGTGGCGATCGTCCCGAGCGTCGGCCGCGAACCGGAGACAGTTCGCTCGCTTCGTACCGGATCGAGGTCGGCAAGCGGCAGAAGGTGGAGCCGAGGCAGATCGTCGGGGCAATCGCCAACGAGGGCGGCCTGAGCCGGGAGGACTTCGGTGCGATCAAGATCTTCCCCGAGTTCTCCGTCGTGGACCTGCCCGCTGACCTGCCGCGGGACGTGCTTTCCAAACTGGCCGGCACCCGCATCAGCGGCAAACTCATCGAGCTTCGCCCGGATCGCAGCGGCGCACCACGGCGCGATGACCGACCGGACCGAGCGCCGCGCAAGCCTCGCCACGACTAGGTGCGGTGCCCGCCGCGCCGGACCAGCGCAAAAGCGTCGTCCACCGGCATCCGGCACAGTTAGCCTGTTCTGATGAAGATCATGACGCCACCGCTGATGTGGCTCCTGGCCTTCGCGATCACGGCGCTCTGCAGCTTCTACCTGCTGCTTTCCGTGGTGCCGCTCTACGCGAGCGAAACGGGCTCTGGAGCAGTCGGTGCCGGTCTGGTCACAGGCGCCATGATGCTGGCGACTGTCGTCACCGAATTGTTCACGGCACAGCTCCTGGTGCGTTTCGGCCAACGCAAGGTGATCGCAGCCGGCATCCTGTTGCTGTCCCTGCCCGCCCTTCTGCTGACGGTGTCGAGTGCGCTGCCCGTCATCCTCCTGGTGAGTCTGTTACGTGGGGCCGGCCTGGCGATCACGGTCGTCGCCGGAACCGCCATCGCCGCGGCGATCGGTTCGCGCGGGCGGCAGGGCGAGGTCCTCGGAATCTACGGCGTCGCCTCCACCGCACCAGCCATCATCGGACTCCCCCTCGGTCTGTGGGTGGTGCAGCACTTCGACTTCAACACCACCTTCGTGATCTCAGCGATCGTCGGTTTGGTGTCATTGGTGGCCGTGCCGTTCCTGCATGCTCACCCCTCTGCGCCCGAACACGGTCAGAACCCGTTCGCACTGCTCCGTACCCGCGCCATTGTGCGGCCGACCGTGGTCTTCACCGCGACAACACTGGCGCTCGGTGTCGCCGTCACCTTCCTTCCGTTGGCCACGGAAGCCCTGTTGGGGATCGCCGCCATCGCGCTGCTCGTACAGAGCTGTGCGACGACGCTGGCGCGCTGGGTGACAGGGATGTTGAGCGATCGCTTCGGGTCGAGGCGATTCCTGGCGCCATCGATGCTCCTCGCCGCAGTCGGCATCGGCGTCCTGTATTTCAATGACAGCCCCATCGCCGTCGTGGCCGGCATGACACTCTTCGGGATCGGCCTCGGTGCGGTGCAGAACCTCTCCCTCACCCTGATGCTGGAGAACACCAGGGAGAGCGACTACGACCGGGTGAGTGTGCTCTGGAATGTCGCGTTCGACTCAGGCATGGGAATCGGCTCCGTTGCATTCGGCTACCTCGCCGTGGTCACGGGTTACCCGTGGGCATTTGCCGCGCTCGCTCTGGTCATGGTACTGACTCTCACCCCGGTCGGTGCCCGCTCGGCCCGCTGACACCCGAGCTCACGGCGCTGCGCCGAAGTGATCGAGCAGCAAAACGAGAGTGAACTGTCTAGTTTGTCCCCCAAACTGCCGACTGGCTGCACAGGCCAGGTGTGCTTAGCCTTCGTAAGGAAGGCCCAGTGCAACCTGTCCCTCGATCACACTCTGGAGTGACGATCGAGAATCCGGTTCGCACATACCCGAGCCTCCACTTTGCGTGCCACTGTCGGCCCCACAACGTCTGACGGCTGGGGCGTGAAGCCCGATGACGGCTTAATCCAAGCCGCAGAGAATACGGAGCACGATGTTCACTCTCTCAACCAGCACGACAACACGCGCGAGACGGCGCAACCTGGCAGCAGGTATCGCCTTGACCGCAGCGCTCGGCACGGTGCTCGTTCCCAGCGTTGCGAACGCTGCGACCGATGCGCCCGTCCGCACAGCGGTGACCGAAGTGGTTCCCGGCCCGGTGATGAACTACGCCGTCAATGTGACCAAGGCCAATCGCGGCCAAACGCTCAAGGTGGAGCGCGCCGTGCAGGCGGCCGGCGGCACCGTCATCGAGTCGTACGCAGAGATCGGCGTGGTGATCGCACAGTCCGACAATGCAGCCTTTGCCCAGACGGTCGCCTCCGAGAAGGCCGTACTGTCCGTCGGTGCGACCCGCACCGCACCGGTCGCACCCACTGACCTGACATATGGCGTGAGCGATCCTCTCGCGCCGGGTGAATCCGGCAACCGCAGCGCGAATGAGGCCAAGACCAAAGACATGGGTGTCGAGGCCGAGGCCACCGTTGTTCCCGATCCGGCAGAGGGTCAGCAGTGGGACATGACGGCAATCGGCGCCGATGCGGCACACGAGGTCACCGACGGCAACCGCGACGTGCTTGTCGCGGTCATCGACTCCGGAATCCAGGCCGATCACCCCGACCTGGCGGCCAATATCGATGCGAGTGTCTCGGCGAGCTGCCTGAGCGGCGTGCCTGACGGCAGTTACGAGGCGTGGCAGCCAACAACCAGTTCACACGGAACGCACGTTGCCGGCACGATCGCCGCGGCTCGTAACGGCGTTGGTATCGTCGGTGTCGCGCCGAACGTTCGCATGTCGGCCGTGAAGGTCGTCAACGACGATGGTTTCATCTACCCGGAGGCAGCGATCTGCGGCTTCATGTATGCGGCTGAGACGGGCGCGGATGTCTCGAACAACAGCTACTACATCGACCCGTGGGAGTTCTGGTGCGACAACGATGCTGACCAGTCAGCCGTGAAGACCGCCGTCGACCGCGCCGTGCAGTACTCGCAGTCGGAAGGTGTCGTGAACGTCGCGGCCGCCGGCAACTCGAACATCGACCTCGCCAACAAGACCGTCGACACGGGGAGTCCGAATGACACGGTCCCGGTGACGCGAGACGTCAGCACAGGCTGCGCGGATCTCCCCGCCGAACTCGACGGTGTCGTCACTGTCGCCTCCACGACGTCGACGGGTGTGCGGTCGAGCTTCTCGAACTATGGGCTCGACGTCATTGACGTTGCCGCCCCCGGTTCTGCAATTCTCTCCACCGTCGTCGGTGGCGGTTACGCCATCTACTCCGGAACCTCAATGGCTTCGCCACACGCCGCCGGCGTTGCCGCACTGCTGAAGTCGGCGCATCCTGAGTACTCAGGCCAGGCGCTGGCCGACGTGCTCTACGAGCAGGCGAACGATGTTCCCTGCCCCGCTGGAGTCGCACAGTGCACCGGCAGCGCAGACGACAACGGGTTCTTCGGTGAAGGCCTGGTCGACGCGCTCGAAGCCGTCAACTGATCTAACAACGGATGCTGCGGGGCGTGTCGGCTGTGGCCGGCACGCCCCGTTCGTCAGTTGGCGACGAGTGCTTCGCGACTGACCTGGGCTTCAGGCGACGGATGTGACCGGACCGTCGCGGCATCCGCCGCACGCGCACCTGTGGTGCGCGCCGCTGCACGCGCATCCGTCACACGTGCGGCGAAGAACGCGACTCCGGCGAGGACGACCAAAAGCAGGAGTGCGAGAGCGGCAGTCCAGATCTCGGTCGACCAGATGCCCTGGAACTGCAAGATCGCAACGAGTGAGCAGGTGGGCAGACCGAGGAGGATGAGGAACCAGCCGGCGAATGTGCCCAGGGAGCTGCGTCCCAGCGCCAGCACCAGAAAGAACAGCGTCCACATGACAGCCCAGGTGAACCAGATGACGGAGAAGATCGGGTCAACAGGGGCTGCCAGCACCGCCTGGTACAGGGCGATGACGGCGACGAAAGAGCTGTACCAGCCGAAGCCCTGCGGTTCCAGATTCAGGTACACCCCCAGGCCGAACCACAGGTAGGTGACGCCGAAGAGGTAATTCGGCCACGTCGCGGCGAGCACCGCAGTGTCGCCAGGGCTCTGCAGCAGCACGAGCGTCGGAAAGACAATCTGGAATGCACCGACCACGATGTTGAGGAACGCGGCGCTCCTGGCCGGCACGACCCCGATGGAGTTCAGGCCGTTGACGAACAGGACCACGCCGACGAACAGCAGGCCTACTCCGCTCACGTCGAAGCTCCCAGGAACCGGGCGAACTGCTCAGAGCTGATCACCGGCGCGAAGTAGTTGTTGATTCGCTCGAACGACGATCGTTCCTGCTCAACCGTCTGCGCGCCTGTGGCGTCGCCGATAACGATCGGCAGGTAACCGTGGTCGCGGGCGAGGCGAGCGTTGCCTTCGATGCACCAGTCCAGGTGGATGCCCGTCAACACCACGACCTGCACGTGCTTGCGCGCCAGCTCGAGCGGAAGCTCGGTGCCGACGAACGCGGTCTGTAACGCTCGCTCGAAAAGCTCGTTGTCGCCGGGGCGCACCAGTTCACGTAGGTCACTGACCAGTTCGTTGTCCCAGGCGATCTGCTCGTCGCTGGCGTTCAACGCCCCGGTCCACGAATTGTATTGCGCTTTGTCGAAAGCCGTTTGCGGGTACTGGTCGCGAAAGACCGAGTAGCCGATCCAGTTGAACGAGACGAAGTTCGATGCCTGGCGTGCTGCTGTGACGGCCTTCACCGTTGCAGGCAGGCTGCCACGCAGGTCGTGGCGTTCGGCGAACTGCACGCCCCCTTCGCGGTAAAGCGAGTTGGATTGGCTGACAGACAGGAAAGCGGCGGGACGGGACAGTATCTCTGCGAAATCCAGGGAACGCCACTGCGGCGCGAGTTCCGGGATGAGGTGGGCGTTGCTCGAGGGAAAGGTCTTGAGCAGGTCGATGGTAGCGGTCATGTCTGCTCCAGGTGCGGTCGCGCGGCGATGGGCCGCTGCAGGAAATTCAACGATCAGCCAGAAATCTAGCAATCACTCCACGGCTCTGGGTCGAATGCGACGAACTGTTGCAGAAGCTGCGACAGTTGCACCGGCAGCGCAGACGACAACGTGTTCTTCGGTGAAGGCCTGGTCGACGCGCTCGAAGCCGTGGAATGATGTAAAAACGGATGCTGTGGGGCGTGCGGGCGAGGGCCGACACGCCCCACAGCTGTCAGCGGTTCTCGTAGCGCTGGCCGGATTCGGCGGCGCTGAACAGGGAGACCACGATGGACAAATACGACGTCAAGAAGGCGCACAAGGCGCTCTACGCCCCGAGTGCGAAGGAGTTCTCTCTGGTCGAGGTGCCGGAGTTGTCGTACATCGCGATCGACGGTCACGGCGATCCAAACACTTCGGCGGAGTACGTCAACGCGATTGAGGCGCTCTATCCGGTCGCGTACGGCGTGAAGTTCGACAGCAAGAGGAACCTCGAACGCGACTTCGTCGTCGGACCGCTGGAGGGACTCTGGTGGGCAGACGACATGTCGTCGTTCGTCACCCGCGACAAGAGCGCCTGGAGCTGGACGATGATGATCGTGCAGCCCGATTGGATCACGCCTGAGATGGTGACGGATGCCGTCGCGAAAGCCCGGGCCAAGAAAGACCTCGCAGCACTCGAGCGAGTGCGGCTGCTGACTCTGGCCGAGGGCACCAGCGCGCAGATCCTGCACGTCGGCTCATACGACGCCGAAGCACCGACGCTCGACCGGCTGCACAACCAGTACATGCCAGAGCATGGCCTGACCTTCAATGGGCATCACCATGAGATCTACCTCAGTGACGCACGGCGCACGGCGCCCGAGAAGCTCAAGACGATACTCAGGCAGCCGGTGAAAGCCGTCGTCGGCGGTTAGCGTCGGAACGGGCTGCTTACCTCACCGATCGAATCGACCTTCTGGTCAACCCGCCCGAGGGCGCGTGAGATTGCGGAATGCTGGCAGCGACTGGTCATCTACTCCGGGATGGCCGACGCTGTGCCGTCTTCCTGAGCTCGAACGACGGACTCATCGTGCTCCGTGCGCGCCCGCGTCAACAGACTCATGAGTTCCGGCTCGTCGTGCACCAACGCGCGGTACTTCGGCGCGAGGCCACGAATGGTTTCCGTCTCAGAGACCAGCTTCTGGTAGACGCGAATGCGCTCGGTGTGGTCAGCGGTGTAGCCGAGGTCAAGGTACTCGGTGGCGTGGCGACGTGCATTGGCAATGACGGTCTGTGCCCGACCCCTGGGACTGAACAGCGAGGCGAACACGGTGATGACGAGTACTCCAAGGATGACCGTGAGCGAGAGCGCGGTCGAGATCTCAAATACCGGAACGGGCTCTCCCTCGTTGATGAAAGGCAGATTGTTCTCGTGCAGGGCGTGCATGATGAGCTTCACTCCAATGAAGCCGAGGATCGCCGCGAGGCCGAAGGAGAGGTAGATGAGACGGTCCAGGAGTCCGTCCAGCAAGAAGTAGAGCTGCCGGAGGCCGAGCAGGGAGAAGGCGGTCGCGGTGAACACGATGTACACGTTCTGCGTCAGGCCGAAGATAGCTGGGATCGAATCCAAAGCGAAAAGCACATCGGTTCCGGCGATGGCGACCATGACCAGAAGCATCGGCGTGAGGGCACGCTTGCCGTTGTAGGTGGTGAAAAGCTTGTCGCCGTCGTATTCCGGGCTGGTGTGGAAGATCTTGCGCACCATCCGCACGATGATGTTGTCGCCGGATTTCGACTCCGAGCTATCGGGCTTCAGCATGTTTCCCGCGGTGAGCAGGAGGATGAGGCCGAAGAGGTAGAAAACCCAGGCGAAGGAATTGATCAGAGAAGCCCCGATGAAGATGAACCCGGTGCGCGCGATGAGCGAGAAAGTGATGCCGAACAGCAGCACTTTCTGCTGGTCTTCGCGTGGAACTCGAAAACTGGTCATAAGGATGAGGAAGACGAAGAGATTGTCGACCGAGAGCGCCTTTTCGGTGATGTACCCGGCGAAGTACTCTGAGCCCGCGTCCATTCCACCGAGCACAAGGACGCCGACCCCGAACAGCAGCGCAATTCCGACGTAGATCGACGACCAGATGCCGGCTTCTTTGAGCGTCGGTGCGTGGGCCTTGCGCACGTGGAAGAAGTAGTCGAACGCGAGGAGGGCGAGTATTGCCGCAATGGTGAGGATCCAAACGAGTGGCGATACGTCCATCCGGTGCAACTTTCCGTCGATGAGAATCGGGCGCTTACCGGAAGACTACCCGCGCCTCTCGCGTGTGGAAACGCGGCCGACGATGACGGATGCGATCGTCAGCCGCGCGTCATGCGTTCGCGGTGTCGTCTGCGGTTGAATCCCGGCTGGCGATTGCCGCCACCAGACGCTCGATCAGATCGTAGGGCATGGCATTCTTGAGCGGGAACTTCACGGTGTCTTTGCCGGAACGATACGGTGCGATCTCGGTCTCGAGCGGTTCGCGCTGCGGGTACACCTCATAGAACGCGATGTGGTTCTTCCACCCGGCGAGGTAGACGACGCTTCGCTCGCCGACTCGGAATGTCGGCATGTCGTAGGTGATGGTCTCTTCCGCGTTGGGAATTGCCGCGTGCACCATCTCACGGACCCGCTGCAACACGACCTGCGTGTCTTCAGGAAATCCGGCGATGTAGTTGTCGACGGTTCCTGCTTCGTTGCTCATAACGCGCCTCGTCTCGGCAGCACTTCAGCTTTCGTTCTCCACCCGGATTACGACGTTTCCGATCTTGACGCCCGACGCGACGTAGTCGTATGCCTCACGAATGTCGTCGAGCGGGTATTCCCGGTCAATGACGGCCCGGAACTCCCGGGATTCCATCAGCTCCTTCAGAAAGTCAACGTCATCTCTCGTGTCGCGCGGAATCGGGAACATGACCTTCTTCGAACCGAACAGCCGAGTCGTGAGGGCGAGGATCGGGTTTTGAAGCATGAAGCCCAAGTCGGATGAGAGATACACTCCCCCGCGCTTCAAGAGAGGCTTGCAGCGGCGAAACGAACTCTTGCCGACGGCATCCACCACCATGTCGAAATCATCGTCGATTCTGGTGAAATCCTCTGTCGTGTAGTCGATGACCCGATCGGCTCCCAGAGACTTCACGAGCGCGAGGTTCTTCGTGTCGCAGACCGCCGTAACATCAGCGCCGAAGTGTTTGGCGAGCTGGACTGCTGCGGAACCGATAGCGCCCGTCGCACCATAAATGAGCACGTTCTGGCCTCGTGCGATGCGCGCGGCGCGAAGTATATTCAGTGCATAGTGGGCGCCTTCGATACTCGGAGCAGCCTCAGCGTATGACATTCCCGCCGGGATCAACGCCACGAGACCGTGCTCAGGTATGGTCAGATACTCTGCGTGCCCGCCGAAGTTTACGCCGTTGTATCCAAACACCCGCTGACCGACCTCAAACGTCGTCACCTGCGCGCCAACGGCTTCGATCCGACCGGCGAACTCGCACCCCAGAATCGACTGCTTCGGACGTGTGAGTCCGATGAATAATCGCACGAAGCGCGGCTTGCCGCTGAGAAATCCACAATCGGTGCGGTTGACGGATGCCGCGCGCACCGCGACGAGCAGTTCGCCGGCTTTCGGACCGGGCTTCGCGACCTCCTCCAGCCGGAGAACAGCAGGTGGCCCGTATTTCGAATACACGACAGCGCGCATGAGCCAAAGGTATACCAGCAGCCGGAATCCCGGCATAGGAATTCCCCCAGATGGAATCGCAGAAGCGGAAGGCGTCCGACGAGATGCTCGAGCGAGTACTCCAAGCGGCCGACTACCGCCCCTCTCTTCCGCTAGCGGAGTTCGCGAAAGAAATCTCCGTGCTCGCGGCGCACCGCGGTTTCACGAACGTGCGAGTTTTCGGCTCTACAGTGCGGGGCGAAGACGGTTTCGACAGCGATATCGACTTGCTGGTCTCCACTGGCCCCGGCGTCGATCTCTTCGACATCGCTCTCTTCACCGATGAGGTTTGCCGCCTGACGGGTTTTCCCGTCGACGTAGTGGCCAACACGAGTCGCTCGTCGGTGCTCGAGGCGGCCAAAGCCGAAGCCGTTCCGTTGTGACGAATGGAGATGGCGAGCGCCGCTTCGAACCGGCCCCACTCCGATTTCCCACCCGCCGCCTCGCCCAAGATGCGCAGAATCTTCGCGGAGAGCTCGTGCGAATTCTACACCGCACCAAGAGCGTCGCCGAGTCGGGACGGGAAGGTTTTACCGAGAGTTCCTCGCACTATGACGTGGCCAGAATGGTCGTGATCCGGCTGGCGGCATTGCTCGAACACCCCGAGTTCGCCGCGTCAGCCCGGCTGCTCACCACCGACGAAGTGGCCGCGATTCGCACGACCCGCAACATCGCGGCACACGCCGGTTATGACGGGATGAACGACGATCTCTTCTGGATCGCCGTCACCGTTCGCGTCCCCTCGATCATCCACCGGCTGCTCGACAGCTGGCCGCGCTGACGCGCACAGCAGGTGCATTCACTTCTTCGGTGAGCGCGAAGTGGGGGTAATCATCCACGTGCGGAGAGCGCGGTAGTAGCTTCGTTGATCCTGATCGAGGTGCTCGATGGCGTAACGCAGCATGGTCCGCGGCATGGCTGCGGCATGGGCATCGAGAAACTGCAGCAATCGGTCGCGATCTCGCTGTCCGGCTTCCCGCAACACGCCACCGACAGCCTTGTGGATGAGGTCCTGGTCATCATCTAGGAGCAGTCCGGCAAGGCGCATGGTGTCGTCGACCTCACCACGGCGCAGAAAGTACAAAGTTGCCAAGATGGCGGTGCGGCGTTCCCAGAGGTTAGCTGAAAGTGCGAGCTCATCGAGGACTCCGCGGGGCTTGTCGGCGAGGTATCGGCCAACAACATCCCAGGCGCCAAGGTCCACGAGATCCCAATTGTTGATCCGGTCGATGCGTCGCAGATACAACTCGAACAGCCGCTTCTTGAGTTGATCGGTAGCGGTCCTGCCAGCGGACTGCTTGGCCATGATCTTGACAGCCCCTGCCCGCGCCTCGTGGATGGGACTCTCCAGCAGCTCCTCGATCTGGTCGAGAGACATGCCTGTGTATTTGCGCCGCCAGGGCGAACACCTGGCCCATCCGGACGCCGACGAACAGATCGCCCTCACCATAATCACCGGTACCGGCCTTGAAGTAGCGCTTGATCTTTTCGAGTTCAACCGCCGAGCTGAGGTGGCGGAGCTGCCCAATGAATGCTTGCGTCGCGCGCTCCGAGCAGTGGATCCGCCAGTGACCTCGCGCACCCCTGACAGGTCCGACGCCGACCCGTTCAGGGCCTCCACGGCAGGCCGTAGCGTGGACAAAGTGGTGGAGCGAACCGGATTTCGCCTGCTCTGGTCGAGCACCGCGGCATCCAATCTTGCCGACGGCATGGCGCTGGTCGTGTTGCCGCTGCTCGCCCTCGACGGCGGGACGGACGCTGCCGGCGTCGCGGTCATCACGGTCGCCTTGACCCTCGCCTGGCCGGTGGTGGGGCTGCATGCGGGCTGGCTGGTCGACCGGCTCCCCAAGCGTGTCGTCCTCGTCACCGGCAACCTCGCGCGCGGCGCTGCCTTCGGCGGGCTCGGGCTCTGGGCGACCCTCGGCACGGTGCCGCTGTGGGCGATCTTGCTCGCCGCCGCAATCTACGGTCTCGGCGAGATCCTCGTGGACACCGCCCTGAACGCATCCGTGCCCGCGGTCGTGGAGCCCGCCCGCAGAACCGCCGCGAACTCCGCCATCGAGGCGGCGATCACGGTCACCAACGAGCTTGTCGGACGCCCGCTCGCCGGAATTCTGATCGGGCTCGGTTTCACGGTCGCCCTCGGGGCGTTGTTCGCGCTATACGCCGGCGCGGCACTGCTCGCCGTCGCGATCGTGGCGCTGTCGAGGCGAACCGTGGATGAAAGTGCACCAGATCCGGCCGCGAAGCTGCGGCTGCGCGACGGGCTGGTGACGCTCTGGCGACACCCGGTGCTGCGCAGTCTGACCGTGCTGACGTCGCTGACGAATTTGGCGTGGGCGATGTTCTACGCGCTCTTCGTCGTCTACGCCGTCCGACCCGGACCGCTCGGACTCGACCCCACAACCTACGGGCTCGTGTTGTCGCTCGCGGCGCTCGGTGGCATCGGCTCTTCCCTGCTCGCGCCCATGCTCATCCGTCGCGTGCCGACCCGACTCCTGCTGTTCACCGACATGGCGGGCACGGTAATGCTGGTGCTGCCGGTCGCACTCGGAGCGCCGCTTTGGGTCGTGGTCGCCGGGATCATCCTCGCGTCCTCCGGTTCCACCCTGTGGCGGGTCATCGTCTCCTCCTACCGACAGCAGGAGATCGAGGAGCACCTGCTCGGCCGCGCCTATGCGGCCTACCGCGTAATCGGCGTGGGGTCGCTGCCGATCGGCGCGGGCATCGCCGCGGTGATGGCGGCGATCGCCGACGTCACCACCGTGTTCTGGGTGGCGACCATCATCGCAGCAGCCACTGCGATGCTGTTCCTGGTGCTCGCGCGCCGTCCCATCCGACTCGAGACCTGAGCCCGACGAAATTGGCGCACGAGCACCATACGTTCCAGTAAACACGGATGTCGACGATGAGGCATTCACCCGCCAGGCCGCGGAATGGCTCGGCCAGGCGGACGCCCTCCTGCTCGTCAACCACGGACGGTCAGAACGAGTTAAACAGCTGGAACGACGCGCGGGGCTCAGGCGTACGAGGCAGCCCGGGATCTCGGAGATGGCTCAACTGAGCCCGGAGCGGAACCCTTCACGCCAGCTCGGATACGACGGACGCCACCCCAGCTCGGCCTTCGCCTTCGCGTTGGAGGAGCCTCTGATCTGGGTCATCATCGACATCCCGTGCTCGCCAAGCAGCGGTGCGGCGAGCCAGGCCGGCAGTCGCATCGGCGGCTTCGCGCCGATCGAGGCAGCCAGGTAGGGAAGCCACTCCGACACCGGCGCCGGCTCGTCGTCGGCAACGATGTACACACCCGGTGCCCCGTGGGTCACGGCGGCTACCGTCGCCGTTGCGGCATCGTCGATGTGGCAGAACGAAAACATCCCCGTTCCTCCTCCAGCTACAGGAAACCTTCGCTTGGCTACCATCGCCAGGAGATTTCCTCCCGTGCCGAGTCCAGTCCCCGGTCCGTAGAGGCTGCCGTACCGAAGTGCGAGACCATCGAGGTCCGTCGCGCCGGTCACGACCGCCTCCAGGTGACGGATCGCTTCGACCGTGCGGGCTGACACGGCGGTCGGTGCTGGATCGAGCGGGTCGTTCTCGCCCTTGACCCAGCTCCCGGTCCGTTCGCTCGGCCAACCGGCGTAGCTCTGAGCGATGAAGCGCTCCGTCCCAGCGGCACGGGCCGCGGCAAGCAGGAGGTCGGTGCCCCGCGTGCGCAGCCGGTTGGTCTCGGCGAAGTCCTTTTCGAAATTCCTGGGGTTTCCACTCATATGCGCGAGTGCGGTGAGCTGATGGACCACCACGTCTGGCCGCGCCCCCGCGACTGCGTCATCGACTGACGTCACATCCAGTCCGTCCATCACCACCCCGTGCACACCCGCGGCCTCCAGCGCGGCGAGTTTGCTGGAAGAGCTCGTTGTCCCGGTGACGTCGAAACCCGCCTCGAGCAGTTTGGGCAGCAGCCGCCGCCCCAGTGCGCCGGTCGCCCCGGCAAGAAAGACTCGCATGGTCAGTTCTCCCTTCGCTCACCCTTGAGACGTTTGAGCGGGATGATCTGCAACATTCTCATGGTACGGCCGCTACCACGCGAAATATATGGCTCTTGTCAAAGTGGCGGTGTTCTATCGTCGCAAAAAGGCTGCGTCGGCGACCCGACGCTCCAGGCCCTCCAGCAGCAGCTCCAACCCGTAGTCGAACTCGTCCGCGAACGCGTAACCGCCATCGCCCAGCAGTTCGGCGAGCGAGCGCGCGAGGTACGGATACAACTCCGCCGCAGGCGCGACCTTGACGGCGAACGCCTGAGTCGGTGGGGTGGCCTTACCCTGCCAAGAGTTCCGCTGACACCCCCATTGGTCCGTGATCGTGAAGGTCCGCGGGCCATAGGGCTGATCCACTGCATACGACGGCTGTTTCAGTAGCCACGAGCCGTTATCGCCTCCACCAGCTGGTCTGTCGTGGGCAGGCCGGCCAACCCATTCGGGGTGAGGTAGATGCGGCAGGCCAGATCGGTTGTCTTCCCCTCGCTCGGAACGAGATCCTCATCATCAAGAGTCAGCGTCGGCGAGCCGGCAAACTGGACTCCCGCGGCCTCCTCGGATGTGCGCAAAAGTCGAAGGACGATGTCCGCGTCGGAATGCCCAGTCGCATTTAGCGCGTCGCGGAGCCGGGCAGCGGCCTCTTCCCAATTGGGACAATCGTTAATGTGCAGTAGCTCGACTTTCATAGAACCATTCTCCCCGCTATCAGCGGAACGCAGCGGCCCTTGAAAGAACGTCGACAAATCCCCGGCGGCCGTCTCCCAACACTTGGCGAAACTGCGTCTGGGCCGAATCGTCGCGACCCGCCAGGACGGGCAACGGGTTGTACCGGCTCGAGAACGAGCATACGAGCCAGCTCGTTTCGGACGCCATCTTCCAGGTCGCTGCAGGTGGAATAGTCGAACTTTCCACCCTTGACTCTCGCCTCAAGATAGTCATAGGCATCACGAATGTCGTTGGACGGGTAACATCTGTGGGTGGGCGCGGAGGCAACGTGGCACAGCTCAATATGATTAAGCTTGGCGGGAGCGCACGAAACGGGGAACGCATGGCGAGCGACAGGCCATTGGTCAAATCCGCGCAGCGCACTGTGCAGTTGCTTGAAGTCCTCGGCGCGTCTATGACGCCGCTCGGTATGGGTGAGATCCACCGTGTCACCGGCATCCCCCGATCGTCGCTGCACGAATTGATCCGTACGCTTGTGGCGATGCACTGGATCGATAGCACCCACGACGGACTCGCCTTCAGTATCGGTCCCAACGCGCTGCTGACGGGCACCTCGTACCTCGATGCCGACCCGACCGTGACGCCCGCGATCCGCCACCTGGAAGCGCTGCAGGCCGAGGTCGGGTACACCTCACACTTCGCTCGGCTCGACGGCGCCCACATCATCTACCTGGCGAGCAAGGAAACGCCACAGAAGCGGCACGTCACGCCTCGCGTGGGACGAAGGCTCCTGGCTGTCTCAACTGCGCTCGGCCGAGCACTGCTGGCCGAGCGTACTCCAGCGGAGGTCGAGGCAATCCTCGCCGCATCGGTGCCCGCGAAGTCAAGTCCACCGAATACCCCCACCAGCACTGACCCGTCGCTTCTCTATGCGGTGCTGGAAGAGGCACGGGCCCACGGCTATGCCACCGAGAGAGAGCAGGTCAGCCCCAATATCGCGTGCGTCGCTGCCACGGTGCCCTATCGCATTCCAGCCACAGATGCCATCTCCTGCTCACTGCCCATTGAACAAGGAACGCCGGAAGAACTCGCACGCGTCAGTCGCGCGATCATCGCCCATTGTGCGGAACTTGCCGAAGAACTCAAACGTGCAGGTGTGCGCTGACCACCTGCCCTCAGGCGATCGTGCGGGCGGACAGCCCCTCGAGTTCGAGAAGCAGCGCGGAATGGTCAAGTGACCCGTTGCCGCGCGCGTTTGCGGCGCCGACGAGTTGCGCAACGACGGCGCTCACCGGCAAAGTCACTCCGGCGCTGCGTGCTGCATCCATGAGGTTTCCGAGATCCTTGTGATGCAGCTCGAGTCGAAACCCGGGGACGAACTCGTGGGCGAGCATGCCTTGCACTTTCTGGTCCAGGATCCGGTTGCCGGCCAGTCCACCGGCCAACACGGATGCCGCAGTCTCCAGATCAACGGAATAGGCGTCAAGAAACACGAGAGCCTCAGATACGAGCCCGATGATTCCGGCCACCAGCAACTGGTTTGCTGCCTTGACAGTTTGACCTGCCCCGGCCGGTCCGACGTGGCGCACCGTCGTCCCCAATGCCGCGAAATAAGGTTCGGCGCGTCCGAACGCCTCGGGTTCGCCCCCGACCATGATTGAGAGCTTCCCTGCGATCGCACCGCTCTCGCCGCCACTGACCGGCGCATCAACGATGGCGAGCCCCCGATCCGCTGCGGCCGCGCTCAAGTGGATGGCGCTCGCGGGCGCGATGCTGCTCATGTCGATCACCAGACTGTTCTTGCGCGCGAAGGCAAGTATGCCTCCGTCGCCCAGCATGACTCCTTCGACATCGGGTGAATCGGGCAGCATGGTGATGATCACATCAGCTTCACGAACTGCCTGCGCCAATACCACAGTGCTTTCTCCACCGGCTTGTTCGAGCGCATCCCTCGGTACGGCGCCGCGATTGACGCCGATCACCCGGTGCCCAGCGGCCACGAGGTTCGTGGCCATCGGAAGCCCCATGACCCCCAGACCGATAAACGCAATCGTGCTCATGGTTCTCTCCTGTTCTCTCTACTCTTCCGAGTCATGGTCATTTGACAGCGATGCGTTCCTCGAGGGAGCGCGCTATCGTGGTCGCCCGTGCTCGAAGAGGTTCAACGTCGCCGGTCAGCAGTGACGAACCGAATAGATGTCCGCTCAGGCCGACCGCGGCCGCTCCTGCATCGAGATAATCGGCAATCTCCCCCAGACGGATGCCGCCGGTTGTGATGATCGGAATTTCTGGCAATGGTCCGCGCACTTCCCTGAGATATGCGGCTCCACCGACAGGATCGATGGGCGATATTTTGACCGCCGAAACGCCCAACTCCCAGGCATCCGCGATCTCATTGGGTGTCAGACACCCCGGGACCATGGGCACGTCCGCCGCCGCGCTGAACCGCACGACCTCCGGAGTCAGCAACTGGCTCACGAGAAACTGCGCGCCAGAGTCCACGGCCTGCTGCGCCAGATGTGGCGACCGAACCGTACCCGCGCCGAGAATCGCGTCGGGAAACTGCGATCGGGCCGACTCAAGCGCCTCCAGTGCACCGCGCGTGGTGAGCGTGTACTCCACAGTGGTGATGCCGCCATCGATGAGAATCCGCGTCGCCCGGTGGAAATGCTCCGCGGTCGGCGCTCGCAGGATGGCAATCACGGGGCGTGGGGCAAGGGAAGAGATCAGATCGAGCATGGCTACTTTCGCGTTGAGGTGGTGGACCCGCTGGGGGAACGAATGTGATGAAGTGCCCGCCCGAGTGGGCGGAGCACTGATGGAGGTGCCAGGCCGGCGTGGTACACGTGCAGTTCCTGCGCGCCGGCGTCAGCGAGCACACCCCAGCCAGTCGCAAGGTCCTCGGCCGACGATCCAAGTGCGCTCGCGTCGAGCACCGTGACGTATGCCCCGATCTCTTGGTCTGGTGCTGCGGCGCGCAGCGCCCGGAGCCGACGAGCGCCGGCCGCAGCACCGTCCCACCCGGACGTGACAAACCGCAGGGACGCGGTTCCCGCCGCCCGGGCTATCGCCGGCAGAAGGCGAGGACCGATGCCGACCGCGGGACCGCCGGAAGTATCCTCTGCTGTCGCGTGCAATGTGATGGTTCGTGCGCCGGATTCGAACGCTGCGCCGACAGCATCGACACTCGCTGTGGCGCTCACCGAACGAACGTGCTCACGGACAACCGGCTCTTCGAGCTGAATGGTCAGCTGCTCCTCATCACCGGTCAGGATGCTCCGGCGGAGCTGGGTGCGGAAACGTTCGGCGTCGATCTTATGTCGCCGCAGACAATCGCAGCAGCCGGCGCAGAAGCAGAAGGAGAGTGCAGCGCCCATTGTCTCCGACAACAACGGCATGCGAACCTTGTCATGCATGGCGGCGTGGTGCAGTCCCATCGGTCCAACAGACTCGAGCACAACGTCATCCGTTCCGGTCGTCTCCACCACCTCACGGATCAGCCGGTTGCCATAGGCGCGCACCGCAGGCTGCGATGGGCAGAGCGCATGCCGGGAGATTTCACCGAGAGCGTTTTGCCTAAAAAGACCGAGTGGTGCGTCGAGCCCGTCGACGTGTGACATCACGATCCATGCCCGCACCTTCACACCGCGTTCTGCGAGCAGATCCCGCGCAGCACCGAAGGAGTCCTCGACACCTGTAACATCGGCCCCGCGTCCCGGGTGGAGCGGCTGGCCCCGCCACACGTCCCCGCGCCACGGGCTGAAGAGCCTGGAGCGGTCGGAGTCGATCACCCGACGCGTAGAGTGCCGCGGGGCTACCGCGCGAACGGCGTGATATGCGGCGGCAATGGTCACCGAGTCTGCGCCGATCGCGGCTATCGTGTCGGCGGCTGAGGCATCGGCGACGTCCCATGGATACGCATAGATCGTGGAACGTCGAATACCGCTCACCACCGCGGCAACCCCGGATCGAAGTCCGGATGGACGCTCTGCATGTATGCCGTGTCGTTCCTGGTACGGATGCCACACCTGAGGTACTCCTCGTGCGCGGCCGCAAGTGAGTCGCGATTCAGACGCACTCCGAGACCGGGAGCCGTCGGCAATGTGGTGGCACCGTTCTCAATCGCAATCGCGCCGGGTTCAATGATGTCGTGCGCTGCGCTCCACGGGTAGTGCGTGTCCCCCGCATACCCCAGGTTGGGGATCGCCGATCCCAGCTGCGTCATCGCGGCAAGCGATATTCCCAGATGAGAGTTGGAGTGAAGTGAGACACCCCACCCGATACGCCGACAGTGCTCAGCGAGAGCCACCGTGCGGCGCAGCCCGCCCCAGTAGTGATGATCGGCAAGCAGGATCGAGAAGGCCCCGTCAGCCAGCGCAGGCTCAATCTGCGCCGTCTCGGCGACACACATATTGGTGGCGAGTGGCATCTGGCTCTGGGCGAGGCCGGCCATGCCGTCGCAGCCGATCGGGTCTTCCAGATATTCGAGGGTGCCCGCCAGTGCGTTGCTCGCCTCGCGGGCAGTCTCAAGCGTCCAGGCACAGTTCGGATCGAGGCGTAACCGGTGGTCGGGGAACGCCGTACGCAAGGCGCGGATTGCCTCGATCTCGACCTCGGGCGCGAAAACTCCGCCCTTCAGTTTCAGCGACCGGAAGCCGTATTGGTGTACAAGCTTCGCAGCAGCCGAAACCAGGGTCGCTGTATCCATGACCGCACCCCATTCGTCGGGAATCGGCGGTCGTTGTGCGGTTGCGGGGTGCTCTGCCCACTTGTAGAAGAGATAGCCGGAAAAGTCGACTTGTTCCCGCACGACTCCGCCGAGCAGTTCGGCGCACGAGAGCCCGTCCAGCTGACCATGCGCATCGAGGCACGCGACCTCCAGCGGAGAAAACGCGGTCAAAACAGCTCGTTCGCCTGAGCCTGGTAGCGCGCTTCGAACTAATTGTTCAAGGGTGCTCGCATCACGGATGTCTGCGCCGAGGATGGCGGACGCTGCCCTGTTCAGCAATTGTGCTGCTGCCTCGCCTCCCTGGGCCTCCCCCAGGCCAACCACACCATCGTCAGTGAACACCTCCACGATGATGCGCAAGGCCCACGGCTCGTGCACACCCCAGGTATTGAGCAGTGGTGGATCTGGGACTGCGATCGGTGTGACCCGAACCTGGGAGACGATGCTCATTATCCCTTCACACTCCCATCGGTCAGACCGGATATGAATCCACGCTGGTTGAAGATGAAGACTGCGACGACGGGGAGGGTCACCAGCACTACGCCGGCCATCAGCGGACCGTATTGAATGTTTCCGTCGACGAGGAATCGCGCCAGCGCCAGTTGCACCGTCTGCATCTCAGCGGAACTCGTGATCACCAGTGGCCACAGAAAGTCGTCCCAGACGCCGGTGAAGGCAAAGATCGCGATGACCGCAACCAGTGGCTTAGCCAATGGCAGGTAAATGCGCGTGAAGATGCGCCACTCACTGGCTCCGTCCACACGCGCCGCTTCGGCGAGTTCCGGTGAGGCGCCGCTGAAGTACTGTCGAGAGAGAAAGATGTTCATCGGCATCACGAGGTGTGGAAGCGTCAGCCCGGCGATGGTATTGAGCAGGCCGCTGCCCCCTTGTCCAAGAAAGTCATTGCCACCGGCAAATGGCACACCCTTCGTCATGAGGAACAGCGGAATGAGAGTGACAGACACGGGAATCGCCGTGGTGGCGATCAGAGCGAAGAATACTGCCGTGCTACCACGGAACTTGAGCATGGCGAACGCATAGCCCGCGAGTATGGCGATAACGCAGTTACCGAGCACCACGGCAGCTGCCACCAACGCGGAGTTCGTCAGGGCGCGAAGCAGGTTCGCATCCACGAGGGCGGTCTTGAAGTTCTCGAGTGTCGGACTGGCGGGAATCAGACTGACACTGCCGAACGCCTGCTCACTCGGCGTGAACGCGAGGCTGATCATCCAGAGGAATGGCACCATCACGAGAAGCGACATGACGGTGAGCAGCACTGCACGAGTGAGCGCACTGTGCCCGTCAAGTGAGCGCCGTCGCCGAAGTGGAGTGGACGTGGTCATGAAGTCTTCCTTCCGAGCATGCCTCGGACGGCGAGGAGGGAGGCTGCGGCGATGAACGCAAAGAGCACGAAGGCCATGGCTGAAGCGCTGCCCATACGGTTGTACTGGAACGCTTCGGTGTAAATCAGGTAGTTGGTCGTCGTGGTGCTGCCCAGTGGGCCGCCCCCTGTGAGAACAAAAATCTCCGCGAAGCCCTGTGAGATGAAGATAATGTCCATCGCAACGACGTAGACGAGGATCGGCTTCAGGCCGGGCAGAGTGATATGACGGAAGAGGTTCCACTTGCCGGCGCCGTCGATCCGTGCCGCCTCATATAGCTCTCGTGGGATTGACTGCAGCCCGGCTAACAGCAGCACCATATTGCTCCCCAGCGCCTTCCAGATGCGCATTGCGGCAACGGCGGGGAGGGCGGTGTCCTGGTCGAGAAGCCAGTTCTGTTCCGGAATCTGAAAAAACGCCAGTATTTCGTTGAAGAGACCATGTGACGAGTACATCCACAGCCAGATCATGCTCACGGCTGTGAGCGCGACGATGTGAGGGATGTACAGCGCCGAACGAACCAACCCGACACCACGGAATGGACGGTTGACGAGCACGGCGAGCACGAGCGCGAGCACAACGGTGACGGGCAACACCATAAGCACGTACTTGCCGGTCACGATGAGCGAGTTGCCGAAGGTCGGATCGGAGAAGATCTGCAGGTAATTCTCCGGCCCGATGAAGTCCGGACCGGAGCGAGACAGCGGGCTGTAGTCGCTGAAGCTCAAGACGAGGCCGTAGACAACCGGAATCAGATGGAAGATGCATACATAGAGTGCCGCTGGCAGCACAAAGAGCATTCCGGTGATCGCGAGGCGCTTGCCATAGCGTTTGCGTCGGACGGGAGGTGAAGCACTGGGGCGAGCTGAAGCCCGCCCCAGCGCCGGGAGAGATGTTTGTGTCATCGGTGGCTATGGCCGAGACTTCGCGAGGATGTCATCAACCGCGGTTTCCATCTGGCTGAGCGCCTCCTTCGTTGTGAGCTGCCCGTGCAACGCCTGCTCGATGTAACCGGCCATGGTGTCTCTGGCCTGCACCCAGCCGGGCACGTTCGGGTTCGGGGTGAATTGCGGCAGGGCTTCAAGCCACGCCTGCACGACGGGACTCGACTGCGCGTACTCGGAGTCCATCGCCGAAAGACGGGTCGGAACAGCACCGATTCCTGACGTGTATTGCTCGCTTACTTCGGGCTCGATCATGTACTCAATGAACTTCCACGCCAAGTCCTTGTTCGGGCTGTCGCTGCTGATCATCAGACCCGCTCCGGCGCCGCCCAGGGCATAACCGGTTTCGGTACTGTCGAAACGTGGAACGGGCATGATTCGGAAATCACGCTCAGGATCCACGGCCATGATGTCGGTGGCACGCGGGGCGACCGTCAATTGGATCGCCGCGTCTCCGGTCACAACAGGTTGCTGGGCGGGGGCGGAGTCCATGAAGTTCTCACCGAGGTTTCCGGTGACCGGGTTGGTTCCAGCGAACATGTCAACCAGGTAGTTCAAGGCCAGTTCGCCTTCTGGGGAGTTCATGGCGGCAGTCGTTCCGTCTTTGCTCAACTGACTTCCTCCGGCGCCGAGCAAGAGATTCGCAAAAGCCTGCTGTCCACCGATCGGATGAGTCGGAAGCATCAGACCCGAGCGAACGATGGCATTCCCGTCCTTGACCGTCAGCTTTTCGGCCGCCGCGTAGATCTCTTCCCAGGTCTGAGGCGGATTCTCTGGGTCGAGACCAACTTCCGTGAAGGTATCCGCGTCGTAGATCAGCATGTTGCCCTGCATCGAGAGCGGAACCAGATACTGCACGCCGTCGACCTGTCCGCCTGGCAGCGCCGCCGAAAGATCTTCAACCTCAGCAGGATCGAGTTCGGCGATGTAGTCGTCAAGGGGCTCGACGCGCTCTGTCACCGAATAGTCGGCGATCGCAGCGGGTCCATGTCCGAAGACATCGGGTGCGGTACCGGCCGCGAATGCCGCGCTCAGTTTTGTAGACAGGTCCCCCCAGTCGGCGAAGGTGACCTCCACGTCTGAGCCGGTTTCTTCTTCGAACTGGGGAACTATTGTTTCGGTGACGAGGTCGATCTCGGTCTGGTTGGTACCCGGAAACCACACGACGAGCTTGTCTTCGGTGTCATCGGCGGGCCCGGCGGCGCACGCGGAGAACGCAAGGACTCCGCTGGTCATGAGTGCAATGAGAGTGAGCTTCCCACGTGTGCGAGTGCGAGTGCGAGTGAAAGATTCCATGTCGTCCTTCCATGGCATCGAGAGCAGCGATGCTCCTGACGCTTGATGAGTAGTTTGCAAAAGCAATTGTCTACATATGTGAACTGATTCAGGGTTGTAGCAACTTGAACGATATGCTGGAGTGCCGCCGTCGTCAAGGGCAGATCTGATCAACCGCTGATGTATGTCTCCCAGGAGGACCACCCATGTCTCGAATCGCAATCACGGGAGCCGCTGGCACGATGGCCTCCTCGTTGCGCCCTCGACTGCGCGCCTTGGGCCACGACCTCGTCCTGATTGACATTGCTTCGCCGGCCGAACCCGTCGGAGACAATGAGACATTTCACCAACTCTCCGTCACAGAGATCGATGGCTTGCCTGAGGCGCTCGTCGGCACCGATGTGGTGATCCACCTGGCTGGCTATCCGAGGGAGCGCCCGTGGGACGACATCGTCGCGACCAATATCCGCGGCGGATACAACATTCTCGAAGCAGGTCGAAGCGCCGATGTGACGCGCTTTCTGCTGGCGAGCTCCGTACACGCAGTCGGATATACCCCGATCGCAGAGGCAGGCGATATCCCGGTGTTTCCGCCGCGTCCTGACACGTTGTACGGTGTGGGCAAGGTTGCGCTCGAGGCTCTCGGCAGTGCGTACGCCGACCGCTACGGCATGACTGTCGTTTCGGCAAGGATCCTCAACTTCGCACCCGCGCCGACGAGTGAAAGGGGTCTTGGCTTCTGGTTCTCGCCTGACGACTTCTGCCGCCTTGCTATCGCAGTGCTGAACCTGAAGTCCCCCGGCCATCACATCGTGTGGGGCGTCTCGCGAAATGCCAGAGGAGTCGTCTCGCTCGACGCAGGCGAAGCGATCGGGTTCTTCCCGGTGGACGATGCCGAGGCCTTCGCCGCGTCGATTGACCAATCCATGCGCGTCGGGTACCCCACCGTGCTCGGTGGACCATTCGTGGATGACGCTCACCCTATGGGAGTCAATTGGTCGTAGCCTCCGCTGTCGTAGGTCAATGCTAATACGCATTAGCACCGCACGCAAGCAATACTAATACGAGCGAGCGCACCGCAACCAGCGGGCGCAAAACAGCCGCACCGGCGCGGGTGCCTTCACCATCGCAAACTCCGCACCAAAGGAGGAGAAAGCTCCGCTGAGAGCGCGATCCATCCTCCTTTCGGACCGAGCTGCCCAATTCGTCCTAGTCAGGTGACCAGCATCCGAGTCGTGACCGGCGAATCAATCGTGGCTGGTCGACATGCCACGCTTCGCGGCAGCAGGTGCCCTGGCCTTGACGATCAGCTCAGATGGGATGCCACGCGAGAAGAGCAGCGACAGCAGCGAGATGACGATCAAGCCGAAGAACGCAATACGAAGCGACGACAGCTCGCGTCGTGAGCCTGCAGCGCCACGGATCAGGTGACTGCGGTGAGCAATCTGAGATCGTCGAGTGCATCACGGATGTGCTGGGGGAAGTCCCCGGACTCCTCCTCTGCGACCCACTTCTCGAACCCGATCTTGAACACCATGACTCCGGTCTCGGCGGCAAGTGCGGCGGCAGCCTCCCGCACGCCTCTGGCACGCAACGCTTCGGCCGCCGCAGCCCCGAGTAGGGCGAGTTTGAGCAGTTCGCGCTCCTGCAGGCTGGGATTGGTGGCGATGACGGATGCGCGCTGCCGAGCGAATTCGCGGCGCTCCTGCAGCAAACTTGCGGCGTTCTCCATCGCGACACCAATGGTCTCAATCGGCGACAGCGTGAGTGGTGCAGAGGCGATGGCGCTAACGACCAACTCCTGAAGGGCACCAGAAGCGTCGAACAGCACCTCGCGCTTGTCTGCGAAGTAGCGAAAGTAGGTGCGTTCGGTGACGCCGGCGCGCTCGGCGATGTCTGCGACTGTCGTTTGCTCGTAGCCGTGCTCCGCATAGAGCTCAAGAGCGGCGCGCGTCAGGCGACCACTTGCATCCGGTTCCCATCGCGCCATGCTCACGAGTCTACCGATGAAAGAGACTACCGATGACAGCGACTGACATGTCGTGCTACGCTGATGACAGTAACTGACATCAAGAGCTCGACCGCCAGGCCGAGCGAGAAGAGAGGTTTCACTCATGCGAGTATTCGTCACTGGAGCATCCGGCTGGATCGGCTCCGCCGTCGTCCCCGAACTCATCACCGCCGGTCACGAGGTCGTCGGCCTCGCCCGCACGGTTGAGGCGGCGACCGCGCTCACGGCCGCCGGTGTCGGCGTGCGACGCGGCAGCCTCGACGATCTTGAGAGCCTTCACGCCGGCGCAGAAGATTCCGACGGCGTCATCCACCTGGCCTTCAAACACGACTTCACCGACATGGCCGGCGCCGGCCGCACTGAGCGCGCGGCTGTCGAGACGATTGGCAACGCCCTTGAAGGCTCCGATCGCCCCTTCCTCTTCGCATCCGGTGTGACCGGTATCGCTCCCGGCCGCATCGCAACGGAGCGTGTCGCGGCCGGCAGTGGGCCGGATGCGCCGCGTGGCGGCGGCGAGCAACTCGCGCTCGACTACGCCGACCGCGGAGTGCGCCCTGTGAGCGTGCGGTTCGCCACGACCGTGCACGGTGAAGGGGACCACGGCTTTGTCGCCGTTCTCGCGGGCATCGCGCGCGAGAAAGGCGTCTCCGGTTACGTGGGCGACGGCGCCAACCGTTGGCCCGCCGTGCACCGTCGCGATGCCGCCCACCTGGTGCGGCTCGCGCTCGAGAATGCTCCGGCCGGTGCCATCGTGAACGCAATAGGCGAGGAGGGCGTGCGAGCACGCGACATCGCCGAGGTGATCGGCCGCCACCTGAACATCCCGACCGTGTCCGTCGCGCCAGAGGATGCCGCCGCGCACTTCGGTTGGGTCGGGCCCATCTTCTCCCTCGACAGCCCCGGGTCGAGCGAGCTCACCCAGGAACTGCTGGGCTGGGTGCCGACGCACCCCACCCTGATGGAGGACCTGGAGGCCGGGTACTACTTCGAATAGTTCACCCGGATGAGGTGCCAGCTTCTGCTCGTTTGCACGCGGCGACACTAGCAAAATGTTGCCCCCTCTCACCGTCGCTGCGAGGTCGAG
This sequence comes from Glaciibacter superstes DSM 21135, assembly GCF_000421145.1. Taxonomy (GTDB): domain Bacteria; phylum Actinomycetota; class Actinomycetes; order Actinomycetales; family Microbacteriaceae; genus Cryobacterium; species Cryobacterium superstes. Next base: position 126,593 of record NZ_ATWH01000002.1, on the reverse strand, counting down.
GCTTCCCTCCACTAGAGTTACCAAATATGGGACGACGACCTCACGCACGACGCCGGTGGCCATGGATCGCGTTGGGAGGAGTCGTTCTCGCGGCGCTCCTCGCATCCTGCGTGATCGTCTTCGGTGGTGCGCAGCTGCTCCTGACGCCACATCACAACACCTCGACGCCCGCGGGGAGCATTGTCGACCTCAGCGACAGCGAGGTCACCCTCTCGAAGATGGCGGCGACCGAGCGCGTCGGGACATACGGGTTGCTGTGGGACACGGATGCCGGTCCCAATACCGGCACAGCCACGATCGGACCCGTCAGCTCGACTGGCGACGGAACCGTCACGCGCCCCATCTCGAACATTGTCGGCGAACTCGCCGTTGGCATGAAGGTCGGTCTCAACCCCAACATCTACAACACCGACCCCCAGACCAGTCTCGGCATCCCGTTCAAGAACGTCGATATCGACGGAGAACTCGGTTCAATGCCTGCCTGGCAGGTTGAGGGCGAGGGGTCCACCTGGGTTCTGTTCGTGCACGGCATCGACGGAGAACGGGAGAGTGCACTTCGCCCGTTGCCCGTGCTCGTCGATGCCGGTTTGCCGACCCTCATGATCACCTATCGCAACGATGTCGACGCTCCGGCGAGCCCGAACGGCCTCATCTCCCTCGGCCAGACCGAATGGAAAGACCTCGACTCCGCTGCAGACTATGCACTGGACCAGGGCGCCACCGATTTTGTGCTCTACGGCGACTCGATGGGCGGGAGCATCGTCACTCGGTTCATGCACGAGTCCAAGCACGCATCGAAGGTGCTGGGAATGGTGCTCGACGCGCCGGTGCTCAATTGGGCCGGCGTGCTGCAGAATCAGGCCGACCGGTTCAACCTGAACCTCCTCGGGGCGCCACTGCAGGCCGCCGTGGCCTGGCGCGGAGACATCGATCTGAACGAACTCGATGAGCTCACCCAGACAGCTGCCTTCGAAGACCTTCCAATCCTGCTGTTTCAGGGACTCTCCGACCCACTGGTTCCGCCGTCGGAGAGCGAGTTCTTCGCCGGATCCCTGCCGAATGCCACCTATGTCCCAGTGGCAGATGCCGGCCATATCCAGAGCTGGAACATCAACCCTGAGGCCTACGAGCAGAAGCTTGCGGAGTTCGTCAGCCAGTTCTCGGAAGCCACGCCGGATAGTTGAGCTGGACCTCGACGATAGGTCCTGCGCATCGACTTGCGCATCGACTTCTATGGTGTGATGACCACTTTGCCGAGCGCGCGCCCCTCACCGACGTAGGCGAGCGCCTGCGGCACCTCCTCGAGCGGGTAGAGGCGGTCGATATTGATGCGAAGGTCTCCGGCGATGCAACGCGCTGCGACGGGCTCGAATTGCGCCGGGCCCTGCCTCGCAAGAAGGAGTCCCAGCCGACGCCCGGTAAGCAGGCCGAGCACAGCCCCGACAGTCACCACTCGCAGCACCGTTCGCACAGTGCCGCCCACGCAGAGGTAGCGGCCGCCCGGAGCCAACGCCCGCCGGTAGGCGAACACCGATCGGTGCGCGACGAGATCGAGCACGAGATCGAACGGTTCGAGCCGAGTGAAGTCCTCCCTGCGATAGTCAACAACGTCGTCGGCACCGAGCTCCCGCATGAAATCGAGTTTGCCCGCGTTGTCGACGCCGGTCACGTGCGATCCGGAGAGCTTGGCGAGCTGGATCGCGAACGAGCCGGCCCCGCCGCCCGCCCCGTTGATCAACACGCGCTGCCCGCGGCGTGCGCTGACGGTTCCCTGAAGCGCGATCGAGGCTGCCTGGGGCAGCGTCGAGGCCTCGGCGAACGTCAACTCCCCCGGCTTGTGGGCAAGCGCCGCTTCGGGCGCCACCGCGTACGTGGCGAAACCGCCCATGAGGCCCATATTGTCGCCGTACACCTCATCGCCCTCGCTGAACCGGGTGACGGCGGAGCCGACGGCCGCGACACGTCCGGCAATGTCGGAGCCGAGCACCCGACGCCTCGGGGCTCGCAGTCCCCCGATCCGCGCGTACATCGGAGATCCCCGCAGCCCTTCCCAGTCCGAGAGATTGACGGATGTCGCGGCAACCTCAACGAGCACCTGGCGCGCGCCCGGTGACGGCACACGAACCTCCTCGACTCTCAGCACGTCGGGAGGGCCGTACCTGTCGTAGACGACGGCCCTCATGCTGATCGGCTGTCACGCGCGCGACGCGAGGAACTGCACATGCCAGTCAGTGTACGCGCGGGCCAGGAACGAGGTGCGGCCGGGCCCTTGTGGGCCCAACCGGCCACCACCTAGCCGACCAGCCACATTGACGAAGTAGGTCCAAAAGAGCGCAGGATCGTTGTCCCGCTAGTCCAGCGAGAACCAGGCGGCCGACCACTTATCGGCAGGGGCGGATGCCAGCCACTCGGTCAGCATTGTCGTCTTGCCGAATCCTGCGGGAGCCGACACGAGCGTCAGCGCCGATTCCGTCCCTCGACCCAGGACCTCGCTCAGTCTCGGACGCGCGATCAGTCCGCGTCGTTGGCGGGGGTGTCGATCGCGCCCCAGCCGAGGAGCACGACGAACACGAGAGTGATCACGATCAGCGCCACCGGAAACGTCAGCCCATGCTTATCTTGCGTTTTGCCCACGCAGTCCCCCGATTCCGATCGTTTGAACGCGAGTGGCGGTTCTTCAGCTGCCTTCCTGACTCGCCAGCCACCGCGCGAGAATCTTCTCCAGCGTGTCACGGTCTTCCGCCGAGAGCTGCGCCACCAGCCGTCTCTCGTTCGCCATGTGATCGGTGAACGCAGCGTCGATCACCTCGAGGCCCGCGGACGTCAGTGCCACGATCCGCCTTCTCCCATCCCCTTCAGCAGCGCGGCGCTCGACGAGACCAGCATCTGCGAGACGGTCGAGCCGCTTGGTCATCGCGCCCGTCGTGACCATCGTGTGCTCTGCGAGGTCGCCCGGCGCGCGCTCGAACGGCGCTCCGGCCCTTCGAAGCGTCGCGAGCACATCGAACTCCCCCTCCCCCAGGCCGTGGCGCGCATACACCTCGACCAGTTCGCCGGTCAGGTGCGCGGCGAGCCTGTGCAGCCGACCGATGATTCCCTGCGGCGTGACGTCGAGGTCGGGGCGCTCACGCTTCCATTCCGCCTGGATGCGGGCAACGCGATCGGTGTACTCAGCCATGGGGTTCATAGTACCTTCCACGGAAGGTATAGTACCTTCCATGGAAGCTAAATGGCGCTGGATACTCCTGACAGCGATCGCCCCGATCGCCTGGGGCTCGAACTACTTCGTGACGCGGCAGTTCCTTCCTGAAGGCGACCCGCTCTGGGGTGCGGCGCTTCGTGCGCTGCCCGCCGGCATCCTCTTGCTGCTCGTTGCACGACGATTGCCCCGAGGCTCCTGGTGGTGGAAATCACTCGTACTCGGCACGTTGAATGTCGGTGCGTTCTTCGTGCTCATCTACGTCGCGGCCCAGCTGTTACCCTCCAGCGTTGCCGCGACGATCATGGCAACGTCGGCCGGGGTGCTCATGCTCCTCGCCTGGCCGATACTGGCTGAACGGCCCACCGTGACCGCCGCCGCTGGCGCGATACTCGGGTTCGCAGGCGTGTGGGTGCTGGTGGGTGACAGCGAGACCCCTGTGGAGCCCTGGGGTGTCGTTGCTTCGCTCGTCGCCATGCTTATGTCTTCAGTCGGCTACGTTCTCACCAAGAGGTGGGCATCCGGTGAGGCAACGATCGCTGTGACCTCGTGGCAATTGATGGGCGGCGGCCTACTCGTCCTGCCATTCGCCTTCCTCATCGAGGGCGCCCCACCCGTGCTCGACGGACCAGCCGTCGCAGGGTTCGCCTACGTGAGCATCGTCGCCACCGCCCTCGCATTCGCTGCCTGGTTCACCGGCCTGCGACACCTGCCCGCCGGGACCGTCGGCCTCATCGGCCTGCTCAATCCGGTCACGGGCGTAGCGCTCGGCACCCTGCTTGCGGCTGAGTCCTTCGGACCGGCCCAGGGGCTCGGCACTGCGCTCGTGCTCGTTGGGGTGCTGGTTGGTCAACGGCGCGCTCGGCGCAAGACACCAGCGACCGCGGCTGTACAACGAGAGTCCGTGCAGTGAGAATCCGTGCAGTGAGAATCCGTCAAATGTACTTGCGCACCTCGTCCAGGAACTGACGTGGTTCGTCCACCCACATCCGCACAACGGTGACCGCCTGATCGCCGCTGAGTGCTCCGCCGCCGGGCAGCCGCACGACAGTGGGCCGCTCGAGTTCGATCTCCACGTTGGTCTCGTTGTTGATGTGCATCATGAGGGTGCGCGAATCATCGGACTCGATGATCTTCGGCGGTTTCTCCTCCTCGATGCGCAGGTCTCGAGCGACCGACGCGATATCGTCCCAGCTGAGCGCGATGTCGACCTCGAGGCCGTCCCGCACCTGGATGCCGTCTGGTCCGACAGTGTGCGGGCGAACCAGATATCCACAGAGCAGGCCGAGCATCCACGTGAGCCCCCAGATGCCGAGAATCAGAAACGGGATGCGCACGGCCGGCCAGCGGTGCGCGATCAGGTCGACGATCGGAATCTCAACGGCTGAAACCAGGATGAAGACGATGAGGATCGCGAGCACCGGCTTGTGGAAACTGAACCCGGCAGCTCCGTGCGGCACGGCGGGCCGCCGCCCGATGAAGCGAGCGATGCTCGCGTAGATGCCGAGTTCCAGCAGGAGCACCCGCTTCAGAAATCCGGCGATACGCCGCCAAACGGATGCCGGAGGTCTCGGTGTCGTCTGTACACTCACGTCTTCACCGTCCCGCCCGGCTCTCCCCCGGCACGCTCTTCCCCGCGATTCTCCCCCTCGCCACTCTCCCCCTCGGTAGCGATGAGCTCGCGCAGCCGCGAGGAGATGGCGGTGATGCCGCGCATCAGCGGTTCTCGGTCGGCCTCGTCGACGGCGCCAAGTAGTTCGGCCGAGAGCTCGGCGTGTTCTCGCTGCATGTTTTGCATGAACCGGCGAGCGGATGCCGTCAAGTCCACGATGATCGCTCGCCGATCGCTTGGGTGGGGAGAGCGGGTGACGTACCCACCCGCCTCAAGCGCGTCGACGAGCCCGGTGACGTTTCGGGCGCTCATCTCCAGCCGAGTGGCGAGCACGTGCTGCGCAGACGGCCCATTCGCGGCAAGGTCCCAGAGCAACCGGGTGCGAGACGGTGTGAGCGGCGTGCCCGTGAAGGCACGTGCCATGTCTTTCTGGAAGAGCTCGCTGACCTCGAGCAGCCTGTCGAGCACGGCGATCTCGGGCGTCATGTTCTGATGGTACTACATTGTTACCTATCTTCATGATTTGACCCTACCGTCATGGCCCCCGCTTGACGGAGTTTCACTGGCGTTAACCCAGCCCCTGCGTGTCGTTCATGGCGAGCCGCTTGGCTACGGGGGCGGCGTCCGCTGTCGCAGACCGAATCCTCCAGCCCTCCCTTCGGGGCCAACTGAATCGATTAAACGTCCCTATGCCTCGCTCGCGTTCCTCTTTCCTCTCGCTTACAGCCCTTGTCTCCGTCGTCACCGGTGGCCTCGTACTTTCGGGCCTTGCCCCGATGGCGACCGCAGCAGAACTCCCATTGTCCGGGTCGGGGAGCAATGGTGACCCGTACCAGGTCGCCAGCGCCGACGACCTCGTGGCCGTCGCCGACGCGATCAACGAGTCGCCCGGCCAGTTTTCGGGCGCGAGCTACGCGCTCACCGCAGACATCGACTTCGGCGGTGCTGAGTTCGCGGGCATCAATACGTTCTCTGGCGTGCTCGACGGTGCGGGTCACTCGATCAGCGACATCGTCTACGGCACGCATCCTGGCGACGGCGACGACAATCGCGACACCCGAGCACTGATCCGTCGGGTCACGGACGGCACGGTTCGCAATCTCACCATCGATGGAGCACGTGCAGACAACGGCGACAACGCCGGGTTCGTCGCCGGCATTGCCGTGTACGCCGTCAATTCGACCCTGACAGGCAACAGCGTGATCGGAGCCGAACTCGTCGCCCCCGGCGCTGAGAAGGTCGGCGGCCTCGTCGCCGAGCTCGACGGTGGAACCGTCACAGACAACTGGGTGCAGGCAACGCTGGTCGCCAACAAGATGCCAGGCGGCGTCGTCTCATACGCGAAGAACACCACGCGCATCGCAAACAACCTCGTCGAGGCCGACTTCACCGTGGGCGTCAGCGGTGGTGACGCCGGCACCCGCGGCATCGACGCCGGCCACATCCTCGCCTACCCGGGCAACCCGAACAGTGGAACCTTCGCCGGCAACGTGGCCTTCGGCGGCTCCACCGCGTACACCGGAAAGGTGGACGGCTTCGTCGGCCGCATCGCCGGCTACACCGGATACAAAGGCTGGACGGCCACTGAAAACCTCGCCAACACCGCGATCACCATCTCCGGTGCTCCCGTCAGCGGCCCAGGCACGCGCAATCAGCACGGAACCGACACCACGTCGGAGCAACTCGCCCAGCGCGCGACCTACGAGCAGCTGGGGTGGGACTTCATGAATGCCTGGCGCTGGGACGACGAGCTCGCCCACCCCGTCCCCAACTTCTCGCACAGCCTCTTCGGCGCGGGCACCGAGCAGAGCCCGTTCGAGATCGGCACAGTATTCGACCTCGAATATCTCGCCGAGCAGCTGAGCGGCGGCAACGCCAAGTACACCGGGGACAAGTACTACCTGCTCACCGCCGATCTCGACTTCACCGATGCAACCCCCTTTGCAGGCATCGACCTCTTCGAGGGCGCCCTGAACGGCTCCGGCCACACCATCGCCGGCCTCACCTATGCGCCAAGCAGCACGGGCGGCGACCAGGCCAACCAACTGAGCTTCTTTCGGAAGCTGGCCGGGGCATCCGTCACCGACCTCACGCTCGCGGGAGTAACGGCAGACGGTGGCGAAAACCCCGATTGGGTCGCCGGGCTCGCGGTCAGCATCACCGACAGCACCGTCGAAGGCGTGAGCATCATCGACGCCGACCTCAGCGCGCCGAACGCCGAGAAGGTCGCCGGGCTCGGCGCCGAGATTCGCGGGGCGAGCGTCATCCACACCAACTGGGTCGATGGAACGATCTCCGCTGACAAGATGCCGGCCGGCATCACCTCATACGCGGCAGACCAGGCGTCGATCGTCGGCAACCTGGCATCCGTCGCCCTCACCGTGCGCCAGGATGGCGGCGTCAGAGGCGTTGACGCTGGGCACATCGTCGCCTACCCGGGCAGGAACAACGCGGTCGCGGTCGAAGCCAACGTCGCGTACTCCGGCGACATCGCGTACAGCGGCACCGTTCCGGGCTTCGCCGGTCGCATCGTCGGTTACTCAGGGCCGGCCGAGTTCCGACTCGCCTCTCTGACCGGCAACCTCGCCTTCGACGGCATCCTCATCGGCGGCAACACTGTCACCGGCGCCGCAGACGACCAGAACGGCCAGGACACCACTGCAGAACAACTGCAGCAACAGGCAACCTATGAGGCCATCGGCTGGGACTTCGCCGACGACTGGCGCTTCGATGACCAGTTGGGTCACCCGGTGCCCAAGTTCGTGACCGGGCACCAGCGGCCGAACCGCATCGCCACCACCTTCTACGGCGACAGCCAGACGCAGCGCGGCTTCAGCTGGTACAGCAGCATCGACGGCGGCGAACCCGTCGTGCGAATCAGCACGGATGCCCAGTTCCCGGTTGGCGAGTCGACCGTGGACTTCCCGGCTGAGCGCAAGACCAGCCGTGACGGTGAGACCTTCTACCAAGCCGTCGCGACCGGTCTGACTCCCGGAACAACGCATTACTACCAGGTTGGCGACCGTCTCGAGTCGGTGTGGAGCGCGACAGGCACGTTCGAGACCAGCGACGGAAGCGACGACTTCAGCTTCATCAACCTCACTGACACCCAGTCGCAGAACCTGGAAGAGGCACAGCTCTCCGCCTCGACGATCGCCAAGTCGCTCGCACACGTGCCAAACGCAGAGTTCGTCATGCACAACGGCGACCACGTTGAAAGCGGCGAGCGCGAACAGGACTGGATCGACCTGCTCGACTCTGCGCAGCCGAGCCTGCTGAACACGACACTGGCGCCGGCCGCCGGCAACCATGAGTCAACCGCCGGTGCGTTCGTCGACCACTATGCCCTCGACGCCCAGAACGGTCAGAACACCGAGAGCGGCGCCTACTACTCCTTCGACTACAACCGGGCGCACTTCGTTGTGCTCAACACCAACGAAGACGCCCAGCAGAACCTCAGTGAAGCCCAGCTCGCGTGGCTGCGCTCCGACGTCACGGCCGCCCGCGAGGCCGGCGCCCAGTGGATCATCATGAGCATTCACAAGGGCCCGTACACGACGGCCAACCATCTTGACGATGGCGACGTCATCGCGATGCGTGACGTGCTGGTTCCCCTCGTCGACGAGCTCGACATCGACCTCGTGCTGCAGGGGCATGACCACGTCATGAGCCGCAGCAAGGTGCTCGTCTCCGACCCTGACGGCGTCGAGAATGCGCGCGCCGTGGAAACCACAGTCATCACAGAGATGAAGAACGGTAAGCGGGCCGAGTATGCGGTCGACCCGGAAGGCACGATCTACTTCCTGCCCAACACGGCGGGCGCCAAGCACTACACGCAGGCAACGGCTCCTGAGAACGGCATCGACATCGAGGCCTACCTGCAGCTCTTCGATCGCACCGGTCAGCAGGCCACCGAGAACTTCACCGGCATCGCTGTGACCGAAGATCGCCTCACGGTCGACGTCTACGACATCCGTGACCAAGGCAGCCCACGCGTGTTCGAGAGTTTCGGCATCGACCGGCAGATCTCCCCGGTGGAGGGCCAGATTGACGCGCTTCCGGATGTTGACGCCCTGAAGACGGATGACGCAGCCGCGGTTCGCTCGGCACGCGAAGCGGTTGACGCCCTCAGTGCTGCTCAACGTGGGGCCATCGGCAACCTCGATAAACTGCTGGCCGTCGAACAGCGACTCCGCGAACTCCAGGGCCTGGTCTCAACGGATGGCAGCACGATCGCGTGGGCAGACGATGAAGCCACCGCGCGCCAGCCGATCACTGTGCAGAACACCACGCGGTCCGATTTCACGGATGCACCGGTGCGCGTCACGCTGACGGACACCCCGGATACCGCCGCCGAGTCGTTGGCGGTCTTCGACGCCAACGGGGTCCCGCTGTCATTCGAGATCGAGCACTGGGAGCAGAACGGCACCTCGGTGCTGTGGGTCAAGATGCCCGCGGTTCCCGCGGAAGCGGCATCCGTCATCTGGGCCTATTTCGGTGGCGGAAACTCCGCGAACGACCCGACCCAGGTATGGAGCGGTGGCTATTCGCTGGTCGAGCACCTGGCAGAGGCGAGCGAGGGCGGCGAGACGCGTGTCGACTCGACGGGAACCCAGGCGGGCACGGTTGTCGGCGAAGCGCTGACCACCGTCGAATCGACGAACGGCACGACCGCAGCCGACTTCGGCCAGAGCCGCATCGAATACCCAGGCGACGTGGGCGGCGACTTCGACCGCTTCACGCTCAGCTCCATCTACACCCTCACCGAAGACGAACTGGCTGGGCTGGCAGCGACAGGGAAGAACTCCCCCATCGTCGCCAAGGAGAGCGCAACGGATGACGGCCGTGCCGCATTCTGGCAAGGTGCGTTGACCGATGGCCAGCTCGGCACACGGCTGGCGGGCAACAGTTTCGAGTTCGGCGATGTCGACATCAACAAGCAGTTCGCGGCGCCGGAGGCAGGAACACCGCACCTGGTCACCCAGACCTACGACGGCATGACCTACTCGATTTTCGTCGATGGAGCCGAGGTACACAGCGAGTTCCTCGAATACCGCACGACCTTCTCCGATCCCGCCGTGTTCACCACGATCGGCGACTACTACACCAACGACGGCACGCTCGCCGCGCCGTTCCCCGGCCTGGTCGACGAAGTGCAGATCGCCGGCATTCCGTTCACGCCCGACTTCGAGGCGTTCCGCTACGCCAACCTCTTCGGTGACGCGGTGACCGTGGGCGACCGTGCCGAGCGTGGGACCGACCCGGTGCAGCTCATCATCGGAACGCCAACGCAGGGCACCGAGCTGGAGGCCGGTCTGACCCTGGTGACCGGCACGCTCAGCAAGCGGGCGACGATCGCCGCAACGATCGCCGATGATGAGGTGTCATCAGAAGAGGTCGACGCCGGGCCATTCACCATCGCGGTGCCGGTCAACGAGATCGGCGTGCAGACGATCGCCCTCACCGCCACAAGCGGTAATGATCGCGGCACAGCCACGGTCGACGTCATCGTGAGCGACACGGTTGCGCCCGCACAACCAGAGGTCACGGATGATGCAGACCAGGCCGGCGGCAAGAAGCCGGAAGTCACACTGACAGCCACACCGCGCACCGACGACCTCGAGCGCGTGGAGGCGACCTTTTATGCCGACGACCTCATCGCACTCGATGCCTCCAATACCGTCGTGCGCACCGGGGCAACTGGAGATCGCGTGCCGACGACCGTGACGCCCACAAGCGGCGAGGTCACCGGTGAACTCTTCACCACAACGGTCGGAGAGAACCAGAACCCGTACCAGATCTACGAGGTCTCGCTCACGAAAAAGCAGGCCGCGCAGGATCAGTTCCACCTCACCTGGAATGGCACAGCAGACGATCGCACCGTCTCGGCCTACGTCTATGACAACGCGACGGGCCAGTGGCTGCTGAAGGACTCTGGGTCAGACAAAGACGGCGGTGAGGTCGCTCTTGATGTGACCGCCATCGCCGAAGAGAACGCCGTGGCTGAGGGAAAACTGCACCTCCTCATCTGGCGCGGGCTCACCGAGGTGCCAACGGACGTCGGCTATGACTTCGATCAGCTGCCCGACCCGGCCACCTACGACTGGGCGATGGACCACGTGCCAGATACCCAGCTGTACGCGCAGGCGACGCCTGACCTGATGGTCGACCAGTTCGAGTATGTGGCCGATATGGCCGAGGAACGCAAGACGATCCTGGCGCTGCAGGCCGGAGACCTGGTCAACCGCCCATACCTGTCGCAGGAGTACCAGTACGAAGACGTCGAGCCGGCGGTGCAGGCGTGGGAAGACGCCGACCTGCCGTACATGGTGTCGTGGGGCAACCACGATTACCACGATGTCGACCAGGGCAGGAACGACCGCGTGATGCTGCCGACGCACTACCCGATGTCACGGATGGAAGCGAGCCTCGAGGGCAGCCCGTTCACCTTCGGCGGCAGCCATGAGATCGACAACTATTACTACACGGCAGAGGTCAATGGGGCGAAGCTCCTGTTCCTCACCGTGGGCTTCTTCTCCATCGATGACGGAAACGAAACCGGCATTGCCTGGGCGCGGGAGGTCATCGAGACCCATCAGGACCACACGGTCATCCTCGGCATGCACAACTCGATCGGCATCGGTGTCGGCAACTGGTCGAACGGTCACGTCGTCGACAACCTGGTGACGCCGTATGCCAACGTGAAGCTCGTGCTTGGCGGGCACATCACGGGTACCGGTGTCACGACGGCGGCAACTCCCGGTGGTGGTCTGGCCTACGGTGTGCTGACCGACTACCAGGGCCGGGTGTATGGCGGGCAGGAGTACCTCAAGCACATCAGCGTCGACGCCGAGAACGACCTGATCTACTTCAATACCTACTCGCCGCTGCTCGATACGGCGACCTCCGACGGCCCGTGGCGCAACCCGATCAGTGAGGGGCAGGTTCCAGGGCTCTACGGTCACGACACCGAGAACTTCGTGCTCGACGTCGATCTCGGCGGTTCCACGACACGCACGCTGGCCACGAGCTCGCTGACCGTCGCGGCGGGTGAGCCGAGCAAGGTCGGCCCCAGGCAGACGACCGTGGGAACGGATGCGGTGAGTGTCGTTCTCGATGGCGTGGCTCCCGACAACCGCTACGAGTGGTACGTCGAGCTGGCAGACGAAGCAGGTCACATCACCCGCAGCGAGGTCTCGACGTTCGTGGTGACGGCAGCAGAGGCTCCCGGTGCGCCGACGGATGTTGTCGCCGACGCAGTCCGCGATGCGGTGAAGGTCGAGTGGTCGGCACCATTGGAAGACGGCGGCGCGCCAATCGAGCAGTACGAGGTCTCGCTGAGTGATGGCACCAAAGCGACGGTCGGCGCCGACGTGCGTTCGGCGGTGTTCGAGGGCGTGAAGCCGGGTACGTACACCGCGACGGTGCGTGCGCTCAACAGTGCTGGTTGGTCAGTAGCGTCAGACGAGTCGAACGCGGTGGAGGTCGCCCAGCCGGGCGAACCTGGCGAGCCTGGTCACGATGGAACGATCGTTGTGACCGGCGACCTCAAGTCGGGCGGCACGGTCACTGTCACCGGACGAGGTTTCGCTCCGGGTGCTGTGTACTCGGTGGAGTTGCACTCGGCTCCGGCGGTACTGGGAAGCGTCACTGCTGATGAACTGGGTGCCTTCGCCCTTGATGGGGTTATCCCGGCGCCGACCAAACCAGGCGAGCACCGTGTCGTCGTGCTGCACGAAGGCCAGGAGGTGGCGTCGGCTCGTGTCGACATTGCCGGTAATGGCAACGGCGGTGGCGGTGGCGGCGATAACAACAGCACGCTGTCGGGACACCTGGCTAGCACCGGCGTCGACAGCGCATTCGTCGGCTGGATGGCCGCACTTGCCCTGCTGGTGGCGGCCGCTGGAGGCGGCCTGTTGATCGCTCGGCGACGACGTCCGCTCCCGCGGCACTAGTCACCCTGCAACGGCGCCCCATTCGACATCATTGGGGCGTCGTTGCAGAGGTGCAGTTGGGTCGCAGCTGAGAATGACTTGCTCGACGCAATCGGCGCCGACTGGGACCGCCGCCACGGCGCGATCAGGGAGATCGCGGAGTGACCTCCAACGGGTCGGCCGTTCGTCATCCGTTAACCCGCGCGCCACCTCACGCTGGCAGGGTAAAACCACCCCCGCTCGGGGGCCACCAGAATTGAGGAGTCGCAATGACGCTGTCTATCGATCCGGAACGCAAGCTCCTTCCGCTTCTGCCGATGGCGGGTCATACCCTCGGCAAGCGGAGCGCGGTGACCTGTCACCTCAAGTGTGCGGATGCGTGCTTCCACCCTGTGCCGAACACCAGCACGAACGAGTACTTCCGCGACATCGCCGGCGTGGCGCTGAGCCGCCGCAGCCTCCTCATCGGCATGGGCGCCGGCGCGGCCGCACTCCTGATCGGCGCCGACCTGGGCACTCCCGCTCCCGCGACGGCCGCTCCCGCCACCGGCGGCAGCCTTCCCTTCTCCCCCATCGCCCCGGTGCCCGCCGCAATCGATGAGTTCGTCGTGCCGGCCGGCTATGACTGGAGCGCCCTCATCCGCTGGGGCGACCCGATCTTCTCCGCCGTCGACCACTTCGACCCGGCCCATCAGAGCGCCGACCTGCAGTCGCGCCAGTTCGGCTATAACAACGACTACATCGACATCATCGAACGCAACCGCTCCGGGAAGAGCGCCTTCCTGGTCGCCAACCACGAGTACACCAACGAAGGCATCATGTTCCCGCCCGCCCTCACCGACGAGGAGGCGGATGAGCAGCGCCGCATCGCCATGATGGCGCACGGCATGTCGGTCGTGGAACTTCGTCGCCACCGTCGCGGTCAGCCGTGGGAGTACAGGGTGGGCGCGCCGCGGAACCGGCGTGTCACGGCATCCACGCCGTTCACTTTCACCGGCCCGGCCGCCGGGAGCCCGTCATTGCAGACGATTGACGACCCCACCGGCACCACGGCGCTCGGCACGCTCGGCAACTGCGCCGGCGGCACCACCCCGTGGGGCACCGTACTCTCTGGGGAAGAGAACTTCAACGGCTACTTCCGCACCGCCGGCACCAGTGCGGCAGACCTGCGGTACGGTCTGGTGAACAATCCGACCGGGCGAAAGTGGGAGGCCATCGACCCACGCTTCGACGCGACGACGCTCGGGTATGAGAATGAGCCGAATCGATTCGGCTGGATCGTGGAGATCGACCCAGAGGCGCCAGACGAGCCGCCCGTCAAACACACCGCACTCGGCCGTTTCAAGCACGAGGGCGCGAACGTCATCGTCGGCAAGACGGGGCACGTGGCCGCGTACATGGGCGACGACGAACGATTCGACTACCTCTACAAGTTCGTGTCGTTGGACACCTTCGACGGCGGCAACGGCGCAAAGTCCCGCAGGCACAACAAGACCCTCCTCACCCGCGGCAGCTTGTACGTCGCCCGCTTCGTCGGCGATTCACCGGCGGCCGAGATCACCGGAAGCGGTGCGCTCCCCGCTGACGGACTCTTCGACGGCACCGGCGAATGGATCCCGCTGGTCATCGACGGCGTCTGCCAGGTGCCGGGGTTCACCACGGAGCAGGCGCTCGTCACGACGCGCATCATCGCGGATGCCGTCGGCGCCACCAAGATGGACCGTTGCGAAGATGTCGAACCCAACCCGCTCACCGGCAAGGTCTACGTCGCCTGCACCAACAACACCGATCGCGGGAAGGTCGGCAAGGAAGGGGCGACCGAGTCGAACCCTCGCGTCACCAACCGCGACGGCCACATCGTGGAGATCATCGAAGACGGCGATGACGCCGCCGCGACAACCTTCACCTGGAACATTCTGCTCGTTTGCGGCGACCCCGCCACGAACAACTCGACCTACTTCGCCGGCTTCCCGCCGGAGCAGGTGTCGCCGATCTCGTGCCCGGACAACGTCGCCTTCGACTCAGAGGGCAACCTGTGGATCTCGACCGACGGTGCTGCCGGTGTCATCGGTTACGGGGACGGTCTGTTCAAGGTGCCGCTGGTCGGCGCTGAGCGAGGCCGGGCGCAGCAGTTCCTCTCGGTGCCGCGCGAGGCGGAGACCTGCGGCCCCATCATCCGCGACCAGGAGTCGATGGTCTTCGTCGCCGTGCAGCATCCGGGCGAGGACGGCTCGTGGGATGCCCAGCATTCGCTCTTCCCCGACTATCTTCCGGCCGGTGCGACCGCCCTGGGCGCATGGGCAGGGCCGCGGCCGTCGGTGGCACAGGTCTGGAAGGCCTGATCCGGCTACGGCATCAATCCCGCCGAGGTAACCCTGACCCGACTTCGGTTGTCCTATTATCGAACACGGGACTCACATGGTGTGACGCTTGCTGTGCGACTGGGATCAGAAGGCTGGGCGAAGGATGGAACAACCCACTGGCACGCAAGCCGGCTCGCAAACGTTGAGCCGCGGCATCCGTTTATTGGAGATTCTCGCCAGCGCCGACCGCAACCTGTCTATTGCCGACCTCGCGAATGCCTTGGGGGTGCATCGCTCTGTCGCGTATCGACTGCTCCGCACCCTCGAGCACCATGACCTCGTCACGAGAGACCACGCCGGCCAGTTTGCACTGGGCGCGGGGCTTGCCGCGCTCACGTCAGGCGTCGCACGCAACCTGCAGCAAGCCGCGCTCCCTGTGCTCAACGAAATTGCCAATGATCTTGGTATGACCTGCCTGCTCGCTGTTCTCCAGGGCAGCGGCGACGTCGTCACGCTGGTGAGCGCGGCACCACGCCAGTCCGTTGCGGTGTCGTATCGTCCTGGCCACCGGCATCCGATCAGCAGCGGAGGACCGGGAAAGGCAATACTGCTCGGGATGCCGGAGAGTGCCTGGCCCGCCGACCTGAGCGATGAGGTGCGTGCCGAGCTCGTCGAAACGCGGGTGCGGGGTTACGCCCACAGCCACGATGAGGTGGTCCCTTCGCTGCGCTCCGTCGCCGTGCCGTTGATCCTTTCCGGGCAGCCACCCGCATCGATCGCCGTCATCCACGTTTCCTTCGATCGCACAGAGGCCGAGATCGCCGAGCGCCTGAAACTCGGCGCTCAGAGCGTCGCACGCGCGTACGGGGCGTGAGTCTCAGGAATATCTCTGCCTATTCGCGCGGAACCCGGTTGCACAGCAGGTTCGAGCGGAAGAACTCCGACAGCTCTTTCGTCGCCGTCAACGGCAGAACGTTCGCCACGTACTGGTCTGGGCGCACCACTACAACGGCGCCGCCGCGGTCGATCTGGTGGAGGTCGAAGATGTCATGCTCCGGCTGAGCGGAGTACACCTTCTCGTAATCGATGAGGTCGAACGGGCCGGTTCTGGGGAGAAACACCTCTGGGACACGGCCGATGTCAACACCCGTGTGGGCCTGCTGGTAGATGGCCTTGACGTCGAAGATGCTGTCGATGTCGATGTCGGTGCCGGCCGGAGTGTGCACGAGCAGCGGTGATTCGGGCGAGTTTTGCAGCCATTCCGCCCAATCAGTGAGCATCGAGGCCTCACCGGCGGCAGCGGCATCCGCGAACGCATACAGACGCCATCGACCATCGGCGCGATGGTGGTGCCCCAGTTGCACTGGATTGGTGTCCGCGACGCGAACGACCGCGGCGGACTTGAAGCGTTTGCCGATGGGGAACCCCGCGGCGAGTGCCTGATGAGTCGACTCGCCGATCAGCATCGACGGTGGATACTGCGTCATGAAGCCGGCCGGGAACTCGGCGGTCCTGGTGTAGAAGTCCTCGAGTTCTGATGGGTCTTTGAGGTCTTCCGGCTTCATCGCCATCAGACTTGACCACTCCTTGTCGAAGTCGATGAGGTTCTTGGCGATGACCTGACGCTCGGCGGAGTAGGTGGCGAGCAGGCTCTCTGGGCTGCGACCGTCGAGCACGTGCGCGAGCTTCCAACCCAGGTTGAAGCCGTCTTGCATTGACACGTTCATGCCCTGACCGGCCTTGGCGCTGTGGGTGTGGCAGGCGTCGCCGGTGATGAAGACTCGAGGAGTACGAGTGCCGATCTGGTCTTGAGGCACGTCGTCGAACCGGTCGGTGAGGCGGTGGGCGACCTGGTAGACGCTGTGCCAGGCGACGTTCTTCACGTCGAGCGTGTATGGATGGAGGATGTCGTTGGCCTTCGCGATGATCTCCTCGATCGTCGTCTTCCGAACGGCTCCGTGACCGTCTGCGGGCACGTCGCCCAGGTCGACGTACATGCGGAACAGGTATCCGCCCTCGCGAGGGATGAGCAGGATGTTTCCGCCTGATCCGGACTGGATTGCGCATTTTGTACGGATGTCGGGGAAGTCCGTCACCGCGAGGGTGTCCATCACGCCCCAGGCGTGAAAGGCCTGGTCGCCGGCCATCGTGCAGCCGATCGACTCGCGCACGGCACTGTGGGCCCCGTCGGCGCCGACCACATATTTGGCGTTGACGATGAACTCCTCCCCCGCCCGCTCACCCGTCGTGTGCACCAGCGTCACAGTGACGGGATACTCGCCCTCGTTCGTGTTCTCGAGGGTGCGGAACTCCAGGCCGTAGTCCGGCGTCATCCGTGTCGGCGAGTTGACCATCACTTCGGCGAAGTAGTCGAGCACGCGTGCCTGGTTGACGATGAGGTGGGGGAACTCGCTGATGCCGGTCGGGTCGTCGACGGCACGGGCGGTGCGGATGATGCGTGACGGGTCGTCGGGGTCTGGCTTCCAGAACGCCATTTCGGTGATGCGGTAGGCCTCGGCGATGATGCGCTCGGCGAAGCCGAACGCCTGGAAGGTCTCGACGCTGCGGGCCTGGATGCCGTCTGCCTGACCGATTGCGAGACGGTCATCCCGTCGCTCGACGATGCGGGTGGTGATGCCGGGGAACTGGGACAGCTGGGCTGCGGTGATCATTCCGGCGGGGCCAGAGCCGACGATGAGGACGTCAACGCGCTCTGGCAGTTCCTTCGGACGATCGATGCCGGCGCCCCTGGCCGCTTGGATGCGCGGATCGGTGGACACGTACCCGTGGTGGTGGAACTGCACGGCTTTCCTCACTTCAATGTGGGTGGATCGGACGTCGCCATCAGAATGTTCTATTATCGAACATCCGATTCGTATATCGCTCGAGGTGATGATACAACCGCTGTCAGTGCTCGACAAGCCACTCGGATTCAAACCACGTACCCTCGAAGGGGTGGCGCGACCGGTTCGCACCAAAAGTATGGAGGATGCTGCAGGTGCAGACGGTCGAGGGCAACAAGACGGGCCTGCGCACAGAAGCGCTGACGGAGCGAATCAAACGCCGGGACGTGCGCAAATTCTTCCGCGCATTCTCCGAAGCGAATCCGGGTGTGGGGAGCTTCCTCGCACCCGCGCAGCGGGTCGCACTGGGTTTTGTGCTCTTCACGTGCCTCATCGGCCTGCTCGCCATGGCCGTCGGAATTTCTCAGGAGATCGAGGAGGCCGCACCGGATATGGCCGGCCAACTGGTCGGCATGTCCACTATCACCGGACTCTTCCTCTTCGGCGGCATCATGCTCACCTGGGTGTTCATTCGAAGGTCAGCACGTCGAGGCACCCCGAAACGGCACTACCGATTCGCCAAGTTCGCTTATGAGAACGGCATGACCTATCTGCCCGGACCGTATGAGGGAACCCATGTGACACCGTGGGCAGACCGAGGCCAGCTCACGGTGAGCCGAGTGATCCATCCGGTTTCGCAGCGATCGATCGAGTTTGCCAACTATGAGCTGAAGTCCGGACCGGCGGGGAGCCAGAGCACGCAGTTCGGCGGCTACGGCGCAATGCGCCTGTCCACACATCTGCCCCACATCGTCTTGCACGCGAAAGGCGGATCTCCAGCGGTGGTGTCAGCGGCGGTTCTGCCGGCGCGCGCTCAGAGGCTCTCCCTCGAGGGCGATTTCGACGAGTACTTCTCGTTGTACTGCCCTGAGGAGTACGAACGTGATGCCCTCTACCTGTTCACTCCCGACGTGATGGTGCGCCTCATCGACGGGGTGCGCGGGTTTGATATCGAGATCATCGACGATTGGCTCTTCTTCGTTCGCAGCCGCGACGTCGTCACCCTCGATCCGGCGGATTGGAAAGGCCTGCGGGACGCCATATTTGCGCTTGGCGAGAAAATCACCCGTTGGGAGCGCTGGCGCGACGACCGCATAGAGCAGAGACCCCGAATGGATGCGACGGACCCACACCGCATTGGACGTCCCCCTGTCGAGGCGGCCGGGGAACCCGACGCTGCGACGGGCGGATTGGTGGCGAAACCCGGTCGACGACTTCGTCTGGCATTCGGCCGCACCGTGCTCATCTGGGTACTTCCCCCTGCCGTTCTGATTGCTGCGGCCATCGTCGCGAACGTTCTCGACTGACACTTCTAGCGCACACTCGTTCCGCTGATTTGGTTTTGCTTGTGGAGCCGACGGACCCTTCAACCGCGCCGATTCGGTATCCCCGGTGCGGTCGGTCGCGCCTATCGCGCCGCAGACAATCTCGCAGTAGACAACCTCGCCGGGGAGCACCTCCAACGGGGCGAGCGTACCTGGCAGGAGTTCCTGGCCGAGCTCAACGCGAAGTCCCATCACCGCGAAGAACCGGGCCATGATCGCGCGAACACCTGATCCCTCCAGCAACGGTCTTCACGCGATGGTTCTATTCGGCCGACGGACGCTGTCGCTGCCTCTTGGTTTCAGAGCGCTGTTCTTTTGCAGCGAGACGTCGCCGATCTGAGCCGCGCGTGGGTTTCGTAGAACGCCGACTTGGCCCATCGGGAGCAAGACCCGCACTCACGAGGTCGGCAAGTTTGCTCAGTGCGATCTCGCGATTGCGCAGCTGGGAGCGCCGCTCCGAGGCGGTAACGGTGACGGTTCCGCCAACGAGGCGACGCCCCAGTCGCGTGTGCAACGTCTGTCGCTGGGCATCGGAGAGCGTTGTCGAATCTGCGACGCTCCAGGAGAGCTCAACGCGACTGTCCGAGGTGTTGACGTGCTGACCGCCTGGGCCGGACGAACGTGAGAAGCGCCAACTGAGCTCAGACGCCGGAATCGTGAGCGTCGGTGACACCTCCAGATCCATAAGATAAGCGTTGCACAAAAGCATTTGTTCAGTCCTCGTGCGCCGAATCTAGCGGTAGCCTTTTCGTTGCCGAGGAAGGGCTGGGCGTTCCCCTTCCGATCCGCGAGTAGACCTTTTCGATTCCCTTCCACCAGTGGCCGACGCGCGAACGCGCGTCATCATCACGAAAGACGCACGCATGCCCTCCCAGAGCTTGACCACCTCCCCGATCACCGCGAGCCTCGTGCGAGGTGCTGCCGAGCTCGAGCAGACCGAGCGCGGCATCCTGCCGCATCGACTCCCCACCTGGGCGCGCAAGCAGTGCGCTGACCCGCAACTCGCATCAGTGGAGGCACAGCCGTCCGGCGTGCGGATCGTCTTCCGCACGCGCGCGACGGTGATTGAGCTCGATGTCTTGCGCTCGAGGTTCG
This sequence comes from Glaciibacter superstes DSM 21135, assembly GCF_000421145.1. GTDB lineage: Bacteria > Actinomycetota > Actinomycetes > Actinomycetales > Microbacteriaceae > Cryobacterium > Cryobacterium superstes. The sequence continues at coordinate 106,282 of NZ_ATWH01000002.1, read as the reverse complement.
CCTACGTCGGCGTTCCCCCTCGCCCTGACGGACGCGTTGATCTCGTCGTTGATGGCGACGTCGTTGCCCAAGCTGCGACATCGGGTGGCACGACGATCACGGTCGATATGGCTACCGGCGCCGCCGAGCAGGAGGCCGGTCCGGCGAGCACGATCCGTTTCGCTGACCTCCCCGATGCGTTGAAGTCCGTGGAGATGTGGCTGCCTCACAACGAGAAGATCGAGATTCTCGAGCTGCGCACGAACGCTCCTGTGGAACCGGCGCCGGCGTCTGAGCTGCCGGTGTGGCTTCATCACGGCAGTTCGATCAGTCATGGGTCGGATGCCGCGAGCCCGACCGGCATCTGGCCGGCGGTCGCTGCACGGCTGGGTGGAACCGAGTTGGTCAATCTCGGGTTGGGCGGAAGCGCCCTGCTCGACCCGTTCACCGCCCGCACCATCCGCGACACCCCTGCCGACCTCATCAGTCTGAAGCTCGGCATCAACGTCGTAAATGCCGACACCATGCGCCTGCGAGCCTTCGGGCCGGCCGTCCACGGGTTCCTCGACACGATCCGCGAGGGAAACCCGACCACTCCCATCTTGGTCGTCTCCCCGATCTACTGCGGGATTCATGAGGAGACCCCTGGGCCCGTCTCGTTCGACGCGGACGCCCTGGCCGCCGGCGAGCGCAGGTTCCGCGCAACGGGTGACCCAGCCGAGAGCGCTTTCGGGAAGTTGACCTTGACAGTCATTCGTGGCGAACTGGAGCGCATCGTGCGGGAGCGCCAGGCCGCAGACCCCAACCTCTACTTCCTCGATGGACTCCGGTTATATGGAGAGAACGACTCAGTCGAACTCCCGCTGCCGGATGCCCTCCATCCCGACGCTGCAACGCACCAGTTGATGGGCGAACGGTTCGCGCGGCTCGCCTTCAGCGAAGGCGGCCCGCTGTCGATTTCAGGTCGCTGACGCGCGGCGATGCCATACCGGTGCGCGACTCGGCGGCTGCCGATGGCCATCACCCTCGATCGGCAGCCCTGATCCTATCCAACCGGATCTCATAGCGCGGGTCGCCGAGGCGCCACCGCGCGGCGGGGGCGCCGCAGGCCGAGCATGTATGGCAGGCCAAGGCCCGCCGCCGCGAATGTCCTCCCGAGGCGACCACGCCAGGAGGGCGCGGGCAGCGGCGGGAGCGATCGATCGAGGTCCCCGACGTCGACGAAGTACGCGCGGACGGTTCCGATCCCCTCGAGCTCCGGCGAGATCTCGTGTGCGGAATCGCGTATGGATGTCTCACCAGTGCTGTAGAGCTCCTCGGAAAGCAGGACGTACTCGGGTATGGGCACGGGATTTTTCAGAAGTCGATGGACAAGAATGACGTCGATCCCGACAAGCTTGTGTCGCTGCCGGATGGTCTGGGCCGCTACGTCGCCGATGTGCGCCACGAACTTCAGCTTCAGATTGTCCGCCTCCTTGCAGCCCGCGCACGGGCAGAGGTTCGTCGCGACGTTCTGGCGCTCGAGATGGAAAGCCCGGTGCATGGCGACGGCAACGCGGAGAATCTCCGTGACGGTCGTGTCGGGTTCGCGTGCGTCGGCCTGACGTGAGAGGAATGCTGCGTCGCCCTCGATCTCGATGAGATCGTAGCCTGGAGCGGCATCGATCATCTTCTCGAGCATCCGTGCGGTATTGACCTCGGCGTGCGCCAGACTCATCCGGTGGGTGCTCATGTAGTCGGTATACCCACCGATGTCCGCGATCAGCAGGACCGCACGCCCAGATTCCATATCCTTAGAATCCCACCAGGGCCCGGGTTACTCAACCCTCAAAGCTCTCACGATGTCGCCGGCAGATCCTCGAAGGGATCCTTCGGCTCGTAGCGGTCGAGCCTGTCGTCGACGACCACCGCCGCCTGTCGAGCGCTTGGTGTGTACCCGAGGACGACGGGGAGGAACCGGTCAGAGTCGAGCGTCTGCAGCCTCAGCTCGCTCCTGGCCACCACGGTGGCCGTTCGGCGCGTACTGCGGAGCAATGCGATCTCTCCGAAGCCCTCCCCAGGCCCGAGAGTCGCGATAACCCGTCCGTCGCCCACCACGTCAACCTCGCCCGACTCGATCAAGTAGTACCGGTCGCCGATGTCTCCCTGCGTGAACACCACCTGGCCTTCGGCCATAGTGACTGGTTCCAGGCCGCGGGCGAGTTGCTCGACGGTCGGCAGCGGAAGCGTGCGGAACATGGGCACCCGCCGAAGCAGCCCGATATCCAGGTCGAGGTCGTCGACGGACCGGTCGAGGCCTCGCAATCGCCGCCATGCAGCCGCCGCGAGGACCGGGCATACCAGCCCGATCGTCACCAGCGCGGTCTGTACACCGAACCACTCCACCATCAACGACGCAACGATGGCCCCGAACCCGATGAACACGGTGACCAAGCCCTCCAGCACACCGAAGACGCGTGCCAGGACTTCGTCGGGAGCCATCCTGCCAATCAGCGTGAATCCCGCAACATCGATGAGGGCATTGCCGACTCCGACAAATGCCAGCAGGCCCAGTGCTGCCGACTCCTGAGGTATGAGGCCGATGAGCGTGATCGGCAGTCCCCACAGGCCGACCCCGACGGCGAACCATGCGCCCAGTCGACCGGTTCGGACAAGGAGCGAGGCCGCGAGCGACCCGAGAACCGCGCCTACACCGACGGCGGCCATCAAGGCACCGACGCCGGGCTCGCCGGTGCCCAACAACTCGATCGCGACCACCACAGAGAGCACAGTGAGCGCACCCCGGGTGATGGCCTGTGCCGCTGCGAGAGCGAGGATGAGCGACAGGTCACGATTCTGCGTCACCGCCCGAATACCGTCGACCGCCTCCCTGAACAGGTTGGGGTGCCTCGGTGCCGGAGGGCGCGGAGGCGCCTCGTACCGGAGCCGCGCCAGCAAGGCAGCAGCCCAGAAAGAGGAGGCCGCTGCGACCGCAAACACAACGGCCACACCGGTGAACTGGAGCAGCAGCGCCGCCAACAACGGACCAACGAGTGTGGCTACGGAGTCGAGAAAACCCCGGACTACGTTGGCGCTGGCGAGCTCGTACCCGGTACGGCAGAGCGAAGGCAGGAGAGCGGAGTGCGCCGGGCGGTAGAGGGTGGCAGCGATCGTCGACAGTATTGCGAGGCCGTAGATGACCATCGGCGGACCCGCCACCACGGCGACAACGGCAGCGGCGGCGGTCGCGACGCCACGCACAATGGACACCAGGATGAGGACTCTCTCTCGGCGTCCGCGGTCTGCGATAGGGGACAGCAGCGGGGCGAGTAGTGCAGACGGCACCATCCGAAGCAGACCCACCAGGCCAAGGGCGATCGCCCCTCCATCTCGGTAGGCGATGATTCCGAGCGCCACGGTGAAGGCCCACTCGGCGGTCCAGGCGCCGAGGAAGCTGAGCTGGGCCCGACGGAGGTTGGGGTTGCGCGCGTTGCTCGTGAAGGCAGCGGCAGCTTCGCCGAGCCTGCTCCGGCTCCCATCGACTCCCATACCGGGATTCTAGGCTGCGCGGCCGTCCAGACTCGCGGCCGAGGAGCCCACATTCGGCGCCGAGCCGGACGTCGCCGCATTCAGTCAGCAGCGGCGACTGTCGCTCCGATGCTCACCCCCAGGCACAGAAAGTAGACAACGCCGGCGAAGCAAGCGTGGAACAAGACACGCGGTGGCATTCGCCCCCGGAGAACTGCCCCGATCGCGGATCCGTAAGAGGCTGTGGCGCCTGCCGTCCGGCGGTGTCGCCGAACCAACATGACATCGCCGAAGCTGTTCCCCACGGTGATGACCGCGAACGCCAGCCACGCGGGCAACAGTGCTCCGGTGATGACGAAACCGATCCACAGCGCGAGTCCGATGATCGCGGATCCTACATGGGTGATCACCGTGGGCGCACCATGGTGGCCGTGCCGCAACCAGCCTATGAAGAGGCTCACTCCAACGGCGGACTGGATGATCCAGGCTGCCAAAACAATGTATGGCATGCCCACAGAATACTACGCTTATAGTGCCATGTCACTACTTTTATAGTGGACTGTTTTCGCATAGCGTTGGTGTCCATGAGCAGCACACGAGACCGTGCCATCGCCGCCGCCGTCCACCTCGTCGGAGCCCGTGGAGTGCGCGAACTCACGCACGCGCGCGTCGACGCCGAAGCGGCACTTCCGAAGGGGTCGACGTCAAACCACTTCCGCACTCGTGCCGCGCTCGTCTCCGGCGTGATCGAGTGGATAGCCGAGCAGGAACGCGCAGACCTTGCCGCCGCTGAGAGACCGACCGGATCCGTCGACGAGGTCATCGATGCGGTCTGCGGAGTCCTGGACGAACTCACCGGTCGCCACGCAGAGCGAACCAGAGCGCGATACGCACTATTCTTCGAGATGACGTCGGAGCCCGAGATTCAGGCCCCACTCCGCGCCCAGCGCGCGAGATTCGCCGAATGGACCCGCGAGCTGCTGATCGGACTGGGTGCGCCAGATCCGGATGCCGCGACCCGAGCGCTCCTCGCCTTCGGAAGCGGACTCATCGTCCACCGCCTCACGGTCGACCCAATGTTCCCGGTGCGCCCGGTCGTCGCCGTCGCCGTGCGGGGTTGCCTCCTGGCCTGACGCGACAAATCCCGGAAGAGGCACATATGTCCGAACCCATCTCCGGAATCCACCTACGCCACCAACGCGTGATCTGGTTTCGAATACCTTCCTGTATTTCGGGCGGGCACGCGACGAGTGAATTGCCGCGTCTCTAACAGGGCGAGCGTACCTGGCGAGAGTTCCTGGCCAACCTCAATTCGCGCAGCGTGAGAGCCTAGTTGCAGGGCACCGACGAGGGAGCACGGCCCGGTTGAGCCACCCAGTTGAAGCGACAAGCGGAGGCAAGGAATGAAGGCCGTTGTCTGCACGAGTTACGGATCCCCTGACGTTCTGCAGATCCGAGAGATCGAGAAGCCTGAACCCGGAGACAAGGAAGTCCTGATCAAAGTCTTCGCGACGACGGCGCACTTCGGGGACACTCGGATCCGAAGAGCCGATCCGTTCCTGGTGAGACTGGTCTATGGGGCATTCACGCCAAAAAAGGATCTGGTCCTCGGCCTGGAGGTCTCTGGAGTCGTGGAGTCCATCGGCAACGCTGTGACGAACTTTAAGGAAGGTGACGAAGTGTTCGCGTTCACCGGCTTCGGGCTGGGTGGGAACGCTGAGTATCGCTGCCTTCCGGCAGGAGTGGGAACACCACACCGGAAGGGCCTGGTGGCCCCGAGGCCCGAGAACGTGACCCACGAGGAGTCGGCCGCCGTTCCGGCGGGAGGACTCACTGCGTTGAAGAACCTGCAGAAGGCAGGGATCCGCGAAGGCCAGCGGATTCTGATCAACGGGGCATCGGGAAGTCTGGGAACGTACGCCATCCAGCTAGCCAAACACTACGGCGCGGAGGTGACTGCTGTGTGCAGCACGAGGAATCTGGATCTCGTGAAATCACTCGGCGCAGACAAGGTGATCGACTACTCGAAGGAGGAATTCACGCAGACGCACGACGAATACGACGTGGTGTACGACGCTGTGATGAAGTCAAGCGCTTCACTGTGCAGGGGAATCCTCAAGCAGCGTGGCGTCTACCTCAACAACACCCGCATTTCGGGGCCGGAGCACGCCGACCTGCTACTGCTGAAGGACTTGGTAGAACAAGGCCGGCTGAAGCCCGTCCTGGATGGAACCTACTCCATCGACGACATCGCCGACGCCCACCGGTACGTGGACTCAGGGCGCAAACGAGGGAACGTGGCACTGACGGTATCCGCATAGCCGCGGCGGCGCCACGGTCTCCGATAGCTAGGGCTGGTCAGGCATCCGGTTGGTCTGATGCGCCCAGATTGCAATCTCGACCCGATTGCGAGCGTCGAGTTTCGTCATGAGGCTGGCGATGTGGGTCTTAACAGTGCTGACGGTGATGTAGAGCTCGCTAGCGATCTCGCTGTTGCTCAGCCCGACCGCGACCTTGACGAGCACCTGCTCCTCACGTTCGGTCAACGGTTCGATCGGTTGAAGGAGCGGTGCCGCTGGTGCCGAACTGGCGAAGGCTTCAAGCAGACGCACCGTCACATTGGGGGCAATGAGAGCGTCTCCGCTGGCAGCGGCAAACACCGCCTGAGCCAGTAGCGCTGCCCCTGCATCCTTCAGCAGAAAGCCCCTGGCCCCTGCCCGAAGCGCGGAATAGACGTACTCGTCGAGATCGAAAGTCGTAATGATGACCACCGCCATCGGGTTCAGAACACCGGGCCCGGCGATGGCGCGAGTCGCTTCGATTCCGTCGATGCCGGGCATACGGATGTCGAACAGGCAGACATCGGGGCGCAGACTGCGGGCAAGCGCAACGGCTTCGTTCCCGTCGACGGCTACCCCAACGACTTCGATGCCGGGTTACGCGTCGAGAATCATGCTGAGGCCAGTGCGCACCAGCTCCTGGTCGTCGGCGATCAGCACGCGAATCGTCATGTGGTCCATCCGACCCGAGGGAGCACCGCGGACACGACCCACCCGCCGCCGGGCGCACGCCCAGATTGGCAGGTGCCGCCGAGCAGTGAGGCGCGCTCCATCATTCCGGTGATGCCGTAGCCCGGCGTAGCCGCCGCTGCCACCTCGCCGTCATTGGTCACTGTCAGCCGCACCCCACCCTTGTCCGCTTCGACGACCACGTCGATGATGGAGGCGCCCCGGGCGTGGCGGCGCGCGTTCGTCACCGACTCCTGCGCCAGCCGGTAGACGGCAGCGGCCACGGTCCGCGGGATGCTGTCAGCGTCGCCGCTGACCTGCACGACAACGCGCGGCCCGCCCTGCTCGTCACTCGCCAACTCCGAAATGTCTGGGAGGGTGCGACCCGGAGCCAGCTCCGGTGCGTCGCCCTGGCGCAGCACCCGAACCATCGAACGCATCTCGGCCAGAGTCTTGGACGCCTCCGCCTCGATCACGCGGAGGGCATCCGTCGCAGCATCCGGGTGCAGCTCGGCCACGGCCAACCCGGCCTGGGCGCGGATGGCTATCGCCGAGACATGGTGGGCGACAGTGTCGTGCAGGTCGCGGGCGAGCGTCTCGCGCTCCATCAGCTTGGCGCTGTCCAGCTCGCGCATGCGGGCACGGGCCCGGAAGCGCAGGGCGAGGGCGAGGGTGACCACGATGGTGAAGAACGCGGTCCCACCGATGAGGTCGCCCAGAAGTGTGCCCGTCAGCGCGGACACCGCCAGGTTGGTGGCCACGATGCCGCACCCGGCCACCAGCGCACGACCGTTGCCCCAGCGAAACAGCGCGTAGAGCGTGAAGATGGCGTACCCGCTGGTGAAGAGCTGGGAGTCGCCCAGCAGCAGGGTCGCGATACCGGTGACACCGAAGGAAATCACCAGCATCAGCAGCGGCCGGGTGCGCCTCCACAGCAAGGTTGGTGCCGCCACAAGCACGATGGCCAGGGCCACCAGCGGCTGGGTGAGCGGCTGGGTGCCCGGTTCGGGGAACTGTGTGCGGACCAGGGTCTCGAGCACAGCCAACACGACGACGAACGCCAGCAGGGCCCAGTCCCGCCACACGCGCCGCGGCGGTGGTGGGGCTGCGCCTGGCGCATTCCACGCGGTGCGCAGCAGACCGGTCATGCCCTCATGATACGAGCGCATCAGCGTGCGGCTGCGGATGCCCGTGTCGGCCGGCCGCGTCGCAGGATGAGCAACTCGGCCACCACACTGTTTATCACGAAGCCCGTGGCAACAAGCAGGGTCTCGCCGAACGCGTCGACCTCACCGACGATGAAGAACCCCACGCTGAAGACGAGCGCCTGGGTTCCGCCGGAGACGGCGATCGCGTAGGCACGGGTCATCCATGCTCCATGCGCAGCGAAGTCGCGACGCTTGATCGCAATCGAACCCAGAACGAGGAATACCGTCATTGGGACGGCGAAGACGAGACGGACCATCGCGAGGGACAACTCATCAGCGGGGCCACCGAAGAAGACCGCCAACCAGACGCTCGATAGCGCCGCGATGAACCCGGCAGGGATCAGCACGCGGCCGGCGGCACGGTGCCAACCGCGCCGAACTCGGAGTGCGGGAGAGAACTGGAACGCGCCGAGAAGGCAGTACACCGTCATCGCCACGATATGCGCAACTATCGGCACGGCGGAGCCATAGCCCGATGTGTTTTCAGCGGCGCTCACCTCGTTCAGACGAAGTGCACCTCCTACCACCGGGAGTGCACTGAGCAGCAGGAGGCCGGTTATCGCGAGCCATCCGCTCTTCAGTCGTCGCTGCTGCTTCTTCACAATCGGGCGGGTGGCCGTTGTCTGTTGGGTCATGTCTCGATGCTGTCTTGAGCGCGGGCGCCGGGCATCGGCGCTGAGTACGAGATCTGAGCCGTACTTTCGGCTGAACTGATTCAGGCCGATCTGCCGATGTTCGGCGCCCGCATGACGGCGAATATCGAGTCATGACAACAAACACCACCATGACAGCTGCGGTGTACCGCAGGTTTGGCGCACCCGAAGTCGTCCAGGTCGATCAGGTCCGGAAGCCCACCCCCAAGGCCGGCGAAGTGCTCATCAGAGTGCACGCGAGCACAGTGAGCGTTGCCGACCATCGGGTCAGAAGCCGCGACATTCCTCGCGGGCTGGGGTTGCTCTCCGCCGTCGGGCTCGGCGTACTCCGGCCAAAGCGTCCCATCCTCGGGATGGATGCCGCAGGGGTCGTCGAAGCGGTCGCCGCAGACGTGACAGCATTCGCACCCGGCGATGAGGTGATCGCCATGACCGGCGCCAAATTCGGCGGGCACGCCGAGTACGCCTGTATCCCGCAGGACGGCGCCATCACCGCGAAGCCCCGCAACCTGTCGTTCGAGCAGTCCGTGACCTTCGTCTTCGGCGGTATCACCGCCCACGGCTTCTTCAAGAAGGTCACCATCCGGCCGGGCACCACAGTTCTCGTCAACGGGGCGTCTGGCGCTGTCGGCACCGCCGCCATTCAACTCGCGAAGCAGCTCGGCGGCCACGTCACAGCAGTGACCAGCGGGGCGAACACCGAACTGGTCACCTCGCTCGGCGCCGACGAGGTAATCGATTACACGAAGCAGGACTTCACAACCGGGAGCGACCGGTACGACGTGATCGTCGAATGCGTCGGCAATGCCCCCTTCGAGAGGGTCGCAGAATCCCTCAACCCGGGGGGAGCACTCCTCCTGGTCATCGCAGACCTCCAGGGGATGCTGCGAAGCCGAGGGCAGAGCCGCCGGTCCGGAAAACTCGTCACCTCCGACCAGGGCAAGCACAGCGCTGACGACCTCGCATACCTCGTCAGCCTCGCGGAATCCGGCCGCTACCGGGCGGTCATCGACCGCACTTACGACCTCGCCGACATCGTCGAAGCGCATCGCTACGTTGACACCGGCCGCAAGAGGGGCAACGTCGTGTTGCGCCTCACCACCCCAACCACCCCACGAAACCAAGGACTCTAACCATGACAACCACCGAGACAGCACAACCGCAGCGCCTGAAAATGAGTGGGCTGCACATGGCGGCGCTCATCACCGGCGTGCTCGCGACCGCGGGGGCGAATCACCTCTGGAATGATCTCGACCTTGCCTGGTGGGGATTTGCCGCACTCGCGGCGAGCGTCACCCTCATCCTGGTCGGCGCTGTCGGCCTCGGCCGGAGCATCCGCTCCACCCCGCTCGCGCAGGAGGGCTACCCGACGCAGCTCGAAGGCCGGCTCGACCCGGCGCTGTCCCGCGGCATGTGGCTGGTGAAGTGGCTGCTCGCCATCCCGCACTACATTGTGTTGGCATTCCTCTGGGCTGCGTTTCCGGTCGTTGCGCTGGCATCCGGCGTGATGATCCTGTTCACCGGCCGCTACCCGGTGGCCCTGTTCGAGTTCGTCGTCGGCGTGCTCCGCTGGAACTGGCGCGTCGTCTTCTACGCTACGGGAGTGCTGGCCACCGACAAGTACCCGCCGTTCACGCTGACCCGCACCGACTTTCCTGCCACGTTCGACGTCGCCTACCCCGACCGGTTGTCCCGCTGGAAGGTGCTGGTCAAGTCCTGGCTGCTCGCCCTCCCGCACCTGATCATCGTCGGGATCCTGGCCGGCCTGTTCTGGTTCTTCTCGGACGGACCGGGCGTTGGCGGACTCGTCGGGCTGCTGGTGTTCATCGCCGCGCTCGGACTGCTCTTCACCGGCGCGTACAACCGGGGGCTGTTCGACCTGGTCATGGGCATCCACCGGTGGATTTACCGGGTCTACGCCTACACCTCGCTGTTGCGCGACGACTACCCGCCGTTCCGACTCGACCAGGGTCCACTCGAACCCTCGCACAGCCTCCACCCAGAAGAAATCCATTGACCGTGCTCGCGCCCTGGGCGCCGGGAGCCCCGGCGGTGGCGTGAACAGACGAGCGCGTGCTTGGGAGACTTCAATGATCTCGAACGCACGCCAGGTGGGGTGTCCGCCATCGGCGCGACCGACACCCCGCCGTCGTTTTAGGCCGCGGCCTGTTCCTCTCCGCTGTCACGAACGTCGCTGAGCGCCTCTGACCACGACTCGACCTGGTCGAAGAGCGCAGCGACGGAGGCCTCGTGATACGCGGCCGGCCGGAACGTGCTCATGTTCTCGAAGTCCGTCATCAGATTGAAAGTTGCCGCTGCGCTGACGGTCGCCACCTGGAGCTGGGAGAACACCAAGCGCAGGTGCTCGATTGCCCGCACCCCTCCATAGACGCCATATCCGACGAAACCGGCGACCTTGTTGTGCCACTCGTTTCCCAGGAAGTCGATGGCGTTCTTCAGAGCGCCAGAGGTGGAGTGGTTGTACTCGGGGGTCACCAGGATGTAGCCGTCGAAACGTGCGATGGTCTGGGCCCAATTCTTGGTGTGGTCGTGGGCGTACTGTCCCATTGCCGCCGGGAGCGCTTCGTCCAGGTGAGGAAGAGCGAAGTCCGCGAGGTCGATGAGCTCATACTCCGCACTGGTCCGCTGCTGGGCTCTCTCAAATACCCATTGGGCCACTGCCTCTCCGTTGCGTCCAGGGCGAGTGCTTCCGATGATGATGCCGATTCTTGCCATAGCTGTACGTGCTGCCCTTCAGGATGGGTACGAGAGACCAGTGCGGTCCCACCCCACGCCCAACATGCATGCGAACGCAAGTATTCCGTGTTGTTTTTATGCCCAGCCCAATTCCTGCAGCCGCTTGTCGTCAAGGCCGAAATAGTGTCCGATCTCGTGCACGAGAGTGATGCGCACCCTGGTGCGCAACTGGTCGAGATCGTTGCTGTGCTCCTGCATGTTGTTCTTGTACAACGTGATGCGGTCTGGCAGCTCCCCGAAGCCGTACATCCCACGCTTGGTCAGCGGATGACCACTGTAGAGTCCAAAAAGCCGCGGACGCTCGCCGGGAGGTTGATTCGACACCAGGATCGCCTCGTTCTCGAGTTCGCCCAACATCGTGTCGGGTATCGCGTCGTACGCTTCGGTAACCATCTTCTCGAAATCCTCATCTGAAATCTCGACCATGATGCCATCCTGCCACCGGCATCACGAAGCGGGCGGCGGCATCGCGGGCATCCGTCGCCGCATTGAGGCGTTCGAGGGAACGCTGCTGCTGACCAGCCCGGTCGGCAACATCTTTGCGAACCTCGGGCTGTAGCCCAGCGATAGCGGCCATCGTCGCGTTCTCGCCGTGCTCGCGTACTTGCGTACTTGCGAACTTGCGAACTTGCGAACTTGATGGACAGTATTCCTTGCGAGATGCTCGACGTTGAGTCCCATGGGCGCAGCAATCGACGAAACGCTCCGGAGAAGCCCGGAGCGTTTCGCTTTGTACACGGCCGCCTGGACGACTAAGACACGTTCATCCACGCCAGTAATTGTTCGCTGCAGCGACTGTCTGGAATTCGATGGCGATGACCTGTGACGCAGCGATCAGGCTGTCGGGGTTGGCCGAATAGATCGGCCGCCCCGCCACCAGGATGTCGAGGTCGGGCTGAATATTGTGGACGCTGTGCCTAGCCATCATGGCCGCCAGCGCGCGACCCTCCTCTGGGGTGGCAGTAATGAGCGTTCCGCCCGGAACCCACACCAGTCCCTCATCGGGCACTCTGTTCATTGTCTTCCTCTTTCTTCTTGGGTGTTGCTAGGCGGGAGCCTGGACCGTTTGGTCCGGCGGGCAGCGATCCTCGATGGCCGCATGATCTGACCCCTCGGCGTCGCGCGGGACGCAGCTCGGATTGCGCCCGGCGCGGGCACGCAGTCTCGTGGCCATGCCGTCGCCCCACGCTGAGGGTCAGGAGGATCCGGATCGCGGGGCGGGAGACGGTGCTCTCGTTCGCCACACTACGCCGCAGGGCGAGCTTCGGCCATCACGCGAACTGGGGTCGACGCCTGGCTGGAGGAAAATCGGATGGGCCGCGGAGCCGACCCCGGAGTGTTAGCCGATCGACAGCACGTCGACGGCAAGCGCCCGGTGATCCGACAGACCGTCCTCCGAGAGTTTTATCGATCCCAACTCATACTCTTTAGGAACAAGGAAGTAGTCGTTGGCCTGGCGGGAACGGGCAAACGAAACGTAGTGCTCGATCTCCGTAGTGAGGACGTAGTCATCGCGCCACAGATTCGCATGTCGCTCGAGGTGATTCATGTTGAAGTCGCCGCCGATGATTCTCTTCTCACCTCGGGACTTCAGGATCCCGAGCACCTCTTCCAGATGGTGCAGCGCGTACTCATCACGCACGGACAAATGCACGTTCGCGAACTTCCAGACAGCACCGTCTGAGATATCGAAGAACTGCACGAGCCGATTGTGCGGGTCATCCTCCTCGTGCAGGAGTACCAAAGTCTCTGCCCCCGTCACCGGGAAGCGACTCAGAACGCCGAGGCCCTCTCGGTATGGACCGAGGTTCTCACCGCGCTGCAGCCGGCTGATGGACGAGTGCCGATGCGGAAAACCCGCAGCCTGATTCAACAGGTCGAGTTGGGTGAATGGCGACACCTCCGGCAGGTAGACAACCTCCTGCAACAGGACCAGCTCCGGCTGCTCGCGTTTGAGGTATCGCAGAATGCGCGGCAACCGCTCTTCCCAATCGAAGAACCCACGCAGATTCAAGCTCACGATCTTCATGGATCACGGCCTCGCGGTCGCGCACAGAGAACGGCTGCATGAGTTCGTGTCGGAGCCAACATCAGTCTGTCCGCTTTCGCCAATTGCCCATCCAAGGTTCGTGCTTCCAGTCTCCCCGTACCAGGTGAAGTTCATCCATGCCCACCAGATGCGGAAGAACGCCACCAAGAAGGAGGTGAGTCCGTCCAACACATGGTCTTCGACCAAGGCGTGGTGTAATTGCACCGCCGCCTGTCCGACCGCGACAACGAAGACCAGATCGAAGAACAGCCCGAGCGGCATGGCCGCACGAGTCGGCTGATCGGGATCGCGCGGACGCATTGGCACAAGACGCGCAACTGATCGTATTTGCAACGGCATCGCGCTCATGTTGTCTTCCTCCATCAAACCCGTCGGGATTCGGGATTCGGTGGATCTCCCGATTCAATGGCCATCTGGACTTCCGGATCCTGCTCGGCCACACCCTGCGTCGTCGTATCGTGGCTGGCGACCGTTGCCGGTGTGCCGATCATGATATGCGCAAGCCGCTCGACAATGTCTTGCGGCGCTGCATCGCCACACCTGTGACGTGCTTCGGTCAGATGGCCAACCCCGCGCCACCGGACACGAGAATCTCTTGCCCGGTTATGTAGGCTGCATCGCCCGAGGCCAGGAAGGCGACGGTCCCAGCGATGTCTTCCGGTGTGGCAAGGCGGCCGAAGGGATTCTGTTCGGCCATCGCCATCAGGTTTCCTGCGACGTCATCGGTTGACGTCCTGATCGAGGATCTGGTCATTGGTGTGTCGGTCATGCCTGGGCTGACTGCGTTGATGCGGATCCGGCGTGGTGCGAGTTCGAGGGCCAGTGTCGGGATCATGGACAGCATCGCACCGTGGGATCCGGCCGCGACGCTGCTGCCAGTGAGGGCACGCGTTGCCCCGATTCCCACGGTCACAATGACCGAAGCGCCGTCGGACAGCAGCGGCAGGGCCTTAACGAGGGTGAAGAACACCCCTTTGGTGTTGGCGGCGAACACCTCGTCGTAACCGGCCTCGTCCCAGGTCTCCAGCGTCATCGGACGGTTGACGCCAGCGTTGAGGAACAGTGTGGTCAGGCTTCCGAACTGTTCTCCGACTTCGGACACGAGTTCGTCGATGGCAGCCAGCGACCGTACGTCGGATTGCAACACAAGGACGTCGTCGGGCAGCTCTTCCCGCGCTCGAGCGACGCTTTCGGGACGCTGTCCGGTGACAGCAACGCGGTACCCGCGATCGTGCAAGGTCCGTGCGGTTGCCATCCCGATTCCGCTGGTGCCACCCGTAATCAGGGCCGTACGTGCCGTCATCACAATCTCCATCTTCGCTTTTGGCTGGGCTGAACAGTCCCACGGCAACGTGCCGCTGCAATCGGTCTGGTTGGCCTGTCCAGAGTGTCGAGTCTACTGGACTATTTCGTCCTGATTTGAAATGCTGGTGGCGTGACCGTGACGCGCGCCGGGAGTAGTGCGACCGAGGAACAGATATCAGCTGCTGAGCACTTGAGCTCACTCAATGACGCCCTCGCCCGGTGGGTGCAATCGGTCGGGCCGATCGATGCCGACGACGCACACCTGCCCGTCACCGCGAGCGGTCCGCTCGAATGGATTTCGTTCGCCGTCACCTCGCGACAGCTCAGCAGAGCATCCAGTCTGGCGATCTACCATCGATTGGTCGCACAACTCGGCGGCACCATCACTGCCGAGCGCGTCATCTCGACCGACGAGCAGACGTTGCGCGAGGCACTCACCGCGCTCGATCGACGGGACGGCCTGATCACGCCGAAGGACGCAGAGCAGCGGAGCATGCCGTGGCATCCGTACCGCTCCTACGCCACGGCGTACCTCTGGGGCCACGTATGGGAGCACCACCTTGCCGCCGCGGAGCGCACGTCGCACTGATCCGCCGCGTCAGCAGCCATCGATGGCGTCATGAAGGGAAAGAACCTCAGATTCGGGGTTGAGCCTTTGTCGGCCAGATGGCCCAGAGCAGCGGGCATCAGTGGATCATTCGGCGAACGTTCGCAGGTGGTCGACGGCGGCATAGAGCGCATCCCGTAGCGGTGCGATGTCGCGAGCGATCTGGGCGAGAAGCATGCCGCCTTGGTAGGCGGCGATGAACATATGGGCCAGCCTCACCGGGTCGACTGACGCGTCGATGCGACCGAGCTGCTGCATTCGCTCAAGCCCGTCGCGGAAGATGTCTCGCCACTGCTCGAAGACGAGCGCGAGGTGGTCGTGAATGTCGAGATCAGTCTTGATGATCTCGCTCGCGAGGGAGCCAATGCCGCAGCCGTCTTCAAATGGGCGACCGGAGAGGATGTAGAAGTCGGCCCAGTCCTGAAAGGCGTCGATGCTGTCGAAGCCGGCAAACCGATCATCACGATGGAACCCGAGGACGCTGTCAGCCTGCCAGTCGATGACCCCGAGGATCAGGCTTTCCTTATTCGGAAAGTAATGGGTGAGCTGGGACCCGCTCACACCAGCGGCATTGCGGAGAAATTCGTTGTTCGTTGCGTGCACGCCGTTCGCGTAGATCAGGTCGGCCGCGTTCTTCACGATGTGAGCGCGTGTCGCCTGTCCCCGGTCTGTCAGCCTCTGTGGCCGCTGAGAGCCCACGCTTTTCTCCATGTCGTGACTCTAGCAAAAAACTGGGCTTGACAACCCACTTTCCAATGGTGTTCACTCAACAAGCGGACGAACTAGTCCAAAATTACATCTGGAGGTTCACCTGCCATGTCCCGATTGACTGCTCCTCAAGACGTCTCAGATGGGACGCAGAGCGTCCTGGACGGAATCCGGAAACAGTTCGGCTTCGCACCGGGCATGTTCGACACTCTCGCGGCGAATCCAGCCGTTCTGGAGATCGTGATGGGCCTGCAGAAGAGCATCGGTCGTCTTCTCGACGCGAAGACACGGCACACGATCGCACTGGCGGTCTCGCAGTCCAACGGCTGCGGCTACTGCCAGGAACTGCACACATACGTGTCGTCGGAGCTCGGCGGGATGTCGTCCGATGACATCGAGCTGGCGCGCAGAGGAAGCTCGATCGATCCTCGTCGCGCAGCCGTGGCGCGGTTCGTGCAGCGTGTGGTCGAGACCCGTGGGCAAGTCGACGACGCCGACATCGCCGCCGTGCGCGGGGCCGGGTACAGCGACGCGGAGATCCTCGCGACCGTCACCGTCGCCGTGGTATTCCTTCTCACCAATTACCTCAACAATGTCAACCAGACAGTCGTAGACATTCCCACTGTCGGAATCTCGGCTGTTGACGGAGAGTCGGCCTGACATGAGTTCCGAGATCTACGAGAGGTTCATGGACCTACATACCCGCGAGGGCGGTCTCGTTATGCCGAACGCGTGGGACGGCCTCTCGGCGCAGCTCCTCGCCGATGCTGGCTTCGAAGCGATCGGAACGTCATCGTTCGCTCTCGCCGCGTCGCTGGGCCGGGCGGATGGGCGCCACCAGGTCACTCGCGACGAGCACCTCGCACACGCCGGGCTGCTCGCCCGCCTCACAGATCTGCCCGTGAACGGCGACTTCGAAGACGGCTATGCGCATACACCCGAAGACATCGCCACGACAGTGAACGCCGCGATCGAGCATGGGCTGACCGGCATCGGCATTGAAGACGCATCTGGTGATCCCGACCGGCCCATCCGCGACTTCGACGATGCGGTCGCCCGTGTACGTGCTGCGGTGGCGGCGGCCAAGGGTCGCATTGTGGTCACCGGTCGTACGGACAACTATCTGCAGGGCCGACCCGATCTCGACGATACGATCCGCCGCCTCACCGCCTTTGCCGAGGTCGGGGCCGACGTGGTCTACGCGCCGTACCCGCCCGACCTCGACGCGCTCCGTGCGATCGTCGCCTCGGTCGCACCGACGCCGGTCAACGTCCTCATCTCCCCCGCAGACGCGGTGTTGACCGTCGCCGAGCTTCGCGCGGCCGGAGTCAAGCGGATCAGCCTCGGACCAGCGCTCTACGCCCACGCCATGCGTGCCGTCGAAGAGGCAGTGGGCGCACTCGTGCAAGGCGACCTCGCGACCGCGACGACAGCAGGCATGGACTTCGAACGGATGGGCACCCTACTCGCCCGCACCATGCATTGATCCCCCTCCTTCTTCACTCCACATCGACCACTCTCATCACGAAAAGAAAGACCACTCATGGATCTCGACAAGCTCATGAACAAGCACCTCAGCCGCTACTTCGACGGTAGTAAGACCATCCCGGAAGAAACTCTTCAGCAGCTGTTGAAGTTCCTGCGCTCGGCTCCTACATCGACGAATATTCAGCCCAACCACTTCTACGTTCTGTCCACGCGAGAGGGGAAGGAGAAGCTGGCCGCCAACCTCGGCGAACGGTTCGCCGATAACGGGGAGAAGATCCTCAACGCCTCGCACACGATCATCATGACCACGCGGGCGGACGTACCCGAGCACCACCTCGAATCGGTGTTCGCGAAAGAGCGAGTTGACGGCCGGTTCCCGGAACTCGCCAAGCAGGAGCGGTGGGAGTACATGACCCGCGACTTCGTGAATCTGCGTAACTACACCTACAAAGACACCTACCACTGGATGGAGAAGCAGACCTACATGGTGATGGGGCTGACGATGATGGCCGCCGCGGAGCTCGGCGTCGAGGCCATGCCACTCGAAGGCTTCGACCCCGTCACCGTCGACAAAGCCTTCAACATCCGCGAGACGGGACACACCACCACCGTGCTCCTGGCACTGGGCTACCCCGACGCGGCGAAGCAGTACAAGACTCCGGTCTCCCGCTTCGAACCCGACCAGCTGTTCACTTTCGCCTGAGCAGTCCGGCCGAAACGAACCGATCGAGAGGAACTGATCAACAATGGATGCACGGGAACTGCAGAAGGTCGCGAATGACTTCGCGACAGAACTGCCAGACGTCACCTTCGAGCACCGTGTCAGCCCGAACTGGGAAACCTATAAGGTGCACGGCAAGGTGTTCATGCTCATGACCGACATGCCGGGACACCCCGTCGTGATCATGAAAGCCGATCCGGACGAGGCCCTCGCGCTGCGCGAGCAATACGAAGAGATCACGGTCGGCTATCACACGGACAAGAAGCACTGGATCACGGCAGCAAGCGGGCCAAACCTCGACGAGGACCTGGTGAAGAAACTCGTCACCGACTCGTACCAGCTCGTCGTCGCCAAACTCCCGAAATCTGCGCGGCCGGCGAACCCGAGCCTCTGAACCCGAAACACCAACTGACCTCGTCAGCACAGAAGGAGAAAACCATGATTGGACTTGGTGTTCGCGCCGCAAATGGCGCCCTCGAGCTCCTCGATCTTCCAGACCCGCGAACCGGAACCTGGTGAGCTCGTCCTGGACGTCGTCGCGGCAGGCATCGGCCCGTGGGACGCACTGCTTCACACAGGCGGATGGGACGTCGGTCTCGTACCGCCCGCAGCGTTGGGTGTCGAAGCCGTCGGCCGCGTCGCCGCGACCGGTCCAGGCGTGACCGAATTCCGCATTGGCGACCTCGTGCTCGTCCACGAAGTACCTCTTCCGGGTGGAAGTGGCACGTGGGCGGAGCAGGTTCTGGTCAGTTCCGCGAACGTCGCACGGCTGCCCGAGAACCTAACGCCGACGATCGGCGCTGCGCTGCCCGTCGCGGGACTCACCGCCCGACAGGCTCTCGATGAGCTCCAGGTCGGTGCCGACACCCGCCTGCTCGTCGTCGGGGCCTCCGGTCCCACTGCTTCGCTCGCTGTCCAGCTGGCGCGCCTCCGCGGCGCTGACGTCGTCGCCGGGGCGGGGGCCGCCCACGCCGACAACCTACGCGCACTCGGCGTCAGCGAAGTGATCGATACCCACGTCAAGGACTGAGCCGATAAGACCGACCTGCGCTTCGATGCCGTCCTCATCGCCGCAACGAGCACCTCTGAAGACGCGAAGGGGCTTCTTGTCGACGGCGGCCGCCTCTGCTCCATCACGTCGGATGCCCCCGCCCCCGTCGGGGGAATCACCACCACGGATCTGTATGTGGAGGCCGACGGACACACTCTTGGTGACCTGGCTGCGCTTGCTCCCACAGGCGAGATCAGAATCGACGTGCAGACGACGCCAATCAGAGATGGGATCGCGGTCGCAGACCTCGTCGCGGCAGGCCGCTCCGGTGGGATCAAACACGTCCTCGAGTTCTGACGACCACGACCACGACCAACCAGAAACGACCAATGGAACGAGTTGACTCTCGCCGTGGCCAGTCCGATCAGACCGACCCCAACGGGAAGAGCGCAGCACGCGCGAATTACGCCTGGGGTTGGGAGGCGAACATCGCCGTCCGTGTCGACTCCGAAGCCCCCGGACAATCCCGCTTTCCGGCACCGGCCATCGCTGCGACTCTCAGCTTGCCCAATGTGGGCGTTGCCGAGGAAGCCGTCTCATGATGAAAGCGGCCAAAGCCACCGGCCTCGCCCCGGGCGTTGGTGACGCGGACAAGCAGTACTGGGCGAACTCCCTCGTTGAGCGCCTGCACGACCCTGCCTTCGACGAGGGTTTCACCCCCTCGACCGACTACCGCTTTGACAAACTTGGTGCGCAAGGCGGCGACCACGGCGCAAAGTACATTGAAGGCGCCGCGTACTGCCCTGGAGCACCCGAGCCTCTGCGCAATGCCACAAAAACCTGCAGAGTGGGCTCCTCGACAGACCTACTGGGTTCGCATCAAGGAACGCAAAGCGTTCCAACTGCATCAGAAAGAGAAGCCTGACGCGCGCGGACGGACCGTGCTCCGATGCCCCCCGCGCTCGGACCAAGTCCCACCGTGACATGCCCGCTTCGCGAACTCCTGAAAACGAAGACAGTGGTGGACAAGGAACGCCCTTCGGTCGACCAGGAGGACGTCCCCGACTTTCTCGACAAGATTTGCCGCCAACACTCGGTGTCGTTCGAAGAAGCCAACATTCGTCGCCAGAAGCAAGCCTTCGACTACGGCACCAAAGAGTGGGACGAATTCCACACTCACGCCCGCAACTCGATTGAATCGCTCAACGCCCAGGTCAAAGCCGGTGGAACAGAAGACATTGAATCAGCTGGCCGACGTCGCGTGCGTGGATTCGGCGCCGCCCAAATCATCGTCACCATGCTGCTCACGAACTTCAACATGCGCAAAATCGCGCATTCATAAGCGACAAAATCAAGGAAGACGCGAAACAGAACACCCTTGGCGAACCCGCTGCCGCCATCATGCGACGCCGAGACCGGGAATGGCGAAATCCCTATACCGACACGTATCCGCCCGGCGTCAAGCGACCAGACGCCGTGAAACCCGGTGCACCGACCGATGAGACCGGCGGGCCACCCCTCCGAACCTAACCGCTGAGCGGTTCACCGACACCGCCCGAGAGGGCAAAACCCAGGCGCACCGAAGACATCGGTGCGCTTGAAAGTCGTTAACGAGGAGGAAAACGCTCCGCGAAACCGCCCCGAAGACGAAGCCAAGCCTCACAACCGACGAAACCGCTCTACAAAACAAAAATCGCTCCTGATTCTCATCAGGAGCGATTTCCTTTGGGAAGTTCTGCGAAGAGTTTCGAGAACGGCCCGCCTGTCGGGCTGACAGGATTTGAACCTGCGACCCCCTGACCCCCAGGCGTCCAAACCGCCCGAATCGGGCCAAGAACCGCGTAGTTGTGCGGATCAGATCATGCAGGACACGTCATGCAATGCATGCATCGCATAATTCTGGTCCCCTTCTGGTCCCCCTCGGCACCGATCATCCCGACGGTTTCGTCTGGGAGCGATGTGCAGTCAAAACCAGCCCGGCCTTGTCCAGTGCCAGAACCTGATCGGCGCGGATGCCTCCGGACGGAGCGAGGAAGAGGCCGTTCGGTTCAAGATCTGACAGCGACTTGTGCCTGCTCAGTAGCACGCCTTCGAGTGTCTTCAACTCATCATGAACAATCGCTTGCACGACTCTGTGGAGTCCACTGAGGCTCAAGGTGTCGATGTTGAACGGCCACTGTTCGAGCACTTCATCAATGCCGTCCCAGTTGAAGATGGCGAAATCCTCGGTCCTGATCCCGTCGATCGCTGCGTTCGACCCAACAACAAAGTCTTGCGCAGTGCTGGCAAGCACGCGATTGATGTCATCCGATGAGACGAGGCTTTTGCCGTAGGAGATATCCGGGACCCAGCGGTCTGGCGATCTCTTCAGAATACGGCGCTGTGGGCATGGAGTCAGGGTAAGTAAATGTCGGCGTCCGATCGGGTAGAGCATCATCATGACGTCGGGATACTCGTTGATGAGGTCGAATCCGTAGCCCAAGTCAGGGAGAATGAGGTCGCCGTCAACTTCGATAACCTCCCACATGCTGGCCAGCGCGCGTGCGGCGAATCGTTCCATCTCCATCACACGGTTGAGCGCGATGTTCGTGTCATCGAGGATGAATTCGGTTATGTCGAAATCGGCAATTTGGGAACCGCCAGAAGCGTGTCTAACCAAACGACCTGCCACGCGTTCCTTGTATCCACGATCCCGTCCGAAGGGAGCCGCAACGAACGGCAACAGAGTATCGACCCACTCCGTGGCGGTCACGCTTCCGTCGATCAGTCGATCCAGTACACGGGAGATTTGAGGCTCGTAGGAACCCCAGACGTCGTCGACCGCGCGATGCCCGCGCGTGGGGAACATGTCCTGATCAACGTCGTAGAGGCCGTTCGCGTATCCCACGGACTCGGCCCGAACTTTTGCCCGACTGCCGTTGCTCCGCGCGACCCAGACCTTTCGTCTCCGCACCTCACCATCGGTCTCTTCGGAGAACCGCGCGATCAGGCTCGCCGGGATGAAGTGGTCCTTCGCCATGTTCCTCCTTCGGCCAAGCTCAGGTCTACTCCACCGTATCGACTACGGCGGGACGGGTCGGTCCGAGCAGTCCCTCGGCGCTGCGTACGGAGGCTAAATTGAGAGGTGTTCTGCAATGCAGAAACGACTACGCCTAGTCGTTCGGCGGTAGTCAGCTCAGAGCTGGTCCCGTTACCGGCTACTTGATGTCGATAGCGCAAACGCCACGCGCTCGTAGCCGATGTACTCCTGCTCGAGCCGCAAGGATTCACCCAACTCACCCTGGAGTAGCGCTTGATAGAGAAGTTGCTCGCTTTCGGTGAGGTGAATCAGTGCCCCTGCACGCTGACGACCTTCACGACCCCAGTACGGCTTGTGTGCTTCGAGGGTATCCAAATCCATAAGCACGCTCCGCACGTGAGGCGCGTGCGAGCGGACAGCGTCGAGGATGTGAAGCCCATGCGTGTCAAGGTCACCCCAGTAGGTCACGGCTACCCGATCGCGCCACTCCAGCGCGTGGAGGAGTTGATCTGCTCCATAGCCTGCGCCCCACAGGATGAGTCGGCCTGGCTGGTGAGGCGTGGTGAGGAAGGAGATCTTGTTCTCCACGATGACGAGTTCACGCACTCCGACTGCGGGCGCGTCTAGGGCGGCCAGGGCCGTGACAGGCCAAGTGACGTCACCAAGCGAGTCGTCGGTGAGAAGAACGCCAAGTGTCGGATGTACCAGAGCAGGTCGGGCGGCCGGCGCAGCATTGGATTCTAGGTGCGACGTCGGCTCGGCTCCTTGTAGAGGCAGACCCAGCACAGCGCGGTCTCCTCGAATCCGCACCGATCGTGCTTCGTCGATGAAGCCGAACCGGTGGGCGAAATCTGAATGTTCGGGCGCGATGTCCGTTGCGGCCAGCACAGTATCGAGAAGCCTCGTCAGTATTGGTCTATGTTGCTCGATGACCTTCGTGTGGAGACCGGGCACCGGTACCTGGCGCACGTAGATACCGGGCCGGGGGTTCTCGAGAAGCCACTGAGCGACCTTCACCAAGATGGGCCAGTCGTCACCAGCCGCGAGGACGTCAAACGGGCGTCGAAGTGCAACTTCTCGCGCGAGGTAATCGAGTACTTCAATGGCAGCGAGTAGCTCGCGATATGTACTGGCGTCAGCGGTTTGCGCGCGGCCGAGTAGGTTGAGTGCGACCGTCGGCGTGGAGATGATCGCAGCCGTGGGAATCGTCTGCATCCCGAGGACGCCAGCGCGGATACGTTTGGTCAACAGATCCCAATCGGCGTTTGCAGCGCTGTCGTTGAGAGCTCGTGACCAGGCTTGGGCTTCGGCACGGTGTTCGACGAGGTCAGCTGCGAACGGCCCTGAAAGGCGTACGCGGTGCGGAAAAGACATCCATTCCTCGGGCGGCAGGTTAAGTTCGCGCAAAATGGCGCCACGGTCCCATAGTTTGCGTGCGGCCAAGGTGACGGTAGCCGAAGTCGACCAGCCTCGGGGGCCCGTGGTTGAGGTGCTGCGAGCGAGTCGTGTGGATGTCATGACGCCCCCTCGTCCGGGCGGTGATGGTTGCTGTCGTTTTCAGCGGGAAGGTAGGGGTCGTTCTCTGATGTCTGAATGCCATGCCTTCTGCGCTTGGCGCGGTATTCCTCGATTGGCATGCTGATCAGTTGACTGCGAGGTTCTATGGGTCTTACGTAGGCGAGAGCGTCCACGTAGTTCTCGATCACCTGGATTTTCTGTAGCGGGGTGACGGTGAGTAGTTGCAGTCCGAGGCGGCTGAACAGTTCGAGTCCGAACTTGGTAGATTCCTCGGACCCTCGGCCGAACGCTTCGTCGATCATCACGAACCTGAATGCGTTGGCTTGGCCGCCGGCAAGCCCGTATTGGTAGGACAGGGAGGCGGCGAGGACCGTGTAGGCGAGCTTCTCTTTTTGCCCACCGGATTTACCACCCGAGTCCTCGTAGTGTTCTATCTCAGCGTCGTCAAGGCGGGCTCGTTCGGAGCCGGAGAAAATGAACCAGTTGCGGACGTCAGTAACCTTGGCGGTCCAGGACTGGTCGGCGGTCGTGAAGCCTTCGCGTCCTGCGAAACGGTTGAGGAGTTCTTTGACTCGCAGGAATCGGATTTCGGCGTAGGTTTCGTCATCACCGAGCATTGTGTCGCCGGTGATCGCTTCGAGCTGGTTGCGGAAGTCACGAACCATGGCGTCGGTTGTGGGGTCGGCGACGAGCTTGATGTAGGTGCCCGGTCGATAGTTGATGTCGTGCAGCGCGTTGTTGATCACGTCGATGCGTTCGGCGATCTTGCGAGATTCCTGCTCGAGTCCGACGCTGAACCGTGCCAGATGGTGGATGGCGTTAGTTTCGAGTTCAGTCCGGAAGTTGTCTTCGTAGCGGGGTAGGTCGTCGAGTTCGAGTCGATCGCGCATGCTTAGAAAGTCGAGGCGCGAGGATGGATCAGTCGTGATGATCTCACCGACTGCGAGAGGCCACTCCTTCGCGAAATCTTTCATATGGCCTACAAGGCGCTGACCGGCGCGTTCACGAGTGTTCTGCGCCGATTCGGCGCGGTTGCTGAGGTGAGTGCTGACCTCTCGCTGCCAGCTCCCAATCTGGTCGAGGCTACCGGGGCTAGGTACTTCCGCGATTGCTTCGGTGAGCGCCTCGGTCGCGTTGTCATCGAGACTGGGTTGAGAGAGCTGTTCAAGGCGGGCTCGGACGCTGGTGACGGCGGCGACGTGCTCGGTTTTGGTCTGTTCGGCGGCACCGACTGCCTTCTCCGCCCGTGACCGGCGCTCGTCGAGATCCTTCATCTGGCTTTCAAGTCGCGCCTTGACCTCCAGAAAGTGCGCGAGGTCGGCGTCGGACGCGAACGAGGTGACCATCTCCTCGGACTGCTTTACTCGATCGTGTGCTGCACCGACGTCAACGGCAGTGAGATCAGAGAACCGTTCACGGATCTGGCGCACCGCGTGGATTCGCTCACCGTGCTGATTCTGCCGAATGGCTGCGGCGTCGGCGACCCTCTTGGCATCAGTGACAGCTTGTTCAAGGCCCGGTATGGCGGTCGCAATTGCCTCGCGACGGACTGCCGTGTCCCAGCCAAGCACGTAGTTGCTTCGACCGACGAGATGGCGCCGGTCGTCCTTCACATGCCGCGATCCATCCTTCGTTTGCCCTGCTCTAGTGACTGCACGGCGGTGTCCGCGCATGTCGGGGGCGGCATCGACGCGGACGTGGTCATAGCGGCGTGCGATCTCTGAGGTTAGCCAGGCTGTCGCGAAAGTGTCCGGTCGCACCTCAATGCAGGAGGCCATTGTGCGCGTGTCTACCGAGGCGGGAACCGGCGCACCGGCCGGCACAGGGTGGTATTCAAGGCGCCCTCGCAAGTCATTCGCATCGACCCAGGTGGCGACGCGCTCGTAGTGCTGCGGTGGGACAAGCAGCGCCAGGGCAAAGGGCCGGAGAAGCCGCTCAGCAGCCAGTTCCCATTCCTGGGCGTCGGCACCCACCGTTAGTAGCTCAGCCGCGTACGGCAAATCAGCGGCAGGGAGGGAAAGTTCGGCACAAATGCGATCACGCATCTGCCGCTGGTCTTGAGGAACGTTGCTGGCGGCCAGGCCTGCGGCCTTGTAGTCCTCATGTGCACGCCTAAGGACTGAGCCTGCTTCACGGAAGGCTCTCTCCGTCTCGAACACCTGGTCGCGCATAGCGGACTCCCCACCGGTGAGCGCGATCGTCGCGTTGTCCACGTCAGAGGTGAAGCGAGGATAGTCGGCAATTCCTGCCAAGGGTGCGACGTCGAGAGTGGCGGCTAACCGCTGCAGGTCGGCTGCCGCTGACGCTACGTTTTGCAGGTTCTCTTGAGCCAGCTCAAGTTCACGCTCGGCCTCTCGGAGGACTGCGCCGCCGTTCGTGGCAATGGCAACTTCGTTCTGTGTGAACCGGGCGGCCGCCTGCCTGACCTGCTCCGCGAGCTGATCGCGGTTGGCACGCAGACCAGGCAGATTGCTCTCTACATGGGCGAGTGCTTCTTTTAGCATGGTGGCGCGTAGTTGCTCGGCCCGGTGCTGGACAGCATGTTCGGCATCGCGGGAGGACTCAATGCGTGTGATGGCGCGCTCGTAGGCGTCAGCGTCGCGTCGCAGCGCTTCGAGCTTTTCGAGTTGCCGTCGGGCTTCCTGCACGAGTTCGTGTGCGCGAAGCAGATCAGCGTAGTGGTCGAGGATCTTGGCGATCTCCGCGGGAGCAGTAGTTTCGTCGAGCATGTGTTCACGGACGAACCCAGTCAGGTTCCCGACCTGTTTCATCGAGATGGTTTGTACGAGGAGCTTGAGCGCGTTGGAGGACAAGTTGAGCTGTCGACAAAGGCTGCGTTGATAGCTGCGGTAGTTGTTTTCGAATAGCTCTGCGCCGGCGTCGCGGAGTGCGGTACGGACCGCCCTGTGATCTCGATGGCCAATCAGATTTTCGGCAATGTCGAGGTGGCTGGGGCAGGTGAAGTAGAGCTTGTTCGGGTTGAGACTGTTCTCAGGGAACCAGAACACGACACCAGCAGTCAGCTGACCCGTCTGCGTCGGCGTGCCCAAGTCCGCGGCCACTGTGTCGCTTGTTGCACGCGAAGGGAGGCCGGTGAAGCGTGCCAGCAAGACGCTGTAAGCGGTCTTGGCTGTTCGCAGGGTCTCAGCTTTATTGGTTCCCGTATCTTCGTCACGCGTGCGTCCGTATGTTCCAAGAACGTAGGTGGCGAGGTTGCGTTCTCGTCGATCCGCGCCGGCAGCAAGATTGAAGGTCACGCGGCTGGTGTCAGCGAAGAGCGTAGTGAGACCGTCGACGACGGTGGACTTACCCGCTCCGATCTGACCCGTGAGGAGGGTGCTTCCGGAGAACATCTTCAGCCGCTGCACGGAACGGTCGAACGTACCCCAGTTGAGCATCTGAAATTGCTCGAGCCGGATGCCATCGCGCGGTTGTGTCGCGGCGACCCCGGTGTCAGCATCCCCCATGGTCGGCCCCGTGGACCCGCCCGAAGGCTCTTCGTTTGAAGCGGCGGAGGCGTTGAGCCTCGCCTGGCCGCGAATTTCGGAGGGTTGCTCGTTGAACGCGTCAACGCGCCGCTCAGTCGTCGTCATCGCTCCCCCGGATTGTCAGATTCGGAGTGTCCGGGCCTGGGATCTCGTCGGGGTTCGTGGCCGGGTCACCGCCCGACGCATGTACTAAGAGTCGATTACCATATGCGGCTATCCAGTCGGACGTGACTATCGCTTTGACGATGCGGCGGATTTCGTAGGTGTCATCGTGCCCACGCAAACGGCGCAGGTAGCCGAGGCGCTCAACACCGAGAATGTCGCCGGAGATCCTCTCCGTGGTCGTGCCGTCAGGGTGGTAGAGCTGGAGCCACTCGACCATCTCAGCGGTGGTGACAACAATCCGAGATGCTGTGGCGTCCGACTCCGCAGTAGTCAGGTGTCGTCTCAGCAGGATCAACAGAATGGTGGCGCCAAACGTGAGCCTGTGACGACGAAACAGGCGCGGCATGCCTTCAGGCAGCTCATCGATGGTGCGTAGGTAGGCGTAGCTCTCGACATCATCGATGAGAAGGCGCAGCCCGAAAGGGGCGAGGTGGTCACGCAACTGTGCGGTCTTGGTGGTTACAGTCGCCCACACGGCGGGCTGGTCTTCCGCGTATAAGACCCCGCCAAGCAGGTGGGCAAGCGCGACGGAAACTTCGGCGTTTTCCGTCATGGCCTGTTCATCTCTTCAGGTATCTCATCTGACGAGTCAGCTGGGCGGTCGGTGAGGCCAAACAGGACAAGCGGGACTCGAGCCTCACGGTGCCGCCCACTCTGATCGATCCAGTCGACAAGCTCGTCACGGTCTGTGATGACGCGGGCATCAGTATCGGCGATCTGCAGGTACCCGACGAGCTCAGCAAGGCCATCGTCGAGAGGATGGTCCTTGATCACTTGCCGCAGCGTAGCGGTCCCGCCGTGGCCCTCGCGTACCGATGAGATGTGCGCCCGGAGCGCTTCCATATCGATCCAAGAGAGATCGAGGAGATCGGCCAACTCGCCGAGATCGTCGGAGTCCAATTCGATATTGTCGGTGGTGGAATCAATGGCAACCGCTTCACGCAACGTGT
This sequence comes from Glaciibacter superstes DSM 21135, assembly GCF_000421145.1. GTDB lineage: Bacteria > Actinomycetota > Actinomycetes > Actinomycetales > Microbacteriaceae > Cryobacterium > Cryobacterium superstes. The sequence goes on along the minus strand of NZ_ATWH01000002.1, from coordinate 78,160 downwards.
ACAACGGACGTTCGGTCGGCATCGAAATGTCAGGACGAAGTTCCACAACAGCATGGCCAGGGCGAGTGGAGTCATCGCGCAGATCAAGTGCCAAGGAGAGGCTCGTGCGGATGGCCTCGTTGATTCTTCGCCCCTCGCTCCAGGTCTGCTCATCGAGGAAACGGCGCAACTGCGCCGACAGAGAAGCGACGGTGGACTGGGTGGAATCAGCAGCGACCATTATGTCGATGCGAAGGAGGTCGTCGAGCTGCCCGGGACGAAAAACGTCATCTCCCGTCAGCGCGTCAATCGTGGGCAACAGAGCAAGCAGTTCGCGCAGTTCCGCTTGCTGTCGCGCAGAGAGCAGATGCTCCCAAAACGCCTTCCACGATCGGCCCTGATCGGACGCGCCGATCTCGGAAGTGGAACCAAAGACAGTGGCGAGGAACTCTCCCCGTGGCCCGTCCCAGGTTGTTGCGCGGCGGCGAACATCGCGATCGAGGATGCGGAAGTTCTCTTCAACTTCACGGAGGTCTGTGAGTAGCTCACGGGCAGTCCCAACGGCTTGGGCGTACCGTTCCCTGATCGCCGTGGGGTCCAGACTCGGCGCACTACCAGCGTCAATATCAGCAATCTGCGCGTCTATCTCCGCACGTTGCCGGTGCAGCGCGGCGAGTCGAACTTCAGGGTCTGTAGCGGCACCGGCGGCGATCTGACGGAGCAGATCACGCACCGTAAGAAGGCGACTAGCGGTGCCGAGAAATTCTCGTCGGCCGAGGCTGCGCAGAAACTCCGACGCAGTTTCGACAGCGGAGGTCGGCTCATAGTGCGGGATGTCGGTGTCCGCAGCATCGCGGGCGCTCCCCGTCCCGCGGGTTGGATACGTCCGGCGCAGCCACCCTGTTTGCGGATCGGCCCACTCGGCGAGATAAGCCTCGGGAGCGCGCGGGTAGGTGGTGGCCCCGTCGCCGTCGAGCTTGCGGAGTTCATGAAGGTGGTCATCCAGCTTCTCGAAGAGAATAGGTCCGGGAAGTTGACGAACGTTTGGTTCGAGGAACACCTGATCGCAGAAACCAAGGACGAGACCGGCGTTGTCTGCGGCCAGCAGCCGCCATGCGGGATGGTTGCGGCGCAGATTGAGGAGTTCATCGTGACGTTGCTGGATGGTCACTGGTGCCCCTTCGTCATCCGGTGGCGATCAGACGCGCCCAGGTTCGAGGTCCAGTCTGCTATAGGGCACCGACAATTCGGCCCAAGAATGGACCTCAAGGACGGGGTGTCACAGTTTCGCTTGACTGTGGCACGTAGCGATTGAGATACAACCGCGGAGAGCGCTCGCCTACTTCAGCCTCCTCGCGTCCACCGCAACGCAGAGATGCCGTCGTTCAACACCGTCGCCAGACAGGCGGGCGCGGCGTGCGCAGCACCCCGCATCGACACCTGGCAAAAGGCAGGCGAGACCCTGAACGACTGACGTCCACCGCTCAGCGCTTGGCTTGAATGTCGGCGAGCTTCTTGCGGGCGTCGGCAGCCGCCTTCTCCGCCTTCTTCAGTTCACGCTCCGCACGCGCAATCTTGTCGTCGCGCCTGCGGTTCGCCTTAGCCATCCGTTCGGCAGCCTCGGCAACCTTCTCCGATGTCACGACGCCGCGGGTGATCTGGCACTCCGGGCACCACTGTGTCGAAAGGCTCGGTTCTCGGTTGGTGTGGTGGACGCGCTGCTCGACCCGATGCCCACATGTCAGGGTTCGAGCCCAGATTTCGAGTTCTTCCTCCCGGCGCTCGGAGACTGTGGCAAGGATGCGGTGGATACTCTCGGCCTGCTCGCGCGAGATCGGGATCGGCGGACAGCAGTAGCCACAATGCGTCGCACGTGAGCCGGCCATGCTCCAGCGGTGCGCATCACAGTTCGGATGCATCTCGCGGTAGCGCTCCTGGTCCGCGTCGTACATGACGCGCTGTTCGTCTGTGAGGTACATCGTCCCGGGCCAGCTGCCGAGGTTGTCGATGACCGGTAGTCCGCAGCCACGACATAGGTCACCCGCCGCCGCCTGCTCGCGGGTGAGGTACATCCCCTTCTCGCGCCATTCCTGTCGCCTCGCCTCGTCCCGATGCGCGCGTGCCTCTTCCTTGAGGGCGTTGGTCATACGGCGCTTCTGCGTTCGTTCAGCCTTCTGTTCCTCGGTGAGCGGCATACTAAATCCTTCAGTCGCAGTGTCTGAGGCGTGATGGAGAATGCCAACATGCCTCAGCTCTACACAAAGAATGGCCGTCCATTGCAACGAGACGGTAACCGGTTGTTTTCCGGATCGGGAACCTACTTGGGAACGATCCAAGGCCTGTACGTCTTCGACACCTCCGGTCAATACGCGGGAACGATCGACGGCGACCGAGTGGTGTACCGAGCCATTGATTCTGCCCGCATCTCGAGTCCGACTATCGCCGCACACCGCGTCGGGCTCGCCGTCGTGAACACGGTACCTGCCGCGATCCTGGGCGATGAACCATCATTTCCCTACTAATATGCCCCAGGAGTGCCTTCCGCGAGTAGGTGTGGATCAATAGCTGCGTCATGCTTATCCGGTTAGATCAGGTCGTGATTGCGCGCCCGAACCGGTCGCGACTATCTGGCGGTAGGTGGTGGGCTGCTGCTGGGACTGCAAGCCCAGGAGAGTCTGGAAGGCGGCCATCGGGGTGCGGCGGCGCCCGAACCGGAACGTGTACTCGTCGAGGTAGACCTGCAGGTGCTCGCCGGAGACGCCGCGGTGGGTGCCTTGCAGCCAGCTTTTGAGGTTGGAGATCGTCCGGTGCACGCGGGGCAGGATCTCATCCGGATCCTCGCCTCGACGACGTGCGGCGCTCTGGTTGCGCGGGTGGTGGTCGTAGCCGAGCGTGCTCAGCGACCGGTAGCTGTTCCACCCGTCGGTGTGCACGATGGCCCCAGCCGTGACGTTCTTGCGCACGAAGGCGGTGAGCGTGACGGCGCTCGCGTCGTCGATGACGGTCATGCGGACTCGACCACTGCCGGCGCCGCGGACCTCAACTCCCACTGCTACAAGGGCTTTCTCGCCTCTCGCACGCCCACCGCGCAGGCCAGCTTCGTGGCCGCCCACGAAACACTCATCGACTTCTACCTCCTCGGTCAGATGCTCACGTTCTGGGTTGACCATCGCCCGACGCAGCTTGTGCAGCATCGTCCACGCCGTCTCGTACCGACTCAGCCCGAGCTGACGCTGCAACTGCAGCGCCGAAACCCCCGGCGTCGGCGTGCTCATCAGATACGCCGCCCAGAACCACACGTGCAACGGTGTGTGCGTCTTATGCAGCACCGTGCCCGCCGTCACCGAGGTCTGCCGGTGGCAGGCCGCGCACTCCCACACCACCCGACGCTTGGCCACCGGCCACGCCTGGCCACGGCCACAGCGCGGACAGACGAACCCCTCAGGCCAGCGCGACTGGAACAGATACTCCGTACATGCATGATCATCAGGGACGCGCTGCTGGAACTCCACGATCGTGCGCGGAAAGTCGGGACGCGGCATTTGCCCATGTTACCTGACGTAACCGGATAAGCATGAGCTGCGAAACACCAAATGAACGCGCCCTTGAGATGGGGTCCACCGCCTAGAAGCACGGCTGACTAGTCTCGCCCGCGGAGATACCGCTTCCCCGCAACGATGTATGCATGGATCTGCTGCACTGAAGCCGTGATCGACCCCTCGCCGCGCCGCCGGACGATGCTCAAGAACGCACCTTCAACCTTCTCCTCGACGATCGCTCCGTGCATCAAGTAGGGCTGCATCTCCGGGGGCTTTCGCGGCAGTAGATTGCCAGAACATTGACGGTCGGATAGTTTTTGCGGCAGGCGCGACCCGAGGGGAATCGATGACTACGACAGGATGCTGAAATGGCGATCGGTGAGCCGCGAGCCATGCAGATGGAAGCAGCTGGGTCGACGCGAAGACCTGCCAAGCGTTTTAGCTGACCGCGTCATCCGGAATGATGCCTGTGTCTCTGCCACACCCCCATACTGAGAGAATGTACCGTCGCCGTGAGACCAAGATGACCCCTTCGGATCCGTTCGCGGCGGCCATGGATCATGCGTGGAACTGGTTCACCTTGCATGCTGACCAGCGCATCAGGACTATGAACATGTACTTCGTCATCTTTGCTCTGCTCACCGCCGGGTACGGCACTTTCCTCGGGCTGAAGAGCCACTGGATCGCGGCGGCTCTCGCCGGGATCGGAGCAATCGCTTCTGTTGCGTTCTTCTTGCTCGAAGAACGCAACAGAACGCTCGTGAAGCTGGCTGAACTCCCGCTACGCAAACTTCAGTCGACGCTTGCCGAGACAGCTTCGTTGCCATCGCTCCTGATGCTCGATGCCGCGGATGCAGCACACGGTTGGAAGCGAATGGCAAAATACTCATGGGTCTTTCGCGCCATAACCATTTCTGGGCTCATCCTGATGATCGCTGGGATCGCGACGGCTGTGTCCATGTCGATGACCTGACGGAGGCCTCTGACTCCGCCAGGTCATCGCGAGGCTGGGTGCCCCATCCACGTATCGGCATGCCCGGAGGATCCTTGCTCCACACGCCGTGGGCCCGAAATCCCACTCAACCTGCCACGATCCAGGCCACTCGACCACAGACCTAGGCAGAGTCTTGTCCTCAGGTCCGCTGTCCGAGTTTGACGGAACCTACGGTTGAGGCGATAAGACGATGAACGACCGACCTTCACCACTAACGGTCAATCACGACTCTCTGTCAAGGACTACGCGATTGCGATGTCGATCACCGGTCCGAAAGGTGGAACGGCCTTCTCTGCCACACCGAGTTTTTGCTCTAGATCCTCCAGCCGCGGGTAAACCCACGAGAGCGCTTCGGCCGGGCTATGAATTTCGACGGTGGGCAATGTATCTCCCGTCGGGGGATACTGGTTCGCGAGGACGCTGAAGAGGACGTCTTTGATCTGTGCTAGGACGACCGCGCCGCTGTAGCCAAACGTGGGCCCTTCCGGGCGAAGTCCGTATTCTTCGCGATGAGATTTGGACATAGCCCAGTACCGAGCATGGGCCGCGGCAACTCTTCCGGGCAGAGCACTGACCTGTTCCATAACTATCTCTCCAGAAGCTATCTCCTTGAGATCGATGATAGATGTGACATGCACGTTGCTCTTATGAGTAACCGCCAGGGCGCCACGCTGCGCTCCAGACTCGGAGAGCAAGATGCCCCGGTCTGCACCAGCGTCCTCCACGATCGATCTCAAAGTCAGCACATGAGATTTATCAACGGGTCGCTTCCAGTGCTTGCACTCGATGATCCAGTTCACGACTAGTCCAGCACGTTCGAAACTCACGAATACATCGACGTCATGGCTGCCGCGCGCCCCAGAGATACGCAGATCGGTCTGCACATCAAACCCGAGTTCTCGGAACAGAGTCGCTGCCTGTTCTTGATACTCGCGCCAAGCCGTCAAGTCAGTCCACCAACTGCGAAAGTAGGCGCACAGTGGCACGCGCGATGTCGGCTGGCCTGTGGCTGATTGTGAGGAGTCGTAGAAGCTCCTCGTCAGGGGCACGCTTCACGTCAGTACTTACGTAGGCGTCGCGCACCGCCTCCAAGGCAGCTAAAACCTCCGCGTTCTGAGCATGAACCGGATACCCTTCGGGCGCCCAACCGACGAAATACTGCGGATGCAGTCGCTGGGCGACTGCCGCTGCAGCTCCGCCGTACCCTCCTGCGACGAGGAGGAGGCGCTCGGCCTGAATCGTCAGACGGGCCTCCTCGATCACGCCGGGTTCGGTGCCGGTGTAGTCTACGAGCCGGCCCCCGACGACGAGACGAGCCGTCGTTTCGCACGCGACGTACTCACGCATCGCTGTCAACGCGTGGCCGGGATCCTGGGTCCAAACACCCTCCAGGGCAGCTGATATGGGCACCGTGTCACCAGACTCCGACACCAACGTCAATCTACCGAAGTCCCCGAGACCTCTATCCGCTGTAATCAGCTCGTCTTCAGTGAGCTTGCGGTACTCGGATTCGGCGAGTGTGATCTCCAACGAGGGTCGTCCGCCGCTGAAGCGTTGGGCTTCTTCGATCAGAATCTCGGTGTACCCGCCGGGATTGAGGTTGCCGCCGTACACGACGGTGCCTCCCGCGAGCATGACCGCTCTGCCGACCTCCGCGACAACGAGTCGGCAGTGCTGTTCATTGAGGCCGAGCCGGGCGAGATCGGCGCTCTCGGAGACCGATAAGGCGATTTTCCGGCCAGAGAGCGCATCTCGCGAGATGAGGGTAGGTTCGTTCATTTCCTGAGCGCTCCGCCGCGCGCAGCGAATGTCCGAGGCGTCAAGATGTCGACATCGACGTCGTAGCCAGCCACCGCGCACAGCTGAAGCAGCACGCGGCGCTCTGCGGATCCAAGCGGTGGGTCGGGGTGGATTACCCAGAGATGCTTGTCGTCTGGCTGCTTCTCTCGGTGTGAGGCCAGCCAGGGAGCGAGCGTGGTCGGCTCCGGCGATTGCGCGGGAAGCCAATCGAACCCGTCCCCGGAGAGGTAGGACGTCTGGGCAAGCCAGAGAGTGTTCTTGAGCGTCTCATCTACGAGCCTATTGAGGGCGAGCTTGACTCCCGGATCGGGGTCCGCAAGATCGCAGACCACGGAGGGGACGTGGTCCATGAGGAAGGAACCGCGCTCCTCGCCTGCGGTGAGTGCATACATGCAGACGACGGGCATGCCGCTGCGCTTCGCGGCGTGAACCTCACGTTGCGTCCACTCTCGGGCTGCGTAAACATCGGTACGGATCATCAGCAGCGCACTGCTGGCGGCGCTGTCCTCAAGCGTCTTCTCCCAATCGCCGCCGGGTTGGATGTCGTGCGCGTCAAAGAACGCCGACAGGTGCGACTGCTGGATGTGATTGCGCACGCGCTCGAACATCGCGGGCCCGGAACGTGCGGCTTCCTCCGAAGACCGGTGTTTCGTGTGACTCACGAACACCGTAAGCCGCGCGGGACGTTTCGCCTCCTGCTGAATGTGCTGAGTGATCGCCTGCGCCAACTCACGCCCGAACAAACCACGATCCGTGTTCACATTAGATGGCAGGGTCTGGATATCGCCGAGAATCTGATTGACGACGCTGCTACCCCATTGCAGACCTTCTGCCACCACAGGGTAGACACCCACGCCAGATTTTTGGTTAAGGGCAGCGATCTCGCGGAGATACCTGCTCCACAGGCTGGATGGGTCGGCCGCCGCACGGAGCAAGTTCGTGTCGATGACGGGAATGATCGCGTTGAACTGCGCGGCCGGGAGCCCCTCGCCGAGCGGCGTTTCGATACCTAGGGGCCGTGGTGCTGCACCGTCGTCCCAGGGCTCGCTACGCGCGTACACCTCGACGGCACCGCCGGCCAACCCTGAGAAGGCCGGGCTATGGAAGTGTTCGTGAAGGTCCGCGAATCGCTCGGCGCCGCTCATGTCATCGGGGTGCCAGACAACGAACACGTCGAGGATCGGCGGGATCGGCACGCGTACTCCTCTCGAAACACCACCTCATCGGGGCGATGTCGGTGGTCAAAACTAGACTATCTCTGAAGGAGGAATCCGAGATGAGCGATCAGCACAATATCTTCATCAGCCACCGTCACGAGGATGACGCACTGGTCGGGGATCTCAAGAAGATGCTCTCAGGCAGCGGTGCTGAGATCAGAGATTCTTCGATCACGAGCGAGACCCCGAACAACGCGAAGAGCCCCGACTACATCAGACAGATCCTTGCCGACCAGATCCGGTGGGCGGGCAAGATCATCGTCGTCATCTCCCCCGATACCAAGAACCACGAGTGGGTCGACTGGGAGATCGAGTATGCCCGGAAGTTCCCGGACAAGCGGATCGTCGGGGTCTGGGCGCCGGGCACCACGCACGACGACATGCCCGAGCCGCTCGAGGACTACGCGAACGCGATCGTCAATTGGGATGCTCAAGCGATCATCGACGCGCTTGACGGTAAAGACAACTGGACAGAACCCGGCGGTGCGCCTGCTCCTGTGCAGTCGATCCCTCGAGCTGCCTGCTGATAAGGGGGTAGGGGCGTGAGGGTGTTCAGCTACATCGTGCGCTACGACGTCGGCTTCGCGCCCAATCCCTTTCATGGCGTCTGCTCTCTCGCCACTTGCAAGCAGGACATCCGTCGGGTCGCCCAAGTCGATGATTGGATAGTGGGAACCGGCTCCCGCCCGAATGGCAAGGCAGGGAACCTCGTCTACGCGATGCGCATCTCAGAAATTGTGAGCTTCCAGGAGTACTGGCACGATGACCGCTTCGCCGAGAAGCGGCCGAACCTTCGGGGCAGCCGCATGCAGCATTTCGGCGACAACATCTACCACCGCGATCCAGACGGTGAATGGATCCAGGAAAATTCTCGCCACAGTAAGGATGACGGCTCCCTAGAGGCGCGACACATGCTGCGCGATACAAAAAGCGAGCGGGTGCTGCTGGGCGATGAGTTCGTCTACTTCGGTGGCGCGGGGCCTGTCATCCCCGAATCGCTACGCAACGACTACGGCTTCGACCTTGTGCACGCTGGGCCTGCTTATCGCAGCAATTTCACTGACGTGCATGTCGCGGCGACCGTCGAATGGGTGCGGTCGCTTGAGCCTGGCGTGCAGGGTCGCCCGCATGACTGGCTTCGCCGCCTGCAGCCAGCAGCAGACGTAGCGTGAGCGTCAGCGACTCGACCTAGAACATGGGCTCCAGAACGCCTACATGGGCAAGCTCGTCCCCCAGTACCTCTTCCTGAGGAAGAAGACCGTTGATTCCCCACTTGGGCGGGAAGAAGAGCGTTATCGGCTCAGGCGTGGAGGCGTAACGCGACTTGATCCGGCTCCGCGCGCTGGCGAGCTCCGGCACCGCCTCACGACAGTACTTATCGGTCTCGCAGAAGAGGTTCTGGGCATCGATCGCCTGGATGGGCCGACCCCAAAGACCGTTGAACTCAAGTCCTAGGCGTGCAAACTCGGCCTCTTGGTTGTCGACCATCCACATGATCACTTCTTGTGGTGTGAGTCCGCCGAGGTCGGAGAATACTTTTTTGATGCCGCGCAGGGCACCCGGGCCAGGTTTGGTGAAGTCGTTCTCGGAGAAGTTCAGGTGCTCGGAGTAGTTCAGGTCGATCGCCATCTGGTAAGACATGAAGTCCCCCATCAGAGGGAAGATATGGAGAAGGTCGTAGACCTCCTCCAGCGACTCGGCCTCAAGGATCCGCTCGGCCAGACGAGACCGCACGAACATGTCCCGGAACAGCTCCACATGGTTCAGGTGTTTGGTCTTGCGACCGTAGGCGTTTGTGGCGCAGAGTATGAACGCCCCCGTGTAGAGGCCGCCGTTGCGTTCCCTCGCCTCGGTGAGTGCGGATTCGAACGCCCCGGACTCCAGGTCTGCAATGCGAGGCGAACGCCCTAGGGTTCCGGTGACGGTCTCCCACGTGCCTATATTGCTGAAGTTTCGGAACGCGACGATCTGGAAGAGACGGTCGGCTGGACTTGAGTCGTCGTCACGGTATGCGACATCACGAATGAGGTACTGGCTGACGCGGTCAGCCGCACGGTAGACGTTGCAGAACTTGTACTCCTGGAGAATCCGGTCCTGCGTCCACGGCCGGGGGGCTCCGGCGACACGCGCCTCGAACACTTGCTGTCGCTCAGCGGCGAACTTCCAGTAGAGCTCGTAGACCCCGTCCCGGGGAGTTGGTGCTCTCATATGTCTGCTTCTCCGTTTAGTACTGCCCTTAGTTGCGCGCTTCCCATGCCGGAAATGCAAGCACGATCGCAGTGTCGCTACTGCACTCCATCATCTCCTCCGGATGAGTCGAAGCCCAACAGAACCGCCGTCACGAACGTCCCGAATCCCGCCGAAGCGTGTCGACTCCACGCGGGTCTGACACCCCGACCGCAAGCACGAGGCGCAACGCGATCTCGGTCAGGCGCTCAGCCAGCGCGAGCTTCTCCAGCCACTCGCCCTGCGGGTGCAGCTGCAGGAAGGCGTCCAGCTCGTCGAACGCCGTCGAGGCATTTGCCGCTTCCGCATGAACAGTCCCGACCTCGCCGGCGACATCGCGCACCCGCATGAGATCCTCGAAACCGTCCGGGCCGTCGCTGAACCGCTCGCCGCCGTTCGCGAAGATCCTCCCGGCGACCTCTGCGGACTGATCCGCGAGGAAGGTCTCATACTTGACCGCATATACCAGGAGATCGACGGCGGTATCCAGGAGGGTCTCTCGCCCCGCTGCGGCACCGTCGACGACCTGATCGATGCGGTCGATCTTGCGAGCAAGGTTGGCGGCGATACTGATCAACTCACCACGCTTCTTCCACGAGTTGCCGTAGGCAGCATCTTTGGACCGATGGAGCGCGATGACGGACTCGCGCAGGTCGACCCAGTTCAGTGCAGATGCGGGCGGGGAGAGAAGTTGTGGGGAGTCTCGAAAGAGTTGCTCGTGGAGCGCGAAGGCAATGTCGCTGTGACCAAGCTCGTCGACGAGTTCGCGTTGCCGAGCCTCGTCCGCGCCCGCAGTGATAGCCCACTTGATCGCGAGCGCTTGAAGGAACTGACGAAGCAACGGGTCAGGGAAGCCAGTGATTTCCGCGTGGCAGTCCTCCCCGGACGCCAGACGGGCTTCGAGATCGAACCAGCGGTCAAGCAAAGCGGTGAAGTCCTGCCACGGAGTCTCAAACCGAGCCCCAACCCACGCCTCCTCGTAGCCCGTCGCGCCGGCGTATCCGGCGTATCCGGCGAGGGCGCGATCGGCCTGCTCATTCCGCTCGTCATAGAGATGAAGCGATGAAATGAAGAACGCCGTGTTCCCAACCGGCGCGCCAACCCAGAACGCCATCATCTCGTGCAGCACGCTCCACTCGAACGTGTTGATTCCGGAGAACCCCCAGAGAATGTCGTTAGAGCGCACGGTCACGTTCAGATCGACACGGCCGTCCCTGACGAGAAAGTGGAGCCAGTTGTTACAGGGCACATCCAGCGTCTCGACAAAGTCGCGCGCCGGGTCGAACAGCACGGCGACCGCCCGCCGGGACTCAGGGTCCGAGCGGAGGAGTTTGCGGATCTCATTCACCTGATCAACGCCGTCCCAGTTGCGCAGCCGCGGGCCGTAGCCGCCACGCCACGTCGCCTGATCATCCGAGAACTGCAGCGCACGGCCCAAGTAGCGAGCGAGGTACTCCATGTCGTTGCGTCCAGCGAGTACCCACATTGTCTCGGCGATCGTGGCAAACGCATCATTGCGACGGCCAGGGACCGTGATGAAACGCTCCATTGGGTTTTCCAACGTCACTGTTCGAGCAAGAAGCTCGTGAGTCCGCATCCCACGAACCCTCACCGCATGCCCGGTTGAACGAATCTCGGCAAGCTCCGCGACAAAGGCACGCGCGGCATTGCGATAGATCATGAGAGCCTCCTGCCTACTTCGCGCTGATACTGAGTATTGCTTGCGCCACGCGAGAATCCAACGTCCAGAGGGCGAGATCAATTCGTGTCGTCACCGGGCGAGTCGCTCGAGGACATTCGCTACTCCCGACGCGCGACTGGCATCAGCTGGCGGTCGATTTGCAAACAGCTACAAGCCTGGCGCGGGCGTGGTTTCGTCGGTGAATGTAACTGGAACGATGTTTGAGTCGCCAACCCAGTTTGTCAAAGTCGCCAGCGCACCCTGCTCAAGCTTCTGAGTGAAGACAAGAACAAGGTTGTGTTTCGCGCGCGAAGCTGCAACGTAGAACAGGTTTCGTGACCGTTCGAAGCTTTTTCGTTCGCTGTCGTTGAGTTGGTCTCTCCTTGGATAGTTCTCGAGCATCTTGGCAAAGTCGTAGGCCGACCAGCCGCGTCCGAGCACGACGACTACGTTGTCGAACTCGGCACCTTTGACGTTGTGCTTCGTTGAGAACACGGTCTTGTCATCCACGTACGCTGCTAAAGCTCGAATTTCCGCGTATGACACGCTTCTCAGCCTCTGATATTCAAGAAGGCGGGGCTCGGATAGTTCCGTGCCCGATTCAAGCTCGGTGAGTGCTTCCTCAAGGCGGGTCTGGCGATGTTGTACTTTGCTCGGGATCGAGAACAGCTTCTGCCCATTGAGGTGGTCGAGCACATCGCCCACAGTTCCGTTTGCGCGCAGGGCATTGAGGTTCTCGAAGAACTTGGTCCATCGAGTTTTGTCACGAGGAGACCGGATGTGTGGCTGGGAACGGCCAAGAACATCGAAGAGGTCGCCGTACTTATGTGCCTGGAATGCAACGGCTGCTGGCTCGACGACATCAAGCAAGTATGCGAGGACAGGATCCTGTTTACGAATGAACGCATCGTTGTATTTAAAGATGGTAGGTAGTGATTCGTACCCGAGCTCGTTGGCGATTGAAGTGTGAGTGAGCATGAGATTCTTGACATCACTTGTTGCGTCAGTCCAGCGGTGTTCTCGAGCGTCTGCGGTAGCCCATTCCAACGTCTGGTGACTCGCCGCGTGTGAGATTTGCCCCTTCCAGTTGCTCCCGAGGCGCACGCCAGGCCACTCGTTGGTGTGGTAAATCGTGATCGTCCCTACTGCCGCATCCTCGGCCGCAGCCTGCTGCAGCTCTGGCCGAAGCTGATTGAGAAAGTTAACGATTGTTGTGCCAGAACGGAAGTTGGCATTTTTGGGGATTGCGGTTATAGCTGGATGGTCGATTGATCCACACGTTTTGTCGTAGATCTGCTGCCAATGGTCTCCGAAGATTCCGTAGATAGATGTCAGGGGGTCTTCTTTGTGACCGATGAGCATCGCCTCCACCAGCCCTTGGGGTGTGTCCTGATACTCGTCGATGAAGATGATTGGAAATCTGTCCGCGATAAGTGCACGAAACTTGGCGTTCTTGAACAGCTCCATAGCAAGACCGGGGACATCGTCGTGGTGGAGGGTTGCGACGTGATCACCGATTCCGCGGATGCCAAGGTCGTAGTCGATCTCCAACCCGTCGAGTGTTGTACGCCCTTCGAGCGTTTCCTGCCATTTCTCGGCCACGAGAATGGCTTGTGCCAAAGCCTTTTGATACGGCCGTATCATTTCCCAAAGAAACCCGTGCAGGGTGTCGGCGAACACGAAAGGGCTCGAATCCGTTCGGTTGACAATCTCATCGCGAGCTACGTTGGTGTAGGTCAGGCAAGCGATTTGCTGGTCTGCTCTTGGGAGGTATTTAGAGCGTTCTGAGAGTATGTGTTGCAGGGCCCGAATGAGAGAGTATGTCTTTCCGGCACCTGCGCCTGCTTCAAGTTTGAAATTCTCCCGAGCCTCCAATGCAGCGAAGACGGATCGTAACGCAGAGTCGCTTTCTTGCTCTGCTGTCCGTAAAGGTTCCACTCGCAATTCGCTCACTTCACAACCACCGGTCCCCCAGCCTCGGTTGTGACTTCAGCGTTCTCCGGATGGCTGAAACCCAGGAGCCAGTCGAGTCCCCGCTGGATGTAGCGAGGCGTCACCCAGTCGGTGTCGTTAATGGCGAACCTTAACGCGAAATCGCTCTTCTTGTGCGCCTCTGCTTCCGCCTGCGCCGCCTCTTCATCGGCCACCGCATCTCCAGTCAGAGCGAGCTCGAAAAGTGTGGGATTTGCCAGAATAAAGGCATCTTCAAAGGACCTACCGCATGCTTCAACTTCTGCTTCAGGAACTTGGTAGGCGATGTATCGATTACCGCGCCTGATGGCATCCGTCTCTGCGTCTCTAAGTAGCTCCGTGGGAGTTACGTCTTTGTTGGAGAACCAGTGTTTGATAGTCGCATTGCTTGTTCGGTCACCGGAGTGCACGCGGGCTGCCGTGCGATTCGTGCCACCTGCTTGAATAGCGACAGCGTCAATGTCAGTGATAGTCAGGCTTGGCAGACCAAGGAAGTCGAATAGAGGGAAGAATATGTGCGCGTATGCACCGCCAACTTCCAGCAACGTCACATACTGGCTCGAGAGCTTCGCCGCGCTCTTTTCAATCGCTTTTGGAACGATCAGACGCTCGCTGGTTCCTTCGACGAGTATTGCCTTGTCCGCGAAGAACAGATCCGATCGTGTCAGCGTCAGGTATTGGTGGAGGAACTTTTCGTCGATGTTTTCGGCGCGGCTGAGATCGAGAACTTCCGCGTGGTGGCCTTGCTGACCTGTCACGGCACGAGCCAGGCGGAAGTATCGAATCGCCGAGAACGGTGCCTTGTTGGCGACATGCGAAGAATGGGTGGACACCAAGAATTGGGCCGACCAATCCTGACTGGTCTTATCGATGCCAGGGAACAGTTTCGCGAGACTGCTCAGTTGATCGATGAAAACTTCCTGCATCTGCGGATGTAAATGAGCTTCGGGCTCTTCCACAAAAACGAGATGAACACCTGGGGTGTTGCCCCTGGCCGCGTACTCCCTGTAATAGCTCAGGAGAGTCAGGAGAATCAAGATGAGATTCCGTGAGCCGAGTCCGCTGTACGACTCTGGGAGTGAAACTCCTGCTACCCCGCGATAGTGGACGCTCGTGTAATTCGAGAGCAATCGTTCAATGTCAAGTTTGGTCTTCGTCTCAAGTTCCTGGTCATGCAAACCGGGATATCCGAATCGTTCGAGCGTCGGAATGACGCCAGCAACCATGCGCCCTACCTGAGCGCCAAGTTGCGTCTCAATTCCCTCCACGGCTTTTGCAAGATCGTCGGCGGTCCGGCGCTGGGCGGTATCGTCTTCTGCGTTTGATGCAGCGGTAAAGAGTGACTGAAAGATCTGCCCGATTAAGTCCTTTGGGCGCTCTTTTTCGTCGTCCAGTCCACGCTGTGCTTGCAAGAAATCAACTGTGATGAGTTTGCGAACTGCATCGAGCGTAACTTCTCTCGTGTTCGACGAGTCGTTCGGGTCAACTGCTGCGATCGTTCGTTTGAAAAGTTTGGGAATTCGGTCGCCTACAGCGTCAAGCACTGTCACGGTACTTGGTAATGCGCCAGTTGTCGGGTCCAGGGAGATCCCTTCAAAGAACTCCTTCAAGCGCCCCCCTTCGAGCGCATAGTCGAATTGGACTCTAGCCTCATTGCAGCTCAAATCGAGATCGACGATGAGAGCAGACAACGGTCCGTACTCAGGAAGTTTCGGGTCGTACGCGATGTTGATCGTCAATGTGATCGTCGGTAACGCATCTCTGGCCGCGTCTTCGTTGTGATCGAGATACAACTCGCAGGCACGACGAAACTGGTCATACGTCTCGGACGAGAAGTCAGCAAGAGCCAGCTTGAAGCTCGTCTTTTGGAAGAACCGCGACATGACCTCCGCCAATGAGGTCTTCCCTGTGTTGTTGCGCCCCACCAGTACCGTTGCACTATCGCTGAGAGCGACGTCCACCTTATGCAGAAGCCTGAAGTTCCTCACGCTGATGTTGCTGACGCGCAGCGGCGCTGGAGTTGCAGGAGCTTCCGGCCGAGACGCATCGATTGATGGCGCGATGTCCGGGGGCATTCGTGGTCCTAACTGGAGGACCGCTTCGTCTTGCGCCCCTACGGAATCGGAAGATACCTGATTGCCCAAGCATGCCCGACGAATGGGCGTCTGTCGATCAGGACATACCTGGACCGCTAAAGCGGCCCTTTCAACCCGGTCAGGCGTCCATCCATCTCGAAACGACCTTCATTTCCTTTGCGTCGTTCGCGTTTGACCTGGCGGGCCCATCCTGGTCAGGAAGCGCACGTACATCAGGTGGCGGGCCCGATCAGCCGTGACATTCAATGGGCCTGGCTCGTGGACACGCAGGCACCTCCTCGTTGGAGTGTCACATAGCCGCAATCCTATGAGACAACGCTCTTCGCCGAGGAATCACAGCCCGCGGGTCGCAGCCGCCAAATCGCGCAGATAATTTGCCGAGCGCTCTACGAAGCCGCGGCGGTGGAATTCACGGTGTGTCCCATGGCCCGACGTTCAGCATGCTTGATCCGCATTATCAACACCGCTGAGACCGGCCCGATCACGAAAAACTTGAGCGCGTTCCAGATGCAGACAAGTGCAACGACGTAGAGCCAGCGGGACGCTCCCCCGTCGATGAGAGCCGTGCAGATGCTCGCGGCGAAGAGATACGGGATGGCGAGAAGCATCGCGGGCACGCCCCACTTGAGCCCGCGGCGGGCGCGAATCGCGTCGAGCAGGATGTTGGTCGGCATGTACCTGCGCATGAAGTTGCGGAGGTGGATGCTGATAACCCAGATGATTCGAAACATGACAACGGTCCTCTCATGGCTCGGCAACGTTGAACCTTGAAGGACTGCCCTGGGGCCGTCATGCCATCGCGCGGGCGATGGCGAACATTGAGTGTGTCGCCTGGTTTCAAGGGTACGCCGGACCAACGACATACGGAAGGGCGGCTCTGTGCACCTTCACGGTAATGACTGCTGTGAAGGAGCCCGATGATGACTTCCCTCTCTTCCCTCGGACACGACGAGCGGAGCGCGCGTACCGTTCTCTCGCTCGTGGCTCCACCGAACGATCCGTCGACCGGTCGTCTCGTTGGCCGAGTCGGCGCTGTAGAACTGCTCCGCCTCGCTGATGCTGACGGCGCGGTGCCCGGCCTCGACCAAATCGCAGCGGCAGTATGGCGCGAACGCTTACACACTGTGAGCAGCGCCGACACCTTGGCCACACAGATGGCAGCCTTCGAGCGACAAGGTCTCCGGGTCCTGATTCCGGGTGAGGAGGATTGGCCAGTCGCCCTCAACGATCTCGGAGCCCGCACACCATATGCACTTTGGACGCGTGGCGAGACTGCGCTGCTGGCCCAGCCTCTAGCCGACCGCATCACGTTGACCGGTGCGCGCGCCTCCACAGCGTATGGAGACCACATGGCGATTGAGCTCGCCAGTGACCTCGCGCTCAGTGGCCGTGTCGTTGTCGCTGGTGGTGCTTACGGCATCGAAGCAGTCGCACACCAGTCGGCGTTGGCGACCGGTGGAAGAACGATTGCAGTCCTCGCGGGTGGGGTCGATCGCGCATACCCTGCCGGACACGCGGATCTGTTTGCGCGTATTGAGCAACAAGGTCTCCTCGTTTCTGAGGTTGCACCGGGTGTTGCGCCAACACGGCAGCGCTTTCTCGATCGTGGCCGGATTATGGCCGCGCTCTCCTCGACGACGGTGATCGTTGAGGCGGGGGCGCGGTCAGGATCGCTGCGTGTCGCCAACGAAGCAGTGGAGCTTGGTCGCTCAGTCGGTGCGGTTCCTGGCCCCGTGACGAGTGCCGCCAGCTATGGCTCCAACATCCTTATTCAAGACAGACGCGCCCGTTTGCTCACAGGTTCCGAAGACGTTCTTCGACTCGCCGACGAGGACAAGAGCAACGACCCCAACACGGAGCTGTCACGAGCATTTCGCATCGCTGCAGCTTGTGATCGTCGCTCACCCGATTCACGCGGCCTGTAATCGCTCATCTTCTTCAGCGCAGTTGACTGGAGAAAAGCGCGTGCACCGGCGCGACTGGGCAGCGGTCAGAGCACCCGCCTCTCCGAAGTCCTCTCAGACGGCTCACGATGGGACTGCACAACCTTGGCCGCGGCGTTCATACGGCGGATCTCGGTGAGTGCTGCTTCGGCCCTCGCGTGATCGATTCGCTGCGCCGTGGCCTCGGGTCGGAGCCCAAGCGGGCTCGGCGTCGTGACGGCGTATCGGTCGCGATACGCGGCGATCGTCCGCGCTGCCAGCTGCCAACTCTCACGCCCCGATGCGGCAGCGGGAGCTTCACCGAGTGACGCGATCCATTGCGCATCATCGACGATGGCTTTGTCGCGCACTGCGTCGGCTCGCTGCGTGATGAGGTGACGACGTTCATCGAGCGCCTGACGCATGTCACCAGCAACCGGTCCCATCGTTTCGGGTACGAGCCCGGCGATGAGCCTGGGCACCTTGCGTGTGCGGCCTGATCCAGCTGGTCGCGCGGTGGCGTCGATAACTCGGTGTCGGATGACGGCAGCGATGTCGTCCGCATCGCCAAAGCCACGCGCACGGACGAGACGTGGGAGCAAGTTGGCCAGGTCATGATGGTTTGCTTCAGCTCGGCGCAGCTCTGCAGTCAAGGGGTCGAACGCATCCGAGCTAATGACCTCCTCGGCTTCTTCTGTACTGAGGCCGGACGCTCGCACCAGGGATGCCCACCGGTCGCGCTGCGCGGCCGAGGCGATCGTCTCGTATTCTGCGGCAAGCTGCGCGATCGATCCCCAGGACTCTTGTTCAACGGCGATCGTTTCATGCGCGGAAAGTTCGGCACCGACGTGCTGGAGCACTCCGGTGAGAACGCTGCGGCCGGTGACTTCATCGTTCTCACCAGGATGTGGACCATCGTGGGATGGGTCGGGCTTGTCGACTGCGACGTAGGCGACGTTGGCATCACGACCCCGTGTCATCGCCACGTAGAAGTTCTCCCGGGACATCGTCGAGTCGACGAGCACGTGTACAGTATCGGTGGTGAGGCCTTGCGCGCGGAAGGATGTCACGGCGTAGCCGAGTTCGACGTGCTCAGCTACATAATCGGCTGGCAGAAGAACGCTGGTCCCCCAGGAACTTCCAGCCCGTCGAACAAGCATCGATCCATCGCGTCGAACATCGACGACGTTCCAGCGATCTCCGTTGCGCACCCAGCCTCGCCCTGCCAGTAGGCGGCGGTCATTGCGGCGCGTGATGACGATATCTCCGGATGCCGCATGGGTTCCATCGTGCAGCTCAGACTCACGTGACCCGCGAACGGCGCCATCGAGAATCAGATCGGTGCGCGCTCGGTTGTTGAGTGCGGTCACCGATTCATTGGAGTCTGAGACGAGAACCGTTGCACGCCCCGCGACGAGATCGCTGCGCCAGGCGGTATACGCTGAATCGATCATTTCCTCGGTGTCCCCGTCAACGATGCGTTGGTGCTCGTCGTAGGTGTCGATGACGTCGGTGTGGCCATGGCGAAGATCGAGGGACGCACGCTTTTCCCAGTCGTGCGTGAAGCGGTGAACGTCGATAAGTTCGGGCACGTCATAACGATCATGCGTGAGCATCCCAAAGGCGCCGCCCGCGTCGACAGCCTGGAGCTGCGCGTAGTCTCCGACGAGCAACACTTTTGCCCCAGCATCAGCAGCAAGCTGGGTGATTCGGTCCAGGGAAAGCGTTCCCGCGAGTGACGCTTCATCAACGATGACGAGCTGGCCCGACTGAAAGGTCTCACCTTCTCGCAGGTGATTCTGCCACCACTTCGCCGTGTTCTCAGTTGTGATCCCGAGATCCTCGGCAAGCACTTGTGCCGCACTCGAAGAGGGGGCCAGCCCGACGACGGATCGTTGACCGTGTTCCTTTTCCCATGCCCGGCGTAGTGCGTTCATGGCGGTCGTTTTCCCGGCGCCAGCCGGGCCGACGAGCAGATCAACGACACGACCGGAGACAGCGATCTTCGTCAGCGCAGACGCTTGGTCTTCCCCGAGCACCAACCCCTCACGGTCGGGCTTCCGCACGATGCGTTCGACCGTCTCCAGCGAGACGGTCGGGCCCGTTGTTGTGTGAGCGAGTTGAAGCAGGCGCTCCTCGGCGTCGAGCAGCTCACCCGACGAGAACACCGTGGAGTTCTTCGGCCGGAACACCGACGATTCATCGCTCCTGCGAAAGATGGCAGGGCTGGATGCCAGTTCGGGCGGCGTGAGCCGAATCGACACGGCCTCGGCAGCATCGACAACCATGCCGATGATCGCTTCGCGATCGCGTGTGCTGGCGAAACGGTACCTCATCGTTTGCCGGGCAGCTTCGGCGGTGAGATTCCAGCGGCGCCAAGTGGAACGCTTTTCCCCGACTGCGGCCACGACGCTCTGTCCCAGCCCACGAACTACGTCAAGCGGCACATCATCAGCGCGCAGGAGCAACGGCGCCTCATTCGCCGTGACCTCGCGTGCCCAGCGAGTGGCATCGACACCAAGGATCGTGCCCGCCCGATGCCTCCATTCAGTGGTGAGTTCGGCGAGGGAATGGATCTCTTTCTCCGGTCGTGTGGCGAGTGCCGCCTGGGCACGCAGCTTGATGATCGTCGTGCGGGAGGGTTGTCTGCCGTGCTTCTCCACGTACGCGGCGATGAGCCGATCCTTCTCCTCGTTGATATGCCGCGAGCGCGACGAAAACTCGGACACGAGTTGTTCTGGGACCTTCGCTATGGCCCATGCCGCGTTGCGGTCTCGTCCGCGATCACGTGTTTCCCACTCCACACCGAAGAGCCGCGTGAGGTGATCCGCGAACACCGCTTCGTGGAACTCGGAGAGCGCCACCGTTGCAGCGTGGAGGGGGCGCCCGTCCAGGCTTCGCCACTTGTTGTCGAGCACGGTCTGCACCTTGTTGCTGATCACGACGTGCGTATGCAGGTGGGGGTCACCCGCGCGCGAGTCGTAGTGGTCATAGGCTGTCGCGATCAGCCCGCGTACCTCGACCTGCGCAACGGCACCATCCCCAGGGGTTGCACCGGCGCGAGTGGCTGCAACCTCGCGCTCCATGAACGCAACCACTTCTGCAACCGCCGCGTGATGTGCGTTGACGATGAGTGATTGCGTTCCTGCGTCAGCGACTGCCCACAGCACGGAGGCGGATTTCGGGATGGAGAAGGTGAAGTCGTATCCGGCCACTGCTCGTCGTGTGCCACGCTCGGATTCCGCGGCCTCGATCGCCGCGACTGCTCGGCCCCGAGCGGTCGGCCCCAGCTTGGGATCGAGCGTTCCGACTCGCTCCTCAACGCGTTGAGTCACGGACTTGTAAGCCGGGTACGCCCGCCCCAGCGGGGCACCTGTGAGAGGGTCACGCCCCATTCCGATCAACAGTTGGAGCTGCGCCTCGGTAACTTCATCACTGTCGCGGAGTTGCCCGCTTCCGAGCGTTGGGAGGCCGCTGCCCATCCAGCGTCCCGGCGGCGTGCCGTCCGCGTTGTAATACCTCGTCAACGGGGTCGAAAGGTCCCGGTCGCCGTCACCAGCCGCCACTGTGCGCAGCAGGTACTTGTAGCCGTCGCCAGCCGACATCACCCGCATCGACACCGTCACCGCAGCTCACCTTCCCTCCATCAAGGAGGAGGTGAACAAGCAGGATCAATGGCTTCAGAAATCACACGCGGGTGGTCGCGACCTCGATCTGCAAGACGCGTGGTGGCTCAGAAGCGAGGTGAGCGAAAAGGGGTCCAGGTGGGTCCGGAATGAGTGATCTGGCCTGCTCGGCGTGGGGCGTGGGCGTGTACCTGGCAGGTGACCAGCTCGGCACTGGAGTCCGTGAACGGATGACGACCGAGGTCACCGATCAGGCGGAGTCCCCATGCACGAACCGAACGACATCACCGACCAGCGGCTACGGGTCGGATCGCTGTTCTCCGGATACGGCGGCCTCGACCTCGCCGTCGAAGAAGCCTTCAACGCCCGAACCGTGTGGTTCTCTGAGATCAACGAGCCTGTCGCCCGCGTCTTCGCCCACCACTGGCCCGACGCCCCGAACCTCGGCGACATCACCACCATCGACTGGAATCAGGTTCCGCCAGTGGACGTCCTCTGCGGTGGGTTCCCCTGCCAGGACGTCTCCACCGTCGGCAAACGCGCCGGCCTCGCCCCAGGAACACGTTCCGGGCTCTGGGCGAACATGGCTACCGCGATCGACGCGTTGCAACCTGAGTGGGTTGTCATCGAGAACGTCCGCGGGCTACTTTCCTCGCCCGCGATCCGCCCCGTTCAGGAAGGAACCGACGATGAACGATGCAACCCCGAAACCGCAACCCCCGGCAAGGCAACCCTTCGCAACCTGGAACTCGATCCTTGGGGCTTGGGAGACGAGTCAGCTCGACCTCTTCGCGCGCTTGGCGCCGTTCTCGGAGACCTGGCCGACCTCGGCATGGATGCACGATGGATCGGTCTACCCGCTTCCGCGATCGGCGCACCACACCCAAGATTCCGGATCTTCATCCTCGCTCACCGCACTCTTCCGCACTCCGCTCGCATCGGACTCGTCCAGGGGCGGCGAGACCCTGGATCAGGTGAAAGCTCGCCGCGGGACGATCGCGCTCAGCCATCAGGTCATCGACCTCGTACTCAACCACGGACAGCCTTCACCGGAGAAGGCGGCAGAGTTGATCGCGGACTTCTTCGACGCTGGGGACGCTACGCCCCAGCCATCGCCCGATGGGAACACATCACCGGACGAACAGCCCCAGCCCCCGCAATCCTGAACGAGGGGGCTGGTCCACGACCAGCCCCCTCGTTCGTGGAATGGCTCATGGGCTTGGACGAAGGCTGGGTCACGGACCAGGAGCTTGAACTGACCAACACGCAACAACTCACCGCGCTCGGCAACGGCGTCCTGCCCCCGACAAGCCGCGGCAGCATTAGACGCTCTACAGCATGACCATACGACCTGAAGTCAGCGATGTCTGGAGCCTCATTGACGCCGTGATGTTTGGGCACGTCATCGGGGCAACAGTATCGCTCGGGTGTAGTTGGCCCTCACATGCCGGCTCAGGGCACCGCGACTCAGTCGCCTGAGCTTCAGTAAGTCGGCGAAGAGTCCTACCGACTCGGTGGCTCGGTCGGACACACAGGGCGATATCACCGTCACCGCACGAGACGACCGATCGCCTGGGAAGCCTCGCGGATCTTCTCCTCCGCGATGTCGCCGCCTGCCCTGGGGTATCGACAGGTTCAACTGTATACCCTCCTGGGGTATTCCGTTCAAGGCGAAATGAGGGAGCCGATGGACCAGCAGGACACCGATGTGCTCATCATCGGCGCGGGGTGGCGGGCCACGCGGCGGCGATGACGTTGCGCCACGAAGGTTTCACCGGAACGGCCTGCATCGTGCACGACGAGACGACCGCACCGTACAACCACACTCTGGTGGACAAGGGCATCCTCCCGGGCCTACTCGCCCTGAACAAGCAGCTCTCCCGAACCTCGAACTACTGGACGCACCGTTTGTGCAAGGCCGTGCCACCGGAATGGATCGAGCAGAAAGTGTCGTCCATTCGGAGGGTGGGGGGACCCTCCGATTCCGCGCACTCGTCGTCTCCGCGGGCGGCACGCCGCAACCGACGATGGGTGATGGCGTCGGCGGAGTGTTCACGCTGCACAGCGCATTCGATGCCGTTCGTATCCGCGAGCACATCGGCACCGAGTTCGCCGGCCCGTGACCGGGCTCGGGGCCGGAATCGTGGGGACGGAAGCCGCAAGCGTGTTCGCCGGTGCCGACGTACGCCTGGTTGCTCGGGCAGATTTGCCTCTCCAAGCGAGCCTGGGGGAACCGATCGCTGCGCAGCTGCGAGGTCTCCACCTCATGCACACAGATTTTCGGCCCGGAAGGGTGGTGCAGGCGGTGAAGAGGTCGAGCCGGGGCGTCGAGGTGCGTCTCGACGACGGAACCCGAGTACGTGCTTCTAAAACTCGAGCAAGCCGCTTAGATCGTTGATTTCCCGGGTATATCGAGGGATATCTGCTTGAGTACTGGCATGAAGTTCAGGGTGCGAGATCGCACCGTGCGAGCAATCACTCGCAGAGCTGGAGGGCGTCGAACCCTCCCCGTCATCCCGCTCTAACAAATACCTCCGGTTCGACTTCGCTGCTGTTAGTTCAAGCGCCGCTGAAGGTGGACGGTGACTTCGTCGCCATCGTCCTTGTGGATGCGCTTGCGGATGGTTGCGGAGACCGGGAGCTTGTGGGTGCCGTCACCCAGTGCCATGAAGGCACCCTTGAAAGGTTCTCCGTTGACGGTGCCCTCGACTTTCACGAGACCTCGGGTGCCGAATACGGTCGCCGAGTCTGGCAGTTGGACGCAAGTCCAAGTGTCTCCTTCGCGGACCTTGCCGAGGATGGCGGTGAAGGTGATGTCGAGCGGTTGTGGTTCGCGTGTCATGTCGATGCTCCGTTTCAGATGAAGAGGCCGACGAGGAGGCCGATGATGATGAGCTTGGCGATCCAATCGGCGAGGTGGATGGCCGCCACGGGGACAGGCGTGTTCTCGTGCACCACGCCTCCGAGGAGCAGGACCAGCGGCAGTAATGACAGGGCTAGACCCAGCAGAGCGCCCGGCCCCGCGCCATGCCAGTGTGCGGCGATCAGGAGACCGGCCAGGAGGCAGGACACGATGAGACTGCGCAGCACGACGAGCAGCATCTGGACTGCGATCGGGATGCCGGGCCTTGCGGTGCTCCGACTCGTGATGAGGCGTGACACCGGCGGCACCGCGTACAGGGCCGCGCTGGCGATGAATGAGACGACTGTCGCCAGAGCGACTCCCAGGATGACCATGATTTGCCTTTCGGTACGTTCGAGTACTTAATTACACTAAGGATCCTATTCAGTCCTGTCAAGTACTAAACTGTGGTCGTGGTCGAAGAACGAACGCCCCGAGGGCGCCCTCCCGGATCGAGCGGGGATGAGCTGCTCGCGATCGCGCGCGCGGTATTCCTCGATCGGGGATTCGCGCGCGCCACGATGGACGAGGTCGCGTCACGAGCGCACATCTCCAAGGCGTCGCTCTATCGCGCGCACAGGTCGAAAGCGGCCCTCTACGCGGCGGTCGTTTCCGACTGGGCTGCAGCCGGCCGTGGCGCGATGCGTCCAGCGCTGAACCAGCTCGTCCAGGGTGAGGATCCTGAAAGCGACCTCATCGAGCTCGGGGCTACGATCCGGGCCGGCGTCCTCAGTCCCACCGTCCTGGCAATGCGCCACCTGGTGAGTAGTGAGGCGGAGGCTCACCCCGAGGTCGCGGCGACGTACTTCGCGGAGAGCTGGGAACGAAATATCGATGACCTCGCGGACGCATTCCGTGATTTGGATCGACAGGGCAAGCTGGAGATTGACGACCCACGTGCCGCTGCAGACGAGTTCACCTGGCTGGTGATCGGTGCCGCGCTCAACGCGGCCCTCCTCAAGGGCGACGTTCCGGATGCGCCTCCCCGGCTTGCCTCCGCCGTCGCACTGTTCCTTGCCCGGTACGCCCCCGACACCAACTGACTCGTTGAGATCCGGCGGGTCGTCCACATGGGTAAACGGTCTCGCCGCAACCGTGCGGACGATGTGGCAATCCACCTCGCACTCCGCGAAGCCGGGGTGATGCTCGTCTCGGCCACCGAGAACATCGTTGGTAGACCTGAGTAGAGTGAGAAATTTCCCTCGGCGGTCAAGAACTCTTGCAATCGGGCTGTCGGGACATGCCGTTCGAGCCTACGCCCGTCCGACTCTTGGCCGGACCGAGGAGATGACCGACCTTTCCGCTTCCTAGCCAACGTCAGGCGGGTTGAGGAGGCCGAGCACTGTGCTGACAATCAACTCGGGCGCATCAGCTGGGTCGAGGCGGCCACTGGCAATCTCGGCCGATGCGCCGTGGAGAATCTGTTGGAGCACGGCGATAAGCCACGAAATCGGCATATCAGTCCGGAACAAGCCTTCGTCGCAGCCGCGACGAATGAGCGCCTCGACTCGTCTGGCCGGGTCAGCGTGAAGCTGCCGGATGCGCGCCGGTGAGAGTTCATCCTGGGCAGCGGCGATAATCGAGCGCGCTTGGTCGACCAGACGCCAGCTGCTGTGGATTAACCGAGTGAGCGCCTCGCGTGGATCCCCGTCGAGGTCGACAGAGCTCAGGGTCTGCTCGCCATGCTCGATGACTCTCGCGACGACAGCATCAATGAGCTCGGGGCGTGAAGCGAAGTGGCCGTACAAAGTGACCCGTCCGAGCCCTGCTTCCTTGGCGATGTCCGCCATGGTCGCGTTCGGACGGTTCCCTAGGCAGGTGATCGCGGCGTCAAGGATGCTCTCGACGTTCCGCATGGCATCGGCACGCTTGGCGGTGGGCCGTGGACCGTGGACCGGCAACTATCATTGCGACCTCGTTTCTCAAACACGCGTGTACGAGTTATAGTAACAGGGTACAACTCAAACACCCATGTTTGACTTAGGAGAACGCGATGTCGACCACAAGAGAACAACTCGATGCCAGCGACGGGACCCATCCAAAACGCTGGCTGGCATTGGCCCTGCTGGGCACGGCGCAGTTCATGCTCATCCTCGATGTCACCGTGGTTGCGGTAGCGCTGCCCCAGATGGGTGCCGATCTGGATCTGTCGCGCGAAGCGTTGACCTGGGTCGTCGCCGCCTACACAGTGGCCTTTGGCGGGCTCATGTTGCTGGGCGGGCGTAGCGCGGACCTATTCGGTGCCAAGCGGATGGTGGTCGCCGGTTTGCTCGTATTCGTTGCCGGCTCGCTCGCTGCCGGCCTGGCCGACAACGTCACCTTCCTGCTGGGAGGTCGCGTTGCTCAAGGGATCGGCGCGGCCATACTCTCACCCGCAGCACTCTCGGCCGTCGTGCGGCTATTCTCCGGGGACGAGCGCAACCGTGCTCTGGGAATCTGGTCGGCACTCGGCGGTGGCGGAGCGGCCGTGGGAGTGCTACTCGGTGGTCTCATCACGGCAGGTCCGGGATGGCCTTGGGTGTTCTTCATCAACGTGCCTGTGGGCGCGATCGTCCTCATCGGCCTCCTGCGCGTGCTGCCACCGCTGCCACCTATCTCCGGGCGCGGCGGCCTGGACGCCGTAGGTGCGCTTCTAGTCACCGTGGCGACTGGCCTTGCGATCTACTCCCTGACCGTCGCGGGCGATGCTGGCTGGGTTTCAACGCAGACACTCATCTCGGCCGGAGCAGCGGTCGTGCTCTACCTCCTCTTCGGTTGGCGGCAAAGGACTGCAGCGTCCCCGCTCATGGACCTCGGCCTGCTCACTCGGCGGCCGGTGTTCACTGGTGTGTTCGTCATCCTCATTGCCACAGCCCTCATGGTTGCAGTGTTCTTCCTCGGCACCTTCTACTTCCAGCAGTCCGCAGGACACGGACCGCTGGTCACCGGGCTCCTGTTCCTGCCGGTGGCTCTGGCCACCATGATCGGCGCCAACCTCGGCGGACGACTCATCGGACGTATCGGTGCGCGCAAGCTGGGTGCCATCGGGATGATCATTGCCGCGGTCGGGTTGCTCATACCTGCCCTCTGGGTGACAACACTGGCCACGACCATCGGCATCAGTTTTGGCGCGTTCGGTATCGGGACTCTCTTCATCGTCGCTTCCGCCACCGCACTGGGCCAAGTCGCTCCGGAGGAAGCCGGCATCGCCTCGGGCCTGCTCAGCACCTTCCATGAGTTCGGCGCATCAATCGGAGTCGCAACCGTCTCCAGCATCGCCGCCCTCAGCCTCGCCGGCGGTGGCAACGCGGGATTCCAACAGGCCTTCCTCGTCGCAGCCATCGCAGCCATCGTCGCGGCAATCATCTCCAGCATCATGATCCCGGCAAAACGTTGATGCGACTAAGGAAGGGGCCATTCACAAAATGGAGCTGGCGGCTGGCAACGCACATCACCCGATCGACAAGCTTCACTGCGGACCGTCCCGGTCAGGCTGTGTGCGCACTCCGAGCTCTTCAAGGACGCTTGGGTTGGTGACGAGTCGTCACGACGGCCGGATGCTGCCTTCCGCAGTACCCGGATGATATTCTCCTCAGGTGAGTTCTCCTGAAGCATCCAGAGTCGGGCTGCCGGCCTTCCGGTAGCCCAAGATGCTGATGCGTTGACACCACCCGGTTGAGACGACTCCAGAACACCCAGTAGCCATACTCGCGGCCGGCTGTTCTGTTGATTCGCGTCCGAAGTACGGAAGTGCCGTTCGAGCACCCTTTCCCAACTTCTCACTTCGGAGCGTATTTTCATGCCCATTTTGCTGTATCTCCTCGCTGTCGCCGTCTTCGCGCAGGGAACCTCAGAGTTTCTCCTCGCAGGACTCCTGTCCGGTATCTCATCTGATCTCGGCGTGACCATTCCGCAGGCGGGGCTTCTCACATCCGCATTCGCTGTTGGCATGGTGGTGGGAGCACCCGTCATGGCTGCTCTCGGTCGTAACCTGTCACCACGCTGGACGCTGTCCGGCTTCCTCGCCG
Organism: Glaciibacter superstes DSM 21135; assembly: GCF_000421145.1. Lineage (GTDB taxonomy): Bacteria > Actinomycetota > Actinomycetes > Actinomycetales > Microbacteriaceae > Cryobacterium > Cryobacterium superstes. The sequence continues at coordinate 50,200 of NZ_ATWH01000002.1, read as the reverse complement.
TCTTCATCGCCATGCACGTGGTCGGTGCGATGACGGACGACTTCTCCGTGCTGCTGACAACCCGTGTCATCGCTGCTCTCGCCAACGCCGGCTTCCTCGCGGTGACCCTCTCGACGGTCACCACGATCGTTGCCCCGGAGCGGCGAACCCGCGCTCTCGCCGTCGTGCTTGGCGGAACAACAGCCGCGCTGATCGTGGGTGTTCCCGCCGGTGCGCTCGTCGGATCGCTCTGGAGCTGGCGAACCGCTCTTCTCGCTATCGCGGTCATCTCGCTGCCTGCACTCATCGCTGTGCTCGCGGCCACTCCGACCAGACTCGACCAAGCCGATCACTCGCGCTCGCGGGGGACGCTCCGTACCGAGCTACGAACCCTCCTGAGCCCGTCCCTCCAGACGACAATGCTGCTGGCGGTCCTGGTCAACGCCGCAACGTTCTGCACGTTCACCTACCTCGCACCCCTCGTCACCGATCAAGCAGGCCTGGACGAACGTGTGGTTCCTGTTGTGCTCGCCCTCTTCGGTGTCGGGGCTTTCACGGGAGTGACGACGGCGGGAAGGCTCGCCGACCGCTACTGGCGTCAGATCCTGACCTTCGGCGGTATTGCTCTGCTCGTGGGTTGGGTCCTGTTGGGAACCACTGCGGTGCATCCCGTTGCCCTGTTCGGTTTCGTCTTCCTCCAAGGCGCGTTGTCGTTCGCCGTGGGCAGCACCCTGATCGGCCGAATCATGGCCGTGGCTCTGGAGGCGCCGACCATGGGGGGCTCTTACGCGACCGTCGCGCTGAACCTCGGTGCCATTCTTGGCCCAATCCTTGGCGGCATCGCTTTCGGAGCTTTCGCGGAGCAAGGTCCTGTCTTTGTGAGCGCTGGCCTCGTTGTCGCGGTGCTTTTCGTATGGGCGATGCAGGCGCAATCGATCCACCGTACCAACACCTCGCTGAAGCCGTAGAAGCAGGAGTTCAGGGGTGACGCGGGATCGCGATGTCGGCTGACAGTGCAGGACATTCGTTCTGCTTCGAGCCTGTGGTGGCTCGAAGCAGAACGGTCTGCTCTGTGGTCGCGCCGGTCGCGTATGACTGCATCAAGCTGATCTTCGTGAGATCAGGTTCAGCCACGCTATGCAGCGAGGTCGGGCAACATCGCATCGTGGCCGGCGATGTGGTGCTTCTCGCCTCGAACACTCTTTGCGGAAGCGAGCCACGGGACACGATCACGGTCACGACCCTCTATCTGGACCGCGATTACCTGACCGATCAGGTGTTCTGGCAGCTCTCCGCTATTCTCCGTGATCGGCACGAAGCGGGACTGCTCATCGACGCCGTCTACGCCGACCCTCTCCAGGTGATTCATCTTGGAGAGGACAGCGCAGGAAAATTCGCACCGTGGCTGGATGAACTCGTCGCCCTCAGCAGTGATCGTGGGCAACAGTCCCGCTTCTATCGGATGCAAGCATTACTTTTCGCTGTCCTGGACGTGATCGTGCCGCATATCAGCGTGAGCGTAACCCGCCGGCCTGCTGTGCAACGCAGAGCAACCGCTCCCGGCACGCCGCGACAACGCCGGTTCCTCCCGCTGCGTCGCGAGGCCCACCACGTCGCCAACTTGATCCGCGAAGCCCCTGAACGCGATTGGACTCTGAATGAACTCGCTGAGACCGTGTATCTGTCCGCATCGCAACTCGGCCGAGTGTTCGCGGAGGCATACGGGAAGTCGCCGATCGCCTACCTAACCATGGCGAGAGTCGAACGCATGGCCGCTCTCCTGCATGACTCTGATGACTCGATCGCGTTAGTTGCCCGTCAAGTTGGATGGGCAGATGCGGATCACGCTGCCCGGCAGTTTCGCCGGAGCGTCGGGGTTCCGCCAAGCGAGTATCGACACAGCGTCCGGAGGGCAAGCCAGTCTGAGCGTTCCGTCTGATCTACGCATCCACCCAGACGATTTCAGCGAAGTCTCGTTCTCCCGCGTGTCACGGTTGCTGTGATCGCGTAGACCGGATGTGAAGCGTCGGGTTCGTCGCGGAGCCTGACGGTCGCCGCGTTTGTTCTGACGTCCGTCCTCCTGATCCTCCTGGCGTACCTCATGGTCGCAAGGGTCACTTCTGTTCTGGTGGCCCGCCAGGAGGGAGGTCATCATGGCGACGACGGAGGAGGCTCGGGCTGCGCGGGATGCGAAGCTCGATGCTCTGCATGAGCGCTTGACTGGTGCTGTCGAACGGCTGGTGTCGGGTGAGGACTGGAAGCGTGCGCTCGAGTTCGCTGCCCGGTTCCGGTCACGCTCGTTCAACAACACGCTGCTGATCTGGGCGCAGCATATGGATGCGTTCGAGCAGGGACGTGTTACGGAGCCGGAGCCGTCGTATGTGGCGGGGTTCAAGCAGTGGCAGACCCTCGGCCGACAGGTCGCGAAGGGCCAAGCCGGGTACATGATCTACGCCCCCGTGATGGGTCGGTTCGCGACGTTCACTCCGGCGGATGCGGGGTCGTGGCGCCGACTTGGGAAGTTCGAGAAGCCGAAGCCTGGCGAGGCCGCGCGGTCGAACATCATTGGTGCCCGACCGGCCTACGTGTGGGACGTTTCCCAGACGCATGGGGAGCCGATCCCGGAACGCCCGGCCCCGGTGTTTCTCGAAGGCGAGGCACCGGCTGGGCTCTGGGATTGGCTCGCAGCGCTGGTGGAGGCTGAGGGCTTCGCGGTGTTGCGGGTGCCGCATGAGGGCATGATCGGCGGCGCGAACGGCTTAACCGACTACACGGCGAAGACCGTCGCGGTCCGGGAGAATATGCCGGACGCCGCGCAGGTAAAGACCCTCGCGCACGAGCTCGCCCACGTGAAGCTCCACGGGCCAGGCAATCCGGAGGCGTCGGGACATCGCGGGATCGGTGAGGTCGAGGCTGAGTCGGTCGCTCTGATGGTCGGTGCCGCTCACGGGATGGACACCAGCGAGTATACGATCCCGTATGTCTCGGGGTGGGCGGGCACGGTGAAGGATAAGAACCCGGCAGAGGTGGTGCAGGCCACCGGTGAACGAGTCCGCAAGACCGCCGGGACGATCCTCGACGCACTACCCACGGTGCAGGTCGCTGCAGGTGATCCTCCGGGACTGGTCCGTGAAGCCCGGCCGGCGGCACGACCTGAATGCGCGACGGCCCAGAGTGCCGATGCCACCCGGTCGACGCGATCGGCGACTCCGGCGGCGAGAGGGCTGTGATGGATACCGCAAGCCTGCTCGCGTCGGTTACTGGACGTTCTCTACCGGACGCCGCCACATTATTCGCTCGTGCCGGGGTGCCGGTGTTTCCGTGCGTGCCGGGCGAGAAGCGACCGCTCATCAGGCATGGTTTCCACGAGGCGACGAGTGATGCGCGGCAGGTCGCGGCGTCGTGGCGGCGGTGGCCGGCCGCGAACATCGGAATCCCGACCGGTGGCGTCTCCGGGCTGGAAGTCGTCGACGTGGATGTGAAGGCTTCAGGTTCGGGGTTCGCCGGGTTTAACAGGGCGCACCGGGAGGGTCTGGTAGCGGGGTGGGAGGTGTTGGTGCGGACGCCGTCGGGCGGGATGCACGCCTACTACCCGGCGCACCGTGACCGGCACCAACCGTCATGGCAGGCCGCCGGCGCGCATGTCGATTTCCGGGGCAACGGCGGATACATCATCGCGCCACCCTCCGTCGTCCAGGTGACCACGGAGCTGCGTGCGTCGTATGTGCTGATCACCGGGTCGAACTCCCCAGGGTCCCCAGTGAATGCTCCTGCTCTGCGGGAGTTCCTAGACCCCCGCCCCAATCCCGCTCTCTTGCGAAATTGGGGACGGTTGACGGCTTCCGTTGCTGCTGACCCGGAGCGGCTCGCAGCCTGGATCACGGCCCGCGGCGAGGGGGAACGCAATCGCGGGCTGTTCTGGGCTTCCTGCCGTCTCTCCGAAGCCGGCATGAGTCTGCCTGAGATGCACGACGCCCTCGCGCCGGCTGCAGAACATGCAGGGCTCTCGCCGCGGGAGATCACCGCAACGATCCGTTCCGCCTACCGCGCCACCCACACCACCTCTGCCACCTCTGGGGGTTCTGGGCGCGATGAGATACCGCGCCGTATGGCACGGTCCAGTAGCCAGGTGCTCTCATGAACCCCGCACCCGTGGATCTCGTGCGCAGACGTGGCGGGCGCCTGGCCGTCGTCACCGCAGTCGCCGGAACAGTGTTCATCGCTGCCGGAGCTTTCTGGTTGTCCTTTACAGCGTTGGCTGATCTGGCGCACCGGTCGGGAGTATCAGCGAGCCAGGCGTGGGCGTGGCCGTTGATCGTGGACGGCATCATCGTCGTCGCGACAGTCGCCGTCGTCGCCCTCGCCGCGCAGAAGTCGGCCTGGTATCCGTGGCTACTCCTCGGAGCCGGTGCCGTGGTCTCGGTGACGGCGAACGCACTCCACGCCGTCGTGTCTGCTGACGCGGATGTGCCGCCGATACTGGCCGCCAGCGTCGCGGCCGTCCCGCCGCTGGTGCTGCTCGCGATCACGCACCTGACCGTCATCCTCACCCGCCCCCTCCACCTCGAACCGGTCGAGCTCTCTCCTGAGACCGAGTCCGACGGTGTGACTGATGCTGATGCCGCGGAACTCGTGGTGGCGCGGCCCGTGGGTCGCGAGCTGGCGGTGGCGCTGCGGGGCGATGGCTGGTCGAACAAGCAGATTGCCTGGCAGGTCGGAGTGCACCCTTCCACCATCGGCAGATGGTTCCACACGCCCGCACTTCCCAGCACCGATGACAAGGAGACACCATGAGCACCGACCAAACACCAGAGACCATCGACCGCCCAGCGAGCGAGAAGCCCGACGTGCCGCGTGCTGTTGAGGACAACGAGGAACTGTCGCGCCACGGCGACCCGTCCCTCACCAAGCCAGACCCGACAAAGAAGGCGGAGCGGAAGCCCGGCCGGGGCGTCGTATGGACCCGACCCACAGACCTGCTCTCCCACGCAGGCGGGCGAATATCGGGGTGTGGGATCGACTTTCAGGCCGAACTCACTCGCCGCACTCGCCGGGTCACCGTCCAAGCGGCCGCAACGCGCCGGCACGCGATCAGCGAACGTGCTCACCGCTTGTCGCCCTTGTCAGCATTCGGAAACCGGAGAACGCCGCCAGCCCAGTCAGTGGGGCGTCCGGGGATCGGAACGCGGTGAGCTGATCATGATCACCCCCAGCATCATTGCATCGTGGATTACTGGGGGTGGTGTGTGCACCTGCCTGTCAGGAGGTGCCACACCCATGACAACCACGAGCACACAGCAAGGCCAGCGCCGACAGGGTTTCGAGAACTCCGAAGGACTCCGCACTCTCCTCACCCGCCTGCACGCTCAGGGACGCGGGGCATGGCGAGCCGACCCCGAGGTCACCGCGCTCATGCGGCACGCCGCCGAGAAGTACGCGGCGTTGGCGAAGAAACATGGCTTGGACCCGTGGGAAGCCGTCTCGGCCGCGTTCGACGCGATGCGTGCCCCGTCAGTGCGGAAGGCCGATGATCCGTGGGCGATGGTCACCCGCGCCGTGCAGGTCACCTGCATCGCGGAAGAACGCGCCAACGGGCTCTTGTGTTCGGTGCATCAGGCCAGGCGGCCGCGCTTCTCCGTGTTTCATGACGCGGAGCGGTTCAGCGACCGCGAGAACCCGCTCACCGACTATCACGAAACGTTCCGCATCACCCCGTTCGATGATGACGATGAGGAACAAGCGGACGGCTTCGACGGGATAACGAGCGTCGAGTCAGCGGTCGAAGACGCGATCGACCTGTTCACCCTGATGGGCTGGTCCAGTACCTCGGCACGAGGCGGAGTCGAGTACATCTGCTCCCGCCTGACCGATTCCGCGTCGCGCCAGTCCGCGTTCGAGGCGCTGCGCCGCGACTACCCCGCCCGCGCACTCTTGGATCTTCCCAGCGCATCGTGGCTGGGGATGCTGCGGATCGTGCTCGGCAACCCCGACCCCGATCTCGCGCACACCGACGCCGGCCGCGGTGTCCTCTTGCGTCTCCTCATCGGCGAATCACTTCCCGCGCTACTCAATGATGATGCTTTGCTTGCCGAGATCGTCATGGTGACGCCAGAACATCCGTCGAGGTGGGGTCGTGGCTAACAGTCCTGGGCATATCGAGCTGGAACGCTCACTCGACTCCATCACCGTCGGCCGTCGCCACCGCACCGACCTCGGCGATCTCGACGCGATGATCGAGTCCATCCGCCGCGAAGGACTCCTCCAGCCGATCACGATCACGCCCGAGGGTGCGCTGGTGTGCGGTGCCCGCCGGCTCTCCGCGCTCCAAGCATTGGGGATCAAGACGGTGAACGTCTGGGTGCGATCCGGGATCACCGACCGGCTCGGGCAGCTCCTCGCCGAACAAGACGACAACGCCCTCCACAAGCCCCTGACCCCGACTGAGCAGGCAACCCTCTATCGGGAGCTGAAGACCGTGATGGCTGAGGATGCAGCCCGCAGGCAGGTCGATTCACGGTTCGTTGCGGGCGGTCACAACCCGAGAGTTGACGGTGGTGCCAAATTGGCACCACCGTCAGAATCGGCGGGCAAAGCCCGTGCGCAGGCGGCTCTTATGGTCACGGGACGCAATGCCTACACAACTCTGGAACGAGTCGGACGTCTCCAAGATCTGGCAGGCGACGCTTCCCAGCCCGAGCATGTACGCGCAGCAGCATCGGCGGAGCTGGAACGGATCGATGCAGGCGCCGGTGTGTACTCAGCCTTCCAACGAGTGAATGCGGAAGCCACGCTGACCGAGCTGGAACAACTCGCTGTGAACCCCGACGCATCCCCAGCCGAGCAAGCCCACGCCCGCGCAGAAGCCGCGCGGGTTCGCGCGGAGGAACCGACCGTGCGGGCCGCCGACCTGGAACGGTTAGCCGCGGACGCACTCGCCCGTGTCCGGGCATCAGGAAAGAAGCCCCGAGGGAAAACACCTCTGGTGCTTCCGGGCGGATGGGAGCGGCGAACCTTGCGGGCGTTCGTGCTCACCTGGACGGACCTCATCGAGTGGTGGGAACACTTCGATGTCGAGGAAATCGCGGCCGGGCTGACGGATGAGCAGTGGGAGCAGTTCACCGCGACCGTTGCCGGCACTGTCGCTTTCGCTGAAGCTATCGAGGTTGCGCGACAGGATTCCTCTCGCCGCACGGCCTAACCAGGGGGCTCGGGTGCGGGGTGTGCACCTTCTAGGCGACAACCCTGTTCGTCGTCTTCTGGGAGGACACCCGCATGGACCCCGCCGCTGACCGTCGCCGCCGTCGCCTCCTGATCGCCGTCATCGCTGGCGGTGTCGCACTTTTTCTCCTGGTTGGTGTCGGCGTGTACGGGCTGCTTCGCGGGCCCGGCTCCGACGCCGACACTCCTGACCCGGTGACCTCCACTGCACCGGGCACTCCCACACCCTCGAACGGCACGGGCAGCAAACCCGAGCCGTTGCCCGTGTCAACTGATCCGGAAGCCTTCGCCCAGAGCATCGCCACAGCCTTGTTCACCTGGAACACGACCGGCAGCGCGGGGCCGGCGGACTACGCGCAACCGATCCTGGATGCCGCCGACGAGGCGGAGGCGGACCTGCTCGCCTCGGACATACGCGGATATCTGCCGTCTCCGCCTGCGTGGGCGCAGCTCCGGCAGTACCAGACCCGCCAATGGCTGACCATCGACACCGCCGCCGTCCCCGAAGCGTGGGAAACCGCGGTCGAACAGGCCGCGCCGGGCCAGCTCCCCAAAGGGGCGACCGCGTACACGATCACCGGAGTCCGGCACCGTACCGGGACCTGGGATACCGACCCGGTGGAGTCTTCCGGGCCGGTGTCATTCACGGTGTTCATCGCTTGTAGTCCGGTGGCGCCGGAGTTCCGTGCGGGGCCTTGCCGGGTGCTGCGGCTGTCCCAGCTCGACAACCCTCTCCACTGAGCCGGAGGTTCGTGATGTTGAAGAAGGTCCTCGCTCTCGGCCTGGCGCTCGTCTTCCTCGGCCCCGCCGCCGCGCTGGTCGGGGTCGGGGCGTTGATGAACCCCGCCGGGATCTCCGCCTGTCTACCGGGGTCGCTCGCGTTGGGGCCGATCCCGGACTCGCTGACCGCGACCACCCGCGACGGCATCACCATCACCCTCGACAAAACCCAGCTCACCCACGCGGCCACGATCATCACCACCGCCGGACAGACCGACGGCGTCGGCGCACCGGGTGCGCGGATCGCGATCATGGCCGCCCTTACCGAGTCGTCCCTGCGGATGCTCGCCAATACCGGCACCTACCCCGAATCCGGGAATTACCCGAATGACGGTAACGGCTCCGACCACGACAGCCTGGGTTTGTTCCAGATGCGCCCACAATCCGGGTGGGGCACGGTCGCCGAACTCATGGACCCGCGGTATCAAGCCAAAGCTTTCTTCGGTGGGCCGACCGGCCCGAACTACCCGAGCCCGCGCGGCCTCCTCGACATCCCCGACTGGCAGAACCTCGACCCCGGCGAGGCCGCGCAGTCGGTCGAGGTTTCGGCGTTCCCTGACCGGTATCAGAACTATCAACCCGTCGCGGAGAAGATCCTCGCCACCCTCACCCGGCCCGCGCCTGGTCCAGGCGGCGGGAATCCGGGCGGTGCGCCGGTGGTGCCGGAGACGACCAGGATCGTGTTTCCTCTGCCGGAGGGGACGTGGACGAGGACGAGTCCGTGGGGGCCACGGATTGATCCGATCACTGGTGCGGCGTCCTTCCACGGCGGCAGTGACTTCGCCGCCGCGGGCAGGACCCCGATCTTCGCGGCGATGGATGGTGTCGTCGTCCATGCCGGCTACACGGATTCTGGGGGCGGGAACATCGTCATCGAGCACACCGTCCAAGGTGAGCGTGTGGCGTCGATGTACGTCCACATGTGGGAGAACGGGATCTTCGTCACCGAAGGGCAGACCGTCACCGCGGGCCAGCACATCGCTGACGTCGGCTCCTCCGGCCACTCCACCGGACCCCACCTGCATTTCCAGATCCACCCCGGCGGCCAAGGCCAGCCCACCGTGGACTCCGACATCTGGCTGACCGAGCATCACGCCGAAGGCATCACCGGCGGCGACACCGCATCCAAGACCTGCACCCCTATCTCGACCGAGAGCGATGGCACCCCATGAACGTGTTTCCCGACTTCGGCGGCGTCGGTGCCGCAGGCGACCTCCGCTCCGTCATCGGTGCCCTCCTCATGTTCGTCTTGGTGATCGCGGTACTCATGCTCATCGTCTCCGCGATCACCTGGGCCATCGCGTCCCCCAACGGCAACCACCATGTCGCCGCTAAAGCGAGGGCGGGCCTGTTCGTCTCCGTCGGCACCGCCGCACTGGCAGGGGCTGGCGTCGCGTGGCTGAACTTCCTCATCGACATCGGCAACACCCTCTAACCGTCTCTGTGCTCCGCCTGGGGCGTGCTGTGCACCTGACCGTCGAGAACTTCATCTCGCCACTGTCAAAGGGAGCACACTCGTGATCGACATCGACCCCAACGGAACCGGCCTTCCCGGTATCGAGCAACTGCGCACCATCGTCGGCGCAGTCATGACCATCGGCCTCATCCTCTCCGTCCTCGCCTTGATCATCTCGGCGATCATCTGGGGCTTCGGCTCCAACGGCTCGAACCCCCACCTCGCGTCCCGCGGGAAGACCGGCGTTCTGGTTTCTTGCGGGGCGGCGATCATCTGCGGTGCGGCCGTGACGCTCGTGAACTTCTTCTGGAACGTGGGCCAAGGCGTATGAACCCCCGCAACCACACTCCACGCGGGCGGAGGTGGGCCGGATGAGCGTCTGCGATGTCCCCGTCATCTCCACCGTCTGCGACGCCGTCGGCGAAGGAACCGCGTCCCTGATCGCAGCACCCTTCGACTGGCTCGCCCAAGCAATGGGACAAGCCGCATCCTGGCTGTTCGAAGCCGTCTGGTCGGTCTTCGATACCACGACCCTCGTCGATGTCACCGGCGCCGAATACATCGGCGTCTACAACATCCTCTTCGGCGTCGCGATCTTCGTCATGCTGGTGTTCTTCTGCCTCCAGCTCATCACTGGACTGATCCACCGCGACCCCACCGCCCTCACCCGCGCAGCCCTCGGCCTCGCCAAATCGGTGCTCGGATCGTTCGTCATCATCAGCCTCACCACCCTGCTGCTGGAGATCACCGACCAGCTCGCCGTCGGCATCGTGCAAGCCACCGGGAACACGATGGAAGGAATGGGCGACCGGATCGCCCTGCTGGCTGCCGGGTTCGCAACGATCAACATCGCAGGCCCCGGCGTCGGGGCGATCATCACGATTTTCCTCGCGGGACTCGCCATCAGCGCGGCGGCGATCGTGTGGTTCTCCCTCCTCATCCGCAAAGCCCTCCTCCTGGTCGCAATCGTCTTCGGACCCGTCGCCCTCGCGGGAGCGTCGTGGGATGCGACCAAGGGCTGGTTCGGGAAATGGGCGTCGTTCGTGATCGCCCTCATCCTGTCCAAGCTCGTCCTCGTCGTCATCTTCCTCGTCGCCATCGCCCAAGTCAGCGCACCCATCGACGCGGATCTCGCGTCGATCTCGGACCCGATAGCCGGGGTCGTGCTGATGTTCATCGCAGCATTCGCGCCCTACATCACCTACAAATTCATCAGCTTTGTGGGCTTCGACATGTACCACGCGATGAGCTCCGAACAAGAAGCGAAATCCGCGCTGAACCGTCCCGTCCCTGTGCCATCCAACCCGTCCCCTGATGGCGCGAAGAAGGTTCTCGACGGCGGCGGCGACAAGAACGGGTCCCCGCCACCAGATCCATCGCCCGGCGGTGGAGGCGGTACGCCTCCCGCGTCTCCAGGCGGAACGCCAGCCGCCGGGGCAGGCTCGAGTACCGCCACGACTGGTGGTGCATCAACCGCGGGAGCGAGCGGAAGCGCCGGGGCCGGCGCAAGCACTGCCGGTGCCGGCGCTGGTGCTGGTGCGGCTGCTGGGCCGGCAGGTCTCGCGATCGTTGCGGGCGCCGCAGTCGTCAAGGGTGCCGCCACCGCAGGGCCGAAGGCCGGCGGCATGGTCGGCGGTGCTGCCGAGAGCCAGGCCGGTGCCGCAAACGAACCCTCCTCGCCACCGCCCGCGCCATCGCAGACAGCACCCCCGACCTCGTCTCCGTCTGCCCCTCCAGCGAGTGCGCCTCCGACGGCTGCTTCACCATCAGGCTCGACGCCCCGGTCTGCCCCGCCACCGCCACCACCCTCTACGCCACCTACTGGGAAGGGCTGATCGTGTCTTCCACCAATCAGAGCGGGTACGCGCTGTCGCCGATGCAGTTCTCTCGCCTCACCCGCCGAGGCATCCTCCTCGGCCTGTCACTGCCGCAGCTCATCGTCCTCGGCATCGCCCTCCTCACCGTCGTCGCCGCCCTCTACACGTCCGGCGGCATGGGCCTGGCCTGGACCGCACCAGTGTGGGCAACAGCGGCATTGCTGGCAGCGATCCCCGCGGGCGGGCGGAAAGTGATCGAGTGGGCACCGATCCTCACCCGATGGATGTTCCGCACGTATCTCGGACAGCTCGTCTACCGCCGCAAGATCATCAAGCCACGCCCGGCAGGAACACTCGCCCTGCCAGGCGACGCGGCGTCACTGCGGGAGTGGGAGGACCCGGAGACGGGTGCCGCGATGATCCACGACCCCCACGCCCAGACCCTCACCGTCATCCTCGGGGTCTCCCACCCCGCGTTCGTGCTCCTCGATCCCGGCGAGCAGCAACGCCGGGTGTCCGGGTGGGGGCGGGTTCTTGCCGCGACGTGCCGGTCCGGGCGGATCGCTCGCATCCAGGTCACCGAACGCACCCTGCCAGATTCCGGGACCGGGCTTGCCGAGTGGTGGCGGCAGCACGGCACCGACGACGGCTCCTGGGCTGCGACGACCTACAAGGAACTCATCGACCGTGCCGGCCCTGCCGGGGAACGCCACGCGACCACGATCAGCCTCGCCCTGGATATGAAAGCTGCCGCCCGGCAGATCCGCACCGCAGGCGGCGGCGTCCGCGGTGCCGCCGCCGTGCTCCGGCAGGAGATGACGACCCTGACGGCTGCGTTGCGGGCGGCGGAGCTCACCGCCACGGGATGGCTCACACCAGGTGAAGTCGCTGTCGTTCTCCGGTCGGCCTACGACCCGGCCGCGGGCCCCGCGCTGGAACGCCACGGTGCGCTCGGGCGCGACCTCGCCACCGCCGGCCCCGTCGCCGTCACCGAAACCTGGGACCGCCTGCGCTCAGACTCCGCACACCATGCGGTGCTGTGGATCACCGAATGGCCCCGCTCACAGGTCTATCCCGGATTCCTCGCCCCGCTCGTCCTGTCCAACGGCATCCTGCGCACCTTGTCCCTGCACTACACGCCAGTGCGGGCGGATCAGGCCGCTCGGGATCTGCGGAAGAAGAAGACCGAGTTGATCAGTGATGCGAACCAGCGGCACCGCATCGGCCAGGTCGAGGACGCCACCGCGACCGCTGAATACGCCGATGTTCTCCAGCAAGAAGCCGACCTCACCGCAGGGCACGGCGTCCTGCGCGTCTCCGGCCTCATCAGCATCACCGCGTCGACTCCGGAAGACCTCGACGCCGCGGTCGCTGCGATCGAGCAGGCCGCGATCCAAGCCTCCTGCGAAACCCGGAAATTAGTCGGCCAGCAGGCCCAGGCGTTCACCGTGGCCGCGTTGCCGCTGTGCCGCGCGGTCTGACGCACCTTCCCGGCGACACCCATTTGTGAGGAGAAGAACATGCCAGATTTCGATGCCCCGTTCCCGGACGCAGTTGACGCCTACGCCGCGCTGCGGCGTCTCGCCCACGAGACCCGTACCATCACCACCCCAGCCCAGATGTATCCGATGCTCGGGGAACTCCTCGGCACAGTCCGCGCACTCCGCCAGGTACTCGATCAACTCGCAACCGCCAACGTGAACCACCGCGCCTACGCGCTCGACGACAACGGCAACCACCTCGCTGGCGCCCACTCGGCTCTGGCTGCTGCTGATGAGCTCGCCCAGGCCGTCACTGCCCTCGATCAGGTTCATGACCGGCTCGATCAGGCCTCCGGGCATTCGTCGCGCATCGCGTGGCGGACCGCCCCGCAACCTCACACCCCTGAAAACGTCCAAGCATCCATGCCTGAGCGGCGGTGGGTGAATGTGGTGTTCCTGCAAGGTGACGCCGCTGACGAGATCCTGGATCTCATCGCCAAAGACGGCACGGACGCGGCCATCAACGATCTGGCCGGGTGCGACTACGGGGACGAGACCACACAGGCCGCGCTGGAGAACGGGTACGTCTACGACGACGTGCCCGTCGGGGCGCTCGACAAAGTCGCCACCCAGGGCGCATACACCTTGACCTACAGCCCGTTCCTCGGGCATGTCTCTCTGAACCGAGAGCACCCGCCCGCCCCCGTAGGAGGCCCGATGGCTATGGCGGCGGGCGGTGCGGTCGCGAGGCAGCACGGGATATTACCGGTGCAAGCGAAGAAGCAGGACTGGTTCACCCGCCCACCCGGCGCATCATCCCCACGGTCGGGACGGGAGCTCGCGCTGTGACCGGTGACGAGGAGAAGCTGCACACCACGGTGCTCGTCGGCCCCGAAGGAGAACGCCGCAAGCACCGCAAAGCACGCCGGAAAGCCGCCACCGAAATCGAGGCCGACGCCCGCCGGACCCGGAAGAACGAGGCAAAGGCGACTTGGGAGGCCGAACGGGCCGCAGAACGAGCGACGACATATCTGCCTGCCGCCGGTGAACCCGGCCCGACAGCGTTGCGCACACCGGGCCGGTTCCGGCTCCCCAGGCATCAGGACACGTCCGCGACGCTGGCCGGGCAGTACCCGTTCCTCGCCGAAGCCGGCCTCGGCAGCCGCGGCGTATTCGTCGGGCAGGACCTCTACTCCGGCGGATCGTTCGTGTATGACCCGTGGGAGCTGTACCGGCAAGGCATCATCACCGCCCCCAACATCGTCCTCGCCGGCATCGTCGGCTCCGGCAAATCCTCCCTCGCCAAAAGCCTCTACACGCGCTCCCTCCCATTCGGACGGCGCGTGTACGTTCCCGGTGACCCGAAAGGCGAGCACACCGCCGTCGCGGAAGCCGTCGGTGGGAAGGCGATCGTTCTCGGCCACGGGATGACCGCCCGCCTCAACCCGCTCGATGAAGGACACCGACCCTCCGCGATCTCAGACCTGGAATGGGCCACACAAGTCGCAGCACGGCGTCGTGACCTCATCGGGGCACTCGCGGAGACCGTGCTGGACCGGGTGCTGACACCGTTGGAGCACACCGCGATCGACCTCGCCCTCACCGACACCGTCCGCACATCAGAAGTCCCGATCCTCCCAATGGTCGTCGACCGCATCCTCGCCCCTAACCCCGCCGACGACGCAGATGGCCGACTGACTGAGGACGGCCGGCTCGTCGGACACGCCCTCCGCCGTCTGGTCGCCGGCGACCTCCAAGGGCTCTTCGACGGCCCCTCCACTGTCCGGTTCGATCCCTCACTACCGATGGTGTCCCTCGACCTGTCCCGCGTTGCAGAGAACAGCACTCTGATCTCGGTGCTGATGACCTGCTCGTCGGCGTGGATGGAATCCGCCCTGTCCGACCCCAACGGCGGGCAGCGGTGGGTGATCTACGACGAAGCCTGGCGACTCATGGCCTACCCATCACTGCTCCGACGAATGGACGCGCAATGGCGACTATCCAGGCATTACGGGATCGCAAACATGCTGATCTTCCACAAACTCAGTGACCTCGACAACGTCGGCGACCAGGGCTCAGCCATGCGAGCCCTCGCCTCATCACTCCTCGCGAACGCCGAGACCAGGATCGTCTACCGACAGGAACCCGACCAACTCGGCGGAACCGCCACCGCGCTCGGACTCACCGGAACAGAGCAAAAGATCATCCCAACCCTCGGCACCGGGCAGGGATTGTGGCGGATCAAGGACCGCTCGTTCGTCGTGCAGCACCAGCTCCACCCCAACGAGCTCACGACGTTCGACACCACAACCCGCATGATCACAAAAAACCGCGAGTTCAGGAACCCCGACGTTCCTTCGGGAATCTCGAACGATCAGGAGGAATCCTGATGAACCGGCCCCGCTATAAGCGCACGCCCACCGAGACCGATCAGGTTCCGGTGGTGTTGCCGTCCGTCGTGATGGCTGTCTCCGAAGACGGCACCATGACCGTCTCTGTCGACGGTGAGCCCCACCTGCCGGAACCGTTCGCGCCACCCTGGAGACGCGAAGCATTCCCCACGATCCTCGACAGCTTGACCGGTGAACGGCGCACCCCGGTCAGGGTCGAGGTCCGCGAAGCGGACGGAACCGTGTTCACCGACATCGTCACCGCCACGAATAAACGCCGACCAGCGCCGGAACTGAAACTGTCTTCTGCTTCAGTACCGGCAGTCCCGGCGTTGGCCGAGTTGCAGATGGTTCAGGGTGAGGGGTTTGTTCCCGGTGAGGATGTCGCGGTCGCGGTGATCCTCACCCATAGCGACGCCGCCCACAACGGGACCGCCCGTGGACTCCTCACTCCGGAACAGGTCGCGTCGTCGCCGACTCGTGAGGTGATCTTGTTCGGCCGGATCTCCGGCACCCTCACGGTCGAGCGCCTGCCATGAGGACGCCGCGCTCGTCGGGGTCGTTCGGGGACGAGCTCACCAACATCCTCCTCGGAGGGCTCATCGCCGTCGCCGGCCTCGCTGCGCTCCTCCGAGGTGCGGGGTCTGTCGCAGCCTGGGTGACCGGAACGCCTCAACCCGCAGCAGGGATCGAGGCCGGCGTCGGGGTCTTCACCAACCCTGGCGACCCCGGCACTGTTCTCGGTGCGGAAGGACTCAACCCGGTCGCGTATTGGGCCAGCGTCATCGTTCTCCTCACACTGCTCGGCGTTGTCGGGTGGTGGGTGTGGCGAACCATCCGGGAACACGGACGCCGCACAAGAACAGACCCCTACCGGATCGTCGGAATCGCGACCCGCCCCGACGTCACCGCCGCCGCGTCAGAGAAAGCGCTACTGCGCCGTGCCGGACACCTGCGCCCCTCGCTCGAGAACCCCCAGGCCACCGATATCGGCTACCAGATCGGCACCTCACGCGGTGCAGGAGTGTGGGCGTCAGTGGAGGACTCGATCCTCCTCATCGGACCGCCCCGCTCCGGGAAAGGCGCCCACGTCGTGATCAACATGATCCTCGACGCACCCGGCGCAGTCGTCACCACTTCCACCCGCCCAGACAATCTGACCGCAACGCTTCGAGCGCGAGAGAAGATCGGGCCGGTGGCGGTGTTCGACCCGCAGCACCTCGCCGAAGGCGTCCCCGCCGGCCTCCGTTGGTCGCCTATCCGGGGATGTGAGGACCCCCTCACGGCGATGATCCGCGCTACCGGTCTCGCCGCAGGCACTGGCCTGTCCGCCGGCGGAGTAGAAGGTGGCGGGTTCTGGGAAGGGAAAACCCGCACGGCCCTGCAAGCTCTCCTGCACGCCGCAGCCCTCGATCACCGGACGCCCGCTGAGTTGTTCCGGTGGACCCTTGACCCTTCCACCGCCGCGGACGCCGTGGCGATCCTCACCGGGCACCCGAACGCGGCCACGGGATGGGCGGACTCGTTGCAGGCGATGATCGACTCCGACCCGAGAACCCGCGACTCCATCTGGCAAGGTGTCTCCCTGACCCTCGCCGCACTCGCAGACCCCCGCGTCCTCGACGCCGTATCCCCGAGAGAGGGTGAGGACTTCGACCCCGAAGCTTTCCTGAAAGCCAACGGCACCCTCTACCTCCTCGCGACCGGCGCCGGGGCAAACAACTCATCCGCGGCCGTCGCCGCGTTCGTGGAAGACCTCGTCGAAACGGCCCGGCGCATCGCCGCCCGCAGTGCTGGCGCGCGTCTCGACCCGCCGCTGCTTCTCGCCCTTGATGAGGTCGGGAACCTTGCCCCGCTGCCGTCGTTGCCGACCTTGATGGCAGAGGGAGGTGGCACCGGGATCACGACGATGCCCGTCCTTCAGTCGCTCGCGCAGGCACGGGAGAAGTGGTCCGAGAATGCGGCCGGTGCGATCTGGGATGCGTCCATCGTGAAGATCATCCTCGGCGGAGCCTCGAACTCGAAAGACCTCCACGACCTCACCACCCTCATCGGCGAACGCGACGAACTCACCGACTCCACCACCATCGGTGACCACGGCTCCCGATCCGCGCAACGCTCCATTCGCCGGGTTCCGATCATGCCCCCCGACACAATCCGCACCCTCCCATTCGGCACCGCCCTAGTAGTTCTCCGATCTGCACCACCGATCGTGACCCGGATGCGCACCTGGACGAACCGACGTGATTCAGACCAGCTCCGGACGGATCGCGCCGGGATCGAGAAGCTTCTGCAACGTCGCGCGTCGTAAACGGCGGTGCACCTGGCAGGTAGAGCGACCCCGTCCGGGGTTGCCGATGTCAGGAGGACAGATCGATGGCTATCCGCACGCAAGAGTCCCTCTCGGGGTTCATCGCATCCGATCCGCAACTCGCCCCAACTACCAAGGGCGACCCGAGGCTCTACGTCCGGGTCGGGCAGGAGCACTACCGGCACGAAGAGGACGGGTCGTTCACGCAGACCGAGACGACTTATCACCACCTGGTGATGTTCGGTCGGTCTGCGGAGCGAGCAG
This sequence comes from Glaciibacter superstes DSM 21135, assembly GCF_000421145.1. GTDB lineage: Bacteria > Actinomycetota > Actinomycetes > Actinomycetales > Microbacteriaceae > Cryobacterium > Cryobacterium superstes. Next base: position 32,504 of record NZ_ATWH01000002.1, on the reverse strand, counting down.
CGGAGCAGTTCGGGAAAGGTGACAACTTCGTCGCCGAGGGCTACACCCGGCACAGCGCCTACGAGAAGGACGGACAGAGCGTCGAGGGCGAGGAGTTCGTCGCGAAGAGGATCGGTCACGACAGTGCCCGCACTCGTTACGAAGTCGACCGGACTTCGCGCTCCGCCCCTGCTGTGACGGAGCAAAGGGACATTCCCGCCGAGTTCACCGCACCATCCACGGCCGCCCGTCCCGCGTCGAGTATCAGTCTCTGAACCGGGAGCTGTGATGAATGACGACGACGACGCCCGCCCCGTGCCTGACGAATCCGAACCGCCGCTGCCAGGTGACGATCCTGCCGATGCTTTCGGTGGACCGTTGATCCCGGAACCTCCGCATCCGGTCAACTGGAATCTGCTCACTGCCACCGAGGCGGAAGCTGAATGGCTGGAACTGAACAGGTGGATCGACTGGCTCCGCCACACCTATGGCCTCCCCGCCGGAGTTATTCCGCCGTTCTGGCACCGTCATCCTGAACTCGTGTGGGAACTATCGGCGCTGCACCTGCACTGGCTGTGCGCCTACGATCCGGAGCGGAGCGGGTCGGCGCCATTGGGCTGGCATCGGGATTTCGCCGACACACGCCAACGGCTGAGGGACTGGGTTACCGCTTCCGGAACACGTCTCGACCGCGACCGGCCCACCAGGCAAACGCCCTGGCCCGGCGAGCCTGCCGCGCCGGTCGAGGACATCATCATTGCTAACCGGGACGAGGACTTCGTCCAGTTCGTGCTCGATGACGTCGCCCGCCGCCGCAAGCAAGAGGACGACTTCTATGCGGGCCTGAACCCCGTTACCGGGGAACTGCCATGAGCGAGGGAGCCAGCGCCGCGACGGTGTCACCGCTCATGGACAGCCGTGAGATTGCGGCCTACCTGAAGGTCTCCGAGTCCACGCTCTCCCGGTGGAGGTCAGCTGGTCAGGGGCCTCCGTTCTTGCGGCTGGGAGGGATCGCCCGGTATCGGCTGGATGCGGTCGATGCGTGGCTGGCGCGGATGGAACACGATCATGCCGCGGAAGGCTGAGCCGCTCCCGACGGCTCAGCCGAAGCCGGTGCCGCCGATCGGGGTGAAGATCTCGACGGACCTGGAACGACGGTCGTACGGTATCCGTGCCCGTGCTCGGTGGACTGACCCGCTCAGTAAGCGCCGGATTATCCGTTCTGAGATCGTCGCTGACGAGGCCGCGGCGCATGAGTTCTTCGAGTCGCTGCGCCATTCCTCTGTGAAGGGCATGGATGTGTCCATGACCCTGACCGAGTTCGTCACCGCGATCGGTGACCGTTGGGCGCGCGGCCTCGATCCGACGTCGACTGGTGAGACCTATGAGTACGGGCTCAAGCTTCGTGTTTTGCCTGCACTCGGTCATATGCCGGTCACGCAGATCACTGCCGGTGCGATCGACCGCACGATCGATGCCTGGGAGAAACGCTATGGCGCGTCCACGATCAAGAACTCCATCGCCCCGCTTGTGCGGGTCCTCGACGAGGCAGTCCGCGACGGGATGCTGACGATCAACCCAGCGAAGAACCGCGCTAAGCGCAGTCTGAATCGCAATGCGTTCCGGGCCCAGCCCGCTGAGCAATCGTCTCCGCGCGCTCACGCGATCCCTGAGATGTCCACCCTGGTCACTCTGGCCGAAGCGTGCGGGAAGGTGCACCAGTCCTATTCGGACTTCGTCATGCTCGCCGCGCTCCTTGCGGCACGCTCTTCCGAGGTTTCCGGCCTCCAGGCCGGGGATGTGAACTTCGACAAGAACCTCGTCGTCATCGCCCGGCAGACCTTCCCTGGCAGAGGCGGGTTGATCACCAAGCAGACCAAGAGTCGCAAGGAACGTCGCGTCCCGATTTTAGATGCTCTCCGCCCCGTCCTGGAACGCCTCACCGACGGCAAGGAGCCCGAGGATCGGTTACTCGTCGGCCCGAAAGGCGGAGCGCTCACCACTGCAACCGTGCGGGACGCGACGAGCTGGGACACGATCGTCGCTGCTCTCGGACTACCCGACCTCACACGTCACGGGCTCCGTCACACCGGAGCAACCTGGATGGCCGACGCGGGAATCCCGTTGCACGTCCTTCAAGAGATCCTCGGCCACGCATCCGTCGACACCACCCGAGGCTATCTCCACCCTGATGACCGCCATCTCGCGTCGGCCGCTGAGCAGGCCAACGCGTTCCTTGCCAAGGCGACTGGTGCTGCCAGCAGCCCGAAGCGCAGAGGTCCATCGAGGTCTCTGTGATCGTCGCGGGGAGTGTTCTGGTCCCCTTTTGGTCCCCTTATCCACAGGCAGAGCCCGCTACAGGGTTCCGCTGTCCACCCGGCATCGGCGGCAGGGACGTTCAGGGGACCAGAGGGGGACCACAGAAAGTCGTCTCTAGATATGACAAAACCCTGATGAAAATCGCTTCTCATCAGGGTTTTTACGTCGGGCTGACAGGATTTGAACCTGCGACCCCCTGACCCCCAGTCAGGTGCGCTACCAAGCTGCGCTACAGCCCGTAATCCCACACCGAATCCGCTGAACGGATCCCGCAGAAGACAACTCGAATAGCTTACCGCGTCGAAAGGGGTGGGTGTGCGCACGGGTGTCCTGCCTGCCGGATGAAATGGCTGAGTTCTGAGATCGGGTTACGAGGTTTCGAGACGCCGCTTCGTTCCTCAGCGGCTCCTCAACCAGCGAGGATCTTGACAAACTCGACCAGCGAAGTGGGCGGGCGTAACGTCTTGTGTATGCCGGTTGGGACAGGATTCAGAGTGGTGTCGGTCTCTGACGTGCCGTGGGAAGACGTGCGCACGGCATTCGGAACGCGAGGCGACCCAGCGGGGTGCTGGTGCCAGTACTTCAAGATGCCGAACGCCGCATGGGAGACCGCAACTCGCGACGAGTGCGCTGGAATGCTCCGGCAACAGATCGAAGCGAACGAACCGGCACCCGGCGTCATCGCCTACGACGGCGACGAACCCGTCGGCTGGTGCGCCGTCGAACCCCGACCGAAATACAGCCGGCTCCAACGCCTCAAAGTCCTCAAAGGCAGCGACGAAGACCCAACCGATACATCCGTCTGGGCCGTCACCTGCTTCGTCGTTCGTGTGGGACACCGCCGCAAAGGCGTCGCCTCCGCGCTGCTCGATGGCGCGGTGCACCACGCGCGGGAGCACGGCGCCCGCGTGATCGAGGGGTATCCGGTCGACACGGGCGAGCGGGTGAAGGCGTCATCCGCGGAGCTGTACCACGGGACACTGTCGCTCTTTGAGCGCGCCGGGTTCGAGATAGCGTCGCGCCCCACGGATGCCCGTGCCGTTGTGCGGCTGGAAATGTGAGCATCGGCAGCCGTGAACAGAGGCTCGATTCTGTGGGGATGCCCTGCAGACTCATAGGAAACACATAGAAGGCATCCCTACGTTCGAGTGTGGTCCGGACAGGGCCACTCCCCCACGGAAGGACATCATGTCTTCGAACGCCTCAAGCCCACTCGCGAAAATCAACATCCCCCTTATCGTGCTGTGGCTGGCATCCGTCATCGTCGCCGTGCTCGGCTACCTCTGGATGACCTCCTCGAACTCCGGCCAGGCCGCCCTGTACACCTCGGGCGCCGCCGACTACGACAAGCTCTTCGTTGCTCAGTCCGGCAGCACCGTCGGCGGGCTCCTGATCGCCGTCGGCGTGCTCGGAGTGCTCCTCGCGCTGGCCGCCCAGGCCGCCAGCCGCAAGCAGGCCGTCGAGCCCGAGGTTGTTGTTTTCGATGATGTTGACGAGTTCGACGACGAGGACCTCATCGAGGCTCCTGTCGACGAGGTCGCCCTGACGGAGGAGACGGCAACCGACGAGGCGACGACGGATGCTGCAAAGCCGGCCGCCGAGGATGAGACCGTCACCGAGAACCAGACCATTCCAGAGGCTGAGCCCACCGAAACGCGCTAGATTGTTGCCCGCGAGTGCGGTCAGATGGTCGGTTCCAGCGAAACGAAGCGGCCATCTGACCGCACTCGCGACTCGATGTGCACTCGCGACTCGACGGGCGGGTGCGCCCTACTTGCGAGCGCGCTTCTCTCGCACGCGCATGCTGAGGTTGATCGGGCTGCCCTCGAAACCGTAGATCTCGCGGAGGCGTCGCTGGATGTAGCGACGGTAACCAGGGTCGAGGAATCCGGTGGTGAACACCACAAATGTCGGCGGCCGGCTTGACGCCTGCGTGCCGAACAGGATTCGCGGCTGCTTTCCACCGCGAACCGGGTGCGGATGCGCCGCCGTGAGCTCGGCCAGGAAAGCGTTGAACTTGCCCGTCGCAATGCGGGTGTCCCATGACTCCAGCGCCAACTCAAGCGCCGGCACCAGCTTCTCCATGTGCCGCCCGGTGCGCGCGGAGATGTTCACCCTCGGCGCCCACGCCACATGCGCCAGGTCCATCTCGATCTCGCGCTCCAGGTACCGGCGACGCTCGTCGTCGATCATGTCCCACTTATTGAACGCCAACACCAGCGCACGGCCGGACTCGAGCACCAGGTCGATGATGCGAATATCCTGCTCGCTGATCACCTCGGTGACGTCGATCAGAACGACCGCAACCTCGGCCTTCTCCAGCGCTGCGCTGGTACGCAGCGATGCGTAGAAGTCGGCGCCCTGCGCCAGGTGAACACGACGACGGATGCCGGCGGTGTCGACAAAACGCCACACCTTGCCACCCAGCTCGACCTGTTCGTCGACCGGGTCGCGAGTCGTGCCGGCGAGCTCGTTGACAACAACGCGCTCCTCCCCCACGACCTTGTTCAAGAGGCTCGACTTGCCCACGTTCGGCCGTCCGAGCAGCGCAACGCGCCGCGGCCCGCCGACTTCCTGCTTGGCGACAGTCGAGATCTCTGGCAGTTCGAGCAGAATCGCATCAAGCAGATCGGCAACACCACGACCGTGCAGTGCAGACACCGGCCACGGCTGGCCGAGGCCAAGCGACCACAGGCTCGCCGACTGCGGCTCCTGACGAATGTCGTCGACCTTGTTCGCCACCAGGAAGACGGGCTTGCCGCTCTTCCGCAGCATCCGTACGACGGCTTCGTCTGTTGAGGTCGGCCCGACATTCGAGTCGACAACGAACATCACCAGGTCGGAGAGGTCAATGGCCACCTCGGCCTGCGCGGCGACGGAAGCGTCGATGCCACGGGCATCCGGCTCCCAGCCACCGGTGTCGACGAGGCTGAACCGGCGCTCGTTCCACTCACCCTTGTAAGTGACACGGTCACGGGTCACTCCAGGAGTGTCTTCGACGACCGCTTCACGGCGACCCAGGATGCGGTTGACCAGCGCCGACTTGCCGACGTTCGGGCGCCCGACGATCGCGATGACCGGCAGCGCAGGCAGGTACTTGATGGCGTCGGGGTCTTCGGTGGCGGCCTCGAGCACGTCGAGGTCTTCCTCGTCGAGCTCGTAGTCGTCGAGTCCGCTGCGGAGGGCGGAGGCGCGCTGGTGCGCGAGGTCGTCATCGAGGTTGGCCAGGCGCGAAGCCAGCTCGGTGTCGAGCTGTGTGTCCAGCTCTGGCGCGTCGTTGAATTCATTGGTCATGGCGAGGTCCTCGCGGTACGTGTGGTGATGACCTCAGCGACCGTGTCTACGGTCTGCTCGAAGTCGAGATGGGTGGAGTCGACGGTGGTCACACCGTCTGCGGCGCTCATGAAATCGACAACCTGCGAGTCAGCCCGATCCCTCGATCGCAACTGCTCTGCCACAGTGTCAGCCGATTGGGTCGAAATTTCCAGAGAGCGCCTCGCCATTCTAGCCTCTTCAGACGCGGTAAGCAGGATCCGCACATCGGCGTCTGGCGCGACCACTGTTGTGATGTCCCTGCCCTCAATCACCATCCCGGGCCGATCGGTCGATCCCGCGATGGTGCGGAACAGCTCGGTGAGGTGGGAACGAACAGCAGGAACCCTCGCGATCGCGCTCACCACGGCCGTGACACGGGGCAGACGGATGGCGTCGGTCACGTCGATTTCGCCGACCCTGACGAAGTAGACGTCTGGGTCTGTTCCGATGCTGTAGTCGAATCCGTCGAGCGAGGCAGTGACGGCATCTGCGTCTTCCTGGTCGAACCCGCCCTCGACCACGCGCCAGGCGAGCGCGCGGTAGGCGGCACCGGTGTCGAGGAAGCCGAAGCCGAACCGCCGGGCGACCGCCTTGCTCACGCTGGACTTTCCGCTGCCGGCCGGCCCATCGATGGCGACAACGATCGGCACAGTGCGCTCAAGGGACTCATTCGGCATGGCGCTCAACCGGCAATCCGCCAGCCGCGGGCGGCCAGCTCTTCTGTGAGGCGTGCGACCGCCTCGGGGAGGACAGAGATCTCGACGAGCCCGAGTTCGGCTCCCGGTGAATGCTCGAGACGCAGGTCTTCGAGGTTCACCCCGAGCTCGCCGATCTCGTGGAGAAGCTTGGCGATCTGGCCCGGTGTGTCGTCGACCATGACCACCATCGATGCAAACCGTCGATCGTGCCCGTGTTTACCTGGCAACCGGGCTACTCCGGCGTTGCCACCGGCGATCTCCTCAGCCACCTTGCGCTCTGCACCTGGAGCGGTCGGGTCGGTGAGACTCTCAATGAAGCGGTCGAGGTCGTCGCGGTAAGCCAGAAGAATTTCGCGCACTGGATCGGAGTTCGCGCCGAGGATCTGCACCCACAGCTCCGGGTCGCTCGCCGCGATACGCGTCATATCGCGAAGTCCCTGCCCGGCGAGGTTGAGGGCGGAGCCAGGGGCATCCGTCAGCCGTCTCGCCAACAGCGTGGAGATGACCTGCGGCACGTGCGATACCAGGGCGACGCCGCGGTCGTGCTCCTCTGGTGTCATTTCGACGAGGGTGGCACCGAGGTCGAGGATGAGGTCGTCGACGGCGTTGGCGCGCTGGTAACTGATGCCGTCGTGCGCGGCGACCACCCACGGGCGGCCGAGGAAGAGGTCGGCGCGGCCGGCCAACGGCCCGCCGCGTTCCTTGCCCGCCATCGGGTGAGATCCGATGTAGCGGGAGATGTCGGCGCCGCGGGCGCGCAACTCCTGCAGCGGGGCCAGCTTGACGCTGGCGACATCCGTCACGATCGCGTCTGGGTAGGCCTCGAGCTCGCGCGCGACGACGTCGGCGGTCACATCGGGCGGCACACAGACCACGATCAGCTGCGGTGCGTCGTGCGGTCCGGCTGCGCGGCCCGCGCCGTAATCGATGGCGATGCGAAGGTGCGTCGGCGACGCATCGGCAAGAACAACCTCGATGCCGCGCGCAGACAAACCCAGCCCGATGCTGCTCCCGAGCAGGCCGACACCGACGATGCGCACCGGTCCGACCAGTCGACTCTCGACCACGTGCGCTCTCCTGACTGTTGCTTTCGGCCGGCCTGCCGGTTACTTCGGCGGTTCTGCCCTGGCTGCGTCCGACCGAGAGACCGTGAGCAGCTGGCCGAGTTCCACTTTAGTCAACTCGCGCACGGCACCCGATTTGAGCGTGCCAAGGTGCAGCGGGCCGAACTGGCGCCGCACCAGATCGATGACGGGGTGGCCGACGGCATCGAGCATGCGTCGGACGATTCGGTTGCGGCCGGAGTGCAGGGTCAACTCCACCAGGCTCGCGCCCTCGCCTGGAGGGCTGGTGAGAATGCGCGCCTTGTCGGCTGCGATCGGCCCGTCTTCGAGCTCGATGCCGCTCTGCAACCGGCCGATGGTCTGCGCTGAGACGCGCCCCTCGACCTTGGCGATGTAGGTCTTCGACACCCCGAAAGACGGATGCGCAAGCACGTGCGCCAGGTCGCCGTCGTTGGTGAGCACCAGCAGCCCGCTGGTCATGGCATCGAGCCGGCCGACATTGAACAGCCGCTCCTCGAACGTGTCGGTGAACTCGCGGAGGTCAGGGCGGCCGCTCTCGTCCTGCATCGACGAGACAACACCGACCGGCTTGTTCAGCATCAGGTAGCGACGGCTGGTGTCCAGCTGCACTGCAACATTGTCGACCGCGATCTCGTCGGTCTCCGGGTGGATGCGCCTACCGAGCTCTGTGACGACCTTCCCATTCACTCGCACACGCCCTGCGGCGATCAGTTCCTCAGAACCACGGCGGGAGGCAACACCCGCAGACGCCATCACCTTCTGCAGACGGATGCCGTCTGCCGCCGCATCGCTCGGGGCAATGCCGGCGTCGATGTCACTGTCGATGTCTCTGTCGTCTGTCATCGTAGATCCTCAAATCCTTCTGCGCCGTCTGCGAGCAGCGGCGAAATATGGGGCAATTCGTCGAGCGAATTGATCCCGAGCTGCGTGAGCAGCACGTCGGTGGTGGCGTAGTTGATGGCGCCGGTCTCGCTGTCGGTGAACGCCTCGGTGATCAGACCGCGGCCGAGCAGGGTGCGCACGACCGAATCGACGTTGACCGCCCTGATCGAGGCTATCGCGCCGCGGCTGATCGGTTGCTTGTAGGCGATCACGGCGAGGGTTTCGAGAGCCGCCTGCGACAGCCGGCTGGGGTTCTGCGTGAGCACGAAGTCGGCGACGATCGGGTCGTAGTCCTCGCGCACGTAGATGCGCCAGCCGCCGGCCACCTCGCGCAACTCGAAGCCTCGCTGAATGGAACCTGTTGCTTCGCCGTCGTAGTCGGCGACGAGCCTAGCGACGGCGGAGCGCACATCCTTCAGCGGACGATCGAGTGCCGTGGCGAGGTGGATCAGGCTCTGCGGCTCGTCTGCCACGATGAGAATCGCCTCGAGTGCCCGGTCGATGTCAACGCCAGGGCCGAGACGGGCCGCGGCCGAATCGGCCGGCGTTGGCGCAGCATCCGTCGCCTCGACCGTCGTGTCGTCTGTGGTGCCGTCTGTGGTGCCGTCTGTCGCATCGGTGAGGGAGTCGTCAGTTGACGCTTCGTCAGTTGTCATAGTCGGCTCCGAGGTTGGCGAGGTTCTCTTCTGACCAGGACTCTGCGCTCCAGCGCAGGGTGAGCTCGCCGAGCGGTTCGAGCTGGTCGAAGGAGATGGCGGAACGGCGGTACAGCTCGAGCACCGCAAGGAAGCGGGCGACCACAACGCCCCTCTGGTCGATGCCGACGATGAGCTGGCGGAACGAGACCGGCTCGCCGGAACGCAGCACAGCCACGACGTGGGCAGCCTGCTCACGGATGCTGACCAGCGGCACATGCAGGTGGTCGAGTCCGACGCTCGGAATCTCACGCGGAGTGAAGGCCAGCGCGGCGAGTGCGGCGAAGTCGTCAAGCGAGAGCGTCCAGACCAGATCGGGCGTCTGTTTGCGGTATTTCTCCTCCAGGCGCACCGACCGCACATTCCTGGTCGACTCTGCGTCGAGGCGTCGCTGAAACCAGGTCGAGGCTTCCTTGAACGCGCGGTACTGCAACAGGCGGGCGAACAGCAGGTCGCGGGCTTCGAGCAGGGCGACGTCTTCGGCGTCGACCAGCTCACCCTGGGGCAGCAGACCGGCAACTTTGAGATCGAGAAGGGTGGCGGCGACCACCAGGAATTCCGTGGCCTGATCGAGTTCCTCGGCGGAGTCGAGGCCCCGCAGATATCCGATGAACTCGTCGGTGACGCGGCTCAGCGTGATCTCGGTGATGTCGAGTTCGTGCTTGCCGATCAGCGACAGGAGCAGGTCGAACGGTCCCTCGAAGTTGCCGAGGTTGACCGAGAAGCCGGTCGCAGCGGGCGTGGCGGATTCCGCGAGCTGGTCGATACCGGCCGCGCTAGGCGACAGCGCCACGGACGATCATCTCTCGGGCCACCTGACGGTAGGCCTTCGATGCTGCATGTTCGGGGGCGAAATCGGTGATCGGAACACCCGCCACACTCGCATCCGGAAATTTGACTGTGCGACCGATAACGGTCTCGAGAACGCTGTCTCCGAAGGCATCGACGACGCGCTCGAGCACCTCGCGCGAGTGCAGGGTGCGGGAGTCGTACATGGTGGCCAGGATGCCGTCCAGCTCGATGGCCGGATTGAGGCGGTCGCGCACCTTGTCGATGGTCTCGATGAGGAGGGCAACTCCGCGCAGGGCGAAGAATTCGCACTCCAGCGGGATGAGCACGCCGTGACTGGCGGTGAGCGCATTGACGGTGAGGATGCCGAGTGACGGCTGGCAATCGATCAGGATGACGTCGTAGTCGGCCGACACCTTGCGCAGCACCCTCGCCAGGATCTGCTCCCTGGCGACCTCGTTGACCAGGTGCACCTCGGCTGCGGAGAGGTCGATGTTCGCCGGAATGATGTCGAGTCCATCGACCGCAGTCTTCTGGATGGCATCGAGCGGGTCTTTCGACCCGCTCAGCAGCAGGTCGTAGATCGTGGTGACCTCATGCGTCGGCACGCCAAGGCCGGCGGAGAGGGCACCCTGCGGGTCGAAGTCGACCGCGAGCACACGGCGGCCGTAGCCCGCGAGGGCGGCACCAAGGTTGATCGTGGTGGTGGTTTTGCCCACCCCGCCCTTCTGGTTGCACAGCGAGATGATTCGGGCGGGGCCGTGGCTCTTGAGAGGTTTGGGTTCGGCGAATTCCTGCTTCGGTCTTCCGGTCGGCCCGACAATCGGCTCATCGAGGCCGGGGAGCCGGTCATCCTGCTTTCGCGTCACTGAGATGTCCTCGATCCGTCCTGCACCCATCACTTGGTCGATTGTAGCGAGCCGAAGCCGAGTGAATGGTGCGCACCGCCGCGACCGGCGGCATCCGTTCGCTGTCGCCGACGCCGTTCACGTGGTGAGAGTCACAGTCGTCAGCGGGCGCGCGGATGCGCGGTGGTGTACATGTCGCGCAGGGTGTCGGCCGTGACGAGCGTGTAGATCTGCGTGGTCGCCACCGAGGAATGGCCGAGCAGTTCCTGCACCACCCGTACATCCGCTCCCCCGGCCAGCAGATGGGTGGCGAAGGAGTGACGCAGCGTGTGCGGCGAAACCTCCACCTCCAGCCCGGCCCGTTCGGCCGCTGCACGGATGATCAGCCACGCGTTCTGCCTGCTCACCCGCTGGCCACGGAGCCCGAGGAACAGCGCAGGGGTGGCCTTGCCGCGCTTCGACAGTTCCGGCCGTGCACGAACGAGGTAGATGTCGAGAGCAGCGCGCGCGAAACTCCCGACCGGAACGATGCGTTGTTTGTCGCCCTTTCCGGTCAGCCGCACGACCTCCTCATCGAGGATGTCGTCGACGTTGAGGTTCACCACCTCAGAGACCCGCGCCCCTGTCGCGTAGAGCAGCTCGAGCAGTGCCTTGTCACGCTGCTGCTGGATTCCGTCGCCGTCTGTCGCCGCCAGCAGCGCATTCACCTGTTCGATCGAGATCGCCTTCGGCAGCCTCGAACCGAGTTTCGGCGGTTTGCTGTCGTGCGCGACATCCGTTTCGACCACAGACTCGTCGAGCATGAACCGGTGAAGCCCGCGCACACTCGAGAGGATACGCGCGATCGACGCGGCGGTCAGCGGCGACTCCTCACGGGTAGCGAGGTGCCGCACGAACTCCGACACGTGTCCGCTATCGATGGCCGTCGGGTCCGTGATCTGCTGCTCTCCCAGCCAGGCAGCGTACAGCGCGAGGTCGCGGCGATACGCCGCGACCGTGTTCGCCGACAGCCCCCGCTCGATCGTGACGTGACGCAGGTAGGTGTGCACCGCCGTCGCAACCGTCATGAGCACCTCCCCGTCAGAACGCTCACCGCACGGCGCACTCTGTCGCTCCTCACGCGTTAATCGAGAACTCATTTCGATTATGCCGCAGCGAAGAGCGGGCAGAGACCGTCACGCGAGACTCAGACGACAGCAACCTCCACCTCGATCACGGCCCACGACAGCGCGGGCAGCGAGAAGGTCAGCCGGCCGGCGCCCTGTTGACCACCGTCGTGCTGCACCCCCTCCAGCGGCACCAGGCCGACCTGCTCCCCCGCGGCCTGGTTGTTCGTCGCAAAGCGGTCGGCACCATTTGGCACCCTCAACACCTCGGCGCGGGTCACCCTCGACACCGAGAAGCCCCGAAGCGCCAGGTCGACCTGCGCTGCTTCGTCGAGCCCACGATTGGCCACGAAGAAGGCGGCGCGCCCGTTCTCCTCATCCCAGGTTGCGCTGATGTCGACGAGGTCGGCATCACCGAACTGCGCCGTGTCGATCCGGTCGGAGTCGACGGATGTCCGCAAGATCTGTCCGCGCGCGAGCTCGGCCATCCGCGCGAACGGCCAGAAGATGCTCTGGCGCCACGCCGGACCGTTCTCCTCGCTCCTGATCGGGGCGATCACGTTCACCAGCTGCGCCTGGTTGGCGATCTTGACCCGGTCACCGTGCCGCAACAGGGAGTTGAGCAGCGTGCCGACGACAACGGCATCCGTCACGTTGTATGCGTCTTCGATGACCCGCGGATGCTCGCGCCAGCCGGCTTTCGACACGGCGGCGGGCTGATCGTCGGTGCCCAGTCCCCGCTGGTACCAGACGTTCCACTCGTCGAACGAGAGGTTGATGTGCTTCTTGTGCTTTCCGCGGGCGCGCACGGCATCGGTGGTGGCGATCACCGATTCGATGAAGTAGTCCATGTCGACGGCGCTGGCCAAAAAGCTCTTCGCGTCGCCGTCGTGCTCCTGGTAATACGCGTGCAGCGACATGTAGTCGACCTCGTCGTAGGCGTGGCTGAGCACCGTGTACTCCCATTCGCCGAAGGTCGGCATGCCGGAGTTCGAACTGCCGACGGCGACGAGTTCGATGTCGGGGTCGACAAAACGCATCGCCTTGCCGGTTTCCTGCGCGAGCCGCCCATACTCGTCAGCGGTCTTGTGCCCAATCTGCCATGGCCCGTCGAGTTCGTTGCCGAGGCACCACAGCTTGATGTCGAATGGCTCAGCAGCGCCGTTCTTGCGGCGCAGGTCGGAAAGGTAGGTTCCGCCAGGGTGGTTCGCGTACTCGACCAGTTCCCTGGCCGCGTCGACCCCGCGGGTGCCGAGGTTGATCGCCTCCATCACCTCGACGCCGGCGAGTTTCGACCACGACATGAACTCGTGCAGCCCGAACGCGTTGGACTCGAGCGTGTGCCACGCACCGTCGAGTCGCCTGGGCCGCTGGTCGACGGGCCCGACCCCGTCTTCCCAGTTGTAGCCGGAGACGAAGTTGCCGCCGGGGTAGCGCACCACGGTGGCGCCGAGTTCTTTGGTGAGGTCGAGTACGTCCTGGCGAAAGCCCTCCTCTGTTGCGGTCGGGTGCCCCGGCTCGTAGATGCCGGTGTAGACGCAGCGGCCCATGTGCTCCACAAATGAGCCGAAGAGCCGCCGCGGCACCTCTCCGATCGTGAAGTCCCGGTCGATGGTGATTCGGGCGCGGGTCATGAAGGTCCTCCTGGTTGGGTTGGTGATGGCAATTGTGGCAAACGGATGCTGTGAAAGGGTTGCCGACCTGGCTCGGCTACTGCCCGCCGAAGCCGGTCGTCGCCACGCCCTTGATGATCTGGCGCTGGAAGAACAGGAACACGATGATCAGCGGCAGCGCGGCGAGGATGGCCGAAGCCATGTTCTGGGCGTACTGCACCCCGAACGCGCTCTCGATGGTCTGCAGGCCAACGGGCAGGGTCATCAGCGACGAGTCGTTGACCACGATGAACGGCCAGAGGAAGTTGTTCCAGGCAGCGATGAACACGAAGATCGATACCGCGGCCAGGATCGGTCGCGACAGCGGCAGCACGATCTGGGTGAAGACACGCAGTCGGCTGGCGCCATCGACCCGCGCCGCCTCCTCGAGTTCGATCGGCACCTGGTCGAAGAACTTCTTCAGGATGAAGACCATGGCCGGCGCAATGATCTGCGGCAAGATGATGCCCCAGTACGTGTCGATCATGTCAAACGCGAGCATCTGGTAGAACAGCGGCACGATCAGCATCTGCGGCGGAACGATGATCGACGCGATGATGACGAAGAACAGCACCTTCTTGCCCGTGAAGTCTATTCGGGAGAACGCGTAGCCGGCGAGCGCCGAGATGACCACCGTGATGACGGTGATGACCACCGAGGTCAGGATGCTGTTGAACGCCCACTGCGGGATGTTTCCCTCGGTCAACACCTTGGTATAGGCGTCGAAACTGAAACCGCCCTCTGGGAACCAGGTGACAGGAACCGCACCGGCATCCGTCTCGCTCTTGAGCGACGTGACGAATGCCCACGCGAACGGGAGCAGCCAGATGATCGCGAGCACGGCGAGGATGACGACGGCGACGACCGAAGACGGGCGGAACGGCTTGCGCCTCGGCCGCGCGGAGATGATCCGTGGCGGCGTGTCCGACGAAGCGGGCGGAGTCAGTGTCTGGGTCATGAGGCGCCCTTTCGTGCGGAAATGCGAAGTTGGATGAGCGACACGATGATGATGAGGGCGAAGAACACGTAGGCGACCGCCGACGCGTAGCCCAATCGGTAGGCGGTGAAGCCCGTCTCGTAGACGTACTCCACGATCGACCTGGTCGAACCGCCTGGCCCACCGGCTGTCATCTGGTAGATCTGGTCGAAGACCTTCAGCGAGGCGAGTACCTGCAGGATCAGGATCAGGATCGTCGTTGGCGCCAGATTCGGAATGGTGATGGAGAACAGCTGGCGCCACTTGCCTGCCCCGTCCAGCGCTGCAGCCTCGTATTGCTGCTCTGGAATGTTCTGCAGTGCGGCCAGGTACAGCAGGAAGTTGAAGCCGGCGGTCCACCAGACCGTTGCGATGACGATAGCGATCATCGCCGTGTTCTGGTCCTGAAGCCAGTCGACGGCGGGAAGGCCGAACGTCGACAGGATGTCGTTGATGAGGCCCAGCTGCGGGTTGTACATCCACACCCAGAACAGCGACACGACGGTGGAGGCCAGCAGGAACGGCATGAAGAACGAGAGCCGCCACAACCACTGGCCGGGCAGGCCGAGGTTCACGAGCAGTGCGAGCACCAGCGCAACGACGACGAGGGGAATCGTGCTCAGCACGGTGAACCAGAGCGTGTTGCCGAGCGAGCGCCACATCTCCACGTCGCCGAACGCCTCGGCGTAGTTTGCGAATCCGATGAGTTCGCTGTTTGCTCCGGTGATGGACTGGCTGGTCAGGCTCTGGTAGAAACCGAAGATGACGGGCCAGATCAGAAAGAGCAGAAACGCGATCACAAACGGTGCCGCGAATGCCCAACCGTGGAGGGAATCGCGGCGTTTGGAACTGAGTGGTGTCTTTGCCGGCTTGGCCAGACCGTCCAGTGCGGCTGTCCTCCGGTTGAGTTGCGCTGCTGTCGTCACGAATGACTCCTTCGTCAGTTTCGTCGTCGCGTGAAGTGGGTGGGTCAGTTCGCGTCTGCGGGCGCGAGCGGATTGGGCCGGCTGAGCAGCACGTCCAGGCGATCGACGAATGCCTGCATGCCTTCGTGCGGGTCCTGGTTGCCCCTGAATACGTCCTGCACGTACTGCAGAAAGTAGTTCTGAAAGTCCGATCCGGATCCGCTGAACCAGGCCACTGGATCGAAGACCACGTTCTCGGCCGCCTGCGCATAGTGCGACTGCGGAAGCAGCGCCTCATAATCGGGGCTGTCGACGATCGGCAGGTACGCCGGAATGTGCCCGGCCTCCGCCCAACTGATCGAGTTCTTGAGGATCCCGGCAACGAAGGTGTACACATCGCGCCGTTTCGCTTCGTCCGGGTCATTCTGGTGCGGCAGAACGAAGGTGTGGGAGTCCGCGTAGGTGGCCGGTGTGCCGAACAGCGTGGGGATCGGCGCGGCATCGAATGGGATCTCCGCGTTCTGCATGGTGGGCAGTTCCCAGACGCCGGTGAGCAGGATGCCGCTGCCACCGCCGATGAACTCGCTGATTGCCGTCGCGTAGTCACCACTCGCGCTCGCGATGGTGCCGTCGAGCATGGTGCGGATGAATTCGAGTGCCTTCACCGCCGCATCCATGTCGACCTCCGCCGGTTTGCCGGGCTCCAGCACCATCCCTGCGCCCTGCTGGGCGTAGAAGGTGTAGAACAGCCGCCACATCTGTGCGCCATCACCGAGGTAGCCGTACGAGATCCCGAATTTGCCGGTGACCTGCTGAATCTTCGAGGCCACCTCGAGGAACTGCTCCGGTGAGTCGATCTGCTGCATCAGGCCGTCCGGGCCGAGAACACCGGCCTGATCGGCGATCTCGGTGTTGTACATCATGATGAACGGATGCGTGTCGAGGGCGACAGAGAACAGCTCACCGTCGATCACGCCCTTTTCGAACACCCTCGGCAGGAACGAGTCTTCGGTGACGCCTTCCTCGGCGAGGATCTTCCTGTCCCACGGGTCAAGCAACCCGCCCGGCGCGTAGCCGGCCACGCGGGTGACGTGCATGATCGCCACGTCTGGGGCGCGCCCGCCGACGGATGCCATCGCGAGTTTCGTGTAGTACGGCGTGCCCCAGGCCAACACTGACTGAGTGGCGCGGAACTCGGGATTCTCAGCGTCGACGGTCTGCACGAGTGCGTTCATCTTGATTCCGTCGCCACCGCTGAGCAGGTGCCAGAACTTGAGCTGCTGCACCTGCTGCGCGAACGCGGGCGTACAGCTGGCGAGAGCCGCAGTGATGAATGCACCGCCCAAGACTGCGACACTCCCCCTGAGCATGTTCCGGCGGGTCAGGCCGGCAGACACCGTCTCTACCTGTGCGTTCGGTTGCTTCACCCGTCACTCCTTCGTGATACGTGTCCAACAGGAATTACATCGTTGTAGACGAAATTACATCGTTGTAAACGATTGCGCAAGACGATGTCCGGAATCTGCACACGGCGGGCTCACGGACGGGCCCGGGTGCTTGCCCGTTCCACTAATGCGTGGGGGACGACGGTCAGTCCCGGCTCCGCTGACCGGTTCGTCATCCGGTTGACGAGTTTGGCAAACGTGGCCTCTGCGAATGCCCTCTTGTCGAACGAAACGGTGGTCAAGGCCGGGACGAGATACTTCGCCGCTTCGATGTCGTCGAATCCGGCGACGGAAACATCATCTGGCGCGAAGAGGCCGCGTTCGGCCAGGGTACCCAATGCACCGATCGCCAGACCATCCGTGAAGCAGAAGAACGCATCTGGCAGGTCATTGTGGCTGAGGTATTCCTCCACCACCGCGGCACCACCCGCGTGGCTCCACGTGCCTTCTTCGACCTCGATCGTTTCGAGGCCGGCCTCGCTCATCGCACGGCGGTACCCGAGTGCACGCAGATGACCGGCCGCGGAGACCGATCGTGCGCCGGCACCCACCGCCACGATGCTGCGGTGCCCAAGGCCAAGGAGGAAGCGGGTCATCTCCCAGGCCGCACCCTCGCTGTCGACGCAGACGCGATCGGTGAGCTCCTGTTCGACCTCACCGATGATGACGACCGGTGGCAGGTTGGTCCCTCGCTCGATTGCGCTGTCTTCGAGGACGACCGGGTTCAGGATGAGCCCGTCGATCTGGTGCGCACGCGCTTTGACCAGCAGTTCGCGCTCCCGCACGGGCTCCATGCCGGTCTCTTCGACCTGCACGCTCCATCCGGACGCGTGGGCAATGTCGACGATGGCGCTCACGATCTCAGCGGAATATGCGGTCTGCAGGTTCGGCAGCGCCAGGGCGATCAGGCCTGAGCGCCCGGTCCGCAGTCCGCGTGCGGAGAGGTTCGGTACGTAGTCGAGTTCGACCAGCGCGCGCTCGACCCTTTCCCTGGTCTTCTCACTGACCGGCACCAGTCCGTTGACGACGTTCGAGACGGTCTTGGGAGAGACACCGGCACGGCTGGCGACATCCTTCACGGTTGCGCGCATGATCTTGAATCTAGCGCCAGTTCGACGGATGCCGCGGCCACGGCGCGTCTGCAGGCGCCAGAGTGCTCCAGTCGCGGGCTTTCGACGCCTGTGCCGCGAGCACGCCGAGTAACAGGGACGGGTTCTGGATTCGGCGTGCGAGTGCGGCGTCGACGCACTCGTCGAGCGGCACCCAGCGCAGCTCGATGTCCGCTTCTTCTTCGGTGCGGTCAAAGGCGTCCAGGCCGCTCAGGCCCCGCGCCAGATAGATGCGGATCGCCTCTGAGCTGCCGCCGGGCGAGGTGTAGAAGTCGGTCAGCACGCTCCACTGGCTCGCCTGCACGTCTGCCTCTTCGGCAAGCTCGCGCTGCGCTGCCGCGAGCGCGTCTTCCCCCTCGACGTCAAGCAACCCGGCCGGGATCTCCCAGTCACGCACGCGCACCGGATGCCGGTACTGCTTGATCAGCAGCACCCGCCCCTGGTCATCGAGTGCAAGAACAGCCACGGCCCCTGTGTGCTCGACGTACTCACGCACGATCGACGAATCGTTGTAGCCGAACCGGTCTCGGCGCACATTCCAGACCTTGCCCTCGAACGCCAATTCAGACTCAGAGACGGGGGCGAACTCGAGGTCGTCCTCGATCGGCGACCCGGTACCGGACGATTCGGCAGCAGGCGACCCGGCGCTGGTCAACTCAGGCATCTTCCTTCACTTCGAACAGGCGGCTGGCCTGCTGGCGATCGAGCGCCGCGCTGATCAGCCCACGGAACAGCGGATGCGCGTTGTTCGGGCGCGAGCGCAGCTCGGGGTGCGCCTGTGTACCGACGTAGAACGGGTGCTCGTCGCGCTTCAGTTCGACGTACTCGACCAGGTGCCCGTCTGGCGACGTTCCGGAGAACCACATGCCGGCCTCTGCGATCGCGTCGCGGTAGGAGTTGTTCACCTCGTAGCGGTGGCGGTGGCGCTCCGACGCCTCCGACGCCCCGTAGAGCTCTTCGACCAGCGAACCGGGGGCAAGCGCCGCCGGGTAGAGGCCGAGGCGCATGGTGCCGCCGAGGTCTCCACCGGCGATGATCTCGACCTGCTCTGCCATGGTCGCGATGACCGGGAATTGGGTGTCTGGATCGAATTCGCTCGAGGATGCGCCGTCAAGGCCTGCCTTGTTGCGTGCGTACTCGATGACCATGCACTGGAGGCCAAGGCAGAGGCCGAGCACGGGAATGCCGTTCTCGCGCGCGAAGCGCAGGGCACCGAGCTTGCCCTCGATACCTCGCACTCCGAATCCGCCTGGCACACAGATGCCGTCGAGCTCGCCGAGCATTCGGGAGGCGCCCTCCTCCGTCTCGCACTCGTCGGAGGCGATCCAGTGGATCTTCACCTTCGTCTGCTGCGCAAAGCCGCCAGCCCTGAGGGCTTCGGTGACCGACAGGTAGGCGTCCGGCAGGTCGATGTACTTGCCGACCAGCCCGATGTTCACCTCGTATCGCGGCTCATGCACGGCTTCGAGCAGAGTTTCCCAGCCCGACCAGTCGACGGCGGGCGCCTCGAGGTCGAGTGCGTCGATGATGTAGCTGTCGAGGCCCTGGTCATGCAGCATGGTGGGGATGTCATAGATGCTCGGCACGTCGATGGCGTTCACGACGGCGTCTTCGTCGACGTCGCACATCAGGGCGATCTTGCGCTTGTTCGGCTCTGAGACAGGGCGGTCGCTGCGGAGCACCAGCGCATCGGGCTGGATACCGATGGAGCGCAGCGTCGCAACGGAGTGCTGCGTCGGCTTCGTCTTCTGCTCCCCAGAGGCGTTCATGTACGGCACCAGGGAGACGTGCACGAAGAAGACGTTCCCGCGCCCGAGTTCGTGTCGAACCTGGCGCGCGGCCTCGATGAACGGCTGCGACTCGATGTCACCGACGGTGCCGCCGATCTCGGTGATGATCACGTCGGGCTTCGGATCGTCTGTGGCCTGCAGGCGCATGCGCCGCTTGATCTCGTCTGTGATGTGCGGGATCACCTGCACGGTGTCACCGAGATATTCACCACGGCGTTCCTTCGCGATCACCTGCGAGTAGATCTGGCCGGTGGTGACGTTGGCCGCCTGTGTCAGATTGATGTCGAGGAATCGCTCATAGTGGCCGATGTCGAGGTCGGTCTCTGCCCCGTCATCCGTCACGAAGACCTCACCGTGCTGGAACGGATTCATGGTGCCGGGATCGACGTTGAGGTAGGGGTCGAGCTTCTGCATGACGACGCGGAGACCGCGTGCCGTGAGCAGATTGCCGAGGCTCGCCGCCGTCAGGCCCTTGCCCAACGAAGAAACGACACCACCGGTCACAAAAATGTGTTTGGTAGTGCCGTCTGAGTTGTCCGCGTTTCTAATGTTCACCACGGGCTTCGAGCCTATCAGTTCGCGTGAGCCAGTCATGACGAATGAGCCAGTGAGATCAACTCGCGGGCATGTTCGAGCCCGCTCGCCGAATCGGGCAGGCCGGAGAGCAACCTGGCCATCTCCGCCGTGCGTTCATCGCCCTGCAGCTGGCGCACGCTCGACGCGGTGACCGCACCGTCGCTGTCTTTGACCACACTGAGATGGTTTCCGGCGAAGGCCGCCACCTGCGCGAGGTGGGTGACAACGATCACCTGCGCGGTCTCGGCAAGCCTGGCGAGCCGGCGCCCGATCTCGATCGCCGCCGCCCCGCCCACCCCGGCATCGACCTCGTCGAAGACGAAGGTCGGTACGGGGTCGGACACGTTGATGACAACTTCGATGGCCAGCATGACTCGAGACAGTTCGCCACCGGATGCCCCGCGAGCGAGCGAGCGAGGCTGCGCTCCAGCGTGGGGCCGCAGCATGATCGTGACCGTGTCGCGTCCGGCTGCGGTGAGTTCGTCACGGGTATCGATCTGCACGACGAGTGCCGCGTCTGGCATGGCCAGCGCCGACAGTTCAGCGGTCACGGCCTCGCCGAGGGCGCCGGCCGCCTCAGCTCGCAGGGAGCTCAGCCTGCCCGCGAGTTCATCGACCGTGACACGATCTGACTCCGTGTCTGCCTTCAGCCGATCGAGCCGGTCAGAGTCGCCGTCGAGTTCGAGCAGGCGTGCGCTCCCCGTATCGAGGAAGGCGATGGCCTCGTCGATTCCGCCTTCGAATTTGCGCGAAAGGGCGGTGAGATCGGCGCGTCGTTCCTGCACGATGTCGAGTTCGCGGGCACCGTCCGCGTCGAGACCGGCGAGGTAGCTGGAGAGTTGGGCTGCGATGTCCGAGACCACAAATCCCGCGTTCGCGATCGCCTCGGTGAGGGCCGGAAGCGCCGGGTCATGCCCGGCGACGCGTTCGAGGTGCCGTCTCGCCGACTCGAGCATCGCGATGGCGTCTGGAGCGTCATCCGGATTCTCTTCTGCCGACAAAAGCTCGCGAGCCTGTGCCGCACCGAGGCGCAGTTCCTCAAGATTACTCAGTCGTTCTGCCCGCTCGGTGAGGTCGGTGTCTTCACCCGATTGGGGCGCGACGGTCTCGACCTCGGCGATCGCGGTGCGAAGCTCGGCGGCCTCTGCCGCGCGTTCGTCCTGTTCCCTGGTGAGCCGGTCGAGCTCTGCCGCGTTGGCCTGCCAACGATGGAATGCGTGCTGATACGTCGCGAGGCATGCAGCGAGCTCTACACCGGCGAACCGGTCGAGTGCCTCCCGCTGGGCAACGGCGGAGCGCAGGCGCACCTGGTCTGACTGGCCGTGCACCACAACGAGGTCGGCGCCGAGATCGCCCAGCACACTGGCCGGCGCACTCCGCCCGCCAACGATGGCGCGGCTACGCCCCTCGACGGAGACCGAACGCCCGAGGATCAGTTCCGGCCCGTCGAGCTCTCCCCCGGCATCACGCACGCGTTCGGCGGCTGCACTCTCGGGGTCGATGAGCCAGCGGCCCTCCACCCAGCTCTGCGGCTGTCCTTCACGCACGGTTCCGGCATCCGCTCGCTCACCCAGCAACAGGCCGAGCGCCGTGACGACCATGGTCTTGCCGGCGCCGGTCTCACCGGTCACCGCGGTGAACCCTGGGCCGAGTGGCAGCGTCGCTTCTGCGATGACCCCCAGGTCTTTGATGGAAAGTTCCTCGATCATTCCTTCTCACCGATCATGACTGGACTCATCACAGACTGTAATCATTCGGACCATCTCGCATGCGATCGTCTCACTCACGACCGACCGGGCCCCTCCAGCCGTGCACCGGCAGATCGAACTTCTTGACCAGCCGGTCGGTGAACGGCCCGCTGTGCAGGCGCGCCAGCCTCACCGGAACGCTGGAGCGGCGCACGATGACGCGGGCGCCGGCCGGGAGGTCGAACGGCCGTCGACCGTCGGCCCAGAGCACGGCTGAACCGTTCGTGCGGGCCAGCACCTCAACGGCCAGCGATGAGTCTGGCGCGACGACGAGAGGGCGGGCGAAGAGCGCGTGGGCGCTGAGCGGCACCAGGAGCATCGCGTCGAGCGTCGGCCACACGACAGGGCCACCGGCCGAGAACGAATAAGCAGTCGACCCGGTGGGCGTCGACATGACCACCCCGTCACAGCCGAACGACGAGAGCGGACGACCGTCGACCTCGATGACGACCTCCAGCATCCGTTCTCTGCTGGCCTTCTCGACGGTCGCTTCGTTGAGCGCCCAGGTCTCGTAGACGACTTCGTCGTCGACCTTCACTCGCACCGAAATGGTCATGCGTTCTTCGACGTGATAATCGCGTGCGAGTACCCGGCGAACGGCTTCACCGAGGTCGTCGCGTTCGCTTTCGGCCAAAAACCCGACATGGCCGAGGTTGATTCCGAGAAGCGGTGCAGAGCAGCCGCGAACGAGTTCCGCCGCGCGCAGGATCGTTCCGTCTCCGCCGAGAACGATGGCGAGTTCGAGGTCACCAGGTGCGACGGTCTCGTCGAGAATGGCGAGTGCGCCGTTCAGCCCGGGGGCGACGGCACGGATGTCGTCGCGCTCGCCCCGGTCGAGCACGGGAACGGCCCCGGCCGCGATGAGTTGCTCGCACACCGTGACGGCAGCTTCCAGCGAATCGTCGCGGCCCGTGTGGGCGACGACAAGAATGTTGCGTGGCTTCTCGCTCATCGTGTCAGGCTCCCACCAGTGCGGTTATCCGGTCAGTCCATTGTGTCGGATTGCCTCGTGGCGTGGAGAGTTCGCCTGGGTCCGATTCGGGATTCGCTTGGCCATTCGCCGTCGCTTTCGCTTTCGCCAGGGCATCGTCAGCAGCCGTCAGCCAGCACAGATACTCCCGGTTGCCTGAACCGCCGGCGATCGGCGAGGCGATGAGTCCCATGGTCAGAAGCCCGAGATCCCACGCGGCCCAGAGTACCCCGGTGATCGCGTCGGCTCGCAACGCCGGATTGTGCACGACGCCCTCGCGAATGCCTCCCCTGCCTACCTCGAACTGCGGTTTGATCAAAAGCACGAAGTCGGCACCGGGTGTTGCCGCCCGGACGAGCGCAGGCAGCACGGTAGTCAGCGAGATGAAGGAGAGGTCACCGACAACCAGATCGGGTCGTTCCCGAACGCCGGATGCCGCAGCGAGCGTCTCCGGGGACGCGTACCGCAGGTTGAATCCCTCCACGAGGGAAAGGCGCGGCTCCAGGGCGAGCGAGGCCGCCAATTGCCCGTGGCCGACATCGACCGCGAGTACCCGGTCGGCTCCACGTTCGAGCAACACCTGGCTGAAACCGCCGGTCGAAGCTCCGGCATCCAGCGCGATGCGACCGGCAACCGACACGGCGAAGGCATCCAGCGCCGCGATCAGCTTGTGCGCACCGCGGCTCACGTAGTGGTCGGTCGGCGCGACCGCGAGCACGTGCTCGTCGCCTACCTTGTGCGAGGGCTTGACGACGGGTTCGCCGTCAACAGTGACCAGCCCGTCCGCGATCAGGCGTGCCGCCTGGGTGCGCGAGCGCACCAGCCCGCGTTCAGCCAGTGCGGCGTCGAGCCGGGTCCCCGCCATCAGTTGGTCGACCGGGGCACATCCCCGCCTTCAAGGCGACCCTGCAACTGATCGAGGAGCTGCGAGTATGCGGCGGCGCGAGATTCCAGCGGCTGGTCCTCGATCACGGCCAGGCGGGAGACCAGCCCGTCGTCAGGCGTGCCGGTGCCGACATCGCCGTCTGTTCTGGAATCCCCAGCGGTTGTGGAATTCTCAGCGCTGCTGGAATTCTCAGCGCTGCTGGAATTCTCAGCGCTGCTGGCATCCTCGGTGGTTCTGGCATCCTCGGTGGTCACACCTACTAGGTTACCGCCAGAGGGTGAGTCGCTCGGGTACCTTGAGGCCATAGATCGGTCGGCCGGAGGCCCAGATGATGGCGCAGGCGGCGCGCAGCAGATTGATTGCGCCGTCTCCCTCTGCTGTGATCTCGACGTCATTGCCGCGGATGCGCACGGCTGCACCGGCCACTGTTGCGGTGGTGCGGTCTCGGGAGAAGCTCGTCTCCGGGTAGGGCTCGTGCAACTCACGGAGGTCTCCGAGAATGAAGGTCGGCCGGGAATCGGCATCGGCCGCGAGCACGTGCTTCGCCTTGTCGACACCGGTCAGTACGAGAACGGAGGGGATGCCGGCCCGGTTCGAGCCCAGGATGTCGGTATCAAGCCGGTCGCCGACGAACAGGGCGTGGCGGGCCTGGAAGCGATTCACGGCCTCGGTGAAGATGGCGATTTCCGGCTTGCCTGCAACAATCGGTAGTCTCCCGACGGCGGAGTGCACGGCAGAAACCAGGGTGCCGTTGCCCGGCGCGATTCCGCGCGCCACCGGGATGGTCCAGTCGGTGTTGGTGGCGATCCAGGGGATGCCGCCACCCTCTACGTCACTGGCCAGCGCAAATGAGGCCTCGGCGAGTTCGGTCCACCCCACCTCAGGGGCAAAGCCCTGGATGACGGCCGCCGGGTCGTCGAGGGCAGAGCGGGTCACAACGAAGCCGGCCTTCTGTACCTCGTCGACGAGGCCGTCTCCGCCGACCACGAGGATGCTGGAGCCAGGCGCCGCCTGCTCTGCAAGCAGACGCACAGCTGCCTGGGGCGACGTGACGACATCCGTTGCCGCAACGGTGAGACCGAGCTCGGTCAGGTGGTCGGCGACCGACTGGTCAGTGCGAGACGCGTTGTTGGTGATGTAACCGACACGGATGGACTCGGCCGCGCGGTTGAGGCTGTCGATTGCGAACGGAATGGCGGCTGGACCGGTGTAGACGACGCCGTCGAGGTCGGCCAGGACGACGTCGACCCCGTCGAGCGGCGTCACCGCTTTAGTCTTCCGACCGAACATCGTCGTCGGTCTCCTCAACCCCACGCTCGAAACCTGGCGAGCCGATCTCGGTATCCTGCTCGTCGGTCTCGTCGAGATCGATGATTTCCATCGTCTCGTCGTCGGCCTCCGAAGCGCCCAAAGCAGCGTCGGCACGCGCGGCGAGTTCGCTCCAGCGTTGTGCGTCTTCCACCCGCCCAAGCTCCCCGAGCACCTCCGCATACGCGGCGAACAGCTCAGGGCTGTAGGAGTACGCCCTGGACGCATCGAGCTGCGGGATCTCGAGCTCGCTCAACGCGGACTCCGTCTGGCCGAGGTCGAGGCGTGCCCCCGACATTGCGATCGCCACGGAGACCTGCTCAGGAACCGGAAGTGTCGCGCGGTCGACCGAGCGACCGAGTTCAAGTGCACGATCTGGCCGGCCAACTCCCCGTTCGCTGTCGACCATCAGCGCCAGCTGGTCGTTGGAGCCGGAGATGCGGCGGTAGGTGCGCAGTTCGCGAAGGGCCAGCGCAAAGTCCCCTGTTGCGTATGCGGTGATCGCGAGGGTCTCCCGCACTACCGCGATACGGCCTGCGCGCCTGGCTGCCGACATGGCGTGCCTGTGCGCCAGTGCCGGGTCTTCGTCGATGAGGCGGGCGGCCATCGCCATGTGACGGCCAACTGCTTCTGCGTTGTCTTTGGTGAGGGTCTTCAGCTCGTTGCGCGCGACGCGGTCCAGATCTTTTGCTGTGACGTCTTCTGGCAGTTCGGGGTCGTCGTGACGAGGACGCACGGCACGCAGCTCCCGCTGCATGCGTTGCTCTTCGGTCATCTCCTCTTCGACGGCGTGGGCTTCGCGGTCGCCGCGTGCTGGCGCGCCGCCTCTGGTCCAGAGGCGCTGTTCCGAAGAACCGGCGTCCCGGCGGGGTCGGTCAGGCCGAGCCCCGTCCTTGCTCCACGGCTTGCGCTCCCCATCACGGGGCGGGCGTGCGCCATCGCGAGGACCAGACCGGTCGGAGCCGCCGCTGTGCGGCTTCCGTTCACCGTCCTTCACCCACGGCTTGCGCTCTCCATCGCGCGCAGGCCGGTCAGGCCGGGCCCCGTCCTTGCTCCACGGCTTTCGCTCGCCATCACGGGCAGGGCGCGCGCCATCCTTAGCCCACGGCTTCCGCTCACCATCACGAGCCGGACGCTCACCATCACGAGCCGGACGTGCGCCATCGCGAGCCGGACGTGCGCCATCGCGAGCCGGACGTGCACCGTCACGCGGTGCAGAGCGATCGGAGCCGGCGCCGTAAGACTTCCGTTCTCCATCCTTTGCCCATGGCTTCCGTTCGCCATCGCGGGCGGGGCGTGCTCCATCGCGTGCCGGGCGATCGGACTTGCCGGCGTACGGCTTGCGTTCGCCGTCTCTGGCCGGCCGTGCGTCGTCACGACGCTCGGAACCGCCTCGATAAGGCTTCCGTTCTCCGCCACCGCTGCTGCGCGGGTTACCTTCACCGCTGCGGGGATTCTTGCTGTCACGTCGAGGCTCGTCGCGCGATCCTGATGGACTCACTTGTATCTCCTGTTGTATTTTCGTCCGGTCGTCCGGAAGTCTTGCGGCCGGGTGGCAGGGTTCGGCGGGGTGTCGAGTTATCGGTGTTTCGGTGTCGGCCCGGAGCCTGCGGAGGGTCGATGCCGAAGCGCCGATTGTTTGAGCTGAGGAGCCGAATCCTGCCACCCGGCACCCCAACGAACCCACTCATTCATTCAAGCGTACGGGTTAACGCAGAATGGCCACCCTGGGGTGGCCATTCTGGTGTTTCTAAGTTAAGTCCGGCGGTGTCCTACTCTCCCACAGGGTCCCCCCTGCAGTACCATCGGCGCAGAGAGTCTTAGCTTCCGGGTTCGGAATGTGACCGGGCGTTTCCCTCTCGCTATAGCCGCCGAAACACTTGTGATGTTAATCAAAGTGAATCAAACAAGCACAACGTGATGTTGTGTGTTTGGTTCTCGACCGTACATCGAGAACCACATAGTGGACGCGTAGCATCTTCGATTCGAACGAAGTGTTATCAAATTATTGGCTTATTAGTACCGGTCAGCTCCATGAGTCTTTAGTCCTCACTTCCACATCCGGCCTATCAACGCAGTAGTCTAGCTGCGAGCCTCTCCCCCTAAGGGATGGAAATCTCATCTCGAAGCCGGCTTCCCGCTTAGATGCTTTCAGCGGTTATCCGTTCCGAACGTAGCTAATCAGCGGTGCTCCTGGCGGAACAACTGACACACCAGAGGTTCGTCCATCCCGGTCCTCTCGTACTAGGGATAGATCTTCTCAAATTTCCTACGCGCGCAGCGGATAGGGACCGAACTGTCTCACGACGTTCTAAACCCAGCTCGCGTACCGCTTTAATGGGCGAACAGCCCAACCCTTGGGACCTACTCCAGCCCCAGGATGCGACGAGCCGACATCGAGGTGCCAAACCATGCCGTCGATATGGACTCTTGGGCAAGATCAGCCTGTTATCCCCGAGGTACCTTTTATCCGTTGAGCGACAGCGCTTCCACAAGCCACTGCCGGATCACTAGTCCCGACTTTCGTCCCTGCTCGACTTGTCAGTCTCACAGTCAAGCTCCCTTGTGCACTTACACTCGACACCTGATTGCCAACCAGGTTGAGGGAACCTTTGGGCGCCTCCGTTACTTTTTAGGAGGCAACCGCCCCAGTTAAACTACCCACCAGGCACTGTCCCTGAACCGGATCACGGTTCGAAGTTAGATATCCAATATGACCAGAGTGGTATTTCAACAGTGACTCCACCTGAACTAGCGTCCAAGCTTCACAGTCTCCCACCTATCCTACACAAGCCACACCGAACACCAATACCAAGCTGTAGTAAAGGTCACGGGGTCTTTCCGTCCTGCTGCGCGTAACGAGCATCTTTACTCGTAATGCAATTTCGCCGAGTTCGCGGTTGAGACAGCTGGGAAGTCGTTACGCCATTCGTGCAGGTCGGAACTTACCCGACAAGGAATTTCGCTACCTTAGGATGGTTATAGTTACCACCGCCGTTTACTGGGGCTTAAATTCTCAGCTTCGCACCGAAGTGCTAACCGTTCCTCTTAACCTTCCAGCACCGGGCAGGCGTCAGTCCGTATACATCGTCTTGCGACTTGGCACGGACCTGTGTTTTTAGTAAACAGTCGCTTCCCACTGGTCTCTGCGGCCTTCAAACGCTCCCGGAGTAAATCCGTTCACGCCTCAGGCCCCCCTTCTCCCGAAGTTACGGGGGCATTTTGCCGAGTTCCTTAACCACGATTCTCTCGATCTCCTTAGTATTCTCTACCTGACCACCTGAGTCGGTTTGGGGTACGGGTGACTAAAACCTCGCGTCGATGCTTTTCTTGGCAGCATAGGATCACTGATTTCCCCCCTACGGGGTACCCATCGGGTCTCAACCTTCATGAGAGACGGATTTGCCTATCTCTCGGCCTACACCCTTAGACCGGGACAACCATCGCCCGGCTCAGCTACCTTCCTGCGTCACACCTGTTAATACGCTAACCGCACCAGAATAGGGTCGTACGCTAGGCCCACCCCCTCCACCCGAAGGCTTTGGTCGGCGGGATTCAGATACTTAGCATTACTGGATTGGTTCGGACGGTTTTTCGCCAGTACGGGAATATCAACCCGTTGTCCATCGACTACGCCTGTCGGCCTCGCCTTAGGTCCCGACTTACCCAGGGCGGATTAACCTGGCCCTGGAACCCTTGGTCTTTCGGAGGACGGGTTTCTCACCCGTCTTTCGCTACTCATGCCTGCATTCTCACTCGTGTGGCCTCCACGGCTGGTTTACACCGCCGCTTCGCTGGCCACACGACGCTCTCCTACCCATCAACACGGCTGAACCAACCACACAAGGTGGCGGCTTACCAAAAATGCTAATGCCACAACTTCGGTGGCGTGCTTGAGCCCCGTTACATTGTCGGCGCGGAATCACTTGACCAGTGAGCTATTACGCACTCTTTCAAGGGTGGCTGCTTCTAAGCCAACCTCCTGGTTGTCTGTGCAACTCCACATCCTTTCCCACTTAGCACGCGCTTTGGGACCTTAGTTGGTGGTCTGGGTTGTTTCCCTCTCGACGATGAAGCTTATCCCCCACCGTCTCACTGCTGCGCTCTCACTTACCGGCATTCGGAGTTTGGCTAACGTCAGTAACCTTTTAGGGCCCATCAGCTATCCAGTAGCTCTACCTCCGGCAAGAAACACACAACGCTGCACCTAAATGCATTTCGGAGAGAACCAGCTATCACGAAGTTTGATTGGCCTTTCACCCCTATCCACAGCTCATCCCCTCCATTTTCAACTGAAGTGGGTTCGGTCCTCCACGTGCTCTTACACACGCTTCAACCTGGCCATGGATAGATCACTTCGCTTCGGGTCTAGGACATGCGACTGAATCGCCCTATTCAGACTCGCTTTCGCTACGCATTCCCCTCTCGGGTTAAGCTCGCCACATATCACTAACTCGCAGGCTCATTCTTCAAAAGGCACGCTGTCACAGCAACAAGGCTGCTCCAACGGTTTGTAAGCAAACGGTTTCAGGTACTATTTCACTCCCCTCCCGGGGTACTTTTCACCTTTCCCTCACGGTACTTGTTCACTATCGGTCATGTAGGAGTATTTAGGCTTATCAGGTGGTCCTGACAGATTCACACGGGATTTCTCGGGCCCCGTGCTACTTGGGATACTCTTCGGGCGATTACTGCATTTCGGCTACGGGGTTCGCACCCTCTATGACCAGGCTTTCAATCCTGTTCGCCTATACAACGCTCTAACCCTCACCATCTCGGCAGAGACAGCAGAAAAGTCCCACAACCCCGACCATGCAACACCTGCCGGCTATCACACATAATCGGTTTAGCCTCGTCCGGGTTCGCTCGCCACTACTAACGGAATCACTATTGTTTTCTCTTCCTGTGGGTACTGAGATGTTTCACTTCCCCACGTTCCCTCTACCCGCCCTATATATTCAGGCGGGAGTCACCAGATCACCTCACGGGCCTGGCGGGGTTTCCCCATTCGGACATCCTCGGATCACAGTTCGTTTATCAACTCCCCGAGGCTTATCGCAGATTACTACGTCCTTCTTCGGCTCTACATGCCAAGGCATTCACCGTTTGCTCTTAGAAATTTGAAATCACATGAGTTCGAATCGATTAAGGTCACGAATAAATTCGCGACAGAAATTGACCAATGAAAGAGCCAACAAAAAAGAACAACCCAAAGGCTGAACGATTTCGCCGGCTCAATCTTTGTGATTCGAGACCGAAGTCTCGAATCTAAGATGCTCGCGTCCACTGTGTAGTTCTCAAAGTACGGGCGGTACCCTCCCCCGCCCCAAGTAATGGAAACGAGAAAAGGTCCAGAGGAACAGTCCAACCCAATGGCCGGCCCGGTCCCTCAGGACCCAACAGCGTGCGGTATACCAGCCCCCGTCCACCCCACCATTCCAACCGACAGTGAATAAACACTGGGGCGTACTAAGTGAAGCGAACTTCATCCGGCATCTATGTCAATGTTCCACCCATGAGCGTTGTCCAACCCGAACAGGCTGGTACAACTTGGCAGTTAATTCTCGCTTCACTCCGTGTAAACAGCAAAGACTCCACGAGACTGCACATGCTCCTTAGAAAGGAGGTGATCCAGCCGCACCTTCCGGTACGGCTACCTTGTTACGACTTAGTCCTAATCACCGATCCCACCTTAGACAGCTCCCTCCCTTACGGGTTAGGCCACCGGCGTTGGGTGTTACCGACTTTCATGACTTGACGGGCGGTGTGTACAAGGCCCGGGAACGTATTCACCGCAGCGTTGCTGATCTGCGATTACTAGCGACTCCGACTTCATGAGGTCGAGTTGCAGACCTCAATCCGAACTGAGACCGGCTTTTTGGGATTCGCTCCACCTTACGGTATCGCAGCCCTTTGTACCGGCCATTGTAGCATGCGTGAAGCCCAAGACATAAGGGGCATGATGATTTGACGTCATCCCCACCTTCCTCCGAGTTGACCCCGGCAGTATCCCATGAGTTCCCACCATAACGTGCTGGCAACATAGGACGAGGGTTGCGCTCGTTGCGGGACTTAACCCAACATCTCACGACACGAGCTGACGACAACCATGCACCACCTGTATACGAGTGTCCAAAGAGTTCCACATTTCTGCGGCGTTCTCGTATATGTCAAGCCTTGGTAAGGTTCTTCGCGTTGCATCGAATTAATCCGCATGCTCCGCCGCTTGTGCGGGCCCCCGTCAATTCCTTTGAGTTTTAGCCTTGCGGCCGTACTCCCCAGGCGGGGAACTTAATGCGTTAGCTGCGACACGGAGACCGTGGAATGGCCCCCACATCTAGTTCCCAACGTTTACGGCATGGACTACCAGGGTATCTAATCCTGTTCGCTCCCCATGCTTTCGCTCCTCAGCGTCAGTTACGGCCCAGAGATCTGCCTTCGCCATTGGTGTTCCTCCTGATATCTGCGCATTCCACCGCTACACCAGGAATTCCAATCTCCCCTACCGCACTCTAGTCTGCCCGTACCCACTGCAGGCCCGAGGTTGAGCCTCGGGATTTCACAGCAGACGCGACAAACCGCCTACGAGCTCTTTACGCCCAATAATTCCGGACAACGCTTGCACCCTACGTATTACCGCGGCTGCTGGCACGTAGTTAGCCGGTGCTTTTTCTGCAGGTACCGTCACAACTCAAAAAAGAGCCACTTCTTCCCTACTAAAAGAGGTTTACAACCCGAAGGCCGTCGTCCCTCACGCGGCGTTGCTGCATCAGGCTTGCGCCCATTGTGCAATATTCCCCACTGCTGCCTCCCGTAGGAGTCTGGGCCGTGTCTCAGTCCCAGTGTGGCCGGTCACCCTCTCAGGCCGGCTACCCGTCGTCGCCTTGGTGAGCCATTACCTCACCAACAAGCTGATAGGCCGCGAGTCCATCCCCAACCAAAATTCTTTCCACAACCAGACGATGCCGTCAGCTGTCATATCCGGTATTAGACGTCGTTTCCAACGCTTATCCCAGAGTCAAGGGCAGGTTACTCACGTGTTACTCACCCGTTCGCCACTAATCCAAGGAGCAAGCTCCCCTTCATCGTTCGACTTGCATGTGTTAAGCACGCCGCCAGCGTTCGTCCTGAGCCAGGATCAAACTCTCCGTAAATGTTTGACAGACAACCAGGCGAACCCAGCGTCACATCTAGTGTGAAAGGCCACCGGAATAGGCGAACCAAACACAAGTTTGAAACTGACAGAACAAATCATTACTGACTTGCTTCTATCCATTAATCTTTTCCAAAGGAATCTCCTCATCAGACCGAAGTCCAACGACGAGGTTTTTGGCATTTGACATAGTGCACGCTGTTGAGTTCTCAAGGATCGGACACCCCAACCTCAGACCTCCCGGCCATCGCAATGGGGCAACTTCTCTAC
>NZ_ATWH01000001.1 GCF_000421145.1 Glaciibacter superstes DSM 21135 | reverse complement strand
GCGGTACCGACCCGGCCGGCGTCCACGAGCCGGCCGACGACCTCGAACCCGTCGAGAGCTTCAACGTTTTCGTCATCGTTCATCCTGGTGAACGATGCTGCAGCCAGCGACTCCCGGATGAGATCCG
This sequence comes from Glaciibacter superstes DSM 21135, assembly GCF_000421145.1. Taxonomy (GTDB): domain Bacteria; phylum Actinomycetota; class Actinomycetes; order Actinomycetales; family Microbacteriaceae; genus Cryobacterium; species Cryobacterium superstes. The sequence goes on along the minus strand of NZ_ATWH01000001.1, from coordinate 434,988 downwards.
CAGCGATCTGAAGCGCATCCTTCAACGGCAACGCAGCAGCACCGGTGGGAGCGGGGGCGGTCATCGTCATTGAGCCGGGTCACCTTCCTGTTGCCAGTCGAGCGGATTTCTTGGTATCCCCAAGGTAACAGAAAACGAACAGAAGTACTAGTATCTGTGCGAAATAATTCGAACTAGTATCGAATTTATATACTACTGTAGCGATCCAGGCCCCGCCACCTCGTCGGCACCCAGTGCCTCCAGCCATTTCATGAGCGGTTTCAGGGCGCGGAGGGCAACGAGGCCGTGGCCGGTGTTGGTGATCTCCTCGTACGTGACATCCACTCCCTGGCTTCGCTCATGCGCAACGAACGACGTGGTTGCCTGCGGGTCCACGAGCGTGTCTGTCTCCCCCTGGGCCACGAAAAGCGGCACATTCAGCGGCACGGCACCGGCTGTGTTGTCTGCCAGTAACGTCGCCCAGGGCTCCGTCGTGGCCGGGTCTGCGGTGAGGAAGCCACCGACCAGGGGCTTTCCGATCGCATGCAGCTCGTCGTTCTGGCCGAGCAGGCACAATTTCACCATCGACGGCAGCGCCGCGATCGCCGCTGGCGTCAGGATGGTGTCAAGCTCAGCGCCGGAGACAGAATCTCCATACACCTCCGCGTAGGCGTTGAACGCGTATGCCCCAATGCTCACGCCGGAGACGTCCCCGATATCGGCATCCAGGAGCTTGGCGAGATTGGTCGCCGGCGCAGCCACGGCGACGGCGCGAACGTCGAGGTCTGGCGCGTATGACGTCGCGATCTGCCCCGCGAACAATGCACCTTGCCCGCCCTGCGAATGTCCCCAGAGAACGACCCTGCTGCTCGCCTCCTCCTTGAGCAGACTGCGCGCGGCACGCGCGGCATCGAGCATGTTCCGTCCGGCGGTCTCACCTACAAGGTAGGAATTGGGACCAGCTGTTCCCATCCCGGTGTAATCGGTATAGGTGACCGCGTACCCTCGGTCGAGAAAATCGTTCAGGCCCTCCACGAGATCGAACGGGTCGAGGCCAGACGACGGGGAGCACTTTATTGCCGATCCCGTCGTCGGATGGCCCCACGACACGACCGTGCGACCGCCTTCCGGCGTAGAGGAAGTGGGAGCGACCACCAACCCGGTGTTCACCACGGGCTTCCCGAAGACATCGGTCGAGTGGAACATGATCCGCCACGCTTCCGCGCCGTCAGGGGTGCCGAGGATGCGCTCCGACCGAATCAGGTCACCAGGGCTTCCCTCGGGCAGAAGCTGCGGTTGCAGGTAGAACTTCGCGCTGCGCACTTCCTCTGTGATGTCGTCGCCCGCGCGCCTGATCTCGGTGGGCGTGCAAGCGGAGAGAAGCGCTGCGACCGTGAGCATGGTGAATGCGGCACGGAGGCGAGACATCCGCGCTGTCGTCATATCGGCTCCCAGTGGCGTGACGCCGGGCTCACGGAGCGCCGCCACAGGCGCTGATCGAGTCCGCTCACAAGTTGGGTGAGCGAGAACATTATCCACTACACGAGTGGGCTGCGCCACCCATGAGCCGGACTCTCGTCACTGAGGAACACGGCGTGGCTCCATGCCGATCGAGACAGCAAACTCACCGTGGCTGCCACGATCCCTTTAGCCAGCCGACGTCCCTCGCACCCGGTCGACGCTTTTGAGGCTCTCGAGTTGCGCGAGGTAGAGTGCGCGCCGCACGGTGCCACCCCCATTCGCGCGCGGGGCGCTCAGAGCCTCTTCGACATCTTGATGGACGTCGTCTCGTAATCCAGTGATTCATACAAGCGCCTCGCCGCGGCATTAAACCCGAACACGCTGAGACCAAGAGTGTGGGCATTCTGAGACCTGGCGAACTCTTCAGCCAGTTCCATCGCTTCTCTGCCCAGTCCTCTGCCTCTGGCGTCTTCGTTGACGACGATGTCCCAGAGCCACCACGCGTCGTGGTCATCAGCGGCGGATCTGCCGAGCCAGAGGTAGCCGACAATGGCCCCGGAAAGTTCACGAATATCAAAGACGTGATGACCCTGCGCCGGTTTTCCTCCCGGGAACGAATCGGCCATGCCACTGGCGGCAACCCGGTGGGCCTCCGCCGCAGGATGTCCGAGGGTGATGAGGTCGGAGGCGTATTCGTTGGCACTCCGCTGAATCCAGGCGGCAAACTGAGCCGTGGGGACGGGGTCGAGAAAGATGCGCACCAGCCGACCATAGCGCGGTCGAGAGCCAGGTCGAGGCGCGGAGTGAGCAGCACACGGGTTGTCTGAAACCCTTACGATCGAGACGGCACTCTCATCGAGGGCAGCTGAATTCGAGACCAAGGCTCCGGCGGAGCAGCTCACCATGACGAAGGAGTTCGTGAGGCGTGCGAATACTCGTGGTTGACGACGAGCGCGAGATGGCGGCGCTGCTCGCGCGTGGACTGCGGGCCGATGGTCACGACGTCACCGTGGCCTACGACGGGCAAACGGCACTGGATGCCGCGGCGCCGGTTGGCGAAGCGGGCGGCGGTGATCCGTTCCAGGTTGCGGTCGTCGACGTGATGCTGCCCGACATCTCAGGGTTCACCGTGTGCCGCGAACTGAAACAACGCCATCCGACGCTCGCCGTCATCCTGCTCACCGCACGAGACGCCGTCGGCGACCGGGTGCATGGCCTGGACGCCGGCGCGGACGACTACATGATCAAGCCGTTCGCTTTTGCGGAACTCGCTGCGCGCATCCGTGCCGTGCGACGCCGCGATGCACTCAGTGTGCCGCCCGCGATCAACGCCGGCCGGCTGAGCGTCGACCTGCTGCGCCATCGCGCGCGAGTGGATGGCAGGGACCTGCCGCTCAGCGCCACCGAATTCGATGTGCTTCGCGTTCTCGTTCTCCACACCGGCGAAGTAGTCGGCCGCCCGGCCATGCTCGCCGAGGTGTGGGAGACGTTCGAGAACATCGACCAGAACGTGCTCGATCAGTACATCAGCCGCCTCCGCCGCAAACTCGAGGTCGCCGACGCGGGAGTGCAGATCGTGACAGCGCGGGGGATCGGGTTCGCACTCACCGTGCCGGACCAGGCAACACCGTGAGCCCGCGCATCCCGAAGCCGCGCATCCCGACGCCGCCCGCCGTGAAGCCGCCCGCCCCGAGGCGCAAGCGTCATCACGGCATCCGCACCCGCATCGCCGGCGGAAGCCTGCTGATCGCCATGGTCGTGTCGCTGGCGGCGGGCCTCATCATCAACGGCCAACTCGAACGCATCGTTCGCGACGGCACGATCTCGGCCCTGCACAGCGACAGCTCACCCTACGTCTTCGCCCTTCAGACCAGGCCAAACGACGAACTCACGGGGCCGGGCCTGGCCACGCTCATAGCCGTCGTCGCACCAGACGGTTCGAGCCCGGTGTTCAGTCTGCCCACGTCACTCGCGTCGCGGATGACGCAGATCGCGGCCAACGAGTCGGTCGCGATCGTCGAGGCGAACGGATCGCACTACATCCTCGACTCAACGCCGGTGGATGTCGAAGGTGAGACGTGGCACGTTGTGGCCGGCCGCGACGTCGACGAGGAGACGACGGTGTTGGTGCAAATGCGGCTGCTCCTGGTTGGATCGTTCGCACTTCTCGTTCTTGTGCTCGGTGCCGGTGCCTGGCTCCTGACGACGGTGTCGCTCGCCCCGGTCACCCGCTTGCGAGTGAGCGCGCAGACGCTGAGCGAGACCTCGACCGACGAGCTGCTTCCGGTGAGCCGGGCCGACGATGAGATTGCTCAGCTCGCCGGAACCCTGAACGACCTCATCGAGCGCCTGCGGGCCTCTGCGGCCAGAGAACGCCAGATCGTCTCGGATGCGAGCCACGAGTTGCGCACACCGCTTGCCATCCTGCGCACGCAGCTGGAACTCGCGCGGGCAGAGGCGTCGTCGGTGGAGCAGTTGGTCGCCGACATCGAGGGGGCGGAACACAGCGCCGCCCGCTTGTCCAGCCTGGTCACCTCCCTTCTTGAGCTGTCTCAGATCGAAGCCGCGAATCTGCCGGGAAGCGCCACCGCTGCCGAACTCGATGCAGAGGCGGCAGAGGCGGTAGAGCGCGCCGGCTTCGGCGACGGCGTATCGGTCACCTACCGGAGCCGCATCGGCGCGATGTCAGGCGCCGCACACTTCCCGGTGCGGGCGGAGGATTTCGGCCGGGTGGTCGACAATATCACGAGCAATGCTCTGCAGGCGATGCGGTCTGCCGCGCCGGCATCCGTCGTTCCTGTCGTCGTCACGCTCGAGGTCGGAGAGGTGATGCTGCGGCTGAGCGTGAAAGACAGCGCAGGCGGTCTTGACCCCGACTTCGAGCCCCGAGCGCTCGAGCGCTTCAGCCGGGCGGCCGATACCAGGGCGAACGCCCACGGTGCAGGGCTAGGGCTGGCCATCGTGGCGGCCATCGTGAAGAACGCCGGCGGCGGGGTGGAGCTGCGGAACCGCCCAGGCGTGGGTCTCGAAGTGATCGTCACCTTCTCAGTCAGCGGAAGATGACATCAAGTCACGAACTTTCGATCGACCCTCAACGCAAGTCTGATTGACTAAGAGTGCGCCCGCGGAGGACGGTTCCGTCACGATGCGGGACAGGTTCGAACGCGCCAGATTCATTCGAACGCGCCAGATTCAAAGGAGAATTGTGACCACGTCCCAGCTGTCCGTTCAGCTCTACACCGTGCGCGAGGCCATGGAGGCCGACCCAGCCGGCACGCTTCGCCGCATTGCCGATATCGGCCTCACCCAGGTCGAGCCATACAAATTCACCGCGTTCGGTCCCGCGCTCGGCGAAGCGCTCAGTGCCGCCGGCCTCAGCGCACCGACGACACACCAGGGCTTCATCGGCACGGATGCCGCCGCCGTCTTCGGCGCTGCCGGCGAACTCGGCATCGGCACGGTGATCGATCCGTTCGTCGGCCCAGAGCGGTGGGTGAGCCGAGAGAGCGTTGCCGCGATTGCGACAGAACTGAACGCCGCGGCACGAGTGGCCGCGGACTACGGTGTGCAAGTGGGATATCACAACCACGCGCACGAGCTGCAGAGCGTCATCGACGGCACGCCAGCGCTCGAGATCTTCGCTGACCTGCTCGACCCTGCCGTGGTCCTCGAGATCGACACTTACTGGGTGGTCGTCGGCGGACTGGATCCGGTCGAACTGATCGGCCGGCTCGGTGACCGCGTGCGGGCGCTGCACATCAAAGACGGCCCTGGGACACAGGAGACCAAGGACCAGGTCGCTGTCGGCAGCGGTTCATTGCCGATTCGCGCGATCATCGAGTCTGCGCCGAACGCGCTGCGCGTGATCGAGCTCGACGACTCGCGCGCCGACCGTTTCGAGGCCGTCGCAGACAGCTTCCGCTATCTCACCGCAGAGGGACTCGCATGAGCGCGAGCACACGGTCCGGCCGCGTCGGCGTCGGAATCATCGGTGCGGGCGTGATCAGCACTCAATACCTGGACAACCTGACCATTTTTCCGGATCTCGATGTGCGCTTCATCGCCGACATCGACGAGTCGCGCGCGCACGCCCAAGCCGAGGCGTTCTCGCTCGCCGGGTCCGGTTCCGTTGCAGAACTCCTGGCGGATGACTCGATCGAGATCGTGGTCAATCTCACCATCCCCAAGGTGCATGTCGAGGTCGCGCTTCAGATCCTCGCCGCAGGGAAACACGTCTGGAGCGAGAAGCCGTTCGCGCTCGACCGCGAAAGCGGCCAACGACTGCTCGATGCCGCACACGCCGCCGGATTGCGAGTCGCGACGGCGCCGGACACCTTCCTCGGAGCCGGCATCCAGTCGGCCAGGCGCTTTCTGGAATCGGGCGGCATCGGTGCGCCGCTCACCGCGCTCACGCTGATGCAGAGTCCTGGTCCAGAGAAATGGCACCCGAACCCAGACTTCCTGTTCCAGGAGGGCGCTGGGCCGTTGTTCGATATCGGCCCGTACTACATCACGGCGCTGGTTCAGCTCTTCGGTCCCGTCGCACGCGTCACGGCCCTGGCGTCGAAGGCGAAGACCACACGAACCATCGGCTCTGGACCTCGCGCCGGGGAGGAGTTCGAGGTCACCGTGCCAACCCACGTGAGCGCCTTCTATGAGTTCGAAAGCGGGCAGAGCGCGCAGACCATCTTCAGTTTCGACTCGAAGCTCGCCCGCACCCAGTTCGAGGTTGCCGGTGTTGACGCGACCCTGGTGGTGCCGGATCCGAACACGTTCAGCGGCGACCTCGTGCTGCATCACGGCCCTGACGAGGTTGAGACCCTTCCGGCGGTCGGTGTTTCGACCACGCGGGGCACCGGCGTCGCCGAACTCGCACAGTCAATCCGTGCCGGCCGGCCAGAGCGGGCGTCGGGCGAGAACGCGTTCCACGTTCTGGACGTGATGGTCTCCACCATCGAGTCGGCCGAGCGGCATCAGCCGGTCGACGTCGCCAGCACAGTGGAGGTGGCACCGGCCTTGCCAGAGGACTGGGACCCGCGGGTGGCATCGCTTACCTCGTGACTTCGTGAGCTCGTGTGTTCGAAGTAGCGGGCGGGATGCCCTCCCGCGAGCGAAGGCACGATGCGAATGAGTCGTTTCAATAGCCCGATTTCGTGCGAGAATGAGCCAGCCTGTCAGGGCTAGCCAGCCTGTCAGGGCAGCCGGACCACTCGTTTCCGGCCGAAGGGAGTCGCGTGTCCGTCAGTGTCAAGGATGTGGCCGCCAGGGCCATGGTGTCGGTCGGAACCGTCTCGAATGTTCTGAACCGGCCCGACAAGGTCGCCCCAGACACCGTCACGCGGGTTCAAGCCGCGATCGTCGAACTCGGCTTCGTGCGCAATGATGCGGCCAGGCAATTGAGAGACGGCCGCAGCCGCAGTATCGGTCTCATCGTGCTCGACGTCGCGAACCCATTTTTCACCGACATCGCCCGTGGCGCGGAGGACCGCGCGGCCGAGGCGCACTTAACCGTGCTTCTCGGCAACAGCGACGAGAATACGGCTCGCGAAACCTCCTACCTCGACCTGTTCGAGGAGCAGCGCGTGCACGGGGTGCTCATCTCGCCGCTCGGCGATGTGCGCGCCAGGCTCGAGCGCCTTCGTCTGCGCGGTACACCCACCGTTCTGGTGGACAGGCAGACCGACGATAAATCGTTCTCTTCTGTGGCGGTCGACGACGTTGCCGGAGGAACGCTCGCCGTGAGCCATCTTGCTTCGATCGGGCGCCGGCGGATCGCCTTTGTCGGCGGGCCGGGCAGCATCCGTCAGGTGGCCGACCGGTTCATCGGCGCGCGCACAGCTGCCAAGGCGACCGCGGGGATGACGCTTGAGGTGATCTCGACCGACGCGCTGACCGTTCTCGAAGGACGCGCGGCCGGCCAGGCGATCATGGCGCGCGAACCTGCAGAGCGGCCAGACGCGATCTTCGCCGCGAACGACCTGCTCGCACTCGGGGTGTTGCAGGCGCTGAACATGGCGGGTGTCTCGCTGGTGCCGCAAGAGATCGCGCTGATCGGCTATGACGACATCGCGTTCGCATCTGCCGCTGTCGTGCCGCTCTCATCGGTGCGTCAGCCGAGCGAACTGATCGGGTCAACGGCGGTGGATCTGCTGCTGCGCGAGGTGGCCGGCGGCGACGAGTTCGCGCACGAGCAGATCGTGTTTCAGCCCGAGCTCGTTGTGCGCGATTCGACCGCCGGGTAAGTCAGCCGCCCGATGCGGATCATTGACAGCCACCTGCACGTGTGGGACACCGACCGGCTTCACTACGACTGGCTGGGCGCAACCCCGGAACTCAAACGGCCATTCGGTTTCCGTGAGTTGGCGGTCGATCTGGCCGGCAGCATCCGTCAGCCAGACGGGTACGTGTTCGTGCAGGCCGATTGCCGGCCAGGTGAGTCGCTCGCCGAAGTTGACTGGGTCTCATCGCTCGCGGCCGACCATCCGGTGGCCGGCATCGTCGCTGCGGCTCCGCTGGAAGACGGGGATGCCGTGGCCGCGCGCCTCGACCTGCTGCTCGAGCGCCCGCTGGTCGTCGGCGTTCGACGGCTCCTTCAATCGGAGCCTTCCGGCTTCGCGCTCACCAGTGCGTTTCTCGCTGGCGCCGGCCACCTGGCTGCACAAAATCTCACGTTCGACGCGTGCGTGAGCGCTGGCCAGCTCTCTGACGTCACGGCGCTGGCAGACGCGGTGCCCGGCCTCAGGATCGTGCTCGACCACCTCGGCAAGCCGGCGGTTGCCGGTTCAGGAACCGATCGCGACGCTCGCGACACCTGGCACCGGAACCTGGCGGCGCTCGCCGAACGGCCGAACGTCAGCTGCAAGCTGTCCGGCCTCCCGCCGCAGACCGGAAGCGCCGACTGGACACCGGAACTGATCACCCCGTATCTGGATGCCGCGCTGGAACTCTTCGGAGCAGAACGCTGCATGTTCGGCAGCGACTGGCCGGCTTCTTCGCTCCAGACCACCTACCCGCGGTGGCTCGACTTCGTTGTGGATTGGACCGAACAACTGGCGAACGACGAGAGGAACCAGATCCTGTCTGCGACCGCCGCCTCGTTCTATCGATTGGGCTAGCGCCTATCGGTTGGTCTGGCGCCTATCGGTTGGCCTAGCGCGCGGGTCGCGGCGCCTGGGTCGTGGTGGTACGGATGCGGTAGAGGCTGGTCGTCGCCGTCACGTAGAGGTCGCGGCCGTCTTCGCCCCCGAAGCAGAGGTTCGCGACCTTCTCCGGCACCGGGATGCGCTCCAGCACCTCGCCCTGCACAGAGAGCACCTGAACGGAGTCTTCGCTCGAGGTCCAGATGCGTCCATCCACGTCCACCCGGAATCCGTCTGGGCAGCCCGGCCTGACCTCGGAGAAGACGCGCCCGTTCGACGTGGTCGCCGAGGCGACATCCACGTCGTACGCCCTGATGTGGCATTGCCCGTTCGGAACGTCTCCTGACGAGGTGTCTGACACATAGAGGATCGTCTCGTCCGGGGAGAACGCGAGTCCGTTCGGGTAGATCATGTCGGTGATCACCGGTGTGAGAACATCCGTCGCAGGGTCGAAGCAGAACACCCAGCATCCGCCGTACTCCTGCTCGCCCTGGTGGCCCTCGACGTCAGACAGGATCCCGTATGGCGGATCGGTGAACCAGATGGTGCCGTTCGAGGCCACGACGATGTCGTTCGGCGAGTTGAAGCGGTGGCCCTCCCAGCGATCGACGAGAGTCTCCACAACCCCGTCGACCTCGCGCTCAATCGACCGGCGGCCGTGGCAACACTGCACCACGCTGCCGCCCCGATCGAGGGTGCGGCCGTTCGTGTACTCAACAGCGCTTCGGTGAACCCGGGTTTCGCCGCTCACGCTGTTGTACTCCATGATGCGGTCGCGTGGGATGTCGCTCCAGCGAACGCTCTGGGTCTCCGGCAACCAGACCGGACCCTCCGCCCAGGTCGTGCCGGTGAAGAGCTTCTCCAGTTTCGCCCCGTGGGCAAGCAGCGAGTCCATCGCACCAGCATGGCAGAGGCGGCGTTGGGGTGTCAGCGGTAGCCGGTCGCATCCGCCGGCAAGCCCGGGTCCTGCACTTCCACCAGATACCGCCAGCAGTCGGGCTGGGATCCGTCGACGTCGGTGAAGCCGTATTCTTTGGCCAACTCGCCAGAGGAGTACGATCCACCGTTGCGACTGCGTAAATGCGGATCCATCGCCAGGGCAGCGACCGCACGACCGACAAAACGGGGCGACTCCGAGATTGCGGCGAAGTGCCCATCGGCCGCGTCGGCGTCGCGCCAGTTCTCCTCAGTCACCCCGAAATGCTCCAGCATCATCTCCGAACGCAGCCAGCCCGGCGTCAGCGCGACGGCCGTGCACCCATATGCGTCGAGCTCATGGCCCTGGCTGAACGCCAGACGAAGAACGGATGCCTTCGCCAGGTCGTAGAACGCGTTCAGTCTGTAGTGCTCCGCGTTGTACTCGCGGGTGCCATCGGTCATCTCGACCACCAGGCCGCCTGGGCTGCGGGTCAGTATCGGCAGGGCGAAGTGACTGGTGATCAGGTGCGTGTCGACGGCGAGCCGCAGCATCCGCAGTCCTCCATCGAGATTGTGTTCCCACACTGGGGTGTCCCACTCGATGAGATTCTCGCCGCCCCACACGTCGTTCACCAGCACGTCCAGTCGCCCGGTCTCCTCATCGATCCGCTGAATCAGCGCCGCCACCTGGTCGGCCTGCAGATGGTCGACGACCACCGGGATGCCCCGGCCACTGGCCGCGGTCACGAGTTCGGCCGTCTCCTCGACGGTCTCTGGCCTGTCGTATTCTGAGCGCCGCGCACGGCTTGAGCGTCCGGTGCAGTACACCGTGGCTCCCGCCTCGCCGAGAGCCACCGCGATACCACGACCGGCCCCGCGTGTCGCCCCGGCGACCAGCGCGATCTTGCCTTCCAGCGAATTGTTCATGCCACAGAGGTTACGCGCGGGGTGTGACATCGCAGCCGAAAGCACACCGAAACCCGGCGGCATCCGTTCGCCGTCTGCAGCGCCCTTCGCGAGTATGGTCGAAACATGAGTACGAGGTCAGAGCTGAATGTGCCGCAAACCGTCGGCGAGGACCACAGTTTCTTCGGGCAGCCCCGCTCGCTGGCGAACCTCTTCGGCGTCGAGATGTGGGAGCGCTTCTCCTTCTACGGCATGCAGGGCATTCTGCTCATCTACCTCTACTACTCTGCCGCAGAGGGCGGCCTCGGCATCGAACAGGCGACCGCGGCTGGCATCGTCGGAGCGTACGGCGGCAGCGTCTACCTCTCCACCATCCTCGGCGCCTGGGTCGCCGACCGGCTGCTCGGCTCAGAACGAGTGCTGTTCTACAGCGCCATCGTCATCATGCTCGGCCACATCGCCCTGGCTCTCATCCCCGGCATCCCCGGAGTCGCCGTCGGCCTCATCCTCGTCGCAGTCGGAAGCGGCGGGCTCAAAGCCAACGCCACCTCCATCGTCGGCACCCTTTACACACCAGAAGATCCCCGGCGCGACGCGGGCTTCTCCCTGTTCTACCTCGGCATCAACCTCGGCGCCTTCTTCGGCCCGATCCTCACCGGCTGGCTACAGACCAGCCTCGGCTTCCACTACGGGTTCGGCTTGGCGGCTGTCGGCATGGCCGCCGGCCTGATCCAGTATTCACTCGGCCGCAAACGGCTTCCGGATGTCGCCAGGCAGGTTCCGGATCCGCTGCCACGAAGCCGCTGGCTGGGTATGGGCCTCATCGCGCTGGCCGGCATCGTTGTCATCGTCGTGCTCGTGCTGGTCGGCCTCATCACGGCCGACAACCTGGTCAATATTGTGATCGGGGTCACCATCGTGGCCACGATCGTCTACTTCGTCGTGATCCTCTCGAACCGCCACGTCACCGGCGTGGAACGGAAACGCGTCTACGCGTTCATCCCCCTGTTCATTGCGAGTGCCGCATTCTGGTCGCTCTACCAGCAGCAGTTCACGGTGGTCACCATCTACTCGGATGAACGCCTGAACCGCGACCTGTTCGGCTGGGAGATGCCGGTCTCCTGGGTGCAGTCGATCAACCCGATCTTCATCATCGTCCTGTCTGGTGTGTTCGCCGCCATCTGGACCAAATGGGGCACCAAGCAGCCGTCGACCCCGATCAAGTTCGCCCTCGGCACCGCGGTGATGGGCTCGGCGTTCCTGCTCTTCCTTCCGTTTGCAGGCGGCCCGGCGAATTCGACGCCGATCCTGGCGATGGTCGGCATCCTGTTCGTCTTCACGGTTGCCGAACTGCTGCTCTCGCCGGTCGGCCTCTCGATCGCGACCAAACTCGCCCCGTCCGTGTTCAAGACGCAGATGATCGCGCTGTTCTTCCTGTCGATCGCGCTCGGCAGCGCCGTGTCCGGCGTTCTGGCCGAATGGTACGTGACCGTGCCGGAGACCCTGTACTTCGGCGTGCTGGGCGGCATCGCCATCGTGCTCGGCATCATGCTCGCTCTGATCGCCAAGCCGGTGCTGCGCCTGATGGGTGGCGTGCGCTAGCCCGGAGAGCAGGCGCAAGGGTGCGGTTCACGTCGCTCGAGCAGTCCTACGGTTGAGCGACGCCTGCGTTCCGCGCGGAGAAGACCGCGTAGGCCTCGGCCATCTGACCATCGATCTCGAGAAGCAACTCACGCATGGCGTTCTCTGCAGCGACGGGGTTCCCGGTCATGATCGCCTCTGCGGCGCGGGTGTGAGCACGCTGGGGCGGCGAGGTCTGGTTCTCTGGAAGCACGTCATGCACGACGCGACCGGTGACCGTGAGTACTTCGGTGACCATGGGCGCGAGGGCCGCGAACATTTCATTGCCGGAGGCCTCGAGGAGTCGGCTGTGGAATGCAATGTCATGCTCCTGCAGACGCTCGAGGTCGAGCTGGAGGCCAGCGTCCTCAAGCTGAGTCGCGTGGTAGAGCAGTTCGGCACGCTGCGTGGCTGTCCCTTTGAGGGCGGCATTGCGGGCAGCGATAGGCTCGATCGAGAGTCTTAGTTCAGTCAGGGAATGCATCTGCCGGTCGGGGGACGCGCTTGCGAGTCTCCAGCGAATGACGCGAGGGTCGAACACGTTCCACTCGGACTCCGGCCGTACCGTAACGCCGATTTTGCGCCGCATGCTGATGAGCCGCATCGACTCGAGCACCTTGAGTGCCTCACGCAGCACTGTGCGTGAGACGTCGAATTCCGTTTCCCAATCGTCTGTGCGCAGCACCTGACCGGTCTTGTACTCACCGTCGATGATGCGATTGCCGATGCTCTCGAGGATTCCCGACTGCAAAGTCTGTCGTGACATGAATGTGCGCTCTCCGGTTGCTCGCAAGCGTGATTAGTATTATTTGTCATACGGGTGGCCGAGTGTCCACAGGATAGCACTGACAGGGAGGCGCGAACCATGACCATTCGACTGGGGATTGTCGGTGTTGGCAAAGTCGCGACGGGAAACTATCTCCCGCATTTGTCGAACATCGATGACGTGGAACTCGCGTACGTCTCGAGATCACGAACTGCGGTGAACGCCGCGGTGGAGGCATTCGGCGGCACTGCTATGGCGACCGCGAACGAACTCGCCGAGTGGAAGCCAGACGCGGTATTTGTGCTCACGGCAGACCACGCTCATCGGGCAACGGTCGCGGAACTTGTAGATCTCGGTGTGCCGCGGATATTCGTGGAGAAGCCCCTCGTGGCCGACAACGGCCAGGCCGCCGTCTCAGAGGCAGACTTCCACGCGGCGTGCGAACTCGTCGGCCGAGCACGGGCACGCGGCATCCAGCTCGCAATGAACTTCAACTATCGCTCTTTCGCGAGTGTGCGGCTCGCGAACTCCATCGCCACAGACAGGGAATTCGGGAAGGTCTTGAGCGTGGCAGCAACGAGTCATTTCGCCTGTTGGTCCCACGTCATTGACCTGACAGGCCAGCTCGTCGGCACGGTCTCGCAGGTAACTGCCCTGTCGAGCGCGGGGGAGCGAGGGGGAGCAGGGCTCGTGGCTCCCGACCTTGCAGTGGCGTTCCGCACGGCTGACGATGCGGTGGGCACGCTCATCGGAACGGCGGGCGTTGCGTGGCAGCATCCACTTTTCGACGTCTCGATCATCTACGAACGCGGCAGAATCAGACTGTCGGACCTGGACGGCACCGTGGTCGTGCATGACGCGGCGGCAAATCGAACGGAGTCATCAGCTCCGTCTCATGACACGTCTCGTTGGGACGCATATGCTGCGTCATTCGCCACGGCGATCGACGCCTACCTCTCGTCGCTGAGGGCAGAGGTCGATCCCCCCGTACCCGTGCGAGACGGACTCGTCCAGCTCCAGTTCGAGGCCGCAGTGAGACGCTCGCTCGCCGAGGGCCGCACTATCACGCTGGCTCGAGATCTTCCTCTCGATTGACGAGGCCGTTTGCGTCTTTTAGAATATTACGTAATACTTTATGAAGACGGCGCGGATAGCGCGTCGTCATGGTGAAAGGGCCCATACAACGGTGTTCAAGGAAAAGATTCTCGGCTGCTGGCTGGGCAAGGCAGTAGGCGGAACGCTTGGCCAGACCTTCGAAGGCCTTGAGGGGCCGCTCACCGCCGACTATTACTTTCCGGTGCCGACCGAGATGGTCCCCAACGACGACCTCGACCTTCAGGTTCTCTTCGCATGCGTCATCGACAAGCTCGACAGGCCCGTTGTTGATAGGCACGTGCTCGCCCAGTCCTGGGCAGATCACGTCGAGTTCCCGTGGAACGAATACGGTGTCGGCATGCGCAACCTTGCCGAAGGAATTGCGCCGCCATACACGGGCTCCTTTGACAACTGGTACTCCTGCGGTGAAGGCGCTGCCATCCGCAGCGAGCTGTGGGCATGTCTTGCTCCCGGCAACCCCGACCTGGCAGCCGCCTATGCCTATGAGGATGCCTGCTTCGACCACGACGGCGACGGAATCCTCGCGGAGGTCTTTCTCGCCCGGGCGCAGTCCATCGCCTTCGAGGAGAGCGACCCGGACACGATAATCGACGGTGCGCTCCTGGGCATTCCGAGCGACAGCGGTATTTTTACCGCAGTGCAGGACACCCGCGCCTGGATAGCGGAGGGTCACGACTGGGTCACCGTGCGTGCGCTCATCATGGAGCGCTACGGACGGTCGGACTTCACCGACGTGCGCTTCAACACGGCCTTCATAATCCTCGCTTGGCTTGCGGGCTCGACATTCTCGGAGCGAATCCTGATCTGCAACAATTGCGGCCAGGACACGGACAGCTCCACCGCATCGCTCGGTGCCCTGCTCGCGATCATCGATCCCACGGTCATCGAAGAGAAGTGGCTCGTGCCGATTGGGCGGGACCTCGTCCTCAATAAGGAGATCACGGGTATCACGCCCCCTCCGACGATCGATGCGTTCACCGATCTAGTCATCGACCTCGGTAAACGACTCGAGGGCCGCTACCCGGCGGCGGCGGAGAAGCAGTTCGATCAGACTGAATACGCCGTGCCGGTCGAGATCGCCTACATCAACACCGAACACGGCAAGTGGTCCGTCCGCGACGTCACCGAGCTGCCGCCTGTGGGGTCGGAACCGCCGCTTGAACACGCGGTCTTCCGAGACGCTACGCTCCCCGGCACGTGGGTGAAGTTCCCGCGCGCAGACTTCGAAGACACGATCCTCCTGCTTCGTTTCCACTTTGATGCCCGTGGCCGTGAGAAGGCACGTCTCATGTTCAACTCCAGCGAGCACTTCCGGATGTGGCTCGACGGCAAGTACTTCCACGGCGCACAAGGGAGCCAGTACATGTTCCCGGCGCCCGACAAGGCCCCCCTCGGCCAGTTCGTCGATTTCGAGCCGACGCCGGGTGTGCACGAGTTGCTGGTGGCCGTCAAGAGGCCGCCCGCAGAACGTAGTGAAGCCGAATGGATTCTTGCGTTGGTCGAACAGCCCAGCGCGATGTGGATCGAACACGCATTCCGGCCGCAGCGCGGCTGACCCGACCGTGCCGGTTCCGGCATGAATTCCCTGTCACAACGAGGTATAGGAGGAACTGATGAATCTGCTTTCACGAAAAGGAACACGTACGACGACACTCATTGCAGCTGTCGCTGCCGTTGCGCTGACGCTCGGCGCATGCAGCGGCGGAGCGCCGGAAGCGGAGGACGGCCCCGTCACCCTCGAGGTCTGGGGTTGGAACCCAGACGAAGCGAGCGCGCCAGGCTATTTCGACGAGTTCGAGGCCGAGAACCCCGACATCAATGTCAACTACCGCTTCATCCAGTATTCCGATTATGTCAACGCGACCCGGCTTGCTGCGACGACAAAAGATGGTCCGGACGTATTCGGACTTCAGGCCGGAGTCACGCCCACGCAATTCGCACCGCTCGCGGAAGACCTCGCGCCCTACATGGAGAAAGCCCTTGGTGGGAACTGGAAGGACCAGATCCAGGCAACAGACCAGTTCGATGTCGACGGCAAACAGGTTGCCATCCCGTGGTTTATGGTGACGACAGGCTTCATGTGGGCGAATCAGACAGTCGTCGATGAGCTGGGACTTGAGGTGCCGACTACGCTCGACGAACTCATTACCTTCAACGAGGCGGCTCGCGCTGCGGGTAAGCAGGGTCTCGTCGCTGGCGCGAAAGATGGCTGGCAGAACCTCGACATGTTCCAGATAATCGCCAACCAGATCGAGCCCGGCCTGTTCTACGAGGCGATCAATGGCGAAAGCGACTTCAACGCGACCGAGATGGTCGAGGCCTTCGAGGTGTGGAAGGAGTTGTTCGACTCCGGAGCGGTGCAGGAGGGCGCGCTCGGTGCCACGGCATACCCGGACGCGAACGATGCGCGCCTGAAGGGTGAGGCGGCGCTCATCGTCTTCGGCTCGTCTCAATACCGTGACTCGACCAACGCGCGCATGGAGCAATATGCCGAGGTCTACGGTGATGCGGCAATCGCCGACACCACCTTCATGCCGTACGATTTCCCGCTCGTCGTTGATGGCGGCGAGGTCGGCAGCTTGTCCGGTGGCCCCGATGTCGGCTGGGCAGTGTCTGCCCAGAGTTCGAAGAAAGACGCCGCGGCTACCCTCGTGCAGTGGCTCGTGACGTCGGAGACAGGAACGGGCTTACTCGGCGCTGCGTTGCGCCCGCCGGCATTCCTCGGCTCTGATATCGACCTCTCCGACGTGAAGACGCCGGAGCAGGTCACGGCGATCGAGGGCTTCCTCGAGCGTGGAGAATCCATCGTTGGTCCTCGCGAACTCACGAACGCCAGCGTGAAGGAAGCACTCATCCAGGCGCTCTCTTCCGTGGCCGCCGGTCTCTCTACCCCCAAAGAGGCTGTGGCGACCGTCCAAGCAGCGATCGACGCCGCCTAGCGTGAGGGTGTGGTGGGGCCGCCGCGTGGCTCCACCACACCGAACTGATCGGCGACACGAATGGTCGCTTCACTACCCGAAAGGACCGAGCATGGCACTGCGCGAAGCCTCGGCGCCGCGAGTCGCGAATCGCGGGAAGTTGTTCCGCGGCCAACGCACTGCGTACCTTTACGTGCTTCCCGCGCTAATTCTCGTTGTCGGCATCATCTATGCGGGCATTGGCTACAACGGCTACATTAGTACGACGAACTGGAACGGCATCGGCCCAGACCAGAGCTTCATTGGGTTCGACAATTACGTGCGGGTCTTTGGCGATCCCGTGTTCTGGACGGCCGTGCGTAATATCGCTGTGTTCGCGGCGATCACAATTGTGGTTCAGATGGCGATCGGACTCACGATGGCGCTGCTCTTGAGCGGGAACATCAAGCTTGGCAACGTCTACAAAGTTGTCATGTTCCTGCCGGTAGTCATCGCTCCCGCCGCGACGTCAGTCGCCTTCCGCCAGCTACTCACGCCCGACGGCCAGGTCAACGAGACGTTGCGGTTCTTCGGACTTGACGTGCTGACCCACGCGTGGACGTCCGACCCGCAGGTCGCGCTCCTCGCGCTCGCCGCGATCAATGTCTGGTCATGGACTGGATTCAGTTTCATCCTGTATCAGGCGGCGCTCTCACAGATCGATGGCGACCTCATCGAGGCCGCCCAGCTGGACGGCGCTTCTTTGTGGCGCACCGTGCGCAGCATCATCATCCCGCAGCTTTCAGGCACGCACGCCACACTCGTTCTGATCGGCATTATAGGCTCGCTCAAGACCTTCGACATTGTCTACCTGACGACGGGCGGCGGACCGGGGGGCAGCACGGAGTTCCTGACCACCTACATCTACAAGCAAGCGATCAACTTCTTTGACGCAGGCTACGCGGCAGCGCTGTCTGTGGTGTTGCTCGTGCTCTCGGTCTCGCTCACGCTCGCGCAGATGCGCGCCACCAAGTATGGGAAGGACTGACATGTTCGGCAGGACGACAAGGAAACAACGCATCCTCTTCCAAGTGCTCGCGACGATCATCGTCATCCCGTTCGCCTACCCGCTCATAGCGATCGTCGGGATCTCCTTCGATGGCGCTGGAGCGGTCGAAAACTTCACTGCGGTCATCACGAAAACGCCGTTCCTGCGGTTCCTGTTGAACAGCGCGATCATCTCGGCCGGCACGATAGCCATCGTGTTCGTCTTCACGATGACCGCTGCTTACGCCTTTGCCAAGCTGCGATTCCGCGGGCGGACGATTCTTTTCAACGTTCTGCTCGTCGGGCTTGTGCTGCCGGCTATCGCTCTCATCGTGCCGATGTTCTCCATCGTCAACCAACTCGGCCTGTTCAACACCTACCTCGCGGTCATCATCCCCCTCTCGGCAGTGACCATCCCGTTCACCCTGCTGCTTGCCCGCAACTACCTGCTCGGTGTTCCGGACGAGATTCTCGAGGCAGCTCGCATCGACGGCGCCAATACCTTTGTCACACTCTGGCGTGTGGTGCTTCCTCTCGCGAAACCCATCGTCGCCGTTGTGATCGTCTGGACCTTTTTGCAGTCGTGGAACGAGTTCTTCTTGCCCCTTCTCTTCCTGCAGAGTGTCGACATGCAGGCGGTCACCCAGGTGCCCGTGTACTTCACGAGCGAGTACGGCTCAGACGTGCCCAAGATTTTTGCCTCCCTCGTGCTCATCTGCCTGCCGATCGTGATCGCCTACCTTTCGCTGCAGAAATTCTTCGAACGCGGTCTCACAGCTGGAGCAGTTAAATGACAACACCACGTCTCATCTCCGTTGTATCGGACGACGCGGCGCACCTCGAAACGGCGGTGACGCGTGCGGGCGGCCAGCTCGTCGCCGTTGGTGAGCGAACAAGCGGGCTCGTCTGGGCCGGCTCCGATGGTTTGCCCGGGCTCGCGGCAGCGCTCGAAGAAGCGCCGAACGCGGATTGGGTGCAGTTGCCCGCCGCCGGCATCGAGAGCTTCGTTGAGGCGGGTGTCATGCGTCCCGACATCCTCTGGACGGCTGCCCAGGGAGCGTATTCCCGACCCGTCGCCGAACACACACTCGCGCTTGTGCTCTCGTGCCTTCGCGTGTTGCCGGAGCGTGCTCGTGCCACCTCGTGGGCTCCGCAGAAGGGGCGGCCCCTGTACGGCTGCACCGTGCTCATCGTTGGTGGTGGTGGCATCGCCGCTGAGATCGCCCGTTTGCTTCAGCCATTCGGCGTGACAGTCGTGTGTATGCGCCGTCGAGCCGATGAAGCCCTCCCGGGCGCGGACCGTACGGTCGGCGACGATGCTCTCCTCGAGGAGCTGCCGAAGGCGGACATCGTGATCGTCGCGCTCGCACTCAATGCCAGCACCGCGGGAATGTTTTCTGCAGCAGAATTCGCTGCGATGAAGGATGACGCAGTGTTCGTGAACATCGCGCGTGGCGGCCATGTCGAGACCGCAGCACTCCTGGAGGCGCTTCACGCCGGCAGGTTCTTCGGGGTTGCGCTTGATGTAACCGACCCGGAGCCGCTGCCTGACGGCCACCCACTGTGGGATATCGACCGTGTGCTCATCACCCCGCACACCGCCAACACTGCCGCGATGCTTGCACCACTGTTTGCCGATCGAGTGAGTGAGAACGTTGCGCGCTACCTGGCGGGGGAGAAACTGGTCGGAATCGCTGAGCAGTCGCGCGGTTACTAGCTTTTCGCTCAGAGTGTTGGTGTCAGGCAGAGAGCAGCAACTGCAGGCCGAGCGTGATCATCACCGCGGCGATGAACCCGTCGAGGATGCGCCACGCGAGCGGCCTGGCGAACACCCCGCGCAGCAGGCGGGCACCGTAGCCGAGCGCGGCGAACCAGGCGATGCTCGCGGTCACAGCGCCGATACCGAACCACCAGCGCCCGCCGTCGCCATGCCCGCTGGCGACCGAGCCGAGCAGCAGCACGGTGTCGAGATAGACGTGCGGGTTCAGCCAGGTGATCGCCAGCGTGGTGAGAATAACCGGCCAGAGCGCGACCCGAACGCCGCTGGTATCTGTGGCGAGACGGTGAGGGGAGAACGCTCGCCGGGTGGCCAGCAGTCCGTAACCGAAGAGGAACGCGGCGCCCGCCCAGCGCACGATCAGCAGGGCAACGGGCATCCGTTCGACGATGGCGCCGACGCCCGCGATGCCGAGCGCGATGAGCACGGCGTCGCTCAGCGCGCACACCAGCACGATCGGCAACACGTGCTCACGGCGGATGCCCTGCCTCAGCACAAACGCATTCTGCGCACCGATCGCGGCGATCAGCGAGATGCCCATGCCGAAACCGGAGAGCGCATGCAATGCGGGTGCGGCCGTGGTGTCCATAGTCCCGAAACTACGGTCAAGGTAAACGGATGTCCAGCTCATCTTTCTTAGGAAGCATTAGTCTTGCTAATCATGAGTCTGGATCTTGAACATCTGAAGACCTACGTCGCGGTGATCGACAGCGGCACCTTCGAGGCCGCGGCCACCGTTCTGAGAATCACACCGTCTGCGGTCAGCCAGCGCATTAAGGCGCTGGAGACGAGTACCGGCCGCGTGCTGATCCGTCGCACGAAACCTGCCGCACCCACGGATTCTGGTGAGGTTGTTCTGCGCCTCGCCAGGCAGGTGGTGCTGCTCGAAGCAGATGCCGTCGCTGCACTCGGGGTAGGGAGCACCCTCTCCGACGGACGCGGGGCCACCGGCCCCGACACGATCGAACGCACACGCGTGCCCATCGTGGTGAACGCCGATTCGCTCGCCACCTGGATGCTGCCGGCCCTCGCCGAGATGCCCGCACGGTTCGGGGCCTGTTTCGATGTCTACCGGGAAGACGAAGAGCACTCCGTCGAATTGCTGCGCAACGGCACGGCGATGGCTGCCGTCACCGCCAGCGCACAAGCGGTGCAGGGATGCTCAGTCCATCCGCTCGGCCGGATGCGCTACCGGCCGATGGCCAGTGTGGCGTTCGCGGCGACCTGGTTCGGTGACGGGGTCGGCAGCGCTTCTTTCAGCACCGCTTCTTTCAACTCCGACGCATTCGCGCGAGCACCACTGGTCGCGTTCGACCGAAAGGACACGCTGCAGGATCGCTACCTGCGTCGCCGCACGAGGCGGAGACTTGACCCGCCTCGTCACTACATCCCGGCATCCGCTGACTTCGCCGTTGCCGTGCGACTCGGACTTGGCTGGGGGATGCTTCCCGAATTCCAAAGTGCGCCATACGAAGAGGATGGGCAACTGGTGCCGCTCGAACCGGGGGAGTTCATCGATGTGCCGCTCTACTGGCAGCGCTGGAAGCTGGACTCACCGCTGCTTGCGGCGCTTTCCGAGACGGTCGAGCGGGCCGCGGCGCGGTCGTTGCGCACCGGCTGACTGCGCACACGATGTCGTGGCCCGCGGTTTGGAGCCAGGCACGTGATAAACGCGGGCACGCTTCCAAATCGCGGGCCGTGACGCCCCGGGCCCGGTTCGATGCCCCAGCCGACTACGAACGCGAATCTGGCCGCACGTACTCGAAGATCACGCTGGTGTTCGTGCCCGCCACCTCGGGCCGCAGGCTGAGGTTCTCGGCTACCAGGGCGCGCAGCGCGGCGGAATCGGCCACGGCGACGTGCACCAGGAAATCCCGGTCGCCTGAGACGAAGAAGATGCTCTCGACACTGGGCAGGCTCGCGAGGTAGTCGCGGAACTGGCCGAGCTCCGGCCTGGCATGCGAGTGGATGCGCACGGAGATCAGCGCCTGCAGCCCACGCCCCGTCGCGGTCGGGTCGACATCGGCATAGAAGCCGCGAATGATGCCGCGAGTATGTAGAGAACGGATGCGCGCCAGGCAGGTCGACGGCGCGATGCCGACCTCTGCGGCGATGGCGTTGTTGGGCATCCTGGCGTCTCGTTGAAGTCGGGCAAGGATCGCGCGGTCGATGTTGTCGAGATTTCCCACTCGAACTTCGTTCGGCGTGCCGGGCGGAACCGCGCGCGCCGCTGAACTTTTCATTTGAATGCTCCCTCTGCGTCGAATATAGCGCACTTCGATTGCAACTACGGAGAACAATCTTCAGGATGGGATTATCGCCAAGGGGGCCACTCTGCCAGCTCGGCCCGGCCAGTTCTGCTGAAATCAAAGGAGATGTGAGAAGTGGGATCGCACAACGTGACAGGCCGGCCGCCGCGAACGGCTGTCATCGTCGGTGCCGGAATGGTCGGCCTCGCCACGGCGTGGCACCTGCAGGAACGCGGTGTCGACGTCACGGTTCTCGATCGCACCGGCGTCGCCGCAGGATCCTCGTGGGGCAATGCCGGCTGGCTGACACCCGGCATGGCGATGCCACTGTCAGACCCGAGCCTCTGGACCTACGGCCCGAAGGCCATCCTCGACCCGACTGCTCCCCTTCACATCCCGGCACGGCTCGACCCCACGCTCTGGTCCTTCCTCGCCCGGTTCGCCGGCCACGCCACCCACTCCGCCTGGCGCAAAGCGATGGCCGCGCTCACCCCCATCGACCGGGTCGCACTCGCCGCCTTCGATGAACTCGGCGCACATGGAGTCACTGCCACCACCAACGAGGGCCCGTTCATCGTCGGATTCGAGCGCGAGAAGGAAAGCGCCGGTTTCATCCACGAGATCCACGAGGTGGAGCGGGCCGGCCAGGAGGTGCCGCTCGAGCGCCTGGCAAACCCCCGCACGATGGTTCCGCAGCTCTCCGAGAAGGTCTCCACCGTTTTC
Source organism: Glaciibacter superstes DSM 21135 (assembly GCF_000421145.1). Taxonomy (GTDB): domain Bacteria; phylum Actinomycetota; class Actinomycetes; order Actinomycetales; family Microbacteriaceae; genus Cryobacterium; species Cryobacterium superstes. Next base: position 412,390 of record NZ_ATWH01000001.1, on the reverse strand, counting down.
ACGATGGGCGGGCAGCGCTTCATCGAGCCCGGTCCGTACGTTGAAGCGCTCGCCAAGGCTGTCGAGGAGCGCGGCGGAACCATCGTTTCGAAGGCATCCGTCACAGCAGTGAACAAGGCGACACAATCAACGGATGCCGGGGTCACCGTTCATGCCGATGGTCACGACCCCTTCGAAGCAGACGTCGTCGTGCTGGCCACCGGCGCCTGGTTACCGAAGCTGGCTAAATCGCTCGGTGTTCGCACCATGATCCAGGCCGGGCGCGGGTATTCATTCAGCGTGCCGACGGACGAGCCGGCCCGCTACCCCATCTACTTCCCGGCTCGCCGCGTCGCCTGTACGCCATACCAGGGGCGGCTGCGAATCGCGGGGACCATGGAGTTCCGCCGGCCAGACGAGGCACTTCAGCCCCGCAGGATCGACGCGATCCTCGCGTCGGTGCGCGACCTTTTCACGGGCATGGACTTGGACGACCGCCAGGACGAATGGGTCGGCTCCCGCCCGGTCACCCCAGACGGGCTGCCGGTGATCGGCGAAACCCGCACTCCCGGCATCTACGTTGCAGGCGGCCACGGTATGTGGGGCATCGTGCTCGGCCCGGCGACCGGCAAGTTGCTCGCCGAACAGATCGTCACCGGCCGGGTGCCAGACGAGATTCGCCCGTTCAACCCGCTGCGCTGATGCCGGCTTCCCTCGCCGGAACCATCGAAGGGCCGACGGGGACGATCGACCTTGCTGCCGTGCGCCACAACATCGAGGTGCTTCGCCGGCACGCTGGCCCAGCGAACGTCATGGCAGTGGTCAAGGCCGACGGATACGGCCACGGCGCGATTGACGTCGCGCGAGCGAGCGTCGAGGCCGGTGCAACCGAGCTCGGTGTCGCCACGGTTGGCGAGGCGCTCGAGCTTCGCTCGGCGGGCATCAGGGCGCCCGTACTGTGCTGGCTGCATGCACCGGATGCCGTCTTCCGCGACGCCATCGCGGCCGACGTTCGGCTCGGTATCTCCTCAGTCGAACAACTGAGGGCTGCTGTGGGTGCCGCGACCGATACCGGGAGGCGAGCGGAGATCGACCTGAAGCTCGACACCGGCCTGAACCGAAACGGGGCAGCGCTCACCGAATGGCCTGCGCTGATGGCCGAGGCCGTCGACGCCGAAACGGCCGGGAGCATCACCGTGCGCGGGGTGTTCTCTCACCTGGCCTGTGCTGACGAGCCGTCACATCCGTCGTCTGTTGCCCAGCGTGCCGCCTTCGTGGCCGGTCTTGACGCCGCCAGGATGGCGGGTCTGTCACCGCCGGTGAGTCACCTGGCCAACTCCGCCGCGACCCTGACCAGGCCAGACGCCCGGTTCGACCTGGTGCGCGCCGGGATCGCGATCTACGGGCTGTCTCCGGTGCCCGCTTTGGGCACATTCGGCCTCCGGCCGGCGATGACGCTGTCAGCGCCGGTGATCATGGTGAAGCACCTGCGCGCCGGTGACGCGGTCTCCTATGGTCACACCTGGACAGCGAAGCAGGACACAACCGTTGCCCTGCTGCCGATCGGCTACGCAGACGGAGTGCCGCGCGCCCTGTCTGGGCGGATCGAGGTGTTGATCGATGGAGTGCGGTATCCCGCTGTCGGCACCATCTGCATGGACCAGCTCGTCGTGGACCTCGGGCACAACCGGAACGCTGTCGCGGTCGGGAGCGAGGCCGTTCTGTTCGGTGGGCAGGAGCCGGGCCGACCAGAGCAGGCTGCGCCAGGGCCAGCGGCGCCGACGCTCCAGGAGTGGGCAGATCTGCTCGGCACCGTGCACTACGAGCTCGCCACCGGCATCCGTGGTCGAGTTGAGCGGCGGTATATCGGGTAGTTGGCACGATGGCTAATGTCGGTCGTCCATGCCATCGTGAGGCATGCCCATTGAACGTATCCGCCCAGAGGGGCTTGTCCACAGTCCAGCTTTCAGCTATGTCGCCGTCGTGCCGGCCGGTGCAACCACGATCTACGTCGGCGGTCAGAACTCCGTCGCCGCCGACGGCTCACTCGTCGGAGAAGGCGACGTGGCGGCGCAGTCAACGCGCGCGCTGGAGAACGTCAAGATTGCGCTGGCCGCCGCAGGCGCGACGATCGAAGACGTTGTGCAATGGACGGTGCTGTTCGTGGATGGGGTTGACCTTTCGGCGGCGTACGGAGCGATCGCGACTGAACTCGCGTCGGACGAGCCCGCCTTGGTGACGGGGGCGAGAGTGGCCGGACTGGGCGTCGCAGGCGCGCTGGTCGAAATCGCGGCGGTCGCCGCACTCGTTCCGTGATGGCCGGATACGTTGCCCTCCTACGAGGGATCAACGTCGGCTAGCCGTGTTTTGGGCAACGCATGGCGGCTGCGCTATCGGGGCGCGGTCGCCTCGACGATCGCGATGTCTCGCGTCGCCGTCTCCCGGTCGAGTCCGTCGCCCGCGTGTCGAATCATTACCCGCGGTGAGACTCTGGCGCGGAAGCGTACCCGCAGCTCGCGGTACCTGATCATCCAGAACAGAACGACGGCCGCGGCCAGCAGGCCGGAGCCGGCGGCGACACCGAGTGCCCAGCGCGGCCCGAACGCGTCGGCGACCCAGCCGACCAGCGGTGCCCCGAGCGGGGTTCCGCCGGCGAAGATCGCCATGTAGAGCGCCATCACGCGGCCGCGCATCTCTGGAGCGGTGTTCGTCTGCACGTAAGCGTTTGCCGTCGTCATCAGGGTCAGCGATGCCAGCCCGACGAGGGCGAGGGATGCCGCAAAGCTGACAAAGTCTGGCATCAGTGCGGCTGCCGCACAGGCCAGGCCGAACGCGGCTGCGCCCCCGACGATCAGTCGGAGCCTGGCCGTCGGCCGTCTGGCGGATAACAAGGCACCGGCGACGGAGCCGATTGCCATGATCGAACTGAGCAGGCCGAACTCCCCGGCCCCCTTGCCGAATTCGACGGTCGCCATGGTGGATGTGAAGATTGCGAAGTTGAAGCCGAACGTGCCGACCAGGAACACCGTGATCAGCACCACGATGATGTCGGGTCTTCGCCAGACGTATCGGAAGCCGGCCACCAGCTGACCGCGTTCACGAGATGCCCGGGGTTGTTTTCTCAGCTGGCCGACGCGCAGCAGATACATCGCCGCCACCGTCGCGGCGAATGTTGCGGCGTTGATCAAGAACACCCAGCCGGCGCCGACGATGACGGTCAGCAGGCCGGCGACGGCCGGGCCGATCAGCCTGGCACCGTTGAATGACGCCGAGTTCAGCGCAACGGCATTCGACAGCTCGTGTTCCGGAACCAGGTCAGACACGAACGTCTGACGGGCCGGCGCATCGATCGCACCGACCACGCCCAGACCGAATGCGAAGAGATAGACGTGCCAGAGCTCGACCACCCCGGTGACGGTGATGATGCCGAGCCCCAGGGCCAGCAGGCCCATCAGGGTCTGGGTGAGAATGAGCAGCTTGCGCCGGTCGAACCGGTCGGCGATCAGGCCGGACCATGGCATCAGCAGAAGCTGCGGGCCGAACTGCAAGGCCATCACGATGCCGACTGCCGTGGCGTTGTAGTCGGTCAGTTCCGTGAGTACGATCCAGTCCTGGGCGGTGCGTTGCATCCAGGTGCCGATGTTCGACACCATGGCCCCGGCGAACCAGATGCGGTAGTTGACGCTCGACAGCGCTCGGAACATTGCACTCAACTGTCGGAAAGCTCCTTCATGATGATCGTGGCGTCGGCGAGGACGCGCCGCTCGGCAGGAGCGAGCTTTCGCACGCGCTGAGCAAGCCAGGCGTCTCGGCGCTTGCGGGTCTCGCGCATGATGGCGACGCCGTCATCCGTTGGCGTCAGTACGACTTTGCGGCCGTCGTCTGCCGCAGGCGTGCGCGCGACGAAGCCGGTCTCGACGAGGTGATTGACAGTGCGATTCATCGACGGCGGGGTGACACGCTCGTGGTCGCTGAGCTCTGTCAGCGTCATTGGGCCGTTGGCGAAAAGGCTGCCAAGCGCAGAGAACTGACCGGCAGTGAGCTCGTTCTCTGGCTTCTCCTGGCGTAGTCGCCTGGCGAGGCGACCGTTGGCCAGTCGGAAGTCGTGGCTCAGTTCCGCGACGGTTCGACGGTCGACGGATGCGACGGGGCCGGTCGAGGGGTTGGAGTCAGTCATATCTCCTTAGCATAGCAAATTAGCCATGCTAACTATTCCCGGCGACGGTTGTCGGGTGCGCAGGGCAGCCGGCCGATGGGTGCAGTCGCGCGCGCTCGGTGCGAGAATGGGCCTGTGCCCACGTATACGGACGCCACCTACACCGACGACTACGGTGTCGTCATCACGTACTACTCGTGGCCGGTGACTGAGGCGCGGGCGGTGGTACAGATCGCGCACGGAGTCGGCGAACATGCGCTGCGTTACGAACAGCTGGCGGGCGAGCTGAACGCCGCGGGTTACTCCGTCTATGCAGACGACCACCGCGGCCACGGCCAGACCGGTCTGGGGCAGTTCAACGGCGACCACTCGCAACTCGGGCACCTGGGCGAGGGCGGACTGCGGGCGGCCGTCGCCGGCGTGCATCAACTGAGCGGCATCATCCGTTCGGCCAATCCCGGCCTGCCGCTCGTGCTCCTTGGCCACAGCTGGGGGTCGTTCATGGTGCAGATGATCGTGAACAAGCACGCAACCGAATACGACGCCGTTGTGCTGACCGGCACCGCCTACCTCTGGCCCGGCTACCTCGACAGCGGCGACCTCAACCGCAGGCACAAGCACCTCGGCGCGACCGGAGTGGAGTGGCTCAGCCGTGATCCGGCGGTGTCCGCCGCGTTCATCGCCGACCCGCTGTGCACGGCGACACCGTTGGCAAAACTGTTCGGGGTGCGCGAGGCCGCGCGATTGTTCGGCCGGCCCGCTCGCGGACTCCCGTCAGAAATGCCGCTGCTGATGATGGTCGGCGACGACGACAGCGTCGGCGGGGAGCGAAGCGCAGTGAAGCTTGCGGGGGCCTATGCGCAGCGATCTGGCCTCACCGACATCCGTCTCATCGTTTATGCCGGTGCGCGTCACGAAGTGTTCAACGAGACGAACCGCGACGAGGTGGTCACCGATCTGCTGGATTGGCTCGACGAGCGCTTCCCCGCTCGCGCCTGACCCCGCCCGAGTGCGGCGATTAGGCTGGCAGCATGCACGGTGAATACAAGGTTCCTGGTGGAAAGCTCGTTGTTGTCGATCTGGAGGTCGTCGACGGAACGATTCGGGACTTTCACCTTGCGGGTGATTTCTTCCTCGAACCCGACAGCGCTCTGGAACGCATCGACGCCGCAGTGAACGGGCTTTCAGCCACCAGCGATGCCGCCACCATCGCCGCGGCGGTGCGCGGCGCATTGCCAGACGGCGCAGCACTGCTCGGTTTCACCCCCGAGTCGGTCGCCGTCGCCATCCGCCGTTCCCTGGCGAAGGCCAGCAGCTGGCGCGACTACGACTGGGAGATCATCCACGACGGCCCTGTTTCGCCACGCCTCCACCTCGCGCTCGACGAGGTTCTGGCCACCGAGGTCGGCGAGGGGCGGCGCAAACCGACGTTGCGCATCTGGGAGTGGGACGAATCCGCCGTCGTCATCGGCAGCTTCCAGTCGCTGAAGAACGAGGTCGACCCGGAGGGTGCCGCGAAGTACGGCTTCGACGTCGTGCGCCGCATCTCTGGCGGTGGCGCAATGATGATGGAGAAGGGCGCCATCATCACCTATTCGCTCTACGTGCCCACCGATCTCGTGCAGGGCATGAGCTTCGCCGACTCCTATGCTTTCCTCGACTCCTGGGTGATCGAGGCACTCCAGTCACTCGGCATTGACGCCAGCTACCAGCCGCTGAATGACATCACCAGCCCGAAGGGCAAGATCGGCGGCGCAGCACAGAAACGCCTGGGCAGTGGGGCCGTGCTGCACCACGTCACCATGAGCTACGACATGGATGGCGAGATCATGACCCAGGTGCTGCGCATCGGCCGCGAGAAGCTCAGCGACAAGGGCATCGCCAGCTCCGCCAAGCGCGTCGACCCACTCCGTAGCCAGACCGGACTCAGCCGTGAAGCGATCATCGAACGGATGACGAAGACCTTCGTTTCCCTGTATGGCGCGGTTCCCGGGTCGGTCACCGCGGAGGAACTCGCCAAGGCAGAACTTCTGGTGACCGAGAAGTTCGCCACCGAGGCCTGGCTCGCCCGCGTTCCGTAGCGCTGACTACGTCATCCGTATCTCAAACCATTCAGCGCGAGAGCGGGGTCACCGACCGCGGGTGAGCAGGTCCTGGTACTCAGCGTGCTCGTCGATCCACTCGGTGACATACGGGCACTGGGCGACGACCGGGAGGGTTGTCCTGGTGCGAACGTCGTCGAGTGCTCGTTCGATGAGAATGCTGGCCAGTCCCTGGTCCCGGTGCGCCGGGTCGATCTCGGTATGCGTGAAACGCACCTCGCGTCCGGTCTCCACATAATCGGCGAGGCCCACCGGTTCACCGTCCTGCCACAGCGTGTATCGCGCATGGGCAGGTTCGTACCGCACCTGGAGGTTGTCCGTGGTCGCGGTCGTCGATTCGGTGTCTGAGGTGTTCATCCCTTCAGACTATGGCTACTGACAGAATGAAGGAATGCGTCGCGCGTGGTCACAGACCTCTCCCAGCCGAGTTGTCCACGCCGACAACCTCGCCGTTCTGCCCGGCCTGCCAGATGAGTCGTTCACGCTGATCTACCTGGATCCCCCCTTCAACACCGGCCGGATCCAGAAGCGCCAGTCGACGACATCCGTTCGCCGCACCGGCGTCGCAGGCCAGGCCGTCGGCACCATCACCGGCTTCAAAGGCCAGCGTTACGAGCACATCAAGGGCGACCTGCTCGGATACGACGACGAGTTCGACGACTACTGGGGTTTTCTCGAGCCGCGCCTGCTCGAGGCGTGGCGGCTCCTCGCCGACGACGGCACGCTCTACCTGCACCTTGACTACCGCGAGGCGCACTATGCGAAGGTGCTGCTCGACGCGCTGTTCGGCCGCGACTGCTTTCTCAACGAGATCATCTGGGCCTATGACTACGGCGGCAAGTCGAAGAGCCGGTGGCCGACCAAGCACGACACGATCCTGGTCTACGTGAAGAACCCGGCCGGGTACTACTTCGATTCGGCGACCGTCGACCGCGAGCCGTACATGGCGCCCGGTCTGGTGACGCCGGAGAAGGTTCTGAAGGGCAAGCTGCCGACGGATGTCTGGTGGCACACGATCGTGTCACCGACGGGCAAGGAGAAGACCGGCTATCCCACCCAGAAGCCGGCGGGGGTGCTGCGGCGCATCGTGCAGGCGTCCAGCCGCGAGGGGGACTGGGTGCTGGACTTCTTCGCCGGCAGCGGCACGACCGGCCAGGTCGCGGCATCCCTCGGCCGTCGTTTTGTGCTGATCGATGAGAACCAGGAGGCAATCACGGTCATGCAGGCCCGCCTTGCTGCGCTGCCCGACGTCGAGTTCGTCGAAGGCGCCTGGGGTCCCGACACCTGAAAGACTGGTCGGATGAGATTCCGCATTTTCACCGAACCGCAGCAGGGTGCAAGCTATGACGATCTCCTTGCGGTGGCGCAGGCAACGGAAAAACTCGGCTTCGACGCCTTCTTCCGCTCTGACCACTATCTCGTGATGGGTGACCACTTCTCCGGTCTGCCAGGGCCGACGGATGCGTGGACCACCCTTGCCGGGCTGGCCCGCGAAACCGAGCGCATCAAGCTCGGCACCCTTGTCTCCTCCGTCACCTACCGGCCGCCGGGCATCCTGGCCATCCAGGTTGCGCAGGTGGACCAGATGTCGGGAGGGCGAGTGGAGCTCGGGCTCGGCACCGGTTGGTACCAAGAGGAGCATGCGGCGTATGGAATCCCGTTTCCCGACAAACGGTTCGGCATGCTCGAAGAGCAGCTCGAAGTTGTCACCGGGCTGTGGTCGACGCCGATCGGCGAGCGGTTCAGTTTCGAGGGCAGTCACTATGAGCTCGTCGATTCTCCGGCATTGCCGAAGCCGGTGAACGGTTCTATCCCGGTGATCGTCGGCGGTGGAGGCGCGAAGCGCACCCCAGCGCTCGCCGCCCGTTTCGGCACCGAGTTCAATCTGCCGTTTCCTGCGTTCACGGATGTCGCGGGCAAGTTCGCCGGGGTACGGGCGGCCTGTGAGGAGATCGGCAGGGACCCGGGTGAGCTGGTGTATTCCGTCGCCCAGATAGCCGCCGCGGGAGCCGACGAAGCAGAGTTCACCCGCCGTGCTGCGGCAATCGGGCGGGAGCCGGCCGAGCTGCGCGAACATGGCTTGGCCGGCACCGCGTCAGAAGTTGTCGACCGTCTGGGCGCGCTCGCCGACGACGGCGTCGAGTGTGTCTACCTGCAGATTCTCGACCTGTACGATCTCGAGCACCTCGACTTCCTCGCCCGCGAGGTCGTGCCGCAGCTGGATTGATCTCGCTCGTGGCCTTGCGGCCGACATGCTGCGCCTGTTCGAACAGTCAGACTAAGGGTTTGGCGCTCGAGTGGTAACCCAGACGGCCGCGAGTCACGACGATGAGCACGAGAGCCGTGACTGTGAAGCCGATCGTTACCGGCAGGAGACCGTACTCGTTCAGTATCGGAGCGGGGAAGAGCGGTGCCACCACCTTGTTGGCGAAGGTGTTGAATGTCGCGTGCATGAGCATCGTGATGAGCACACTCCCGTTCACGTGATTGAAGACCCACGTCATGATGATCGTGAGGGCAGTGATCATCACGATGAACATGACCATGTTGGGAAGAGTGGGGGGTGTCCACACGCCGCTCCAGAAGAGCGGGAAGTGCCACAGCGCCCAGAGGACGCCCAAGATGACGCTTCCGACCAGTGGGCCTGTCGCTTCCTGCAGTCGGGGGAGCGCGAAGCCTCGCCAACCCGGCTCCTCGCCCAGCGGCCCACCGAGGAGGAACGTCATCAGGAACGCCAGGGGATAAGCGGCCAGCAACGGGGCAATCACCGGATGAAACGAGGCGATGGCCCCAGGTACCACGATGGCGCCCATCAGCACGATGGCCGGAATTCCGAGGAAGACGAACAGGTACCACTGGATTCCCGCCCGCCACCGGACGTACCGTCGCAGCAGACCGACGACGCCGGCCTTGCCCTCTGTGAGTCCCGTCACGATGAACGCCGATGCTGTCGGGGCGAACGTCGCTATCGCGATCGTGATCGCTATCGCGGGCTCAGGAAGCGTGAACGGCAGGATTCCGTTCGCCGAGAGCGCGAGCGGCACCTCGATGAGCCACGCCAGCGCAAACGCGATCACGAAGAAGGAGATCAGCGGATGCCGGGTGAGCGGACCGCGGGAGGTAACGCTCGGCAATCGCTTCGTGTCGTCGACACTGGTCATGATGTTCTCCTTTGCCGAGACGGTCTCACTATTTCAAAATCTTGGCCTTCCTCCACGGTTCATGTCAACGCCGGCCGAATATTGACGCCTCACGGGCGCTGGGTGAGATCCGTCGCGATGGCCCTGATCTGCGACAGGACAGTTTTCACGTTGGCGCGCTCGAGCGTTTCTGGTCGGGCGAGGCAGTCGATGTATCGGCCGAGCCCGGGATGGGAGAGCGGGCGGAGAACCAGTTCCGGGTGGTCGTGGAGGTCGGTCGTGTATCGGGGCATCAGCGCGATGCAGCCGCTCGCGGAGACAACAGCGGCAGCAACGAGAAACTCGTTGATCCGATGCAGGATGCGCGCTTCGCTGCCGCCGATGCCCGCAATCACCGTGATAGCTTGCTCGAGCGGGAATCCCTCGTGCACCGCCACCCATTCTTCGTCGCGGAGATCCGCGGGTTCGATCGAGGCTTTCGCTGCCAGTCGGTGGTCGCGTCGGACGGCGATGTCCAGGGGCTCAAACAAGAGCGGTTCCACACGCACTGACGCCGGCCATGGTGGGCTGCCGACCAGCCGATGCGCGAGGACGAGGTCGTGGTCCGAGGTGAGTGGGGGGAAATTTTCCTGGGCCACGTCGAAATCGCTCAGCCTGACGGGCGGCTGATCTGAACCGCTCAAGGCAGTGATCAGCGGGCCAAAGAGTGCCAAGCCCGCGCTGTGGAAAGCCGCCACTGACACGGTGCCCGACCGGTCGCCCTGAAAGCGTGCCACCGCCTGCCCGGCGCGTTCGAGCGCCACTTCGACGTCGATCGCAGCCACCGCCAGGGCGCGCCCGGCGTCGGTGAGAGCCGTCCGTCGTCCGTCCTTGAACGTCAACGGGGCGGGCGAGTGACGTTGCAGAGCGCTGATCTGCTGCGAGACCGATGACGGTGTGACGTGCATTGCCGCCGCGACGGCGGCAATGCTGCCCCGGTCGCCTAACTCTCTCAACGCGCGAAGCTGACCTAGTTCCATAAGTTCAAACTAATCCATTCATCACAAAACTCCTGTCTTGTCTTACGCGAAGTTGAACCGGACGATGGAGGAGTGACTGTTCTTCTGACCCGGTTCCGTGTCGACCTGCTCCTGCTTCTGGTTGCCGCCTCGTGGGGATCGACGTACCTCGTGGCCAAAGAACTGGTCTCTCCGAGTTCCGTGGTGGCGCTCCTGGCGCTACGCATGCTGCTCGCCGCGGCCATCATGGCGACAATCGTGGCCGCTCGGCGGAACCGTGTGACCGCTGCGGAGCTGCGCGTGGGGGTGATCCTCGGGATATTGCTGGCCGCCGTGTTTGCCTTCGAAACCTTCGGGATAGCCCACACCTCGGCCACGAACGCCGGACTCATCATCAGCCTGACGATCGTGTTCACCCCAATTCTCGATTCCGCGGTGTCAGGTCGGCGGCTGCCCGGCAGGTTCTTCCTCGCCGCCATGATTGCCGTCACCGGGGTCGCACTTCTCGCCGGCAACGGCGCACTCCGTCCACCGACTCTCGGCGACCTGCTCATCCTCGTTGCGGCAATCGTTCGCGCCGTCCACGTCACCTCGATGCACAAGCTCACTACCGACAGACCGATGGACTCGCTTCACCTCACGACGGTGCAACTGGCCACCTGCGCGACACTCTTCTCGGCGACGTCCCTGTTCTACGGCGACTCGATGCCGCACTTCCTTGCGCAGCTCGACCCCGCACGTGGAATGCTCTTCCTCTACCTCGTACTCGCCTGCACAGTCTTCGCCTTCTTTGTACAAACCTGGGCGGTCCGGCGCACATCGCCATCCAGAGTCAGCCTCCTCCTCGGAACCGAGCCCATCTGGGCCGCAATCATCGGAATCGCGATCGCCCACGACAGCGTGGCCCTTGCCGGATACTGCGGTATCGCCCTCATCCTCGCCGGAACAGCGTGGGGCCGCTCCGTCGAGCAAAACCACCGCCTCGCCGCCCACCCACAGCTCAAAGTGATTCCCATAGAACAGAAGTAGCTCGAGAAAGGAACGACCGCGGGCTCGTACATGTTGCGTCACATGGGAACGGCTACCGAGATTGGCTATCGCTCAGGTCAAAACCCATTTGAACTCGGCGGCCGTACTTGAGTCCCCGCTGCTGCTCGGCGTTCAACAGATCTCGGAGGAAGTCGGTGTCGGGAGCACACTCGACAAAACCACAACTTGCATAAAAGGGAGCGTTCCACGGAACGTCCGCGTAGGTTCGGAGCGTGATGCGGTTGCATCCTCGTCGCCCCGACTCGCCCTTGACCGCTTCCACGAGTCCACGTCCATGTCCACGGCGCGTCATTGACGGACTCACAGACAGCTGCTCTAAATGATCGCCACCAGGGATTCCGAGGACGTGGGCGAACCCGACGGGCTCCGAACCTGGCTTGTCACTCGCTACGAGGATGAAGCCAGGCTGTTGCGATCGCTCGATACCAGGAGGCGCCGGCCTCCATCCGGATATCGAAAAGATGGAGGCGAAGAGCTCGTCCGCTTCATCCTCGATCTCCTGGAGCAGGACCAGATCCTCGTCCGTCGCGCGACGGACGGATGTTTTCACCATGACTCCGAGGATAGTTTGCCTCAGCGCCCCGTTAACCGGACCTCAACCGGGCAGATGATTGACGAGGATGGGGCCGTTCTTCCGGCTAGATCTCATGGTCGGCTTCCCGGTCGGCGACGCGGGAATCGGTCAGCTTGAGCGCGACCCGCCAGTTCCGAGCTCCTTGGGCGAGCGGCCGCGCGTGTGCCCGCATGCCAAGAAGCGCACGCTACTGATTTAGTAGTGATATGACCTCACGACTTGGCTCCGTAATCTGGCCTGTGGTGCACGACGAACGTCGGGCGCTGATTCAGGACCTGGAGTTGTTGCAACCGCAGCAGTGGCTGACGCGCTCACTTTGTCCCGATTGGGACGTTCACGAGGTCCTGGCCCACCTTGTCGATACCGCGAAGTCGACACGGCTGGGTTTCGTCCGCAGCATGGTCGCTGCGGGCTTCGACTTCGACCGGGACAACGCCGCAGGGGTCGCACGGGAGCGCGCGGAAGATCCCCATCACACTCTGGCTGAGTTTCGCGCCGTGCTCACGCGGACGACCAGCCCGCCGGCGCCTCTCGCTACTCGGCTGGTGGAAGCGTTCGTCCATGGAGAGGATATTCGCCGTCCTGTCGGGATAAGCCGCGACTACCCGGCCGGTCACATAGCCACAGCACTGCGGTACCAGCTGAAGACGACTGTCAAGATGGGTGGTGGTAAGGAACGCGCTGAGGGGTGGAGACTGGTTGCCTCCGACCTGGCCTTCGAGCACGGTACGGGCCAAGAGGTCTGCGGCTCCGCCATCGTCCTGCTACTCGCCGTGTCAGGACGGCCCGTGGCTGCGCACGAACTCACTGGCTCGGGGGCCGCTGCCTTCGCGCAGCATTCTCACTTGTGACAGGAGAACCAACCCAGACCGAATAGGACCGACACGAGGAAGTGGTCCCCCGAAACCAGCGCCGCCCGCTAGGCGGAGTTGCGGATGACGAGCGACGTGGGCAGCCGGGTGACCCGCTCCGTCGGCTTTCCGGCGATGAGGCCCACTAGCAGTTCCGCCATCTTGCTGCCCATCTCCACGACCGGGTGGTGCACAGTCGTGAGAGCGGGCGCGACGGTTGCGCCGAAGTAGTCGTCGTCGAACCCGACGACGGCCACATCGTGGGGTATCCGCAGCCCATGCTCGTTCAGCACGGAATATGCCCCGGCGGCCATCTGGTCGTTCGCCGCGAACAGACCGTCTATCGGCACTCCCCGCTCCAGCAGGCGTCGCATGGCCGCGCCACCGGATGCCGGTGTGAAGTCCCCGATCTCAACGAGTGAATCGCCCTGGCCGGCTCGCCGCAGCGCGCGGCGCCAGCCGGTCAGTCGGTCGATCCCCGGCGGCATATCCTGCGGGCCCGCGATGGTGGCGATATTTCGACGACCACCGGCGATCAGCCGCTCTGTGGCGCCTTCCGCACCGGCTTCGTTGTCGACGTCGACGTAGTAGCTGTCGCCGCCGGTCAACGGGCGCCCGGCGAAGACGATCGGCAGCGATTCGCTCAATCGGCTCCACGAGTGGTCACTGCTGTGGTGCGAGACCACCAGAGCGCCGTCGACATTGCCGCCGAGCAGGTAGCGCCTCGTCTTCTCCGGCTTCGACTCCGACGAGATGATCATGTTCAGGGTGTAGTCGGTGTCGGCGAGATACATGGCGATGCCCTGAACCACGGATGCGAAGAACGGGTCGGCGAAGACCTTCGAGGTCGATTCGGGCACCACCAGTGCTACCGACTGCGTTCGGCGGCTGGCCAGCGACCTGGCCGCGCGATTCGGCACGTAGTTGAGGGTGGTGATCGCCTCATTCACGGCCTTGGCGACATCCGGCTTCACCTTCGGCGAATCGTTGACCACTCGCGAGACCGTCGCCCTCGACACACCGGCCAGCGCGGCCACCATCTCGAGGGTCGGCACCGAGCGTGCCTGGACTGCGTCTGTCTTCACGATTCTCCGGTGCTGAGTGGGGTGATTCGCCCCGATGCGTTCAGTGTAAGCGCGTTCACACCGCTGACGGAACAGCCTCCCGCGCTGCAGCAGCGGCGATCAACTCGGCGTAGGCGAGCCCGCTGTCCTTCACCGTCCGCTCGAGGGTGTCATAGTCCACTCGCACGATCCCGAACCGCTTGCCGTACCCCCACGACCACTCGAAGTTGTCGAGCAGCGACCAGACGAAGTACCCGCGAACGTCTGCGCCCTCGTCGATGGCACGGCCGACGGCCGCGATGTGATTCTGGATGTACGCGGCGCGTTCGGCATCGTGCACGTGCCCGTCTGCGCTGACCGTGTCGACGTATGCGGCACCGTTCTCGGTGACATAGAGCGGCGGCAGCGTCGGGTATTCCCTGCCGAGACGAACGAGCAGCTTTCGGAGGCCGTCGGGGTTGACCTCCCAGTTCATCGCGGTACGCGGCAGTCCGCGGCTCGGGAAGGTGAGGTCTTCAGAGCCGACCCACGGCGAGACGGTCGGCCGTTCAGCACCACCGGAGTGCCCGTCGCTGCTCTCCGGTGCCGGATGCCCGCTGATGAGGTCGTCGTGGTAATGGTTCACCCCGAGGAAGTCGATCGGCGTGCTGATCACCTCGAGGTCACCCGGTTGGATCACGTCGGCGAGCCCGAACGGCTCGAGATCGCGAAGCGAATCCTCCGGGTAGGCGCCGAGAACGATCGGCTCGAGGAAGATGCGGTTCTGCAACGAATCGAAACGGCGGGCGGCTTCGAGATCGACCGGGTCGTTCGCATCGCGGGGAATGGAGTTGCTGAGGTTCAGCGTGATGCCGAGATTCTGGGCTCCCCGGCTTCGCAACTCGCCCACGGCGAGACCGTGCGCGAGGTGCTGGTGGTGAACGGCCGCGATCGCCGCGCGGGGTTCCTGCCTGCCCGGCGCGTGTGCGCCGGAAGCGTAGCCGAGCAGGGAGGAACAGAAGGGCTCATTGAAGGTCGTCCAGTGCTGCACCCGGTCGCCCAGCGCGTCATAGACATCCGTCGCGTATTCGACAAAGCGATACGCGGTGTCGCGGTTGGCCCAGCCGCCCTTCTCTTCGAGCGCTTGCGGCAGGTCCCAGTGATACAGGGTCAGCCAGGGCAGGATACCGGCGCCAAGCAGTTCGTCGACCAGGCGGGAGTAGAAGTCGAGGCCGACCGGGTTCGCGGCGCGGTCGCCGGGGCGAACCCTGGCCCAGCTCGTGGAGAACCGGTAGGAGCCGAGGCCGAGCTCCTTCATCAGGCGCACGTCCGCCGGCATCCGGTGGTAGTGGTCGACGGCGACCTCGAGGTCATCGCCGTTGTTGATCGCGCCCGGCACCCGTGCGAATGCATCCCAGACGGAGTCTTCCTTGCCGCCCTCGTGCCCTGCGCCCTCGACCTGTGCGGCGGCGGTCGCCGAGCCCCAGATGAAGCCGGCCGGCCAGGCGGCCTGTGCACCGTTCGCGATGCCGCTGTTGTTCTCTGGCATTAGCCCTTCACTGCTCCTTGCATGATTCCTGAGATGAGTTGTTTGCCCGCGACCACGAAGAGTATGAGCAGGGGGATCGTTGAGAGGATCGCGCCCGTGAGCACCACTGAGTAATCAACGTACCGCGCAGACTGAAGTTGTGACAGAGCGGTCTGCAGCGTCGGGTTCGACGAGTTCAGCACAAGGAGTGGCCAGAGGAAGTCCGTCCACGCCATCATGAATGTGAAGAGTCCCAAAATGGCCATTGCGGGCCTGGCGGCCGGCAGGGCGACATGGAAGAAGGTCCTGATCATGCTGGCCCCGTCCATCCGGGCAGCCTCGATGAGCTCATCGGGGATGACATCGACCAGGTACTGGCGCATGAAGAACACGCCGAACGCCGTGACCAGGGTCGGCACGATGACGGCCCCGATTTCGCCCGTCCAGCCCCACTGGCGCATGAGCATGAACAGCGGGATGATGCCGAGCTGGGTCGGAATCGCCATGGTGCCGATCACGAAGACCATGAGGATGTTGTTCCCCTTGAAGCGCAGCTTCGCGAAGGCGTAGCCGGCGAGGGTGGAGAAGAAGACGACGGATACCGTGATCACCGACGAGATCACAACGCTGTTTCCGAGGGCGAGCCAGAACGGGATGCTGTCCAGGACTTCACCGACGTTGATCCAGAATCGCCCGCCGGGCAACAGGGGTGGCCAGGTTTCGCCGCGCGCGGAGTTCTCGCTCGACCCCATCACGACCGACCACCAGAGCGGGTAAGCGGAGGAGAGGAGGAGGGCGATCAGCAGGCCATAGACCAGGAATCCCGGCCGCCCATCGATGCCCATCGGCTTGCGGCGTCGCAGCTTCAGGCGCGGGTCCAGAGCAGGGGAGCCGGCGGAGGCCGAGCCTGGGTTCGGGCGGGTTGCAGTCGTTGCGGTCATCGTCCCGTCTCCTCGTCTGTGATGGAACGCGAGTTTGTCGGGGCGGAATCGCCGGGAAGTGAGCTGGCATCGATAGAGCTGGCGTTGATTGCACCGACAGCGAGCGAATCAATCTCGAGCGAGCCCGGTGCCGCAGCATCCGTTTGCTGGCCGTTGAAGGCGTGCAGCCGGCGAAGTTGACGCGTGGTGCGCCGGGCACTGACGCGGGCTTCGGCGGAGGCGATCCGATTCGAGATGAAGAAGTTCACGATGGCGATAGCGACGATGATCAGGAACAGCAACCAGGCGATCGCAGACGCTTCGCCGAAGTCCTGCCGGAAGAATGCCATCTCCCACAGGTAGAGGACGGTGGTCTGGAACTGACGGGCCGAACCGCCGGCGGTGACCGGGTCGAACAGGCGCGGTTCGGTGAAGATCTGCAGCCCGCCGATGGTAGCGGTGATGATGACGAAGATCATGGTCGGGCGGATGCTCGGAATGGTCATCGTGAAGAAGCGGCGTATGGCGCCGGCTCCATCGAGGGCCGCGGACTCGTGGATGTCACGGGGGACCGCCTGCATTGCGGCGAGGAGGATGAGGGCGTTGTATCCGGTCCAGCGCCAGTTGACCATGGTGGCGATGGCGATGTGACTGGGCAGGGTCTCTGTCTTCCACATCACGGGGTCGAGCCCGATTGCCCCGAGGATGTTGTTGATCAGGCCGTACTGCTCGTTGAACATGTTCGTGAAGATCAAGGAGACGGCGACGGGCGTGACGATATAGGGGAGCAGGATGCTCATGCGCCAGAATGTCTTGCCGCGAATGTTCTGGTCGAGGATCGCCGCGATGGCGACCGCGGCCACCAGCTGCGGAACGCTCGAGAGAATGAAGATCGAGAAGGTGTTGAACAGCGAGTTCCAGAAGAAGCGGTCGCCGAGCACCGCGATGAAGTTGCCCGGGCCGACGAAGTCGCCCTGACCCTTCAGCAGGTGCCAGTCGAACAAGGAAACGATGAACGTGTAGATCAGCGGGAAGAGCCCGATCAGCGCGAACAGCACGAAGAACGGCGCGATGTAGAGGTACGGCGACGCCTTCACGTCGAGACGGCTGAGCCGTTGACGGAACATCGACCGTTGGCGCCTGGCCGGCGGCTGCATCGGCCGCGTCGCAGGTGGATCGCTCAGCTCAGGCGGGCTGGTGAGGACTGACATGGGAATTCCTTCTTGTGCGATGTCTTCCGGGTGCGCTGGGGGGTCCGGGCCGAAAGGTCCGGACCCCGCGTTACGCGGTCGCCGATCGATGGCGGCTCTTAGCCGAGGAGCTCGCCGATCAGCTTCTGCGCTTCGTCCCAGCCTGTCTGGGCGTTCAGCTCGCCGGCTTCGATGCGGTCGAGAACGGCCTGGAAGACGTTCTCCTGGATCACCGAGTCATCCGGTCCCTTGAACTGGGCGACGACACCTTCCGCGCGGGAGGCGAGGATGGCACCGGTCGGTGCGCCGTTGAAGAGTTCATTCGGAGTGGCTTCCGCTGCCAGTGTTTCCTGGGCCTCGATGGTGCTCGGGAAGTTGCCCGCTGCCGCCGACTGCTTCACCTGCTGCTCAGGAGCGGTCAGCCAGGTGGCCAGTGCTGCGGCCTCTTCAGGGTGCTTCGAGGTGGTCGGAACGGAGAGGAACGCGCCGCCCCAGTTCGATGCGCCGCCGGGGAAGACGTCAGCGAAGTCCCAGCCGGTGCTGGCGTCGCCGCCGCCCGATTCGAGCGAACCCTTGATCGTGCCGAGCATCCAGCCAGGGCAGACGAAGGTGGCGAAGCTGCCGTCGACGAATGCCTTGCCGCCGCCCCAGTCCCACCTGGCCTGCTTGGCCGAGAGACCGTCGGAGATTCCCTGGTTGATCAGGGCCCAGCGCTCTTCGAGCTCGGGGTTTCCTTCGACATTGAGTTCACCGTCAGCGGTGTAGTAGCCCTCGTCGAGCTGGTTGACCATGGAGTTCCAGACGAAGCTGGACTGGTCGAACCAGGCCTTGCCCGTCGCGTCCTTGTACTGGTTGCCGAGCTCGAAGTAGGTCTCCCAAGTGGCGTCGTCTCCGCCGAAGAGTTCGGCGACGGCGTCGCGGTCACTGGGCAGGCCGGCGGCCTCGAATAGCTTTCCGTTGTAGCAGAGGCCCTGCGGGCCGATGTCGGTGCCGTAGCCGATGACGCGGCCCTCGGCATCCGTTCCCTGCTCGTACTTCCACGGAACCCAGTTGTCTTTGACGTCTGCCGCGCCGTATTCGTTCAGGTCGACGAACTGGTCTGAGACCTCCATGATCGCGCCGAGCCAGCCTTCCTCTATGGCGACGACGTCGCTCAGGCCGTCTCCTGCGGCGAGCTTGGTGAAGACATCGGTACGGGCGTTTCCACCCGTGTCGATGTTGGTGGCCTTGATCGTGATGCCGGGGTTGGCTTCCTCGTACTCGGCGTACAAGTCGTCGTAGCCGAAGGTGCCGAACGTGGTCACGGTCAGTTCGGTCGGGTTGTCTGCGCTGGCCGCTTCACCGCTGGTTGCGGAACAGCCGGAGACGATCGTGGCGAACGCTGCGGCGCCGGCGATGGTCGTAACGGTAACGGTGCGTCGTGAGAGTTTCACTGTCACTCCTTTGTGTGCGTGCTGATGGGATGGTGTGGGTGGCGGTACTGCGTCCGTGAGAGCGCTCTCTACTTCGGGTGAGAGCGCTCTCAACAGTGCCAGGCCTCAGGCTAGGTGACGATCCCGCTGCTGTCAAGAGAGCGCTCTCAAGAAAGCGTTTGCAGGCGGGTGATCGCCGATATGCGGGGCTCTCGCTGGGCAATCAGGCGATGACGGATGCGCGCGGCTAAGCTCGAAACCGTGCCAGCTGCATCTTCGCGTGCCCCGATATCCCGCGCCGTTCGGCGACGTCGCACGCTGGTGATCGCGGGTGCCGTTGCCGCGCTCGCCGTGGTCTCGCTCGTCGCCGGCGTCGTTTCCGCCCAGCCCTCGGCATCCGTTGGCCAAGCGACAACGACACAAACGGCGACACTGGCACCGGAACCGACCGCCACGCCGCGGCCCTCCCCGAGTGCCTCGCCTGAGCCGGTCGTGGTGCCGACGTTCGACATGGCAGCGCGCTCCATCGACGACCCGGCGAGCATCTGGGTGGTCTCGAACAAGCAGCGTCCGCTGAACCCGGTCGATTACGAGCCGGCCGACCTGGTGGAGGTGCCGGTCGCGCACACCTGGTCTCCGCTGCTGCGCCAGGAGGCGTCGGACGCGGTGGTCGCGATGTTCGACGCCGCGGCGACCGAGGCCGGGTTGAATCTCGCATCGAATAGCGCTTACCGCAGCTACAGTACCCAGGTCGAGGTGTACGACCAGGACGTGGCGGCCAATGGCCAGGCGTTCGCCGACACCAGCACCGCCCGGCCGGGACACAGCGAACACCAGACCGGGCTCGCCATCGACATCGGCGCTGAGTCGGGTTCGTGCTCGCTCGGTGCCTGCTTCGGTGAGACGGCGGAGGGGCAGTGGCTTGTAGCGAATGCGTGGCGGTTCGGTTATCTACTGCGCTACCCGGCCGACAAGACTGAGATCACAGGGTTCTCCTATGAGCCGTGGCACTTCCGGTACATCGGCGTTGATCTCGCGACCGAGATGCACAACACCGGCGTGACAACGCTTGAGGAGTTCTTCGGCCTGCCCGCCGCGCCCGACTACTCCTGATTGCTTACCCGCGTGCGGACTGTTGTATTCGCGGCACGCGCGGGGTCGAAAGCGCTCGCGTGCGCGACTATCGGCACTAGCGACGCGAGTGCGCGCTCACTTACGATTGGCACATCCTCACCAACAACAACTCCCTCCCCGAGCCCGAGCCCGCACCCGGCCGCGCTACCACGCGCACGCGTCTCACCCGGCGCACCGGCTGGGTGCCGCTCGTACTGCTGATCGTGAACCAGCTGCTCGCCGGCGTTGGCGTGGCATCCGGTGTCGCCGTCGGCGGGCTCCTCGCTGAGCGACTCACCGGCACGGTCGCCATGGCCGGCTTCGCGCAGACCTCGGCTGTACTCGGTGCCGGGTTGGTCGCCATTCCGCTCGCACGCCTGGCAACCCGGGTCGGGCGCCACTGGGCCCTGGCGGCCGGCTACGCGCTGGCGCTGGCTGGAACACTGCTCATCTTCGTCGCGTCTGCGACCGGTATCATCGCCATCCTGTTCATCGGGCTGGGGGCGTTCGGAGCCGCCAGTGCAGCAGGTCTGCAGTCTCGATTCGCTGCCACCGAAGTCGCCTCGAAGGGCTACGAAGCCCGTTCCATGTCTGTGGTGCTGTGGGCGACGACGCTCGGCTCGGTCGCGGGCCCGAACCTGTCGCAGGTGGGCAGTGACCTGGGGGAAAGCCTCGGGATCGAGCCACTCGCGGGCCCGTTCATCTTCTCCGGTGTTGCCTTCGCGCTCGCTTCACTGCTGGCAGCGGCTTTGCTGCGCACCCCACCGGCCGGCCAGCTCGCCGGCGATACCGAACCCGTCGCATCCGTCGGCCTCGGCCAGGCCCTGCGGATCGCGCTCGGACAGCCGCGTGCGGTTTTCGCAATGGTGGCCATCATCTGCTCGCAGACGGTGATGGTGGGGGTGATGGTGATGACGCCTGTGCACATGTTCCACCACGGGCTCTCGCTCACCCTGGTCGGCCTCGTGATCAGTGTGCACATCCTCGGCATGTACGGAGCGAGCCCGGTGATGGGCTGGCTCGCCGACCGCATCGGCGCCGGGCGCGTCATCGCCGTCGGCGTCGGCATCCTCGGGCTGGCCGTCGCCATCGGTGCAATGCTGGCGCCGGACGACATGATCGGCATCCCGCTGGCCCTCGGCCTGCTCGGCCTCGGCTGGTCGGCCGGCATGATCGGTGGTTCGACACTGCTCACGCGCACGGTCGAACAGCGCGTGCGGGTGCCGTTGCAGGGGGCGACTGATGCCGCGATGAACCTCGGTGCCGCCGCCTCCGCTGCGGCGTCTGGCCTGGTGCTCGGCTGGGGCGGGTTCGCCGCGGTGAACGGCGTTGCTGCTCTGGTTCTCGTGCCGGTGGTGGTGCTCGGGCTGCGCGCCTGGACGGTCTCCCGCAGGGCGCGCCGCGTGAGTGACACCGCCGACACCTCCGTCTGACACCGAACCGTGAGCCGAACACCTTCCCTCGCGATTAGAGGTGCTTAAGTCACGGCTCGGCGGGGAGGATGGAGCCGTTCGGTCAGGCTCGAGACTGGCGGCTCGTCGTCCCCCGCTCTGCCGATGGACGCTCGCCGCCACGCGCCATTAACGCGCCAAAGCGCCATGCGCGCGTGGTGCATTCGCGCGTAAGTGGCGCGCGTTGGGATGAACGCTCGCACAGCGCCTGAACACGCACCGGAATCATGCGCATGCATGAGTTTCGGATGCTCTGCACAGTGCATACCCATAGTGGCGTGTTTCCCTATACGGTCCCTTCCCCCGAACCGAGAAACGATTTTGTGCGCCCTGAGATAACCCGAGACACCCGTACCCAGCTACCCAGCACCCAACCATCACGCGGCACCCCCAACCGCTCGAGTAACCGAAGTAAAGCGCGACACCGCGCCGAAAAGCCCGGTCTGCCCCGCTACCTTGCGATCGGCGGCACCACCCTGCTCACCTGCGGCATCATCGCAGCGTCGCTCGGATTCGCGAACGGCGGCGCGGGTGCCGGAGCCGCCGCGCCGTCGCCGACGTCTACCCCACTCGCAGCCCTGGTCGCGCCTCCGCAGCCCGAACCCGTCGTGCGCGGCAGCATCATCGCCACTGACGGCGTGACCGCCGGTGCCCCAGAAGGCCTCGTCGCCGGAGGAACCGTCGTCACGGTGCACGGCGACCACCTTGGCTCGGTCGCCAGCGCGAACTTCGGTGGGAACGCCGGCCAGGTCGTCGCGGTAACGGATGACGCCGTCACCATCTCGACACCGCCAGCGACCAACCTGTCAGAAGGCACGGTTCCCGTGGAGCTGTTCGACGTGGCGGGCGTTCCCGTTCCCGTGACCGCAGCCGATGCCGCGGTTGCGGCGCCCGCACCTGCCGACACTGCTCCCACGACGCCTGCTCCCGCCACGCCTGCCCCCGCGGAGACCGCGGCGCCCGCGGCCGGAGAGACCACCGAGATCGTGCCGAAAGACGCCAAGGCGACCGAGAAGAGCACCGACACCAAGGCTGCTGACAAGAAAGCCACCGACGTCAAAGCTGCCGAAAAGAAGGCTGCCGACATGAAGGCCGCCGTCAAGAAAGCTGCCGACGCCGCGGCATCCGTCACGGCTTCTGCTCTCCCGCTGAGCTTCAGCTACGTGCCTGACCCGCATGTCTCCGCGCAGATCGACTACGCGATGAAGTACTGGAACGATTACAACACCGGCACCTACGGGGTCATCGCCGGCAACGACTGCGTCAACTTCACCAGCCAGTCGCTCATCGAGCGTGGCTGGGCCATGGATTCCGAATGGTCGTTCGACCCGGCGACCAAGGTGACCAGCTCCGCCTGGAACAGCTCCACCGCCTTCGCTGCGTACATGGACGCCCACCCGGAGCGTGGCACGGCGCTCACCGACGACCAGCGCGCCGAGGTGAAGGTGGGAGACGTTGTGCAGTTCGACTGGGACAACTCCGGCGACCGCGATCACACCGCCATTGTGAGCAAGGTCGTCAAATCCGAGGAGGGCGGCGTTGAGATCTATTACGCCGGCCACACCAATGACACGGACTACAAGTCGGTCGACGAGTCGGTCTCCAACACGGGTGGCAGTGTCTCCTACTGGAGCATCGCCTAGTGACTGGTCGCCGTCGCATTCAGCGACGGTTCCCAGCCGACTCCGAGGGGTCTTGACGGAACACCTGATGGTCTGAACACCCGAGCGAAACACCCGAGCGAAACACCCGAGTGAAACGAGGAGTAGTGGCATTTACCCGTGGGCAGCGGATCGGCACGCTCGTGGTGGCGGCCGGGGTCGTCGTCGCCGGTGCCATAGCGCTCAGCGTGGTGTTGCTCGGTGACGGCGCAGTACTCGGTGAGAAGGATGCCGGAGCCGACCGGTCAGCTTCATCGCCCACGACGACGGCCGAGAAGGAGCCAGCGACTGAGCCGCAGATCGACATCGCCCAAAAGCGGTCGGATGATCCCGCGGCCCTGGCCCAGCTCGACTATGTGCTCGCCCACTGGAGCGACTACAACCTCGGAGCGTATGGCGTCATCGACGACAACGACTGCGTCAATTTCGCAAGCCAGTCACTTATCCAGCGCGGCTGGGCGATGGATGAAGACTGGTGGAGCGAGGGCGCCGGCGACGAGTTTGATTTCACGGATGCCTGGGTCAGCTCGACCGCGTTCCGCGACTACCTGGAAGAGTCGGGCAGGGCCACCGCCCTCGCCGACACGCAGCGCGCCGAGGTGAAACTCGGCGACATCGTGCAGTTCGACTGGGACAACTCCGGCGACCGCGACCACACCGCCGTCGTCACCGGCATCAGCGGCTCTGGCGACGACATCCAGATCTTCTACGGCGGTCACACGGACGACACCGACTACCGGTCGGTGGACTGGGCGATCACCGAGAACCACCGTGGGGCATCCGTCTTCTACTGGAGTGTTCCGTAGGAACTCGACTCATGTCCCTCGATTCGGTTAACCGAGCCAGATCGGCTGAATTCGGCCCACAAAGACCCAATCGGAGCGAATAACCGAATCAGGGGACAGAAGGCAGGGGACAGAGGGTCCGGTGGCAGAAGCTCAGGCGATCGCGGCGTCGACGATGGCCTTGGCCTCTGCCTGCACCAGGGCGAGGTGCTCTTCGCCCTTGAACGACTCCGCGTAGATCTTGTAGACGTCTTCGGTGCCGCTCGGTCGCGCGGCGAACCAGGCGTTGTCGGTGACGACCTTCACCCCGCCGATGGGCGCATCGTTGCCGGGCGCACGGCTGAGTTTCGCCGTGATCTTCTCGCCGGCCAGTTCGGTCGCGCTGATCGCGTCGCCGTCGAGCTTGCCGAGCGCCGCCTTCTGTTCCGGCGTGGCAGGCGCGTCGATGCGCGCGTACGATGGCGCACCGAAGTGCTCGGCGAGCTCTGTGTACCGCTGGCTTGGCGTCTTGCCGGTCACGGCGAGTATTTCGGCGGCCAGCAGCGCCAGCAGGATGCCGTCTTTGTCTGTCGTCCACACTGTGCCGTCGAAGCGCACGAAGCTCGCCCCGGCGCTCTCCTCGCCCCCGAACGCGACCGAACCGTCGATGAGGCCGGGCACGAACCACTTGAATCCGACCGGCACCTCCCACAGCTCCCGGCCGAGAAAACCGGCGACCCGGTCGATCATCGTCGACGAGACGAGCGTCTTGCCGACCGCGGCATCCGTTCGCCAGCCTTCGCGGTGACTGTAGAGATAGTCGATCGCCACGGCGAGAAAGTGGTTGGGGTTCATCAGCCCGGCGTCTGGGGTGACGATGCCGTGCCGGTCGGCGTCGGCGTCGTTGCCGGTGAGAATGTCGAAGTCGTCTTTGTGGGCGAGAACGGATGCCATGGCAGACGGGCTGGACGGGTCCATTCTGATCTTCCCGTCCCAGTCGAGCGTCATGAAGCGCCACGTCGGGTCGACGTCGGGGTTCACCACGGTCAGGTCGAGCTCGTAGCGGTCGCGGATCGCGCCCCAGTAGCCGACGCTCGCTCCGCCGAGCGGGTCTGCCCCGATGCGGATGCCGCTGGACTTGATCGCCTTCAGGTCGATGATGTTCTCGAGGTCGTCGACGTACTGTCCGCGGAAGTCATAGGTCTCGACGGCGCTCGGCTCGCTCATTTTCACGTCGTGCATCTCGCCAGCGATGATCTCATTGGCGCGCGCGGCGATCCACGACGTGGCGTCGCTGTCGGCCGGGCCACCGTGCGGCGGGTTGTACTTGAAGCCGCCGTCTGACGGCGGGTTGTGGCTCGGCGTCACGACGATGCCGTCGGCCTGGTCGTCGTACCCGGCCCGGTTGTAGGCCAGGATCGCGTGCGAGAGGGCGGGGGTCGGCACGAAGTCTTCGAACTCGTCGACCAGCACGCGCACGCTGTTGCCGACCAGCACGGCAAGGGCGGTGGTGAACGCCGGGGCGCTGAGCGCGTGGGTGTCTGCTCCGATGAACAGCGGCCCGGTGATTCCCTGTGCCGCGCGGTACTCGACGATTGCCTGCGTTGTCGCCGCGATGTGGTGCTCGTTGAAGGCGGTGTTCAGGGAGCTTCCTCGGTGTCCAGACGTACCGAAGGCCACGCGCTGGGCGGGCACCGCGGCATCCGGTTTCAACTCGTAATACGCGGCGATGAGGGCGTGCACATCGATGAGATCTGATTCCTGGGCTGGGGTTCCCGCGCGCTCGTTCATGACCCCAGTCTGGCACCGACAGCTGACGCTGAGATAGACCTCTCGCACTAGGCTGGCAGCCATGCCAGAAACGTCGCCGCACTCCGCTGGAATCAACGATGGAACCGACACCTACAGCTACCTCGGGCCCGCCGGTACGTTCACCGAGGCGGCCCTCGCGCAGGTGCCGGAGGCGCAGGGCAGAGCGTGGCGGGCGGTCAACAATGTCGGCGAGGCGCTGGCGGATGTCGCCGATGGTCGTAGTGTCGCCGCCATGATCGCGATCGAGAACTCGGTCGATGGCGGTGTCTCCGCCACCCAGGACGCGCTCGCCAGCGTGCCTGGCCTCCGCATCATCGGTGAATATCTGGTTCCCGTGAATTTTGTGCTGGTCGCGAGGCGCGGCACGACGCTCGACGACGTGCGCACCATCAATGCCCACCCTGTGGCCTACGCCCAGTGCCACCTGTGGCTGGAAAGCGCGCTGCCCGATCACGGCCACATTCCAGCGACCAGTAACGTGACTGCAGCATCGACCCTGCTCGAGAACGCGGCGGCGGACGCTGCGATCGCCCCGCCGGGCATCGAGAGTCGACTCGACCTCGTCGTGCTCGCGGAAGATATCGGTGACAACCCCAACGCCGTCACGCGTTTTGTGCTGGTCGCGCGCACCACATCGATTCCAGCCCCGACCGGTGCCGACAAGACGAGCCTCGTCGTCGAGCTGCCGGAGGACCGCGCCGGTGCGCTGCTCGACATGCTTGAGCAGTTCGCCACCCGTGGGGTGAATCTGAGCCTGATCCAGTCGCGGCCGATCGGCGATGCACTCGGCCGCTACCGGTTCGTGATCGACGCCGACGGGCACGTGTTAGACGAGCGCATGGCCGACGCGCTCCTCGGGCTTCGCCGGTTCAGTCCGAAGGTGCAGTTCCTCGGCTCGTATCCGCGGGCAGACAAGCAGCCGATCGAGTTCACCTCGCGCTACGACGACGAGATCTTCATCGAGGCGCGCGACTGGCTGCGCGGAATCCTCGGCGGGGAACCGGAAGCATGACCTGCCCTGGAGGTGCTGACCGATGACGGATGCCGGTGGCACCGATCCGAAGGCAGGCACAGATGGTGATGAGCCGACCTTCGACCCGCGTCACAACCCGGTCTTCCAGCGCGGCTACGACCCGGCGTCATCCGCTGGTCCGGCCCGTCGTGCCCGCCGTGCCCGCCGTGCCGAGCGTTCTCACCCCGCAGACCCGGTCAGCCCACCATCATCAAGATCATCGTCGAACCGTGAAGTAAGCACGCTCCCAAGCGATGGGAACGTGCTCAGCTCACGGCTCGGCCACGAATCCGGGCGGGATCCGGGGCAGGGTGAAGCGCAGGCGACGGATGCTGCGGGGCACGCCCCGCAGACCCCCCGCGTCGACGACGCATCGGCGACTGAGACGCGGCGCAACCCGTTCATCGTCGGCCTCTGGATTTTCGCTGTGGTGTCCTTGGTCGGCGGAGTCATCCTGCAGTGGCAGGCGAGCGTCAGCAGCTACAACCGCAGCTTCAACGCCGACGAAATCCCGATCGAGGTGATTATCCAGCAACTGGTCTGGACGATCACGCCGACGATGATCTCGGTCGGTGCGATGACGCTGGTCGGCCTGGTGTTCTGGCACGCGGTGACCTGGCGCGCTGCCCGCCCGGTGGCCGCCGATCCCAGGACGGAAAACTGGCCGGAGCCGAACCAGAATGAGTGATCGGCGAAACGTCGCTCTGATCGCGCTCTGGATTCTCGCCACCGTCGGCCTGGGTATCGGGGTCGCGGGTCAGATAGTCGTCACCCTGATGCGACTGTCGCCGAGCGGCATGTACAGCGTGTTCGGAGGCGCCGCCCTCGACTACCAGCTTCTCGACCAGGTCATCGGAATCGCGGGATACGTCCTGCCTGCGCTGGTGCGGGCCGGCCTGCTCTCCGTCGTCGCCCTGTTGTTCTTCTCGGCGCTCCAGTGGCGCCGCCGCACGGCCCAACGCGCAATCGCCGAGCCGTGAGCGTGGCCAACTCAGGAGATTTCGCAAATCGTGCGCGCGCAACCGCGGACCAGTGCGATGGTCAACGGATCCGACGCACTATCTCCTGAGTTGCCCACACCCGTCACTCGCGGTCAGCGGTCAGACGGCACCGGATGCGGCGGCGAGCGCAGGACCGGCGGCCGGCCCGACCCCCGGCCCACCCGTCGGCACCCTCACGATCAGCGACTGAGGGTCTGCCCGCAGGAACAACGAACGCACCACTCCGAATTCGTCGCCGTCGAGTTCGAACGCCTGAGGCATGTCGAGGGCGATCCGGATATCGGCGGCGCGCAGCGTCGTCATCGTGCGTTCGTTCATGTCTTCGTTGAGCCGGATGATCCGCCGCCCGACCGACGAGCGCCGCAGCACCCCGTTCTCCCAGGTCACCCGCCGCCAGATCTTCAGCCAGCCGAGCACGCCCTTCGGCTGCAGCACGGCGATGTCGAGGATCCCGTCGTCGATCTCCGCATCCGGCAGGAACTGCATATTGCCCGGCAACAGCCCGCAGTTGGCGATCAGGATGGTGCTGACGTGAGCGTGCCGTTCAGCCCGCGCCGCCAGGCTGTAACGGATGCGGAATGGCTCAGACTTCGGAATCACCCGCACTCCGGCGTCGACATAGGCCAGCCAGCCCACCTGTCGTTTCAGGTCGGAGCGGGTGGCGGCGAGCATCTGGGCGTCGAGCCCGAGTCCCGCCATCACCAGGAAGACGTAATCGCTGGTGGCGCCATCGAGCCCGGTGACTGAGGCTACCCCCACGTCGATGGCCCGTTCGTCGCCGCTGAAGGCGATCCTCGCCGATTCTTCGAGGCTGCCGAGCGGCAACTGCATGTTGCGGGCGAGCAGGTTGCCTGTGCCGAGCGGCACGATCGCCAGCGGCACCTCAGAGTCGCGCAGGGCTTCGGCGACGGCCCGCACTGTTCCGTCACCACCGGCAGCGAGCACAACGGATGCGCCCTGCCGCAGAGCCCGCCTGGTCGCGTTCTGACCGGCATCCGTTTCACTGGTCGCAAACCAGAGCGTCTCTGCCCAACCGGCGCGCGAGGCCGCGGCGTTGACACTTTTGCGGAGCTTCTTCAGCGGGGTCTTGATGGGGTTGTAGACGACGGCGGCGTACCGGTCGGCGAAGGAAGTCGGCTCGGTTGGCACGAGGCCAACGTTAGCAAGTCGCCGTTCGCAAGTCGCCCAGCGTGGCGCTTGTAGACTGGCGTGCGTGATTGATCCGGTGCTGCTGCGAGAGAACCCTGACCTCCTTAAGCGTTCGCAGGAGGCGCGCGGTGCCTCCGCAGAGGTTGTCGATTCCGCGCTCGCGGCAGACACCGAACGGCGCACCACGATCTCCGCCTTCGAGGCACTGCGGGCCGAGCAGAACCAGTTCAGCAAGAAGGTCGCGTCGGCTCCCACAGAGGAGAAGAAGCAGCTTGTCGCCGAGGCGCAGGCTCTCGCCGCGAGGGTGAAGGCGGCCAGCGCACTCGCCACAGAGGCGGAAGAACGCTTCACCACGGTCGTGCGCACGATCGCCAACCCGATCCTCGACGGAGTGCCGGCTGGCGGCGAAGACAAGTTCGTCACGCTGCGCACACACGGCGAAACCCCGACGTTCGACTTCGAGGCGCGCGACCACCTCGAGCTCGGCGAGCTGCTGGGCGCGATCGACATGGCTCGCGGTGCCAAGGTCTCCGGCACCCGCTTCTACTTTCTGAAAGGCATCGGGGCGCGCCTCGAGATCGCCCTGATGAACATGGCGCTCGACCGGGCGATCGCGGCGGGATTCACTCCGATGATCACGCCGACCCTGGTGCGCCCGGAGATCATGGATGGCACCGGCTTCCTCGGCGAGCACGCAGACGAGATCTACTACCTTCCCGCAGACGACCTCTACCTCACCGGCACCAGCGAGGTGGCACTCGCCGGGTATCACTCCGACGAGATCCTCGACCTCTCGGCCGAGCCGCTGCGTTACGCCGGCTGGTCGACCTGCTATCGCCGCGAGGCCGGGTCTGGCGGCAAAGACACCCGCGGCATCATCAGGGTGCACCAGTTCAACAAGCTCGAGATGTTCACCTACGTGCTGCCGACGGATGCCGAGGCAGAGCACGACAGGCTGGTCGCGATGCAGGAAGACATGCTGCAGTCGCTCGGCCTCAGTTACCGGGTGATCGACGTTGCAGCGGGGGACCTCGGGTCGAGTGCGGCGCGCAAGTTCGACATCGAGGCGTGGGTTCCCACTCAGGATGCTTACCGTGAGCTCACCAGCACGAGCAATTGCACGACGTACCAGGCCAGGCGCCTCGGCATCCGTTACCGCACCGAATCGGGTAAGACCGCGCCGGTCGCCACCCTGAACGGCACGCTCGCGACCACGCGCTGGATCGCCGCGCTGCTGGAGACACACCAGAATGCCGATGGTTCTGTCACCGTGCCGGAGGCGCTGCGGCCCTATCTCGGCGGCCTCGAACTTCTCGAGCCGATTCAGTGAGCGACACAGCCGCTGCCTCGTCGGTCATGACTGTCGACCCCTGGCTGATCGCTCTCGACATCGACGGCACCACCATGCACGAAGACGGGTCGATCAGCGACGCTGTAAAGGCAGAGGTGCATCGCCTCGTTGCCGAAGGACACGAGGTCATGCTCGCCACCGGTCGTTCGGCCGCGGCGACGCTGCCGGTGATCGAACGCCTGGAAATTGAGCCGCGCTTCATCGTTTGTTCGAATGGGGCCATCACCCTGCATCGTGATCCGGAAGCACCGACCGGTTACCGCCGTGAGTGGGTGGAGTCCTTCGATCCGACCGAGGTGCTGACGTCGATCCGTTCGCACCTTGCCAACGCGCGTTATGCGGTCGAAGACGAGACCGGTTTCTACCGCTATACAGAGCCGTTCCCCGACGCGACGATCGGCCTGGACAGCGAGCACGTTCCGTTCGATGAATTGATGCGGCATCCGGCGACCAGGGTCGTGGTGATCTCTCCGGACCATGACATGGAGGACTTCCTGAAGGTCGTCGACCGGATGGGCCTGCATCGTGTCAGCTACGCGATCGGCTGGACGGCGTGGCTCGACATCGCGCCGGACGGCGTGAACAAGGCAACCGCCCTGGAGCGGGTGCGCAGCGAACTCGGCACGCCGCGGGAGCGGGTGATGGCGGTCGGTGACGGGCGTAACGACGTCGACATGCTCGCCTGGGCCGCAGAGCACGGTCGCGGGGTGGCGATGGGGTATTCACCGGATGACGTGGTCGCCGTCGCCAATGAGACCACCGGTTCGGTGCAGGAAGACGGGCTGGCGCGGGTACTCGGCACCCTCTAAGGGGGGCACTGTATGTTCGCGGGATGGGACGTGCAGATGACAGACGGCGAGCAGGTGGAACAGGAGACGGGAATACCCCGTCCGATGGGCTGCTGAACCCTGCCCCGGCCGATCATGCCGCACGAAGCGGGGTGCCCCCGGTCGCTGCCCCGCTGGCCCGCCACGGCCGGCTCGCGCAGTCGCGCGCGGCGAAGACCGTTCTGAAGTGGCTCGGAATCGCGGTGAGTGTGCTCCTCGTGAGCACGGCCACCGTTGCCGGTGTTGCCATCTGGGACGTTGCGTCCAGCCTGAAGCCCGGCGTTGCCCTCCCGAATGATTCGGCCGGCCCGGTGCCGGAGATCGGCGCGATCGAGGGAGGCGTGAACCTGCTCCTGGTTGGAAGCGACAGTGGTGAGGGAGACCCGCAGTACGGAGAGCGTGGCGAGCGTCTGAACGACGTGACGATCCTGCTGCACATCGCGCAGGACCACAGTTCGGCGACGGCCGTGAGCTTCCCCAGGGACATGTTCGTCGACATCCCGGCCTGCCCGGCATCCGAAGACGGAACAACGCCGGGAACCGAAGGCGGGTTCACCGACAAGATGAACACCAGCCTGTCGTACGGTGGCCTCGGCTGTTCGGTGGCCACCGTGCAGCAGCTGACCGGCCTCGACATCCCGTTCGCCGCCGAGATCGAGTTCAACGGTGTCATCGAGATGTCGAATGCCGTCGGTGGCGTGCCGGTGTGCATCGCAGAGCCGATCCAGGACGAGCAGACCAACACCTTCCTCGCAGCGGGAGAGCAAACACTCCAAGGCCTCGAAGCCCTGCAGTTCCTCCGCACGCGTTACGGCTTGCAAGAGGGAAGTGACCTCGCTCGCATCGGCAACCAGCAGATGTTCCTGTCCTCGTTGATGCGCACCATTAAGAGTGACGGCACCCTGACCGACCCCCTCAAGCTCTACAGCCTGGCCAAGGCGGCGGCCAAGAACATGGTGCTTTCGAGCGAGTTGCAGAGCCCGGATCGCATGGTGTCGATCGCCAAGGCCCTCGCCGACATCGACCTGGACAAGGTGGCCTTCCTGCAGTATCCGGTGGCCACCACCGAAGACGGCCTGGAGCCGTTGACCGACGATGCCACCGCCCTCTTCGATGCCCTCGCCGTTGACGCCCCGGTGACGCTGAGCGGCGAACTCGGTAAGGCCAGCCAGACTGATCCAAATGCGCCGCCTGCCGAGACACCGCCTGCCGAGGAGCCGCCCGCCGAGACACCGCCGACGGATGCCGCACCACCGGCCGATCCGGCGCCTGGCGGAGTGACGCTTCCGCCGTCGATCTCCGGCCAGACAGCCGCCGACCACACCTGCACCGTCGGGCGGAGTCTCGACGAGCAGGAGTGAATCGTAACGGCCCGTCCCCTGTATTGGGGGCATCCGTTTTTACCGACCACCGCGGCGTTCCAGCACCTTTTCAGATTGTCCTGTCAGGCTGACGGGCGTGTCATCGGTTAGAATCGGGCGTTGTTCGTTCGCGAACTGGGAGGGCTGTCCGAGCGGCCGATGGAGCCAGTCTTGAAAACTGGTGGGCAGAAATGTCTCGTGGGTTCGAATCCCACGCCCTCCGCACTGATGTGCTTCGGGAAGACGGAATACTTCAGGAAAGCTGAGTACTTCAGAAAGCACAAATACACGAAGGGAGCCGGGTGAGCGACCAGCTACGTTCCCGCTCGAACAGAAAACGGGCTGCAGGTCCCGTTGCCAGGCACGGCCGGCTGAAGAAGTCGAACCCGTTTAAGACCATCGGCAAGTTCGTCGCGGCGGCACTGGCCGTCGTCCTGGTGAGCGGGGTATCCGTCGCGGCCGTGGCCACTTACGATGTTGCGGCCAGCGTGCAGCCCAGCGTGCATCTCGAGAATGAGAAGACCCAGGGTCCGATTCCGCAGATCGGTGCGATCGCCGGCGGCGTGAACCTGCTGGTCGTCGGCAGCGACAGCCGAGCCGGGCAGGATGAAGTGTTCGGCGGCGAAGATGAAACCGGTGACCTCAACGATGTGACGATGCTGTTGCACATCTCGCAGGACCACAGCAATGCCTCCGTGATCAGCTTTCCCCGGGACATGTATGTGCCGATTCCCGAGTGCCCAGACCCCGAGGGTGGCACGTTCGGGGCGATGAGTAACCAGAAGATCAACACGACCCTCACCTATGGGGGACTGGCCTGCACAGTGAAGACGGTTGAGGCACTGACCGGCCTCTCGATTCCATTTGCGGCAGAGGTGCAGTTCAGCGGTGTGATGGCGATGTCGACCGCTGTGGGCGGTGTGCCGGTCTGTGTGGCCGAGCCGATTGAAGACGAGTACACGAACACGTTCCTCGGTGTCGGCGAGCACACGCTGGAAGGCTACGACGCCCTCCAGTTCCTGCGTACGAGGCATGGTATCGGTGATGGCAGTGACCTGACCCGGATCAGCAACCAGCAGGTGTTCCTGTCGTCGCTGGTGCGGACGGTGAAGAGCGCGGAGACGCTGGCGGACCCGATAAAGCTGTATTCGCTGGCGAAAGCGGCCACCGGCAACATGACGCTGTCTGACAGCCTCAACAACGTCGACCGTATGGTGTCGATCGCCCTGGCGCTGAAAGACATCCCGTTGAACGAAGTCGTCTTCCTGCAAGTGCCGACCGGAAGCACCGAAGGCGGCGTTGACCCGCTGCAGCCGGCATTCGATGAGATGTTCGCTGCGATCGCGGCCGACCAGCCGGTGCAGCTCGGTGGCACGGTGGGCAACGGGGCGACGATCGACCCGAATGCGCCCGTCACGGCCGACCCTGCTCCGGCTACCGATCCTTCTGCCGACCCGAGTGCGCCCGCAACCCCGGATGCTCCGGTCACGGTGCTTCCGGACTCGGTAACGGGTCAGACCGCCGGCGAGTACACCTGCTCGAAGGGCCGCACGCTCGACGATCAGTAGTGGTTCAGCGTGGTCGAACCCACGCCCCAGAGCAGTTATGATTGCTGTCGTGTGTTTGCTTCGGTGAGCGCCCAGGAGACGTCGCATAGTCCGGCCTAGTGCACCACCCTGCTAAGGTGGAGTACCCTAACGGGTACCGAGGGTTCAAATCCCTCCGTCTCCGCACTAAAATACCTGATGAGACACAAGTTTCTGTGACAAGGTGACTTCGCGGATCGGCTAGATTTCAAGGCTGGAACCGCGCTGGGTGTGCCCCAGTTGTCCCGCGTCCGCCCCAGTGCCATCACCGCCCCAGGGCCCTGCCGGACCCAACGGCCTTGCCCCCCGTCATCGCCTCGCGGCCGGACCGATGCCCGTTGTAGAACGACACGGCGTCGGCTCCGCCGCGACCGCGAGCCCGTCGGGTCGTCATGGCGTCGACCACGGCATCCACTCGATCCCGGCGCGATGCCAAGACGAGGTCCGTGCCCTTCCCGGCATCCTCGATGATGGTGCGACGGTTCTCCCTGATGCGCCCCGCCGCGCCGACCCCGAAACCGCGGACGAAGCTGCTGCGCGCGCGGCGCTTGTCGCTTTCCGAGTGCCAGCGGTAGACCTCGCGTTCGGCCGCCCACCACGACCGCATGGCGACCATCGCCTGCACCTGCAGGCTTGCGGTGAGCACCCGAGCCTGCTGCACGTCGGACGTGTAGCCGACGAGGTAGAGGATCGATCCGCCGTCAGGATGCTTAGCGTGCAGTGGCCTCAGTGTGCCAAGCGCGAGCGCGATCCCGCCGCCGAGTTCGCGCATGTCGCGCGCGTAGGCCCCGGTGAACAGCATCCGTTCCTTGACGATCTCCTCTTGCGTCTGCCCGAGGCGGGCGCGTCGCTCATCGATCCGGGCTTGCTCGATGCCGTATTTCACCATCAGCCGTTCGGCGTGCTCGGTCAGGGCCTTCGCCTCCTCCGGCGTGGTCTGTTCGGCCTTCGCCAGCAGTTTCGCGATCAGATCCAACTTGGCTTCGCTCACGGTGTTCTCCTTCGTTCGTGATGCCTCGTATCCTCCGCGAGGCTACCCGCACGGACGCCCTTGTCGACGCCGCTCGGTCCGCATGGTGGAGAATCGCCGGACATCGATCACTGTGGAGGACGACCCGCGCTCCGGGGCGCGCTTGCCGGCTAGGAGAGGCTCGACCAGCGAAAGAGGGACTCGACCATTCGGCAAGCACGGAACCGAGGCAGGAGTTCACTTGACTTGTCTGATATCTGACAGTAGCGTTCCTAGGAGTCAGATATCTGATAACTCGTACCAGTCCTGTTTCTCAACGCGGAGGTAATGATGGCACGCAGCAGTTCCACACCACGATCGCGCATTCTCACGAGGGCGCTCGGCATCTCGACAGTTTTCGCGCTGGGGGTCACCCTGACGGCCTGCAGCGCTGGAGGCTCCGACGGCTCGGGCTCCGACGACTCTGGTTCTGGCACAGAGATCACCCTCTGGCAGTACTACGGCGACCCTGATACTCCCACCGGCGGCCCGCTCTACGACTTCATCGACCGCTTCGAAGCGTCGCAAGACGACATCACGGTAGACGTGCGCTTCATCCCGTTCGGTGACTTCAACCGCACGCTCCTCCAGTCTGCGGCCGCCGGCGACCTTCCAGACGTCGCTCTCATCAACGCCTTCGACACCGCAGCGATGGCAGACGCCGGCGTGATTGAAGACCTCAGCGAGCGGGTCGATGAATGGGGCGAGCAGGATGCCTACTTCCCGACCAGCTGGGAGACCACCCAGGTCGACGGCGCAACCTACGGCATCCCGCACCTGGCTGACGCCTACGCGGTCTACTACAACAAGGCCATGCTGGGCGCAGCAGGGCTGACGCCTCCCACCACCTGGACAGAGATGGAAGAGACGGCAGCAGCGCTCGCCGTCGATGGAAAGAGCGGCCTGGCCGTCAGCGGCATCGAAGGTGCAGAGGGGGCAACAGGCCTCGTCATCCGCACCCTCGCCGAAGGCGGCGACCTCGCCGAGTTCGACAGCCCGGCGGGGGAAACGGCCCTGAACTCCTTTAAGACCATGTCGGATTCCGGAGCGATGTCCCCCGGCGTTCTCACCTGGAACGAAGACGACGTGAAGAACCAGTTCGCCACCGGACAGGCCGCAATGATGATCAACTCGGCAACCTACGTCAGCGTACTGCGGGAAGAGAACCCGGAGCTCGAATGGGATGTCGCGCTTCTGCCCAAGGGGTCAGAGGATCAGCTGACCTTCCTCTCTGCCGAGAATCTCACCATCGGTGAAGGCAGTGAGAACGCCGACGCAGCCTGGGATCTCATCACCTTCATGCAGCAGCCAGAAGAGCTCGCCACCTATCTCCCGGAGCGCAACAAGCTTCCTGCTCGCGACGATGTCCCAGACGAATCGGAGGATCCGGTGCGCGCGACGTTCGCCGAGCAGCTGCAGAGCGCCTGGGCCCCAGAGGGCGACCTCGCCGCCGTCTCGAACGACGTCTTCACCCACGTGCAGCGCGCGTTGCAGGCGAGCCTGAGCGGTTCGTCGTCGACGGCCGATGCTCTTAAGACGGCACAGACCGGCATCGACGAGGCACTCGCGAAGTGACCACCCTGCGTCAACCACGCCGCGCGGGGCCTGCTGGGCGACCAGCGGGCCCCGTCGGGCGCGCCGGTTCCGCGGGCAGGATACGGCCACGCCTGTCGAGGGACATGTGGTTCCTCGTGCCCGCCATCGTCTTCGTCATCGTCACGGTCCTCTATCCGCTCATCTACAACATCGGCCAGAGCTTCTTCGACGTCGGCATCCGCGAGATCGTCTCAGGGGGCGCAGAGTGGATCGGCCTCGACAACTACATCGACCAATTCGGTCGCGCCGAGTTCTGGAGCTCGCTCGGCATCTCCCTGCTCTATACCGTGGCAACGGTCGCCCTGTCGTTGGTTGTCGGCATGGCGCTGGCCGTTCTCTTCACAGCCGACTTCCCCGGCCGCAACTACATGCGCGCCCTGGTGCTCGCCGCCTGGATTCTGCCCACCGTCGTCAGCGCCAACGTCTGGCGATGGATGCTGGACGGCAGCTATGGACTGTTCAACACGATCCTGAGAGGCCTCGGCCTGATCCACGAAGACGTCTTCTGGCTCGGCAACCCCGGCACGGCACTGCCTGCTGTCGTCATCGCCAGTGCGTGGAGCTTCGCCCCGTTCGCGATGATCCTGCTGCTCGCCGGCCTGCAGTCGGTGTCGGTCACCCTCTACGAAGCGGCACGGATCGACGGCGCAAACCGGTGGCAGCAGTTCCGCAGCATCACCCTGCCGATCTTGCGGCCGGTGACGGTGACCACGGCGCTGCTCTGCTTCATCTATACGTTCAAGACGTTCGACACGGTCTTCCTGATGACCGGTGGCGGGCCGGGCGGGGCCACCAGCATCCTGCCGATCTACGCCTATGACCAGGCATTCAACTTCTTCGAGTTCGGCAAGTCCGCCGTGGCGACAACAGTGCTGCTGATCGTTCCGATCTTCCTCTCGATCTTCTATTTCCGCTCGATCAGACGGGAGGAGCGCTCATGAGCACCTCGATGGAAACCAGGCGCAAGCGTCGGGCGATCCCCGCGGTCATCGTCACCGTGCTGTACCTGCTTCCCGTCTACTGGATGATCAACACCTCGCTGAAGCGCGCCGGCGACATCTTTGTGAAACCGCCGAGTTTTCTGCCTCTCCCGTTGTCGTTCGATTCCTATGCCACGGTGCTCGGCGATTCAGACCTGATCAGGGGGCTGCTCAACACGACGATCATCGCGACCGGTACCACCGCCGTCACGCTCGCCGTCGCGGTTCCGGCCGCCTACGGCCTGGCCAGGCTGCGGGTCAGGTTCGTGCCCGTGATCCTCCTCCTGTTCCTGGTCGTGCAGATGGTGCCTGCGGTGAACCTGGCGCTGCCGATGTTCGCATTGTTCAGCAACACCGAGCTGGTCAACACCTACCAGGGCCTGATCATCGCCAACTGTTCGCTCGCCATCCCGCTGGCCATCACGATCATGCGCCCCTACTTCCTCTCGGTGCCGAATGAGGTCATCGAAGCGGCGAAGACGGATGGCTGCACCACCCTGTCTGCGTTCATCCGTATCGCCGTCCCCATGAGCCTCCCCGGCATCATCACCGTCGCGGCGATCACCTTCCTCGGTGCGTGGGGCGAGTTCGTCTTCGGGCTTGCGCTGGCGACGGATGCCGAGATGCAGCCGGTCACGGTCGTCCTGGCCGGACTGTCCAACGCGTTCGGCACCAAGTGGAATGACGTCATGGCCGCGTCGATGGTGATCGCGATCCCGGTCATCCTGGCCTTCGTGTTCCTGCAGCGTTATGTCGTCGCCGGCCTGACAGAGGGCGCATCGAAGAGCTGACGCGGAAGAGTTGACGACCCGTAGCATCCGGGTCGCACAGAGAGCTCGTTCGCTCGAGCAATGGAAGGTAAGGAACATGAGTTCACGGCTGGAAATCTGGGCAGCGACACCGACGCCCTTCACCCCGCAGGGGGAGTTGGACCTCGATGTCGTCAGCGCGCAGGCCGAGCACCTCACGACCACCGGCGTGTATGGGGCGTTTGTCGGTGGCACGACGGGGGAGTTTCCGTCGCTCTCCAGCGACGAGCGCATCGCGCTGGTTGAGAAGTGGCGGGATGTGCGTCCGTCTGCCCTCGGCTTCGGCGTGCAGGTCGGTCACACTGAGCTGGCGAAGGCGCAGGCACTTGCCGCGCACGCCGAGAAGAGCGGAGCGCAGCTGATCGCCGCCGTCGCCCCCTATTACGGCCAGACGCCGAGCATCGACCGCATCACGTCGTGGCTCGCCGACGTGGCGGCCGCCGCGCCGTCGACGCCGTTCTGCTATTACCACATCCCGAGCATGACCGGTTCGACGCATCGCCCCAGCGACGTCGTCGCGAGCGCCGTCGGCAAGATCCCCACACTCGCCGGAGTGAAGTTCACCGACGAAGACCTGATGGAGTACGACCTGACGCGCGCCGTCGACGCATCCGTTCGCGTCTATTTCGGACGCGACGAACTGCTGCCCGCCGCGCTCGCGTTCGGCGCTGACGCGGTTATCGGCAGTCTGTTCAACGGTCTCGCACCAGTGGCTCACCGGGTGGTGAATGCATTCGATGCCGGCAACCCGGCAGAGGCATTCGCCCTGCACAAGCCGTTCCGCGACATCGCATACTCGGCGGATCGCCACGGCGGCCTCGGGTTCGTCAAGGAACTGATGAACGAGCTGGGCCCAGATGCCGGGCGGCCGCGACTACCATGGGGGCCACTGGAGGGCGCAGACCGGGCAGAAGTGCTCGCGCTCGCCGACCGGCTGCGTCCGATCATCGCGGAGGCCACCGAGGTGGTCGCCGGCTAGCAGGCCGGATCACCTCACCGACTGGCGGGAAGGGGAACGGATGTCGAAGATCGTCGGCGTTCGACCCGTTCTCCTGAGCGCGCCGTACGGCGACCCGGCGAACAGCATGGAGAACCGGCTGCACCTGCCGAGCGGCCTCCGCACCAGCGGCTTTGTCGAGGTGACGCTCGCGAACGGGGTGGTCGGGCTCGGTGAGGGCTACCTGGCGGTGTTCGCGCCGCACGTCTTCACGAGCATCGCCCGGTTGCTGGCACCTGTGCTCCTGGGGCGAGACGTGCGGTCGATCGGCGAGATCGTTCGCGATGTTCACACAGCGACCGGCTACTGGAGCGGCCAGGGCGCTGCGCGGCACGTGGTCGGCGCGCTCGAGACGGCGCTGCAAGACTGTGCAGCGCGGCTGCACGGGGTGCCGGTGTGGCGGATGCTGGGCGACGCGGTCACAACCGCGGCAACGGTCCAGCCGCGCCTTGCTCTTTACGCGAGCGGCGGGGACTCCGCCGGCCCCGCAGCGATGGCCGGGGAGTTGGCCGCGGTCGGCCTTCTCGGTATCCCACTGTTCAAGATCCGGGCCCGCGCCCACCAGACCGACAAAGTCGTCTGGACACAACGGGCAGCGACAGAGGCCGGCATGAAGGTGGCCGTCGACATGACCCAGAACCTCACGATTCCGTCGCAGCGTCCGGAAGACGTCATCACGTTCATCCGCGCCGTCGTTGCCGGCTCCGGGCGTGCGCCCGAGTTTCTCGAGGAGATTCTCGGCCCCGACCGCATCGCCGAGTCGCCACGACTCCGGCAGCTGACGGATGTCCCGCTCGCCGGCGGCGAGATCGTCACCACGCCGGCGGAACTGATCGACCGGATCAGGGGCGGCTATTACGACATCGTGCAGCCAGATGCCACGGTGATCGGTGGACTCGGCGCCGTGCTCGAGGTGATGGATGCCGCGAACGATGCGGGCGTCGCAACGTATGTGCACTGCTGGGGCGCCGGAGTCGGCGTCGCCGCGAACTATCACGCTGCGGTGGCGGGCGCAGGTTCGATCGTCGAGTGGCCGTTGCCGGCGTATCCGCTGCGAGAGGAACTGTTGAGAAACGTCGTGACAGTTACAGCTGGCGAGGTGCAACTGACGGATGCGCCTGGCCTCGGTATCGAACTCGACCCGGCCATCGAGCAGGAGTTCCCCTTTCGGGAAGAAGCGGTCTACCGCAGCCTCGTCGATCCGGACGCGCTGCCGCACGAGCCGGGAGTCTGGGACGAGTAGTCGCGTACGCTTCGGGTCAGTTCTCAGCGGGCTGGAGGAACTCGGGGAGCATGTGGAAGGCCAGTTCGCGCACGCGAGCGATCTCCTCCGTTGTCGCGGTCGGATGCGGCCAGCGCACCCGGCTCACATCACCCAGGTGCCCGCCGGCCGCGGCGAGCGTCTTGTCGAGGGTCACGTTCGGGTAGCCGCGCGCGATCAGGGGCGCGATCGCCGCATCCAGGAAGCGGGCGATCTGGCGCTCAACCCCGAGACCCCACTCAGGGTCAGTGATGCTCCGCTTACCCCAGTACACGGCTCCGGCCGGGTGCAGGCAGGCCACGTTCGAATAGGCGCCGCGTGCTCCGTGCTGCAGTCCGGTCGCCAGGTGGTGGCCGGGAACGAAAACCGACACCCGCTCGAAGACCGCCTGCATCGATGCATACCAGGCGGCATCCCCGTCGGCCATCTTCACGCCCACGATGGCCGGGAACTCGGAGCACAGCTCGTCGAGCTGCGCGGCACCGAGCAGGTTCTTCGCGTGCGGGGGGTTGTAGAGCACCAGGCCGACGCCGTCTGCCGCGTGCGCGAAACCCTCGATCGTTCTGCGGATCTCGTCGCGGCTGAGCGGGAGCCAGTCTGGAAGGGTCACCTGGATGGCCGATGGTTCAAGCGCTCGCGCTCGCCGCACCCGGCCGAGAGCCGTGATCGGACTGGAGTGGCTGGCACCGAGCTGGAACGGCAGCGATGCCGCAGCGCTACGCTCGGCCACCATGGCGACCACCGCATCCCACTCGTCATCCGTCTGGTTGAAGAATTCGCCCGCGGTTCCGTGGGTGTACATCCCGGCCGGGCGCGCTGCCACGATGGCGTCCAACTCATCGCTCAAGGTGCCGAGGTCGAGCGAATCGTTCTCCGTGAACGGCGTCAGCACGGTCGCCCAGGTTCCTTCGATCTCCGCCGCCGCCAATGCGCGCATGCCTTCTCCCGACCTGGCTTGCGCCAACTTGTCTGATATCTAATCTAAGCTAGTCGATGTCACCGTATTGGAGAAAGCACCGTTCAGACGGATGCCGGTGAGTCAGGAGGTCGTCGTGGCATCGTCGCTCTTCGTCAAGGCGCAGGCCGAACTCAGGAGCTACATCCAGGAGCACGGGCTCGGTCCGGGCGATCGGCTCCCGTCTGAGGGCGAGCTCGCCACCCGTTTCGGCGTCAGCAGGGGCGCGATCAGGGAGGCCACCAGAAGCCTGCAGACCCTTGGTGTGATCGAGGCGCGCCACGGCAACGGCCTCTATGTCTCCGCTTTCTCCTTCCGACCTATCGTCGAGCAGCTGCCGTACGGGCTCTCGTATGGAGGTACGCAGTTCTCTGAGATCCTCCAGGCGCGAGAAGCCCTGGAGACAGGGTTGATGCACGCGGTCGCGTCACTCATCACGGCAGACGATCTTGCAGACTGTACGCGGCTCGCTCACGAGATGGACCGGCTGGAATCCATCGGCGAACCCACCATCGATGTCGACCGTGATTTCCACCTGTCGCTCTACAAGGTGCTCGATAACTCCCTCGTCGACAGTCTCATCGAAACCTTCTGGGATCTCTACCGTGGGTTGGATGGCACCCTGCCGACGCCGGAGAACCCGATCAGGCACGCGCCGTTTCACCTGGCGATTGTCGAAGCACTGCTCGCCAATGACGCCGCGGAGGCGATGCTGTGCATGCGCCGGCACTTCGACGACGTTCGGCACCGGCTCGAGGCGCTGGGATAGCCACGTGCACCGCGCTTCCGCGCCGCGCGTGCGCCCCAAGTGTCGCCTCACCTCACGCAGAGGCGGCACAAAGGGCGCACGCACGGCCGACGTGTCCTATCCCAGCGGCAGAAACGCCTCCCACGCGAGTCGGCGCTCGCGGTGGGGATCGGACTCGACCCGATCGAATTCGTCGATGATCAGGGTCTGCCGACTGGAGGGCGAGTAGTCGGGCCAACTGGCGTCGAGCCCGCCGATGAGGGCGAAGCGCAGCCAGTGGCGCCGCATCCGTTCGCCGGCTTTTGAGAACTGCGCTCGGCCACCGAGCGCGGTCATCGTGCGGGCGAAGGGCGTTCGCACGTTGTCGAACAGGGCAAAGAGTTCAATGCCGTGGGTGGCATCGAACCCGAGCAGATGCAAGAGACGCGGAGCGAGGTCGAACCGATAGGCGTGCACGGATGCGACCTGGGAGTGTCCGCAGGCGACCGAGAGGCTCGGAAACCAGAACGCGAAGTCCCCGGCGAAATCGGCGGCGATCCGCGCCTCTGGCAGGCCGGGATAGGCGAGCCCCATCGCCTCCGTCGACGTCGGTGGCGCGTGCTCGAAGAGTGATCGAATGCGGTTCGGAGACTTCGGCAGAATGTCAAAACGGCCGCGAAACACCGAACCCTCCCTGGCATTGGTGCCGATGATCAGTGGAATCGGGTGCGAGCGTCCGCCTGTGAACGCGTCGAGTGGCCGCTCCGGCAAGAAATCGCCGTCGACAACAGGGGCGAGGCAGAACGTGCCGGGCTGGGAGTCCGGCGTGCGCACCTGCATGATGAGGGCTGCCCGATTGAGACTAGCGACGGGAGCCGATTCCAGCAGTTCGTTGGCGGGCACCGGGTTCGCGAGGTCATCGCCCGGCTTGGCAGTATCTGTGCGCAGCAGTGCGATGAACTCCGCGGCCCAGCCATCCGAGTGTTCCTTTGTATAGACGGCGTTCGGTGGGGGGCTCTGCGCGATAGCACGGGCGAACAAGCCACGAGCGGATGGCGTCGTCAGAAGCGTGGTCACCGCATTGCCGCCGGCGGATTCGCCAAACAACGTCATGTTGTTCGGGTCGCCCCCGAAGCCCCGGATGTTCGCCCGCACCCAATCGAGAGCGGCCACCTGGTCGCGCAGCCCGAGATTGCTCTCGATGGGGCGCTCAGAGGTCGAGTACCGGGAGAAATTGAGGTAGCCGAGTGCACCGAGCCGGTAGTTGAAACTCACGTAGACCACCTGGCCAGACCGCACGAACGTCTCACCCTGGCCGGGGAAGTCCTGGGAGGAGCCGGCGCTGTAGCCTCCACCGTGGATGAACACCATCACCGGCATGCCGAGCCGCTTGCGCCGTGTGACCGTGGCGGCGAGCACATTCACGGTAAGGCAGTCCTCGCCGGCCGGAACGTTTGCCGCTGCTCCCCGGAACTGACCACGGTAGGGCTGCGGAGACACGTTGCCGAACTGCGACGCGTCGCGGATGCCGGTCCACGGCAGCACGGGCCGTGGCGCCCGGAATCTCAGCGAGCCGACGGGCGGTGCGGCGTAGGGGATGCCGCGCCAGGCGAGAATCCTGCCGTCGCGCACCCCGCGCACAACGCCTCCTGTGACGCGGACATCCAGGCGGTTTCGAGGTGACACGTCGGGAACGTGCATAGGGGTCATCGTATGCCAGTGCAGCGATGGGCTCGCAGAGGCTCCGCGGGTGTGAAAACATCAGGAATCGGCCGGCCGTCGTCGAGAACATCAGCAAGTGCGCAACTTTCGGGTGATCCTGCTGTATTCGCGACGGGCCGGAGACCGCGTGGCCGATCGAGCTCTGTTCTATCGGCCGGTAGTGGAGTTAACTGATTGCCGTGCCCAAGTCCACATCCACCACGAGCCCGATGACGCCGCGGCAACGCCGGGTGCTGATCGTCGCGATCC
The DNA here is from genome assembly GCF_000421145.1 of Glaciibacter superstes DSM 21135. Lineage (GTDB taxonomy): Bacteria > Actinomycetota > Actinomycetes > Actinomycetales > Microbacteriaceae > Cryobacterium > Cryobacterium superstes. The sequence goes on along the minus strand of NZ_ATWH01000001.1, from coordinate 368,054 downwards.
TGTCGTCGTTCGTCGCTTTCCTTGACGGCTCGATCATCAACGTCGCGCTGCCCGCCATTTCAGACGAACTCGGCGGCGGCCTTCCCCTGCAGCAGTGGGTGGTCGACGGCTATCTGCTCAGTCTCGGCGCCTTGATCCTGGTGGCCGGCTCCCTCTCAGACACCTTCGGCCGGGTGCGCGTGCTGCGGGCTGGCCTGATCTGGTTCGCGATCACATCCGTTGCCTGTGCCCTCGCGCCGGTCGGGCCGGTGCTGATCGCCGCCCGAATCCTGCAGGGCGTTGCGGCGGCCCTGCTGGTGCCGAGCTCGCTCGCGCTCATCACGTCGACGTTCAGCGGCGTCGCCCAGGGTAAGGCGATAGGGATCTGGACCGGATTCACCGGGTTCGCGGGCATCGCGGGGCCTCTGCTCGGCGGCATCCTGGTCGACACGCTTAGCTGGCGGTATATCTTTGCGATCAACGTGATCCCGATCGCGGTGACGCTCTTCTTCCTCATGAAGATCGATGAGCCGGCCCGTACCACCCCGGCGTCGCGTGTCGACGTGCTTGGCGCGTGCCTTGCGGCTGTCGGGCTCGGTGGCCCGGTGTATGCGCTGATCGAGCAGGGCCGGCTCGGGTGGGGCAGCCCGGCGGTGTATCTGCCGATGGTGATCGGCGCACTGGCGTTCGCCGCGTTCATCTGGTGGGAGGCGCGTGCGCCGCATCCGATGATGCCGTTGTCGCTGTTCCGGGTGCGCAACTTCTGGGCCGGCAATGTGGCGACGGTCGGCATTTATGCCGCGCTGAGCCTCGGCTTCTTCGTGTTTGCGCTGTACCTGCAGGAGGTCGGCGGATTCTCGGCGACGGCGGCCGGGCTGGCCGGCATCCCCGCGACGATTGTGATGCTGTTGCTGGCGACGCTGTTCGGAACCCTGGCAGGGCGTTACGGGCCGCGGCTGTTCATGACGGTCGGGCCCTTCATCGCTGGGGTCGGGTTTCTGCTGTTGACGACGGCTGTGCCGCCGATCAACTTCTGGCTGCAGGCGCTGCCAGGGGTGGTTCTGCTGGGTCTCGGCCTGTCGGTGACGGTTGCGCCGTTGACTTCGGCGGTGCTGGGCTCGATTCATCCGGAGCAGGCGGGAATCGGTTCGGCGATCAACAATGCCGTGTCGCGGGTGGCTGGCCTCGTCGCGATCGCCATGACGGGAGCGATCGTGGGAGGCACGCTCAGTGTGGGCGGGTACCAGCGGGCGATGGTGTTCGTGGCGATTCTGATGTTCGCCGGCGGGATCGTGTCGTTTATCGGCATCCGTCGCCTGCCCCAGATGGCGGATGCTGTGCCGACGGATGCTGTGCCGACCGATGCTGCGGCTGCAGCGGGGCCCGCATCGACGCCTCCGGGGGTGACGGGGCCGGTCACCCGGCCCGCGGCTGATGGGGCGGTCTGACCGTGGAGCATCCGGAACTGTTCGAGCCTGGCGATCCGCTTCTGCAGCGGTTGCGGAGTGTGTGCATGGTGTTTCCGGAAGCCGCGGAGGTTTTGGCGTGGGGGAGGCCGACGTTTCGAGCGGGGAAGAAGATCTTCGCGACGGCGGGTTCGAGCATGGAGCGGCCGTATTCGGTGGTGTTCAAACCAGACCCCGAGGAGCGGTTGGCGCTTATTGAGGACCCGCGGTTCTTCATCCCGCCGTACTTCGGGCCGGCAGGCTGGCTGGCGATTGATTTGGACAGACCAGAAACTGATTGGACCGAGTTGGCAGAGCTGATGGAGACGTCGTACCGGCAGGTGGCGCTGAAGCGGCAGCTGGCCGCTTTGGACAGGGACAGGCACGGTTAGCTGGTATAGTTTTCAAGTTGTCTCCGAGCGATAAGCTCGACGCGACACCAACGCGCCCGTAGCTCAACGGATAGAGCATCTGACTACGGATCAGAAGGTTGGGGGTTCGAATCCCTCCGGGCGCACACTGTTATGAGTCGCGACATAGGTCACATCTGAGTCGCGACTTATGTCTTTAGAGCCCGGCCATCGGCCGGGCTCTAAAAGGTTGCGCCAGCAGTGAAGCGCGCCCGACTACTACTTGGCGTACGTGACCTTGTCGACGCGCATGACGTCGCCAGAGACCTTTACGAGCTTTAGTGTGTGCTTTGCTTTTTTGAGCACCCCGCTCGTGAACAACTCACTCTGGGTCGACCGGGTGTCGCCGCGGGTGTCCACCGTGTCGACGAGCGTGTCGTCGATGTACACCCCAACCTCGCCCTGGTCGGGCGCGAGCGGACTGGACCACGTGACGCTCGTACCCTCGAAGGCGAACGAGACGGAGTCGCCGTTGGTCGCCGTCGAGTGCACGTCGTCTCGGAAGTCGCCGGAGAAGTGGAAGTCGAGCGTGTTCACGCCTTCGGCGAGAGTACTCAGGAACGCCTCGGACAAAGTGATGACGTCACCGTCAATCGAGAAGTCCGTGCCCTCCACGAGCGCAGTACCGCCCGCTGAGATACCGGCGAGCTCGCTGCCGTCACGCAACGACACCTCGATGTCACCGGGAGCCGCCGGGTCGAAGGTCGCACCCTCCGTCGAGATGAGACTCATCTGGATGACGTCGAGCTTGTCGACGAGCATGTACTGACCCGACTTCTTAACGGCGCGGAGCGTATGCGCTCCGTCCGCCAAGTCGCGCACGCTGTAGACGGCCTGCTGTACCCCGCGACCCTCAGATGCATCGATGTGAGTGTTCACCGTCTCGACCAGCACGCCGTCGAGATAGATCTCCACCTCGCCCTGCGACTCGTGCGTCTCGGTTACGTAGTCGATTCCCGTGCCGACGAAGGAGTACTCGAACGCGCTGCCGTTCGCCTCGGCATACTCAACGTCGTCCTGGAAGTCGCCCAGGCCACGCCCAGAGCTTCGACTCCACGTTCCGTTGTAGGTGATCGACGGGTCGTCGTTGTTGACCGTTAGGGTCCGCGTGTTCGACGCCGGGGGAGCCGGGTTCTCGGCCGCGCCACCGACCGTGACTGCGAACGGCTGCGTGGTCGAGGCGACCTCCTTGCCGCCGTTGCGGTCGAAATCTCCCTCGTAGCCCAGGAGGATGTCGTCGTCGTTGAGCGTGATCGCCGACTTCTTGCCGGGCGTGAAGGTGAGCAGTCGCGTGCCGTGGATAGGCACATCCGTTGCTGTGAATTCACTGTCGACCGAGCCGAGGTCTTTCTTCGCCCATAGGTCGCGCACTTTCGCCGAGCCATCGAGGCCCAGGTCCGTCAGGTTGACCGTCATATCGGCCGCGGTCCGGCTGAGGTTGAAGAGACCGACCGTGACGGAGCCGTCAGGGTTCATGAAGTACCAGGTCTGCCGGTTGGTCTCCGTGCTCACGGGACGAGCAGGTCGTCCGGACTGGTTGACGGCGATAACCTCGTCATTCGTCAGCAGTTCGATGCCGTAGTCGTCGAGGGTCGTCATGTCGTTGCCGATGTACATAGGGACGGCGGACACAGCCCAGAATGTCGTCGCGAGGCGGCGTTCGTCGTTCGTGAGACCGTCCACCTTGGCATTGCCCACATTGAGCGAGTCGAAGTCGTTCCAGCCGCCGGGTCCGGCGTGCCGCCACCACTCGGCCGCGCGCGGAAAGAGGCGCGCGATGTTGTCCCACACTGTGAGGGACTCGCCCTCGCAATAACACTCGACGTCCCAGTCGACGCGCCAACCCTCCGCGTGCTCCTTCCAGTAGTCCACATAACGGATGTCGAGCGCCCACGAGAGCTCGAGCCAGATGTCATGCTCCTCAAGCGCGGCATCCCACGCGGCAACGTCGTCCCGTGCGTCGAGTGACAAGTCGCCGATGCCTGAGCCCGGCGTCACGCTGTCGAACTTCAGGAAGTCGACACCCCACCCGGCGATGAGGTCGGCGATCGAGTCAATGTACTTCTGCGAGCACGGGTTCGAGAAGTCGATAGCGTAGCCGAGATCCCAGTAGTCGGCCTGCTGCAGCGGCTGCTTCGCGATGTCTCCAGTGGAGCACTCTGGGGCGCCGAAGATCGGAAGATCGTCCGCGTATACCTGCGGGGAGAGTCCGGGGATGAGGTAGAGGCCGAACTTCTGTCCGTTGTCGTGCACATGGTCGATCACTGACTGCAGACCGCTTGGGTAGAGCTCGTCGCTCGGGATGGGGCGACCGTATTCGTCGGTGCCGCCGTTCCAGCCTGCGTCAACGTTGATGTACTCGAAGCCCACCGACTGAAGCTTGTCGTGCATCGCGTCGGACTGCGCGAGGAGCTGCCCTTCGTCGATCCACTTCCCGTCGCCGGAGAAAACCTGCATGCTGAAGCTACTCCAGCCCAGGTATGGCTTCGCTCCGAGTTCCTCGTCCGGAGTTTGCTGCTGCGCAATCGGGAAGATGGCCGGAGCGATCGCCGCGTCGGCCTCGACGGCCTGGCTCGGTGCGATCGAGGCGGATCCCAATCCGAGCGCGAGGGTTCCTGCGGCCACGGCCGCCATTGTTCGTGTTCGCCACGTCGGGCGGTTCCTATGAGACATCGATGTCCTTTCTTTGGTGGGCAGGGGAAGGGTTCAGGATCGGGACGAGGCCGCTCAGGCGAGCCGGGTCAGATCGAAGAGCAGTGCATGCTGAGGTGCGAGGTTAGGCATGGGGACCCCGGCAGTGGCGAGCACGGCGCCAGGCAGGGTGATCCCACCGTCGATGGCTGTGGAGATCCACGCCGGGTCGTCTCCATGCCGCACGGCCGCACCGAGCTCGTCGCGGAGGACGACGCGATAGCGGGCGTCGACATCGAGGCCCGGCCATCTCACACGACCCGACTGGCCACCGCCCGACGTCGCGAGCCGCGCCCAAGTGAAGAGGGCGCGCGACCCGTCCTGCGCGACGATGCCTGTCAGCGTCGTGGCCTCGTCTGCGAGGTCCGCATTGGCGGTCCGACCGGAGTGGATGAGTGGCCGCAGTTCTCGGTACATCGCCGTCCACGTGCGAATGGTCTCGAACTCCGTCGGCGACGCCGTGCTGAGGTCGAGCTCGATTCCGGCGTGAGCAGTGAGTGAGGCAACGAGTCTGAACGACAGGTCCGAAACACGCGAGGTCGTGTGGGATCGAGTGGCGCCGACGTGAGAGCCAATGAGTTCAGGAGGTACAAGCAGGCGCGTCCATCGCTCGATCTGCGCGCGCTCGACGGGGTCGTTGCAGTCGGAGGCCCACAGGCGATCGGTCCGCTCCAGGATGCCCAGGTCGACGCGGCCGCCGCCGCCCGAGCATGTCTCGATCTCGAGACTAGGGTGCCGCCGGCGTAGCTCGTCGAGCATCGCGTAGAGCGCGAGCGTTTGCGCGCGCACCATCGGCCGGTCGGAAGCTCCGCGTCGGCCGACGGGTTCGACGAGGTCGCGGTTGTGGTCCCACTTGAGACAGTCGAGGCTGTATTCCGACACGAGTGTGCTGATTCGTTCCAACACAAGCGCAGCCGCAGCCGGATGGGCGATGTCGAGGACATGTTGACGGCGGGCCGTGGAGCCGAGGCCCTCTCGCGGGCCGAGGATCCACTCGGGATGCGCGCGGGCGAGGTCAGAATCCGGATTGATCATCTCCGGTTCGACCCACAACCCAAACTGCATCCCTCGGGCGTGGATGAGATCGACGAGGGGACCGAGGCCGTCTGGCCAGATGTCGCCGTCGACGACCCAGTCGCCGAGCCCGGCGCTTTCGTCGCGGCGGCCACGGAACCAGCCGTCGTCGAGCACGATGCGTTCGACGCCCACCTCGGCCGCACGCTCCACGAGGGGCGCGAGGCGCTCCATGTCGTGGTCGAAGTACACGGCCTCCCAGGTGTTCAGAACGAGAGGTCGTGGGCTTGTCGGATGACCGGTGCGGGAGCGTAGGCGGCGGTGCAGCCGATCGGCCACACCGTCGAGGCCAGCGTCTGACCAGGTGAAGATGGCAGTCGGGGCTTCGTAGCGGTCGCCGTCGTTGAGGATGACCTCCCCGGAGCGCAGGTTCTCGCCGGCGCCGAGAACGGCAGTGAAGGCCCCGGCGCCCTCTGGGAGCCGTTCCGCGAGGTACTCGGCGTCGCCGCTCCACGCCAGGTGCACTGTCCATAGCTCCCCGTGCCCGAAATTGAAACCTGGTGTGCCGGCTGCCAGGAGATAGGGCGAGTCGTGACCTGGCTTGCCGCGGCGGGCGCGGCGGGAGTGGGTTCCGAAGCCGAGGGGCGTGCGCTGGGGTGCACGCTCGCGCACCCATTTGCCGGAGAAGTCGAGGAGCTCCGTGGCTCGCTCCGGAATCGGGAGCAGGGCGCGCAGGCCGTCGAGCGCGTAGGGGAGCGAACCGGTGCGGGGGGCGACGGACGCGTCGCGCTCCACCGACAGGTCGACGGAGAGGACACCGTACGGATCGAGCGCGTAGGTGAGCTCACCGCGAATCGCCGTAATCGTGTCATCGAAGCGCAGGCTGATCACTCCGCCTCCCCTCGGGTCCAGCCGGAGGGTGTGACCGGTAAGCACCGGGCGCGGCGTGGTCGCGCCACCGGCGGCGTGACCCGCTTGCGCCGGGGTTCCCGCCCAGCCGTCGTTCTCGGTCGGCCACACGGTGAAAGCGCGGGGGACGTCCGGTGCGTTGTTGAGCACGGCCGGTGCCGAGGTTGTCCGGAGTGCCTCGATTCCGTCGGACATCGGCTCGCCGAGGTCGGCACCCCAGTGGAGGACGCTCGGAAATCTACCTGCCACGTCGATGGCGAGGCACGTTCCGTCTGCTCGCAGAACGTAGACGATTTCATCGCCGGAGGGCATTGATGCTCCTTACATTGGGTTTCTTGACAACGTCAATAAACCATGTTTACTCTTGCACTGCAAGCACCAAGTGAAGATGACCGCCGCGGCGGCACCGACTATGTGACGCGTCCCGACGGAGTCGTTCAGGGACGGAACAGGAAACCAATGACGCTCTTGAAAGTTGAAGCCGACGTCTCCTCGCCGGCGAACAACCTGAATGCGAGGCGACCTCGCAAGGATCGGCGTGCGGCCCGACGGGCGGTGAACGCCGGCGCACCCTCCCACCGCGGAGACGGGCGGCTGGCATGGATTCTGATCGCTCCGGCGCTGCTCGGATTCGTCGTCTTCGCTCTGTATCCAACGCTGCGCGGTGTGTATCTGAGCTTCACCGAGTTTCGGGTGCTTACTCCGCCGACGTGGGTCGGCCTCGACAACTTCGTCAAGCTCGCGGGCGACGAGGTGTTCTGGCAGTCTCTCGGAGTCACCATCTATTTCGTCGTGATCGCCGTAGGACTCACGATGACTTTCTCCGTGCTCACCGCAGCGGTCCTGCACCGGCTCACGACGTCAACCGTCGTTCGCGGGCTCATCATCCTGCCCTTCCTGATCTCCTCCGTCGTCGCCGCGACCGTGTGGTCGTGGATGCTTGACACGCAGCTCGGAGTCGTGAACCTCGTGATCGAGTTCCTCGGTGGCGACGGCCAGCAGTTCCTCAGCTCCCGCGCATGGGCGATCCCCACGATCGCTCTCATCCACGTGTGGAAGAACCTCGGTTACACATCGATCATCATCTTCGCGGGACTCCAGACCATTCCGCCGACGATCTACGAGGCCGGCCGCATCGACGGTGCCAATGAACGACAGATGTTCCTTCGGCTGACGATGCCGCTGCTGCGCCCGATCATCGCGCTCGTCCTCGTGCTCAACGTCATCGGCGCCTTCCAGGTGTTCGACATCATCGCGGTGACGACCAAGGGCGGTCCTGCCAACGCGTCCAACGTGCTGCAGATGTACATCTACAACAAGGCTTTCGGACAGTTCGACTTCGGCTACGCCTCCGCCATGTCGATGGCCCTTTTCGTCATTCTCATCGCGATCACCTTCATACAGATGCGCATGCTGCGCGCAAACGAATCGGACAACAGCTGATGACTTATACGCCGACAACGACGTCCGCGACCTTGATCGGCTCCGACCGGATGACTCCCGCTCGCGTCCGAGGCCACTCCCGCAAGTTCTCGTTCGGGCGCTCGCTCGCCTGGCTTTACCTAATCGGCGTGCTCTTCGTGACGATCTTCCCCTTCTACTGGATCCTCCGCACCGCGCTCTCGGACAACTACGCGCTCCTGTCCAACCCGTCGTCGATCCTTCCCGTGGATTTCACGTGGGGACCCTTTCGGCGGGTACTCGGTCTCGCGGCCCCCGCGGAGGCCGTGGCGGAGGGCGGGTCTGGCGCGTCGATCCAGCTCAGCTCCTTTCTCCTTAACTCGATCGTCTATGCGACCGTGTCGACGGCGCTCATCGTCTTCTTCTCGACCCTCGCCGCTTACGCGTTCGCACGCTTGCAGTGGCGTGGACGCGAGGTGATGTTCTCAATGTTTCTCGCTGCGCTCATGGTGCCGGGCATCCTCACGCTTCTGCCGAACTTCGTGCTCATCAAGGAGCTGGGGTTGCTCAACACCTTCGCCGGCATGATCCTGCCGGGTGCGCTCTTCTCCGCGTTCAACATCTTCTTCCTCCGGCAGTTCATGCTGGGGCTGTCGACCGAGACCGAAGAGGCGGCACTGCTCGACGGCGCGGGCCGCGTGCGCATGCTCTTCGGCATCACCCTGCCGATGGCGAGTGGGCCGATCATCACCCTCTTCATCCTTGGCTTCATCGGAATGTGGAATGACTACTTCTGGCCGCTGCTCGTAACGACCGACTCGAGCGTGCAACCGCTCACCCTCGCCCTCGCAGTCTTCAAACAGTCGTCACCGCAGGCACAGCCGGACTGGGCAGGTCTCATGGCGGCGACGCTCGTAGCGGCACTTCCGATGCTGCTCCTATTTATGGTGTTCGGTCGTCGCATCGTCAACTCAATCGGATTCACGGGGCTCAAATGACACAGGAGACGCTAAGGCTGGCGTGGGACAAACCTGCGGTGGCTTGGGAGGATGCCGTACCGATCGGCAACGGTCGCATCGGGGCGATGGTGTTCGGCGGGGCAACTGGCCGGCTTCAGGTGAACGACGCGACCGTGTGGTCGGGAACGCCGGACGGGCCGGGACGCGAGTTGCGACGGGTGATTGCCGCCGGGGCCGGTTCCGAGCGGCTCGCCGAAATCCGCACGGCGCTCGATGCGGGGGACGTTGCCCGCGCCGAAGATCTGCTCATGAGTTTTGAGGGGCCGTACTCGCAGGAGTTCCTGCCCTTCGTTGACCTCGCGATCGAGTTGGAGGGCGCCGAGCCCGTCGACGGCGGGCCGGCGCGAGTGCTCGACCTCGACACCGCCGTTCACGAGGAGCGTATGGTCGTCGGCGGAACCTCGGTCGAGCGGCGGACATGGGTGTCCGCTCCAGCGCGGAGCCTCGTTGTGCACCTCGCCGCTACCGCGCCTGTGTCGATGACCATCGCGCTCACCACACCCCTTCGTGAACTCGACCGTCGCGCGGATGGCGACGGACTCGTCCTGGACGTCGAGGTCCCAGTGGACGGGGCGCCCCTGCACGAGCCGGATGTTCACCCGGCCCTCCGCTACGCCGACGACGACGGCGGCGACGACCCGTTCGACGCCTTCGCGTCGGCTGCTGTCGCCCTTACTACCGACGGCACCGTGCGCTCCGATGCGGGCGGGCTCGTCGTTGAGGGGGCCACTCACGTGCTCGTCGCTCTCGCGACTTCCACGAGGGCCGAGGACTGGTGGGTCGACCCAGCGGGCGAGGAGTGGAGATCACTGTCGCGCGCTGCGATCCGCGATCGCTCCGTCGCGAAAGCTCGCGCCACCATCGCACGCCCCGTTGCCGACCTCCTCCTCGAGCACGTCCTCGACCGGGAGTCGGCGTCTGGGGACGCACGCTTTGCGATCGGTGGCCGGCGCGCAGGTACGTGGAACGTGCGAAGAGACGTTCTCGAGGGCAAGGATGACGCGCTTGCCGCGACGATTGCGGCGGAGTATGGCCGGTATTTGCTTGTCTCGGCGTCGCGAGCTGGGGGGCCGGCCGCGAACTTGCAGGGCATCTGGAACGGCGAGCTTCGCCCGGCCTGGTCCTCCAACTACACGATCAATATCAATACCGAGATGAATTACTGGTCGGCTCCAGTACTCGGCCTCGATGGCCCATTCGAACCGCTTATCGCCCTCGTCGAGAAGATTGCAATGACGGGCGCCGACGTCGCGCGGGATCTTTACGGTGCGCGCGGCTGGGTCGCGCACCACAACAGCGATTTCTGGGGCTGGAGTCTTCCAGTCGGCCGCGGGAACGGCGCACCGAGCTGGGCGATCTGGATGATGGGCGGGGCGTGGCTATGCCACAACCTGTGGGACGCGTACGCGTTCTCCGGCGACCGCGAACTATTGCGCAAGCGTGTCTGGCCGCTGTTGCGTGGTGCTGCCGAGTTCTGCCTCGACTGGCTCGTGCCCGGACCGGACGGAGCGCTGCGCACGTCGCCCTCGACCTCGCCGGAGAATGCCTTCTTGGGTCCGGATGGAAACCCCCGATCTCTCGGACTCACCGCGACGTCAGACGTCGTGCTGATTCGCGCGCTCTTCGAGCGTTCGCTGACCGCGCTCCGAGATCTCGGAGCGTCGGATCCTCTCGAGACCGAGCTTCGCGACGCGCTTCGACTCCTGCCTCCCCTAACGATCGGGAAAGATGGGCGGTTGCAGGAGTGGGCGGAGGACGTTTTTGACCATGAGCCGGCCCACCGCCATCTGTCGGCCCTAGTGGCGCTGTATCCGCTCGACCTGATTTCCGAGGCGACCCCAGCACTGACGGCCGGTGCCGAACGGTTCCTCGACGTGCGCGGCTCCGGAGCCATGGGCTGGTCGTGGGCATGGAAGATCGCTCTGCGAGCGCGCCTTAGCGACGGAGAGACGGCGCACGCCCTCCTCGGCGAGGCGCTTACCGCCTTCACCGGCGAGACGCGGCGGCACGGACCGGTCGACGGCTCCGAATGGGGTGGGCTCCTGCCGAACCTCTTCAGCACGCACCCGCCCTTTCAGATCGACGGCAACCTGGGTTTCCCCGCCGCGATCGCCGAGATGATCCTCCAGAGTCACTGCGGTACCGTCGACCTACTCCCTGCGCTACCCCATGCGTGGGGTAGCGGCCTGGTGACGGGACTTCGCGCGCGCCCCGGACTTGTCATCGACGTCGAGTGGGCGGCCGGCAAGCTGGCCCGCGTCGAGGTGCGGCCCGTGAGCCCATCGATCACGTCGACGCGTCTGAGGTATCACGGGCGAACTCTCGACCTCCCTCTCACCTTTGGTGCACCCGTTGTCGTGACCGGTGCGCACTTCGGAGCGCCTGGGATGGGCACCATCGCGCCGACAGCGGAAGAGGTGCGACATGCACGGTGAGATGGTCGAGATCGACGAACCCACGACCCAGACGGAGCCCGACGACTTCGACTCGTTCTGGGCGGCGACCCTCGCCGACACGGCGACGTTCCCGCTAGACGTGCGCGTTGAGGAGAGTTCCACCCGGCTCAGCACGGTCGCCGTGTACGACGTTTCCTTCCGTGGCTTCGGCGGCGATCGCGTCAACGCCTGGCTGCGTGTTCCGCGAGGCGCGACGACGCCACTCCCGGGGATCGTCCAGTTCACCGGCTACGGCCACGGTCGCGGCCACGCTCTCCGAGACCTCCTCTGGGCATCAGCCGGCTACGCGCACCTCGTGGTCGACGCCCGGGGGCAGGGGCACGGTGCAACAGACGACGAGTACTCAGGGGGCCCCTCCGCCGGGAGCTTTCTCACCCGCGGGTTGCGCTCGCGGTATGAGTACTACTACCGACGAGTCTTCGCGGACGGCGTCCGCGCCGCGGCGGCTTTGCGCTCGATCGAGGACGTCGACGCAGCATCCGTCGGCGTCGTCGGTGCGAGCCAGGGCGGAGGCATCGCCCTGGCGATCGCGGGTCTCGTTTCCGATCTCGCGTTCGTGGTCGTGCAGGCGCCGTTCCTCTGCGAGCTCAACCGCGCGTCGGACCTAAGCCTCGAGCACCCTTACGCGCTACTGCGGGAGTACGCCGCGACGCGGCGGCTCGACGCGGTCGCCGCGTTCGACACTTTGCGCTACTTCGATGGCGTAAATCACGCCAAGCGCGCGTCGGCGCCCGCCCTCCTCAGTACCGGGCTTGTCGACGGCATCACGCCACCCGCAACGGTCCTCCCTGCCTTTTCCGCCTATGCCGGGCGTAAGCAAATCGTGCTGTGGTCGCACAACGGCCATGAAGCCGGAGGCGAACTCGACGACGAGAACGCTCTCGCCTTCGCCGCGAGCGTGCTCGCGGTTCGCGAAACACGAGCGGCCCATAATGCCGCCGCCCGGACGCAAGAACCCACCACCACGCGCGCCGCTCACCGATGACGGCGCGTCCAACACCACAGAGTGAGGAACGAAATGAAACAACGCAAAATCATTACCGTACTGGCGGTGGCCGCGATCGCGGTCTCCGGACTGACTTCGTGTGCCAGCGGCGGTGACAGCGCCGAAGCGGGCGACGTCACCGTCAACTGGTGGACATGGAGTGACACGCAGGCCGCGTCCTACCGCAAATGCATCCCCGCGTTCGAGGCGGCGAACCCCGGCATCAAGGTCGAGATCTCGCAGTACGCGGTCGACGACTACTTCACCAAGCTCACCGCCGGCTTTGTAGCTGGAACGGCGCCGGACGCGTTCCAGAACAGCGTCCCGCTCCTTGGCGAGTACGCGGGGCAGGGCCAGATCATGGCGCTCGACGAACTTATCGAGGAGAGCGACTACGACCTCTCGATCTTCGACATTGGCGTCGACTCCTGGAAGTTCACCGACGGCAAGCAGTACGGCATCCCGCTCGACTGGGCAGGCGCCGCCATCTATTTCAACGAGGATCTTGTCACCGATGCGGGGCTCACCGCTGAGGACATCAAGACGATGACGTGGAACCCGGATGACGGCGGCACGTTCGATGACGTCATCTCGCGCCTTACGATCGATGAGAACGGCATCCGCGGCGACGAGTCCGGTTTCGATCCGGAGAACGTTAAGACGTACGGCATCGGCACCCTCGCCTCCTCCGATTTCAACGGGCAAACTTCGTGGAACTCGTTCGTCTCGACGTTCGGGTGGCGACTTGGTGGGGACGAGGCGGAGTGGCCGACGAGCCTACCCTTCGATGATCCCGAGTTCGTGAAGTCGATGAACTACTTCCGCGACCTCGCCGCACGCGGCCTCATGCCTGGTTTCGGTGAGTTCAGCGTCTCCGGGCTCGAGCAGCTGGGCTCCGGCTCGGTCGCCATGATCGAAGGCGGCACGTGGGATGCGACACCCGCTTCGAAGATCCGCGACACGAAGGTAGGTATCGCGCCGACAGTCGAGGGTCCCGAGGGCCGAATGATGATCAGCAACTCGAACGCCAACAACATCTACGCGGGCACGAAGCACATCGACGAGACGTGGAGTTGGGTCACATACATGGGCACAGAGGAGTGCCAGACCATTGCGGGCGAGGACGGCACATTCCTCCCGTCCATCGCCGGTGCTCTCCAGGCAGCCGTTGACGCGCAGGCAGAGCAGGGAGTCGACATGTCGACGTTCATTGAAGCTCTCGAGAATGGGCAGCTCTACCCGGCGCCGCCGACGACGAACGGCCAGGAGCTGACGGATTCGATCCAGCCGATGTTCGAGGCGTACTTCACCGGTGAGAGGGATGACGACGTCTTCGCAGACATGACCGCGAAGACGGAGGAAATTCTCGTGGAGTGACGACAACCGGCGGGCGGGTCGGGGGGATTCCCCGGCCAGCCCGCCGTTCGCTACGGTAGGCAACAACGAAGAGGAAATATGAACGACGAAACCGCGATGAGAGCCGCCCTCCTGCGATCGTCGTCGGATGCGGCGACCCGCGTGTTTACGACGATCCTCACGCGCAGCCCGATCAGCCGCATAGACATTGCGCGGGAGACGGGCCTTTCGCAGGCCGCAGTTACGAAAGCCGTCTCGCCTCTCGTGGCTGTAGGTCTCGTCGATGCGAAGCTTTCCCTCAGCCCCGATGGCCGCCCCGGCCGTCCAGCTCATCCCGTTGCGGTGATCCCAGAGGCGATGGCGATGTTGGGTGTCAAGGTCACCATCGACGAACTCGTTGGCGTCGCGACAGACCTGACCACCAGGGTGCTGGCGAGCGACCGGATGCCGTTAGAGGCCCACGACCCCGCGACGGTGGCCGACGGGATCGAGGCGCTGTGCCGTCGGTTGGAGGACCGGATCGGCGAGATGGCTGGAAGGATCGTCGGCGTGGGCGTCGCTGTGTCGGGCGACGTCGACACGGTGGCAGGGGTGGTGCGCGAGGCCGCGCTGATGGGTTGGAGTGGCGAGGAGTTCGGGAGGCAGCTGAGTGCGCGTTTGCCGTGGCAGGTGACGCTCGAGAACGACGTGCGTGCGCTCACCATCGGGGAGCACTGGTTCGGCGTCGGTGTGGGCACGGGGTCGTTCGCGATTGTCACGATCGGACGTGGCATCGGCAGCGGTCTGTACGTCAACGGTGAGGTCGTCGGGGGAGCGAACGGGGTCGCTGGCGAGATCGGCCATCTACCACTCGCCCCGCGCGACCGGATCTGCTCTTGTGGTCGGCGGGGCTGTGTCGAGGCGGTCGCGGCGACGGCCGCCATTGAAGAGACGGTGTCGCGAGCCCACGGGCGGGCGGTCACCGTTGACGAGGCAGTGCAGCTCGCGCACGAAGGTGACCCGGCGGCGACCGCGGCGTTCCAAGAGGCCGCGACGCTCATCGGCACGGCGATTGCGAGTCTTGTGAACCTGGTGGGCCCGGAACTTGTCATCATCGGCGGCGAGGCCGTGTCTAATTTTGACCTCTTCGAGCAGAGCCTGCGCGACGCGTTCCAAGCTCACGCCTTCGGTGCGGCGGCGAAGTGCCGCATCGTGACCCGCCCCCACACCTTCGAGGACTGGGCGCGAGGCGCCGCCGCCGCCGCGATCTGCTCCCTCGTCGACTCAGGGAAAGCGACGCCGGGTTGGGCGGGGAGCGCGCCGCCACTGTCTTAGCTGCACCCAGCCATGATGCTCGTGGCTTCGGCTCCGAGGCCGGCTAACAGCTGATGCAGGGTCGATCATCGGAGCGCAGATCGGCAGCCATCTGCTCAGCCGAAAACCACGATCTACGGATCAGAAGGTTGGCGTTCGAGTCCCTCCGGGCGCACATCCTGTTTCCAGTCCTTCAACGGCATCTTCGGTTTGCCGATCGGTTTACCGGCGGCGAGTCTGTCGAGGTTGTAACCGAGACGGTTCTTCAGCCCGGGACTACCGCCGGCGATCTCAGGGGTCGCGTCGAGGGCGTTCCCGAACGCCTCGAGCGTTTCTGCGACAACCGCGAGTGCTCGTCGTTCGCTGACCGCACCCCATGACTTCACCTCGGCAATGAAGTGCTGCGTTGTGACCGAGTGGTGGTTGAACTCTCCACCGATGGCCAGTGACAAGCCGTCGCTGATCCGCTTCGATCCAACACGGGACGGGTCATCGTTGATGTGCAGGATCGGCACAGCGTCATGCAGCGGGGCGAATAGTCGAATATTCATCCTTGATGCAGGCGAAGAATATCCTCCTCTCCCTATTGGCAACTGGCGGTCCTCTTGCTGGCGGCCCATGCCCGTGAGGTGCTCGGCATGACACCAGAACCAACGGCGCGCACACTATTCCCGCACGTCGATGATCTGTTCGCGCACTCGCTCGAACGCGCCTGGATCGACAGAGACTGCCCCGGCATAAGGGTGGTCCATGTCGGCAGTGACGAAGATGACGAGTCCGATGAACACCGCGAGCAGGCTTGCCATGAGCAAGTGCAGGCGAATGTTCTTCACGTCGATGAATGCGATCAACACCGCGTTGACCGCGGCGCCGACCCAGATGATGAGCCAGAGGAGCGGGGGCAGTGCGAGTGCCGTGGCATCGATGCGCGCTCGCCTCGCCTCGATGACGGCATCGAATGCGGCGAGCACCTGTTGCTACTCCGCCTGCTCTTCACCAGGTTCAACATCGACGGTGTGCAAAAGCTTCTCGATCTCGTCTATCTCGGTGTCGCTGGCGTCGGGCAGGATCCCCAACTGCTGTTGGGGAAAGTCGGAGTTGATCACCGCATGCATGTATGCGTCGAGTAGGTCCCGCATCGGGTCCCCCGTCTCATTGGGCAGCGCGGTGGTGGCACGGTAGAGGGCACCGACCTGTCCCGCCTCCACGATGGTGACATTGCGTGTGTCGGAGAAATTCTCGTACACCGACACCGCAACGAGAGCCAGCAGAATGCCGAAGAACACGCCGAACGTGCCGATGACATGGGCGAGCGCGCGGTCCCACTCATTTGTGTCGGTGACGAGCCGACGCACGGCCGGACGGAGCGCGACGACGATCAGGCACGAGACGAGTACAAACCCGCCCACGAACAGGGGCAGCGTGATCCACAGGCTTGTCTCGTAGAACCAATTCAACATGGCTACTCCGCCCGCGCGTCGGTGGATTCAGCCTACGGATGCCGTCCGTCCGGCACCATCCCCCGGCTGGGGTTCGATGTGGTACTCGCCGATCGAGATTGAGCCACGGCGCTAATGCGTGGCCAGCCGGCTCACTCGACGGGAGGAGGCCAGCAGGACAACGCCGAGCAGCAGCGCGACTGCCGCTGCGAGCACGAGAGGGAATGGCGACGGCGAACCGGTCTCGGCCAACTCCTCACCGTGGTCTTCCTGCTTCGGCGCGGGCTCGGGCGCGGGCGCGGGATCCGGTACCGGTGGAATCGTGGTCGCGGCAATTTCACCCGAAAAGTCTTGTTCGATCGCTCCGGCGAGATTTCTCGCCGTCAGCGCGAAGGCGTAGGGGCCGGCCGCGGTGGCCACACCACTCACCTCACCGGTCGTGGCGTCGAGAGCGACGCCCACTGGCAGGCTGCCCGCCGCGATCGCATAGCTCACGCCGCCGCCGCTCGCCGTGACAGCATCGGCGTAATCCTCGTCGAGAACGGGAGTGCCCAATTCGTCGTCGATCCATTGTGGTGTCACCAGGAGCACAAGCGTCGAACCCTCCTGCACGTTGTAGTCGGCGAGCGTCCGGCCGTCTTCGAGTACCTTGCTTTCGAAGAGCAAGACCTGATCGCTCACCGGAAATCCGGCCACTTCAGAAATCTTGTGTTTGACCTGTTGAACCGAGTCGGAACCCTGAACATCCAACGTCAGGGTGTCAGCCCCAGAGATCTCGACGTACATGACCATCGCGAACGCGGCGGACGTGCTTCCCAGCGCAAGAAGAGTGCCGAGGGCGAGCGCGATAACAGCGGCGGAGAGCTTCCTCATTCGATCACTGTAGCGGAGCGCCCGGACCGGTTGTCCGTTCCATCGGCCAGAGGTGACGCTCGGGCGCTCCGGGTAAACTGCCCGTTTGCGACGAAGAGGGGTAATGGGCATGCGGCTGTTGTTGATCAGGCACGGGCAGACGCCGTCGAACGTGCTTGGAGCACTCGACACTCTCGTTCCTGGACCTGGCCTGACGACGCTCGGGCACGAGCAGGCCGCAGCCATCCCCGCCGCGCTCGCGGCTGAGAATATCGGCGCGATCTACGCATCCGTTCAACAGCGCGCCCAGCTCACCGCCGCACCACTCGCCGATTCCCTGGGTCTCGCCGTCACCATACGGGACGGCCTTCGCGAGATCGCTGCAGGCGACCTGGAGATGAACCGCGACCGCGCATCAGTTGACCTGTATCACGAGACGTCGTTCGGCTGGTCGTCGGGGGACCTGGGGCGACGGATGCCAGGGGCCGAGTCAGGTGAGGAAGTCTTCGCCCGTTTCGACGCGGTCATCAACGAGGTCGATGCCCTCGGGGAGGGCACGGTTGCCTGCGTTGCGCACGGTCAGATCATCCGTTCTTGGGTGGCCGCCCGCACGCCAAACGTGAGCCCGGACTTCGCCCTGCAGCACGAACTTCACAACACCGGTGTCATCGTGGTTGAGGGCTCCGTGTCCGGGGGATGGACGACAGTGGACTGGGCGGGTATCGCGATTGGCGGGGTGCTCCTTGACGACGGAGCAGCGACCGGGCCGGGCGGTTCCTCCCTCTAGCAGCACTCCTCAATTCGGCGGGTCTCGAGACGTGTGCGCCGCGCGCTCGGAGACACGCCATGGGGAGTCCTGCCCCTCGCAGCCCGCCCGCAACGGACGATATGCTGACTGCGGGGGAAAAATGTACGGAACACCACGTGTACCGCGGGGGTTCGTCGCCAGACAGCGCCTACACGCTGCACTGGACGCGGATGTCGCACTTGTCGTCGTGCGGGGCGCTGCCGGCTCCGGCAAGACATTCGCCGTCGCGGATTGGGTGACGAACGGTGGCGGAGCAGCGCGACAGGGCGCCTGGCACACCATCGAAGCCGGCTCAGCCACCCGCTTCGCCTTCTGGCCCGCGGTCATCGGCCTCCTCACCCGTGCGCGGCTACTGCCGGACGACAGCATCCTGACGCACTCGATGGCCGCGCTGGGTTCCGTCGGCGAACTGCGGCGTCACCTGCGCCGGAGCTTTGCCCGGTTGACGGATGCCGTGACTATCGTTCTCGACGATTTTCACCTGGTCGCCGAAATCGGAATTCACGACGACCTCGTCGACGTCGTGCGGAGCAGTCCGCAGGTGCGGTTGATCGTCGTCACCCGCAGTCGTGGTCCTCTCGAATCAGACGACCGACTCCTGTCGGAGACGGTGCTGGTTGCGCCAGAGGGCAGCAGCTTGACGCTCGACGATGACGTGCTGGCCGGGCGCAAAGACGATCCCGCAGTTTTCACCGCCACCCTGATGACGCCCGGGCTTACAAAACGTGAGGGCGTGGTTCTTCACCAGTTGGTGTCGACGGGAAATGTCGCCGCAATCGCGGCCGCGCTGTATGTCTCCACCAACACCGTGAAGTCCCAATTGCGCAGCCTCTATCGCAAGCTCGGCGTTGATTGCCGGCAGGATGCGCTCATCGCCGCGAGTGAACGACGGCTTATCGAGCCGTGAGGCACTGGTTGCTGCGCTAGCGTTGGGGCATGACTGAGATCACCGACGATCTGCCCGCCCGCCTGCTGAACGAAGAACATGCCGGCTGGGAAGCGATTCTCGACGGACGTGGAGGTGAGCACTACCAGCGGGCCATGACCAGGGATGCCTTGATGATCGTCGAAGGAGCAGTCATCGGCCGGGATCAGATCGCGGCTTCGTTCGCATCCGCCGCTCCCTGGGACAGCTATGAGCTGCGTGACACCGCCATCATCCGTATCGGCGAGCGCGCCGGGATCGTCGCGTATCGGGCGATCGCGCGTCGTGGCGAGAACACTGTCGAACTGAACATGTCGACGACCTACGTCTTCGAGCACGGTGGCTGGTGCGTCGCGCTGCACCAGCAGACACCGGCCTGACCCCCGGCGGCGCTCGCACAGCCGGCCTCACCCGCGTTAACTCTCCCCACCGAACCGTGAGTTGAGCACGTTCCAAGGGCCTGGGAAGGTGTGGGCCTGGGAAGGTGCTCAGCTCACGGCTCGGTGCCTATTTCACGGCTCGGCGCGTGCCTCGCGGGCGTAGGCGGCCGGCGGCGTGCCGACAACATGGGCGAACACGCGGGTCAGGTGGGCCTGGTCGCTGAAGCCGAGATGGGCGGCAAGGCCCGCCCAGTCGACATCCGTGCCGGTGTGAGCCGCCTGTGCCGCGTCGAGCAGACGAAAACGCTGGATCACCCACTTCGGCCCGATGCCCACGTATTCGGTGAACAGGCGCTGCAGGGTGCGGAGGCCGAGACCCGCATGATGAGCGAGTTCATCGGCGCGCGTCAGCTCTGGCGTGTGCTCTGCGAAGGCGACGAGAGCGGTCAGGTCAGTCGCGGTGTGGTCTGACCGGGGTCGACGAAGCTCGAGGTAGTTCTCGAGCAGGCCCACGATCTTGCCGCTGTCATCTCGATCCCCGAGTATTGCTTCGGCGACCGGGGCGTCATCGATGTCGAACAGGTCGCCCGCCGGCACCACCTGGCCGCTCACGCTGCCGACGCTGGATCGGAGAAACGGACGGAAGCCGGCGGCATGGAAGGCCGCTCCGAGCGCGTGTCCGTCGCCGTGCAGTGAGCGGAAGAACGGTTGACGGCTGACCCCGTGCACGAGAAGTCGGCCGTGCTCAGCGGCCAGCTGGATGCGCGGCTGAGGGACCACTTGCTGCCGGAATGGTTCCGGTGTGCTCCAACGCACCAGCCAGTAGTAGTCGACGAACTCCGCTAGCGATTCGCGCGGCGCGATTCGTTCGATTTCGAAGGCCTGACTCGCTGCCTTCGGTCGCAGGACGGCGGCCGGCTGGCCGCGCGGGATGTGTGGCATGAACCCGAGCGTACGCGCCGCTCGTCGCGTTTGTTCAAGACGGTGGCGGTGACGTTCTCGTACGGTCGACGTATGACCCAGTCACAGGAGACCCAGTCAAAAGAAACCCAGTCACGCGATGATCGGTCGCCGCAGGCGTATTCGCAGAGAGCGGTGTGCCGATTCACCGTCGGATCCTGGTCGGAATCCGTTTTCGCCGACATCGACGGTGAGGGCACCACGATGGGTGAGACGTATTATCCGAAGCGCGGCCTGACCCGCGCGGATGTCACCTACATCTACACCGGCGACATCGAGGGAACCGGCTCGGTCGCTTATCTGATCTCCTACATGCCGGCGCCGGCACCTGTCGTCGGTTTCGAACGGTTCGAGGGGTCGATCGGCGGGCACGATGGAAGCTGCGTCTTGCGGCATATCGGTGACCAGGATGCCGGATCGGTGACCGCGCGGCTGGAAGTGGTGCCCGGCCTCGGCACCGGTGGGCTCACCGCGTTGCGGGGAGAGGCCGAACTGCGCATCAGCGGCCACGCAGAGAACGGCTACGAGCTGGTTCTCGACTACGACCTGGACTGAGGGCGATCGGTCGCCGAGCCGTGAGTCCACTTTTCCCCGCGAACCGTGAGCTGAGCACCTAAAAAGCGCGTGGGAAGGTACTCAGCTCACGGCTCGGCGGAGGGGTGGTGGGAGGGGTGGTGGCGCTTTTTGGGAGGAGGCGGGCCCTTTTTGGGATTCTGGGTCTCCGGCGCGCTCAGGGCGTAGCGCACTTCTTGTCGCGGGAGCGGAGTCGGTGAAGCTGAGCGTCGGCGCGGAGTTCCACCGCTGATCGGTGCGGTGCGAGCGGCCTCAGTAGCACTCCGTCGAGTTTCTCCGGCCGAAAACCGCGGCCGACGATCCTCGCCAGCACCTTCCGCGCGACCGGGAGAACGGTGTCGGCCACCCGCTTCTGCCACGGCAGCATCGGGTCGGGCAGAAACCCGCCACCTCCCGGCTTGGCGATCACCGCGTGCAGACGCAACTGGATCGGCTGCATCAGACGCACCGGAGGCAGTCGTCTCGCCTGCACCCTTTCGACATCACGCGACGAGATCGTGCGAGTGCGAAGCGGTTCTGCGAGTATCCGTGCCGCGGCGACGGCATCCTGAATCGCGTAATTCACCCCGACACCGAACGCCGGCGACATGGCGTGCGCCGCATCGCCGATGCACAGCATCCCTGGCAGCCACCACTGGCTGAGGCGGTTCACCTGCACGGTGAGCAGTTTGATCTGGTCCCACGTCTCCAGCGAGGCGACCACCGGGGCCAGGAACGGCGCGGCCCGCACGATGCGAGCGCGGAACTCTTCGATTCCGCCCTCCTGGATCTCGCCGTATGTTCCTTTTTTGATCAGCATTCCGGCCTGGTAGTAGTCGGTGCGCGGAATCGTGATCACCATCGACTCGCTGTTCAGATAGGCGAGGGTGTCCGGAGGCGGCGTGCCGGTCTTCGGCAGCCGGAACCAAAGCACGTCTACCGGAACCCCGTACTCACGAGGCACGAGTCCGGATGCCGCGCGGACGGTCGAGTCGCGCCCGTCGGCTGCCACAGTAAGCAGGGCCCTGATCTCCACCGGCCCGTCTTTCGTGACAGCGGCCACGCCCGCGACGCGGGAACGATTGTGAACGAGACCGGTCACTTCGGTACCGAGCAACAGACGGAAGTTCGGGTAGCGCGCCGCCTCCTCTGCCAACAGGGAAAGGAAGTCCCACTGCGGCATGAGCGCGATGCTCTGGTTTCGGCCGCGCAGGTTCGAGAAGTCGACCGGCGTCATCCGATTGCGGTTGATGACGACATCGAGCGTGTGGATGGCGCTCTGCCCGATGGCGTCGAACCGCTCACGAAGACCGAGCTGGTCGAGCAGGTCGATCGTCGACGGATGAATGGTGTCGCCGCGAAAATCGCGGAAGAAGTCGTCGTGCTTCTCGGCCACGATCACGTCGACGCCGGCCCTCGCCAGCAGCAGGCCGAGCATCATGCCACCCGGCCCGCCGCCCGCGATCACGCAGCTGGTCTGCAGAACCCGTTCGGACATTCGTTGCCCCTTCCGGTGTGGCGGCTCGTGACGGTGTATCCGCCATCTTTCTCCTTGCGCAAGGTGGCGTCTACCCTCCGCTTGAACAGGCGCTTCGGAATCGGTCGCGATAGGATTCAGTGTGACCGGCGATAACCTGCTCGACCAGCCAGAGACCCTGCTTCCCGACGAACCAGAGGTTCGTGCTGCGCTCGATCGAGCCGGTAGACACCGAGTGACGGATGTTGTCACCACGCACCCGACCTCATCGCTCGCCTGGGCGGAGTTGGCCGATGTCGCGAATTCAGAGGCCCGCACCATCGAGTCGTATGCCTACGCGCGCGTCGGTTACCACCGCGGCCTCGACGCCCTGCGAAAGGCCGGCTGGCGTGGCCACGGTTCGATCCCGTGGAGCCACGAACCCAACCGCGGCGTGCTGCGGGCGTTCTACGCACTCCGCCGTGCCGCCGGGCAGATCGGTGAGACCGACGAGGTGGAGCGCTTGGGTAGCCTGCTCGCCGATTCAGACCCGAGCGCGGTTGCCCGTATCGAGTCTGAACACACCACCACCCAGTTGATCCAGGTGATTCGGCCAGACGTGACCGGTGGCGCGGCGAGGAATGCCGCAGACGCCGCGCCGTCGACAGAAGCTTTCGTAATTCGAGGAGAGGACTGACAGATGCCAGCGATCGTATTGATCGGAGCCCAATGGGGCGACGAGGGCAAGGGTAAGGCGACCGACCTTCTCGGCAGTCGGGTCGACTACGTCGTCAAGTTCAACGGCGGGAACAACGCCGGCCACACCGTTGTCGTCGGGGACGAGAAATATGCGCTGCACCTGCTGCCGTCCGGCATCCTGACCCCGGGTGTCATCCCGGTGATCGCGAACGGCGTTGTCGTCGACATCGAGGTGCTGTTCGAAGAGCTCGACGCGCTCTCTGAGCGCGGTGTCGATGTGTCCAGGCTGCGGGTCAGCGCGAACGCGCACGTCATCACCGCCTACCACCGCACACTTGACAAGGTCACGGAGCGCTTCCTCGGCAAGCGTCAGATCGGAACGACAGGGCGGGGAATCGGACCGTCGTATGCCGACAAGATCAACCGGGTCGGCATCCGGATTCAGGACCTGTTCGACGAGAACATCCTGAGGCAGAAGGTCGAGGGTGCGCTCGAGCAGAAGAATCATATGCTCGTGAAGGTATACAACCGCAGGGCCATCGAGGTAGAAGAGGTTGTCGGCGATCTGCTCAGCTACGCGGAGCGGCTGCGCCCGATGGTCGACGACACCGCACTCACCCTGCACCGCGCTCTTGATGACGGCAAGACGGTGCTGTTCGAGGGCGGTCAGGCGACGATGCTGGATGTCGACCACGGCACGTATCCGTTCGTCACCTCATCGAATGCCACGTCGGGGGGTGCGGTAACCGGTTCGGGGATCGCGCCGAACCGCATCGACCGGATCATCGCCGTGGTCAAGGCGTACACGACACGCGTCGGCGCAGGGCCGTTCCCGACCGAGCTGTTCGACGAGTCGGGAGACTTTCTGCGCGAGAAAGGCTTCGAGTTCGGCACCACCACCGGCCGTCCGCGCCGCACCGGCTGGTACGACGCTCCGATAGCCCGCTTCACGGCGCGGATCAACGGGGTGACGGACTTCGTGCTCACCAAACTCGACGTATTGACCGGGCTCGAGCAGATTCCCGTTTGTGTCGCCTACGAGGTCGACGGGGTGCGCTTCGACGAGGTGCCGGTGTCACAGTCCGATTTTCACCACGCGACGCCGGTCTACGAGAACTTCCCTGGCTGGAAAGAGGACATCACGGGTGCCCGCGCCTTCGACGACCTGCCGCAAAACGCCCAGGACTACGTGCTGGCGCTCGAGGCCATGAGCGGTGCGCGCATTTCGGCGATCGGCGTCGGCCCAGACCGCGAGGCCATCGTCGTGCGTCACGACCTCATCGACTGAGACCACCGGATGCCGGGGGCGCCGGCAGATAATCTGTAGTTTCCCGTGGGGGTGTAATGAGTTCTTCTGACCAAGTGTGGCCAGTCTTTGCCGCGATCTTCGTCGCAACCATGGTCTTCACGCTGGCAATGCTCGTCGTGGCGTACGTCGTCACGGCGATCGCTCTGTCGTTCTTCTTCACGAGGGTCGGTGTCGAACCGTGGAAGGCGTGGGTACCGGTTTACGGGTACTACATCTGGCTGCTCATCGGCGGAGTGCCTGGCTACTGGGCCTTCTTCTCGATCATTCCGTACGTCAATGTCGTCACGTCGGTCTTCCTGTACATCGGGATGTACAGGTCGAACATCGCATTCGGAAAGTCGACAGGCTTCTTCGTGCTCGGAATTTTCCTGCCGTTGGTCTGGCTCTTCATGCTCGGATGCGGGAGCGCCCCTTATCGCCCGGATCTGATCTCCCGCGCGGGATATGCGGGGCCGTGGGCGGGCCACGGCGCCTATCCGGCCGGAACTCCGGCTCCTTCGACGGGATACCGCCCGTAGCGGTCGGCGTGACGGTGTCATCAGCCCAACACTGCCCGTCGACCACCGGATGCGCTACGCTTCGTCCGCTGCTCTGCGCTGAGCCGAGCCGAGCTGAGCTGAGCCGGGCACAGCTGAGTCGAGCACAGTGGAAGGAAGCTGAAACTGCCCGCTGGTGTGCGCGTAGAAGAGGCCGCGCTGCGGCAGCCAGAGTTCGCCGAGCCTGGCTTGCGAACGCAACGACTGCTGCGCACCGAGATCGCGCCCCTCGATCTGTGCAGTGGACCGCTCAACGACCCAGACTTTCCGTGGTGCCAGACGATAATCGTGACCGTTCGGCATCTGCCCCGTCAGCTGCATCCGTCCGCTTCCGAGCATCGGGCCGATGCCGGCGCCCATGGCACGCAACAGCCAGTGCATCCCCCAGATTCGGTTGGACATGGCCGAACCTGCGGCGCTCAGCAGGCGCGTGGCGCTCGTCTCCGCCAACTCCATGGACCACGTGATGTGCGGGGCCACCCGCACGCTCAGTCGACGATCGTCATGCCAATCGATGGTGATCCCGGCCGTCTTCGTGCGATGCGCGGCCGCACCCACAAATCGTGCGCAACTGAGTTCGGGTGGGGCATCGGCATAGATCGTCCAGTCGCCGACGCGGTCACGATGCCACACCGACCGGTAACCAGGGCCGAATGAACTTGCCGTCCAATGCCGGAGCGCCAGGTACTCGCCGTTGGCAAACGGAACGCCCATCACGCCGTAGCCGGCGACTCGGTCCCCGACTCCCGCTGGTACGCGCGCTTCCCGCGCCGTTCGCTCTGCCTCGCTGTGGGGGCTCTGTGTCTTCATGGCTCAACCTCACCTTCATGCTTCGTGCTTCTTTCTTCTACAGTGCGCGAGCGGGAATGAAACGGCATGAGGCATCCGCCTCATTTATCGAGGGCAGCGCCCGTTGACCGATTCAGGGCAGAGCGGATGCGTCGTCGACGTTTCCGACGATGCCGTGCTGCAGGGCGAAGAGCGCTGCGCCGGTGCGATTGGTGACGGCGAGTTTCGCGTAGATGTGCTCAAGGTGATTTCGGGCGGTCTTCTCCGAGATGACGAGATCCGCGGCGATCTGGCGGCTCGAGAATCCGCGCACGATCAGCCGGAGTACATCGACCTCTCGACTGGTCAGCCCGGCGGGCCCGGCCGGCCGTCGCGAGCGTCGGTGACCGGCGGCGTCGAGCACGGCTTCCACTGCGGACCCGTCGAGGCGGAGAGCGACCACTTCGTTTCGAAGCCTGGCGGCGGCCTCCGCCATTGACGATGGCTCCCGATGTGGCCGGGGTTCGGTCGAGGCGCGGTAGCTGTCAGCGGCCGCAAGTATCCGGGATGTTACGCCGAGGCCCTCTGCGGATACCCCGCGCGAATACCCTGATCCGTCGAGACGCTCGTGATGCGCTCCGGCGAGTGCAGCGATCGGGCGAAGGGCTGGCACGCGGCCCAGGATTCTCTCCGTCAGATAGGGGTGCAGATGCACCCGTTCCTGCTCTGCGGTGGTCAGCGGTGTCGTTTTGTCCCAGATCGCGTTCGACACGCCCATCCGGCCGAGGTCGTGCACCAGTCCGGCCAGCCGGAGTCGGCGTTGTTCAGCCGCGGGCAGCCCGGCGTTCTGCCCGGCGGCTTCGGCCAGGGCTGCCACGGCGCGAGAGTGCCCGATCGTGAAGGGGGACTTGAGATCGGCGAAGTCCCCCATTGCGGTGAGCACACGATCGAGCTCGGAATCGTCGAGCACCTGATCCTCCGGCGCAGAGGCGAGCGCAGTTGACCATGCGTCTTCCTCGGCCAGCCCTCGGCACAGTTCCGGTGCGGAGTCGCAGAAGGCGTCGGCGATCTCCGGGTCGAAGTGGGTGCCGCGGCGCTGCCGAACCATCTTCATTGCGGCCTCCGGCCCGCCATCTCGAAGGTATGTTTCTGCTGTGTCACACAGATGAACGATGCGCATCTCCACGGGGATCTCCGGGCCATGCGCACCGTTTGGCAGCCCGGCGCCGTCCCAGCGCTCGAAGGTGAAGCCCAGCAAGCGCCCCACTTCGTCGTCGACGCCGAGACGGCCGGCCAGCGCGCCGGCCGAGACACAGTGCGAGACGATCACGTCATGCAGTGTGCTGCGTCCTGTCACGAGGAACGCTGCGGTGCGCACGCCACGAACGAGCGGCGGTTTCCCGGAGGCGACTTTTCTCAGCATCAGCCCCATCAGTGCCGCGCCATGCATGTCGACACGATACGTCGCGGCACGAAACCCGATGTCATCGCCGAAGACGGCGGCCAGCTCCGGAGAGTCTGCGTGGCAGCCGATCCAGGCGAGAAGTGTCGCGTAGAAGACCCGGTCGCGGTGCTCTCGCCCGAGTCCGAGCTGCTCGGTCAGGCGCATGCCCAGCGTGCACGATCGCAGCATGTGTTCCAAGGGTTGGCCAAGCCCGAGGTCGATCGCCAGTGACGTCGCTGCCAGGAGCTCAACGCGCCTCGGCATCAGCGGCGCTTGAAGGCCGTCGTTGTGACCGCCCTGGTCCCGGGTGTTGTGCGCCATAGCGCCCACCTCCAGTGCCAGTATCCGCCGGGTGGACGCCGGTGTCGACAGCAGCCGCCGTCGCCGCACGCGGACGGGGTGCGGGGGTGCGCGGGGCGAGCGCGGGCGAGCAGGCGACCGGGAGCTGGCTAGAGCGACGCCTGGTTGCGGTCGGCGCGCACCAGCACAACGCCGGCGACGATGCCGAGACCGCCGAGTAGCTGGATGAACGTCGGCAGCTCGGCGAGGAGGAGCCACGACGCCAGCACAGCGAACATCACCTCGGTGAGCCCCACGAACGAGGCGATCCGCGAGCCGAGCTTGCCCGCTGCGACGATGCCGGAGATGTAAGCGAACACGGTCGGCACCAGGATGAGGAACAGCACCGGCCAGATCCAGTGCGTCTCCCAGCCGACGATCGTCACCGGCTGATCGGAGAAGCGCATCGGGAGGAGCCCGACGAGTCCAAGCAGCCCGATGGTGACGGCGCCGGTGACAAACCCGCCCGACGCCAGGATGATCGGGGGAAGCTCGTCGTCAACGCGTGCAGACAGCACGAAGTAACCGGCCAGGCAGACGGCAGCCGTCAGCGCCCACAGCACACCAGGAACACTGATCGACACCTCGCCGATGATGCCAAGCACCAGCACCATTCCGATCATTGCGAGAACGGCCCCACCGATCGTGAGCCATCCGGGGCGTCGGCGCCGGATGATCCACACGGCGAGCACGAGCAGCACCGGCGCGAGATACTCGATGAGGAGCGCGACCCCCACGGTGAGGGTCTGCACGGCATTGAAGAACGACACCTGCGCACCGGCGATCGCAATCACGCCGTAGGCCACCAGCATCCGGCCCTTGCGGAACAGCAGCGACCAGCGGCCGCGCAGCATCAGGATGCTGGGAATGAGCATCACAAGCGCCGCGCCGCCCACGCGCACCAGCACGGCGGCGCCCGGCGACCATCCGGCTTCCATCAACGCCTTGGCGAACGGGCCGGACAGGCCGAACATCGCTGCTGAGAGCAGGGCGATCAGGATGCCGGCTCCCGCGCCCGACTGCGCGGCCCGGGTCGGCACGGCGATCGACCCGGTGCTCGCGAGGGACGGTTCGGTCACGGTAGGCCTTTCGGGCATCGTCGGTGGTGCGTTGGCGCGGTGGTCCGGTGGTGGGGTGTTGCGAGTGAGTGGTGTTCACGCGTTTCGGGGAGTGGCTCTGGCGGCAGCCGGGTCAGCAGGCCGCGTCAGTACCAGTGTCAGGAGTCAAACGACGTTATACTCATGACATCCGTCAGTATCACAGTAGACCTGAACGAGGACAGGAGTCAACATCCTCTTTGCTCATGACACCGAGGTGTCTCTCCAATCAACCGCAGCGCTCGTGAATACGGTTCCAGGTGCTTCTCATTCCGGTGAGGACGAGCTCGCGACGCCCGGGCAGTTGGCGGGTCTCCTGGACCTGTGGGAATTCACCGGGCGCCGTGATGGCGACGATGCCGAACTCGAGGCCATCCGCGAACTTCGAGGCAGACTTCGCCGCCTGTGGACGGCAACAGAAGTCGACGTCGTCGCTGAGGTCAACGACATGCTGGAGGAAGCGCACGCCATGCCCCAGCTCGTCAGACACGACGCCTGGGACTGGCACCTGCACGCGACATCCGCCGACTCGGCGCTCGTCAGTCGAATAGCGGTCGAATCCTCAATGGCAATCGTCGATCTGGTGAGGTCAGGCGAACTCTCGCGCCTCGGGCTCTGTGCCGCAGACGACTGCGATGGTGTGCTCGTCGATCTCTCCCGCAACCGCTCCAAGCGGTTCTGTGACACCGGCAACTGCGGCAATCGCGTGCATGTCGCCGCCTACCGGGCCCGACTGGCCGACCGCGACTGAGCTCGGAGCGGGCGGCTCAGCCGCTGTCAATCCGTCGACGCCGGTGACGGATGCCGCCCGTCGCGTTTGCAGAATCGCCCCATTGCCGCAGCCCAGCTGCCTCCGTAGGGTGGCATACGGAGGGAGGATGCCATGCGAATTCTGATTGCCGGGGCAGCGGGGGTGCTCGGTTCCGGCGTTGCGCGGGCGCTGGCGGCAGAGGGGTACGAGGTCGTCGGCACAACGAGGAAGCCCCACCGATTCGCCGAGATCGAGCGCTCGGGTGCGCGGGCCGTGCTGATGGATGCCCTCGACGCGGCATCCGTTCAGGCGGCGGTTCGTGAGGCGGCACCCGACGCGATCATTCATGAGCTGACCGACCTGGCCGATGCCGACTTCGCCGGCAATGCCCGGGTTCGGGTGGAAGGCACCAAGAACCTGGTCGATGCTGCACTCGCGAACGACGTCCCGACCATGGTCGCGCAGAGCATCGCCTGGGCCTACGAGCCCAGCGATGACTTCGCCGACGAATCGGTGTCACTCGCCACGGACCCGGAGACCGGCGAGCCGGCATTCCCCGCGATCAACGCGCTGGAACGCGAGGTGAGGCGGATGCCGCGGGGCGTCGTCCTGCGGCTCGGACTGCTTTACGGACCGGGCACCTGGTACGCCAGCGACGGCGCGATCGCCGACCAGGCCAGGCTCGGAACGGTCGTCGCCACCACGGCGTGGACGAGCTTTCTGCATGTCGACGACGCGGTGAGCGCAACTGTTCTGGCGCTGGACTGGCCGGCCGGACCGGTGAACATCGTCGACGACGAGCCGACCCATGTCGGCGAATGGGCGCCGGCGTACATCTACGCGGTCGGCGGCCTGTCGATCGCTTCGATCACCGCTCGCGGCGAGGGCAGGAGCGCCGACAATGCACTCGCGCGTTCCCGCGGATGGGTGCCGGCGCATCCGAGCTGGCGTACCTCACTGATCCCGCTCGAGTAGTCCTGCGCTCTGCGCTCTCCGCCCGCCGCCTTCCCCCCGCTGCTTTCTCGCCCAGAATCGCCCCTCGCGCCGACCATCGCCGTTCCGGCGGCGATTCTGGGCCGAAACAGCGATTCTCGGCGCAAGCCCGGGCGCACGCGCACGCGCACGCACAGACAGCGGATGTCGGCTGCCATACTTTCGGCGGATTACGGACATCGTGTTGGGCAGGCGACCAGCGTGTCGGCGGCGGGCGGTACTGTCGACAAGTGAACGAGATTCCTCCCGCGCGAAAGACCTTTGTCACCCTTCAGTTCCTCGGGATGGGCGTGGTCTGGGGTGCGAGCTTTCTGTTCATGAAAGTGGCGCTGGAAGGGGTCGAATTCGGCCAGATCGCCTGGTCGAGACTTATTCTCGGCGGTCTGACGCTCGGGCTGATCGTGCTGATCACGAGGCCGCGCATCGGCGGCGGCCCGGTGCTGCCTCGCGAGAAGATCGTCTGGGCGCACTTCCTGGTGATCGCAATCACCGGATGCGTCATCCCTCACCTCCTGTTTGCCTGGGCTGAGCAGTACGTGTCGTCAAGCCTCGCCAGCATCTACAACGCGGCGACCCCGATCATGACGGCAATCATGGCGACCCTCGCCTTCCGAGTCGAAAGGCTCGCACGCGGCCAAATGGTCGGAGTCGCGATCGGCATCGTCGGTGTGCTGATCATCAT
Source organism: Glaciibacter superstes DSM 21135 (assembly GCF_000421145.1). Taxonomy (GTDB): domain Bacteria; phylum Actinomycetota; class Actinomycetes; order Actinomycetales; family Microbacteriaceae; genus Cryobacterium; species Cryobacterium superstes. The sequence goes on along the minus strand of NZ_ATWH01000001.1, from coordinate 337,106 downwards.
CGCGCCGTGGCAGTACTCGGCGCTGACCGGCGACCTCTGGGGTCAGCTCGCCTGCCTCGGCGCGGCGACCTGCTACGGCTTCACCTTCGGTTACACCCGAAAGTTCCTGAGTGGCCGGCCGATCGCGGGCACAACGTTCGCCTTCCTGAACATCGGCATCGCCGGGGCGATCATGCTCCTGCTCACCCCGGTTCTCGCCTGGCACCCGGTGGCATTGACGTGGCCGATCGTGTTGAGCCTGCTCGCCCTCGGCGCTGTCGGAACCGGTTTCGCCTACATCTGGAACATCAATGTTCTGCGCGCCTGGGGCCCGACCAACGCCTCGACGGTCACCTATGTGACTCCGGTCGTCGGGGTCCTGCTTGGGGTGCTCGTGCTCTCCGAAACACTGTCCTGGCACGAGCCGCTTGGCGCAGCCCTCGTACTGTTCGGCATCCTGCTCACCCAACAGCGCCTGCGGATGCGGCGCCGGCTGGCCGCCGTGCGCGAACCGGTGCGGGCAGGCTGACGCGAACGGCCCAGCCGTTCACCTTGCGCTCACCCTCGTGTCAGCGCGCCGATGCCCCAGGCCACAGGCGCCAGGTACAGGATGATCGGCGGGCTGTCCCTGGTGACGGCAAGCAGCCCGAGCGAGAGGACGCCGAGAGCGATCGCCACCCATCCCGTCCAGGCCGGGAGGAGACCCCAGAGCAGGGTGGCGATTCCGATTCCGAGAACTGCCAGTCCCAGGAACGCCGCGGCGATGAGCCAGAGCGTCGCCGCCCACTCGGCAATGGGGCCGTACCAGGTGGGCGGATCGCTTGCGTGCTCGCGCGCCACGGTGACCGTCACGCTGAGCCGGAAGGCCAGGTTGGCCGCCCAGAGTGCAGTGCCGACACCGAAAACGACGACGGATGCCGTGGCCAAGTGCGAGGCTGCGCCCGTGGCGCTGCCGAAGAGAAGGGCGGTGCCGACCAGCCCGACGATCGCGCTCGCCAGGAAGAGGAGGCCATCCAGCCGCCAGGCGACGAGGTTGTCGTGGATGACGTCGAGCGATCCGCGTCCACGCGCCATCCACACCGGGTAAAGCTGCGGCAGCAGCGCGGCGACGAGAGCTGTCGCACCGCTGAACAGGAGGAGTGCCGCTGTCGCAATTCTCATGGCAGTTCGCCTCGTGTCAGGTCGCCCGGATGTGATCCGTGAACAGCATTGTAGACCCACTGCCGAAGGCAGGGAATCGGTTGGTGCGGTTGGGCGTCGAACGGTCACTGCATTATCGTCGGACTATGGCCGCAGACTCCGAACCCACCCCCGACGGCTCCACCGTCGCAGACCAGAGCGTGCTCGATGAGCTGTCCGGCATCCGGCAGAGCATCGACAACATCGATGCGGCACTGGTGCACCTGCTCGCTGAGCGGTTCAAGTTCACCCAGCAGGTCGGGCGGCTCAAGGCGGCGCACGGTCTGCCTCCCGCCGACCCGGAGCGGGAGCGCCTCCAGATCCAGAGGCTGCGCAGCCTCGCGGAGGGCGCGCACCTCGACCCGGCCTTTGCCGAGAAGTGGTTCAATTTCGTCGTCGCAGAGGTGATCCATCACCACGTGAAACTCGCGGGCAGCGACGTTGCACCCACGTCCACGGCGTCACTGCCGGAATCACCGGCTTGATGCCCAGGCCGACATCGTGAAATGAGCGACATCGTGAACTGGAACCCCTACGCCGTACCGCTGCAGGCAGGCAAGACGTTCGTCGTCACCGGCGCGAACGCCGGCCTCGGCTACTTCTCCAGTGAACAGCTTGCCCGCGCAGGCGCGCATGTTGTGCTCGCCTGTCGCAACCCGGTGAAGACGGATGCCGCACTCGCCGCGATCCGCAGGCGCGTGCCGGGCGCATCCGTTTCTGGCCTGCATCTTGACGTTGCCAACCTGCAATCGGTGCGTACCGCCGCCGATGCGCTGCTCGAGATGCCGCGCATCGACGGGCTCATCCTGAACGCGGGAATCGTGCACCCGCCGCGCGATCGAGAGGTCAGCGCTGACGGCAACGAACTGGTGCTCGCGACGAACTATCTCGGCCATTTCGCGCTCACCGCTCACCTGCTGCCCACCCTGCATGCAACGCCCGGCAGCCGGGTCGTCGCGCTCGGCTCGATGATCTCGCGAATACTTGACTCGTCCCTCGAGAACCTGCAGCTCGAGACGGGTTACGACCGGTGGAAGGCGTATGCGCAGTCGAAGATCGCGTCGCAGGTGTTCGGGTTCGAGCTCAATCGGCGTCTCCTCGCGGCCGGCATCGGTGGGGCAGGCGGCGTGCAGGCCATGGTGGTGCAGCCCGGATATTCGATCTCAGGGGTGACCGTCGGCATCCGTGGGGTCAACCAGCCGACCCGCGGCAAGCGATTCGTCGACAATCTGCAGGGCAGCGTCATGGCCCAGAGCAAGGAGCGGGGAGCCTGGCCGTCCGTGCGGGCTGCGACAGACACGGATGCCGTCGGTGGGCAGTACTACGGCCCGCGTTGGTTGACGCGCGGCCTTCCCGTCGTGCAACGGCCGACCCGCACGTCGCTCGATCGCGCTGTCGCGGCACGCCTCTGGGCCCGCTCGGAGGGCCTCACGGGCGTTCCCTTCCCCGTCTAGCTCCGGCACCGAACTCCACCCGTGCGCCCCATGTGCCGCTTTGAGTGCTCGCGAGGCGACACTTGGAGCGCACGCGCGATCATGTTCAGCTCGGCGGATGCCAACCACGTTCGATGAGAGCCCGCCGGATGCGGCCCTCGATCTCATTCTTACGCGGGCCGAGGTGGCTCTTGTTGTAGCGGATGACCCGCCAGTTCTCCTCCATGAGTGCATCGAGCCGATCAACATCGCGGTGAAACTGCTTCTCGTCTTCTCGGTGGCCCTCGCCGTCATACTCCGTGAGGACCTTATAGCGCCGATACAGCAGGTCTCCCCAGGCCAGAAACTCTCCGAAGCGCCCCAGAATCTCGCCGTTCACCTCCGGCTCCGGCAGTCCTGCACGCAGGATGATCAACCGGAGCACGGTCTCCCGCGGTGAGTCGGTGCATGGCCGAACGTGACGGAACGCCTCTCGCAGAAGACGGGCCCCTGGGCGTCCGGCCTGGCGACCCACGGCATCCTCGAGCTCCGCCATGGTGGCAGGCGGGCGCTGTCTGCACACGAGTGCGTCGCCCATGATGATCAGCTCGTCAAGCGTGAGTGTCGTGCAGAGCTGGCGCCAGGTGTCGACAACGGATGCGACGGGCAGTCCGCCGACGTCGACGACCGTCACTGAATCGGCCGGGATCAGGTGGCCGCGCACCTTCGTCCCTGTGCGCCGGCGCGTTCGCACCGACGTCGCCGCGTCGATCATGGAGTACTCCCGGAGCCGGTTCGGAAGAGGCAGGCCATGGAGGAAGGCGGCCGTGAGATGGCTGAAGTACTGGTCGCCTGGCATCCGTACCGCGTATTCGCGGGCCAGGGCATCGGAGGCTGCGTAGGCGCGTACCCAGAGTGCCTTCAGGGACTCGTGCCTGCCAGGGATGCCCGGCTCCACGGCCGGGCGCGCCTGGGCGCGAACCCCTCGAAACGATTGGCGGAGGTCACTGCGCCGAAGTCGTCCGCGATTGACTCCCTGGGCTTGCGCGGATTGCACATCGAACGGACCGTCGCGGAGCGCTTCGGGTAGATCGGCTGGGCGGGTCATCGCTCGATAATGGCACCGCCTACCGCCACCACGCGGAAGTTATCCACAGCCCCGGCTGCCCGGTCTCGCCCGTGCGCCCGTTGTGCCGCCCTCCGTCAGCGTGAGGCGGCACAACGGGCGCACGCGTGAAGTAAGTCGCGGCGGCGTCAGTTGGCGAAGGCGGCGGGTAGCGTCGAACGGTGCCGGGCCGCCAGTTCATCGAGTGTAACCGTGAACTGGTCCTGCACCTCGATGCCGGGCGCCGTCGCATCCGTCACGCCGATGCGCAGCACCGGGTAGTCGCGCCCCTCGCAGAGCCCGCGGAACTTCACGTCGTCCTCGCGTGGCACGGTCACGATCACGCGACCGGTCGACTCGGAGAACAGGGCGACGGATGTGTCGATGCCGTCACGCTCGACGATGTCGCCGAGCCACACCCGGGCTCCGACGCCGAACCGCAGTACCGCTTCGGCAAGCGCCTGCGCCAGGCCGCCCTCGCTGAGGTCGTGCGCGCTGTCGATCAGTGCTTCCTGCGACGCGGCGTGCAGCAACCCGGCCAGTGCCTTCTCGCGACCGAGGTCGACCGACGGCGGACGCCCGCCGAGGTGGTCGTGGATGACGCCGGCCCAGGCGGAACCGTCGAGCTCCTCGCGGGTGATGCCGAGCAGGTAGATGTTGTGGCCGTCGTCCTGCCAGCCGCTCGGCACGCGCTTGGCGACGTTGTCGATCACGCCGAGCACGGCGATGACCGGCGTCGGGTGGATCGGCACATCGCCGGTCTGGTTATAGAACGAGACGTTGCCGCCGGTGACCGGGATCTCAAGCTCGAGGCATCCGTCTGACAGCCCTTCGACGGTCTGGCCGAACTGCCACATGACCTCTGGATTCTCGGGCGAGCCGAAGTTCAGGCAGTCGCTGACGCCGGCGGGCACGGCGCCGGTTGCGGCGACATTGCGGTACGCCTCGGCGAGGGCCAGCTGTGCACCGCGGTACGGGTCGAGCTGGCAGTAGCGGCCGTTGGCGTCCGTCGCGATAGCGAAGCCGAGCCCTGACTCCTCGTCGACGCGGATCATCCCGCCGTCGTCTGGAGTCGACAGGGCGGTGTTGCCCATCACGTAGCGGTCGTACTGATCGGTGATCCAGCTCGGGTCTGCCAGGTTCGGCGAGCCGAGAAGTGTCAGAAATTGCAAGCGCAGCGTGTCGGCATCCGTCGGCCGAGGCAATGCGGATGCCGAGTCGGCCTGCAGCGCGTCGATCCAGGTCGGGTAGGTGACGGGTCGGTCGTAGACGGGCCCGTCGACCGCGACGGTGCGCGGGTCGACGTTGACGATCTCCTCGCCGTGCCAGTCGATGATGAGTCGGCCGGTGTCTGTGACCTCGCCGAGCACGCTGGTCTCGACGTCCCATTTGGCGGTGACCGCGAGGAAGCCCTCGAGCTTCTCCGGCGCGACGACCGCCATCATCCGTTCCTGGCTCTCCGACATCAGGATCTCTTCGGCGGTGAGCGACGGGTCGCGCAGCAGCACCTTCTCGAGCTCGATGAACATTCCGCCGTCGCCGTTCGAGGCCAGCTCGCTGGTCGCGCAGGAGATGCCGGCGGCGCCCAGGTCCTGGATGCCCTCGACGAGCTTCTCGCGGTACAGCTCGAGGCAGCACTCGATGAGCACCTTCTCGGCGAACGGGTCGCCGACCTGCACGGCCGGGCGTTTCGTCGGGCCGCCTTCTGAGAAGGTGTCAGAGGCGAGAATGGATGCCCCGCCGATGCCGTCTCCGCCGGTGCGCGCGCCGAAGAGCACGACCTTGTTGCCGGCGCCGGTGGCGTTGGCCAGGTGCAGGTCTTCGTGGCGGAGCACGCCGACAGAGAGCGCGTTGACGAGCGGGTTGGCCTGGTAGACGGAGTCGAATACGGTCTCTCCGCCGATGTTCGGCAGGCCGAGGCAGTTGCCGTAGAACGAGATGCCGGAGACGACGCCGTGCACGACCCGGGCGGTGTCGGGGTCATCGATGGCGCCGAAGCGGAGTGCGTCCATCACGGCGACCGGTCTGGCGCCCATGGAGATGATGTCGCGCACGATGCCGCCGACGCCGGTCGCAGCGCCCTGGAACGGCTCGATGTACGACGGGTGGTTGTGCGACTCGATCTTGAACGTCACGGCCCAGCCCTCGCCGACGTCGAGCACGCCGGCGTTCTCGCCCATGCCGACCATGAGGTTCTTCTTCATGGCTGGAGTGACCTTCTGGCCGAACTGGCGCAGGTAGTTCTTCGAGCTCTTGTACGAGCAGTGCTCGCTCCACATCACCGAGTACATGGCGAGTTCGCCGCTGGTCGGGCGCCGTCCGAGAATCTCGCGGATGCTCGCGTACTCGTCGTCCTTGAGCCCGAGCGCGCCGTAGGGCTGTTCTTTCTCCGGAGTGGCGATCGCATTGGTCACGGTGTCGGCGACGCCGCGACCTGCACTCGTCGAGACAGCGCTCGTGGAAACACTGGGGGATGCAGCGGTGTCGGTCACAGGGAAATGCTCCTTGAAGAAACGGATGCCGGGGGTCGTTTCAGTCTACTTCGGCCGGTTGGCCGACACTCCCGCCATGCCCGCAACGCTTCGGCATGCATGACTCCTGCACACGTGCGGCAGGAGCACATGGTCACCCGGAATTACGCGGCCGCATGTGCCGGAGTCCGGCGGATTGCAGGAGTCACGCCACCGAGGTCGCTCACCGAGGTCGTTGGCACGGGCGAGGAGCGGCGCTACTTCCAGCCGCCGGGAGGGCCGACGATCAGCAGCACCGTCATGATCACAACGATGCCGACGACGAACAGGGTGATCAGGATCGCGGGGTGGTTCAGGAACCAGCGGAGCAGTCGCGACACCCAGGTGTGATCGCGCGGGTCATCCGTGGCGGTCTTGCGCCAGACCCCCTCGAGCTGACGATTGCGGTCGAGCCAGATGTCGAAGGGGATCGTCGCGTACGGCACGATCGCGGTGATCACGGCGAACACGATGAGTTTGACGCTCCAGCGCTGGTTCACACCGACCAACACCGCCGTCATCGCATAGGTGATGAACACAAAACCGTGGATGGACCCACCGATCAGCACCGGCAGGCTACCGGCGTTGCCGACGTACTTGAGCAGCATCCCCGTGATGAGGAGGGTCCAGGTCACCGCTTCAGCGATGGCGACGGTTCGGTAGAACAAGCGGGGAGACACGGGGGCAACACTCCAGACATGGCGGTAGCCGGGCAGGCCGGCTGGGGGACTCCTCCATCGTGTCAGGCTCGGCTGGGCGACGCATGGTCCGAAAGTTTGAACCAGAACTGAAGGTTTGTCGCCGTTTCCTCCCCGCATCGCTGGAGGAGCGGCGATTCTCGGCGCGAAGTGCGACTCTGGGCGGCTACCGAGGGGGTGCGGGCGGCTACGGACCTACGCGCCGACGAGGGAGCGCTCGATGACGGACGCGAAGAACGTCAGCCCATCGATGCCGGAGCGCATGGCAGCGGGGGTATCAGGACCGAAGCCAGGCTCGACCGCGTGCTCGGGGTGCGGCATCAGGCCGACCACGTTGCCGCGAGCATTCGAGACCCCCGCGATGTCGTTCAGCGAGCCGTTCGGGTTGACGTCCAGGTAGCGGAACACCACCTGGCCCTCACCCTCAAGCCGGGCCAGCGTCTCGGCGGATGCGATGAAGCCGCCCTCGCCGTTCTTCAGCGGAATGGTGATCTCCTGACCGGTGGAAAATCCGCCGGTCCACGCGGTCGACGTGCTCTCCACCCGCAACCGCTGGTCGCGACAAATGAACGTGCCGCTGTCATTGCGGATCAGCCCGCCGTCAACGAGATGGGCTTCTGCCAGCATCTGGAATCCGTTGCAGATGCCGAGCACCGGCATCCCCTTGTTCGCCGCGTCGATGACCTCGGTCATGATCGGTGAGAGGCTGGCGATCGCACCGCAGCGCAGGTAGTCGCCGTAGCTGAACCCGCCGGGAAGAACGAGTGCGTCGACACCGTGCAGGTCGTGGTCGCCATGCCAGAGTGCGACCGGTTCTGCCCCGGCGATACGAATGGCGCGCTGCGCGTCGCGGTCGTCAAGCGAACCGGGGAAGGTGACAACACCGATGCGCATCAGTGCGTCTCCCCGGCCGGCGGCGTCGCCACGTCGGTGCCTGTCACGTCGGTGTCCTCGGTGACGTTGCCGACGGCGAAGTCGGCCGCTGCACTTGCCCCGAAACCGTCGACGCCGGCGTAGTGCACGCTGATCACGTCTTCGATGACGGAATTGGAGAACATCGACTCCGCGAGTTCCTGTACCTCGGCCAGCACCGCGTCATCCGCCGGCCCATCGACCGTGATCTCGAAGCGCTTGCCGATGCGCACACCGGTGAACTTGTCTTTGCCGAGTCGACCGAGGGCGCCTGCGACGGCCTTGCCCTGCGGGTCGAGCAGCTCGGCCTTCGGCATCACTTCAACAACGATGGTTGGCACAATTCACTCCAGGGCGGCTCGTGGGTGGATGCGTCGATTCTACCGTTCGCGGGTGAGGTGCCAACTCCTCGTGCCGCCGGCTCCGCACGAGGTGTCGCACGAGGAGAAGTTGGCACCTCACGGCTCGAGCAGCCCACTCCGGCCGAGCAGGATGCCGCGCAGCACATCGCGAATCGCCGCAACGCCCTCGTAGGTCTCGACATAGCTCGTCGACAGCGGCGACAGACCGATGCGCAGCCCATCCGGCGCGCGGAAGTCTGGGATGACTTCGTGCGCCCAGAGCGTCGCGGTCACCTGCCGCATGTCGGGGTGATCGATGGTCACGTGCCCGCCGCGATGCGTCTGCTCGCGAGGTGACGCGACGGTCACCCCCATCGGAGCCAGCCACTCGTCGACGAGCGAGATCGCGAATTCAGTCAGCCCGACCGACTTGGCCCTCACCTCTTCTATGCCGGCTTCGGCGATCATGGCGATGGTGTCCTGCATGGCGAGCATGCCGACGATGGCCGGCGTTCCACTCATGAAGCGACGGATGCCGGCGGCCGGCCGATACCCCGGCCCCATTTCGAAGATGTCCTGTGTTCCCATCCACCCCTGGATCGGCTGGGCGAGAACCTCCTGCAGGTCGCTGCGCACATAGCCGAACGCGGGCGAGCCTGGGCCGCCGTTCAGATACTTATAGGTGCAGCCGACGGCGAGGTCGACGCCCCACAGGTCGAGCTCGATCGGCACGGAACCTGCGGAGTGGCAGAGGTCCCAGAGCACCAACGCTCCAGCGTCGTGCGCGACGCGGGTGATCCCGCGCACATCGGCCAGGAACCCGGAGCGATACGCCACGTGACTGAGCAGCACGAGCGCCGTCTGTGGGCCGACGGCATCCTGAACCTGCTCTGTGGTGACGCCGCCCGAGTGATCTGGGCGGATCCAGCGGAGAGTGAGCCCGCGCTCCGCGGCGATGCCCTCGAGTACGTAGCGGTCGGTCGGGAAGTTATCGGTGTCGAGCACGATCTCGGTGCGGTCGCTGCGGGAATCGACCGCGGCTCGCGCCAGCTTGTAGAGCATCACGGTCGTCGAGTCGCCGACCCAGACCTGGCCCGATGCCGCACCGAGTGCGGCACGCCCGAGATCGTCGCCGATGCGGAGCGGCAGCTCCATCCACTCCTCGTCCCAGCCACGGATGAGGCGGGTGCCCCAGGCGCCGGTGAGAAACTCGGTGATGCGCTGCACGCTGGCGAGCGTCGGGCGGCCGAGCGAATTGCCGTCGAGGTAGGCGACCGGGTTCGCACCGGAGGCGCCCCCGCTCGCGTCGTCCAGTCCGACGCTGTGCATGCCGAAAAACCGCGCCCGGTAGTGTGCCAGACCATCGATCCGGTCCATGCGCCTGGCGAACGCGAGCTGGGGACTCTGGCCGCCGTCTGTGCCCTGCAGGTGCGTCAATCCGTGTCCTCGAGGTCGTCGGCGGTGACGGCGCGCGCTTCGCACAGCCAATCGGCGAACCCTTCGCGGTCGGTCGGGCGCTCGCCGGGTACAACCGTAACCCGCTTCAACGGATGCCGCCCAGCGCCGCCCGCAGTCCTCGCGAGGGCGCCGCCCGGCAGCGCGGCGGTGAGCGCGCCGATAACCTCATCCGGCGCCATTCCTGCGCCGAGGAGAGCATCGATCTCTCGCCGATTGAGGCCGACGGGAAGAGGCCCGTTGCCGAGATCCGTTCCGTAGAGCACGCGTCCGCCGAACGCATGAAATCGACGCAGATTGTCGCTGGCACGGGTGAAGTCGTCTGTGGGCTCGCCCCAGCCGTGAATGTCGAGGGTGCTGATCCACGTCATCCGCCCGGCCATGGCGTCGACGAGTTCATCGACGAGGCGCTCGCTGAACGGCGTGTGCGCGAGCATGTCGACCCCGGCGCTGAACGCCCGAACGGCCTGTCCGACACCCTCGGCGTGTGCGACGACGGGCACACCGTTCTCATGCGCGCCGGCAACGATCGCACGCAGCACATCGGTGGCGAAAACCGGACCGGCGTCTGAATTCAGGGTGACTTTGATGACGGATGCGCCTGACGCGAGCTGTTCTCCGACGGCTGCTGCGGCATCCGTCACCGTCGTCACCTCACGAACGCTGCCCGACGGCGCCCATGCCTGCCGACCGGGGTAGCCGCCCGGTGCGGCGAGGAACTGGTTCGCGTACGCGATCTCGAGCTCCGCAGCCTCAGCTGGTGCGCCGGGCTGCCAGCCGCCGAGGTCGAGCACACGTGCGACACCGCCCGCAGGAAGCACGGCCGGGTCGATCAGCGCGAGATGGACGTGGGCGTCGAGGAACCCCGGGAACGTCGTCTGAGTCATTGCCCGATCTCCGTGCGCACCGCGAAAAGCTCGGGGAAGAAGGTGAGCTCGAGCGCCTTCTGCAGGAATGCAGCGCCGCTTGACCCACCGGTACCCGGCTTCATGCCGATGATGCGTTGCACGGTCTTCAGGTGGCGGAATCGCCACAGCTGAAAGTTGTCTTCGAGGTCGACGAGCTCTTCGCAGGCCTCGTAGGCGGCCCAATGTTCTGTCGCGTTCTCGTAGATCGTGCGGAATGTCTGCACCAGTTCCGGGTGCAGCACCCAGGCATCCGTCACATCGCGGTTCAGCACATCGACCGGAATGTCGAAGCCGGCGCGGTGCAGGTAGCGTAGGAACTCGTCGTAGATGCTGGGTGCTTCGAGCACTTCGGTGAGGAGGGCGTGCGCGACCGGGTCGCTCTCGAAGACACGCAGCATGCGACGATTCTTGTTGCCGAGCGCGAATTCGACGGCGCGGTACTGGAACGACTGGAATCCGGATGCATTGGCCAGGAACCCGCGGAACTCGGCATACTCTGTCGGCGTGAGCGTGGCCAGCACAGACCATTGCTCGGTGAGGGTGCGCTGGATGTGCTTGACCCTGGCGATGGCCTTCAGCGCCGGGGCGAGCTGGTCGGTGCGGAGGAATTCGGTCGCGGTGCGGAGTTCATGCAGCACCAGTTTCAACCACAGCTCTGTGGTCTGGTGCTGGATGATGAACAGCAGTTCGTCGTGGTGCTCCGGCACGCTGACCGGCTTCTGGGCGCTGAGCAGGGTTTCCAGCTCGAGGTACGACCCGTAGCTCATCCGTTCCCGAAAATCGGTGACGATCTCCGGGTCGAAGGCGCGCGTGTTGTTTTCGACCGGCATGTGGACTCCGTTTCCGAACCCGTGCTGGCTTGTGGCCGCGATGCACCGGTTCCGCTCTACGCATTCTCAGGGCAATCGGTCCGCTGTGCAAGACGGCGGGGAGGTCCGGCGCAAGTTGCCCACTACCGCTCGCAGGATTCGGCCTTAGAATCAAGCCCATGACCTCGTCTGCTCGCCCCTCGCCCGAGGGGTCGCCCTCACGCCGCCGCGATGCCAGGGCGAATCGCGATCGGTTGATCAACGAGGCGCGAGCGCTCATTGCCCAGAACGGCGTGGATGCGTCGCTGGAAGAGATCGCCAGGCGGGCGGAGGTCGGCGTGGCAACGCTGTACCGCAACTTCGCGACCCGCGACGACCTGGTGCGCACCCTCTTCGGCCTGGCCATCGAGCAGCTGCAGCACGTGCAGGAGGAGATCGCCTCTGCGCCGAGCGCGTGGGAGGGCATCGTCGTCTTCCTGGAGCGGGCCTCCGAGTGGCTGGTGGCCGACCCGTCGATTCCGCCGATCATGCAGCGGATGGAGAAGATCGACCCCGCATATCACCCGGCGGAACAGCTCAAAGAGTTCATCGCGCCGCTGATCGCCCAGGCGCGGAAAGACGGCGACCTCAGGGGGGACGTCGACGGGATCGACATCGGAGTGCTGGTCTCCATGGTCGGGTCGCTCGGCAGGAGCGACAGCGGCAATGCCGGGCAGTGGCGTCGGCAGCTGGCGGTCATCATCGACGGGTTGCGCGCGCCAGGTCATGATCGACCCAAGCTGCCCGCGCGACCGACGGCGCGCGGTGCCTCCCGGCGCGCGGCACGCAGCCGGGCGTAATTCTCGCTGCCACCGCCGCCCCGGCGTCAAAACATCAAGAACTGGCCAGCGACGCCACCCTGCAAGAGGCACTCTACGGCGTGGGTCGGGTCGCTTCCTCGAGCAGTTCGAGCACGTGGCGGTAATTGGCTCCGGTCGCCCGGCTCATGCCGATCTCACAGGTGCGATTGGTCGAGGCGTGGGCGTCGAAGTCGCCCGCCCGCACCTCGGCGGCCTCAGCGGCGGTTGCCGAAGCGGTCAGTTCGGGGTGCAGCATGCCGCGGTCTCCTGCGAACCCGCAGCATCCCCAGTTCTCCGGGGTGTGCACGGTGCCGGCGATGCGCCCAGCGATCTCTCCCAGCGCGTCATTGACGCCTAACTGTGTCGACGAGCAGGTCGGATGCAGCGTTAGGGAGCCGAGTGACACTGAGACGTCGAGATGACCCAGGAGGGTGTCGCGCGCGAAGTCGATCGAGTCGATGAAGCGCAGCTCGGCGAATTTCCCGCCCTCCGACATGGCACTCGCGCGCAGGGTCTCGAGCCCTTCTGTGCAGGAGGTGGCGTCGCAGATCACCGGGAGGCGCCCGCCGTCACTGGCCGCGAGCAGCGCGGGGAGCACGATCTCGCGCATCCGGTCGTAGCCCGCGAGGTGGCCCTTCGACTTCCACGGGGTACCGCAGCACATCGATCCGACACCCTCCGGTATTCGCACCTGCACGCCGGCGCGTTCGCAGAGCGCCAGCAGGGCATCCATGGCGCCGAGCCCTTCACGACCAGCGTCGTCGTTGCCGGCCTGTTCCGGCGCGAACATGGTACCGATGCATGACGGGAGATACACCGCTACCGGGTCTGCTGCCGCCAGAGGCTTTCGGGGGCGCCCACCGGCGGGGAGATCGTCGCTGTAGAGCGGAACGGTGTCTTCGCCGAGAAGCGCCCGCCCCAGCTGGGTCGCACCGCGCACGAGGGCAGTGGGCACGGCATCCGCCACGTTCAGTGCCACCGCGCCGACGCGGGTCACGGTGCGCCAGTGCCCGGCAGCGGTCTTCCAGCCGCGCCCCTCGAGCGCCGAGGAGTTCTCTGCCCGAAGCCGCCGCACCAGGTCGCCCGTGTTGATGGTGACGGGACACGCGGTCTGGCACATTCCGTCGACGGCGCAGGTGGCGAGGCCCTCGTAGTCGTAGTCCCGGCGCAACTCGTTCAGAAGATCGGTGTCGCCCACAGCCTCGGCGTTCGCCATCTCGCGCCGGATGGCAATGCGGCCGCGTGGAGTGAGCGTCAGGTCTTTCGAGGGGCAGGCCGGCTCGCAGTACCCGCACTCGACACAGCGGTCGACTTCTTCCTCGACCGTTGGGGTGATTTTGAGGTCGCGCAGGTACGCGTCGGCCTCGTCGGAAAGTACCGAGCCCGGGTTCAGGATGCCGGCGGGGTCGAACAGGCGTTTGACCTCGCGCATCACCTGATACAGCTCGGTACCGTACTGTCGCTCGACGAACGCGGCCATGATGCGTCCGGTGCCGTGCTCGGCCTTGAGCGAGCCGCCACGGCCCAGGACCAGTTCGACCATGTCTTCGGTGAACGCGCGGTACCGGTCGAGGCTGGCCGGGTCGTCGAAACGTTCGTTCAGCATGAAGTGCACGTTGCCGTCTTTGGCGTGCCCGAAGATCACGCTCTCCTCGTAGCGGTACCGGTCGAACAGGCCGGTCAGCTCTGTGCAGGTGTCGAGCAGCGCGTCGACGGGAACGGCGATGTCTTCGAGCAGCGCCGTCGTGCCAGACGGTCTGGCACCGGCCACTGAGGTGTACAGCCCTTTGCGAATGGACCAGAGACGCTGACGGATGCCGACATCGGTCGAGAATTCGGCCGACGTCGACACGCCCCGGCGGCCCAGGATCGCGGCGCTGTTCGCCACCCGTTCTGCAAGCACGTCGGCGGAGTCGGCCTGGTGCTCGATGAGCAGGGCGGCATGACCGTCGACGGTGAGGGCATCAAGCTCGGCCGTGCGCTCTGTCAGGGTCTTGGCAACCCGCAGCGAAACGGAGTCCATGAGCTCAATGGTCGCCGGAGCGGATGCGACGAGGTCGGGAAGTGCCGCCGTGGCGGCCGCGAGAGTGGGGAAGATCGCCAGCGCCGTCGACGCCTGGGGCAGCGTCGGCACGGTGCGGAAGGTGGCCTCGGCGATGAAACCGAGTGTGCCCTCGCTGCCGACCAAAAGATGGGTCAGGATGTCGATGGGCGAGTCGAAGTCGAGAAACGAATTGACGCCATAGCCCATGGTGTTCTTCATCGCGAAGAGCCTGCGGATGGTCGCGACCGACGCGGAGTTGCCGCGCACCCGGTCACGCAGCCGCAGGAGCCCGGCATACAGCTCCGGCTCGAGTTCGCGGAGTGAGCGATCGGCATCCGGCGCCACGGTGTTGATCGTCGTGCCGCTCGGGAGAACAACGATGAGCGACCCCAGGGTGCGGTAGCTGTTCTGGTCGATGCCGCAGGCCATGCCGCTGGAGTTGTTGGCGATCACGCCGCCGATTGTGCACGCGATCTCGCTCGCAGGATCGGGGCCAAGCTTACGGCCGTACCTGGCCAGTGCGACGTTGACCTGCCGCACCGTGGCACCGGGCTGCGCCCTCACCAGGGAACCGTTCTCCAGCACCTCGATCCGCCGGAACGACGAACGGGTGTCTGCGAGTATGCCGTCGGTGACACCCTGGCCGCTGAGGCTCGTGCCGCCGGATCGGAACGTGAGCGACCCGGCGCCTGCGTGCGCGTCACGGAACAGGGCCTGGACATCCGTTGCCGTATTCGGCGTCACAACGGATGCCGGCACCAGGTAGTAGTGAGACGCATCGTGAGCCTTCGCAAGGCGATCGATCGAGCGAACGGATGCCGTCGGCGTCGGCGGCTGGCGATCGGTGTGAGTCTGGTGAATCTTGTGTGACTGCTGAATCGTGTGAGTGTGGCGAATCATGGTGGGTCCCGTTGTCTCTGCCAGCCTGACTCTAGCTCGCGTCGGCTTGCGAGCCGGAAATCGCCACCCTCAGCAGCCCATTCGCTCGCGCCAGCTCGGCGACGGCCTGCTCGCGGCCTTGCCCGGTGGCCAGCATGAATATTGCGGTTTTGACGGACCCATCGGCCGCACTCAAGGCTGCGCGCGCGGCCCCGGCGTCAACCCCGGTCGCGGTCATGACGGTGAGTTCGGAGCGTACCTGGAGCTTCTCGTTGGTGGCCTGCAGGTCGACCATGACGCCGTTGTAGGTCTTGCCGAGCTTGATCATGCTGATCGTGGTGAGCATGTTGAGCACCAGCTTCTGGGCGGTGCCAGACTTCAGACGCGTCGAACCGCTCACGAATTCTGGGCCAACGACGACGTCGATGGCGATGTCTGCGACGGCAGCGATGGCGGAGTTGTCATTTGAGGCGATCGAGACGGTGAGCGCGCCAACTTCGCGGGCGAAGCGCAGGCCGCCGAGAACGTAGGGGGTGCGACCGGATGCCGAGATTCCCACGACGGTGTCGTCGGCCGTGAGGTTCAACTCGGTGAGCGTTGCTGCCGCAGCCTGCGTGTCATCTTCGGCGTTCTCGACTGCGGTGAGAATGGCCGGCTTCCCGCCGGCGATCAGCCCGACCACCAGGCCGGGGTCGGTGCCGAAGGTGGGCGGGCACTCGCTGGCGTCCAGGATGCCGAGGCGACCAGGGGTCCCAGCGCCAACGTAGAACAGGCGGCCCCCGCGCATGAAGCGCCGGGCGATTCCGTCGATCGCGGCTGCGATCTGCGGGGCCTGCCGCCCGACGGCGGTCGGCACCAGGGCATCCTCACCGTTCATCTCGCGCACCAAGGTGAGGGTGTCGAGCGTGTCGAGGTCCGGTCGATTCGTGTTGACGGATTCCGTGGTCAGCCCGGTGAGTTCCGCGCGGAGCTCGTCGCGCGCGGAGGATGCCTGCTGGTCGGCGAACGGGAGATTATCGTGCACGGTGGATGTGCCTTTCATGCGGAAGGTCGGTGCGGAGCGCTGCGAGAGATGCGCCCCAGAGTGCGTCTGAATGCGGATGGATGGCCGTCAGGCCAGCCGAGGTGATGGCGTCGCTCAATCGCGCGTTGAACCACGGATGCAGGGAGAGACCACCCAGCACGGCCACCGTTTCTGAGTCGGCCGTTTTGGCCGAGTCGTCGCGGGCCGTTGCGGCTGGCGTTGCGGCTGCTGCGGCCGCCGCAGTGGCGCTGAGCAGCCGGGCAGCTTGATCGGCGATGCCGACGGCGACCGTGTCTGCCTGCTCTGCCGCCTCGAGCACGAGCGGAGCGAACCGGGCAAGCTGCCTGGCCGAGTTCTCGGACTCCGCCACCCAGCGAACTGGGTCACGGCCGAGGGTGAGGGACGCGAGTCTGGCTGACAACTCGGTGGGTGGCCGCAGCCCTGATCCCGCGCCGAGCACGGCGCGCAGGCCCTCTCGGCCGATCCAGGAACCGCTGCCGAGGTCGCCGATGTCGGGCCCCCAGCCGTCGACGCGGCGCATTTCGCCCGCTGCATCGATACGAACAGCCACGGCCCCGGTGCCGGCTACCAGGATGGTGCCTGGTGCGCCGTCGAAAGCGCCGAGGTGCGCCGTCACGACGTCAGACGCCACCGCGACAGGCACTCCGAGCCGTTCGTGGACGGCTGCTGCGATGGTGTCGCCGGCAACCGGGTCGGTGAGAACGCCGGCCGCTCCGACTCCGCAGGCCTGCACGGCCCGGGCGTGGTGAGCGGGGAGGAGCCGAACGGCGGCGATCAATCGGTCGACGGCCAGGGCGCCGCCGTCGGCGTCCGCTCGAACCCCGTCGAGTTCTGAGGACGCCAGAACGACTCTCGCCCGGATGATCACCGCCCGACACGACGTCTTTCCGAGGTCGAGGCAGAGGAGAGTCGGTTCAGTGCTCACAGTTGAAAATGTACTACAGATAATCGAAAGAGTTCGAAAATTCTTTCCGGGTTGCGCACCATGCGGCATACTTCTCGTACAACTGTCGCGGCCCATGCCGGCCGCGATCACTGAGTCGCGAGGAACTGCATGAGCATCCAGTCCACGATCGAAGCGGTCGTTTCGACGTTGTCACCGTCGACCAGGCGGATTGCCGATGCGATCAGGGAGAATCCGTCGATCGTGCTCGGGAATACCATCAGCGAACTGGCGACACTCTGCCAGACGTCTGAGGCATCCGTCGTGCGCTTCTGCCAGGCGATCGGTATGTCTGGCTACTCGCAACTGAAGATCAGCCTGGCCACGGAACTCGGGAGGGAATTCGCCCAGTTCGGGGAATCGCTCAACTACGGGTCGGACATCGCTCGGACGGATTCCCTGCAGGAGATGGCTGTGAAGATCTCCTCGCTCGAGATCCTGGCCATCCAGGAGACCGTGGCCAAGCTGGATTTCGGCGCTGTTGCGCGCGTTGTCGATGCCCTGGACGCCGCGGATCGCAGCATTCTGTTCGGGGTCGGGGCGAGTCATTTCATCGCTGAAGACCTGCAGCACAAGTTGTTTCGAATCGGGCGAAACGCCTTCGCGCTGAACGACGCCCATGAAGCCTGGGCAGGGGCCTCTCTGCTGACGCCGAACGCCGTCGCCATCGGCTTCTCGCACATGGGCGAGACGAAGGAGACGGTGAACTTCCTGCGGGTGGCGCGCGAGGAAGGGGCATTCACCGTCGCGGTGACCAGCGCTAGGGAATCCTCGCTGGTAGCGGCGGCCGAGGTGAGCCTGTTCACTGAGGTGCGCGAGACGACATTCCGCGCCGGAGCAATGGTGAGCCGGATCGCTCAGCTCGCCGTGGTCGACTGCGTGTTCGCCGGAGTAGCCCAGCGTCGGTTCGACGACACCGTCGAAGCGCTCAAGCGCACACGGAACGCCACTCGCGGCGCTCGCGGCGTCTGAAGACTCGCACCGCGCGATTCCCGCAGTCTGCACGGCGCATTTCGGCGATCCTTGGGCGCACTTCAAGACAATCGCGTAAATGAACTCCCAAAAACTGGAAGTCTTTGAAAATTCTTGACATCATCGGACGAACGCCGGTAAGTTCTAGCCAGCGAACCGATGGGGTCTCGCAATTCACGCCCGGCAGAGTGAAAGGGACACACGTGTCACAGCCCGACTCCCCGACCGTCGGCGAGGTCGACTTTCGCACGTTCGAGGTCGGCGACGCCGCGAAGATCGCCGCCGCCTGGACGCACGCTGCGCCCCAGGACGGCATGACGGCGCTGCGCTTTCGCGACCTGGTGTTGCTCGATCGCAACTTCGATGCGTCCGGACTCTTCGTCGCAGAACAGAGCGGCCAGGTCGTCGGTTCTGCTTACGCGGTGCGACGGCGTGTCGCCCACGACGGCGATGATCTCGAACCCCAGACCGGCTGGATTCTCTACTTCTTTGTGACCCCGCCGGCGCAGAACAACGGAGTCGGCCGGCGACTGGTGACCATGGCGATGGACTGGCTTGCCGGCCTCGGGCGCAGCGAGGTGGTGTTCTCCAGCTACACGCCGAACTACGTGTTGCCCGGACTCGACACCGACCGATACCCGGCGGCAAGCGCACTCCTCTCCTCCCTCGGCTTCGAGACGATCGAGCGGCCGAGCGCCATGGACCGCTCGCTCATCGGTTATCAGATGCCTGCCGACATCCGTCAGCTCGTCGACAACCTGCGCGCCGACGGGTATGCGTTCGACAGCCCGACGTCAGACGAACTGGTTCCCCTCATCGCCATGGCCGGCGACCGGTTCAACTCCGATTGGGCGCGCGCGATCCGCGATTGCGTCGTCGGCGGAATGCCGCTTGAACGCATCATCGTCGCCAGGGACCCGGCCGGCACGCTGCTCGGTTGGGCCATGCACGGGACATACGAGAACGTCATCGAGCGCTTCGGACCCTTCGGTGTCCTGCCGGAGAGCCGCGGCACGGGGCTCGGCAAGGCACTCCTTCACGTCACGTTGGAACGCATGTGTGCCCTCGGCGCGCACAGTGCCTGGTTCCTCTGGGCTGACGAGGACTCAACGGCGTCGCACCTTTACCGCAAGACCGGGTTCGGCATCAGCCGCACCTTCGCCATCCTCCGGGCGCCGTTGGCACCGGCGACCGCGATTTGAAAGGCCGAAATCTATGACGAAGACAGTTATCGCCGTCGGCGGGCACATCGGTGACATGGAACTCACCGCCGGGCCCACCCTGGCGAAGATGGTGCTCGAGGGAGCCAGAGCCATCATCGTTGACTGCACCTGGGGCGAGCGCGGGCATCCGTTGCTGACTCCTACCGAATATCGTGAGCAGAAGCTGCACGAGGGGCGTTTCTTCGCGGATGCCATCGGCGCTGAATTCGTGGCGCTCGACTACAGCGACGGTTTCCTGCCAGACGACGAGGCGGTTGCAGAACAGATCGCACAGATCATCCGTGAATCGAAGCCGGACGTGATGATCACGCACTGGATCAAGAGCATGCATCGCGATCACGTCAACGCTGCGAAGGCAGCGCTGCGCGGTGCCTTCCTCGCTTCCATCCCCATCGAAGGCGAGCCCCTTGCGCGCCATTCAGTGCCTTCGATCCTGCACGCAGAGAACTGGGAAGACATGGAGGGATTCGAAGCGGACACCTTCGTGCCCATTCCCGACGAGGCGTTCGACCGCTGGCTCGCCGGAATCAGCGAGCACGCTTTTGCACGCGGCGAGACCTATGGCTTTCGTTTCATCGACTACTACTCCGCGCTGATGCAGGTGAAGGGATGCCTCGTCGGGCACCAGCGAGCCTGCGCATTCAAGAACGCGGGAACAGAGAAGTTCGCTCTGGCCGGCCCGTGATTGGGCTTGCTCGCAATCCCCCACCCTCGCCACACCACGCACCCCACACACAGAGAAGGTCATCATGAAGAAAACGACACTCGGCACGGCGGCGGGCCTCGGCCTCGCGACCCTGCTTGCCGTCACCGGATGTAGCGCCGGAGGCTCGAACGACGAGGCGGGCGGCGACACCACCGTCACGTTCCTCACCCATTGGGGTCCTGACCAGGTCACCATGCTCGAAGACGCGGCGGCGGCGTTCACGAAGGAGAACCCCGACGTCACGGTCGATGTCCAGGCGGTTCCGTTCGGCAACCTGCTGTCAACCCTCCGCACCCAGGGTGCATCGGCCGATGGGCCGACGATCACCGGCATCTACGACCTCTGGCTGCCGGAACTTGTGCGCGACGGACTGGCGGATGCCGCCCCGGACGACGTCGCCACCGAGGTGACAGACAACTGGCCGTCGAGCCTCGTCGACGCTGCCAGCTCAGAGGGCACCGTGTATGGGGTGCCGAATGAGGTCGACCTGTACCAGCTGAACTACAACACTGCGCTCTTCGCCGAGGCCGGCATCGACGGTCCTCCCGCCACCTGGGATGAACTCCTCGACGACGCGGCCAAGCTCACCAAGTCGGAGGGAGGAACAACCACGCAGCAGGGCATCGGCTTCATCACCGGCTGGGGCTCTGGGGCCGTCCATCCGTTCCTCTCGCTGCTGGCTTCAAACGGCGGCACCTTCCTGAACGAGGATGGCACCGCATCCGCCCTCGGCGATGACGCCGCGCTCGAGACAGCAGAGCTCTATCAGAAACTCGTCGACGACAAGCTGACCGATCCGTCGAAGTCGACGGCAAACGCCAACACCACCGGCCCGTACCTCGACAATTTCGCCGGCGGCAAGACGGCGATGATCATCATGGCGAACTGGTGGGAGAGCGCCATCAAGGACGCGATGGGTGACGACTACAAGAACGTCGCAACCGCGCCGATCCCTGTCGGTCCGAACGGAACGGAATCATCATCGATCTCCTACTCGTGGATGACTACCGTCAACGCCAAGGCCGACGACGACAAACGTGACGCGGCCTGGAAGTTCCTGAGCTGGCTGAACGGCCCGGACTCGGGCGAAGCTGGTTCGTCCGCAATGGCAGACATCCTGCTCAGCATGGGAATCCTGCCGAGCCGGAACTCCGACATCGAGGTAAACGCCGCGGCCCTGGAGACACCCTTCCTCGCCTCGTACGTCAGCGCTCTCGAGACGGCCACGCCGTTCCCGACCGTCATCGGCGGCCAGGCGGCCGCAGACGCCCTGCAGAAGCAGATCGAGTCATTGCTGAACGGGCAGACGGATGCCGCGGGAGCGATGAAGACGGCCTCAGACGAGGTCGACTCGGCACTCGAACGGGCGCAGAAGTAGCACGTGGCCCCCGTCCACTCGACAGTACGAGAGAAGCGATTAACCGAGTGACAACAGTCAAGATCGCCGGGGAGGGAGCAGCCCTCCTTCCCCGGCGCGCTCCACGCCCGAAGAGCCGGCAGAAGGGTCAGGGCCGCTGGTCCGCGTTATTCCTCAGCCCCGCGCTCATCGTGATCGGCGTCTTCACGCTGATCCCGATGGTCATGACCTTCGTCATCAGCCTCCACGAGTGGTCGATGTTCACACCGATCACCGAGATGAACTGGGTGGGGCTCGAGAACTACGAGACACTCTTCGACGACTCCAACCGCATCCAGGCGATGGGGAACACCGCGATCTACGTCGTGCTGAGCATCGTGATCACCGTTCCCCTCGGCCTGCTGATCGCCATGCTTCTCTACTTTCCCAAACTCAAGGGCAAGGGACTGGTGCGGGTCATCCTGTTCTCGACCTACGTCATCCCGACGATCGCGATCGTCATCATCTGGAGCAACATCTACGCGCCGGGTTACGGGCCACTCAGCACCATGCTGCAGGCGATCGGAGTCACTCCGCCCGGTTGGCTGAGTGATCCATCCTGGGCTCTTATCTCACTGGTCATCTTCAACGTCTGGCAGATGCTTGGCTACTACGTGATCCTCTTGGTCGCCGGTCTCACGCAGATCCCGGAAGACCTGTACGAGGCAGCCAAGATCGACGGCGCTGGTCTCGTCAGGCAGACCTGGTCGATCACGATCCCGATGCTGAACAAAACGCTCGTGTTCGTTCTCCTGATGACCTTCATCAACTCGATCCAGGTCTTCGACCCGATCTATCTGCTCACCCAGGGCGGGCCAGCAGGATCGACCAACATGGTCTCGTACGAGATTCAGCGTTCGGCCTTCTCCTATGGGCTGGCCGGCGAATCGAGCGCCCTCGCGGTGACCCTGTTCATGTCGATAGTTGTAGTCGGTGCCGTGCTCGGCATCGTCATGAAGGGCAGGAACAAATGAGCGGCGCCGTCGCAGTACAAGCGCGCAGGGCACCGATCCGCAGGACGCCGCCGCGCGGGCGACTCACGAAGGCCTTCCTCTACCTGCTGCTCGCCATCGTCGCCATCATCCCGCTGTTCCCGCTCTACTGGCTGCTGATCTCGGCGTTCAAGACGCCGGCCGAGTTCGCCAGCGTGCCTCCGACGTGGTTCCCCGCGGAACCGACCATCGCCCCTCTGGTTACGGCACTCACCGAGGTGCCGTTCGCCCAGTCGATGCTGAACAGCCTGATCATCGTCGGCGGCAGCACCGCATCCGTTCTGGTGACCAGCGTGCTGGCAGGCTACGTCTTCGCTAAGCATCGGTTCCGCGGTCGGGACGCCCTGTTCTACGGGGTCGTGGCGACGATGTTCCTCCCGCCGATCGTGACCTTGGTTCCGTTGTATTACCTGGTCAGCACCATGGGACTCGACGATTCGTACCTCGGGGTGATGCTGCCGTGGCTGGCGAACGCGTTCGGCATCTTCCTGATGCGCCAGTTCATCATGGACGTGCCGGACGAGATCATCGAGGCTGCGCGAATGGATGGCGCTGGAGAGTTCCGCATCGTCTGGCAGTTTGTGGTGCCCATGTTGAAGCCCGCCGTCGTCACGCTCGCGGTGTTCATGTTCGTCTACGGCTGGAACAACTTCATCTGGCCGCTGTCCGTGCTGAAGTCGGAGGCGCTCTACCCGGTTGTGCTGACCATCAACCGCCTGATGTCGTACACGATGAGCTTCGAGTATCAGAACGTGGTCATCGCCGGCGCGTTGGTCGCCTCGCTTCCGACGGTGCTGGTCTTCCTGGTCGCACAGCGCGTGTTTGTGCAGGGGATCGCCAGCAGTGGCGTGAAGGGCTAACCTCCTCTCCCTGTCGCGTAGCCCATTTCGCCGCATCGTGTGAAAATCATTTGCTGGATCCAGTCGACTCCTGAGGGGTCAGGCGACGGCCTTCTGAACGAGGTCAGTGATCTTCTGCTCGACCACCGGGGTCCACTTGTGGATCGCGAAGCCGACGGGCCACATGTCGCCGTCGTCCAGGTTCGCTGTGCCTTCGAATCCGATGGTCGCGTAGCGCGTCTTGAACTTTTTGGCCGGCTGGATGAACACGACAATCTTGCCCTCGGCGTTCGCGAAGCCGGGCATGCCGTAGTAGGTCTTCGGAACGAGGTCGGGCGCGACCTTGACGACGACTGTGTGGAGCCCCTCGGCGAGCACCTTGTCTTCCGGCTCCAGCTGGGCGATGGCCTCGAGCAGCGCCTTCTCACCGGCCTCACGGTTCTTGCCGGCTTTCTCCTGCTCGCGGACCTCCTTGGCGCGCTGCTTGACCGCGTCGCGCTCCTCCTTGCTCAGCCCTCCGGACGTGTCTGACTTGGCCATTGTGGGTCTCCTTCCGGGATTCTCGTCGGTGATGCCGCGTTGGTCGAGACATCGATCTCAGGCTACGCGGGCGTGTTCATCACGTGCTTCTTCAATCCTGATCGATCTGAGTCTCCTGCCAGGGACTCCGGTGCTCGAGCAACGTTTTCCTTCACGCGTGCGCCTGAATCGTCGCTTGCCGCGTCGTGAACAGACGATTTAGGCGCACTCGCGGATGACTGGGCTGCTGGGGCCTCAGGTGGGTCGAGTCAGACGGCGGGCGAGACGGATGCCGTGCGCACCGTGATCGCGTTCGCCCACGGGTCGTCGAAGCCGACCGTTTGCCCGTCGTTTCGGGTCTGCACACCGTAGTGCGACATCCGTTCGTTCAGCGCAGCCAGATCGTCGCCGGTCGGCACGATGATGTCTACCTGGCCGAGTCCGAGCGCGAGACGGCGCCGGCCGCTGCCCGCGCTGTTCCAGGTGTTCATCGCCATGTGGTGGTGGTAGCCGCCCGCAGAGACGAACAGGGCGGAGTCACCGAGCGCCGCCGTGGTCTCGAAGCCGAGTCTGTCAACGTAGAACTCGCGGGCGCTCGCCACGTCTCCGACCGAGAGATGCACGTGGCCGACGACCGCGTGCCCGGCCGATGGGTCGCTCACTCCCGCCTCCGTCATGTGCTCGGAGATGAACGTGTTCGGGTCGAGATAGAGGGTCGCCATCTCGACCTGACCGTGGGTCCAGCTCCACGAAGAGCGGTCGCGGTCCCAATACAGCTCGATGCCGTTGCTCTCTGGGTCGGTGAAGTAGAAAGCCTGGCTGACCAGATGGTCTGCGCTGCCGGTGAAGGTGCCCGGATGCTTCGTGGCAACCGAATAGACGGCCGCGGCGAGCTGCGCCTGGGTGTCGAACACGATGGCGGTGTGGAACAGGCCTGCCGCACGAGGTTCCGGCGACGCCAGCTCTGGTGCGTGCTGCAGGATCACGATGGGAGTGGTGCCGCGGCCGAGCACGGCGACCGGTCCGTCGTGGCTGAGCAGCTCGAGCGTGACGGCATCGCGATAGTAGGCGATCATGGCGTCGAGGTTTCCGACGCGGAGGGTCACCGCGCCCATGCCGGTGTCGGCAGCCAGTAAGTCTGTTCGGGTCATGCTCAGTTCAACGGATGCCGCGCACGGCATATTCCGCCGCCTGTTCGATCGACGCCTGCGCCCTGCTGCTCACGCGCGCGCCCCATGTGTCGCCTCAGATGCCCGGAAGGCGGCACATAGAGCGCACGCGCGGAGGAACGTTCGTTCGCCAGGAGCCCCGAGGTGGGTGCACGCGCCTTCGATAGTCGTCCCGCGCCCGCCCCTCCTTCGCCGAGTGTCGCCGTTTGCGCCGGGTGTCGCCGTTGCACCGGCGATTGTGGGCGCGAGTGGCGATTCTCGGTGCGGTGCCGGCCCGGCCGCGGCGGGGTGCCCCGCGATGCCGAGCCTCAGGCGGAGGTGAGCCGCTCGAGCAGCTCGCGGTAGCGCGCCGCCGTCTGCTCCACGATCGCGGCGGGCAACACCGGTGCGTCCCCCGTCTGGTCCCAGTTGGCCGCCAGCCAGTTGCGCACGATCTGTTTGTCGAAGCTCGCCATTCGTTCTTCGGGGGTGGTGCCAGTCGCCCACGCCTCGGAGTCCCAGTACCTGCTCGAGTCGCTCGTGAGCACCTCGTCGGCGAGGGTCAATTCGCCCGTCACCCGGTCAGCACCGAACTCGAACTTCGTGTCGGCCAGAATCACCCCGGCACGTTCCGCGATCGACGAAGCCGTGTCGAAGATCGACAGTGACTGGTCCCTGAGGTGGCCTGCGGCATCCGCTCCGACCAACTCGACGGTGCGCTCGAACGAGATATTCTCGTCGTGCTCACCCATCGGCGCCTTCCAGGCGGGCGTGTAGATCGGTTCAGGCAGCCGGTCTCCGTTCTGCAGGCCAGCCGGCAGCGGGATGCCGCACACCGTCTGGTTCTGCTGGTATTCCTTCCAGCCGGAGCCGGTCAGATATCCGCGCACCACGCATTCGACGGGGTACATGTCGAGCGTCTTGCACAGCATCGCGCGTCCTGCCACTGCCGCCGGAATGAGCGATCCGCCAGCCGGTGTGTGATCGGCGGCGAGGTGGTTCGGCACGGTGTCCAGCCGGTCGAACCACCAGAGGCTCAGAGTGGTGAGCAGCTCACCCTTGCCGGGAATGCCGGGCTCGAGCACCTGGTCGAAAGCACTGACGCGATCGCTGGCCACGACCAAAACCCGGTCGCTGGTGGCCAGGCCGGCTGCGGCATCCGTTCGGGGCGTGCCGTTCAGATGCTGGTCGTTCACATACAGATCGCGCACCTTGCCCGCATAGACATGGCGCCAACCGGGAAGAACGGACGGGGCGGAGGTGTCGACGTCGCTGGGGATCGGATCGGTGTCAGTGGTCACTGGTTTATTCTCTCCCAACTGGGCGCACGCTACGCCAGGGGCTTGCGATGCCTCCTCGCTTATCCCAGCAAAGGACGCGTGAGGGGACAGCTTTGCCTAGTCCTGGCCCCCGCCGCAACAAGGGAAAGCTGGCACCTCACGGGGTGGATTCCACGACGCGCGCGGCGATGTCGCTGCGGAACTGGCCGCCTTCGAGGCCGATCTGCGCCAACGCCTCGTAGGCGCGGCTGCGCGCCTCGCCGAAGTCGGCGCCGGTGGCCACCACGCTGAGTACCCGGCCGCCGGTCGCGACGAGCTCATCAGCGTTCTGTACTGCGCCGGCGTGTACTGCGTTGGAATGCGCGGTCGCGGCATGGGCGATGGTGACGCCGGGCACCGCCTCGGCGGCAGCCAGGCCGGTGATTTGGCGCCCGGTGATCGGTGCATCCGGGTAGTTCTCGCTCGCCAACACCACGGTGACGCATGCGTCGCGCGAGAACTGAGGACGCGCGACGCCGCCGAGTTCTCCATTCGCCGCCGCCAGCAGAAGTCCAGACAGTGGGGTGACCAGTCTCGGCAGCACGACCTGAGTCTCCGGGTCTCCGAAACGCGCGTTGAACTCGATCACCCGGATGCCGGTATCCGTCAGGATGAGCCCGCAATAGAGCAGCCCGATGAACGGGGTGTCTTCGTCGGCAAGCCGGCGCACGGTCGGCAGGGCGATCGTCTCGATGACCTCGTCGACGAACGCGCTCTCGCTGCCGAAGCGTTCGTCGAGCCAGGGCAGGGGGGAGTATGCGCCCATGCCTCCCGTGTTCGGGCCGGTATCGCCGTCGCCGAGGCGCTTGTAGTCCTGGGCTGGGGAGAGGGGGATGACCGTGGTGCCGTCGCTGAGAAGGAAGAGCGAGACTTCCTGACCGTCGAGGAATTCCTCGATCAGCACGCTCCCGTGCTGCAGCCAGTGTGTGGCGTGGGCGATCGCCGCGTCGCGCTCGCCGGTGACGAGAACGCCCTTGCCGGCGGCGAGACCGTCGGCCTTCACCACGTATGGGGCGCCGAACTCGTCGAGGGCCGCCTCGACCTCTGCGAGCGATCCGGACCGCACGGCGCGGCCGGTTGGCACGCCCGCCTCGTCCATGATGCGCTTGGCGAAGGTCTTCGATCCCTCGAGTGCGGCGGCGGCCTTGCCAGGACCGAATACCGGGATGCCGCGGGTGCGGAGAGCGTCGGCGACGCCCGCGACGAGCGGCGCTTCTGGCCCGATGACAACGAGCTCGATGTTGTTCCGGATCGCAAAGTCGGCCACGGCGGCCGGGTCGACCGGGTCGAGGGTGACGAGCTCGGTCTCCTGGGCGATGCCGGCGTTGCCTGGAGCGGCATACAGCTCATGCCCCACGTGTTCGCGCCGCAGCGCCAGGACGATGGCGTGCTCGCGGGCACCGGAACCGAGGACCAGAATTCTCACCGGTTCAGGCTACCGGATGCCGCCGGTCGCCTGCCTTCCGCGCGTCCCGGCCAGCGCGTGAGCGACCGATCCAACCCCAGTGCGGTGCAACTCCGGCCTCCGCGTGGCCAATTCACGTGGCTAATTCAGGAGAATCGGGGAACTCCGGCGCGCGGGGCGCGGAATCTCGCTGCGGCAGTGGGGCAGCATACGCAATCTCCTGAGTTAGCCACGCACGGTCGGGTCGACCGCGAGATGCTGGCCGCCGGAGAGGGCAGACTGGTGCCATGGCGCGAGCGAGAATCGACGATGCGGCGGGAACAGCCGCCGTGCGCGAATGGGCGACCGGCCCCGAGAATGCGTCCAGAGACATCCGTGCCGTCGCCGTTCGCTACACCCTGCAGTTGCTCGCCGAGCGCGCCGAAGGCAACACCGTCGAGGTGCGGGTGCCGCCGTTCGGCGCCGTGCAGTGCATCGAAGGGCCGCGCCACACGCGTGGCACCCCTCCGAACGTGGTCGAAACGGATGCCGCCACCTGGCTCGCCCTCGCGACCGGCACCCTCGCATGGGCAGACGGACTCGCAACCGGGCGTATTCATGCCTCAGGGCAGCGCGCCGATCTGGCCGCGCAGCTGCCGATTCTCTGAACGCGGCGAGCGGCGTTACGGCGCGCCAAACGCATGTTTCCATCACGATCAGTGTTGCGCGGGCGTGGTCACCTGCTGGTACGGCGCGCGCCGCTACGGTGTGAACCATGAGCTTCCGAATTGCGGCCGCGACCGCACTTGCGCTGTCCGTCTCGGTCATTGTTGCCGGCTGCACTGCGGCTCCGCTGACCGACGGCACGCCGACCCCGACCCGCACCGCGGAGGCGACTCCGAGGCCAACGCCGACCGCCACGCCGCAACCCACCACTACTGAGCTCGCACCGGGACCGGCCCTGCTCCTCGACTGCGCCGGCCTCCTGAACGCCGAAAGTCTGGCCGAGTTCGACGCTGGCTCCTTCGGCCTCCCCGACCAGGCGGGCATCGACGGCTACGTGGACAAGACCAGAGGCGAAGGCGACTCGCTGGCTCTCTTCGCCGACTATGGCGGCGTGCTCTGCCCTGTCACGAACGGAACGCGAGTGAGCGAGCTGTTCGGCTACTCTCCGATCACCGCGGAACAGTCAGCGGAACAGCAGGCCCGCCTGGCCCTAGAGGGATACACCATCAGCGACCACAACGGTGGTGTGCTGCTCAGCGACACCAGCGGCCAGGAGAGTGCGGCCCGCGAGTACCTGTTCCTGGACGGCTACTGGGCCACGGCGTTCGATGTCATCCGGGTCGACGAGGTCGTCGCCAACGCGCCGGTGGCGTGACGCCAGGCCAACCGGCCGACCGCGCCGGCCGACTGGCCGGCCGATCAGCCCAGAATCGCCTCGACTTCGGCCAGCGTCGGCATCGAGCTGGTTGCCCCTGCGCGGGTGACGGCGACGGATGACGCCACGGTCGCCCAGCGCACCGCCTCGATCATGTCCGCTTCGGAGAGCTTTCCGGGCTGAGCGTCCTTCGCGGCGAGCCTGGCTACCAGTGCCCCGACGAAGGTGTCTCCCGCTGCCGTGGTGTCCACTGCTGTGACCGGCCTGGCAGGCGCCAGTCCGAGAACCGAGCCGTCGTGCGCGACCACGGATCCCTCCGACCCGAGGGTCACGATCGCCCAGGTGCCGTCCCGGCTGAGCTGTTCGGCGGCGGCGACGGGATCGTCTTCCCCTGTCAGCTCGGTCGCCTCGATCTGGTTGGGAACCACCAGGTCGACCGATGCGAGAAAGCCGTCGGGGAACGGCATCACCGGTGCGGGCGTCAGCACGGTGAACGTGCCGGCATCCTTTGCTGCAGCAATGCCTTCGACCAGCACAGATACCGGCAGCTCACACTGCATGACGAGGAACGCTGAGGCGGCAATGGTCTCCCGCTGCGCCTCGCTGAGGGAGGTCACGGTCGCGTTTGCGCCTGACACCACAACGATCGAATTCTCACCGGAATCGACGACGGAAATATGCGCCGTTCCGGTCGGCGCGGCATCCGCCGTCGCCAGACCATCGGTACGGATGCCTTCGGTCGCCATCAGCGCGCGGAGCTCGGTTCCGTAGGCGTCGCCTCCGACCGCGCCGAGGAAATCCACGGTTCCCTCCAGCCTGGCCGCGGCCACCGCCTGGTTGAGTCCCTTGCCACCTGGCACCGTGGTGAAGGTCGACCCGAAGATCGTCTCTCCCGGTTGGGGCAGGCGAGGCTGCCGTACGACGAGGTCCATGTTGGCGCTTCCGAGCACGGCGATCCTGTTCACTCGCCCAGTCTCGCATCCGTTTGGATCGATGCGCGAAAGCAGCGGTCGGTGGTCGGTGGTCAAAACATCGGGAACTGGCCAACTGTCGTCCACAACATCGAGAACTGCATGGTTCACGGTTGTTCTTGCTGTATTCGCGACGCGGGAGGTGGCCGTGGCGCCGCCATCTGGCCACGGCGCATCAGCCTGCGCGCCGGGCGCTTCGGCGTCTAACTGGCGTGTGTCTGACGCACGGCCGCGGCACAGGCGCGCGTGAGACAATATTCAGGTGAGTTCCTCCGAGCAGCCAGAGCGAATGGGCGCAGAGTCGACCAGCGCAGCGCCGGCCGGCGCCGAGACCGCCGTGCCGACCGAGACCGCCGAGCCGACCGAAACCGTGCTCGACGAGACGACGGTCACGGTGCGCCGCTCGCCGCGCTACTTCCACTTCATGATCGTGGGTGCTGTCGCCGGAGCTATTGCCGCCCTCATCCTCACATTCGCGTTCCCGACGAACGCCGAGTTCGACCGTGGCCAGGTGTTCGGCTTCCTGCTGCTCGCGGGTGTCGCGTTCGGCGTGGCCATCGGCTGCCTGCTCGCTCTCGCGCTCGACCGTGCCAGTCGCCGCACAGCGTCGACCGTTGTCGCGGATAGACTCGGTTCACACGCGCAGACCCCGCCCAACGTCGCCACGGGAGTCACCGATTCACCGGTCACCGACGCACCATCGACCGAAGCACCCGCCCTCGGCGCACGCGAACCGGGCGCGGTATCCGTTTCTCCCCCATCCCGCACCAACACGACGAACACCGACTCAGAGTAAAGGGGCTGCGCTTGGCCGGCGACGGACTTCTCGGGCACGATCTCATTCCGGGTGAGAAGGGGCCGCAGGATGCCTGTGGCGTCTTCGGAGTCTGGGCGCCGGGCGAAGAGGTGGCGAAGCTCAGCTACTTCGGCCTCTACGCACTCCAGCACCGTGGCCAGGAATCGGCTGGCATCGCGACGAGTGACGGCAGCAAGATCCTCATCTACAAAGACATGGGACTCGTCTCCCAGGTCTTCAACGAGGCCGCGCTGAACACCCTCGTCGGCCACATCGCCGTCGGGCACTGCCGGTATTCGACGACGGGGTCGTCCAGTTGGCAGAACGCGCAGCCGACTCTCGGGCGCACTTCCAGCGGCACGGTGGCGCTCGGACACAACGGCAACCTCACGAACACGGCCGAGCTGATGCAGCTGGTGCATGAGCGGTATCCCCAGACCGACGGCGAACTCGCACGCGGCAACACCACGGACACCGCGGTTCTGACGGCGCTGCTCACCGGCGACCTCGACCACACCCTCGAAGCGACCGCACTGGAGGTGCTGCCAAGGCTTCGCGGCGCGTTCTGCCTGGTGTTCATGGACGAGAGCACCCTCTACGCGGCCCGCGACCCGCAGGGTGTCCGCCCGCTGGTGCTCGGCCGTCTCGAACGCGGCTGGGTGGTCGCCTCTGAGACCGCTGCACTCGACATCGTCGGCGCCAGCTTCGTGCGCGAGGTCGAGCCAGGCGAACTCATCGCCATCGACGAGAACGGACTCCGCACACAGCGTTTCGCCGAAGTGAAGCGAGCCGGCTGCGTCTTCGAGTACGTGTACCTCGCTCGGCCCGACACCGCCATCGCCGGCCGGGGCGTGCACGAGGCACGCGTCGAGATGGGTCGCAAACTCGCTGCCGAGCATCCCGTCGAAGCCGACCTGGTCATCCCCACCCCCGAATCCGGAACCCCGGCGGCCATCGGCTACGCACAGGCATCCGGTATTCCCTTCGGCCAGGGCCTGGTCAAGAACTCCTACGTCGGCCGCACCTTCATCCAGCCGTCGCAGACCATCCGCCAGCGCGGCATCAAGCTCAAACTGAACCCGCTCAAGGAAGTCATCAAGGGCAAACGGCTGATCGTCGTCGACGACTCGATCGTGCGCGGCAACACCCAGCGCGCCCTGGTCAGCATGTTGCGCGAGGCCGGCGCGGCCGAGGTACACGTCCGCATCTCGAGCCCGCCCATCACCTGGCCGTGTTTCTACGGCATCGACTTCGCCTCGCGCGCCGAGCTCATCGCCACCGGCCTCGGGGTCGATGAGGTGCGCCAGTCGATCGGCGCGGATTCGCTCGGCTACCTCTCCGAAGACGGCATGATCGCGTCGACAGAGCAGCCCCGCGAGAGCCTGTGTACCGCGTGCTTCACCGGTGTCTACCCGATCGCACTGCCTGAGTCGCAGCACCTGGGCAAGAATCTGCTCGAGCGCGAGCCCGCATCGAACGGATGCGACCCAGGCCCAGACGCCGACCTCGAGGTCGTACTCGACCCGGCCTCGGTTCGCGAAGCCGTGCTCGCGTCACACGGTCAAGTACCCATCGGCGATCCGGGAAGACAAGAATGAGCAACGCGTCATACGCCGCCGCCGGAGTCGACACCGCGGCGGGCGATCTCGCCGTCGAGCTCATGAAGGCCGCGGTCTCGAACACCCATGGGCCACAGGTGCAGGGCGGGGTCGGCGGATTTGCCGGGCTCTACGATGTGTCGTTCCTGACTTCGTTCCGGAAGCCCTTGCTGGCCACCTCTACCGACGGAGTCGGTACGAAGGTCGCCATCGCGCAGGCCATCGACAAGCACGACACCATCGGGCAAGACCTGGTCGGCATGGTGGTCGACGACATCGTTGTGGTCGGCGCCAGGCCGCTGTTCATGACGGATTACATCGCCTGCGGCAAGGTCGTGCCCGAGCGCATCGCGTCGATCGTGGCCGGCATCGCCCGCGCCTGCTCTGAGACCGGCACTGCGCTGGTCGGTGGCGAGACTGCAGAACACCCGGGGCTTCTCGGGCCAGATGACTACGACGTGGCTGGCGCCGCAACCGGTGTCGTCGAAGCCGACCGCGTGCTCGGCGCCGAGCGGGTGGGGCACGGTGACGTCGTTGTGGCGATGGCGTCGTCCGGACTGCACTCCAACGGATTCTCTCTGGTGCGCCACATCCTCGCGCAACGAGGGATCGGCTACTCAGACACGTCGGCCGAGTTGGGCGGAGTGGTCGGCGAGGTACTGCTCGAGCCGACCAGGCTCTACACGACGCCGCTGCTCGCCGTTCTCGACGACCCGGCGTTCGACGGAGCGGTGCACTCGCTGAGTCATGTCACGGGCGGTGGCATAGCGGCGAACCTCGCGCGAGTGCTGCCCGTCGGTTCGTGGGTGGAGGTCGAGCGGTCAACGTGGTCGCCGCCCGGTGTGTTCAGGGTGCTGAGCGATATGGCCTCTTCGACCCTCGAGAGTTCTGAGGGAACCTGGAACCTCGGCGTGGGCATGTTCGCCGTCGTCGCAGCCGAGGCGGCGACATCTGTCATCGACAGGCTGGCTTCGGCTGGCATCCCGTCCTGGATCGCCGGCACCGTCTCGACGACGCCGCGCGATTTCGCGGGCTTCGAGCAGGGCGCCAAGGGCGTCGACGGCGGCGCGGTGCGCCTCGTCGGCTCGTACGCGACGTAACGCCGCCTGCTGCTCGGTCCAGTGGAAGGGACCAGACGAGTGGCGCAATCTCACGCCCTTCGAAGAGCCGGACCTCAGCGCATCAGCCCTCACATAGACGACGGATGAACAGCAACAAAGCAGATCGGACGAACTAATTCTCACTCCGTGATACGGGACATAGTGTGAAGTCGATAGATAATTCAAGCTAGAACCCGTCACGAGTGTGATGTTGTGCGACCTCGACGGGGAGGAAACGTGAAGGCAGTTCGTCTGCACCATTATGGGGAAAATCCGAAGATCGAAGATGTGTCGGAGCCCAAGGTCACCGGCCCGTGGGATGTCATCGTTGACGTCGGTGCAGCCGGTTTGTGCCGTACGGATCTTCACATCATCGAAGGCCAGTGGGATCCAATCCAACACCCTCATTTGCCGTACACGCTTGGGCATGAGAACGCCGGATGGGTTCGCCAGGTGGGCAGCGCCGTCCATAACGTGAAACCGGGTGACACGGTGATCATGCATCCGCTCACTAGTTGTGGTCTATGCCCGGCATGCAGAGTGGGTCAGGACTCACACTGCGAGAACGCGACTTTTCCTGGAATCAACGCTGACGGTGGTATGGCTCAGCAGCTCCTGACCAATGCGCGCGCGGTGGTCAGGCTGGACGGCGGGCTGCAGCCGAAAGATGTAGCCGCACTGGCTGACGCGGGTCTCACCGCTTACCATGCGGTGCGTAAAGCCGCCGATGTCCTGTTCCCGGGGACCCACGCGGTCGTGGTCGGTGCCGGTGGCCTCGGACACATCGGTATCCAGGCACTCGCTGCGATCACGAGTGCGACCATAACGGTCGTCGACCGCAGTGAGGCCGCACTTGAACTCGCTCAGACACTGGGTGCGCACCATACCGTGCTCTCGACGAGCGACGATGTCGTCGAGAAGGAGGTGCTCGAGATTACGAGCGGTGGAGCACACGTCGTGTTCGACTTCGTCGGGGAGCGCGGTGCCGAGCTGCTGGCTCCGCGACTTCTGCGCAATCGCGGCTCGCACTACGTGATCGGCTACGGCGGAGCCGTCAACATCCCCACCATCGAGATCATTTCGCGCGAAATCAACGTCATCGGAAACCTGGTCGGAACCTACAACGACCTCGTGGAGCTCATGACGCTCACGGCTCAAGGCAAAGTCACGCTTCACACCGCCACCTATCCCCTTGATGCCGCCCTGGACGCGATCGCAGACTTGGACGCCGGACGGATCGTCGGTCGCGGAATCCTCGTCCCCTGAGGACGAACACCAATCACCAACCACCACGACGACATGGAGCAAAGGAGCTCAGTAATGGCTTTTCCAGCCAAGTATCCACAACTGAATGAGACGGAGTTGACCGGTGAGGCACGCAGCGTGCTCATCCGTGTTATCCGGGTCGCGTTTCCTCACCCGTCGTTCCCCGATGGTCCCTACGAGCGCACGGCAGACACGATCTTGCGAGAGGCAGAGAACTCAACCTGGTTTCGCGTCGCACTGACGCAAGGACTCCTTACTTTGGGCCACCTGGCCGGAGGCGATTTCCGCGACCTCAACGATGAAGACGCCACCAAGGTTCTGCGCCGAATCGAGACCACGGAGTTCTTCGGTTTCATCAGGCGGACGACCGTACTGAATCTTTATGACAACGAGGACGTCTGGGAGATCCTCGGCTTCGAAGGACCGAGCTTCGACAAAGGCGGCTACGTCAACCGCGGCTTCAACGATCTCGACTGGCTTCCCGAAGCGCGAATCGAAAGCTACGACGGACCGGAACAACTCATCGAAATTGCCACAAACGTGTCGGTGGCAACCGTTCGCGGCGGCGAGAGCGCGTCTGCATCAGAGCGTGACACGAGCAATCAACCCGGCAAACGCGACGCAACCATGACGGCGGTGAAGAAGTGACCAACATCGAGCACGATGACGCAGCGATAATCATCATTGGATCGGGAGCTGGGGGCGGAACGCTTGCTTACGAACTGACCGCCCGAGGTCTTCCGGTTGTGGTTCTGGAGGCGGGTTCGTACCTGCGAAACGAGGACTATGTCAACGATGAGTGGGAGGCATTCAACCAGATGGCGTGGCTCGACCCACGAACCACCTCAGGTTCCTGGCGAATCGCTCGCGATTTCCCCAACCTTCCTGCCTGGATCGTGAAGGCGGTCGGTGGCACGACGACGCACTGGTCCGGTGCAACACCGCGGTTTAAGGCTCACGAGTTCGCGGCGCGAAGCACCTACGGTCGGATCGACGGCGCCAACCTCCTCGACTGGCCGATCACTCTCGCCGAGCTTGCACCCTTCTACGACAAAGCCGAAGTAGCGATGGGATCGACGCACGTGCACGGCCGTAAGCCGCTACCGGCGAACAATAATTACAAGGTCTTCGCAAACGGCGCGGAACGCATTGGATACAAGTTTTACGCGACGGGCCCGTACGCGACGAACGCTGAAGAGTACGACGGCCGTCCGGCATCCGTTCAGGACGGCTTCAACTTTCAGGGCGACAAGAACAAGTCGAAGTGGTCGACGCTGGTGCGCGAAATCCCTCGTGCGGAAGCGACGGGCTTACTCGACCTACGACCCGAGTGTCATGTGGTGCAGATCACCCACGATGCCTCGGGACGAGCAGACGCCGTCTTGTATCTCGATAAAGACGGCAACCTGCAACGACAGTCCGCCAAACTCGTCGCGGTGGCTGCGAACTCTATCGAGACACCCCGGCTGTTGCTTCAATCCGCGAGCCCGATGTTCCCTGACGGCTTGGCCAACTCTTCCGGCCAGGTTGGCCGCAATTACATGCGGCACACCACGGGTTCGGTCTACGCCAGGTTTAACGATCCGGTGCGGATGCACCGTGGTGAAACCATGGCCGGAGTGATCGCGGACGAGTCCAAGCATGATCCAGACCGCGGCTTCGCTGGTGGCTACTACCTGGAGACACTATCACTCGGGCCAGCCTTCCTGGCCAGCTTTGGCGATCCCGGAGCGTGGGGCCAGGGATTCACCACAATCCTCGAGGCGTATGCCAACACGGCTGGGCTCTGGATCGTCGGCGAAGACCTGCCGCAAGAGAGCAATCGAGTCACGCTGAACACGACGGTGTCCGATAAGAACGGTCTTCCCGTTCCCAACGTGCACTTCGACGACCATATCAACGACATCGCCATGCGAGACCACGGATACACCCAGGCAGAGTTGCTGTACGAGGCTGTGGGTTCGGTCGGTGCGCAGCGCACGCCCCCGTATCCGTCCACGCACAATATGGGCACGTCACGAATGAGCGAGAGACCCGAAGATGGTGTCGTCGATAAATGGGGACGCGCCCACGACGTACCAAACCTGTTCATTAGCGATGGGTCCGTATTCACAACCGGTGCGGCAGCCAATCCCACGCTCACGATCGTTGCCCTCGCCATACGGCAGTCCGAGTACATCGCAGATCAACTGAAAACGGGAGGAATCTGAGCGACTTGAGGTGGCCGGATCCGTTTGACAGGGGTCGGCTCTCACTCGAGGCAGTCTTTTAATCTCCCACCAGGCAACACACAAGATTGAGGAATAACACTATGGCTACAACTCCCTATGACCTGATCAAGAAGGTTCCTGCCTTTACCGTGACTAGTACTGACGCGATTGACGGACAGGAATTCTCCCTGCCCCAGGTCAGTGGAATCTTCGGCGCTGGCGGTGAGGACACGAGTCCCCAGCTCAGTTGGAGCGGATTTCCGCCGGAAACGAAGAGTTTCGCCGTTACCGTCTATGAACCGATGGCGCCCACTGGCGCGGGGTTTTGGCACTGGGCAGTAATGGACATTCCGGCGAACGTGACGTCGCTTGAGAGCGGCGTCGGCGATGAGTCGGGAACTGGCCTTCCCGCGGGAGCCCACCAGTTGAAGAATGACGCCAGCATGGCCCGTTACCTTGGCGCTGCTCCTCCAGCCGGCACCGGCAAACACACCTATTTCATCGGTGTCCACGCTTTGGACGTTGAGTCTCTCGGACTCGATGTTGGAGCAACCCCCTCATTCCTCGGATTCAACATGTCGGGGCACACGCTCGCCCGTGCCGTGATTGCACCGTGGTGGGAAGCCACGTAAACGTTCCCCAAATTGCGCGACGAAGGTTTGGCATCCTGGGATGTCGAACCTTCGTCATTTACATGACACGGCCCGTATCAGCCGACGGTCGGCGCACCTGTCCCGAACGGTAGTACTTGCTGACATGGTTCGATGCATCGCGCAGAATACGCTCGATTTCTCGTTCGCGCGTTCCGGAAATCTGGCCGCTCGGCACGCTAATCGCAACAGAGCCAACGATCATCCCTGCACCGTTTCGCACACCATTGGCGGCGCAGGTCATACCCGGAACGAACTCCTCGCGTTCCCACGCGATTCCACGGCTGGCGACCGCGGAGAGTTCGGCATCCAGTTCTTCTCTGGACGTGATCGTGGTACCGGTCAACCTCGGCATCCCGTGCACCTCCAGATACTGTCCCACCTGTTCTGCGCTCATTCCGGCCAACAGAATCTTCCCAAAGGCTGTCGCGTGCGCTGCTTCATGGAAGCCGAAGTTGAGGGGTATGAGACGCGGATGCGCAGGACTGTCCACTACGTACGCGACGACGACATCTGCCCCGCGATAGACCGCGAAGTACCCGGCAGCCTGTGCAGTCTCGTGAAGGCGGGCGATCTCCGCCCGAACAGGCGTCGGAACACCAATTTGCCGGTGCAGTGAGACTCCGAGCCGGTCGAGTTTGTAGCCGAGCTCGAATCGGCATTCACCTTTAAGATGAATGAGATAATCGCTCTGCACCAGCGATTGAAGAAGACGGTAAACGGTGGGAAGCGGATAACCAAGGGCCTGAGAGACTTCCTTGGCGGAAGCCCCTCCGCGCTCGGCGACAATCTCGAGGATTGAGAGGGTCTTCTCCACCGTGACAACCCCGGATCCACGCAGGACGCCGCGCTGTTCTCCGATTCCCTCACCTGGTTCTAGCGACAAAACTTCTCCGGTTCGCATGCAGCTATTCTGCCCTCGCTGCCTCGAAGGAGCAATGAAAAGGCCGCGATTTTATCGCTGGGCGAGAAAGCGATCCCACCATTTCTACATCGATGTCTATAGTGATTTCGTGCGATCGTGGCAGTCGCGACCGACAACGACGTTAGGAGGAACAATGTTTCAATCCACACCCATCCGTTCCGTGATCAGCCCAGGCAGGTATGTCCAGGGCCCGGGAGCGATCACGCGTCTCGGTGAGTTTCTCGCTCCGATCGGCAGTACCCCGCTGATCGTCGCAGACGACATCGTCTGGGGTTTTGTTGGTCACGATGTGGAATCGTCGCTACGCGCTGCAGGGCTGCCAATCACACGCGAAAATTTCAACGGTATCCCATCAGCGGCTGAGATAGACCGACTCGTGGGAGTTATTGCCGAAGCGAATGCGGATGTCGTCGTCGCAGTCGGCGGCGGAAGCACCATCGACGCCGTCAAGGCGTCTGGCTTCCTTTCGGGCATCCGCTGGGTCACCGTGCCATCCGTGGCGTCGACCGACGCGCCAACCTCGGCACTCGCGGTCATATACACCGAGGATGGTGCGTTCGAGGAGTATCGGTTCTTTCCGAGAAACCCCGACCTCGTTCTCGTTGACTCGCAGATCGTGGCAAATGCGCCCGCCGCATTTCTCGCCGCTGGCGTCGGCGATGCACTCGCGACCTGGCTGGAGGCTCGCGCGACTTCACGGTCGCATTCCACAACCATGGCTGGCGGCCTACCCACTCTCACGGGAACGGCACTCGCCAAGCTCAGCTGGGAGGTGCTATGGGAAAACGCTCTTCCCGCTCTCGACGCTGTCCGCGACCACGTCGTCACACCCGCCGTCGAAAAGGTCATCGAGGCCAACACGCTGCTGTCGGGTCTCGGCTTCGAGTCCGGCGGTCTCGCCGCGGCTCACGCGATCCACAACGGATTGACCGCAGCGGCCCAGACGCACGGGCTCGCCCACGGGCAGAAGGTGAATATCGGGTCACTGACCCAGTTGATCCTCGAGGGAGCGCCGACATCCGACATACGCGATTTCGTCGAATTCACGACCCGCGTCGGATTGCCAACCACTCTCACCGAGATCGGACTCTCTGTGGATGACACGGATGATCTGCAACGGGTTGCCGCTGCTGCCACCGTTGAAGGCGAAACCATTCACAACATGCCATTCGAGGTTCGTCCGGCAGACGTCGTAGCAGCCATGAAATCGCTGGAGCGCTTCGCCCGGCGGGTCCGGGAGGAAGCCGGGCTCTCCGCCCCCCAGAATTACGTCTCTCACGGCTCAAGTGGGTCGCGTCAGTAGCCCGTGGTGACGGTCGGGCGCGTCTTGAGGAGACTCTCACCCCGATCGGCCATGCCCTACCCTGGTTGCGTCAGGCAATGCTCACTGCGCGTATTACACTTCGCCGTTGCCGAACGACCAGTTCTCCTTGTTCACCTCAACGAGGCCGATCACGAGGCGTGAACGGCGACTCCCGGCAATGCGCACCCGGAGTGAGCGGCGATTGTCGTCAGTGGTGCGCTGTGGCACGCGCTTCGGTTCGCCATATCAACTTGCGCGGAGCAGACCTGAGACGGAGACATCCTCGTCGACAGCGGCCCAGTGGACACCCTCACCGGCGCCGAAGAGCCGCCAGTTGTTCCGCTGTTCTTGGGTCGCAGTGTTCAATCGCGGGAACCAGGCGAGCGGAGCCGAAATTTCGCGCCCGTCGGCGAGCCGCACCCTCAACGCATCATCGCTCACGTCGACGGCGGATGAAATTACTCTCGTCAAAGTACTCATGCCACGCCTCCAGAACTCATTCGCACTGCTGAGAGTCGCCGACATAGCGACATCACTGGGCGTGAACGGCGATTGTCGGCGCACAGACGACAGGCGGGTAGACGCTACGCGCGCTTCTGCTCGTCTTCCGTCGCGTAGGTGTCGACGTACTCGTCGGTCTCCTTGGCGTCTGGCGCCTCATACTCCGGCCACTTCGCGACATCTTCATCGACACGTGGGTCGGTCGCCGGATGACCGGTCAACTCACGTTCGAGCGCGTTGTAGTTGGTGTCGGGGCTGAAATACTTCAACTCCCGGGCAACTTTGGTGTGCTTTGCTTTTTGACGGCCGCGCCCCATGCGTGACCCCCTTACGATGCCAGGCCGGGTGAGCGATGAGTAACCCGGGAAATTCCGAACAGACAGAGTGAAATCCAACCGCTAGTTTAGCATGGTGGGCTAGGTAACTCGCCGAGGTGGCTCACAGCGGCAACTGTTGAGATGAGGTGTGATGGCGAGCGACACGACAGTGCCCGTCGTCATCATCGGTTCCGGTCAGGCCGGACTGTCTGTGGCCTACTATCTGCGCAGGTTCGAGCTCGTCCCTGGCCGCGACTTTGTCATCTTCGATCGGGGTCCGGATGCCGGCGGAGCGTGGCAACACCGCTGGGAGGCCCTGCGCCTCGGCACCGCCCACCGGGTCAACGACCTGCCGGGTATGAAGGAACTCGGGGTCAGTTTCGACACGGCAGACCGCTCATTGCCCGCGCGCGAAGTGGTCACCGACTACTACCGCCGCTACGAGGAGCACTTCGACCTGAAGGTGGTGCGCCCGGTCACCGTCAGGTCGGTGTTCAACCGCCGGGCCGATCTGGTTGTGGCCACCACCTCACCCGACTACGGCGACCGCGAAACCGTCGCGCGTCTGATTGTCAACGCCACCGGCACCTGGGGTGCACCGTTCGTGCCGTACTACCCTGGCGCGCAGACATTCGCCGGCCGGCATGTGCACACGGCCGGCTATCCCTCCGCCGACGAGTTCGCCGGCCAGCGGGTCATCGTGGTGGGTGGAGGCACCTCCGCCATCGGCTTCCTGCTCGAACTCGAGGGCGCCGCCGCTGAACTCACCTGGGCCGCGCGGCGGCCGATCGACTGGATCCACACCGAACAGCTCGACCTTGAGGGCGCCTCGGCAGCGGTCGCGATGCAGGACGAAGCCGCGCGAACCGGGCGCGCCCTCCCGAGCATCGTGAGTGGAACAGGCGTGCCGGTCAGCCGCCGGATCTCCGCGGGCATCGAGCGGGGCATCCTCGTGGCACGCCCAATGTTCACAGCAATCGAGCCTGGCGGCGTGCGCTGGGACGATGGCTCATTCACCCCGGCAGACGCCATCATCTGGGCATCGGGATTCCGCCCAGAACTTCGTCACCTGGCACCACTCAAGCTGCGCGAAAAGGCGGGCGGGGTCAGCGTCGGAGCCGGGGCATCCTGGACCGACCCTCGCATATTCCTCGCCGGCTATGGCCCCCAGGCGAGCACCATCGGCGCCAGCCGGGCCGGCCGCATCATCGCCAGGCAGGTGATGGCGCAGTTGTAGGGCTATAGCTGTGAACGCAGCTCAGCGGGCGAGCAGGTAGGCACCAGCGCACGCGGCTATCCCGAGCACCAGCGTCACCCCGACATTGAGCAGCGCCGCTCGCCACCGGCCGTTGTCCAGCAGTTCGAGCGTCTCGACGCTCCAGGTGCTGAACGTCGTCAGTCCACCGCAGACCCCCGTCAGAATGATCAGCTGCAGGTCCTCGGAGATCGCGGCTCGCTCAGCCAAGCCGAGCACCAGCCCGCCGAGAAGCGCACCGGCAACGTTGACGATCAGGATTCCGGCCGGCAGATGGCCGGGCCGAACAGGCAACGCCCGCGACACCAGATAACGGATGAC
This sequence comes from Glaciibacter superstes DSM 21135, assembly GCF_000421145.1. Classification (GTDB taxonomy): domain Bacteria; phylum Actinomycetota; class Actinomycetes; order Actinomycetales; family Microbacteriaceae; genus Cryobacterium; species Cryobacterium superstes. The sequence goes on along the minus strand of NZ_ATWH01000001.1, from coordinate 294,956 downwards.
CGCTGCCGCGCCCCCAGAGGCAACCACGCTCAGTGCTACCCAGGCGCTCATTGGGTGAGCCCGTCATCCGGAAGCTCAAGATCCGGAAGACCATCCCGACGAAGGCGATGTGCCATGCGGCCGCCGGTCCAGAGGCCGAGTGCCGCGGCAACGAAGCCGAGCACGATCGTCGCGCCGAAATAGGTCCAAGCGAGGCCTACAGCGTCGGCAGTCGAGAGTGCGACCAACGACACCATCACGCCGGAAAACGTGGTGAAGGCGCCGAGAAGGCCTGGCCCGAGGGCGACCTTCAGCCACTGCGGAACCTCGGGGCGCGTCCACAGCCCGCCGACGAGCCAGCCGAGAACGAGGGCGCCAAGCGTGTTGGCCAGCAACGTGCTCACGGGAAACTGGGCGTCTGAGTGTGGCAAGGCCAGGTCGATGGTGAATCGCAGGGCAGTCCCGACCATTCCGCCGCAGAAAACGGCAAGCACCAGTCGCACGGGCTACTTCCGCTTCCGGCGACGGGAGGACGCCGGTCGTGAAATGGGCGGCGGACTGCCTGGCGAACCCGAAACGGGCTTCGGGACATCCGTTTTCGCGGCACCGGTGTTTGCAGGGGCAAGCGGCTTCCTGGGCACCGGCCGCGGACGCACTGGCTCACCGCGGCGCTCCTGGCCTGGAATCGGGCGCGACCGGCGACCGTAGATCAATTCGGAGGAGTCAAGCAGCCAGGGCACAAGAGCAATTGTGACACCGTGCACCAGCATGAGCTTTTGACGGATGCGACGGGCCTTGTGATTGTGCAGCAGGCCCTCCCACCAGTGCCCGACGATATAGATCGGCGTGTACACCGTGATTACCTCTGGACCGTGATGCGCCCGATGCTCCTTGATGTAGTTGATGAGCGGCCAGCTGATGTCGCGATACGGGGAACGGACGATGCGCAGGGGCACCTGGATGTTCTGCTTCGTCCACGCTTTCTTGAGCTGTTTGGTCTCGTCGTCGTCGATGGACACGTGCACGGCCTCGATCGTTTCGTGGCGAGCGGCGATCGCGTAGTCGAGGGCCTTGAGCGTGGGCTTCTGCATCTTGCCGACGAGCACGACGGCGTGGTCTCCCTGCGCGCCGAACACCGTCACCGGGTCGACGGCGATCTCCTTCGCCACGTCGCGGTAGTAGCGGTTCACACCCAGCATCAGCAGGAACAGCACGGGCATCATCACAAACACCAGCCAGGCCCCGTGCGTGAACTTGGTGACGGTGACGACGATGAGCACAACGAGGGTGAGCATCGCGCCGAAGGCATTGATCGACAGGCTCCGGATGATGGAACCGCGGTTCGGCGGATTGCGTTTCAGGAGGCCGAGCCAGTGGCGAACCATCCCGGTCTGGCCGAGGGTGAACGACACGAAGACACCGATGATGTAGAGCTGGATCAGCACCGTCAGGTTCGCCTGGTAGACCACGAGGATGGTGCACGCGGCGAGGGCCAGCAGAATGACGCCGTTCGAGTAGATCAACCGGTCGCCGCGGGTGTTCAGCGACTTCGGGGCGTAGGAGTCTCGAGCCAGGACCGACCCCAGCAGCGGGAACCCGTTGAACGCCGTGTTTCCGGCGAGAAGCAGTACGGTCGCCGTTGCAGCCTGGATCACGAAGAACAGGATCGAATTGTTGCCGAACGTCGCAGCCGCGATCTGGGCGATGAGGCTGCGCTGGGGAGAGGTGGCGCAGTCGGTCCAGCCGATCAGGTCACAGGGGTTCTCCGCGTAGTGCACGCCGGAAACGAGGGCGAGCGTGGTGAGGCCGATGAACATGACGACGGCGATGCCGCCCATGAGTACGAGCGTTCGCTGGGCGTTCTTGACCTTCGGACGACGGAATGCCGGAACACCGTTTGCGACAGCCTCGACGCCGGTAAGCGCACTGCATCCGCTCGCGAATGAACGCAGCAGGAGCAGGATGAACGCGGTCTGCGCCAGGTTCTGCGCCTCGACCTCGAACCCGGCCGACTCCGCGATCGGCGCGTCTCCGTTGACGACGCGAACAAGGCCGACGACGACCATCAAAAAGACGCTGGCGATGAAGAGGTAGGTGGGAAAGGCGAATGCCTTGCTCGATTCGCGCACTCCGCGCAGGTTGACGGCGGCAAGCAGCACGACGAAGAACACGGCCAGTTCCACCCGGAACGGCGCCAGAACAGGGAGGGCGGAGATGATGTTGTCGACGCCGCTGGCCACCGAGACGACAACCGTCATCACGTAGTCGACGAGAAGAGCGGATGCCACGACGAGGCCGGCCTTCTCGCCCAGGTTCTTGGAGGCGACCTCGTAGTCGCCGCCGCCAGACGGGTAGGCCTTGATGAGCTGCCGATACGAGGCGACGACGACGAGCATCAGCAGCACGACAGCTGCGGCGACCCAGGGCGCGAAGCTGAGGAACGCGAGGCCGCCGATCGTCAGGATCATCAAGAGTTCTTGCGGAGCGTATGCCACGCTCGACAGCGCGTCGCTGGCGAAGATGGGAAGCGCGAGCGACTTCGGGAGCAGCTGGCCTTCCAATTGTTCGCTCGGGAGGGGGTCGCCGATGATCCAGCGTTTGGCAGAGCGACTCTCTGGTGTGGGGGTGTTCCCCTCATTTGTCACGAGGGATGACACTACTCCGTTGCGGCCCGCAGTCAAGCCCGCTGGTCAGGGAGTTTTCGGCGGCGTGGAACGTGGGGCCAAGCCGGGGCCATGTGTGGGTCAGGCCGGGGCTAGGCCGGGGCTAGTCCGCGGGGTGTGCGGCGCCGATGACGCGCCAGAGGGACGTGCGCAGCGCCGTCAACTCGTCCAGGCTCATGCCGAGCTTTTCAACGATGCGCGGCGGCACCGTTTCGGCTTCGGCGCGGAGGGCGACGCCGGTCTCGCTGAGCGAGATGTGCAGCACGCGCTCATCGGACCTGCTGCGTTCCCTCGTGACCAGACCGGCGGATTCGAGCCGTTTCAGAAGGGGGGAGAGGGTCGCCGGCTCCAGCTGGAGTTCCGTGCCGAGATCCTTGACCGAGCGCGGGCTGCGGTCCCAGAGTGCAAGCATCACCAGGTATTGCGGATGCGTGAGGCCGTAGGGTTCAAGGATCGGCCGGTAGATGGCGTTGACGCTGCGAGAGGCAATCGCCAGGGCGAAGCAGACCTGGTTCTCGAGGCTGAGAACATTGATCTGCTCGTCGGCCACGGAATCTCTCTTTCGTCAATTGGATAGTACACTAATCATTATGGCACGAACGAAAGCACGAGGGGGAGGGGCGCGGCGCCCAGGCGGATTCGTCAACTGGCTGAACCGCACTCTGTTCCCCTGGATCGGCCCGCCGCCACTCGGTCCGTACGACGATGTTCCCGAAGCCGAAGTGGCAGCGACGAAGGCGGCTGCGACCTGCCCCATCTGTGGCTCCCTCATGTCACTGCACGAGATCGACCGCTCGGGGGAGCGCACGATGGTGCGGCATCCCGGCGCCGACCCCGCTTGAGCGAAGAGCGGGGACAACTACCGATCGAGGGCCGCACGGATGCTGGTGCGCACGTCGGCGAGCTGCCGGCGGAGTTCCGGCACCAGATCCGAAGGCACCCCGGAACGATACGCGTGGGTGCGAAGATCAGTGCGCAGCTGCTGACGGAACTCGTTCAGCACCATGTCGGCCTCGTGCACGGCGCGATTGGACTCGGCGTGCAGGTTCGGCCCGGCGTCCTGTGACGTGGATCCCCGCTTCGACTCCGACTTTGCCTGCCGCGCCGCTGAGGCCAGGTCGGCCCTGAGGCTCTTCATAGCCGCATTCACGCCAGAGCGTACCTCGTCGGCCAGGCGCCTGACCGAGTCGGTCACCTCACTCTCGATGTCGTCGAGCTCGGCGCGGCGGGCCTCGAGTTCCGCGCGTCCGGCGGCCGTGATTTCATAGACGGTCTTGCGGCCGTCGGCAACCTTGGTGACGAGACCCTCGTCTTCCAGCTTCGCCAGACGCGGGTAGATCGTGCCGGCGCTGGGGCTGTATGTTCCTCCGAAGCGTTCGCTGAGTGCCTGGATCAGCTCGTAACCGTGCCGCGGCTGCTCGGCGAGCAGACTCAGCAGATAGAGACGAAGGCTTCCGTGGGAAAAGACCGGGGGCGTCATTCTGAGGCCTCGCCCGTGTTGGCCTCGCCTGTGCTGGCCGAAGAAGTGCCGGCGGATGCGTCTGCGGATGCTGCGCCGGCGGAGGGCGCGCCGGCCGCGGCATCCGTCGTCTCATTCGCGCGTCGCACCACCGAGATGTCGCCAGACACCGAGCGGGCCGTGAGTTCAAGCCAGGCGCCGCTGAGTTCTCCGGTGCTGCCGTCGTAGCCTTTGCCGAGCGTGCCGCGCTCGGTGTGGTCGTCGAGCTGGAGGGTGCCGGAGACCGTGTTCATGCGGTAGCGGATGGCGACGTCGGGTGCGAGCCGCACCGTCACGTTGCCGCTGACGCTGTTGGTGTTGATGCGGTCGGGGACGCCCTGGATGTCGAGGAAGATGTTTCCCGCGACGCCGTCGACGCTGAATCGACGGATTGTGCCGCTGGCGGTGATGTCTCCGGAGACGGTGTGGGCGTTGATCTCGCCGGTGTGGTTGCGAATGGAGAACTCGCCGTTGACGCCGTTCAGGTCGAGGTCGCCGGTGATGCCGTCGACGACAACGTCGCCGGACACCGTGCTCAGCTTGGCGTCGTTGGTGAGTCCGGAGACGAGTGCGTCGGCTGAGACGACGCCGAATTTCATCGCCACGTCGCGCGGCACCATGATGCTGACGTCGGCCCGCGCGTTGCCGCGGAACGAGGAGAAGACCTCGATGAAGTTGTCCCAGCGCAGTTGCGGGTGGTCGATCTCGAGGGTGTCGCCGTCCATGGAGATCAGCAGGTCTTTGCCGTGCACGCTGTGCACCTCGACGCGGGCGCCTGGTTCGTCGTGGCCAATCACGTCGACCTTGCCGGCGATCAGGCCGACCTTCAGCCGGCGCACGAGCTCGACGTCGATGACCTTGGTCTGGCCGGGGGTGACCAGCCACTTTTCGTGTGACATGTGCTTTCTCCTTGTGCCTGGCATCCGGTGAACGGATGCGGAAGTCGAGTTTTCGAGATATATCGCGTTCTGCCTGCACACACGATATATCGCGTTTGTGCCTCGCGCAAGTAGAAAGTTCGGGATGGCGCTTGACATTGACGAAGCGTCAACCTCTAGCGTGTAATTCACACGCAAACGGATGCCGAGAGGAGCCCTAATGGACTGGTCCATCCAGGACATTGCGCGGCTGGCCAACACGACCAGTCGCACGCTTCGCCACTATGGCGAGCGTGGCCTGCTGAAGCCCAGCCGGATCGGCAGCAACGGTTACCGCTATTACGACGAGCGGGCGCTGGTGCGCCTCCAGCGCATCCTGATGCTTCGTGAACTCGGGCTCGGGCTTCCCGCCATCGGCGAGGTTCTCGAGCACGAGGCAGACGAAGGGCGTGCGCTGCTCAGTCATCTCAACTGGCTGAAGCAGGAGCAGGAACGGCTCGGCCGGCAGATCCAGTCGGTCGAGAACACGATTGTGACGATGGAAGGAGGTGAACAACTGATGGCAGAGAACATGTTCGACGGATTCGACCACACCCAATACAAGGAGGAGGTCGAGGAGCGTTGGGGCAAGGACGCGTACGCGAAGAGCGATGCCTGGTGGCGCGGTATGTCAGCGGAGGAGAAGTCCGCTTGGCTCGAGACGCAGAAGCAGCTCGGCACCGACTGGATCGAGGCTGCACAAAGCGGCATTGCTCCAGACGGCGACGAGGCACAGGCGCTTGCGCAGCGGCGTTTCGACTGGCTGCGCGGCATCCCGGGTACACCGGAGGGTGGAGCGCATGGTCCGACGAAGGAGTACTTCGTCGGACTCGGCGAGATGTACGTGGCCGACGACCGCTTCGCTGCGAACTATGGTGGCCCATTCGGCGCCGAGTTCGTGCGCGACGCGATGAAGGCCTACGCCGACCGCAACCGGTAGCGAACGGCTAGTTCGCCGGTGAGTCGATGATCGGAGCGGAGGGGGCTGCAGAACCCTCCAGCTTCGCCTCTCGCGCGAGTTCGACCGGGGAGGACGGCTCAATCGGGAACGCAGGGCGCTTGATCGCGAACAGCGGCATCGTCCAGTTGCAGAGCGGCCCCACCAGCACGGCGAACAGCACCGTACCGATGCCCACGTTGCCGCCGAGCGCCCAGCCGATCGCCAGCACTACGACCTCGATCGCCGTGCGCACCACCCAGATCTTCTGCCCGGTCGTCTTGTGCAGCCCGGTCATCAGGCCATCACGCGGCCCCGGCCCGAAATGCGCCCCGATATAGAGGCCGGTCGCAATCGCGAGTATCAATAAACCCGCCGCGAACAGGATGATGCGGAGCCACAGGTCGAGGCCCTCCGGTATCAGCCACAGCCCGACATCCGCGCTCGGCCCCACCAGAAACGCATTCAGCACGGTGCCCACACCCGGCTTCTGCCTGATCGGAATCCAGAACAACAGCACGACTCCGCTCACCAGCACCGTGATCAATCCGAAGCCGAGTCCGGTGTGATTGTCGATGCCCTGCGTCAGCACATCCCACGGCGCAACGCCGATCTCCGCGCGCACAATCAGCGCAATCCCGATTCCGTACAGGAACAGGCCAATCAGGAGTTGCGTAATGCGACGCGTCATGAAAATCAATCCAATTACAACTGAACCCTGTTATCAAGAGGCCAATCTGTCTATAGTGGCCTCATGTCAGCCCATCAGGTCAGTGCTCGCGCACTCGAATCCCTGCTCGGAGAGTGGCGAAGCGGTTCCAGCGCATACGCGGCGTTGGCCGACCGCATCCGTCTCCTGATCCTTGACGGTCGCATCCCGACCGATAGTCGCCTGCCGGCAGAGCGCGACTTCAGCACCCGTCTGGGGCTGAGCCGCACCACGGTCGCCGCCGCCTACCGGCAACTCCGTGACGCCGGCTTCCTGATCAGTGTGCGCGGCTCTGGCAGCATGACCCGCATACCTGGAGGCGCAACGACACTGACCGCGGTCGGCGGCCGCGGCATGCTCGATTTCAGCAAGGCGACGTTGCCAGCGCTGACGGGGTTGGCGGATGTCGCGGAGCTGGCCGCCAGAGACCTGCCACGGCACCTGGGCGAGTCCGGGTTCGATCCCGTTGGCATCCCCGAACTGCGTGCCGCCATCGCTGACCGCTACCGCAGCAGGGGGCTGGCGACGGATCCGGAGCAGATCATGGTCACGATCGGCGCTCAGCACGCCATCGCCCTGCTCGCACGGGTGATGCTGGGTCGCGGCGACCGGGCGCTGATCGAAATGCCGACATACCCGCACGCGTACGAAGCGCTCCGCTCCGGGGGAGCCCGGTTGGTGTCCGTGAGTGTTTCCGCGCCCGATGCGAGTGCTGGCGAAGAGGGCGGCTGGGACGAAACGGCGCTCCTGCAGACGCTGCAGCGCAGCAATCCGGTGCTCGGATATCTGATGCCCGACTTCCACAATCCGACCGGCCAGACCATGCCCGTCGACCAGCGCGAACGGGTGCTCGCCGCTGCGGGGCGGCAAGGGACCGTTCTGCTCATCGACGAGACCATCGGCGAGTTCAACATCGACAGGGCGGGCGAGTTCCTGCCGTTCGCCGCATATGCGGACCCCGCTATGCCGGGAACAACGGTGTCGATCGGTTCGGTCGGCAAGACCGTGTGGGGCGGACTCCGCGTCGGCTGGATCCGGGCGGAGCGACCGTTGATTCGCAAGCTCGTCGCCGCCAGATCGGCGAACGACCTGGGCACGCCGATTCTCGAGCAGCTAATGGTGACCAGACTCCTTGCCGACATGCCGGCGATCATCGCGCAGCGGAACGCCCAGCTGCGCACCAACCGTGACCATCTCGAAGTCGCGCTGGCCGAGCGTTTCCCCGAGTGGAGGGTGCCGCACGTCGACGGCGGAATCACCACCTGGGTGAACCTCGGCCAGCCGGTCAGTTCGCAACTGGCGCTGGCCGCGCGCAACCACGGCCTGTTGATTCCGGCCGGGCCGCGATTCGGAATCGACGGCGCATTCGAACGCTTCCTGCGTCTGCCGTTCTGCTACCCGGCCGAAGAGACCGAGCGCGCCGTCGACGCATTGGCGCTTGCTTGGGGTTCGCTGCTACGGCATCCGTTGGCAGACACCGGCTATCTGGCCGACGTCGTCTGAGCCGGCTTGCGCGAACGGAGGAGAAGTCGACCGCAGACGGCGGATTCATCCTCCTCAGGGCGCAAGAGGAGAGATTCCTCCTCTTTTCGCTCAGTCGTCGAGAACGAACGTCACTTCGAGCGTTACGCTCCAGGCCGTGATGGCACCACCGACGACTTCGACCTTCTGCTCCTTGACCCAGGCGCCGGAGACCCCCCGCAGAGTTTTGTTCGCTCGGGCGATGCCTTGGGCGACGGCATCCTCGAACGATGTTTCCGAACGAACACTCAGTGTGGTGACGCGTGCAACAGACATGGTTCCTCCTCGTTGATGGACCGGTACTGCTTTCTGCCGAGCCTACGCGGGGCGGCCCCGGCGCGACACCCCCACTGAAATCGACGGAGATTCTGCCTCTCATCGGCCACTGACCCGTCGCAACGTGGTATCGGCACCACAATGTCCGTCGATCTCGAGAACGCGGCATTGTGCTTGGCCCGGTTCTCGGGCACAGTGAGCACATGGCATCAGCGTTGACGACCATCGGGCTCCCCGTCGCCCTCGGACTCATCATGTTCGGCCTCGGCCTTACCCTCACCGTCAGCGATTTCGCACGGGTCGGCAAACACCCGAGGGCCGTGATGATCGTGCTGGTCTGCCAGCTCATCGTCCTTCCTCTGGTCTGCTTCGGCCTGGTCGTGGCCTTCGCCCTCCCGCCGGTACTGGCGGTCGGCATGATGCTGCTCGCAGCATCGCCAGGCGGCACAACGGCGAACCTCTACAGTCACCTGTTCCGGGGCGACGTCGCCCTCAACATCAGTCTCACCGCCATCAACTCGGTGATCGCCGTCGTCACCCTCCCGATCATCGTCAACCTCTCGATCGCCTTCTTCCTGCCCGGCAATGACACCGTCGGCCTGCAACTGGGCAAGGTGCTCGAAGTCTTCGCGATCGTACTGCTCCCCGTTGCACTCGGGATGCTGGTGCGGCGTTGGCGACCGCAATTCGCGGATGCGATGGACAAACCGGTGCGCATCGCATCCGTCGTCATATTGATTGTCGTCATTGCGGGTGCCGTGGTCGCCAACATCGACATCCTCGTCGAGAACGTTGCGAGCCTGGCCGCAATCACCGTGCTGTTCTGCCTGATCAGCCTGGGCATCGGTTTTCTGGTGCCACGGATGCTGCGGGTCGGCCGGGCGCAGTCGGTCGCCAGTTCATTCGAAATCGGAATTCACAACGCAACCCTGGCGATCGTGATTGCGCAGACGGTTCTTGGCAGCGTCGAAATGTCGCTGCCGGCAGCGGTATACGGCGTGCTGATGTTCTTCGTCGCACTGGCCTTCGGATTCCTCATCCGCGATCGTAGTCGCGCGCGCGTGCCGGCCGCGGCCTGAGTTCGGCCGCCCAACGGCAGCCGCCGCCGGCCGCCGCGTTCAGGAATCGTCCATCTCCCGGCTACCGAGTGGCCACCGAGTCGACACCGCACCGTTCCCGCCGCCGGGCACTGTGAGCCTGCACGGTTCACAGTCGACGATCGAAATGGGACAGTCATGCGGATTTCCAGGGTGGCGCGCGGTTCCGCGCTTCTAGTCGGGGCGGCGCTCGCCGCCGGTGTGCTCGCAACGGGGCCGACGGCATCCGTGCCAGCGCAGGCGGACGAAGCGGGCCAGGCCTTCCACCGCACCGCGACCTACCCGGTATTCCAGAACGTGCCGGCGGGCGTCGACCCCGCCGAGCCGACCGTCGCTGAGATCTCTGCGGTCACCGCAGACGGCAACACCATGATTTACACGGACGCCCTGGGCAAGCGAATCGGATTCCTCGATATCTCGGACCCATCGGCCCCGCTCGGCGCCGGAACCCTCTCGCTGGCCGAACTCGGTCACGCAGACGACCAGCCAACCTCTGTCGCGGTATACGGCGACTACGTGCTCGTCGTCGTTGACGAGAGCGGCGGCGACTTCGTGAACCCGAAGGGCCGCCTCGACGTAGTGCGCGTCAGCGACCGCGAACGGATCGCCAGCATCGACCTCGGCGGCCAGCCAGACTCGATCGCCATCAGCGCAGACCAGGCCTACGCCGCCATCGCCATCGAGAACCAGCGCGACGAGGAGTTCACGCCCACGGGAGGCGAGGAGGGCGACCTCCCGCAGCCGCCCGCCGGTTTTGTGCAGGTCATCGACCTCAACACGGACCCCAACAGCTGGGTAGCCACACCGGTCGACCTGGTGCAGGAGAACGGTGACGCCCTCCCGGCGCTCGTCGACGCCGGACTCGATTCGCCGACCGACCCTGAGCCCGAATACGTCGCCATCAACGCCGACAACGAGCTCGCTCTCACACTTCAGGAGAACAACGGCATCGCGATCATCGACCTTGCCACCCGCGAGCTCACCCGCGTCTTCTCGGCCGGCACAGTCAGCGTCGACGGCATCGACGTCAAGAAGGACAAGCGCATCGACCTGACCGGGTCGATAACGGATGTTCCGCGCGAACCCGATTCGATCGTCTGGGTCGACGGCACCCACGTCGCGACCGCCAACGAAGGCGACTGGAAGGGCGGCAGCCGCGGATGGACCATCTTCGACGCGACCACCGGTGATGTCTCCTGGGACGCCGGCAACAGCTTCGAACACCTCGCCGTCGCCCACGGGCTCTACAACGACGACCGCGCAGGCAAGAAGGGCTCGGAGCCTGAGGGCCTCGCCGTCGCCGAGTACGACGGCACCACCTACGCCTTCGTGGCCTCTGAGCGCAGCAACTTCGTCGCGGCCTACGACCTGAGCGACCCGACGGCGCCGGTCTTCGAGCAGCTGATGTTCGCCACCAACGGACCGGAGGGCCTGCTGCCGATTCCGGCCCGCGGGCTGCTCGCCGTGTCGAGCGAGACGGACGAAGCTGAAAATGGCGTGCGCGCATCCGTCGCCCTCTTCGAACTCGGCGACGCGGTACCCGGCCAGCCCAGCATCGTGTCCGACACGGCCGCTGCGACCGATGGCGGACTGCCGATCGGCTGGTCTGCGCTCGGCGCGTTGAGCGCGGTTCCGGGCGACTCCGACCACCTCTACACGGCCAGCGACTCCGCGCTGAAGCCGAGCACGATCTTCACCGTTGATGTCAGTGGTGCCGTGACCGGCGCCCCGGCGCGCATTACCGACAGTCTCGTCGTCACTGCTGATGCCAAGCCGGCAGAATTCGACGTTGAAGGCCTCTTCGCCCGGCCGCAGGGGGGCTTCTGGCTCGCTTCAGAGGGCGCGACCGGTGCAGAGAACCAGCTGCACCGCACGGATGCCGCCGGTGCCGTCGTTGAAACCGTGTCACTTCCTGCTGACATCAGCGATCACATCGCGAAGTGGGGCTACGAGGGTGTGACGGCGATCACAGACAAGTCCGGTGCAGAGCAAGTGTGGGTCGCCCTGCAGCGTCCGCTCTGGGCAGACCCGGCGGATGTCGGTGCGACGGTCGACGGTGACAACATCACCAGGCTCGGCCGATACGACGTGACGACGCAGGCCTGGTCATGGTTCGGCTACGAACTTGACGCCACAGAGGCTGACGGAGACTGGGTCGGCCTGTCCGAAATCGTTGCCGTCGACTCCGACACCCTCGCGGTGATCGAGCGCGACAAGCTGAACGGCCCGGCCGCGGCGAACAAGCGAATCTACACGGTCGAGATTCCGGCCGACGCTGCAGGTGCCGACGCACTCCAGGTGCTGCCGAAGACCCTGGCCTACGACGTGCTGCCCGACATGCAGGCCGTGAACGGCTGGACCCAGGAGAAGCTCGAGGGCCTCACCATCGGTGCCAACGGTTCGGTGTATGCAGTGACAGATAACGACGGTCTGAAAGATGCCACGGGCGAGACCGTCTTCCTGAATCTCGGCCAGGCGAGTGACATCTTCGGCGCAGACGAGCCTGCGCCGGTCGCAACGGTGACGCTGGGTGCAGGCCAGGTCGTGCAGGGCGGAAACCTCGAGGTTTCCGGGGCCGGATTCCCGGCTGGCGACATCATGATCGTGTTGAACTCCGATCCGGTTCAGCTCGGAACAGCGACGACGGATGCAGTCGGCGCGTTCTCCGGAACGTTCGCGGTTCCGGCATCCGTCACGCCCGGTGCTCACACCGTCGTCGTGACCGGCGCGGAAGGCGTGAGCGCCGAGGCAGCGGTCACGGTCACGGCGGCGGCGCCCGGCGGCGGTGCGGGTGACGGCCAGGGCAACGGATCGGACCCCGCTGGAACGAAGCCCGGCGCGAACCTGGCATCCACCGGAGTCGACGGATTCGGCGTGTGGCTCGGTGGGGCACTCGCCCTGCTCATGGCCGGCGCGGGCATCGTGCTCTTCCGCCGCCGCGCCTCCCGCTCCTAACGGAAGCAGCGCCTAGTAAAGCAGACAGGCAGCACCCTAAGTGTCGGGTGCTGCCTGTCTGTGGATGGGGTGCGGTTTGCTCAGCGCTGTTCCTCTTGTTGGCGTGGTTATACCGAGTTATACTGGGTGTATGAAAACTGCGATCTCGCTCCCGGACGAGACCTTCGACCGTGCGTCGCGTCGTGCGAGAGATCTGGGAATGAGCCGATCAGAGTTCTTTGCGCGTGCGGCACAGCGCTATTTGGAAGAGCTGGACGCTGAATCCGTGACGCAGCAAATTGATGCTGCACTGGACAGGATTGGCGCGGTTGATGTAGCGAGTCTCGCTGCCGTCGAGGCCGGACATCGGCTCCTGCTCGATGCCCCAGACGAATGGTGACGGAGCGCGGCGGAGTGTACTGGGCCGAGTTGGGCCCAGTCGTCGGCAGCCGCCCCGCGAAGCGCCGCCCAGTCCTGGTGATCCAGTCGGACGCGTACAACTCGAGTCGGCTCGAAACCGTACTGGTCGCCGTTATCACTTCCAGCACGGCGCTCGCAACGATGCCCGGCAACGTATTCCTGCCGTCATCGTCCACAGGGCTGCCTCGCGACTCCGTTGTCAATGTGACCGCTGTCGCAACGCTCAACAAGCCTGATCTCGTTGACTACAGCGGTCAGGTCCCCGAGAGCCTGCTGGACGAGGTCGACCGCGGGCTCCGCCGCGTACTGGGACTCTAACCACTTGACGTCCCGATCATCGCTTGAAAGGTGCGCTGCCCACTGACGACAGCTGACGCAACGGCAACCGATGTCTCGCCATCATCTGCCCCCAGTTCGCACTGGCTTCTGATGTTGTGACCAGTTCGGCTGGGCGAGGGCTTCGAACGGCGCCAGCGTGACCATGCCGTTGACCGCGTGCGCAAGATCCACCTCGCCGGTCACGAACGCATCGGCCTGCAGTTGTGCGACCGCGATGTATTCTGCCCGTGGCGTGACCCAGGTGGGTGCTGCTGATTCAGCCTCAGAAATCCGGCGAGATTTCTGCACCCTCCCCTGGGCGGAGCGGGCGCAGCGTCGCCGGGGCTGGGAAGCCGAGCGAGTAGTACAGCTGCGGTACGCCACCGCACCGAAATCATCCTTCTTGACCCTGATGATGTCGGGGCTCACCTCGGCGATGCGCACCCTGAGATCGCGGCCGTCCTCGAGCGCGAGCATGTACAGGTCCGCCAGGTATCCGATGCCGAGATCCTCGAGCGTCTCCTCGGCGGTGAGCCAGTCGACCGCGTTGCTCCGTTCACGACCGAGGAGGTCAACCACCACGAAGTCTTCGCCGCGGGGAATCATCCAGCCAACGAGCTCGCCGTCGCCGCGTCGATGCTCGATCCAGTCGTTTCCCACCATGAGAGGTCACGTTAGCAGCGACGCGACAACACTGCGACTCTATGTCGCGTCGCGCATTGCGCAGGTTGAACCGGAGTACAGCATCCGTTCATCAGCCGGTGGGATACTATGCCGGTGCACTTTCTCTCCGTCCTGAGTATGAAGAACAGGGCGCTGATCGCGCTCTTCACCATTGTCGCCGCCGTCTTCGGCAGCCTGGCCCTGACCAGCCTGAAGCAGGAGCTGATTCCGTCGCTGCAACTGCCGCAGCTGCTGATCTCGACCAGCTACCCCGGCGCGTCACCAGAGGTGGTCAATGACGACGTCTCGACGCCGATCGAAACCGCCATTCAGGGCGTTGAAGGCCTCGAATCAACCTCGACAACGAGCAGTACAAACTCGTCGCTGATCAACGCGACCTTCACCTACGGCACCGACCTCGCCAAGGCCGAGTCGAAAATCAGCCAGTCCATCAACCGCATTAAATCGACGCTTCCAGAAGACATCGACCCCCAGGTCATCAGCGGCAGCATTGACGACTTCCCTGTGCTGTCGATCGCGGTCGCCGGCGGAGACACCGCCACCCTCGCTGATGAACTGAAGCGCAACGTGCTCGGCGACATCCGCGACGTCGAAGGGGTGCGCGATGCCGCGCTGGTCGGAGACATCGGCCAGCGCGTGACCATCACCCCGGATGACGCCGCCCTCGCCCTCGCCGGGCTCAGCAGCCAGTCCATCCGCGACGCCCTGCAGCAGAACGGGTCACTGATCCCGGCCGGCTCACTCACCGAAGGTGACAAGACCCTCTCCGTGCAGGCTGGCTCCAAGCTCGGGTCTGCGGAAGACATCGCCGCACTCCCTCTGGTCTCGCGCGTGCCTGGCGCATCCGTCACCACCATCGGCGACGTCGCCACCATCGCCCTCGCCGAGAACCCCGTCACCAGCATTTCGCGCGTGAACGGCGAGCCTGCGCTCACCATCTCGGTCACCAAGGTCCCGGCCGCGAATACGGTCGACGTGTCGAAAGCCGTCCGCGCCCTGCTGCCCGACTTCGAGGCGGCCGTCGACGGGGCCACCTTCACGATCGTGTTCGACCAGGCGCCGTTCATCCAGCAGTCCATCGACGCGCTCACCCAGGAAGGCCTCCTCGGTCTCATCTTCGCCGTGCTGGTGATCCTGGTCTTCCTGCTCTCTGTTCGCGCCACCCTGGTGACCGCGATCTCGATCCCGACGTCGGTGCTGATCACCTTCATCGGCCTGCAGGCCGTCGGCTACTCGCTGAATATCCTCACCCTCGGCGCGCTCACGATCGCGATCGGGCGCGTGGTCGACGACTCGATCGTCGTCATCGAGAACATCAAACGCCATCTCATCGCCGGACGCGATCGTTCCGAGACCATCGTCGCCGCTGTGCGCGAGGTGGCCGGGGCGATCACCGCCTCGACAATCACGACCGTCACAGTGTTCTTGCCGATCTCCTTCGTCGGCGGTTCCACCGGCGAACTGTTCCGGCCGTTCGCCCTCACCGTGACGATCGCGCTGCTTGCCTCGCTGCTGGTCTCCCTCACCATCGTGCCCGTGCTGGCGTACTGGTTCCTGCGCACGCCGAAGCCCGCTGCGCACACTGCCGCGCTCGAGGCGGCCGCCGATGTTCGCGAGCCTGTCGAAACCAACACCGCAGGAGCCGATGCCGCGGTAACCAGCTCGACCGAGTCGCAGGCGGCAACGGATGCCGAGGCCGGCCAGGCAGGCGAAGTAACGTCCAGGCGCACCAGGCACGCGGCATCCGTCGCAGTCCAACTCGACGAGCTCGAGCATCCGAGCCGGCTGCAGAAGGGGTATCTGCCGGTCATCCGCTGGACCCTGAAGCACGCCGTCGCGACCCTGTTGCTGTCGGTGTTGGTGCTGGTCGGAACCGTGGCGCTGGTGCCGTTCATGAAGGTCAACTTCCTCGGGTCCACCGGCCAGGACACATTCCAGGCGACCCAGACGCTGCCCGTCGGCACCAGCCTTGCGGCGCAGGACGACGCGTCTGGCGCCGTGGAAGACGCGATCAGGGCCATCGACGGCGTCGATGTCGTTCAGGTGTCGATCGGTGGCGGCGGCGGCATGGCCGCGGCGTTCACGGGCGGCGCTCCGTCGTCGAGCACCGTGACCTACTCCGTCACGACCAGCGATGACGCCGACCCCGACAAGGTGCAGGAGGTCGCCCGCGAGGAGCTGGCCGACATCGACGACGCCGGCGAGATCTCGGTGTCAGCGGCCAGCGGGTTCGGCGCGTCGAGCGACATCGAGGTCGACATCACGGCGGCGTCGAGCGAAGACCTGACGACGGCGACGGATGCGGTGCTCGCCAAGGTGCAGACGCTCGATTCCATCACCGAGAGCACCAGCAACCTGGCGGCATCCCGCCCGTACATAGCGGTGACGATCAACCGTGACGCCGCGGCGGAGGCAGGGCTCAGCGAACTCGCCCTCGGTTCGCTGGTTTCACAGGCGATGCAGCCGAGTGCGATCGGAAAGATCGTCATCGAGGACGCGAACCTGTCGGTCTACCTGCAGGATGCTGCGCCTCCTGCGACGATCGCTGAACTGGCCGCGCTGCACGTGCCGAGCGCTGCCGGGCCGGTCGCGCTCGACACGCTGGCGACGGTAGAGCAGGTCGACGGACCGTCGACCATCACCACCATGAAGGGGCTGCGCACCTCGACCGTGTCGGCAACGCCGAACGGTGACGACCTCGGCACGGCCAGTGCCGAAATGTCCGCGGCGCTCGCCGAGACCGACCTGCCTGCTGGTGCGACGGCGTCGCTCGGCGGCGTCACGGCCGACCAGACCGACGCCTTCCAGCAGCTCGGCATCGCAATGCTCATTGCGATCCTGATCGTCTACATCGTCATGGTGGCGACGTTCCGCTCGCTGCTGCAGCCGCTGCTGCTGCTGGTGTCCGTGCCGTTCGCGGCGACCGGGGCGATCGCCCTGCAGGTGATCACCGGCATCCCGCTCGGCGTGGCCTCGCTGATCGGCGTGCTGATGCTGATCGGAATCGTGGTCACCAACGCGATCGTTCTGGTCGACCTGGTGAACCAGTATCGACGGCGGGGAATGAGTGTGGGTGAGGCGCTGGTGCACGGCGCATCGCGCAGGTTGCGGCCGATCCTGATGACGGCGCTTGCCACGATTTTCGCGCTGCTGCCGATGGCGGTGGGACTGACAGGTCACGGCGGGTTCATCTCGCAGCCGCTCGCACTGGTGGTGATCGGCGGGCTGGTCTCGTCGACCGTGCTGACGCTGGTCGTGCTGCCGGTGCTGTACTACCTGGTCGAGGGTGCGCGCGAGCGTCGCGCCGGCCGGCGCGAGAAGCGCGCAGTCGCGGTCGGCGCTCCCGAGCCTAGGGCCGGCTGATGGCCACCCCCGACTTCGTCCTGGAACTGCGCAAGAAGATCGGGCACGCACCGCTCTGGCTGAGCGGCGTGACCGCGGTCGTGTTCCGGGGCGAGGAGGTACTCCTCGTGCGCCGCGCAGACTACGGCACCTGGACGCCGGTCACCGGCATCATCGACCCGGGCGAGGAGCCGGCGGATGCCGCTGCCCGCGAAGTCCTGGAGGAGGCCGGCGTTAACGCCGAGGTTGAGCGCCTCGCCTGGGTGCACGTCATCCCGTCGCTGGCCTACCTCAATGGCGACCAGGCCCAGTACCTCGACCTCGTCTTTCGCTGCCGCTGGATCAGCGGCGAGCCCTATCCCGCCGATGATGAGAACACGGATGCCGCCTGGTTCCGTCTTGACGCCCTGCCAGAACTGCCCGGAGACCACGCCGAGCGCATCCGTCTCGCCGCAGATGCCAGCGGTGCCGCGCGCTTCGACCGCCGCCAGTAGTCCGAGGCCACGTGAGGTGCCAGCTTTTGCTAGTCCCGCGGCGGGCAAAGTCATACGGAAAGTTGACCCCTCACAGTGCCAGGGTCCGGGATGCGAGACAGGAAACCCGGCGAACGCGAGGTTGGGGAGCGCGGGGTTGATACTGTCGGTCTCGTGACCGACGCGACGCTGCCCCATGACCCGCTCTGGCCAAGGATGGGCGGCTGGCGGACGGCCGATTCGCTGCCAGACGACATACGGCTCGACCTCGCACTGCTCGGGGTGCCGACCTGGCGCACCTCCATCTCGACGACCGGCGCGGGCGAGACGCCCGCCGCCATTCGAGCCGCCCTTCGGCGGTATTCCGGCGGCATCATGGCCGACCGCGGGGTGCGCGATCGCCCCGGTTCCATCGACGATCTCACCATCGCCGACTTCGGTGACGTGACGGAGCCAGACGGCGAGGAGGGTGAGGCCCGAGCGCGAAAAGCGTCGGCGGCGGCATCCCTTCGCTCGCGCGTTGTTGTCGCCCTCGGAGGCGACAACTCGCTCACGGTACCGGTCGCGCTCGGCGCCTGGGGAGAGCGGATGCCGGCGGCTGGGTTGATCACGCTCGACGCGCACTACGACCTGCGCGACGGCGTTTCGAACGGCAGCCCGGTGCGACGACTGATCGAGGCCGGGCTTGACGGCAGGCGCATCGTGCAGATCGGGATCGCTGACTTCGCCAATTCCCGCGAGTATGCAGAGCGCGCCCTGGACCATGGGATCACCGTCGTGCACCGCGACGAGCTGCACCGCAGGCCGATGGACGATGTGTTCGCCGAGGCGTTGGAGATTGCGGGTTCGGCCGGCGGGCCGATCCACGTCGACCTGGACGTCGACGTCTGCGACCGTTCGGTGGCTCCCGGATGCCCCGCTTCGGTTCCGGGCGGAATCTCGGCTTGGGAACTGCGCCAGGCCGCGCGCGCTGCCGGCGCCGACCCGCGAGTGCGTTCGGTCGACCTGGCCGAGGTCGACGCGACGGCTGACGTGGCGGACGGCCGCACCGTGCGACTCGCCGCGCTCTGTGTGCTCGAGGTTGCCGCCGGGGTGCTCGTGAGGCCAGACGGCACCCGCTGAGCGAACGTTCGCGACCGAGCTATCGCCGCCGCGCTATCACGACCGAGCTTTCACTGACCGTCGCCGAGACGCCCGAATATGCTCTTCCCGCGCGGGCTTAAGAACGTATTTCGTCCTCTCGACGAGCGAGCACACCATTTTTCCACACTCGCTCTACCAGCGGCACGCCGGGGCGGTAGGCGAGGTGCACGTACGAATCGGCGGTGAGTTGCACGAGGTCGGCCTTGGCGCCCGGCTCGATGCGCCCGATGTCGTCCCTCCGAAGGGCGGCGGCTCCTCCGGCGGTCGCCGACCACAGTGCCTCGGCAGGCGCCATGCCCATGTCGCGCACCGCGACGGCGATGCAGAACGGCATCGACGACGTGAACGACGAGCCAGGGTTGCAGTCGCTGGCGATGGCCACGGTGACGCCGGCGTCGAGCAGGCGGCGCGCATCCGGATACGGCTGCCTGGTCGAGAATTCGACGCCGGGCAGGAGCGTTGCGACGGTCGTCGACCCTGCCAGCACCGCGACATCCTCGTCGGTCAGGAACGTGCAGTGGTCGACGGATGCTGCGCCGAGTTCCACAGCCAGCCTCACGCCGTCGCCGGGGCCGAGTTGGCTCGCGTGCACACGCACACCGAGACCGCGAGCGGCACCGGCGGAAAGTATGCGCCGACTCTGTTCCACAGTGAAGGCGCCCGTCTCGCAGAACACGTCGATCCACTTCGCTTCTGGCGCGCAGGCGTCCAGCATCTCGCCGACGACCAGGTCGACATAGTCATCCGGTCGGTCGGCGAACTCGGCCGGAATCACATGCGCCCCGAGGAATGTGACCTCCTCGGTGACCTCGACTGCGAGGCGAACCAGGCGCGCTTCGTCGGCAACGGTGAGTCCGTAGCCGCTCTTGATCTCCACGGTTGTTGTTCCCTGTGCCAGCATCTCGGCGAGCAATCCACTGGTTCTGGCGCGCAGATCGTCGTCGGAAGCCGTTCGCGTGGCCGCAACCGTTGAACGGATGCCGCCGGCGGAATACTTCTGACCAGACATCCGTGCTTCGAACTCGGCCGCCCGGTCGCCGCCGAACACGATGTGGCTGTGACTGTCGACGAAGCCGGGAATCACGCAGCGACCCTGCGCGCCAGTGACGGTCTCTGCGGGTGATACGGCAGGGGCATCTGTTGCCTGGCCGACCCAGGCGATACGTCCGTCGTCGATGAGCACCGCCGCGTCGCTGATGATGCCCAGCCGGTCGATGCCGGTCGCGGCGTCGCCGGCGGCAGCGTCGCCGGCACTCGCGTTGGTGACCAGCTGGCCGATGTTCGTCAGCAGCTCGCGAGTCATAGCGTCGCAGTGCCTTCCGTCGCAGTACCTTCTGACGCTGCGCCTTCCGACGCAATACCTTCTGACGCAGTGCCTTCCCACATCGGCACGCGCAGGCCTCGTTCGCGGGCCACCTCCGCGGCGCGGTCGTAGCCGGCGTCGACGTGGCGCATGACGCCCGTGCCGGGATCGTTGGTGAGCACGCGTTCGATCTTCTCGGCGGCGAGCGGGGTGCCGTCGGCAACGATCACCTGACCGGCGTGGATTGACCGGCCGATGCCGACACCGCCGCCGTGGTGGATCGACACCCAGGTCGCGCCGGAAGCGGTGTTCAGCAGTGCGTTCAGCAGCGGCCAGTCTGCGATGGCATCTGAACCGTCTGCCATGGCCTCGGTCTCCCGGTAGGGGGAGGCGACGGAGCCGGAGTCGAGATGGTCGCGGCCGATCACGATCGGAGCGCTGATCTCGCCAGAGGCCACCATTTCATTGAACTTCAGCCCTGCGAGGTGCCGCTCCTTGTAGCCGAGCCAGCAGATGCGAGCCGGCAGCCCCTCGAAGTGCACCTTCTCGCCAGCGGCGGTGATCCAGCGGCGCAGGTGCTCATCTTTCGGGAAGAGTTCGACGATGGCTTTGTCGGTGGCCGCGATATCGGCCGGATCGCCGGAGAGGGCGGCCCAGCGGAAGGGTCCCTTGCCCTCGGCGAACAAGGGGCGGATGTAGGCGGGCACAAAGCCGGGGAAGGCGAATGCCCGGTCGAAGCCGCCGAGTTCGGCCTCGGCACGGATGGAGTTGCCGTAGTCGAAGACTTCGGCGCCGGCGTCCTGGAAGCCGACCATGGCCTCGACCTGCTTCGCCATCGAGGCTCGGGCGCGGTCGGTGAAGCCGGCGGGGTCGGATGCCGCGAAGCCGCGCCACTCGTCGACGGTCACGCCCTCAGGAAGGTAGGCGAGGGGATCATGCGCTGAAGTCTGGTCGGTGACGATGTCGATCGGCACCTTGCGGCCGAGCAGGTCGGTGAAGACCGTGGCGGCGTTCCCGACCAGCCCCACCGAGAGCGGGCGGCGCTCTGTTTTTGCGGCCAGCACGCGCTCGACGGCGTCATCGACATCGGTCGCCAGCTCGTCGAGGTACCCCTTGTCGACGCGGCGCTGCAGGCGACTCTGGTCGACGTCGACAATGAGCACGACGCCTTCGTTGAGGGTGACAGCCAGCGGCTGGGCACCGCCCATTCCGCCGCAGCCGCCGGTCAAGGTGAGCGTTCCAGCCAGCGTGGCCTCGATCTGCCCCTCTGGCGCACCGTTGCGGGCGGAGAGTTTCGCGGCAACGGCTGCGAACGTCTCGTAGGTGCCCTGAAGGATGCCCTGGGTGCCGATGTAGATCCAGGATCCGGCGGTCATCTGCCCGTACATCGTCAGCCCGAGCGCTTCAAGTCGGCGGAACTCCGGCCAGGTTGCCCAGTCTCCGACGAGGTTCGAGTTGGCGATCAACACGCGTGGCGCCCACTCGTGGGTGCGGAAGACACCGACCGGTTTGCCCGACTGTACCAGCAGGGTCTCGTCTTTCTCCAGGGTGGTGAGGGTGCGCACGATGGCGTCGTAGGCCTCCCAGTTGCGGGCCGCCTTGCCCGTTCCTCCGTAGACGACGAGCTCCTCAGGGTGCTCGGCGACCTCGGGGTCGAGGTTGTTCATGAGCATGCGCAGCGGCCCCTCGGTCTGCCAGCTCTTCGCGGTCAGGGTGCTGCCGCGCGCGGCACGAACGGTGCGTGGTTCAGTCATACTGCGATTGCACACCACCCCGCGGGCGTGGGCAACCTGCTTCTCCCGCCTACTGTCTGGTATCCAAGACGCGCGGATGCTGTCGCCTCGCCCGCGCCACGGCATCCGTTCCCCGTTGTGCCTGTTCTCTCGGTGAGGTGGTTCCGCCGTCTCCCGGGGGCTAACTCAGGAGAGTCAGTGCGCTGCGATGGGGACACTGCATGATTACGCGGGTCACGCTGACCTCGGCGCGGGATCTCCTGAGTTAGCCACACAAACAGGATGCGAGTGGTAGGCAGTTTCGCGGCGACGGTGGATGGAGCTAGCCGCCGAGGACTACGCCGCGCTGGGCCATGAACGGCTCGGCGTCGACGCGAGTACCGTCGATTCGCACCTCGAAGTGCAGGTGGCAGCCGGTGGATGCCCCGGTGCTGCCGACGCCGGCGATGACCTGTCCTGCCGCGACGGCATCACCGACCGAAACGAGAGTGGCGCCGTCGGCGATGTGCGCGTAGCCGGTTTCGACACCGGCACCGTGGTCGATGAGCACCCAGTTGCCGTACGACCCATTAGGGGCGGCAGCCTCGACCACGCCGCCGGTGGCGGCGTAGATGGCCGACCCGCACGGCGCGGCGATATCGGTCGCATAGTGGAACGGATTGACGCCGGCGATCGGCTGGTTCGGCCTCGGTCCGAATCCATCCGAGATCGACCCCCCGGCCACCGGATTCGCCCAGCCCTGATCGCTGAGCTGACCGGTGTCGGCGTTGAGGAGATTCGAGATCGGGGTGACCGACTCCGCAGCAGCGGATGCCGCCTGCAATTCGGCCAGGCGATCGGCGGCCGCGTCGTAGACGACCTTTGCCGCCTCCATCTCGACCCGTGACTGCTCAAGCGGAATGCCGTTCACGACCGCGATGGCGTCTTGCTCCTGGGCGAGGAGGGCCTCGGCTCGGGCTTGGTCGGCGTCGGCTTTGTCCCGTACGGAGGCGACGTCACCCGTCAGTTGCGAGAGCTGGTCGAGTGTTCCGAGCTGGGAGAGGAGATCGTCTGCTGCCTGATTATCGAAGAGTGCATCGACGGTCGCGGTGCCATTGCTCTGTTGTGCCAGGGTGCGCGCCAGGGAGCCGACGATGCGCTTGGACGCGTCGGCTTCGACGACGGCATCAGCGGCGAGCGAATGCAGGTGATCAGCGCGGGCATCCGCGGAATTGTATTGCTCCTGGAGGGTCGCGTTGGCGCGCTTGGCGTCATCCCATGCCGTCTTGGCCGCCGCGAGAGTGGACCTGGCCGCTGCGATGGCTGCGGCCTCCTGCACGATCGCCGGCCTCGTGGTGGGTGTGGTGCTCCCCCGTGGTGCAGGGGCGGTGACAGGGGCGGGATCCGCTGGAGGTGCGACGACGGGTGGCTCCGTCGGGACGACGGGTGGCTCCGTCGGTTCGGCCGGTGGGACTGTGGGCTCGACGGGTGGTTCGGTGGGGTCGACCGGTGGATCGGTAGGGGTCGGCGTCGGTGTGGGGGTCGGCTCGACGGGCGGCTCGGTCGGTGGGTCGGTGGGTGTCGGCCCCGGGGTCTCCGCCGGCGGCGGTTCGTCTGCGGGGGGAGTCTCGGCAGGGGGGTCGGCAGTCGCTTCCGCAGGGGGCTCGGTGGGAGCCGAGGTGGGAGTCGAGTTGTCAGTGGTCGACGTGCCGTCCGCTGGCGCCTCGTCAGCGAAGGCGGCGGAGGGAACGCCCGTGAACACGAGTCCGAGCGCCACCACAAGCGAGAGCGGGGCCGCCACTCTGCGCGGAGACTTCTCACCTCGAGGGTGCACTAAATGATCTATTTTCGGCTTTGAAAACATACTGTTTACGCAATCCATCTTCGGGTTATGGATAGCCGGCTCAGCAGGGTCAGCGTTTGGTCAGTATGGCATGCGGCAATCGGGCGCACAAGCACTCGAACAGAGGCGCACAGGGCACTCCCAGCCCGGTGCCATGCGGCCCATTGCCCGTCAGTGAAGCGGTCCGGTGACGGATGCCGCAGCATCCGTCACCGCGCCCGTCGCGACCAGCGTGACGATCGCCTCGATCTCTGGCGAGAGAAAACGGTCATGGCCAGGTCCATCGGCAACGGTGCGCACCAGGTCGCGCACGGCGCCGGTTGCCTGTCCGGGAATCAGGGGCGCCCGCAGATCGAGTGAGCGTGCCGCTGTCATGATCTCGATGGCGAGCACGCGGCCGAGACCGTCGATTGAACGTCGTAGCTTTCGTGCCGCGGACCACCCCATCGACACGTGGTCCTCCTGCATGGCAGACGAGGGAATCGAATCGACGGATGCCGGCACGGCCAGACGCTTCAGCTCTGACACGATTCCGGCGGCCGTGTACTGCGCAATCATCAGGCCGGAATCGACCCCGGCCTCGTGGGCGAGGAACGGTGGGAGGCCCTTGTTCCTGGCCACGTCGAGGTGCCGATCGGTGCGGCGTTCGCTCATGCTGGCGACATCCGCCGCCACGATCGCGAGAAAGTCGAGCACGTAGGCGATCGGGGCGCCGTGGAAGTTGCCGTTCGATTCGACGCGGCCGTCCGGGGTGACGACCGGATTATCGACGGCGCTGGCCAGTTCGCGGCCGGCGACGAGCGCGGCGTGGGTGGCGGTGTCCCTGGCGGCTCCGTGCACCTGCGGTGAGCAGCGCAGGGAGTAGGCGTCCTGCACGGTGGTGTCTTCAGGGCCGGCATGGCTGGCGACGATGGGGGAACCGTCGAGCAGCGCCCGCAGGTTCGCCGCACTATCTGCCTGGCCGGCCTGCGGCCGAAGCGCCTGAAGGTCGGCGGCGAACACGGCGTCGGTGCCGAGCAGGGCCTCAACGCTCATGGCAGCGGAGATGTCGGCCGTCACCAGCAGGGTGGCGAGGTCGTCAAGGGCGAGCACCAGCATCCCGAGCATGCCGTCTGTTCCGTTGATGAGGGCGAGCCCCTCCTTCTCGGCGAGCACAACGGGCTCGATGCCGGCCGCCTTGAGGGCGTCACCGGCGTTCATGAATGTGCCGGCGGCATCCCGCACCTCGCCCTCTCCCATCACGGCAAGCGCGCAATGCGCCAGGGGAGCCAGGTCGCCGGAGCAGCCGAGCGAGCCGAACTCGCGCACGACCGGCGTGATGCCGGCGTTCAGCACCGCGGCGTAGGTGCGGGCGGTGAGCGAACGGATGCCGGTGCGCCCGGTCATCAGCGTCGAGAGTCGCAGCAGCATGAGGGCGCGCACGACCTCGCGCTCGACCTCTTGTCCGCTGCCGGCCGCGTGCGATCGCACCAGGCTGGCCTGCAGTTGGGCGCGCCGGTCGGCGGTGATGAAGGTGGTGGCGAGGGCGCCGAAGCCGGTGGAGATTCCGTAGTGCGGGTCGACGTCGCTGGCGAGGGAGTCGATGATGCCGCGCGTCGCGTCGACCCCGGCGATGGCATCGGTGTCGAGCTCGATGCGGGCATCATGCCTGGCAACCGCGACGACGTCGGCGAACGAGACCGGGCCGGCGCCGACGGTCACGGTGCCGGTGCCGGTGCCGGTGCCGGTGACGGTGCCAGTTTCGGGGGTCTTGTCTGTTGAGCCCCCGCCGGCAGCTCCGCTGGTTGAGCTTGGCGAAACCGAGGTGTCCTCAGCGGACGAGTGTGCGGGGTGAAGCGATTCGGGAGAGACCATACCTCGATTGCAGCGCACGCAGCACGCGGCGGCAACGCCCCGAGACTCGGATCTGTCCGGTATCGCAGACGAAGCGCTGCGCGTGGAAGCGCTGCGTCAGGGGGTTTTCGCCACCGTCAGCAGGATCACCGAGTTTTCCAGCGCGTCGAGCGTGTGCGCGGCCTGTGGCACGATCAGCAAATCGCCGATCCAGCCCGACCAGGAGTCATCCCCGGAAGACAGAAGCACTCTCCCCTGAAGCACGTGCACGGTTGCTTCGCCCGGATTGTCGTGTTCGGCCAGACTCTCGCCGGCGCGCAGGGCGACAATGGTCTGACGCAAAACTCGCTGATGGCCCCCGTAGACCGTCTTGGCGCTGCGGCCGCTGGGCCGGCCGGTCGCGATCTCCAGTTCATGCCGTGCCAATGCCGTGAGGGACGTCTTTTCCATTGTGGTCTCCTGGGTGTTGCGCCGGCGCCGTCGTCGTGAGCGCTGAAGTCCGCGCATGTCGGTGTCCCTCCCAACCTAGGCGCTCGCCGCCGTCGCGGCGCGTGCTGTCTCGATTGTTGCGCCCCCCCGATTGTTGGCATCGCGGTCGCGAAGGGGACCCGCGATTCTCCTGCCGCGCAGGACTTCCTCAACCAACATCGGCGCACCGGTAGCGCCCGTAGACTCGGACTTGTCCGGTATCGCAGACGAAGCGGAGAATGCTCGGCGGGATGGAGTGTACGCGTGTCACAGTCGAAGGTGCCGGCGGCCGACAACACTCTGCGCATCCTGTCGCACCTCGCGTCTCAGCGTGGGCCGGCCCCGGCATCCGCCATCGCCACGGCACTCGGCCTCCCGCGATCGAGCGTCTACCACCTGCTCGCCGTGCTGGTCGAGCGCGGATTTGTGGTGCACATCCCCGAGATGCGCCGCTACGGTCTCGGCGTCGCCGCGTTCGAGCTCAGCACCGGGTTCTCGCGTCAGCAGCCCCTGTCGAACCTCGGTCGGCCGCTCGTCGCCGCGCTGGTCGACCGCCTCGGCGAGAGCGCACACCTCGCTGTGCTGCACGGGCGTGACGTGATCTACCTCGTTGAGGAGCGCGCGCCCAGGCGGCCGTCGCTGGTGACGGATGTCGGGGTGCGGTTGCCGAGTCACCTCACCGCCAGCGGGCGCGCGATGCTTGCCGCGCTGCCCGCAGCGCAGCTGCGTGCGCTGTACCCGAACGCTGCCGCCTTCGAGTCCCGTGACGGGCAGGGACCGTCGAGCTACGCCGAACTGCGCCGGCTGCTGGAGCAGGTGCGGTTGGACGGGTTTGCGGTCGAAGACGGCGAGATCACCGCCGGGATGGCATCCGTCGCCGTCGCTGTGCTTGACCACGCCGGGTGGCCTGCCGCGGGGATCGCGGTCACCTTCCCGCGCGAGACCGTGGCCGACGCCGACCGGGCAGCGCTCGCCGAGCGCATCGCCGGCACCGCTCGGGAACTCTCCCGTCGCATCCGCGGTCGCGCTTGACCGACGGCAGCTCGTGCCGGGTCGCGCACACGAGCGGGAGTTCGGAGTGGTGGCATGATCGACGTCATGCCGACTTTCACCACGCCTGACGGAACAACGCTCGCGTACCACCTCAACGGATCCGGCAACCCGCTGATCTGCCTACCTGGTGGTCCGATCCAGGACTCCGCCTACCTCGGCGATCTCGGCGGTCTGTCAGAGCACCGCCAGCTGGTGCTGATCGACACCCGCGGCACTGGCGAGTCAGCGAACCTGACGGATGCCGGCTCCTACCGTTGCGACCGGCTGGTCGACGATGTCGAGGCGCTGCGCCTGCATCTCGGCCTTGAGTCGATCGACCTGCTCGCCCACTCGGCGGGCGCGAACCTGGCGACGCTGTATGCCGCCCGGTTTCCCGACCGGGTCGGCAGGCTCGTGCTGGTCACCCCAAGCACCATGGCCGTCGGAATCGCAGTCACCGGAGAGGACCGGCTCGCGCTTGCCAAGCAGCGGTCGACCGAATCCTGGTACCCGGCGGCGTCGGCGGCGCTCGAAAGAATCGTGGCCGGCATCGGCGGCGATGCCGACTGGGCAGCCGTCGACCCGTTCTTCTATGGGCGATGGGATGCTGCGGCGAAGGCCCACCACTCGGCTCAGGACGGTCATCGCAACCCCGACGGCGCATCCGTCTTCGCCGCCGACGGCGCGTTCGACCCCGACGCGACCCGCTCAGCGCTCGCCGAGTTCACCTCTCCGGTGCTGGTGATCGCCGGAGAGGTCGACCTCAACTCGGTTCCCACTGTGGTGGCGCAGTTCGCCGAGTTGTTCCCCAACGCTGAACTCGTCATCCAACCGGGAGCAGGTCACTTTCCGTGGGTCGACGACTCAGCCCGGTTCGTGGCGGCGTCTGCGGCCTTCCTCGGCTGAGGAGTGTGCTGAAAGGAGGAAAAGTCGTGCGTGAGAGCGCGATCCGTCCTCCGTTCGGCACTCCGGCGACGGTTCTTCCTATTTGTAGCCGCAGGTGGGCAGCGAGCTGGTGCCGGTTAGCCGAGATGAGCGTGCAGGAAGGCGGCGACCTGTGCGCGCATGCCTTCGTCGAGGATGCCGATCGAGTGCAGCACACCCGGTACGGCCTGGAGCTCGTGAGGGATTCCGAGCTCGGCGAGTGCCGCGGCGTAGCCGGAGGACTGTTCAAGCGGGATGAACTCCTCCGTCGAGGCGCCGATGAACACCGGCGGGTCGGTCGGGTCGAGGGCGGTGATCGGGGAGGCGTCGTGCGCCTGTGCGCAGTCGTCGAAGCTCGCACAGCCGAGGTAGTCGAGCACGATCTTTCGTAGCCCGGGTGATGCCTGCCCCGCAATGAGGGAATCGAACTCCAGGTCGACAGGTCCTGACAACTCGGCGACGGCGGCCACACGTGCTCCTTCGGTCAGCGACCCGCTGCCACGTGCGCCGAGAAGCGCGGCCAGGTTGCCTCCGGCCGAGCCGCCGAACGCGCCGATCCGGTCGGGGTCGATTCCGAAACGCGCTGCGTTCTCGGGGTCTCGGATCCATTCAACGGCCAGTGAGACATCGTCGATCGCTGCCGGGAAAATGGCGTCCGGCACCAATCGGTAGTTCAGAGAGAAGGCGACAAATCCTTCGCTGGCGAACCACTCGCAGACGCCGCGCCAGTCGCTGTTGCCCTTGTCTCCGCGCGCCCAGCTGCCGCCGTGGATCGAGACGACGGCAGGGCGAAGGACGTCTTCGACTGCCACTGCGGCTTCGGCCGCCGTGACCGACACCGTGGCGTCTGCGCCGGAATCGACCGCCAACGCGGGAGCCTCTGGCGGGGAGCAGATGTCGAGCGTCAGCATCGCGCCGTCTTCTTTGGTGCCGTAGACGGCATCCGTTTCAACACGGATGTCTGCCGGTGGCGTGAACGTGCGAATTCCAACGATCTGGGTGGTCTCCAATTCGCTCTCGGCTGCGCCCGGTTCGTCTGGCGTGACCGAACGGAGCCCCGTGTGGAAGCCGGACAGGAGGATGGGCGCAATGATCGCCAGGGCGGCGGCGCAGGCGATGGCCGCGACGCGGACAGGCCGCACGCGACGCCCCTGTCGACGGGTGCCAGGGATCACGGGTGCTCCGGGTGGTGTTCGGGAAAACTGTATGGCTGAGTTGAGGATAGTTCGCGGTTGCCTTACTGGCGAATCCGGCTTCAGAACGGCTTCGTACCGTCAGTCTCCTGTTGTCGGTGAATTAAAAGGACTAGTCTGCAGTTAAAGCCGTGCACGTTCATCCAAACCGCATCCAGGGAGACCAATGACGTATGTGATTGCGGAACCCTGTGTTGACGTGATGGACCGCGCCTGCGTGGACGAGTGTCCCGTCGACTGCATTTATGAGGGCGCCCGGACGCTCTATATCCAGCCGGATGAATGCATCGACTGCGGAGCTTGCGAGCCGGTGTGCCCGGTTCAGGCGATCTTCTATCAGGATGACGTGCCAGCGGAATGGACCGAGTACACGGAGGACAACGCGCGCTTTTTTGAAGCGACCCTGCCGGGACGCGCTGCCGGGGTCGGCTCCCCCGGTGGTGCGGCCAAAGCGGGCCCGATCGGCGTCGACACACCCCTGGTCTCCAGCCATCCGCCGCGCGACGTTGCGAACCAGACCGGCGGGATGCCATGACCGCAACGTCCCAGGCGGGTCCCGTCGCACCCGTTCCGAATGCCCCGACGATCGAGGAGGGGCGCTAACCCATGAGCACCACCACAGCGCCGGCCCCGACGCCGGCCCCCGCCGCTCCTCCGCTCGGCTCACCGAATGCGCAGCGTAAGGGCAACATCCTGGTCAAGTGGGTCACCTCGACCGACCACAAGGTCATCGGCTACCTGTACCTGATCACGTCGTTCATCTACTTCTGCCTCGGCGGGGTGATGGCACTGATTATCCGTGCGCAACTCTTCGAGCCCGGCCTCGAGATCGTGCAGACCAAGGAGCAGTACAACCAGCTGTTCACGATGCACGGCACGATCATGCTCCTCATGTTTGCCACCCCACTCTTTCTCGGGTTCGCGAATGCGCTGATGCCGCTGCAGATCGGCGCGCCAGACGTGGCGTTCCCGCGGTTGAACGCCTTCTCGTACTGGCTGTTCAACTTCGGCAGCCTGATCGCGGTCGCCGGGTTCCTGACTCCGCAGGGCGCGGCATCCTTCGGCTGGTTCGCCTATCAACCGCTGGCCAGCACCACGTTCTCTCCAGGGGTCGGCGGCAACCTCTGGATGGTCGGCCTTGGGCTGTCTGGATTCGGCACGATTCTCGGTGCGGTCAACATCATCACAACCGTGATCACTTTACGTGCACCGGGTATGACCATGTTCCGGATGCCGATCTTCACGTGGAACGCGCTGCTCACGTCGGTTCTCGTGCTGATGGCGTTCCCGGTGCTCGCCGCTGCACTGCTCGCCGCGGCCGCCGATCGAATTTTCAACGCGCATATCTACGACGCAGCGACCGGGGGAGCGATCCTCTGGCAACACCTGTTCTGGTTCTTCGGGCATCCGGAGGTCTACATCATCGCCTTGCCGTTCTTCGGCATTGTTTCAGAGGTGTTCCCGGTCTTCAGCCGAAAACCGATCTTCGGCTACAAGACGCTGATTTACGCCACCATCGCCATCGCTGCATTGTCTGTGAGTGTCTGGGCGCATCACATGTATGCCACCGGTTCCGTGCTGCTGCCGTTCTTTTCGTTGATGTCGATGCTGATCGCGGTACCGACCGGTGTGAAGATCTTCAACTGGATCGGCACCATGTGGCGGGGATCGATCACGTTCGAAACCCCGCTGCTGTGGGCGCTCGGCTTCCTCGTCACTTTCACCTTCGGGGGCCTGACCGGGGTGATCCTGGCGTCGCCGCCGCTGGACTTCCATGTGACAGATACCTATTTTGTGGTGGCGCACTTCCACTACGTCGTGTTCGGCACCGTGGTGTTTGCCATGTTCAGCGGGTTCTACTTCTGGTGGCCGAAGTGGACCGGAAAGATGCTTAATGAGAGTCTCGGGAAGTGGCACTTCTGGCTATTGTTCATCGGATTCCACACGACGTTCCTGGTGCAGCACTGGCTCGGCGTGTCCGGGATGCCACGCCGTTATGCCACGTACTCGCCCGATGACGGATTCACCTGGATGAACCAGCTCTCGACGCTCGGGGCCATGCTCCTCGGCGTATCGATGATCCCGTTCTTCCTGAACGTGTACATCACCGCTCGCAGGGCGCCGAAGGTGACGGTGAACGACCCGTGGGGATACGGCGCCTCCTTGGAATGGGCGACGTCCTGTCCGCCGCCGAGGCACAACTTCACCTCGATTCCCCGGATCCGTTCCGAACGGCCGGCCTTCGAGTTGAATCACCCGGAGACGGGAGCACGAGAGCCCGAGCTGCCGGTGCGCTCTGATATCTGAGCGTCACCGGCGTTCCGGAGACCGACCAGCGCGGAGCGCATGCGGTGCGTGCATTGTGCGAAGTTTTGGACGATGACGCGTGACAAAGTGCATGGCATCGGGTAACGTAGACAAGTCGGCTCTTGACACCGCGCGGTTTTCACGTGTGCGCGGATGGGTTTGTAAGTCAGGTGGGCCGGTTTCCCAGCAGTTCTGCTGGTGAAAAATCACAGTATGTGAACGGTCCCGGCCATTGACTGCCCGGGTTCTCAGGTTGCGTCGCTTGTGCGGCGTTGTTCTGCCATGTACCTCAATACAACCCAGGAATATGTCTATGCCCAAGAGCAAGAAGCCCGCCGCCGGTAGAGCGGCCAAGAATTTCGATCCCGGCTACGCCACCGGCGGGCCCCGTAAGGGTGCGCCGAAGTCCGGCAGCAAGAGCCCTGGTCACCGCGGATTCCGCGCTGACGAAGGTGCGCCGAAGAAGCAGCGTTGGAACGCCGACGAGCGTGCATCGCGCGCCGCCGGCCGCTCGGCCGGTGACCGCAACGAGCGTCCGGCATACGGCGACCGCGCAGACCGCAACGAGCGTCCGGCATCTGGTCAGCGCAATGAGCGCCCGGCATATGGACAGGGCAGCGAACGTCCGGCTCGGGGAGAGCGTCCCTCGTACGGAGACCGCCCGAACCGCGGAGAGCGCACCGAACGACCCTCCTACGGTGATCGTGCACAGCGCACCGAACGCCCCTCATACAACAACGACCGCCCGAATCGGGGCGAGCGCACCGAGCGCCCGTCGTATGGCGACCGCCAGGACCGTGCCCCGCGCACCGAGCGCCCGTCATACGGTGACCGCCCGAATCGCGAACGCCCGTCGTACAGCGACCGTGCCCCCCGCACGGATCGCCCATCGTATGGAGACCGCCAGGACCGCGCACCGCGCACCGAGCGCCCCTCATACGGCGACCGTCCGAACAGCGACCGCCCGAACCGCGAGCGTCCGTCTTACAATGACCGCGCCCCGCGCACGGACCGCCCGTCGTATGGCGACCGCCCGAATCGGGGCGAGCGCACCGAGCGTCCGTCATACGGCGACCGTCAGGATCGCGCACCGCGTCGCGACTTCGACAACGATCGCCCGCGCCGCAATTCCGACGAGCGTCCTCCGCGCCCGGACTTCGACCGCGACCACCGCGCGCCGCGCAGCGAAGGCGGCGACAGCAAGTTCTACCCGAGCCGTGAAGAGAAGGGTCGCTTTACCCCAGAAGACGACGTTGTGCTCGAGCGCCTTGAGGCCGACGCCATCGAGGCGAAAGACGTCGAGGGTGTGAGCTTCGGAGACCTCGGCCTCGGCGGCAATATCGTGCGCGAACTCGGACTGCTCGGAGCGGCAAGCCCGTTCCCGATCCAGGCTGCCACCATTCCCGACGTGCTCGCCGGTCGCGACGTACTCGGCCGCGGCCGCACCGGTTCAGGCAAGACCATCGCCTTCGGCGCTCCTCTCGTTGAGAAGCTGATGGAGAACGACGGTGGCAAGAATCGCCAGCAGGGCCGCAAGCCCCGCGCGCTCATCCTTGCGCCGACCCGCGAGCTGGCGCTGCAGATCGACCGCACCGTGCAGCCGATCGCCCGCAGCGTCGGCCTGTTCACCACCCAGATCTACGGCGGCGTTCCGCAGTACCGCCAGGTCAGCGCACTCCAGCGCGGTGTGGACATCATCATCGGCACGCCCGGTCGTATTGAAGACCTCATCGACCAGGGCCGGCTCGACCTCAGCGAGATCACCATTACCGTTCTCGACGAGGCCGACCACATGTGCGACCTGGGCTTCCTCGAGCCGGTGCAGCGCATCCTGAAGCAGACCAAGGACGGTGGCCAGCGGCTGCTGTTCTCTGCGACGCTCGACAAGGGTGTTGCCACCCTGGTCAAGCAGTTCCTCACCAACCCGAGCGTGCACGAGGTTGCGGGCGAAGACCAGGCGTCTTCGACGATCGACCACCGGGTGCTGCTCATCGAACACCGCGACAAGGGCGCCATCATCGAGCAACTCGCGAACCGTGAGGGCAAGACGCTGATCTTCAGCCGCACCCGTGCATTCGCCGAGCAGCTCGCCGACCAGCTCGAAGACGCCGGAATCCGGGCGACCAGCCTGCACGGCGACCTCAACCAGTCGCGTCGTACGCGCAACCTCGGTCTGCTGACCAGTGGTCGCGTCAACGTGCTGGTGGCAACGGACGTCGCGGCCCGCGGCATCCACGTCGACGACATCGACCTGGTGATCCAGGCCGACGCGCCAGACGAGTACAAGACCTACCTGCACCGCTCGGGCCGCACCGGCCGCGCTGGCAAGCAGGGCACGGTCGTGACGCTCATCCCGAAGCAGCGTCGTCGTCGCATGGACGAACTTCTCGGCCGCGCCGAGATCGAGGCGAGCTTCGCAAACGCAACACCGGGCGGCCCGGCCGTCACTGAATTGGCCAGCATCTAGCAACCGCTGAATCCGAAAAACAGGGGCATCCACCGTTCGGTGGGTGCCCCTGTTGCGTTTCGCGGGCGGATCACCCGCGACCCTGCCGTGTGCGGCGGTAGATCGAACAGGTTTGTCACCCAGGGGTTGACAACGGCAAAACGTGCAGAGATACTGGATTTATGAGTAGTAAACCCCGGGGTGACAGAGCGCAGGTGAATCCGAGCCTCCACGCAGAATGGACGCGTGCACTCGAGCACCGCTCGCCCGACGCTCCGGGCTTCGACGAGGTGATCGAGCGCTTGGTCGCCAGTGACATCGCGCCGAGCCAGTTGCAAGAAGTCCTCGCCGACGGCGGCGACGCGCTCTACGCCGCCGCGGCATCCGGCGAACCGAACTGGACCGACGCGTTCGGCGGCCCACTGGCCGTCGCCCTACTGGCAGCGGAGGTCAGTGCCCTGGCCGCCCACCTGAATTCGAGGGCATCCGGAGTGCGCTCCGTTGCCGTCGACCAGCTACTCGACGAGTACAGCGCGGTCACGGTTGCCGTCGAACTCGGTGTCTCGCGCCAGAAGGTGTATGAGATCGCCAGAGGCGGCCTCAAGCCCCCCTATCTAGACACAGTTCCCTGGAGAAAATCATGAAGACCATTCGCGAGGCAGTCGACCTGCCTGATGCCGCGACGCAGCCTCTGGTGCATCCGCTCGACCTCCCAGAGGCCCGCAGGCCCTTCGTCGTTACGTGGTGGCTTTCGGTCCTGACCCTTCCCACGGTGTTCTTCGCGCTCGCCGCGATCCTGTGGTCAGTCAGCAACAACTACGTCACGCCGATTCTGGTTCCCGTTGTTCTCATCGGCGGCTCGATCTTCGCGCGCAGGCACCTGGAGTCTGAAGCGTGGGCTCACATCCCGCGCAAGCGGCAAGACCGAGGCCGGCGGATGCCGGTGGTCTGGTCGATCCTGAAGGCCGCGATCTCCGCACTCGCGCTGCTCATCGGGTTGATCCTGATCATCCTCTGGCTGGTCGGTCGCGATCTGCAGGCGGAGGTGACCGCCTACATGGCGGGGATGGGTGCCGGGGTTGTGGTGGTCATGCTCGTGACTCTGCTGTGGACCCTGTTCGCCCCGGCCAGGTTGACCGGGGAACTCGGCGGTTGGGCGCCCCAACTGGTCAGCCTCGTCGTCGTCGCTGCGACCCTCTGGTATGGCTACATCACGCTCGGAGAGGTCAGCGGTGCCGACCAGTGGGCGGCCGCCGACGTCGTGAGCGGAGCGGCCATCATCATCGGCGTCCAGGTGCTCTGGTCGCTGTTCAAGCTCTGGTCGGCGCGCAGAAGCGCTCGGGCAGAGCCGACCACCTCCGACTGACCGTCACTCTCACCCGGCTGCGCTGACGCCACACAAACAGCGCGCCACTATCCATTGATCTGCAGGCGCTGCAGCCTGCCTGAAAGGCGCCAGCATGCCCATTATCGAAGCGCGCAACCTGCGCAAGACCTTCGCAAAAACCATTGC
Source organism: Glaciibacter superstes DSM 21135 (assembly GCF_000421145.1). Classification (GTDB taxonomy): domain Bacteria; phylum Actinomycetota; class Actinomycetes; order Actinomycetales; family Microbacteriaceae; genus Cryobacterium; species Cryobacterium superstes. Next base: position 259,471 of record NZ_ATWH01000001.1, on the reverse strand, counting down.
CGTCGACGACGTCAATCTCAGTATCGAGGAGGGCGAGATCTTCGGAATCCTCGGCCCGAACGGAGCAGGCAAGACCACCACAGTGGAATGCCTGACCGGCATGCAGAAGGCCGACAGCGGACACCTTCGGGTACTCGGCCTCGACCCGGCCACGCACGTCGCAGATCTCCGCCGCCAGGTGGGGTACCAACTTCAGTCGACAGAACTGCCAGACGCCATGCGTGTCGGCGAGGCGATTGATCTCTTCGCGTCGTTCTATCCCGAACCGCTGCAGCCGGCAGAGTTGTTGGACACCGTCGGGCTGAGCCGGCTTCGAAAGAGCGCATTCGGCACACTCTCGGGCGGCGAGAAGCAACGGCTGTCTATCGCTCTCGCTCTCGTCGGCGACCCGCGCATCGCCGTTCTGGACGAGTTGACCACCGGTCTCGACCCGCAGGGCCGGCGCGACATCTGGCGACTGATCGACGGCATCCGTCACCGCGGTGTCACGGTTGTGCTTGTGACGCACTTCCTCGATGAAGCGCAGGCACTCTGCGACCGGCTTGCCATTGTCGACCAGGGTCGCACCATCGCCACCGGCACCCCGCCCGAGCTCATCGCCCACGCGGAGATGAGCGCACCGGGAATCAGCCAGGACGCACGCCCAGTGAACCTCGAAGACGCCTATCTGGCGATCATCGACAGCACTGTCGACGCCCCGGAATGGAAAAAAACATCATGACGGCACTTATCGCGCTCACTCGAAGTGAGGCAACACTGCTCTCCCGCAATCCCACCGCGATCTTCATGGCGCTGCTCTTTCCCGCGGCCCTGTTGTTGATGCAGGGCCTAGTGATTCCAGGAACGGATGCGCTGATCGGCGGCGATGATCCGATCTTCGCGCGCCTCCGAACCATCGACCTCTTCGTACCGATTGCGCTCACCGTGGCGCTCGGCAGCGTGAGCCTCACCAACTTTCCGTCCGCCATCGGCGGCTATCGCGAGAAGGGAGTTCTTCGACGCCTGGCGACAACACCGGTCGGACCTCACCGCGTGCTCTTCGCGCAGGTGATCATCAGTGGCCTGTCGCTCGTCGCCGGCGCGGTCATCGCTGTGTTGGCGGCCATGGTGCTGCTGCACGCCCAGGCACCTCAATCCGCCCTCCTCGTCACCGGCATATTTGTGCTCGCCGCAATCCAGATGCTCGCCGTGGGGTCGCTGATCGCTGCGAGGGCGAGTTCAGCCCAGAATGCCAACGGCATCGGGATGCTGGTGTTCTTCGCCTCCCTGTTCACCGCGGGTGTCTGGACGCCGGGGCCGATGATGCCGGAGCCGCTGCAGCAGATCTCCGGATTCACTCCCCTCGGCGCTGCATCGCAGGCGCTGACCGCGGGCTGGTACGGGCAACCGGTGCCCCTGGTGCCGATCGTCGCCATGTCGCTGTGGACGATCGTGCTGATCCTTCTGGCCGTTCGCACCTTCCGCTGGTGTTGAGCGCAGGTCGTGACGAGCGCGGTCGACGGGAGTGCGGAGGGTGCAGCGGTCAGCGGCTCCGCAGAATGGTCACGGCACTCACCGTCGCGTAGCCGCGCCACTCGAGTGCAGCGGCGGGCGACGCCGACGCGAAGCCCACCGGCCAGCCGCCGTCCGCCTGCTGCAGGCGTGCCAGCCGCTCGAAGTCGGCCTCGATGACGTCGTTCGAGAAGAGGTCTCGCACCGCACCGGGCGCCGGCGCGAAGTCGAGGGGATGCAGTACTTCTCCATCGATCCCGCCTTCGACCGGAAGCGGACCGTCGGCGGGCAGGTACTGGCCGAGGTGCGCGTCCAGGCCCTCGGCATCCGTCACCGTATCGCCGGCGGCATCGAGAAAACGCAGCGCGAACAGCAACTCGTAGGCGTGCGGCCGGTGGTCGATCTGCCGGATGGCGTCGACACAGTAGGCCGTCGCCGGCGCGAGCCACGGATGTTCGGCGACCATGGGCAGGTGCCGCGCGAGGATGTGCGCGTTCGCGACGACCTGCGTCGTCATCTGCAGCGACGAAACCGTCGGGTCTGCCTGCACCCAGAACGGCGCGCAACCGGCCGTTTGTGCGATCGGCAGCGCGAACGGAAGGCCGCCGTCGGCAAGAGTTCGGTCGTCGAGCCAGTCGCAGAGGATCACTGCTTCTTCGCTGATGTCCGGCACCTCCTGGGCGACCTCGACGAGTACCTCGAGCGCATGCATGGCAGCCGCCGGCTGGCTTTCGGATGCGCGGAGGTCGGGTTCGAGCCCCCAGCCGTAGCCGCCGTCGTGATTGCGATACGCGCCCAGTGCCGCAATCACCTCGGTGGGGCCTCCGTGGCCGAGCAGCCGCTCAAGTCGTCGGCGGTCGAGAACCCGGCCGTGCGTGGCCAGGAATGATCGGGCTGCCGGGGCATCGATGTCCATTTTCACAGCGTATCTGGCGTTCAGCTCGGGCAGGATGTCGTCGCTGGTCAGCCGTGTACTGTCTCGCCGCGCTCCAGCATCCCGACGAACTTCTCGATGCGCCGGGCGCGCGTCTCCTCGCGCTTCGCCTCCTGCACGCGGTAGTAGATTGCGTACCGGTTCTGACTGCTGAGGGTGGTGTAGAACTCGGATGCCGCGGGATTCTTCGCCAGCGCTTCCAGGAAATCGGGGTGCGGCTCGGCATTCTTCGGCCCTTCGTAGGCCCGCTCCCATCGTCCGTCGGCCTTCGCGCGCTCGACTTCTGCGAGGCCTTTCGGGGCCATCCGTCCCTCGGCGATCTTCGCCTCGACGATGGAGCAGTTGCGAACGGACCAGGGGCTCTGCGGGCGGCGCGGGGTGAATCGCTGCATGAAGGCCTTCTCGTCGATGCGGCGGGATTGGCCATCGATCCAGCCGTGCTCCAGCGCCGCATCGACGGCTTCGGCGTAGGTCACGGTCATCAGCCCTGAGTCTTTCTTGGCGACGGCCACCCAGAGTCCGGTCGAGGATTCGTCGTTCTCCAGCAGCCAGGCGCGGAAGGCATCCGCTGTATCGAACCACGTCGGTTCGGGAGCGACGGGTGTGGTGTCAGCTGGCATTGCCCAACACCTCCAGGTAATGCGCGTTGTACATGACGCCCAGTATGTTGCCGAACGGGTCGATGACGGATGCGGTGACGAAGCCGGGTCCGCGTTCGGTCACCGCCTCGTGCTCTGTGGCGCCGAGTGAGATGAGCCTCGCGAATGCCGCCGTGACATCGTCGACGGCCCAGTATGCGACCACTCCGCCCGCAGCATCCGTCGCCGGTGTTGGCGCATACCGGCTGTCGATGAGGCCGAGTTCGTGTTGGTAGTCGCCGATCCGAAACTCGACGTACGCCGGCGGTCCGACCTCCGGTCGCACGAAGTATGGCGCCGTCTCGAGGAGGTCGGAGTACCACTTCGTGGCGGCCTCGACGTCGTCGGCGAAGTAGTTGATGGTGGTGAGTCCTCGCAACATGATGTGCCTTTCGATGGGTGTTCGTCTCGAGTGTTTGTTGGTGATAAATCCATACTGCTCCTCTAAAGTGCTCATCCAGTGACTACTTTGTGGGGAATACTGGAAATATGCGCGCCGACCGTCTTGTTGCCACCCTGCTGCTGATGCAGGCGCGCGGTCGCGTGACCGCCGGTGAACTTGCCTCCGAACTTGAAATCTCCGTCGCGACCGCTCGGCGTGATCTGGAAGCGCTGTCGTCTGCAGGCATCCCGGTGTATCCGCGGCCCGGCCGTGGTGGAGGGTGGTCGCTGCTCGGCGGCTCCAGAACCGATCTCAGCGGACTGAACTCGAGCGAGGCTCGCGCTCTGTTCCTGCTCATCGGGCCGGCGGCATCCGTCAACCCTGAAGCGAAGTCTGCACTTCGCAAGCTGGTGCGTGCGTTGCCAGAGACCTTCAGGGCCGACGCCGAGGCGGCGGCGGACGCCGTCGTGATCGACCCGACGCGCTGGGGTGCGCGCGACCCTGAGCCTTCGGGTCTGGTGGATCTGCTTCAGGATGCCGTCGTGCGCCGACGCCGGGTGCGGTTGACCTACGCGGCGTGGAATCGCGAACCGACCGAACGGCTCGTCGACCCGTGGGGTATGGCAGAGAAGAACAATGTCTGGTACCTGATCGGGGGAACGGATGCCGGCCAGCGCACCTATCGGGTCGACAGGGTGACTGCTGTGTCGGTCACGGATGACGCGGCGGAACGGCCGCACGACTTCGAGCTGGGCACGGCCTGGGATCGCGTGGTCGGCGAAATCGAGGAGCAGCGCTCGGGCGTCTGGGCGCTGGTTGTCGTCGATTCCGCCTGGGTGCCGACGCTGCGCAAACAGTTCGGTCGGCAGTTTGTCATCGACGATGAGGTCGACTCCGGGCGCACCCGCGTGAGGGTCGCCGCGTCGACGGCCGGCGTTCTCGCCAGGCAGATCGCCGGCTGGGGTGCTCACGCTGAGGTTCTCGAACCCGAGTCGGTGATCGCCGAACTCGCGACAATCGGTGCGCAACTAGTCGCGAAGTACGGGGACTGATCGCCTGCCGTCGCCCCGCGGCGTAGACCTGTGCCGGCTTGGTCAGTGGGCGGGAACCGAACGCGAGGAATCCTGACTTAACGCTGGCAGAAATGACCCGGCATACGATGGGAGTGTCACGCCCGATTCTTCGACGGGAGTCGTCATGGTTCAGGTTCGCATTCTCGGTGTTGCCCTCGATGCCCTGCAGCAGCACATCGTCCTGCTCACACCGTTGCCCGAGGAATCGGACGAGGCGCGAGTGCTTCCGATCTGGATCGGCGAGCAGGAGGCGACCTCCATTCTCATCGGCCTCTCGGATGGGCAGGCACCTCGGCCCCTGTCGCACGACCTCATGAAGACGCTGCTCGACACGCTGGGGGCACAGGTCGAGCAGATAGAGGTGACGCGCATCGAGGACGGCACCTTCTACGCCGAAGTCACCTTGGCGACACCCTTCGGACCGCGAACCGTCGATGCTCGACCGTCGGATGCCATCGCTCTCGCCGTTCGGTTTGCGGCGCCCATCTTCGTAGCGGATCAGGTTCTCGATGAGGCAGGGATTCCCGCCGCGATGGTCGACCGGGGCGCGACGCAAGACGAAGCGGAAGACGAGCAGCGTCTCGATGAGTTCAAGCAGTTTCTTGAGAACGTGGATCCAGAGGACTTTCAGGGCTGAAGTACTGCCGGAGCCTGCAAAGCGACTAGATCGACGTTCGGTGGCTGGTGACATGTTCGAAGGGTTCACGACGGAGCCCATCTGAGCAGCGGTAAGACTGAGCAGCGGTAAGACTGAGCAGACGGTAACGTGGAACCGTCACCTGCGAGGAGAAACTATGACCACACGCTGGGCACGCTTCGCCCGCGGCTGGGTCGTCGCCGGAATCTCCACTTTTGTTGCTGCTCTCTCGCACACGTTCGGCGGTGGCGCAGCCCCTGGCGCACTTGCCGTCATTGTTTCGCTCGCCTTCGCCGGAATCGTCTGCATCGGCCTGTCCGGCCGCACGCTTTCGCTGTGGCGCGTCATCATCTCGGTGCTGACCAGCCAGCTGATCCTCCACGGGCTCTTCTCGTTGGGCGCGCCAGGCGGCCTTCTCCAGCCCGGCACAGCAGCGGCAGCGGCAACGGCAACGGATGCGGCCGCGACGGGCGCGCACCAGCACGCGACCGTCACCGGCACGCTCGTTGACGGAGCCCTGGCCGATGGAGCGATCGCTTCCGCGCACGCCGCGGGCAGTCACGGTGCAAGCATGTGGCTTGCGCACCTCGTTGCCGCCGCGGTCACGATTGTTGCGCTTCGCCACGGTGAAGCAGCCTTCTGGAGTCTCTTCGCCAACGCGCGCCTGGTCATCCGTTCACTTTTTGCGCCGGTGCTCACGGCCATTGCTCCGGCCTCAATGCAACGTATTCCGAACACGGCATGTGTATTCGAACCGCGCGATCTCGGGGTGTTGCTCTCCACGATGCGGCACCGTGGGCCACCGGTGATTTCTGTCGCCTGACCTCCCGGCGACGGCTTCACCAGACCATTTTCCCCACCGCACCGAATCACCTCGCAGGCGTCGTCCTGCCGGCGCACGAGACACGGCGCTCGGTGCACCCACACGTTGAAGGACAAACCATGAAATTCCAAAAGACCACACTCGCCGCATCCGCCATCGCGGCCGGCGCCCTGCTCGCCATTTCCGCCCCGCTGTCGGCCAGCGCCCACGTGAGCGTCGGGCCATCATCCACGGCCGCTGGCTCGTACACCGTGCTCACGTTCTCACTCGGCCACGGCTGTGAAGGCGCGGCCACCACCGCGCTGACCATCGACATCCCGGAGTCGATCGCCAGCGTCACTCCCACCGTGAACCCGAACTGGGACGTCTCGAAGGTTGACGTCGACCTCGACGAACCGCTGAAGGATTCCCACGGAAACGAGATCACCACCCGCGTCGGCCAGATCGTCTACACCGCCAAGACGCCTCTCGCCGACGGGTTCCGCGACACTGTTGAGCTCAGCCTCCAGCTGCCGGCGGACGCCGCCGGCGAGACACTTGCCTTCCCGGTGCTGCAGTCCTGCGAAGTCGGCGAGACGAACTGGAACGAGATCGCCGAAGAGGGCGCGGAAGAGCCGGAGAGCCCCGCGCCTGTCATCACTGTGACGGAGGCGACCGATGACGCACACGGTCACGACGCGAGCGCAGACTCCGGAGAGACCGTGGCGGAGAATGCGGCCGAAACGGATGCCGCATCCGGTGACGTTCTCGCCCGCGTTCTCGGAATCGGCGGCCTGGTGGTCGGGGCTGTCGGCATTGTGCTCGCGGTCACCGCGCGCCGCAAGACGAGCGCGTAGGCTGCCGCCATGCGACGCATAACCTCTCGAACTCCGCACCAGAACCTGGGCGCCAGTTTCGGCCTGGCCGCGTTCGGGGCGATCGTGATTGTCGCCGCGCTTGGGCTCTCCGCAGCCCCGGCGTCGGCGCACAACTACGTCGTCTCCACCTCGCCTGAGGCCGACTCCGTCGTCACCGTGCAGCCGGCGACCTTCTCGGTGACGACGAACGACAACCTGCTGGATCTCGACGGCGCAGGCTCGGGCAGCGCCATCCAGGTGCGTGGGCCGGAGGGTGCTCCGGAGCCGCTCTACTACGGCGACGGCTGCGCGAGCGTTTTCGGCCCGACGGTCGAAACCGAGGCGCAACTCGGCGAAGCGGGCGTCTACACGGTGGTCTGGCAGGTTGTCTCGACGGATGGTCATCCGGTGTCTGACGAGTACACGTTCACCTGGCAGCCAGACGCCGCGCAGGAGCAGGCGGAGGGGGCGACGACCCCGCCGGACTGCGGCGGTACTGGGCAGGACTCTGCCGGTGACGATTCGGCGGGGCAGGCAGGCGACAGGCAGGCCGGCGACGGGCAGGCCGGCGATCAGGCGACGGATGCTGCCGGTGACGACGCATCCGCTCCCACCGGTGCTGCGCTGGCCGACGTCGTCTGGATCGGCATTGCACTCGGCGCTGTGGTGCTCGCGGTGCTCGGTACCCTGCTGGTGGTGTTGCGCAAGCGCCCGACGCCCCCTGCTGGCCCGCCTGCCTCGGGTGCCCCTCCGCGCGAGTAGCCCGGGGTAGCCGAGTGCCCGAATCGAGCCACGGATTCTCGTTGCGTGGCCTGTCCTTCATTGGCGACGCGCCAATTACGCGCGAATGCGCCACGCGCGCATGGTGCATTCGCGCGTTACTGGCGCGCACCACGGAATGCCTCGCGATGCTCGCGGGGGGAACGTCATGCAGCGGGCGAGCGGCGTGCTGCACGGGGAGTCACCGTCGGCGGCCGCGGGTAGGCTTGCCCGGTGAGTTGGAACGCCGAAATGCCGTGGGACCCAGACGAACTCGTGCCACCAGAAGATTTGGACGCAGCCGAGTTCGACGCCCCGCCGCCGCCCGACTACGACCACCACTCTGGCACTGGCACAACCGCGCGGCCACCAGCAGGCACCCCGGTCCGCACCTCGGCCACCACCCAGCCCCACCCTCCGACCGCAACTCCCCGGCGGGCAACCGCGAAGTTCGCCGCCCCGGCCGAGGCACTCCACACAGTCTTCGGCTACGAATCCTTCCGTGGCGAGCAGGCCGAGATCATCGACCAACTCGTCGGTGGCGGAGACGCCGTTGTGCTCATGCCGACCGGCGGCGGCAAGAGTCTGTGTTACCAGATCCCGTCCCTCGTGCGCGAGGGAACCGGCGTCGTCATCTCGCCGCTGATCGCCCTGATGCAAGACCAGGTCGACGCCCTCACGGCGGTCGGCGTGCGCGCTGCCTTCCTCAACTCCACGCAAGACGCCGCCACCCGAGCCCAAGTGGAACGCGACTACCTCTCCGGCGACCTCGACCTCCTCTACGTCGCGCCGGAGCGGCTCTCCTCCGAGGCCACCAAGCGCTTCCTCGAACGTGGCACCATCGCCCTCTTCGCCATCGACGAGGCGCACTGCGTGTCGCAGTGGGGCCATGACTTCCGCCCCGATTACCTGGCTCTCTCCGAGCTTGCAGACCGTTGGCCAGACGTTCCGCGCATCGCGCTCACCGCCACGGCGACGGATGCCACGCACAAGGAACTGACCACCCGGCTGCAGCTGGGGGAGGCGAAGCACTTCGTCGCGAGCTTCGACCGGCCGAACATCCAGTACCGCATCGTCGGCAAGGCGGAGCCGCGCAAGCAGCTGCTCTCCTTCATCCGTGCAGAGCATCCGGATGACGCCGGCATCGTCTACGCGCTCAGCCGCAAGACCGTGGAGGCCACGGCCGAGTTCCTGCAGGCGAACGGGCTCAATGCGCTGCCGTACCACGCCGGACTCGACGCCGGTCTGCGGGCGCGCACCCAGGCCAGGTTCCTGCGCGAGGAGGGCGTGATCATCGTCGCCACCATCGCGTTCGGCATGGGCATCGACAAACCAGACGTGCGCTTCGTTGCGCACATCGACCTGCCGAAATCTGTCGAAGGCTACTACCAGGAGACCGGGCGTGCGGGCCGCGACGGCCTCCCGTCGACGGCTTGGCTGACCTACGGACTTCAAGACGTCGTGCAGCAGCGCCGCATGATCGATGAGTCGCCAGGCGATCTCGCGCACCGCCGCAAGCTCTCCGCCCACCTCGATGCCATGCTCGCCCTGTGCGAGACCGTCGACTGCCGCCGGGTCAACCTGCTTCGCTACTTCGGCCAGGCCAGCGAGCCGTGCGGCAACTGTGACACGTGCCTCGTGCCGCCAGAGGCCTGGGACGGAACGGTTCCAGCACAGAAGCTCCTCTCCACGATCGTGCGCCTGCTGCGCGAGCGCAACCAGCGGTTCGGTGCCGGGCACCTGGTCGACATCCTCCGCGGCAAGGTCACGCCGCGCACCACCCAGCATGGCCACGATCGGCTTTCCACCTGGGGCATCGGCCAGGATCTCAGCGACCAGCAGTGGCGCGGCGTCGTGCGCCAGCTCCTCGCGCAGGGGCTCCTCGCCACCCACGGCGAGTACGGCACGCTGACGCTGACGGATGCCGCGGCAGAGGTGCTCTCCGGCCAACGGAACGTGCAGCTGCGAACCGAGCCTGATCGCCCGGTGCGGTCCGGCGGGTCAAAGAGCGCGGCGAAGGCAAAAGTCGCCGACCTCAGTCCGGCGCAGGAGGAACTGTTCGAGGCTCTTCGTGCCTGGCGTTCTGGCCAGGCGCGCGAGCAGGGCGTGCCGGCTTACATCATCTTCGGCGATGCGACCCTGATCGCGGTGGCGCTCGCGCGTCCGGCATCCGTCGCCGCCCTCGACGGCATCAGCGGAATCGGCGCCAAGAAGCTCGAGGCCTACGGGGAGCAGTTGCTTGAGGTCGTGGCCTCCGGCGCCTCGGCGACGGTCGAATAGGCGCGTCGAATAGGCGCGTCGAATAGGCGCGTCGAATAGGCGCGTTGACTAGCGCGAGGTCAGCAACTTCTGCAGGGTCCGGAGATTGCGTGTCGTCGTGGTCGCCTTGTGCCGGGCTTTGGCCGTCTGCTTGGCGAAGACGCTGCCGAGGGTGTTGCCCCGTTCGACGGTCCAATAGATGACGCCATCGCTGCCACGGATGCTTTCCTCCGCCTCGCCGAGGGAAGCCTGCAGAGCGAGCAATTCGGCGGCGAGCACCGGGTCGAGCGTGAAGATCACGTAGGGGTGCCAGCCCTCGCGCTCGGCGTCGAACGGAAAGGCGTCGACGATCTTCTCGATGGCCGCGAGGCCCAGCACGTGCACCCAGGCCTCGTAGCCGAACCGGTCGCGCATGGCCGCCTCGATCTTTGGCTTCAGAACGGATGCCGCGGCATCCGAATCGAAGAGCACGTTGCCGCTGGCGAGCACCGTTTTCACGTTCTCGAGGCCGGCGTTCTCGAATACCGTCTTCACGTCGGCCATCTTCAGATTGATGCCGCCGACATTCACGCCTCGCAACAACGCCGCATACCGAGTCATCCCGCGAGACTACCGCGCCGCGTCGACCGTACCGCGCCCCTCAAACTCGCCCCTCAAACTCGCGCCCCTCAGCCTCGCGCCCTATCTCGTGCCTTCCGATATCGACGGACATTCCCGAGTGTTGCCCCTCATCCGCTCGAAATCAGTCCCTTTCGGGCATGATCTCCGTCGAATTCGGATGAAGCGGCGGGATTTGTCGACGACAGCATGCCGGAACTAGCTCCGCCTGTGGAAACCTACAGAACGGATGCGGACCCGGCATGCTCCTTTGTAGCCGGTTCACGCACTATTTCCACACCTGAGCGTCCGCCCCTAGCGTGGAGGCAGACCCCCGTATTCGCGCGACAGAAGAGGACCGACGATGGTTGACACCGCCCAGCGCTCCGGATCGAAGAAGACGCCGGCAAGCAAGACGCCGGCAACGACGCCCAGCCCGAGCACGGCCGGTGGCAGTTCCACCTCGCTCGACCCGAGCGTCGACACCGGCCCGATCAAGATCGCCGGCGACCCGACGGCTCCCCGCGTCGATCTGCCATCGCTCGGCCGCCAACTCCTCGGAACCTGGGCAGACATCCGTATCGCGGCGCGTGAAGTCAGCGCGCGGCCGGACATGCAGCGCATCGACGGCCTGTCGATGGAAGACCACCGCGCTCGCGTGTTCACGCAGCTCCAGACGCTTGCCGACAACGGCCATGTGCACCGCGCCTTCCCGAAGGAGCTCGGTGGAGCAGACGACCACGGCGGCAACATCGCCGGGTTCGAAGAACTGGTGATCGCCGACCCCAGCCTGCAGATCAAGGGCGGAGTGCAGTGGGGCCTGTTCGGCGCAGCCGTGCTTCACCTCGGCACCGAGAATCACCACAAAGCCTGGCTGCCAGACATCATGAGCCTGAAGACGCCTGGGGCGTTCGCGATGACCGAGATCGGCCACGGGTCGGATGTCGCCAGCATCGGCACGACGGCGACCTACGACACAGAGACCGAAGAATTCGTCATCCACACCCCGTTCACCGCGGCGTGGAAGGAGTTCCTCGGCAACGCGGCGAACGACGGCATCGCGGCTGTGGTCTTCGCGCAGCTCGTGACCCGGGGCGTGAACCATGGTGTGCACGCCTTCTACGTGCCGATCCGGGATGCCGCCGGCGAGTTCCTGCCTGGCATCGGTGGAGAGGACGACGGACTGAAGGGTGGCCTGAACGGCATCGACAATGGCCGTCTTCACTTCACGAACGTGCGTATTCCACGCGAGAACCTGCTCAACCGCTACGGTGACGTCGCGGTCGATGGCACATACAGCAGCCAGATTGAGAGCCCGGGCCGGCGCTTCTTCACGATGCTCGGAACCCTGGTGCAGGGCCGGGTGTCACTCGACGGCGCCGCCACCGCGGCATCCGCTCTCGGCCTCACCATCGCGATCACCTATGGTGGCCAGCGTCGCCAGTTCACGGCCGGAAGCGACACCGACGAAGAGGTGATCCTCGACTACCAGCGCCACCAGCGCCGCCTGCTGCCGCGCCTGGCGACCACGTACGCGCAGACCTTCGCGCACGACGAATTCCTGGTGAAGTTCGACGAGGTCTTCAGCGGCAAGGCCGACACGGATGACGATCGTCAAGACCTCGAGACGTTGGCAGCGGCCCTCAAGCCGCTCTCCACCTGGCACGCGCTCGACACTCTGCAGGAGGCGCGCGAGGCCTGTGGCGGAGCCGGCTTCATGGCGGCGAACAGGCTGGTCGGGCTGCGAAGCGACCTCGACGTCTATGTCACTTTTGAAGGCGACAACAACGTGTTGCTGCAGTTGGTCGCGAAGCGTCTGCTCACCGATTACAGCAAGCAGTTCGCCAAGGCCGACGCAGGCGCACTGGCTCGGTACGTTGTGAAGCAGGCGGCGGATCGCGCGTACCACGGCACTGGCCTTCGTCGTCTGACGCAGACCGTGGCCGACTTCGGTTCGACGGCTCGTTCGGTCGAGGCGCTACGCGAGACGAATGTGCAGCGGGAGTTGCTCACTGACCGCGTCGAGACGATGATCGCGGAGGTGGCGGGAGAGCTTCGAGCCGCAAGCAAGCTACCGAAACACGAGGCAGCCGACCTGTTCAACTCCCACCAGAACGAGCTGATCGAAGCGGCCAGGGCGCACGGTGAGCTGTTGCAGTGGGAGTCATTCACGCGGGCAGTCGAGAGCACGGACCACGCGGGCACCAAGCAGGTACTGACCTGGTTGCGCGACCTGTTCGGGCTCGGCCTGGTGGAGAAGCACCTGGCTTGGTACCTGATCCACGGGCGGCTCTCCGCACAGCGGGCACAGGCCATCACCGCGTACATCGACAGACTGATCGCCCGCATCCGGCCGCACGCGCAGGATCTCGTCGACGCGTTCGGTTACACGCAGGAGCACCTGCGCGCCCCGATCACGAGCGGCATCGAGCGCGAGCGCCAGGAAGAGGCGCGGGAGTACTACCGGGCGCAGCGGGCATCCGGCACCGCGCCGGTCGCCGAGAAGTCCGCGCGCAAGAAGTAGCCAGTCTCGTAGCTCCTGCGGCGCAGTCCCTTTGCGTCGACCTGTTCATCGACCCAGTGTGGCTAACTCAGGAGATTTCGTGCGGCATCCGCTGGGCGCCGCACTGGTTCGCGGATACGCCGGCCGGCCGGTGCCGGATCTCCTGAGTTGGCCACCGGCGCCGGCGCTCGCACGGCCGTGCCACCACCGCAGGACCGCACTGCCGCGTCATTGTCATACCTGGGTATGAGGCGACGCCCGGCACAAACATCCTCGCGACGGACGCGCCGCGTCATCCGTCACTCGTAACGTCATGAGTGGGGCCGCTGGCAGGCTTCCCAGCCGGCCCCACCAGAGCCAATCACCAGCGACGTGAAAGAGGAAAACGGATGATTCAGGCACAGTCCCTGACGAAGACATACGGCAAGAAGACGGCGGTCGACGGCGTCGACTTCACGGTGCAACCGGGAAAGGTCACCGGCTTCCTTGGCCCGAACGGCGCGGGCAAGTCGACGACCATGCGCATGATCGTCGGGCTCGATCGTCCGACCGAGGGCGAGGTGACAGTCAACGGCAAGCTTTACCGCGAGCACCGTGCCCCACTTCGCGAGGTCGGTGTTCTGCTCGATGCCAAGGCCGTGCACACCGGCCGCTCGGCAAACAATCACCTGCTGGCGATGGCGGCGACCCACGGCATCCCTGCCAGCCGCGTCCGCGAGGTCATCGAACTCACCGGCCTCGAATCGGTCGCCCGCAAGCGGGTCGGCGGCTTTTCGCTCGGAATGGGCCAGCGCCTCGGCATCGCCGCTGCACTGCTCGGTGACCCGGCCACCCTGATTCTCGACGAGCCGGTCAACGGACTTGATCCGGAAGGCGTGCAGTGGGTGCGCCACCTGGTGCGCCAGCTTGCCGCCGAAGGCCGCACGGTGCTGCTCTCCTCGCACCTGATGAGCGAGATGGCCCAGACCGCAGACCACATCATCGTGCTGGGCCGCGGCCGGGTGATCGCGGATGCCCCGGTCGCCGACATCATCAGCCGCGCCACCAGCAGCACGGTACGGGTGCGCAGCCCACACTCCAAACACCTGGCCACCCTGCTCGCCCGGCCCGACGTGACGGTCACCAATATCGAGCAGGACCTGCTTGAGATCGTTGGCGTCACTGCGCCCGAGATCGGCGACCAGGCCGCCCGCGCCGGCATTGTGCTGCACGAGCTGACCACCCTCTCCGCTTCGCTCGAAGAGGCATACATGAACCTGACCCAGAACGACGTCGAGTACCGCACCGGGCAGCCAGCTGCGTTGGCTGGTGCCGCGGCGACGGATGCGACGGGCCCAGCATTGCAGGAGGTATCACGATGACCACGACAACACACTCACACTCGGCAGCACCGGTTCCGGCGCAGGCGAGGGCCTCGTTCATTCCGGCGGGCTCCCGCTCTGGTCTGACCTTCGGCGGGATCCTCCGCTCAGAGTGGATCAAGCTGTGGAGCGTGCGCTCGACTGCCTGGTCGTACGCCATGGTTGTGCTCATCTCACTCGGCATGGCCGCCATCATGTCGATGGCGCTCGACCTGCAAGGCGGTGCGTCGCTGGCCGTCGACGAGCAGGCCGGTCTACTCGTTCAAGCGTCGACGTTCGGTGTGTTCTTCGGGCAGCTGGTCGTTGCCGTGCTCGGTGTGCTGGTGATCAGCGGCGAGTATTCCACCGGAATGATCAAGTCGACGCTCACCGCCGCACCAGGGCGGCTCGGCGCGCTCTGGGGCAAGGCTGCGGTGCTGTTCGTGACGACGTTCGTTGTTGGGGTGGTCGCAACGGTCGGGTCATTCCTGGTGGCCTCGCCGATTATGGCGCAGGATGGCCTGAGCGCCAACCTGTTCGACGGCGCGGTGATCCTGCCACTGCTCGGTGGGGCGCTCTTCCTCGCGCTGCTTTCCGTCGTGTCGCTCGGAATCGGTACGATCCTTCGGTCGAGCGCCGGTGGCATTGCAGCCGCACTCGGTGTGGTGCTGCTGCTTCCCATCGTCCTGGGAATGATCCCGGCGCAGTGGGCCATGGACCTGCTGCCGTACACGATCTCGAATGCCGGTATGGGCATCATGGGGCTGGGCGGAATGGGACCGGAGTCGTTCGAACCATGGCAGAACCTGCTCATCGTGCTCGGCTGGCTGGCCGTCAGCCTCGCCGGGGCGGCCATTCTGTTGAAACGACGCGACGCATAAGCACCGGCCCAAGCACGGGGTGGCGTGCGCCTCAGTCACCATCCGAAGCACACAGTAGAGTCCACACCATGACGAAGCCCAGAATCTCCCCCGAGCGACAGGCGTCGCCCGGGGGAGACCTGCGCCTGCCCACGCCTCCAGGGGTGATCCGGCGGTTCTGGGCGCGGCATCCGTGGCTGGCAGACTCAATCGTCGCCGGCCTGTATTTCGTGCCGATGATGGTCGGCCTCCTCTCGGCGCTGTCGGTGGGAGAGGTCAGCGGTCCGCTAGAGGTGCTGCTGGATGCTGTGCTGATCTGTGTTGCCGGTGCGGCACTGCTGTTCCGCCGACGCAGACCGGTGCTCGTCTTGGCGATCACCTGGCTTGGTCTTGTGTTCGGCTTTCAGGCGGAGTCACAGAACGGGTTCATTCCCGTCATGATTGCCCTGTATTCGGTCGCCGTATACGTCGGCGTCCGCAGCGCCTGGATCGGCCTCGCGGCATCCGTTTCGTTCGGCATCATCGGTTCCGTCGTCAATCAGCCGGGGCCAGGCGATCCGTGGCCGGCCGTGTCGATCCAGTATGCGATCGCGCTGCTGATTGCCACGCTGATCGGCATCAACATCGGCAACCGCAAGCGCTACGTCGCTGCCATCATCGACCGCGCGTCCCAGCTCGCCAGGGAACGTGACCAACAGGCGCAGCTCGCCCGCATCACCGAGCGCTCCCGTATCGCCCGCGAGATGCACGACATCATCGCGCACAGCCTCTCGGTGATTGTGGCGCTCGCCGACGGTGCAGACGCCATCGCCGTCAAAGACCAGGAGCGGTCTCGCGCGGCGATGCGCGAAGTGGCCCAGACCGGCCGCAGTTCCCTGGCCGAGATGCGCAGGCTGCTGGGTGTGTTGAGCGACGAACCGGTGCCGAACACGTCGAATGCAGCCACTGACGAGGCCACTGACGAGGCCACTGACGAGGCCACTGACGAGGCCGCCGACGAGGCCACTGACGAGGCCGCTGACGAGGCCACTGACGAGGCCGCCGACGAAGGCCGCCCCGCGGCATCCGTTGCCGAACCCGTATTGCTCGCCCCGCAACCGGGCACGGCAGAGCTCGCCGACCTCGTCGAGTCGTTCCGGTCCGCGGGATTGCCGACCAGGATCGAGTCGACTGGCCGCATGCCGGAGAGCCCCGGCATCCAGCTGACGATCTACCGCATCGTGCAGGAGTCGCTGACTAATGCGCTGCGCTATGCCGACCAGCCGACGCAGGTCACCGTGCGGGTGAATGCGCGAAAGGGTGACGTCTCCGTGACCGTCGCAGACGACGGTCGCCGCCGCGTTGGCGTGCCATCGCACGGTTCCGGTCGTGGCCTCATCGGCATGAGGGAACGCGTCGCGCTCTATGGCGGCACACTGGAGGCCGGTGCCGCACCGGGCAGGGGATGGCTGGTGAGGGCGACGCTCCAGATCGAAGACGACCCCGATCCGCACGATGAAGGAGAACTCGACGAATGAGCGCAATCCGGATCATGCTGGTCGACGACCAGGTGCTGCTGCGAATGGGCTTTCGCATGGTGCTCGACGCCGAAGACGACCTCGATGTGGTCGCCGAGGCCGGCAACGGCGCAGAGGCGATCGCGCTTGCCGCCAGGGAGCAACCCGATGTGATCCTGATGGACGTGCGCATGCCGGGCATCGACGGCATTGAAGCCACCAGGCGCATCACCGCGGAGCGGCCGGAGAGCAGGATCATCATCCTCACCACGTTCGACCTCGATGAGTACGCGTTCGGCGGGTTGCGAGCGGGTGCGAGCGGGTTCCTGCTCAAGGATGCGAAACCGGCCGAACTCATGGCCGCCATCCGCGCGGTCGGCTCCGGCGAGGCATCCGTCTCACCACGGGTGACCAAACGGATGCTGGAGCTGTTCGGTTCGAAGCTCCCCTCTCCGGTTTCGACAGAACACGAGACCGATCGGCTCGCGGTGCTGACCGAGCGTGAACGCGAGGTGTTCCTGGCAATTGCCGAGGGGCTTTCGAACACCGAACTGGCCGGGCGGTTCTTCCTCTCAGAGTCGACGGTGAAGACCCACGTCGGGCGCATCCTGGCGAAGCTCGAGCTGCGCGACAGGGTGCAGGCGGTGATCCTCGCCTATCAGCTCGGTCTCGTCGGCGGCTGACCCAGCACCGCGCTGACGAGCCGTTCTGCGATTCCCGGCTCGGCCGGGGCGCGGCTGAGCGCGCGGAGGATGACCGCACCGACCAGCGCCTCGCCCATTTCGTCCAACGGTGCATCACTGCGGAGCTGGGAGATCTCGACAGCGGACTGCAGACGTGCGGTGACGGAAGATTTCGCGCCGAGGCTCTCGTGCAGTCTCCGTCCAACGTCGGCGTTCTCTGCCGCCGCCGCGATGAGTGAGCGGATCAGGCCCTCTCCGCCCGGTTGCTCCAGGACAGCGAAGACCTCGCCGAGCCAGGCGACGAAGTCCGCGTGCACGTCGCCGGTGTTCGGAGGAGTGAGCCGATCGGGGAGCAGGAGGCCTTCCAAGAGGCAGTCGGCGACAAGGGCACCCTTCGACGGCCACCAGCGGTAGATGGTCTGTTTCGAGACCCCGGCTTCTGCTGCCACCCCTTCCATCGTCAGGTTGTCATATCCGCGCACTCCGAACAGGCGTGCGGTCGCCTCGAGAACGGCGACCCTGGCCGCTTCACTGCGAACCGGACCCTCTCGATGCGCGGACATGGTTCACATCCTATGTTCACTTTCGTAGACGAGACGTTGCGTATGATCAAACTGCTGATCGAGAGGATGTCATGGCCGAGTTGCTGTACCGTTTGGGCACGTTTGCCGCACGACGAGTGTGGACGGTGATCTGTGCGTGGATGGTTGTGCTGGCTATCGCGGTCGGCGGCTTCCTGGTGGGATTCACCGGACTGACCTCGAGCTTCGACGTTCCAGGCACCGCCTCGGGAGAAGTGACAGACGAGCTTCAGGAGAAACTCCCCGACTTCAGTGGCGCCTCGGGGACCGTGGTCTTCACGACGACGGATGGATCGGCATTCAACGCTGGCCAGACTGCGTCGATCAGAGCGCTCGTGGCCGACGGGGAAGACCTGTCGGATGTGGCCAGCGTCGTCGACCCATTCGACACAGAGGAGGACCGCAGGGCCCAGGCGGCCCAGCTTGAAGGAGGTCGAGCGCAGATTACTGACGGCCGGTTGCAGCTCGATGCCGGACAGGCGCAGCTCGATGCCGGTCGTGCGTATCTCGATGAACAGACGCTGAGCGAACAGCAGGCCGTTCTCGATGCGTCGCGTGAGACGCTCGAGGCGCAGAGCGACAAGCTCGAACTCGGAACGACGCTGATGGATCTCGCCGACGGCATCCGTTTGATCTCAGAGGACGGATCGACCGCCTTGGTGAACGTGGCGTTCACTGAGCCGAGGCTCGAACTGTCTGAAGACTCGAAACAGGCCGTGATCGCCCACTTCGAATCGGATCCGGTCGACGGGGTGGAGGTGGCGTTCTCCACCGATATCGCCCAGGGCGTTCCGCAGATATTCGGTGTCGGCGAGGTGATCGGCGTTGTCTTTGCCGCGATCGTGCTGCTGGTGATGCTCGGCGCGCTGATGACGGCCATGCTGCCGATTCTCACCGCCATCGTCGGAGTCGCCATTGGTGTCGTCGGAACGCTCGCCTTCTCCGGAGCGGTGCAGATGGCATCCGTCACCCCCGTGCTCGGCGTCATGCTCGGTCTCGCGGTAGGCATCGATTACTCGCTGTTCATCATTAATCGTCACCGCAAGCAGCTCCTCCAAGGAGCCACCGTGCGCGAGTCGATCGGCCTCGCCAACGGAACGGCGGGCAACGCTGTCGTCTTCGCCGGCGCAACGGTTGTGGTGGCGCTGCTCGCTCTCAACGTGACCGGCATCCCATTCCTCGGCCTGATGGGCACGGTCGGCGCCGTCTGCGTTGCGATCGCTGTGCTTATCGCGATCACCCTGACTCCAGCGCTGCTCAGCCTGCTGGGGGAGCGGGTGCTGACTCGGCGTGCGCGAGCCAGGATCGGGCGGGAGCGGGAGCGGGCCACGAAGCGCCGCGCCGCTCGCCCGATTCCCACTTTGCGCGCGATTGTCACGGTCATCGCTAGCGTTGCCGTGCTCATGATCGTCGCCGCGCCGGCACTGTCGATGCGGGTCGGCCTCCCGGATGGATCGTCTGAACCAGAAGGGTCTGCCTCGTACCGCGCCTTCACCATCACCGATGAACAATTCGGTGGGGGCGCCAACGGAACGCTTCTCGTCACCGCACAGTTGCCTGCCGGGCTTGATGACGACGAGGTGCTCGAGAAGCAGGTACTCGTCGCCCAGACGATTGCCGACCAGGATGATGTCGTGGCGGCCCTGCCGATCGCCGTTTCAGATGACAATCTGCTGGCCGCATTCCAGGTTGTTCCAGAAGATGGCCCGAACAGTCTGTCGACCGAACAACTGGTGCGCGACCTTCGCGACCTTCCGGCGCTGGATGGAGGCATCACCCTCGGAGTTGCCGGTCAGGCCGCCATCAACATCGATATCTCTGAGGGTCTTGCGGACATCCTGCCGATCTACCTTGTTGTGGTCGTCGGCCTCTCGCTGCTCATCATGATCCTGGTCTTCCGTTCGATTCTCGTGCCGCTGATCGCGACAGGCGGCTTCATTCTTTCGTTGTTTGCCACCTTTGGCGCCATTGTCGCGGTGTTCCAGTGGGGCTGGTTTGGAAGCGTGCTCGGTATCCACAGCACGGGGCCCATCCTGAGCTTCCTTCCGGTCATCCTGACCGGCATCCTGTTCGGTCTCGCCATGGACTACCAGCTGTTCCTGGCATCGGGGATGCGGGAGGCGTACGTGCACGGAGCGCCGGCACGTCTCGCGGTCGTGCAGGGAGTGCGCGCCGGCCGATCGGTCGTGATCGCCGCCGGACTGATCATGGTCGCCGTCTTCGGCGGGTTCGTCTTCTCCGAATCGACCATGATCAGGTCAATCGGGTTCGGGCTGGCGTTCGGCGTGCTCGTCGATGCGTTCATCGTGAGGCTGCTGCTGATGCCGGCGCTCATGCACCTTCTAGGAACGTCGGCGTGGTGGCTGCCGGGCTGGCTCGACCGCGTGCTGCCCAATGTCGACGTTGAAGGTGCCGCGCTAGAGCGCAGGCATCACCTCTCCTGAGGCCGCGGGGGAATATGCTGGCCGAATGCGAGACTTCTTCCCAGAAATAGAGCCGTACGAGAGCGGGATGCTCGACGTCGGCGACGGTCAGAGCCTCTACTGGGAGGCCTCGGGCAACCCAGACGGCAAGCCTGCGGTCTACCTGCACGGTGGCCCAGGCGGTGCGTCGAGTGCCAACCAACGCCGGGTCTTCGACCCCGAGAAATACCGAATCATTCTGTTCGACCAGCGCGGATGCGGGCAGAGCACGCCGCACGCGAGCGAAGCGGATGTCGACCTCAGCGTCAACACCACCTGGCACCTGGTCGACGACCTGGAGAAGCTGCGCACGCACCTCGGCATCAAGAAGTGGCTCGTGTGTGGTGGGTCATGGGGCAGCACCCTCGCCCTCGCCTACGCAGAAGCCCATACCAAGCGCGTCACGGAACTGGTGGTGCGCGGAATCTTCACGCTGCGGCCGATCGAGCTCGACTGGTTCTACGAGGGCGGTGCTGCAGCGATCTACCCCGACCTGTGGGAAGAGTTCATTGCACCGGTGCCGGTTGAGGAACGCTCCAGGCTCATTCAGGCGTACGGTCGACTGCTGCACGACGCAGACCAGTCGGTGCGCGAACGTGCGGGGGTGGCCTGGTCGACGTGGGAGTCGTCAACCATCACCCTGTTGCAGCAGCCGGACACCATCGCAAAGTTCACCGAACCGGCTTTCGCGGTGGCCTTCGCGCGCATCGAGAACCACTACTTTCAGAACAATGGCTGGTTCGAGCCGAACCAGTTGATCGAGCGCGCCGGCACGCTGAAGGATGTCCCCGGCGTGATCGTGCAGGGGCGTTACGACATGTGCACGCCGGCCTTCACCGCCTGGGACCTGCACAAGGCCTGGCCCGAAGCCGAGTTCATCCTGGTTCCCGATGCCGGCCACGCGTTCGACGAGCCGGGAATCCTTAACGCGTTAGTCGAGGCGACAGACCGCTTCGCGGGGTAGTTTCTCTACTATGACGTTCAACGACAACGCGAACATCAGCGGCGGGAAGGTCTCCAGGCGCGGCCGGAACACCGGAATCGCCATCGGCGGTGGGGGCCTCGGCGTCATCGTGCTGTTCGTCCTGTCGCAGTTCCTCGGCGTCGACCTGACCGGGCTGGCCGCCGGAACAGCGCCGCAGCAGGACTCCGGCACCACCTCCGCGATCGAGAACTGCGACACCGGCGCGCAGGCGAACGCGAACGTCGACTGCCGGATGAAGGGTGCGGCCGCATCCCTGGATGTCTTCTGGTCGTCTGCCCTGCCGCCGCTCGGCGCCGAATACCACTCACCGACTGACCTCGCGCTCTTCACTGACAGCGCAGGAACCGGCTGCGGAACCGCGTCGAGCGCGACCGGCCCGTTCTACTGCCCGCCAGACGAGACGATCTACATCGACACCGCTTTCTTCGACGAGCTCAGCAGTCGGTTCGGATCCAACGGTGGACCGCTGGCTGAGATGTATGTGGTCGCGCACGAGTGGGGCCACCACATCCAGAACATCACCGGCATCCTGGAGCGTTCGCAAGACGGGCAGACCGGCGCGGGATCGAACGCGGTCAGGGTCGAGCTGCAGGCCGATTGCTTCGCCGGGGCGTGGGTCGCCGCCGCGTCGCAGACCAAGGACGAGAGCGGGGTGCCGTTCCTGAAAGCGATCACGCAGCAACAGATGCAGGATGCCTTGAGCGCGGCATCCGCTGTCGGTGACGACCGCATCCAGGAAGCGACGCAGGGGCAGGTGAACCCAGAGGGCTGGACCCACGGCTCGAGCGAACAGCGGCAAGGCTGGTTCATGACCGGGCACGACCAGGGTGCGGCCGCCTGCAATACCTTCGCTCCTGACGACTCGCAACTCTGACGCACGCAACTCTGACGCACGCAGCGCTGACGGTACCGAGCCACGCAGTGCAGTCAGGACCTGGAGCGTGCAGCCCGCGCGCGAGCGAAGGTTCCCCTGGCAGTTCGCACGAGCGCGAGCGGATGTGCCAGCCCGAGTCGGGCGAGCCGGAACCCGCTGAACCTCGGCACCCGGGAACCGGTCAGCATCGTTCCGGCCAATCGGCCGAGCAGGGTTTCCCGGCGCTTCCTGTGCGTGGGTTGCACAGCGGCGAGGTCGGCGATGTCGATGGGCCGCACGATCAACACACCGGCAGCGATCGCATTCTCGACCGCCTCCCATCCGCGCCGAGTCCGAGCGATCAGGGCGCTGACCCCCTCGCCCTCTGCGAACACGGGAGAGCCGCCCTCGTCCGTTTTCCACAGGTCTGCCGCCGAGATGTCCGCGCTCTCGCCGACGCCGTCCGGGCACAACTTGCACCGCCACTGGATGGTCGGACCAAGGTGTTCCCCCCACGAGTCGGCGTACGGCGAACTGACGGATGTTCCGTCTTCTCGAACAGCGGTGAAGCGACCCGGCCACCCCCTTCCGCGGTACCACAGGTCGCGCAGGGGCAGAGCGGGGTCTACGCCGAGGGATTCGAGGAGCTGGGTCGTCGCGCTCTGGCGTGGTGTGCCCGCGCAGTAGAACGACAGCAGAAGCGGCGGCTCCTCCCCTCGTGCTTCCGCGAGCGCGCGCAGGGCAGAGATCTCACACGGCTTCCCAACGACTGAAGAATTCGGGTCGATGGCTGCCGGGTTGGCGGCAACGGATACCGGTGCGTACCGTGATCCCGCCGATCGGAGCGCCTCATCCCTGGACATGATCGTCACGCTCACCGTTCTTCGCGGATTGGCAGGCTCCGCTCCGGCCGCGACAACGCGCGTGGAGGAGCCGGACGCAACCAGCCACTCAGACAACGCGGTGAGTGCCCCGCCGCTGCTGCCGAGTCGACGCACCTCGGGGTCTTTCGCCCACGCTGCCCAGATTCCGGTCACCGGGCCCATGGTGGGATGCCACGTGGAACCGTCAGGGCGCTGGGCGGCGACGCGTTTTCCAGGGCAAGCGTTCCTGAATCGATCGAGTGCATCGGCGTCTCGCTTCCCCGACGCTGTCCTGGTCGGTCTGCTGTACCCGTCGCCGGTGATCTGCATCGTCAGGCCGCTGTCGAGGATGGCACACATTCCACAGCCAGAGCAGTTGCCAGAACGTACAACGGAGCCGACTTCAGCATCCATTTGCTGTGACGTGATGTTCCGTGAATTGGTGTCGCTTGACGTGGTGCTGCGCGGTGCAGGCCCTGGAGGCTTCGGCAGGCTGGACACGACGGCATCCTCTCTCTGGCGGCGACAGAAATCGCGGCAGTGGGTGTGAGAACGTGCACCGATGCTAGCGGCGCTGCCCGTGGTTATGAAGAGACAGGGAACGGATCACCCCTATTCGGGGGAGCAAATCCGAGGTGCCCGCCTACCCGCCTGCTCTTCCCTGTGCACTCTTCCAGGCCTAGCATGGGGCCATCGTCGGCCAACCCGGGGCCGGTCGACCAACCGCGTTGGGTGGTGTTCGATGACCGTCTCCCGGCCGCTCACGATTTCGGTGGCGATGCGCGTCTACAACAGTTCCCGGTTTGTCGGCGAACAGCTGGCATCGATCCTCACCCAGTCGTCACCGCCGGAACAGATCGTCATCGGCGACGACGGATCAGACGACAACACACTTGCGCTGATCACCGCCATGATCGAGACAGAACAGCAGGCTCGGCCGTCCTGGAAGACCGAGGTGACGATCCTTTCGTCTGGGCACGTCGGCATCACGGCCAATATCGAGCGGACCATCGCAGCGTGCACGGGGGACATCGTCATCATCTGCGACCACGACGACCGGTGCGCGCCCACGCGGTTCGAATGGATTCGTGCCGCCTTCGAGCAGCAACCCGAACTCCTGTTCATCCACAGTGACGCGACTCTCATCGATGAGGGTGGTGATCCGCGCGGTGTGCTCCTCACCGAGCGGCAGCTGGTCACCGGGTGGGAGCGCGAGCGCTATCGTGGCGGCGCGGCATTTCCGGTCTTGATTCGCCGCAATATCGTCACCGGTGCAACCGCGGCCTTTCGGCGGGAACTCGTGTCGCACGCCGTCCCGTTTCCACGCAGCTGGGTGTACGACGAGTGGCTCGGCATCGTCGCTGCCGGCATGGGAAGGCTGTCGTTTCTCGAAGAGCCGCTGCTTCAGTATCGGCAGCACAGTTCGAACAAGCAGGGAGTACGGCGCCGCAGCGCGCGGGAGAAAGCGGGGATGCTGCTCGCCGTGGGAAATGGTCGAAACGAGCGCTTGCAGGCCAGGGCTGCTGTGTTGGTCGAACGACTCAGCGGCCTCGGTGCGCTCGTGCCGCCTCAGAATCTCACCCTAGCGAACGCGAAACTCCGCCACGAGAGTGCCCGCGCGCGACTTCCCCGGAACCGCTTCCTGCGGGCGCTTCCGGTGTTGCGGGCGGCGGGCTCTGGGGCGTACGCGCGTTTTGCCCGTGGCCGGAAAGACATCGTGCTCGACCTGATTCAGCCGCGCGACTGAATCAAAGGCGGATGCCACGACCGGGGAGCGTGGCCGCGGCGGTTTCACGGGCGAACGCCTGCGGAAAGGGCAGCGCCCTGCAACGATTCGAGGTTTTCGAGGGCGCGGCGAAGTGCCGTGCTCGAGGTGTGCACCGTGTACGGGAAATACACGACCTCCACACCGACTTTTGCAAACCGTCGTTCCAGTCGAACACCGCGCTCTGTGCCCCGCCAGTCATCTCCCTTGAAGAAAACGTCGAACCGCACGTCCCGCCAGGTTTCCAGCTTGTCGGGTACCACCTCGGCGCGGGCCTCGTCCACGAACGCGATGTTCCTCACGATCTCCAGTCGCTCGGCCAGAGGAACGATCGGCAACGAGCCCTTCGCCTGCAGGAGCATGTCGTCTGAGACGATCCCGGCGATGAGGTAGTCGCACTCGCGCCGCGCCTGGCGCAGCAGGTTCAGATGGCCGACATGAAACAAATCGAAGGCACCGGCGGCATAGCCGATCCGCAGCGATGAGCGGGGCGAAGCAGTTGGCATCGTTCGGGTTCCTCTCTGCCGGCGGCGAATTGCCATCGGATCGGATGTGAGAGATCCTCAGATAGTAGCCGCTCCGATTGCGCCTGGCTAGGGCTGGGGTTCATCCAGGGGAAATACCGTCAGCTGCGCCCGACCGACGAGATCGGCGATCTCGGGACGATCCGGCGTCTCGGCAATCATCGTGAACTTGCCGTCGTCGCGTTGGTAGAGACCGGCACGTGGACCCATTCCCGGGATGCGGGAGTTGTCCACGATCAGCAGGTAGGCGCCTTCTGTAAGGCTTCCGAGGAGCGTCTGGAGCGCCGAGACGATCACCTCGTCGCTGAAGTAGAGTCGCCGCAACAGGTTCGCGACTTTCACGACGGTCGGCGCCGGGCCGTCCCACGGTGTGAAGATGTCGTGCACCCGGTAATTGATCCGCTGGTCGCGGCGCATCAGTTCCCTGGCTGCCGGGCCCAGCAACAGGGCGCGCTTCTGCGGCATCCCCGGTCGGCGGGCGCGGCGCTCTGAGCGGCCGAACACCAGGCGCACCAGTGCTGAGTCGGCCGGCCAGGCGAGAATACGGTGGCCGACCGTCAGGATCCAGTTGCCGTCGTTATCAAAGAACACACTGTGCCTGCCCACCTCGACCACGTCGATCTCGAAGAAGAGGTCGGCCATGATGTAGCGCGCGAAGTCGTCGAGTTTTCGGATCAGGTCAACGGAGGTCGAGCCATCAGACGCCCCGATGTCGACGATGGTCGCGCCGGAGAGTTCGACGTTCTCGATGAGGAGGTCGTCGGCGACGGGATGGCGGTCCCTGCCGGTGATCTTGATGGTGTCTCCGACGTGGATGGCCGACATGGCGGCCCGGAAGTCTTCTTCGGAGACGTCGTCGCGCAGGATGACCAGGGGGTCAGACCAGACGAACCTCGAAAACCACCGTTCCAGGGGCCGCGGCCAACTCCCCTTCAGGAGCCTGATCGGGAGCAACATCTGCTCAATATAGCCTTCAGCGCCAAAGCCGTCACCTGGGCGGTCACCTGCGCCGGGTTCGCAGGTGAGGGAGCAGCCGCGCGATCCCGACCACTGCCGTGATGTCGCGTCGGATCGGCGGGACCAGATATCCCAGGCCATAGGTCAGGAGTCCGGCCCCGAAAGCAACGAGCACCTGCACCAGGGCATGCTCGGTGTCCACTGCGAGGGTCGCTGCCCAACCCGCCCCGGCCGCGACCCCGACGACCAGCAGGATTCGGAACGCACCGGCATAGAGTCGACGGGTCGGAATATCGGTGCGGCGGGAGAGCCAGGTCAACGAGATCGGCCAGGCCAGCGCAGGCGCCAGGGCATACCCGGCGGCCACCCCGACGATCCCGAATGAGGCACCGATCACGATGCAGGTGATCTTGATTGCCGACGTGACGAGGGTGTATCGAAAGAGATCGGCCGTCAGGCCGCGCGAGAGGTAGATCCAGTAGCCGACATAGGCGATCGTCTGGAAGATCCCGGCAATCGCGAGGAGTCGGAGGATGGGCGCAACGGCCGTCCACTGGTCTCCGAGCAGGATCGCGGTCAGCGGCTCCGCCGCCGCAATCACCAGGCCGAGCCCGGCAACCAACGTGTAGCCGAGCGCCTGCTGGCCGCGCACCACGAACTCGCCGAACCGGGAACGGTCGTCACTCAGGCGCGACAGAACCGGAAGGGCGATCCGGGTGGTCGGTGAACGCACTTGGCCGAGCGGCTGCATCAGGAGCTGGAAGCCGCGATTGTAGATGCCGAGCTGGGCGGCCCCGAATCGTGTGCCGATGATGACAGAGTCGATGTTGTTGCTGACGTAGCCGATGAGCTGGGTTCCGACCAGGTGCCCCCCGTAGCGAAGCAGACCCGACATCGGCGCGGAGCGATCCGGCAGATGCGGAAGCCAGCGGGCACTGGCCACCAGAATGACGAGCCCGACCACGCATTGCACCAGTTGTTGAACCGCCAGGGCCCAATACTCCCAGCCGGCCACTGCTGCGGCGACCGCGCAGCCCAGTCCGATCACGGCGGCGGCGATGTCGCTGACAGCGAGGACCGTGAACTTCATGGTTCGATTTCGGTCGGCCCGGTACTGCGTTGTCAGGCCGTTGATCACAAAGGTGATCGACAGCAGCTGGGTGAGGGGCACGAGCTCGGATTCGCCATACAGCAGGGCAATCAGCGGTGCGCTGAGGAAGACGATCAGCGAGAGGACGAGTCCGATTCCGGCGTTCAGCCAGAACAGGTTGTCGCGCTGGCCACGCGAGAGGGTGGGAGCCTGGATCGCGGCGGATGACAGGCCGAAGTCGCGGAAGATCTCGCCGATGCCGACAACCGTCAGAACCATCGCCAGCAACCCGTAGTCGTGTGGGGAGAGGAGGCGCGCCAACACCACCACCGACACCACCTGAACGCCGATCCGGGCACTCTGTCCGGCCAGGGTGACGGCAGCGCCTCGCGCCGCCCGGGTTCCCAGCCCATCGGACGCTCGCTGCGGCGGCTCGCTCATACCAGCGCCCGGAGGCCCAATCTGGCACGCTGCAGCGAAACAGCGGCACGCTCTGTCACATCACTCACGCCGGATGCGAGACCGGGAGCGTCCAGGTAGGCGAGGACTTCACCAACAGGGTCCTCTGCCGTGCGCATGTCGACGGTGGCGGCCCAGCCGAGGTCCTCGAGGAGCGGGGCGAACTTGCGCGAGTAGGCCAGGGGAATCGCGGGGACGCCGACCGAGAGGGCATTCAGGCACGCGTGCATCCGGGACCCGATCACAACGGATGCCGAGGCGACGACAGCTCGAGAGCGCTCGAGCGACGTCGGCTCAATCACCTCCACTGAGCTCCCGGCACTCTCGGCCAGGGAGCGAACCGCGTACAGATCGTTGTCCGACGAGGGGGAATCCAGTACGTGAGCCAGGAGGGAGACCTCGCGTCCGGATTCGAGGAGTGTGCGCAGCAGCCGGCGGATCGTGTGCCGGTACCGTTCGGAATCGACGTGCGAATTCTCCTGCCAGAGCAGACCAGAGGCATTGAGGACGACATCGCGCGTGTGGGCGACAGAAGGAACCGGAATCGCGAAGACGACATCCGTTGTCAGGGTGTCAACTGGTCGTCCCAGTTTCACGGCATAGCGAGCGCTCTCAGAATCGCGTGCCATGACCAACGCGGCTCGACGGAGTGAGAAGCCGGCGAGCCGTCGACCTCGCCGGCTGTCGAACGGGCCGATCGTCTGCGGTCCGAGCACGACGGGGGTTCCGGCCTCGGTTGCGCATTCCGCGACGGCACACATCATTGACAGTCGGCGCAGGCCGTAGATGTCGGTGAAGCTGTCACCTGAGCGGGTGTCGATAACAACGTCGAAGTTGCCGAGCCAGCGCTGCATTCCGTGGCGACCCGTCACGCGCTCCCGCGCAAGTGACCGGAAACGTCCGACCGGCAATTGGCGAATCGGCCGACCGAAGTTGTGGAACACAATTTCACAGCCAGGCCATACCTGTGCCACGAGCGCGGCAGTCCCGGCCGCGAGACTGCGCACCCCCAGGTTGGGAGAGTGGGAATCCGCCCACAAAACGAGCGCCTTCATGCACGAGAGACTATCCGCTGCCACCCTCCTCGAATAATCTTCATTTTTGCGTTATCGGAATGTGACATTTGCTTCTCGACCGGTTAGGGTCCCTTGATACCCCCGAACTAGTCACGTCCCCACGTGCTGACAGATCGCGCCCCTACGCGTGTCAAGCAACGATCAATACCAGGAAAGTTCTATGCCTTTGACTTCATCATCTCGCCGGCGCAGGTCGGTTTTCGCAACAATTACCGCAGCACTCATGCTCACGGGCGTTCTCGGCCTCGCCGGGCAGAGCGCGCAGGCCGCCACATCGACCCGGGTCTCTTCGGTCGTTGTCAAACCCAACGCTTCCGGCGTACTGCCTGTCACAGGAGTCACGCCGGGATCCGAGTCCGCACGGGTGCGCATCACCGCCTCCGGCGCGTGGCGCCAGACGGTCGTGACGGGGTCCATCGCGGGCGCCGAAGCCGTGAAATGGACCGTTCCCGCCCAGAAGACCGTCTCAAAGACGGTAACCCTCCCCGTGACGGAGTCCGCTCCGTCGATCACGATCTTCAATAGCCGAGCCAGCGTGAAGCTGCGTGCTGAGGTTGTGGGACAGGCGAGCACACCTGCTCCCGCACCTGCACCCGCACCTGCACCCGCACCCGCACCCGCACCCGCACCTGCACCTGCACCTGCACCTGCACCTGCACCCGCACCCGCCCCGGAGCAGGCACCTGCTCCTGCTCCTGCTCCTGCTCCTGCTCCCGCGCCTGCCCCTGCCGGTGGCAAGCCCGGCCCTGACAACACCGGTGTACCGGCTGGTACCGCCCTGACGGTGCACGAGGGCAACATCACGGTCACAGAGGCCGGCACCACCATCGACTCGCTCGACGTTCACGGCAGCATCATCGTCAAGGCCGCCGACGTCACGATCAAGAACTCGATCGTCCGCGGCCGGGCAGGCGCTGGGGGCGCACTGGTCAACAACCTCTCCCACTCGCCGAACCTCGTGATCAACGACTCGGAGATTCTTGCCGGCTGGGACAACCGGGTGAGCGGGATCATGGGCTCAGACTTCACCGCGACACGGGTGAACATCCACGACGTCACCGACCAGATTCACCTCACAGCCGGCAACGTCGCGGTCAGCGAATCCTGGCTCCACGGCAACCTGCACCTCGAGCAGGACCCGCTCCGAGACGGCACGCCGACGCACGACGACTCGATCCAGATCCAGGCGGGAACGAACATCTCGTTCACGGGGAACACCATCACTGATGCGCACAACGCCGTGATGATGATCACCCAGGACACCGGCAAGGTCGGCAACGTGTCGTTCTCCGGCAACACCGCGGATGGCGGTGCCTGCAGCATCAACGTCGCAGAGAAGGGCCGGGGCCCGATCGTCGGCCTCACGGTCACGGACAACGTCTTCGGACGCAACACCGGGATCGCGAACTGCGCCATCATCGCGCCGACCACCACACAGATCACCACGGATGCGAACACCTACACCGACGGCGCTGCCGTCGCGGTGCGGAAGGGCTGAGTCCCGACTTCCCCACAGAAGGAGCCGCGTCCATCCGAGAAGGATGGCGCGGCTTCTTCGTGTCTGCGGCCCGAGAATTCCATGCCAACATGCGCTACGCGGGGGTATGATCCGCTCGTGTAGTGTGATCGACTATCTCGCAGAGAGGAATGCCATGTCCTCCCCAGTTGAAACGCCAACCGGCCACGGCCCGCGGCGGATGGCTCTCGTCTGGATCACGATCGGCGCCGTCGCTGTGATCATCGCGGTCATCGTGGTGACGATCGGGGTGGCCATGGCCAATAACGGGTTGTCTCCTGCGTCTGTGTCCACCACGACGCCCGGAGCGGGCGAACCTGGCGGAGGCGCTACCGCGAGCCCCGGTTCCACCCCAGCGCCGCCGCAGGACTCGCCCGCCCCCGGAGATGAACCGTTCGTCACGGCAAGTCCGCTCCCGTTCGCGGAGGCCGCCGAACCCGCTCCAGGGGTGACCGTCTCCGTTGGCACATTCGAAGCGGTGCAGGGTGAAGCGCAGCTGGCCGGAGACGTGGCAGGCCCAGCCATCCGTTTCACTGTCTCAATCGTCAATGGCACCGGGAAAGCGATCTCGCTGGCCACTGCCCTGGTCAACGTGTACTACGGCGCGGACCAGTCGCCGGCATCTGAGCTGCAGAAGCCAGGTGGTAGCCCATTGCCCGCCGAGGTCGCGGCCGGAGCGACGGTGACCGGCACCATGGTCTTCACCGTTCCAGAAGAGGAGCGGGATCACGTGCTGATCACGATGGACTACCAGGTCGGTGACCCGGTCCTCGCGTTCGAAGGTGCCATCCCCAACTGAACTGCCTTGTTCGAGGAAACAGTTAACTGGGGAAGTAGCGGGGAAGCGCTTAAAGTGAGACTTACTCACTAAACTGGGAGCGAGCCGCACTGTGACTCACCACCCGAACCGAGGCCCACCGATGCCTTCTCCTGCTCGTTCACGCGTCGTCTCCATCGCCACCGTCGTGGCCATCACGGTCGGCTTGGTGCTCATTGCCCAGCCGGTGGCCGCGGATACCGTTCCACCGTCGCCCGCCACTCCGGCCACGGTCTCCACCGATGTTCTGCCGACGGTGCAGATCGACGGAGTGGTCTGGGACCAGGAGATTGCCGGCAACACCGTCTACGCCGGCGGCGACTTCCAGAACGCCAGGCCCGCCGGTGCCGCACCGGGCGTGAACTCAGTCGCCCGTCGCCACCTGCTCTCGTACAACCTTCAAACGGGAGCCATGAACGGCACCTGGAACCCGAACCCGAACGCCCGCATCCGGAATATGGCGATGTCGCCAGACGGCACCCGTTTGTACGTGGCGGGAAGCTTCACCTCGATCGGCGGGGCCGCTCGCTACCGCATTGCCTCGTTCAATACCGCAACGGGCGCGTTGACGTCGTTCGCCCCCGTGCTGAACGGCAAGGTGAACGCGGTCGCGGCGACCAACAGCACCGTGTACCTCGTCGGGCAATTCACCGTCGCAAATGGCTCGCCTGTGTCGGGCGCCGCCGCCTACGACGCCGTGACCGGTGCCCGCAAGACCGGTTGGGCTCCGAAGATCGCCAGCGGGCAGGCCATCGCCGTCACGGTGAAGTCCGACGGCAGCAAGGTGGTGATCGGCGGCTACTTCCAGACCGTGAACGGATCGTCCAACCCGGGATATGGACTCGCTTCGCTGAACGGAGCGACCGGGGCGATGCTGCCGTTCAACGTGAACAGCAAAGTGCGCAATGCCGGCAACAACGCGGCGATCTCCAGCCTGGCCTCTGATGCGAATGGCGTATACGGCACCGGCCAGCACTATGGCACCGGCACGCTGGAGGGAGCTTTCTATGCGTCGTGGGACAACGGCACCATCATCTGGGTCGAGGACTGCCACGGCGACACCTATTCCGTGTTCCCGACGGCGGATGTCGTCTATACGACGAGTCATGCCCACTACTGCGGCAACATTGCGGGCTTCCCGCAAACTGATCCCTGGGGTTTTCATCGTGGACTGGCATTTACCAAGACCGTCCAGGGCGCCATCACGAAGGACACCAAGGGATACACCAACTGGGCAGGTACACCGCGTCCTGCGCTGCTGGACTGGTATCCAGATATCAACACCGGAACATTCACCGGTGTCAGCCAGGGTGGCTGGTCGGTCGCCGGCAACAGCCAGTACATCCTCTACGGCGGTGAATTCACCCGCGTCAACAACGTGCCGCAACAGGGCATCGTGCGGTTCGCGGCCAAAGGGATTGCACCCAACAAGGATGGGCCGCGGCAGAGTGGCGCGAGCTATGTTCCAACGGTCACGTCGCCGGCGGACCGAACCGCCAGAGTGAGTTGGAAGGCCAACTGGGACCGCGACAATGCGAAGCTGACCTACGACGTCATCCGCAACGGCAACACGGCGTCTCCCGTCTATTCGACAACGGCCACGTCGAACTTCTGGACCCTGCCATCGATGACCTTTACCGACACGACCGTGACGGGCGGAGCGAGCTATACCTACCGGATCAGGGTGACCGACCCGCTGGGGAACGTCGTCAACGGCAACAATGTGAGCGTGGTCGTCAAGGGGACGGGTTCGAATCAGCCTGCGCCTCCTGCGCCCGCCCCTCCCGCCCCTCCGGTTCCCGCAGGCGACTATGCCGAGGCGATTGCCAGTGATGAGCCGGTGAGCTACTGGCGACTTGGTGAATCCGGCGGTCCGATCGTGGCCGACAGTGCTGGGACAGCGACCGCTGAAGCCGGCGCTGGAGTCACGTTCGGCGCGGCTGGAGCCATCGGATCCGATTCGAATACGGCCGCCACCTTCGACGGCAGCAGCGGCCTGGTGTCGACGCAGGCGCCGGTGCAGGGACCGAACGCGTTCGCCCTCGAGGCCTGGTTCAGGACCACCAGCACAATGGGTGGGAAGGTCGTCGGGTTCGGCAACTCTCGCACGGGGGAGTCCACCATGGCGGACAGGCACCTGTACCTCGACGCATCCGGACGGGTATTTTTCGGTGTGTATCCCGGGTCCAGGCGCACGGTGCAGAGTGCGGCGGGGCTGAACGACGGACAATGGCACCACATCGTCGGCACTCTCGGTCCGACCGGCATGGAGCTGTATGTCGACGGCGCATTGGTCGGGCAGCGCGCGGATACGACCTCGGCTCAGAACTATGCGGGCTACTGGCGGATCGGGGGTGACAGAACCTGGACGGGTCAGCCATACCTCAACGGCTCAATCGATGAAGTGGCCGTCTATGGTGCCCCGCTGACCGCCGAGCGCGTCGCCGCGCACTACGTCGCATCCGGTCATTGAGAACACCCTCGTTTGGGGGGAATGAATGTTGAGCAATTGTCACTAAACTCTGCATCAGGCTGACGATCACCCGAAAATCGTTCCATACCCGAATGAGGCCTGCTCATGCACGTTCATGCCCGGACGCGTGTTCTTTCCCTAGCCACCACGGTCGCCGTTGTGGCGGCCGGACTCCTGTTCTTCGCCCAGCCCGCGGTCGCCGATACCGCGCCACCGTTGCCGAACACGCCCGAGACAGTGTCGTCTGACGGCCTCCCCACGGTGCAGATCGACGGAGTGGTCTGGGATCAGGAGGTTGTGGGCAACACCGCATACGCCGGTGGCGAGTTCCAGACGGCACGGCCGGCCGGTGCCGCCCCAGGGGTAAACACCGTCACCCGCAAGGGTCTCCTGTCTTATAATCTGCAAACCGGTGTGCTGAACAATTCCTGGGCGCCGAACCCCAACGCCCGGATCCGGAACATGACGCTCTCTCCCGACGGTTCACGGCTCTACGTCGCGGGGAGTTTCACCTCCATCGCGGGCTCGACCCGCTATCGCATTGCCGCATTCGACACGGCGACCGGTGCGCTCACCTCGTTCCGCCCGGTCCTCAACGGCAAGGTCAACGCGGTCGCGGCAACCAATGACACGGTGTATCTCGTCGGTCAGTTCACCACCGCAAACGGCGCAGCCGTCTCCGGTGCTGCGGCCTATGACGCCGTGACCGGTGTGCGAAAGGCCGGCTGGGCCCCGACGGTCAGCAACGGGCAGGCAACATCCGCTGTCGTCAAGACCGACGGTACCAAGGTCGTGATCGGCGGCTACTTCCAGTCTGTCAACGGCTCATCAAACCCCGGCTACGGTCTGGCGATGCTCGACGGAACAACCGGCGCGAACCTGCCGTTCAACGTCAATGCGACGGTTCGAAACGCCGACGCCAACGCTGCCATCGCCAGCCTCTCCTCCGATGAGGGAGGCGTGTACGGCACCGGACAACACTACGGTTCCGGCACACTGGAGGGCACGTTCTACGCATCCTGGGACGACGGCAACATCACCTGGGTCGAGGACTGCCACGGTGACACCTACTCCGTGTTCCCGACCGAGGATGTCATCTACACCACCGGCCATGCCCACTACTGCGGCAATATCGGGGCATTCCCCCAGCCAGACCCGTGGGTCTTCCACCGCGCGCTCGCCTTCACCAAGTCGGTGGAGGGCACCATCACGAATGACCCGTACGGGTACACCAACTGGGCCGGCACGCCGCGCCCTGCGCTGCTGGACTGGTACCCGGACATCAACATCGGAAGCTTCACCGGGGTCAGCCAGGGCGGCTGGTCGGTCGCCGGCAACAGCCAGTACATCCTCTACGGCGGCGAGTTCACCCGCGTCAACAACGTGCCGCAACAGGGCATCGTGCGGTTCGCGTCCAAGGCCATCGCACCCAATAAGGACGCGCCGCGCCTCAGCGGAACGAACTATGTTCCGAGCGTCGTGTCGCTCGCGGCCGGCACTGCCAGGATCGCGTGGCCGGCCAACTGGGATCGCGACAACGCCAACCTGAAGTACGACGTCATCCGCAACGGCGTCACCGGGTCCCCGGTCTTCACCACAACGGCGAACTCCAACTTCTGGCAGCGGCCAACCATGCATTTCCTCGACAGCGGGTTGACGCCGGGGGCAACCTATACCTACCGCATCCGGGTCTCCGATCCGTTCGGCAACGTGATCAACGGCAACAACGTCAGTGTGGTCGTCTCCAGCACCGGCACCATCAGTTCCTATGCAGAGGATGTGCTGGACGATTCACCCGTCGACTACTGGCGCCTCGGCGAACCGAGTGGGCCATCCGTGTATGACTGGTCAGGGTTCCAGGACGGCGTGGCCAACGCCGGCGTCGGGTTCGGCGCGGCCGGTGCGATCGGTGCAGACTCCAACACGGCAGCCACCTTCAACGGCAGCAACGGCCTCGTCGCGACCCAGTCGCCGATCCAGGGCCCTGACGTCTTCGCCCTTGAGGCCTGGATCAAGACGACGAGCACATCCGGCGGCAAGATCATCGGGTTCGGCAACGCGAACACGGGCAACTCCACCAACTACGACCGTCACCTGTATATGGACGGTTCCGGTCGTGTGCTCTTCGGCGTCTACCCAGGGTCCATGCGCACGGTGCAGAGTGCGCCAGGGCTCAACAACGGGCAGTGGCACCACGTCGTGGGCAACCTCGGTCCTTCTGGCATGCAGCTCTACGTCGATGGGGTGAGGGTCGCGCAGCGCTCAGACACGACGTTCGGGCAGTCATACAGCGGATACTGGCGCATCGGCGGTGACTCGACCTGGGCAGGCAACAACTACTTCAACGGCGCGATCGACGACGTGGCGGTCTACGGCGCTCCGCTGTCGATCCAACAGGTCAATTCTCACTACGCGTCGTCGGGGCGGACTGCACCGCTCCCCCCTGTTCCCACTGACAGCTATGGGGCGCGGGTCTACAACGACTCACCAGACCTCTACTGGCGGCTGGGCGAGAGTGGCGGTTCAGTGGCCGCAGACTCCGGAGTCTCTGGGAACACCGGGAACTACAGCGGTGGTGTGACCAAGGGCGTTGCAGGCGCACTCGCGGGCGTGACCAACACGGCAGCGGCGTTCAACGGGTCGAACGGGCTGGTCGCCAGCAGCGCCCAGTTCTCCAATCCCACCGTCTACTCGCTCGAGCTGTGGTTCAACTCCACCACCGGTTCCGGCGGCAAATTGATCGGGTTCGGCAGCTCTGCGACCGGAACCTCCGGCAGTTACGACAGGCACGTGTACCTGCAGGACGACGGGAAGCTCGTCTTCGGGGTCTGGACCGGCCAGACGAACACCATCACAACGCCCGGCAGCTACACAGATGGACTCTGGCACCAGGTGGTTGCCACCCAGTCGGGTGATGGCATGAAGCTGTTCGTCGACGGCCAGCTCGCCGGCACAAATCCGCAGACGCAGTCCCAGGCCTACGACGGATACTGGCGGGTCGGCGGAGACACCACGTGGGGTTCGTCCAGTGCCTACGTCAACGCCCGCATCGATGAGGCGGCCGTGTACAGCACGGCGCTCTCCGCTGACACGGTCGCCGCCCACTACTCGCTCGGTTCCGGTGTGACCCCGAACGTCGCCCCGACAGCCTCATTCGAAGCCACCCCTGGGCTTCTGACGGTCGACGTCGATGGCGGCGGCTCCGCAGACTCTGATGGCACCATCGCCTCGTATGAGTGGAACTTCGGTGACAGCACAACCGGTTCCGGCGTGACCGCCACGCACACGTATGCGACAGCCGGCACCTACACGGTTTCGCTGACCGTCACAGACGACGGCGGCGCCACCGCCGTCACGTCGAAGGCGGTGACGATTCAAGCGCCCCCGCCCAACGTTCCTCCGACGGCCGCCTTCACGACAGCAATCACGAATCTTGACATCGAGACGGATGCCGCGACCTCAAC
The DNA here is from genome assembly GCF_000421145.1 of Glaciibacter superstes DSM 21135. Lineage (GTDB taxonomy): Bacteria > Actinomycetota > Actinomycetes > Actinomycetales > Microbacteriaceae > Cryobacterium > Cryobacterium superstes. The sequence goes on along the minus strand of NZ_ATWH01000001.1, from coordinate 222,275 downwards.
TGATTCGGACGGCACGATCGCGTCCTACGCCTGGGACTTCGGTGACGACACCACCGCGACCGGAGTGAGTGCAACCCACTCATACGCTGCAGAGGGAACGTATACGGTGACGCTGACCGTGACCGACGACGACGGAGGCATAGGGATCAGCACCCAATCGGTCACCGTCTCAGCTGAGCCGCCGCCCAATCTGCCGCCCACGGCGGCGTTCACCGCCACAACAGACTTCCTTTCTGCCGACTTCGACGCGACCGGAACGACGGATCCAGACGGCACAATCGTCGGCTACGAATGGGACTTCGGCGACACCCAGACGTCGACAACCGGACCGACGGTGAACCATGGATACAGCAGTGCCGGTACATACACGGTGTCGCTGACGGTCACCGACGACGACGGCGCCGAGAACACGACGACCCAGACTGTGGTGGTGACGGCCCCGCCGGCGAACACCCCGCCGACGGCATCGTTCACGTCGACCGTGGCAGCTGCCCATGTTGACGTTGACGGCACCGGCTCCAGCGACCCAGACGGCACGCTCGCGTCCTACGCCTGGGACTTCGGCGACGGTGGCACCGCAAGTGAGTCAACCGCTGCCCATGACTACGCGGCTGCCGGCACGTATACGATCACCCTGACCGTGACCGACAATGTCGGAGCGACGGGCACCTCGTCATCCACCGTCACGATCGAAGCGCCGCCAGGGCCAACCGTCTACGCGACGGATGCTTTCGGACGCTCGGTCAGCAACGGATTCGGCACAGCCGATGTCGGCGGTGCGTGGACCGTCACCGGAGGTGCGTCGAACTTCTCGGTCGGCTCAGGCACGGCAACCATGAATGCCGGCGCAGGGGGCACAGCGACGGCCTACCTGACGGGGTTCGAGTCCACCAGCACGGATGTGCAGGTGCAGCTCGCATTGACCAAGACGCCGACCGCCACCGGAACCTACGTCACCGTCTCCGGCCGTGCTGTCGGTTCCAAGACCCTCGGTGGGAAGCTGCGCTTCTACCCGTCGGGTGCGGTAACGCTGCAGGCCAGCAATGGCACGGCGATCGTGCTCCCCGGCCTCAGTTACACGCTGGGTGAGCAGCTTCAGGTGCGCGTTCAGGTGACGGGAACCTCACCCACCACGATTCGCGCCAAGGCGTGGCGCGTCGGTGAGCAGGAGCCGGTTGCCTGGCAGGTCACCGGCACGGACTCCGCGGCGGTCACGCAGGCGGCAGGCGGCACGGCGCTGCAGTTCTATCTGCCGGGCAGTGTGACGAACGCGCCAGCAGGGGTCACGTTCGACAACTATTGGGCGGTTGCTCCCGAGTAGCCGAGGCCCACGTGAGAGGGAACGGGACTCGACTCGCGCAATCAGGAAATGGTTCGTCATGGTCACCACGGGTTCCGAGCGACTGCTGGTCACGGTCGGCGTGCTCAGTTTCCGGAGGCCGGACGACCTCCAGGAACTGCTGCCGCTGTTGGTCGGCCAGGCAGCACACTCGGAAGAACTGGTCGAGATCCTGGTCGTCGACAATGATCCTGATGGGGGAGCCGCCGGCATCGTGGGGGAATACTCCCCTGAATACGTGCGATATGTGCATGAGGCGACGCCGGGCATTGCGGCGGCGCGCAATCGGGCGCTGGACGAGGCGGCCGGATCTGACGTGTTGATCTTCATCGACGATGACGAGCGTCCCGTTGCCGAGTGGCTGAGGGCCATGCTCGGGGTGTTCCGTGCGGAACGGCCGGCGGGAGTGGTGGGTCCGGTGATCTCGCAGTTCGTCGAAGAGCCGGACCCGTGGATCATCGGTGGCGGGTTCTTTCGGCGCCGCCGTTTCCCCACTGGCACCACCGTCGACGTGGCGGCGACCAACAACCTTCTGCTCGACCTCGATTCAGTATGCCGACTCGGCATCCGTTTTGACGTCGATCTCGGATTGAGTGGCGGCTCTGACACCTTCTTCACCCGAGAGCTGACCACGCAGGGGGGTCAGCTCATCTGGTGCGATGAGGCTGCCGTGTACGACATCGTGCCCGCGTCACGGGCGACGAGGGACTGGGTGCTGCAGAGATACTTCCGCAGCGGAAATTCATGGAGTCGCACCTCGGTGCGACTGGTGCGCTCACGCCCGGCTCGCCTGCTGGAACGGATGAAGCTGACCGTCGTCGGCGCCGGTCGCGTCGTCGTCGGTGCGCTCGGGTGGGCGGGCGGCGGTATCACAGGGTCGATTCCCCGTCATGCCGGTGGCCTCCGAACGCTCAACCGGGGACTGGGCATGGTGACCGGGGCGTGGGAACACGTCTACTCCGAGTATGAACGTGCCCCGTCATGATGGCGCCGATATCGTCGATCCAGCCGCGCGGCGCGTTCATACGCGTCGGCGTGCTGCGCGCCGACCACGCTCCATTCGCGCCCGCTGAGGTCAGGGTCGCCGCTGGCCACCACGCGTGCTGCCGCGAGGGCGTCGACCACGGTATCCGCAGAGAGCGATCCGGGGAAGCGGCGCACCCAATCCGGGCCCACTTCGTTGGCAAGGTCGCGATTGGTGTCGGTGTTCGGAACCAGGATCGGGCGACCGAGCGAGAGCGCAAGAATCGCGGCGCCCGAATTGTGCATGTCGCGATAGGGAAGCACAACCAGTTCCGCGGCCCCGACCTCGGCGGCCAGCTGCTCGTCGTCGACGTAGTGAAGCACGCAGCTCACGCGTTCGTCTGCACTCGCCACAGCCTCGATGGCGCTGCGTACGGTGGTGGAGCTCGGCCTGCCGACAATGCGGAGTTCAAGCGAATCATCGGTGATATCGCTGAAGGCGGCAATGAGTTCTTCGACACCCTTGTATCGGCGGATCAGACCGAAGAAAAGCACTCGCCCGACCACGGGCGCCGGCTGGTCGAAGCGCGCGAACCAGCTGCGATAGTCGCCGTGCAGGATCGTCTCGACCGGGGCATCCGTCGGCGGCACCGTTCGCTCATTGAGCCTGATCCAGAGAGTCGTCCACCGCGCGCTCAGGCCCTCGATCCAGGTCGTGACCGCTCCGTGCGCCTCGTGTGGGGTGATGTTGTGAATAGTGCGCACCAGGGCAATACGACCGAAACGGATGCGCAGCAGCACAGCGAGGAAAAGTACCGCGCCGAGCGCCGAGCGCAGCCTGCCAGCGCGGAGGTAGAGAACATCGGCCAGGTGCAGGTGCAGAACGTCGTAACGACCGAACAGCGCCGTCTTCCACGAAAAGGGGCGCTGGACGACATGCGGAACCGAGACGAACAACTGCGACAGGTAGGGGTTCGTTTGCGGGCCAGGTGTGAAGAACGACTGCAGCACCCGCAGCGGTGCTGCGTCCCGGGTTGCATCCAGAGGGTGCCTGGCGCTCATCTGGCCTCCCTCGCATCAACGGTGTGCACCATCAAGGCTACGCGCGGGCCGCAGCAGGCGCGCGGGACAGGACCGATCGGGCGGACTGCGCTTCAGAAGGCGGGTGGCACATGGCGCTCCCGTTCCTGACACCGACCCTCATCGCGTACAACGGTTACGATTCCGGACTCGGAAACCGGATTCGTGTTGTGCTCGGCTGCCGGAGCCTGGCCGAGCTCGAGGGCCGCGATTTTCGGTATGTCTGGCCGACCGGCAAGCTCTTCGGGCCGACGTTGCCAGAACTCTGGCACGTCACGGGCCCGACGGTGTCGCGCGCCACCTCCCGGCTGCTGGCCCGCTTCTACCCGTATGTGGACGAAACGCTCGACTGGTTGGATGCCCACAAGCGCGAAGAGTTGGTCTGGCAGATCCGTACGGGAAGCCCGATCCAGCTTCCGCCAGAGGCAGGGCCCTGGCAGGAGGAGTTCTGCTCGATGCAACCGGTCGACGAGATCGCCCGGCCGATCCGGGCAGTCTTCGACAGCGAGCTCCGTGGTCGGCCATACGTCGGGGTGAACGTGCGGGCGCACGCCGTTTCGCATCAGGCGACGAGGGACACCTCCCCGGTCGACTGGTTCATCCGCAGGATGTCTGAGCTTCGAAGTGAAGACGCCGATGTGCGATTTTTCGTCTCCTGTGATGTGCCTGAGGCGCAGGATCGGATCCTGGCCGCGGTGCCCGGCTGCGTTGCGCAGACCGGCAAAGGGGAATACAACTCCACTGCCGCGGTGCGCGCCGCGATCGTGGATCTCTACCTGCTGGCGGCATCCGGATATCTCCTTGGCCCCCACTTCTCGAGTTTTGTGCATCTCGCGGAGCATCTTGCAGGCGACCGGCTCACCCTCGAGACTCCGGTGACCGGCGCGCCCGCACAGCCGGAATACGCGGCGCATGGCGTGGTTGATGACCCCGTGCGCCCGTCCCTTCGCATCGGCGGGCGGCAGGAGCGCCCATGACGCAGAGTCTCATCATCACCAGAACATCGCTCGCAGAAGCGTTCCAGCCGAAGGCGAACGCCCTGAACGCGATCCGCCTGATGCTGGCAACCGGAGTCATCCTCTGGCACTCCTTTCCCCTGACCGGCGGCGACATCGCGGACGGTCCGCTGCGGCAATTGCTCGCCAATGTCTGGGTGGACGGGTTCTTCGCCATTTCGGGCTACCTCATCGTGTCGAGTTGGATTCGCCACCCGAAATGGTGGGAGTTCCTGCGAGCCCGTTTCCTGCGGATACTTCCCGGCTTCTACGCCTGCCTGATCGTGACTGCCGCGGTTATCGCTCCCGCAGCGATTCTGCTCTCCGGTGGATTCCTCCCCGCCGATTTCTGGACGGATGGCGTTGGCTACGTCGTTCGGAACGCGGCACTGCGGATCACCCAGTACGGCATCGCAGGCACCCCTCTCGACGTGCCGTACCCCGGGGTGTGGAATGGCTCCCTGTGGACTCTGTGGTGGGAGTTCCTCTGCTACCTCGGCGTACTGGTCCTGGGGGTGTCCAGCCTCATCAGACGGGCATGGGTTTTGCCCTGTGCGTTCCTGGTGTGCCTGGTCGCCGTTATCGCGACCGGGTATGGGCCCGTTGACAACTTCTACCTCGCAGGCGGCGCCCGGTTTGGCGTCATGTTCGTCTCCGGTGCACTCATCTACCGGTTCCAGGATCGGATTCCGGCGTCCTGGCCGCTCGTCGGTGTCGCCTTCGCGGTCACGATCGCGTCCGCCTGGCTGCCCGACTACCGACTACTTGCGGCCCTCCCCCTGGGATATGCGCTTATCGTCACCGGGACGTTGCTTCGGCACCGGGTGTTCTGGTTCCGCAATGACATCTCGTACGGCATCTACATCTACGCGTTCCCGGTGCAGCAGTGCATCGCCATTTTCGGAGGTGCTGCGCTTGGCGCGCCACTCTTCGCACTGCTGTCTATTGCATTGACGGTGCCCTGCGCCATCGCGAGCTGGTTCTGGATTGAGCGGCCGTCACTGCAGTTTCGTAAACGGAGACATGCTGCCCGAGCGTGAACCCCGAGGCAGCGACGCGACGGTGGTGGGCCCGCCCCACGCGTCTTCGTGCCTGCCCATGTCCTTGGCCAAGGCCCCGAGCCCGATCGTGAGCACGAGCGTCGAGAGTGAGCCGTAGATCGGGCTGAACAGGGCGTTCCAGAGTGTTGAGATTCCGAGCACGAGCACCAGCCCGGTTGCTGCGCGCTCGCCGAGTTGACGACCGATCGAGTGCAGGGTCAGAACGACGCAGACAATCACGAACGCCAATCCTGGGAGGCCGAACGAAGCCCACAAGTCGCCCGCGACCGAGTGAAGCTCGAAGCCGCGGCCGAACAGGTAGTTCTCCACATAACCGTTGTTCGGCTGGTAGCCGATGCCCGCCATTCCGGTCTTGGCGACCAGGACATCGTGAAGGTTGGGAGATACCCCCACCCCGAAGCCCCATGGGTGGTCCTGGAAAAGGGCGACGGATGCTGCCAGTTCCGGTCTCCCGCCTGCGATCAGCGAGCCAGACAATTCGATCTGCGAAATCGTGCGAGTCTGCGCCTGCTCACCCAGATAGCCGTCGATGAGCAGCGTCGTGGCAAGGTTATAGGTCAGCACGACGATGATCGAAACCGCTCCCAGCATGGTCAGCGTCGAGACGCGACGGCTCCGGCTGCTCGGCACCAACTCCCAGATGATCAAGACGGCGGCGATCATCAGCGTTGCAAAGCGATAGCGGGAGTCCGTTGCCACGGCGGCGGCGGCGAAGGCCAGCAGGGCAACGGCTTCGAACCGGCGGAGCCCAGGCCGGCTGAGCAGGGAGAGCACGATCACCGTCAGCGGGAAGCCCAGGCCGAACTTCCACGCGTTCGCCTGGGTGAGTTCGCCAGCCAACACCGAGGTGGTCAGCATCCCACCGCCGTAGAGAGTACCGATGAGCCAAACGGGCAGCAGGTCCCGCGACCAGAGCAGCACCCCGACGGCGGCAATGGCGCCGAGGAGCATGACGATGTCGCTCAGTGCCCCGGCCGGACTGACGGAATGGTCGGCGGAGGAGAAATCGCTCAGCCAGAGTCCGGCCGCTGCAGCGACCAGGCCGGTGATGGCAAAGACGCGGCCCCCCCGATACCGTGACCAGACGGGGAGCCAGAGGGGGAGAAGGAGCAGGGCAACGGCGTTGCCGATCGTCGCCCCACCGCCAACGAAGATCCGCGACCCGACGAGCGCAACAGCGACCGCCGCGACGAGGCGAATGACCGTGCCGCCGCTAGTCGGCGCTGTGGGAAGCGCTGCTGCCCTCATCAGCATCCGTCATACCTGCCAATTCTGGCTGTGCCTTCGGTGTCGCGCGGTCTCCACGGGCCGATCCGGGTTGAGCTTTGACATTCGCTGCCGGCTCTCCAGGGTGTGGTCGATACGAGACCCGGTCGTCGCTGGTTTCGGGCTTGATTCCGTTGAACACGGTTCCCAGGATGTCCGCGTTCACCGCTCGCAGTGCCTCGATCGCATTGAGGAGCTGCGGGCGCCTGGTCGCTCGATAGCGCACCACAACAACGACGCCGTCCACGGCGTGAACAAGACCGAGCGCATCCGTTGCCCCCAGAAGCGGTGGAGTGTCGATCACAATGAAGTCGTACTGGTGCGCAAGCTCGCCCAGGAGCTCCGCCATGGCCTGGGAACCGAGGAGCTGGCCGGGATTGTGAGGGGGAACGCCAGACGTGAGCACGTCAAGGGACTCCCCGTAACGCTGTACGGCTTCGTCGGCCCTGATCTTGCCGACCAGGACAGTGGTCAGCCCGACCGAACGTTCAAGGGAGCATCGGTCTGCAATTTGTGGATTGCGAAGGTCTGCGTCGATGAGCAACACCCGGTCGGATCGTTCTGCGAGGGCGAGCGCGAGGTTGATCGTCGTGGTCGTCTTCCCTTCGCCGATGGTCGCGGAGGTCAGCAGGATATGTCGCACCTTGTGCTCGACGTTGGCGAATTCCAGGTTGGTTCTGATGCGCCGATACGATTCTGCCTGCTGGCTGTGCGCATCCTGCAGCATGGCAATGCCGGTATCGCCCCGGCGAAGGCGCGCCACTGCGCCGAGTAAGGGGGCGTTGCTCGTCTGGAGGACTTCGCTGACTGTTCGAAGACGGGGGTCGAGAAGCTCCCAGAGCAGGGTCAGGAGGAGACCGACGGCGAGGCCGGCCATGATTCCGCTGACGACGATGAGGCGGGTGTTCGGAGCGTATGGTGCGGAGGGGGTGACGGCCGGTGCGACAGGGGTCATCGTGACCGCCGACTTGCCGGCCTGGTCTTTGGGGGAGAGGTCTTCGACGACGGAGCTGAGTGATTTGCTGACGGCGTTGGCGATTTCGGCAGCACGCCCGGCGTCGCCATTCTCTGCGGTGATGTCGATGATCACGGTGTTGAGGGGCACATCGACCGAGATCGCCTTCGCGAGGCTGTATGCACTGCCCGCCAGATCGAGCTCGTCGACCACCGGCTGGAGAACGACGGGTGTGCGGGCCAGTTGGGCGTACGACAGGACGTTCGCCTGGGTGAACGTCGAACCCTGCACGAGTTCACTGGTCGTGTCGCCGCGCTGCGTTGAGACGAAGACGCTCGCAGTGGACTTGTAGAGGGTCGGCTGCGTCGAGTCGTACACCATGGCTGCTGCCGCGCCGACCAGGCCCAGGAGAAGGATGAGCACCCATCTCCGGCGTAATGCGGTGAGGTACATGCGTGGCTCCACGAGTCATCACCTCCTGCACGATCGGTGCGATAACCCTACTCGTATCAGCGAAGAAAACTCAGATTCGCACCGGTTCTCCCCTCCGGGTGCGTGCCGATGAGCTGAGGCCGACGATCGCTGCCACCAGGGCCTGGTAGCGGGCGGGAGAATGACGGATACGCGCGAGCTCACAGTCTCCCTGCGCGGCACGGCGGAGCCCTGGCCACTCGGCAATGGCGCGCTCGAGCGCTCGTGCCAGGTCGATCGGATCGCCTGGAGCGGAGCGTTGTGCGGACTCATAACCGTCGGCTGCCTCGCGAAGGCCTGATGTGTCGCTGACGATCACGGGCCGCGCGGCCAGCAGTGCTTCGACGGCGGTATTGCCGAATGGCTCATCGAACCGCGAGGGAACAACGGCGACGTCGCAGCCGGCGTAGGCATCCCAGACATCGGGGATGAAGCCGACGAATTGCACGACGTCCGCGATGCCCTCCGCTTCGGCCAGGGTATGGAGCGACACCTCGTATGCTTCGTTGCCCTCGAAGACGCTGCCGATGATATCGAGCTGTGCCGGGCTGCCATGAGCCCGAACGAGCGCAACAGCAGCGATGGCCACGTCGACTCCTTTGCGTGCCGACAACCGGCCGACGTATGCCACCCTGAGACCTCCGGTCAGCCCTGTTCGGGCGGTGCCGGGATGGTCAGGGCCGTCGATCCCGTTGTAGACGACCCTGATGCGCCGGGTGAGGCGCGGGAATGTGGTCCTCAGCACGTCAGCGCTGAACTCGCTGTTGGCGATCACCGTTTCGGCGAGCAGGGCGCCGGCTGCGAGCGCCCGCCGCATCCAGCGCGGGGCGGTGCTCTCTGCCTCGTGGACATGACATACCACCGGCGTTCGGGTGACCTTGCCGATCACCGCCCAGAGCGGGATGGTCAGCGTGCTGACGTAGAGGACGTCCGGCCGGAACCTGGAGACCAGTCTCGTCCCGGCGATCAGCCCCGACAAGGATTGTCCCGCCAGCCGCAGCAGCCCGACAGGGTGCAGCAGGCTCTTGCGCAGAACCGGGGTCTGGCACCGTTCGAATGTGGCGCCGAGCCGACGCACCAGGCCCGGGAGCGGCCCGTCCTGCGGGGTGGTGACGACAACATCGTTGCCGGCCTCGAGGAAACCGGCAATGCTTGCCAGTGCCATGCGATCGGAACCGAACAGCTCGGCGCCAGGGTGCGCGACGAGAATACGGATGGGCGTGTCATCGGCCGAACGGGGCCGGCGAGAGTGAACGGTCATCACGTGCACTCACGCGGGTCGTGCGCGAAGGGCCGCGATTGATCCGGTGACGGTTCCGCGAACAGCGGCGCCAATCAACTCAGGCTTCCTCAGCAGCGTTCGGCGGCCCGCACCGCGGGTGCATACCTGGACGGCATACCGCGGACTGTTCAAAATCCAGCGAAGGACAAATCGACGATTCAGGTGTTTTGACGCGAACAACATCCGATTGCGGCAGTTGTAATAGACGTACAATGGCGACTTTCCTGAACTGGACTGGGTGCCTCCGACGCTGTGAACGGCAATGAGGTCGTCGCGCACCAGGAGGCGTCCGCCGGCTTCTGTCAGTCGCCACGACAGATCGATGTCTTCCCAATAGAGGAAATAGTCGTTGTCAAAACCGCCGATTCGCTCCCAGAGCCGCTCGTGAATGGTTACGCAGGCACCGGTGATCCACCCATTGGCGGCCGAGCTGTCAGCGCCGCTTTCGGTACTCGTACTGCCGCGGTCGACCAGGACCGTCGCACCGGAGAACCAGAGGCGACCGTCTTCGCGCACGATGCGGGGAGCAACGGCGCAGAGCGGGTTCTCGCGGCATTCGGAGAAGAGCGCCTCGACAACGTCTGGTTCGACTCGTGCGTCCGGGTTCAGGAGCAGAAATGTCGTGCAGCCGAGTTTGCGCGCGCGCTCCACTCCCGCATTCATGCCGGCACCGAAGCCGAGATTGCGCCGGGATGCGACGAGTTCCCATCCCATCCAGTCGGCCAGTTCGCGGGTGTCTTCTGCGTCGGCATCCGTTGTGAAATTGTCGACGATCACGACGGCGGTAGCCAGCGGACGCGGATCGTAGAGGGCGAGGTTTGCGCGAAGGAGATCGGCGGACCCGTAGTTCACGACGATCACGGCGAGCCTGTCGCCTGGGGGTTGAGTGGTCATGACGCCTTCCTTTTCTGACTGTTGAGGTTACGGTCGTCGAGCACGCGCATATCGGTGAACCATTTGGCGAGCGCGAGAGTGAGGTGCCCGGTGTTGGCGACGGCCATCAGGGTGTAAATGACGAAGAACACCGGCGGAAAGCCAAGCAGCAGGAACACCGCGCAGAGGATGCCGTAGTCGGTTGGCAGGAGCAGCACCGATTTCAGTGCGCCGCGGTGTGCGCGGGTTGGCACAGGGCTATGGGCAGCGGATGCCGCCTGGCGCCGGTTCGCTTTCAACTGGTCGTTCAGGATCATCGCGAAGAACGACACGCTCGCGACCACGCCGTAGGCGATCGGCACCAGCAGCCACGCGGCGTTCGGGAGATCGAAGAACCGATAGGCGGCGACCAGGACCACACCATGGAGCGTCGCGATCTTGATGCAGTCCACGATGTGGTCGAGCCACTCGCCCGCTGCGGATCCGCCACCGCGCAGCCTGGCGACCTGGCCGTCTGCTGAGTCGAAGGCGTAACCGATGGCGAGTGCCAGCCAGACCACGACTCCGAGCCACCACTGGGGAGGCACGAGCGCAATGAGGGCGACGCCGATGAATGTAAATGCGGCGCTGATCGCCGTCACGCCGTTCGGGGAGAAGCCGCGCCGGTACGCCCAGGCGGCGAGGTAGCGTCCGACGCGTCGGTTGACGTAGATGGAGTACGGTGGGGCTCCCGGCGCGGCACTCTTCTGCGCACTCGCGAGGCGGCGCACCGTCAGGGCGTAGCCGTCGGCCGAACGGGTGCGCGGCCGGCGCAGCCGGGTCGATTCGGCGCGGCTCATGAGAGCCGTCCGATGACTGCTGTGCTCGCGGGAGAGTACAATTCGTCGGTTTCTGCCCAGGCCGATTCGCGACGGCGCCCACTGCTGAGACCGTGCGTGCTGTACCCCGCGGCCAGGCGGCGCGCGAGGCCTTCGTAGCCGTCGGTGACAGCGTCCCAGTTGTAGAGGGAGCGTGCTCGTCCTTGCAGGGCCACCGCCACCTCCGCCGTGCGGTGTGGGCTCAGCTCTGCGTCGTCGATCAGGGTCGCAACTCCCTGAGCGTCGGCGAAGAACGCGCCGCTTGCGCCGAGGACGTCGCGATTGAAGACGACGTCCCAGGCGATGACGGCGGTGCCCGCACCCATCGCGCGAAGCAGGGACGGATTGGTCCCACCCACGGAATGGCCGTGCAGGTAGGTGGCGGCGTGCGCGTAGAGCTGATCGAGCTGGTCCTGGTCCCAGATCCCGCCGAGCATATGGATGCGGTCGTCCGGCGCGGCCAGTCGCATGATGCGGTTGGTGTGGTTCTCCGCATACGGCGCGGACCCGACCACCACCAATGGGAGTCGGGCGCCGCTTCGCCGGTAGCCCTCGAGGATGACGTCCACGTGGTTCTCCGGTTCGAACCTGGCGACGACCAGATGATACGCGCCGGCGCCGAGCCCCAGTTCGACCAGACGATCGGTGGGTGTGTTGGTGAGGATCTTGGTGCCGTAGGTGAGCAGTTCGGTGGGGACCCTGAACTCGTGGCTGTAGTAGTCGACGATTCCCTGCGCGTCGGAGATCAGCGCATCCGCTTGCCTCACGGACACCTGTTCTGCCCATCGATAATAATGCCGTCCGCCGGCTCCCCATTTGCCTCGCATCCACTCAAGACCGTCGACGTGCACCGTCGTTGGGATGTGTCGCATCCGGAGCATGGCGACGAACGGGGCGTTCGCCGCGTTGAAGACGAACGCGGCGTCCGGCCTCCGATGCATGGCGGCGTGGGCGACCGAGAGCGCTGTGTGGCTCAGTGTCTCCACGGCCTTGAGGTGAAGGGCGGGGAGCTGCACCAGAGTCATTCCCAGGTAGTCCCGGCGGGTTGCCGCGTGATGTTGTGACCGGCAGTACACAGTGACACCGTGACCGCGAGAGGCGAGCCGGCGGCCGATCTCCTCGACCGCCGTCTCGAACCCGCCATAGGCGGCCGGCACGCCCCTGGTGCCGATCATGGCGATCCGCAGCCGGTCGCCCGTTCGAGCCGCCTGCGGATCTGTGTAGGGTCTTTTGGTCATGGCTAGTACGCCCCTGCCGGCTTGATCACGGTCTTGAAGGTTCGCCAGATGATCATCAGGTCTCCGGTCAGCGACCAGTTCTCCACGTAGTAGAGGTCGAGTCGCACGCTGTCTTCCCAGCTGAGGTTGGAACGTCCGTTGATCTGCCACATGCCGGTGAGCCCCGGCTTGATGTACAGGCGACGGCGCACGTGGCTCTCGTAGCGCTCGACTTCCTGGGGCAAAGGGGGACGCGGCCCGACCAGGCTCATTTCGCCGACCAGCACATTCCACAGCTGGGGCAGTTCGTCGAGGGAGTACTTACGGATGAATCGCCCCACGCGGGTGACTCGGGGATCATTGCGGATCTTGAACAGCAGGCCGGAGGCCTGGTTCTGGCCCTGGAGACCGGCCAGGTCGTCTTCTGCCGTCTGCACCATCGAGCGGAACTTCAGCATGCGGAACGAGTCACCGTTTCGTCCGCACCGTTGCTGGCTGAAGAGCATAGGCCCGGGGCTGTCGAGCTTGATGAAAAGACCGATGGCGATCAAAACCGGGGCGAGTACAACAAGCGAAAGAGCGGATGCGCCAACGTCCAGTGTGCGCTTCAGCACGTGCTTGGCCCCGTCGAAGTGGGGGATCTCAACGTGGATCAAAGGAAGGCCTTCGACCGGGCGGAAATGAATCCGGGGCCCCGCGACATCCGTCAGCCGGCTGGAGAGCACCAACTCGGCGGACGTCGACTCCAGGTTCCAGCCGAGATTGCGGATGAACTGGCTGCCGCCCGTGGGCTGACCGGCCACGATGACGGTGTCGACCGAGAGTGAGGTCGCTGCCTGTGCGACGTGGTCAAGGTCTGAGACGACCGGGACAACGTGCCCGGATGCGGCAACTGCGGCGGCGTCGCCGGGCTCAAGGGCCGCCCCGACCACGTCATATGCAGCCCCGGACTTCAGGTCGATCTGCCGCACCACGTATGCGACGTCGTCGCGGTCGCCGACGACGATCACTCTGGCCAGGTAGTGGCCGAACACACGCTGGTGGAGGAGCCATTTGCGCCACAACCAGCGCGAGAGAACGAGGCCGGCGATGCCGAGCGGAAGCGCGAGGACGAAGTGACCGCGAATGATGTCGACCTGGAGTGCGAGAAAGGTGATCGCCAGCAGCCCGAAGGCCACCATGCTGGCAGTGACAACCTGTTTGTACTCGGTTGCACCGACGCCGACCACGCGGGAGTCCCGGGTGTGGAACGCTGCGAGCGCGAGGACCCAGGTGATCACGATCAGAGCCGAGACCGCCCAGTACCTGGGTTGGAGTGCTCCGACGGATGCCGGGATATGCAGGGCGCCGAAGCGCACGAAGAGAGCCAAAAGCACGGCAGCGATGACGATGCAGATATCGGTCACTCGCAGCCTGGTGCGATACCGCCTCGCCCATCGCAGCCCTGAAGGATGGGTGTCGATGGGCAGGGGGGCAGAGGCATCGATCGGGCGGGAGTCCGGCTGGAGACCGAGCGGAACCCCGCCGATGAGGGGGAGCCGGGGCTTCGGATCGGTCATGGTGCGATCACGTCCGGCGCGGAGGAAGGACCCAGCGGCGGTTGGGGCGTCATCTGTGCGGCCTGGGTGGGGCCGGATATGAAGGGTCGACAATTAAGTCGACGCGGGGGTGTCGGGTACACGGGTCTTTCCCTGTGTTTCGGGTATACAGGTTCAGCGGTCGGCTTTGAATTCAGGAGCCTAGGGAGGAACGCAAAGGCAAAGCCGGTGTGGATTGTCTGACTAATGCTCAACTATCCACGTGCTGACGATACGCCCGATGCAGACGTTTCGCTGTCACCTATATAGGGGGCATTTTAGGCTGACCTTGAATCACAAAGCGGCCCCGCAGTCGGTGACTGCGGGGCCGCTTCCTGCTGAGCAAATCGTGCGTTACTGGTGACGCAGTCTGCGCAGGGCGGGCAGGGCTACTCCGGCGACCAGAAGCAGCGCCGCGAGTGGCAGCAGCCAGCCGGAGTCGAACCCGGTGGAGGCGAGCTTCTCCGAGGCGGCGGCCGGGGTCACCGGGGTGACCGGTGGAACGACGATCGGGCATTCGGTAGCCGTGGCATCACGGGTGACGGATGCCGTGGTGATGACCGGTTCGGCCTTGACCCAGGTGTTGGTCTCCTCGTCATAGACCCAATCGGTGGTGGTGGTCGTGGTGACGGTGGTCACCGTCTTGCTCGTGCAGTCGACGGTCTCCTTGTCGACCGACGTGACGATCGGATCCGGTTCGTTCGGGATGACGGGCGGAACGTAGCAGGGCGCTTCGTTCGGGTCCAGGACGCCGGCGAGATCACCCGTGAAGACCTGAGTGGCGTCGCCGGAGGCAAAGAGGTGACCCTTCTTCGCGGTGGCGGTCACCGCGTAAGCGGCCGGGCCGTCCGTTGCCGACGGGGTACCCCAGGTGGCGTGCTTCGTCGTGCCCAGCACGAGCTTCGCCGGGACCTCACACGTCGGGGGCGTGACCGTCAGTTCGGCGGTGGCATCCTTCGTGAGTGGGGGCGCTTCGCAGGGGACGCTGCTGTTCTCAAAGGTCCTGTCGTACCCCTTGGCGTCGATCTTCACGATGTAACTGTGCGCTTCATACTTGTCGTCGAAGTCGTAGGTTTTCTGGAACGACTGACCGAAATCGACGTTATCCACTTCCTCCCCGTCGATGGTGACAGTCACGTTGTTCGGCGTCGAGTTACCGGAGCCTTCGTAGGCGGTGAGCTTGACGCTCAGGGTCTCGCACGTGGAGCTGACCTCCGGCGTGTGGGCGCTCGCCGGTGCGGCGGCGGCCAGGGCAAGGCCCCCCGCCATCAAAATGGCCGCGGTGAAGCCGGCCGCCAATCTCGTTCGGGTATTCACTAATTTCTCCTCGGGTGCTCTGCCGGAACTTCCGGCATGAGCGTTCTCGACGCTGCGCTAGGTCGCGGCACCGAAAAATCAGCCAGGTGGGCTGAGCGAGGGGTCTCCAGGGCGGGCCGAGCGGCCGGCGGAGTCAGGAAAGACCCGTCGCTCGGTTGCCTACGCTGTAGGTGTGAGTCGGCGCGCTGCGCCACGTGGTGGCCGGAGGGGCCAGTAGAACGAGCCGGCGTTGGACGGGCCGGGTCGGGATGATCGGCAGATGCGCCGTCGGTTCTGTGACGTTTTCACGTGATGTTCCTGCATTTCGGGTTACAGGGCGGGTATTCGGTCTCCGCGAGGGCGACAGGGTAATCGCAGGTTTCGCGGGTAATCAGGGCGCGGGGTAAGCGCGCCAAATTTGACTCTAGCGAACTTCGTCCGTTCGTCGCCACAACCTTGCGACCCGTCCTCCTATCTGGCGCTCGCACTGGGGCCGACCAGGCGAATGGAAGCGTTGTCATGAAAATCGGTCACAGCTTTCATTTGCGCGCCTTCAGATGCATCCGATTCCCCGAAAATACAGGTGTCTGACCGCCGCATCCAAAAGACAACGTTGACATTTCTGTTCCACTCGGACAGGATTCACAAGAGCGAAGCGACCGAGCACTTGTGTGTTTCCGTTCGCACTCATTTCCCTGCCGTTTCACCGTCGAAAGGCTCGCATGTCGGCCCCTCACCTTCCTCGCCGTTCTGCATTCGTCTCCACCGCCACCTTCCGACGACCCGGCTCCTTGGTGCTGGCTGCCGCACTGGTTCTCGGATTCCTCACCCCGCTCGCAGGTGCGACCGCGGCGCACGCAGCGGAACCGACAGACTTCACCACCTCTTTCGAACCCACGGATGCGGCCAAACCGTACTCGAGCCGCGTCGAACTGATCGACGGCGTCCCGGTGCAGCAGAATGTGCGGGGAGAGGTGTCCGGCAGCGTTCTTCCGAACGTCGCCAATGTCACGGCAAGCGGCGAGAACGCCCCTGGGGAGGCCGCCATCTACGCGGCTGACGGCAACGCGCGCTCCAAATGGCTCGTCTTCACGTCGAAGGCCTGGTTGCAGTACCAACTCTCACAGAGCCAGACGGTGGTCAGCTACACCCTGACGTCCGGCGGCGATGCCCCAGAACGCGATCCGAAGAACTGGACGGTGCTCGGTTCGAACGACGGCAGCACCTGGACTCCCCTCGACTCCCAGACCGACCAGACCTGGGCTGACGCCGACCGTGGCGTGCAGAAGTCCTTCTCGATCACAACGCCGGGAACCTACTCGTACTACCGGCTCGACATCACAGCGAACCACTCGAAGAACATCATCCAGCTCGCCGATTGGGACATGCTCTGGAACGAAGGCGGTGGCGACAGCCAGCCACCGATCACCACCTCGATCGGTTCAGGACCGACATCCGGCTACAACATGAAGGCCAGAGTCGGTTTCACCGGCACCCACGCACTCCGCTACACCGGGGAACACACCGCAGATGGAGAAGGACTCGGCACCAATCGCCTGTTCGACGTGAACATTCCGGTCATCGATTCGACCTGGCTCTCGTACAACGTGTTCCCCGAGCTCACCGCAGACGACCTTCAGTACCCGTCGACATATTCGGCAGTGGACCTGCACTTCACCGACGGCACGATCCTCTCGGACCTCGAGCCCCTCGACTCCTACGGCATCTCCGCCACCGCGCGTGGCCAGGGCGCCGGCAAGATCCTCTACCCGAACCAGTGGAACAACGTGCAGGTCGACGTCGGCGCGGCCGCCACGGGTAAGACGATCGACGGCATCCTGTTCTCCTACGACAACGCCGAAGGGAGCGAAGCAACCGCCTTCCAGGGCTGGGTCGACGACGTGTCGATTGAAGCGCACCCCGCCATGATCGACGGGTCGAGTCTCACGAACTACGTCGACACGCGCCGCGGAACGAACTCCTCCTCTGCCTTCTCCCGAGGCTCGAACGAGCCGATCACGGCCATCCCGAACGCCTTCAACTTTCTGGTTCCGGTAACGAATGCAACCGCCAGGTCACGCGAATACTCCTACCAACAAGACAACAACGACCAGAACCAGACCCGATTCGAGGGGTTGGGCATCTCTCACGAACCGAGCCCGTGGATGGGTGACCGCAACCAGTTCTCTGTCATGCCAGTGGCCGGCGACGACGCGCCAAGCGGCAATTCCCACACGAGGGCGGCCACCTTCAGCCACGACAACGAGACAGCCCAGCCTGACTACTACGGCGTGACGCTCGACAACGGCGCCATGGCGGAGATGACACCGACCAACCGCGGCTTCATCATGCAGTTCACCTTTACGGGAGAGGCCGGAAGCGTGGTTCTCGACGCCCCGACCGGCGACGGCGACTTCACGATCGACCAGGAATCGGGAGCAGTCTCCGGCTGGATCGACAAGGGGAACGGATCTGGCCACAGCCGCATGTTCGTCTCCGGCACCTTCGACTCTTCGCCCACCGCTACTGGGCTGGCCGCCGGAGGGCGCGCCCTGACGAAGTTCGCCACGTTTGATACGACAACGAATGACGTGGTCACGCTGCGGATGGCGACCTCGCTGATCAGCCTCGACCAGGCAGCGAAGAACCTCGCCCTCGAGGTGGGCTCGAAGTCGTTCCAGCACGTTCGGGACCTCGCGAAGGCCGAGTGGAACGACCGGCTCAGTGTCATCGAGGTCGAGGGGGCATCCGAGACCGAGATGAAGACGCTCTACGGCAACCTCTACCGCCTGAACGTCTACCCGAACGCACAATTCGAGAACACCGGCACCGCCGCGGCTCCCGACTACAAGTACGCCAGCCCGGTGGCGACTCCCGTCGGCTCCAGCACAGCAACCGAAACAGGTGCGAAGGTCACGACCGGAAAGATGTACGTGAACAACGGCTTCTGGGACACGTACCGCACGGTCTGGCCGGCCTACGCGATGCTCTATCCCGAGGTTGCGGCCGAGCTCGTTGACGGCTTCACCGATCAGTATCGTGACGGTGGCTGGATCGCGCGCTGGTCGTCACCCGGGTACGCGAACATCATGACCGGCACGAGTTCAGACGTCTCATTCGCCGATACCTATTTGCGTGGTGTCGACCTTCCTGATCCGCTCACCACCTACGACGCGGCGATCAAGAACGCCACAACGCCGTCGGCGAACGACAGCGTCGGTCGTAAGAGCCTGGGCACCGCCAGTTACCTCGGCTATACCCCGGCGTCGCAGGGCGAGAGTGTCTCCTGGGCGGTCGAGGGTTACATCAACGACTTCGGAATCGGAAACATGGCAGCTGAGCTCGCCGTCGATCCGACCGTCCCTGAGGAACGCCGCGCTGAACTCCTCGAGGAGTCGGAGTACTACCTCGACCGGTCGAAAAACTATGTCAACATGTTCGACCCCGAGATCGGATTCCTTCAGGCGCGAAACGCCGATGGAACCTTTGCGGTCCCTGCCGACCAGTACAACCCACTCAACTGGTGGGGTCCGTACACCGAGACCAACGGCTGGAACTTCGCATTCAGCGCCCCGCAAGACCCGAACGGCCTCGCCAACCTCTATGGCGGCCAGCAGGGGCTGGAAGACAAGCTCGACACCTTCTTCGCCACCCCGGAGACCACACTCGGAACGATCCACGAAATGGTCGAGGCCCGAGACGGCCGCTATGGCCAGTGGGGCGTCAGCAACCAGGTCAGCCACCACATCCCGTTCATGTACAACGCGGCCGGGGCGCCGTCAAAAGCACAGGCGATCACACGCGAAGTGCTCCAGCGCTCCTACGGCGGGTCGGATATCGGCCAGGGCTACGCCGGTGACGAAGACAACGGAGAGATGTCGGCGTGGTACATCTTCAACGCACTCGGCTTCTACCCGATGCAGGCGGGCTCCACACAGCTCGTCCTGGGTTCGCCACTTTTCACCAAGGCGACCGTGAAGCTCGAAGGCGGCAAGTCGCTTGTCATCAACGCGCCCGAGAACAGCTCTGACAACGTCTACGTGCAGTCACTCGCGGTGAACGGGGAAGATCACGCGAGTGCATCCATCGACGCGAACATTCTGCTCGCCGGTGCGACGCTCGACTTCACGATGGGAGCTGAGCCCTCCGACTGGGGCACGGGGAGCGAGAGCGGCCTGCCGTCGCTGACCGACGGTGATGCACTTGCCAACCCGCGTGTCGACACGACAGATGCGTCCATCTCCTCTGTGACAAGTGCGGGGGGCGAGAACGTCAGCGCCATTGTGGACAACACCGTCGCCACCCAGGTGACGTTTGCGAACGCGACACCCTCTGTCACCTTCCTCTACACGGGAGCGAAGCAGAGGCCCACGTACTACACGCTCACGGCAAGCGCATCCCAGGCCGACCCGTCGGCATGGATCCTCGAGGGAAGCAATGACGGCACAACCTGGTCGACGGTGGATGAACGAACCGACCAGAGTTTTGCGAATCGAAACCAGCTCAAACCGTTCCAAATCCAAAACCCAACTGCCTTCCAGCAATTCCGACTTTCGGTGACGGCTGGTGACGCTTCTGTGGCACTCTCCGAGGTGGAGCTGCTGACGAACGGAGAAGGCTCCGAAGCCAATGAACTCGCCTTCGGCCCGGCATCCGGGCTCACGGCGACCGCCGGCGTCGAATCATCGTTCGCGCTCGGCATCCTCTCCGGAGGGCTGGCAGAAGACGAGACCGGCTACACGGCTTCGATCGACTGGGGTGACGGAAGCGCCGCAACGGATGCTGTCGTCAGCGCGCCAAAAGTCGGCAACTTCGCTGTCTCGGCCACTCACACCTTCGAGAAGACCGGTGTGTATCGCGCGACCGTCACCGTCACCGTCGGCGACGGCACGTCGATCGCTGCCGCTCCTGTGATCTTCACGGTCGACTATGTCGATCCGACTGGCATCCGTGCCGCGTACGACAGCGTCTGCATCGGTGACGACGGCGTCGGCGCGAACTGTGACGCGAAGGGCTACTCGTTCCCGCGCGCAGGTCTGGCGGCCGGCGGCCTCGAAGCAGGGGTAGAACACGACGTCCCAGGCACCGACCTGACGTTCACGCTTCCGGTGATTCCCGCAGGCGAACCCGACAATGCCACCGGCAACGGTCAGACCATCTCGGTCGGCTTCGGTGACACTGCGACGCAGCTCTCGTTCATCGGTGCAGCGACAGAACGGGGTCAGGACGAGGCGGCCACTGTGAACTTCACAGACGGCACCTCAGCGGTCACTCCGCTCCAGTTCTCCGACTGGACCAAGGGCGGCAACTCCGGTGCGACCGCTCCGTACGGGAACATCGAGGTTGTGCAGTCGAGTTATCGGCTGAGCGGTGGGGCCGCACAGAACACAGCGTCATACTTCTTCTCCACGGTCCCCTACCTGATCCCTGAGGGTCTGGAAGTCGAGAGCATCACCCTCCCCGTGCAGGAAGGCGACCCTGGCGCCACCGGGCGGGTTCACGTCTTTGCCATCGCGAGTGACGGCGTGAACCCCGACCTCACGTTCGAGGCGGCCGTGGGCGACGACATCGAGTCGATCGCGGGCGAATCCGTGTCGGCAACGCTTGCGAGTGTCGCGAGAACGGATGCCGCGGGTGCGGCCCCACAGGCCCGCGTGCAGTGGGGTGACGCGACTGTGACCGAAGATGCGGTTGTCGCCGAAGGGGAAACGGGGGAGCTTCTGATCAACGGCACCCACGTCTATTCAGAGGCGGGGACCTATCCGGTGTCCGTGACCATCGCGAACGCATCCGCGACGGTGCAGCTCGCGCTCACGGCAACCGTCTCGCCTGCACCGGTCTACACGACGACCCTCACGGTGTCGCCAGACGACGGGATTCTCGCGGGCGACGAGTTCGGTGTCGCCGGTTCCGGTTTCGCCGCGGGAGAAGAGGTCGTGGTCGACCTGCATACTCCGATTCTGGTGACCACTACCGTGACCGCCAACGACTCCGGTGAGATCGAGACCAACCTCATCATGCCGCCAGACGTCGATCCGGCTCTGTATTCCGTCGTAGCCACAGGGGCCAAATCGAAGATGCCGGCCACCGCGACAGTACTCGTCGTTCCTCCTGTTGTCGATCCCGTCTACGATCCAGAGGTCAGGGCGAACGCACAGTCCGGCCGCCCAGGCGATCTGGTGACGGTCACCGGCCATGGCCTGGCTCCTGGCGAGTCAGTTGAGGTCGTATTCCACTCGGATCCGGTGACTGTCGGAACCCTCGAGGCCGACCTACACGGCGCAGTCGAGTTCACCTTCGCCGTGCCGGCGGATGCCTCGGTCGGAGAGCATTCCATCATCGTCACCGGCGATGTGTCAGCCCAGCCGGTCGAACTTCCATTCGATGTTCTGCCTCCGGTCACACCGGGCGACGGAAGCGGCGGGACAACAGGCCCCACCGACCCGTCTGCGATCGCCAACCTGTCACACACCGGGGTCGATGGCCCAGTGCTCTGGCTCGTCGGCGGCCTCGCGGCAGTCATGGTGCTCGCCGGTTTGATGGTGATCGGTCGCCGGCGCCGCCGGGCCTGACAAGGGAGGGAAACGCCCCGGGATCCGATGGAATGGATCCCGGGGCGAGTGGCAATACGAGGCGATACTAAGTGGCCGGTGGCACTTCCCCTGAGCCCCGAACGATGAGCCGGGTTCTCAGCGAGGTCAGGTGAGAGGGACCTCGCGCACCGTCGATTCGACGGAACAACTGCTCTGCGGCGATGCGGCCGATCTCGCCAGGAAATTGTGCCACCACTGTGACCCCCGGTGACATCGCATCCGCTAATTCGAAGTCGTCGAAGCCGACCAGCGCCGGGCGCATCTCGTGCCTGACGAGCTCCCTGAGCAGAACGATCGTCGAACGGTTGTTTGCCGCGAAGACCGCGGTCGGCGGCTCGGCACCCGCCAACATTCGTGCGAGTGCGCGCGCGAAACCCTCGGACTCTGGAGTGGCCGAATGAATCAGCGTCGGATCGACGGTGATGCCGGCTACTTCGAGGGCATGTCGGTAGCCGCGCACGCGTTCGGAAGCCGAGTAGAGGGAATCACGGTCAGAAAAACAGGCGATTCGACGGTGCCCGTGCGCGATGAGGTGCTCAACGCCGGAACGCGCTCCGCCGAAATCGTCGGTGAGCACAGAATCGGCATCGATCCCGCCGGGCGGTGGTCGGTCAACGAACACCATGGGAACGCCGGCATCAAGCTCCTCGCGCAAATACTCGGCCTCGTCCGACTCAGACGGTGTGATGATCAACCCGTCGACGCGGCGCGCACAAAACTCCAGAACGATCCGCCTGGTTCGTTGGGCGTCACGCGTGGACGATGAGGTCAGGAGTAGCGAGTTCCGTGCGAAAGCGACTTCCTCGACGGCCTGGGCGAGGTGGGAGAAAAATGGGTCAACCACGTCTTCGATCACCAGTCCGATGCTCTCCGTGGCGCCCCTGCGCAATTGCCGGGCGGAGTCGTTGCGGCGGAATCCGAGTTCTCGGATGGCCTGTCTCACCAACGCAGACCTGGCTTCGCTGACGCGGGTGTCTCCGCTGACAACACGTGACACCGTTGAGAGGCCCACGCCGGCGCGCGCCGCGACATCGTTCATGGTCGGCCGTGACGGTGGTCGCCCAGCGTTCACGGGCGACGAGCGGTCCGCAGGCTCAGCTTTGTCGTGGCCCATTCGACCCTCCGATGCGTTGGTATGAAACGAGTCGTGAATACGTTACCAAATCGTTGCGCCCAAACTCGCGCAGCGACCCGTTGAAGTTCCGCGGAAAGGCAGGTGTTCCAGGGCGCAGAATCCGCTCGATGACCACTGAAGTATGAAAAATCTAGCGTGTGGGCTTGCGTTTGGCAACGTTTTCAGAGTTGAATGTTCTGAGACCGGTAATCGTCCGGCCACGCAGCAGAGTTCTAATGGAGGAATACTTATGCGCAAGAGAATGTCACTGCTGGTCGGCGCTGTCGCCGTCAGCGTCGCCCTCGCCGGTTGCGCGGGCGGAAACGCGGGTTCCGAATCGACGTCCGACTCTGGAGACGAGAATCAGGTCGAAGTATTCACCTGGTGGGCGTCGGGTTCTGAGAAGGTCGGTCTGGACGCTCTCGTCGAAGTCTTCGCCGAGCAGTACCCAGACATCGAGTTCGTCAACGCGGCCGTGGCCGGTGGCGCCGGCTCCAACGCAAAGGCCGCGCTCGCATCCCGCCTCGAGGCGGACAACCCGCCTGATACCTTCCAGGCGCACGCGGGTGCAGAGCTTTCGGACTACATCGCAGCCGACCAGCTGCAGGACCTGAGCGCCTTCTACGACGAGAACGGGTTGACGGATGTCTTCCCCGAGAGCTTGATCGAGCGCCTCACTGTTGACGGCAAGATCTACTCGGTGCCAAGCAACATCCACCGTGCCAACGTCACCTGGGTGAACAGCTCGGTGCTCGACAAAGCCGGCATCGACCCAACGAAGGCACCCGCCGACATGGATGCGTGGATCGCCGACCTGCAGAAGCTGAAGGACTCCGGGGTGGAGTCGCCACTGGCACTCGGCACGGAGTGGACCCAGATGCAACTGTTGGAGACGGTTCTCCTGTCCGACCTCGGTGCTGAGGGATATTCCGGACTCTGGGACGGAACCACCAAGTGGGACAGCGACGGCGTGAAGACCGCGGTCGACCACTACTCGCAGTTGCTGGGCTTTGTGAACAGTGACTACACCGGTCTGGACTGGGATGCGGCAACGCAGATCCTGATTGACGGCAATGCCGGCTACAACGTGATGGGTGACTGGGCAGAGGCTGCATTCGTGCAGGCCGGCCTGACCTATGACACCGATTACACCACCTGGCCGGTGCCGGGCACTGAGGGCGTCTTCGACTTCCTCGCCGACTCGTTCACCCTCCCCGTCGGGGCTCCGCACGAGGCTGCGGCCAAGGACTGGCTGACCACCATCAGCTCGGCCGAAGGCCAGAAGGCATTCAACCTGGCGAAAGGCTCGATCCCGGCGCGCACGGACACGGACGCAAGCGAGTACCCCGCGTACCAGCAGACCGCCATCTCATCGTTCGCCAACGACACCGTGGTGAGCTCGCTCGCACACGGCGCCGCTGCCCCGATCGCGTGGTCGGCAGACATCTCCTCTGCCGTCGGCAAGTTCGGCTCTGACAAGGATTCTGATTCGCTGATCAAGGCACTCGTCGCGGCGTCCGACAAGGCGCAGGGCTAACAGTCGGCTCATTTCACGTCCGCATATCACTCGTGGTGGGTGGAGCACACGCTTCGCCCACCACGGCTGACCGGCCACACACCCGAGTGAGAAGGTAGTGCAGTGCGCAAGGGAGTAAGGAACTGGGGCCCGCCGCTCCTTCTGATTTCTCCGACGATCATCATCCTGGGCATCTTCGTCTATGGGCTGATCGCGGTGAACATTCAGGTGTCGATGACGAACCGGCATTCTCTGGTCCCCGCGACGGAGTTCGTCGGGATTGACAACTACATCCAGCTGCTCACCGAGGACCGGTTCCTGCACTCGCTGATGAACCTGGCTGTCTTCACGGTCGTGTTCATCGCCGGAACGATGGTGTTCGGATTCATCTGGGCCTGGATGCTCGACAAGGGAGTCGGCGCAGAAGGCATCTTCCGGTCGGTGTACCTGTTCCCGATGGCGATCTCGTTCGTGGCATCCGGTGTCGTGTGGCGCTGGTTGCTGAACAGCGCAGAGGGCGACCGCGCGTCTGGACTGAACCGCATCTTCGAGTCGCTCGGCCTCGGTTTCCTGCAGAACTCCTGGTGGAACGAGCCGATCTGGGGCATGGCAGCGATCGCGATGCCGGCGATCTGGCAGCTCTCCGGTTACATCATGGCGTTGTTTCTGGCCGGGTTCCGCGGCATCCCGGAGGAACTCCGCGAAGCGGCCCGCATGGACGGCGCCAGTGAGTGGAAGCTCTACCGGCACGTGATCTTCCCGCAGCTGAGCCCGGTCGCCCTGTCGGCGCTGATCATCGTCAGCCACATGTCGCTGAAGGTCTTCGACCTGATCATGGCCATCACCAAATCGATCTACCAGACGGAGGTCCCTGCGACGTACATGTGGGTCACGCTCACGTCGAACGACTACGCGAAGTCCGCCGCGATCGCCACGGTGCTGTTGATCCTCGCGTCGGTGTTGATCGTCCCCTATCTCATCCACACGGCCAGGGCAGAGAAGAGCAACCGATGACCACCACCATCGAACCCGGCCTCGAACCCCGCCAGAATGCGGGACTGGACGGCGGCCTGTCGAAGCGTCCGAGCAGGCAGCCCAGGGTCGGCCAGACCCGCAGGGGGCGCATCGGTCGCACCGGGAAGTACGCGCTGCTGATCCTGTTCGTCATCGTCGTGATGATGCCGGTCTACGTGCTCTTCGTCACCAGTCTGAAGCCGCCGGCCGACGTCAACCCAGCGACATCCTGGGGCTGGCCCACTCGCTGGCCGTGGGAACCGGTGGCCGAAGGAGGTCCGACCGGATTCGACAACTGGACCACGGCCTGGACCGCTCTGTCACCTGCGCTGGGGCGTACGTTCCTCCTCGCGATCCCCGCGGCGCTGATCTCCAGCTTCCTCGGTTCGATGAACGGATTTGTGCTCTCCAGGTGGCGCTTCCCGCACGCGGACCTGGTGTTCACCTTCATCCTGTTCGGAATGTTCATTCCCTACCAGGCGATCATGACCCCCCTGGTGCAGATGAAGACCTCGTTCGGCCTGCCGAGCGACATCTCGACGCTGCTGATCGTGCACATCATCTACGGGCTTCCGATCTGTACCCTCATTTTCCGCAACTACTACGTGAGCATCCCGGCAGAGCTGATGGAGGCATCCCGCGTCGACGGCGCAGGCATGCTGCGCACTTTCGCCTCGATCGTGCTTCCGCTGTCGTTGCCCGGCTTCGTGGTGACGATCATCTGGCAGTTCACCTCGGCCTGGAACGACTACCTCTTCGCGCTGTTCCTCTCCGACACTGCGGGTGGGCCGGTTTCGCTGGCGCTGAACAACCTCGCGCAGGGCGCGCAACTGGCCAACTACGGCGCGGCCATGGCCGGCGCTCTCATCGCGTCGCTGCCGACGCTGCTCGTCTACATCATCCTGGGCAAGTACTTCATCGGCGGGCTCATGAGCGGTTCGGTCAAAAGCTGAGCGAGCCAGTGAAAGCCCGCGCGCGAACCACTGAGGTGCCAACAAAGGCTAGTGCGGCGAGCTCTGCACCCGCACTTGTTGGCACCTCACAGACGCGATCGGATGGGTTGGTGCCCGTTCTCGAGATCGGTGGCACACATGTGACCGCCGCGCTCGTCGACGGATCTGGACCGCGCATCCGCGAGGGCACCGTTTACCGTACGACGATCCGTTCCCATGGGTCGGCCGAGGAGATCCTCGACGACGTCGGCCGCGCCATCCGTTCTCTCCCGTCGCTTTCACCGTCGGAATGGGTGGTGGCGATTCCCAGCCCATTCGACTACGAGGCGGGAGTCGGGCAGTTCGAGAACGTCGGCAAGTTCGATGGCTTGCGAGGCGTCGATCTGCGGGCGGCGCTGACAAAACTCATCGAGCCTGCGCCGATATATGTGCATTTCGTCAACGACGGGGATGCGTACGGTATCGGCGAGTACGCGGTCGGTGCGGGTCGGGGCTTCGAGCGGCTCGTGTGCATCACGCTCGGCACGGGAGTCGGGTCTGCGTTCCTGATCGATGGTGAGGCCGTGACCGAGGGTGCGAGGATTCCGAAGGACGGCATGGTGCACGTGATCGAGTACGACGGCGCTCCACTGGAAGAGACCGTGTCGAGGCGGGCGATCAGGTCGGCTTATGCGGTGAGAGCGGGTGTGACGGATGCCGAGATTCCGGATGTCCGGGAGATCGCCTCCTTTGCTCGCAGCGGTGACCTGGTCGCAGGAGAGGTGCTCGCCGAGACTTTTCGACGGCTGGGAGATGCGCTCGCGGGCGTGGTACTCCGTTTTGAAGCCGACGCGCTGGTGATCGGCGGGTCGATGTCCCGGTCGTGGGATCTCATCGAACCTGCCCTGCGCCGGGGTCTGGTCATGCACGACGGTCGGCTCGCACAGTTGCCGGTGCTGCAGGCGAAGCTGATCGATGACGCACCCATCGTCGGCGCGGCCTATTGGGCAACGCGCCACCACGTAAACCGCTAGCGAGTGATGGGAAACGGTTCTTCGCTGGTCGAGCGTGTCGAGACCCGTTCCTCAACCGACGGCATTCTCCTCTTCACTGACCCAGGAGCGAGCGCCGGCTCTGTCTCGAAATCGCGCACTTCAGCTGAACCGCTGTTGCAGATGCACAGTCACTTCAGCACCGGCCTCCTTGCCGATCAGCTTTCGTACGGCGGCCTTGATGGGAAGCATGTGGGTGCCGTCGCCTGACGGAAGGAACGTGGCGCTGAACGGATGTGCGTCGATCGTTCCAGCCACCTTCACCGGCCGCCTCGTTCCGAAGTATTCACCAGAGCCCGGCATCACCACGACTGTCCACCCGCTTACCTCCGAATCCGTCGTCATCGTTGCAGTAAACGTGGCATCGATATCCTGTGCGATCTTCGCTTCCACAGCCATTGTCCAGTTCTCCCGTCGGTAGCTCACTGAAGTATGGCACAAATGTGTACGCCGTCAACAAGTAAGCCTTCGGACTTTCGGCCGATTGCGCCCAGAGCCTCGAAACCCTGTGAGCCGACCCACTAGCATTCCGAGCCATTTCGATGATGGAGATGGACAAGAATCGGATGGTCTGGGAGGCTGGTTGGCTGCCTCGCGTTCGTCGGTCAGCATTGAGGACTGGACAATGTCAGGTGACGATTTCACGGAGGCCAACCGCGCCAACTGGGATGAGCGGGTCGCCCCGCACCTGATCGCGTACGGCACCGACAACTTCACGGCCGATCCAGCAGCACTGTCGGATGTCGTCCGAACCGATTATGAGCTCATGGCCCCTTATTTGCCGCACGAATCAGTTGAAGGGCTGCGCCTTGTCCATCTCCAATGCCACATCGGTACCGACACCCTCAGTTGGGCGCGACTGGGAGCAGATGTCACCGGAATCGATTTCTCGAGCAAGGCGATCTCTGCCGCACGAAAGCTCGCCGACAATGCGGGACTCGATGCGACGTTCATCGAGGCCACAGTCGACGACGCCGCCGACTACGCGAACAGTCGCTTTGACGTGGTCTACACGGGAATCGGCGCCATCACCTGGTTGGCAGATCTCGAAAAATGGGCGACAACCGTGTTCCGACTGTTGAAACCAGGCGGCCTGTTCTTCATTCGCGACGGGCATCCGATGCTCTATTCCGTCGACGACGAACGAACCGATGGTCAGCTCGTCCTGACTTCGCCGTATTTCAGTGGGCATGGTCCGCTGCGCTTCGATGAGGGAACGACGTATGCGGACGACGCCGTGCAGCTGAACAATGTCACCACCTACGAGTGGCCGCACTCGCTCTCGGAGATCATCCAGCCGCTCCTTTCGGTTGGCCTCGAGCTGCTGTCATTTCAGGAGCACGCGGTGATCCCCTGGAAGGCGCTCCCTTCGATGGTTCCAACACATCACGGCTTCGAATTGCCCGGGGGCGCGGAGCGCTTGCCGCTCACGTTCTCACTTGCGGCTCGTCGCCCCTTGTGAACGTGACTGCGACAATCCATGGGGCGTGGCTTCGCTAGCGCCCGCGTCAGCGCTCTCACGCGGTAGCCTCGAGGAACAATCTCACTGAGGAGCGCGCCATGACCAACAAGACGCCCGAAGAAGAAGCTATTCAGAAGGAGCAGGAGCGGCGCGACCGAGAGAAGGAGCGCGAAGAGGCGCAAGAAGAGCGTCGACTCGAATAGCGCCACCCTGTCGCGCAGGGTTCGCGGCCTAGTCTCCGCTCAATAGCTCAGAAAGATATCGGCGTGGATTGCGGGACGTGAGAAACTCGGCGAATACCTCGCGCAGCGCAGCGCCCTCGGGGCTGATGGCGTTCAGCGCAGCTTGAGCACTGGTCTGTATGAGGGCACGATGGCCGGCGGGATGGCGAGTCGTTTCGTACCCGTCGAGCACTGAGGTGGCGGCCGATTTGCGGATCATAGCGATGAGGCGGTCCGCGAGATCGAGAGCGTCCAGCATGCCGGTATTCAGCGCGGCCCCGCCGGCGCTGAATATATGTGCGGCATCCCCGGCGAGGAACGCGCGTCCAACGCTGTAGCGCGCAGCCTGCCTGCTATTTGCGATCGTCTGCGCGCGCCAGCGGAGAGTGAGGATCGCGACCGGCCCTCCGGTCCTCGTCCCGTCCTACTATGAGGTCATGATCACCTGTGTTGTGGAATACACGATCGACCCTACAAAGGTCGCGGAATTTGAACAATTTGCCCACGCGTGGATCGCCCTCGTCGACCGACACGGCGGCACCCACCACGGCTACTTCCTTCCAGGCGAAGGCGCCAGTGACCGCGCACTCGCCCTGTTCTCGTTCGCATCGCTCGCCGAGTACGAGTCCTACCGTCAGCTATTTGGCGTCGACCCGGACTTCATCGCGGCAGACAAGATCCGCGACGACAGCGGCTGCGTCCTCCGCTACGACCGCAACTTTATGCGCCCGATGCTCGCCACTCAAGACTCGGAATGACGCGCTCTCGCGAGCGGCCGGTAAAGGGTCGTCCTTAGGACGCTGCTTCTCTAGTCGGGCTCCCGGCCATGTCGCCAGTGAGGTGCCCGTTTGGCGGGCCCGATAAATCCGTCACCAAGGGTGCTTCAACCGCAAGCCGGTCGCGTCTCGGACGCACGCTTCCACGGCGGCGCGAAGACGGTCTTCATTGTCCGGCTGCACCGGCAGAGTGGCAACGTCCTCGGCGAAGGCGTCGAGGCCGCCGGCACTCGGGGGAGTCGGCACCAGAGCGGACGACCCCGATCTGATAATCTAAGCGTCTGCCTGGCTCCTCAGCCAGGGCGGTCGACCGGCGCATGTGCTCCGCGGTCCGAGGCTCGAAACCTCCGGCAATCCCTAAAAAGACCTCCGGAGGTTTTTACTGTGTCTACTGACACTATTTCTACTGACGCCATGTCCACTGGCGCGCGCGTGCCCAACCGATGGATGGCACTTGTCGTCCTGTCGCTGACCCAACTCGTTGTCGTGCTCGACGGCACGATCGTCAACATTGCGTTGCCACAGGCGCAACTGGAGCTCGGTCTCTCTGACAGCCAACGGCAGTGGGTGGTCACGGCATACGCGCTGGCGTTCGGTGCCCTTCTCCTGCTTGGTGGCAGAGTCGCCGATTACTGGGGCCGCAAGCGCACCTACCTGTGGGGCATGGTCGGCTTTGGCGCAGCATCCGTGTTTGGAGGTCTGGCCCACAGCGGAACAGAGCTGATCGTTGCGCGTGGGCTGCAGGGTCTTTTTGCCGCACTCCTCGCTCCGGCCGCACTGGCTCTTCTCACCGTGACCTTCCCCAGCGGCAAAGATCGCAACACTGCGTTCGCGGTGTTCGGCGCCATTGCGGGTGCAGGCGCCGCAGTAAGACTCGTTCTCGGCGGTGTACTCACGGAGTTCGCCGACTGGCGCTGGTGCTTGCTGGTGAACGTCTTCTTCGTGATTGTCGGTTTCATCGGCGGTCTGCTCTTCCTGACGGAGAGCAAAGCAGACGGCGAGAACCGATATGACGTGGTCGGTGCAATCACCGTCACCCTCGGTCTCGGCTCGCTGGTCTACGGATTTAGCCTCGCGGAAGGCGGATGGGGCACTGTCGAAACGATCGGCTTCCTCGCACTCGGCGTTGTGTTGCTGGCGGTGTTTGTCTGGATCGAGACGAAAGTGGTGCAACCGCTGCTTCCGATGCGCATCATTCTGAACCGGGTGCGCGGTGGTGCGTTCCTCATCCAGATCGTCGGTGGAAGCGTCATGATTGGCTCGACCCTGTACCTGACGTTCTACCTTCAGATCGTTGTGGGCATGCCGCCCCTTGACGCCGGGCTCGCGAGTCTGCCGCTCCCACTCGCGATCATGCTGGTTGCTCCCGTTGCGACAAGGCTACTTTCCTCGATCGGCCCGCGGCCGCTCATGATCGGTGGCCCGCTGATCGTTGCCGTTGGACTGGTCTCCCTCAGCTTCATCACGGTCGATGGCAACTACGTCATCCAGGTGCTCATCCCGCTGGTGATCATGGGGATCGGCATGGCGTTCGTGTTCGTACCCTTGCAAAACCTCGCCCTCTCGGGTGTGGCCCCGCATGATGCCGGCGCGGCGTCCGCTGCGGCGAACTCCGCGATGCAGATCGGCGGATCGATCGGGCTTTCGGTGTTCACGGCCATCTACGCTGCGGCCATCGCCGGCCGAACTGTCACCGACGAGGCTTCGCAGCTCGAAGCATTCACGGCCGGTTATTCAGCGACGTTCGTCGCCGCATCCGTGGGTATGGTCATCGCGTCGGTGGTGGCGGCGTTCCTCATCCGAGCACCGAAGTCTGCCCTTCTGCCACAGGGGGATGCTCCCGTGATGGCGCACATGGGGTAAGGGGTCGCCCACGTCGGCCGTTCGATGCCGGCGTGGCCGGGTGCATTCGATCATTCAATTAGGTCGACCCTGTCTGTCGCGCGCTCAGGAGCGCTGGGCGACCCACGCCGTTCTGCCGGCTCGGAGCTGCAGATCGTCACGGTGGCGGAGACTCGATGCTCCGGTGTCCGCAACCAATGCGTCGAAGAGGGCCCGGTCGTCGGCTGACAGGTGCGGAGCCACGACCGGGTGGATTCTCCGGAGATATATCTGCGCATAGTCACTTCCGCGACTGCCGCCCTCGATCTTCATGTCGATCGAGAACGACCGTCTCTCGATCAGCGTGAATCCTGCCCGTTCGAGGTAGTGCGTCCAGTCGGGGTGATCATCGCTACCGGTGCGCGCCGTTCGCAGAGCGTCGTGGATGCGGGATTCGAGGCCGTCGCCGACGTCGTTCCCGAGAAAACGCGGCGGACCATCCATCTCGACGACGGCAAATAATGCGCCAGGGCTCATGACATCGAACACCCTCCCGAACGCGGCATCGGGGTCGGTGAGCTCGTGAAGCGAAGCCGACGCCCAGGCGATCTCGAATGACCCCAGCTCCGGCCACGGCTCCTCGAGGTCCAGCTGCACGGTCGTCACTCGATCCGAGTGCCCGTCGACCAGGGCTCGGGCCCGCACCCGCCCGAGCATCTCCTCCGACGCATCCACTGCGACGATCTCAGAGCTCGGAAAGCGTTTGGCAAGCGCCGCCGTGCCGGTGCCTGCCCCCAGGTCGATGACCCTCTGCACGGGCAGAGCGGAGGCGAGGTCCTGAAGCCACCCGGTGATCTCGGACAGATACTCATGCAAAACCGCGGCATCGAGGTCGAGGAGGTCGGCGATGGAACCGTCGTGGTGATGGGATGCGTGTGGGACGGCCGTGTGGTGAGCGGACGAGGAGTGTGGTGAAGACATATCCCAGATCGTAGGTATCGGCCGAGCCAGACGCGCACTTTTGTGCCGAAACAGCAAAGGCCAGCATGTGAGAGCGGATGCCGCCGGCAGCGATGGTGACAGCCTGCGATTGTGACTCCCTGTGACCGCATGATTCGGCAGTGACGGTCTCGAGTTGAAAACTGAGATCACGCCGTTTTCATCTGGAGGTTCATCATCGTGTTTGCGAAGGCATCCGTTTTTCGTGCACGACGGGCAACCGTGGCCGGTGTCACTCTGGCCGGGATCACGGTGCTGCTTCTTTCCGGTTGCGGCGCGCAGGTGGACGAGTCCGTCGCGGAATCGACCGCGTCGGACGGAGGAGCGAATCCCATCGAGGGCGGTGACCGCGACCTGACGCTGAAGATCGGCACGATCCTTCCCCAGAGCGGAGCCCTGGCCTTCCTCGGTCCGCCAGACGAAGCGGGCGTGAAACTGGCCGTCGACGACGTCAACGCGGCGGACCTCGGGATCACGATCGATGCCCACTATCGTGACTCCGGCGACACGACCACAGACATCGCGACGGTATCCGTGACCGACCTGCTCTCCCTCGATGTCTCGGCAATCGTCGGTGCCGCGTCATCCGGTGTGTCGTTGACCGTGATAGACCAGATCACCGACGCTGGCGTTGTGCATTTCTCGCCGGCGAACACGTCGCCCGCCTTCACCGATTACCCCGACGACGGCCTTTTCTGGCGCACGAACCCGTCTGATCTCCTCCAGGGCGAGGTTCTGGGAAACCAGATCGCCGACGACGGCAACGGCACGCTCGGGTTGATCGTTCTCAATGACGCTTACGGAACGGGCCTCGCCGAAGCCACAGCCGCGGCCTATGAAGCTGCCGGCGGTGACGTTGTGGCGCAGGCTCTGTTCAACGAGGGCGATTCGAACTTCGCCACCCAGATCGCCGATGTGACCGCTGCCGACCCCGACGCCATCGCATTGATCACTTTTGACCAGGCGCAGGTGATTGCCCCCGCCCTCGTCGGATCCGGCTACCCGGGCGACCAGCTCTACTTCGTCGGCAGCAATCTCGCGGACTACAGCCAGAACTTCGCCCCTGGGCTGATAGACGGGTCGAAAGGCACTCGCCCCGGCGCAAAGCAGGTGCAAGAGTTCACTGACCGGATGCTCGAGCTCGATCCCACCCTGGTTGATTTCAGTTACTCTGCCGAGTCATATGACGCGGTCATTCTGCTGGCACTGGCTGCATTCGCCGGCAATGATGTTGATGGTCGGTCGATCGCAGACCATCTCCGTCAGGTATCGGGTGGCACGGGGGACGGCGCCAAGGCCACTGATTTTGCGAACGCAGCTGCGGCATTGGCGAAGGGGGAGCAGGTCGACTACGACGGGCTGTCGGGCCTCATCACATTCGATGAGAATGGCGACCCGACTGAGGCGACGATCGGCGTGTATCAATATGGGCCAGACAATACCTACAGTCGGATCAAATAGTGGGAGCCGCCGCAGTCTGCGGCCAGCTGGGTTGAACGCACGATGAAGGAGAGCGGATGTCGGACCACGAGGAAACGCGGCTGAAGATCGCGGAGGCCGCGGCCACCAACGGCCGGTCGTTTCGTCTATATCGGCGGTTCGCAGACCAGGTCTGGGCAGCTGACGACATCGATGCGCGAACGACCGAGATCATCGCGGTGGCGGTGACCCACGTCACCCGATGCTCGACCTGCGTGGATTTTCATTCGACTAAGGCACTGGCATTGGGGGTCGAGGCGCACGAACTCGTCGAGGCCGGGGTGCTGGCTGCGGCGGTGCAGACGCTGGCTGTCGTGGAGGCCGGAACCGAGTCCACACCGGTGGATCCGTTCCTTGAGCTGCCATTCGACGACGTGGTGACTCACTTGGACGTGAAGACGAAGGCGTTGGTGGTATCGGCTGCGGCCTTCAGCCTGAAGGATTCCTCGCTCATCGCCCGGGCGCGTGCTGTGGCCGAGGAACGCGGCGCGAGTGTGGTGGAACTGAACTATGCCGTTCGAATTGCCGCCGCACTCACCGCGGGTGCTGCGATCCATTTCCTGAGCGACATCGCCCACGTCTATCGGGAGCAGACGGCGACGTGATGGGTGCTGGACAACTCCGGCGCGACGTGGCAGTATCGCGCAGGTGACCAGCAGCCCCACCGAAAAGCAGCGACTGGGGGATCTTGCCTTGTTGCGGCGTGTGCGTGACCGGATCGATCGGGAGTATGCGCAGCCGTTGGATGTTGAGGCGCTCGCGCGTGGTGTGAACGTGTCGGCCGGGCACCTGAGTCGCCAGTTTCGGCTCGCGTACGGCGAATCGCCCTATAGCTTCCTGATGACGCGCCGTATCGAGCGTGCGATGGCGCTGCTGCGGCGTGGTGACCTCAGCGTTACCGAGGTGTGCTTCGCGGTTGGCTGTTCGTCGCTTGGCACGTTCAGTACACGCTTCACGGAACTCGTCGGGATGCCGCCGAGCGTCTACCGAAACGGTGTCGCACACGGGGACGTCGGCATGCCGCCGTGCGTTGCGAAACAGGTGTCAAGACCGATCAGGAATCGAGAAGCGCCCGCTGTCGCACCACAAATAGTGTGACTGACATGACTACTACAACTTCCGAATCCGTCACCATCGCATCCGTCACCATCGAAGTGGCCGATCCTTCCGCCGCCCGCCGTTTTTACACCACTGCGTTCGGTTTGGACGACCTAGTGCACCTGTATGCTTCTGATGCGCCGACCACCGGCTTCCGCGGGTTCACGATGTCTCTCATCGTTGGGCAGCCATCCACCGTCAACAACCTGATCGACTCCGCCATCAATGCCGGCGCCACGATCCTGAAACCGGTCGAGAAGTCGATGTGGGGCGTCGGCGGCGTCGTCCAGGCACCGGACGGAACGATCTGGAAGGTCGCGACGTCGGCGAAGAAAGACACCGGCGCGGCCACCCGTCGTTTCGATCAGATCGTGCTCCTACTCGGAGCCGAAAACGTGAGCACGAGCAAGCGGTTCTATGTCGATCGCGGTCTCGCCGTCGGCAAGAGCTTCGGCAGTTACGTCGACTTTGCCATGCCGTCGAGCCCCGTCAAACTAGGGCTATACAAGCGCCGGGCGCTCGCCAAAGACGCAGGTGTCGCGCCAGAAGGCACCGGATCGAGCCGGCTCATCATTGGCAGCGACGCCGGACCCTTCACCGACCCGGACGGCTTTACCTGGGGGACCGCGAACTGACGCGGTGCCCACATGGATGAGGGGGTTCTCTCGTGTGCCATCCGTCTTGGACGCGCGCCTTGATTGAGCAGCAGCGACTGAACGATTGTGGAGGGAATCATGGTGACCAGGCCGATCAGGAATCAAGAAGCGCCTGCCTCGAAGCTGCAGATAGTGTGACTGCCATGGACATCACCATTCACACGACCGCTCTCCCCCACGACGACCCCGACGCATCCGTCGCCTTCTTTCGCGACGCGCTCGGCTTCGAGGTTCGTAGCGACGTCGGGAGCGGCACGATGCGCTGGATCACTGTGGGGCCGGTGGGCCAGCCAGGGGTGTCCATTCTTCTTGCGCCACCCGCCGCCGACCCAGGGATCACCGACGACGAACGCCGTACCATCGTCGAGATGATGGCCAAGGGCACGTACGGCTGGATCCTGCTGTCGACGGATGATCTCGACACTGCTTTCGCGAATGTGGAGGCCAGCGGAGCCGAAGTCGTGCAGGAACCGACCGACCAACCGTACGGGTCCCGCGACTGCGCCTTCCGCGACCCTGCCGGCAACCTGATCCGCATCCAACAAGCGAAGTGA
This sequence comes from Glaciibacter superstes DSM 21135, assembly GCF_000421145.1. Lineage (GTDB taxonomy): Bacteria > Actinomycetota > Actinomycetes > Actinomycetales > Microbacteriaceae > Cryobacterium > Cryobacterium superstes. The sequence continues at coordinate 185,756 of NZ_ATWH01000001.1, read as the reverse complement.
GCAACGTGACCGCTGAGACCGAATCGCAGGCACCGGCGAAACACGTTGCAGACATCCACGATCTGATTCGTGTGCAGGGCGCGCGAGAGAACAATCTGAAGGACGTCTCTGTCGAGATCCCAAAGCGCAGGCTCACGGTGTTCACCGGAGTCTCGGGCTCTGGCAAGAGCTCACTGGTGTTCGCCACGATCGCCGCTGAGTCTCAGCGGATGATCAACGAGACCTACAGCGCCTTCGTGCAGGGCTTCATGCCGAACCTGGCGCGGCCAGACGTCGACTACCTCGAGGGTCTGACGACGGCGATCATCGTCGACCAGGAACGGATGGGCGCCAATCCCCGCTCGACCGTCGGCACCGCCACCGATGCCTACGCGATGCTGCGCATCCTGTTCAGCCGGATCGGTGACCCGCAGATCGGGCCGCCGACCGCGTTCTCGTTCAACGTTCCGACGCGCAAGGCAAGCGGGGTGATGAGCACTGAGAAGGCCGGCGGCAGGGTCGAGAAGGACGTCGTGCAGAACCAGGTTTACCTGGGGGGCATGTGCGCGCTGTGCGAGGGCATGGGCTCTGTCTCCGACTTCGACCTGACCGCGCTGTACGACGACACCAAGTCGCTCGGCGATGGCGCGCTCACGATCCCGGGTTACAGCATGGACGGCTGGTACGGCCGCATCTTCAGCGGCGCCGGCTTCGACATGGACAAGCCGATCAACACGTTCACCAAAAAGGAGATCAACGACCTCCTCTATAAGGAACCGACCAAGATCAAGGTGGAGGGCATCAATCTCACCTACGAGGGTCTCATTCCGAAGATCCAGAAGTCGATACTCTCCAAGGACGTCGACGCGATGCAGCCCCACATCCGCACCTTTGTGGAGCGCGCGATCACGTTCCAGACCTGCCCGGAGTGTGAAGGCACCCGACTGAGCGCCCAGGCCCGGTCGTCGAAGATCAACGGCAGGAACATCGCCGATCTGTGCACGATGCAGATCAGCGACCTGGCCGACTGGGTCAGGGATCTCACGGTGCCGTCGGTAGCGCCGCTGCTCATGGGCCTGCAACATGTTCTCGACTCGTTCACCGAGATCGGTCTCGGCTATCTCTCTCTCGACCGGCCGGCCGGAACCCTTTCCGGCGGTGAGGCGCAGCGCACCAAGATGATCCGCCACCTCGGGTCGTCGCTCACCGACGTCACCTATGTCTTCGACGAGCCGACGATCGGCCTGCACCCCCATGACATCGAACGGATGAATCGGTTGCTGCTGCAGCTGAGGGATAAGGGCAATACGGTGCTCGTCGTGGAGCACAAGCCGGAGACCATAACGATCGCCGACCATGTGATTGATCTCGGCCCCGGCGCTGGCTCATTGGGCGGCACCGTCTGCTTCGAGGGCTCCGTCGAGGAGTTGCGTGGAAGCGACACAACGACCGGTCGGCATTTCGGCTATCGGGCGACCCTGAAGGAATCTGTGCGGTCGTCTTCCGCCGCGTTGGAAATCCGCGGCGCGTCGACGCACAACCTCCTGAACGTGGACGTAGACGTCCCGCTTGGGGTGCTCTGCGTGGTGACGGGAGTCGCCGGTTCTGGCAAGAGCTCGCTCATTCACGGCACCATTTCCGACCGCGATGGTGTTGTTGTGATCGACCAAGGCGCGATTCGAGGTTCCAGACGAAGCAATCCGGCCACGTATACGGGACTCCTCGACCCGATTCGCAAGGCATTCGCGAAGGTCAACGGCGTGAAGCCGGCCCTGTTCAGCTCCAACTCAGAGGGAGCGTGCCCGAGCTGTAACGGCAACGGAGTCATCTACACCGAGTTGGGCGTCATGGCCACTGTCGAGTCCATCTGCGAGGAGTGTGGGGGCAAGCGGTTCCAGGCATCCGTTTTGGAGTACACGCTGGGCGGCCGGAACATCGCAGAAGTGTTGGCGATGTCGGTGGACGAAACAGAGGAGTTCTTCTCCGATGGTGAGGCGAAAACGCCTGCGGCCCACAAGATCCTCGACCGGCTTGCCGACGTCGGGCTCGGCTACCTGAGTCTCGGTCAGCCCCTCACGACGCTGTCGGGCGGTGAGCGGCAGCGCATCAAGCTGGCGACTCAGATGGCGGGCAAGGGCGACGTTTACGTGCTCGACGAGCCGACCACCGGTCTCCACCTTGCCGATGTGGAGAATCTGCTTGGTCTGCTCGATCGCCTCGTCGAATCCGGGAAGTCCGTGATCGTCATCGAGCATCACCAGGCAGTGATGGCGCACGCGGACTGGATCATCGATCTCGGCCCCGGTGCCGGCCACGACGGTGGCAGGGTCGTGTTCGAGGGCACACCGGCCGACCTCGTAGCCGATCGCTCGACGCTCACCGGCCAGCACCTCGCCGCCTACGTGAGCGCCTAGTTGAGGATGCCGCACGATCCGTGACGGGGCTGGGACATTGCATATGAGAATGCCGGTGCAAATTACCTGAGCTGGAAGGATCGAACCCCTCTGCTCCATGCCTGGGTAGCGATTTGCACTGCGTCCCATGGGGAGCCAAGCGGTGGCGTGTAAGAGAGGTCGAGGTCGCTCATCGCATCGACGGTCATGCTGTGGTGCAGTGCAGCGGCGTAGGTGTCGACGCGTTTGGCGATTTCTGCGCCGCGGGCGCCGACGAGCTGCGCGCCGAGGAGGACTCCGCTGTCGGTGTCGCCGGTGATGCGGATGCTCAGCGGCTTGGCTCCCGGGTAGTAGGCCTTGTGGTCGTCGGCGATCACCGTTCCGCTGTGCGGGGTGTAGCCGGCGGCGGTGGCTTCGTGGTCGCGGAGGCCGGTGCGGGCGGCGACTAGATCGAAGACCTTTACGACTTGGGTGCCGAGGCTCCCGGCGAATCGGGCGTTGCCGCCGACAGCGTTTTCGCCCGCGACTCGGCCTTGCTTGTGTGCGGTGGTGCCGAGTGGCAGGTAGGTGACGCCGAGCAGGCGGTGGTGGGTGACTACGCCGTCGCCTGCTGCCCAGACGTGCGGCAGTCCGGTGTGCATGTGTTCGTCAACGGCGACTGCACCGCCTGCGCCCGTGCTGGCACCGGCTTCGGTGAGCAGGCTGGTGTTCGGACGGACGCCGATGACGACGAGCACGACGTCCGCGGTCTGGGCGAATGGTTGGCCGTCGTGCATGCCTGCGACGGTGAGCTGTCCGTTCTCGCGGGAGACGCGTTCGACGCGGGTGCCGGTGATGACGTCGACGCCGTTGCGGGTGAGTTCGTCGTGGACGAGAGAGCCGAGTTCGGGGTCGAGGGTGGAGAGCACTTCGGCGCCGCGCTGCAGCTGCGTGACGTGAAGGCCACGGACGGTGAGGGCTTCGGCCATTTCGAGGCCGACATAGCCGGCGCCGACGATGATCGCAGTTTCGGCATGCTGTTCGTCGAGGTAGCGCTCGAGAGCGAACGTGTCGCCCATCGAGTGCAGCAGGTGCACCCCGTCGGCTGGGCCGAGCTGATCGAGTCCGGCGATCCCAGCGGTGGAGGGCAAGGCTCCGGTGCCGACCATGAGTTCGTCGTAGGCGATGGTTGACGCTGCACCGTATTGGTCGCGGACAGTGAGCTGCCGTGCCACGACGTCGATGCCGGTGGCGAGGGTGTCGAGACGCAGTTGCATGCCGGTGGCTTCGAGGTCCGCGTGCGTTCGGTGTGCGAGGGATTGCCACGGGTTCACCTCGCGGGAGAAGTAGTAGGGGATGCCGCAGATGGAGAAGTTCGGGAAGGAGTCCGCGACGACAACGGTCACGTCGACGGAGGGGTCGAGTTCGCGCGCGCGGAGGGCGGCGGAGATGCCGGCGTCGCTGCCGCCGATGGCTACAAGATGCATGGAGTGCCTTTCAGAGTTTGGCTTCGATTGACTGGGGAACCACGACGTCGCCCGCGCTGCGCGCAACGGTCGGGTAGAACACGAGCACCAGGCCGAGCCCCAGTGCTCCGCCGATGAGTTGCATGATCACGAACGGGGCGACGGAACCGGGGGCGATCCCGGCGAACGTGTCTGTGAAGGTACGGGCGATGGTCACGGCGGGGTTCGCGAAGGATGTCGAGCTGGTGAACCAGTACGCGGCACCGATATATGCGCCGACCGCGGCCGCGGTCACTGCCTCGCTGCTGGTCCGCGCGAGCGCAAAGATCAGGAGCACCAGGCCGGCCGTTGCAACGACCTCGCCCAGCAGATGCCCGCCTGTGGTTCGGTCCGTTTTCGAGAGTGCGGGTGCGACGTCGAACATGAGTCCAGCGACCAGCGTGCCACCGATCCCGCCCGTGATCTGTGCGAGCACGTATGGTCCGAGGTCGCCTAGCGGCAGGCCGGTGTGTTGGCGACGACCGATGATCCAGTCTGCGAGGGACACGACCGGGTTGAAATGGGCGCCGGAAACCGGACCGAGCATCAGGATCAGCACGGCAAGGCCGAGCATGGTTGTGAGGCTGTTCTGCAACAGCTGCAGGCCGACATCATCCGGTGAGAGCCGCTGCGCGGCGATCCCAGACCCGACGACAACGGTCACCAGCAGGCCAGTGCCGACGAATTCGGCGAGGGTGCGGCGCACTAAATGCGCCCGAGCGGGCCGGTAGGGGGGCGCAGGAGTATTCATATCGGTTTTATCTTGACTCACGAAACTATTACAGTCAAGATTGAACCAATGAACGTCGAGCGAAATGATGAGATGGCGGCGCGGGCGGCGAGGCACGCTGCGCTGGGTGAGCCGGCACGCCTGCAGATCATCGATCTGCTGACGCTGGGGGATCTGTCCCCGACGGAAATTCGGTTGGCGGTCGGGAGCCCGTCGAATCTGGTGACGCACCATCTGAACGTGCTGGAATCGGTGGGCATGGTCACCCGATCGCAATCCGAGGGTGACAAGCGCCGCAGTTACGTGCGCTTGGCCGACCACGCCCTCGACGGGCTCGTGCCAGGCGCCGTAGGGAATGCCAGCCGGGTCGTGTTCGTCTGCTCGGCGAACTCCGCCCGTTCTCAGCTCGCAGCGGCGCTCTGGCAGGAACACAGCAGCATTCCCGTCGCTTCCGGTGGAACTCATCCGACCGAGCAGATCGCGCCCGGCGCGATCGCCGCTGCCGCCCGCCACGACCTCGCGCTGCCTTCGGCTGCTCCGCATGCTCTCGCGGACGTCCTGACCGGAAACGATTTCGTGGTGACTGTCTGTGACAATGCCCACGAAGAGCTGGGCGCCACCGGGGACCTGCACTGGTCAATCTCCGACCCAGTGCGCATTGGCACCGATGCCGCGTTTGATAACGCCTTCGCCGAGCTGGAGCACCGCATCGCAGACCTCGCCCCGCGGCTCGCCGCATCCTGACCACGCCGCCGCGACGTCCGCCGTCTCATCCAGAAAGAGCTGATCGACACCATGACCGATAAATCCACCGTCCTATTCATCTGCCAGCACAATGCCGGTCGCTCGCAGCTCGGCGCTGCCCTGTTGGAACACCTCGCCGCTGACCGCTTCACCGCCACCTCAGCGGGTCTGGCACCGTCGGAGTCCGTGAACCCAGCCATTGCGGCCACGGTCGCGGAACTCGGGCTGGATATCTCTGATCGGGTGCCGCGTGCCGTCACTGAGACTGATCTGGAGCAGGCGGATGTCGTGGTGCTGATGAAGCCCGGCCTTCAACTGCCCGCCGTGCCGCGTGGTGAAGTGCTCGAGTGGTCATTCCCGAACCCCGAAGCGTGGGACGTTGAAGCGGTGCGCCCGCTGCGCACGGCCGTTTCCGACAAAATCGAATTGACCCTCCTGGCGCAGTGACCAGCAACTCGGCTTAGTTCGCCGTGGGCTGCGTGCCACCCCGACCGCACGCTGGGCGGGCAGGGAAATAAAAAGACCCCGCAATGTAGAAGCTATGCGCCACGGGACGTGACCGCCAGAGGCTTAGACAGCGGGGTCGTTCTCTCTTTCGGCTCGAATGGCTGTTTCGCCTAAATTGGTCCGAACCCAAGCGGTCGCGACGCGGACCACGCGTGGATCTCACCATTCGCTGAACCCTGAAACCAGGCCTGATCGGCTCGTTCGGCGGCACGCGTCTTGCGTTGTTTGCCTGGCGGCTTCGTCTCGTTCATCCGACTCGGACAGCATCTGCGTTGCCCCGAAGGAGTCAGATGTCCACACGTTCCGGTGCGCGCGGTCTGATCGCCGCCGCCGTTCTCGCTCTCGCTGCGGCCGCTTCGGCATTCTTCGCCCTGCCTGCTGCCGCGCACGGATTCTCGACGGTCGTCTACGTCGAGGCCAGCGCCGAGTCGGAGGCCGTTCGCACGGAGCTCGCCCTCGAGTACGACCTGCTCGTCGTCTCCGTGGCCGACTTCGCGAACGCCCCGCTGTTCTTCGAAGAGGGCATGGAGGTCTTCCAGACTGGCGACGAGGCAACTGCCCTCAACGACCATGCTGACGCGATCGTGAAGTACGTCACGGAACGATTTGTGGTGAGCGCGGGAGGGCACTTGTGCGAGCCGACCCGGGCCGGCGCAATGGGCATGACGGAGCGAGAGGGCGTCCCCTACGCAGTGCTCACGCTCGACCACACCTGTGAGCCGAGCTCGGTGCACGAGATCCGGAGCGAGTTGTTCTCCGATGCCGAGGAGTACGTGACGGGAACGGTCACGGTCGTTGAATACGATCTCGATGGGCAGAGCGGTAGCGCGGCACTCGACAGCGAGGCGCCGGAATTCTCCACCGATCAGCCGCTGCTCGAACGGTTCGGGCATTTCTTCCTGCTCGGCGCCGAGCACCTGCTGTTCGGCATCGATCATGTGCTTTTCCTGCTCGCGCTGATCGTCGGCTCTCGTCGACTTCGCGATGTCGTTCTCGCTGCTACCTCGTTCACTGTCGCGCACTCCGTGACATTTGTTCTGGCCGCATTGGGCGTGGTGTCGGCCCCGGCGCTGATCGTCGAGCCGATCATCGCGCTGTCGATCGCCGTTGTCGCCGGGTGGTACCTGTGGCGCCTGTGGTACGACCGAGGCGCGCTCGCACTGGATCATGCTTACAGGCGAGGTCTTGACCGGTCCGGTTGGCGAAGTCTTGACCGGGCCGATTGGACGCGGCTCGCTGTCGTCTTCGGGTTCGGACTTGTGCACGGTCTCGGGTTCGCCGGGGCGCTCGGGATCGACGAGCCGTTCTCCTGGCCGCTCTTGTGGTCGCTGCTCGTCTTCAACGTCGGCATCGAGGTGGTGCAAATCGCCGTCATCGCCGTTGTCTTTCCACTGCTCGTGATCCTCTGGCGGCGCACGCCAAAAGTCGGGCTCGCCGTTGGCGCCGTCGTCGCCGGAGGCGTGGCTATCACGGGCCTCGTCTGGTTCGTGCAGCGCCTGCTCGGCGTGGGGTGAGGGCTGGGAACCCGCTCAGCCGATCGAGATAACGATGCCGGTGAGGTCGTTCAGCACGCTCGCGACACCGGCTCGCACCGCGGCATCCGCCCGCTCTGGTGTGACGGCATCCGAATCGCTCGTCGCCGGTGAGTTGGCGACCTCGCTTCCCCGTGAGGAGGCACCGCGCCAGATCGAGGCCGTCACATTCGCGGTGGGCTCTGGCAGCTGCGCGCCGATGATGAGGAACTCATGGTCGAGGTGGCTGGCGGTGACCACCGCTAAAGGGTCCACGAGGTCGGCGCCTGCACTGACGATGAGGTCGGGCCCGAGCTCCATGGCCTCCACGATCCCGTCGATAGCGCCGTCGGGCTTCGTGACGGCGATCGTTCTGAGGCTGACTTCTTCGGCCGCGGCCCATTCCGTCACTGCAGTTGTGAGGGTCGTCGTCGCCGGATCATCACCCTGGGTGAGGAGCACGACGCGGTAACCGCGTGGCGGATTCACCGCGTCCCAGCTGCCTGCACGCGGCGCGATCGTCGCCCCTGGTGCAGGGATGGCAGCTGCATCCGTGAACCCCGGCGCCAATGTGCCGATCGGGCTCGGCTGGGTGCGGGGAGTCGACCAGTCGTCCGCGGGTACGCATCCGCTGAGCAGGAATACGACAGCGGATGCCGCCGACAGGGCGGCAATACGGCGGGTTCGAACGCGCAAGGATGGTCCTCCTGGGGCAGCAAAGCATCCTCTTTCTATCGCATCGACGAGTCGGCGAGGACAGGTCTGGCGTGCCATGCGCCGAGTGTTCAGTGGGGGACGGCGCATCGTTCCGCAGATGTTCATCTTCCAGTCACGAGTGACCGTCAACGTGGCCTCGGGCCAATAGAGGCCCTCATCCAATTCGAGAAGGAGTTCTCCGAGATGAAAACCAACCTACGTCTGCCGAGTGCGTCGTTCGGTCCGCTCCGGCGCCGCGCAGCCATCGGGGTCGCGGCAGCGGCTGTGTGCACGGCAATGGCACTCGGTGGCCTAGTTTCTGCCGCCCACGCCGAAGAACCGGCCGCGATCGATGACATCATTCTGCTCGTCGGGGCCGACGAATCCCAGCGGGTTGTGAGCTGGTACGCCTCCGCCGCCACGGAGCAGGTCGTTCAGATCGCCCCAACGGCCGGAGTCGTCGGCGATGAATTCCCGGCCGACGCGATCATCGTCCCGGCAGTGGTGAGCGCCAACACCGTCAACGGCGGATACAACGGTCGTGCGGTCATCGCAGACCTCGACGAAAACGTCGAGTACTCCTATCGCGTCGGAGGCGACGGCGGCTGGTCGGATGCGTCCGCGTTCAAGACGCGGAAATTCGACGGCAATTTCGATTTCCTGTTCTTCGGCGACCCACAGATCGGCTCCTCCGGCAATATTCCTCTAGACCAGGCTGGATGGGAGGACACCCTTGAGGTCTCTCTCGCGGCGAACCCAGAAGCCGAACTACTTGTCTCGGGCGGCGACCAGGTCAACAACGCGAACGTCGAGGCGGAGTGGAAGGCCTTCCTCGCACCCGAGGGACTGCGCGCAGTGCCTTGGGTCGCGACGATCGGAAACCACGACGTCGGCGGCAAGGCATATGAGCAGCACCTCTGGACGCCGAACACCGACCGGTCACCGCAGTACTACCGGTCGTCCAACCTCACCACCCAGTCCGGCGGCAACTACTGGTTCGAGTACAAGGACACCCTGTTCATCGACCTCAACAGCAACGCTTACTCCACGAGCGGTGTGGCCGGCGTTGATGCAGACGAGGCGCACGTCGGGTACGTCACCGACGTCATCGAAGAACACGGCGCCGAGGCGAAGCACGTTGTGCTCGTCTATCACCACGCGATCTACTCGCCCGCTGCCCACGCGAACGACGGTGACAACCAGAAGCGTCGTGTTGACTTCCCGACGGCATTCTCCGAGCTTGGCGTCGACCTCGTACTGCAGGGCCACGATCACTCGTACTCGCGCAGCTACCAGATCAAGAACGGTGAGAAGGCAAACCCAGATGAGCAGCCCGGCGCCACGAGCGTGTTCCAGGGCCCGGGCGGCGTAACCTACGTCACCTCGAACTCCGCATCCGGATCGAAGTACTACGACCTCACCGACCCGCGAGTCGGTTCGGACTTCGGCCCAGACCCGCTGAATCCCGACAACCACTGGGCGAACTCCGTTGAGAACCAGGAGCACGTACGCACATACATCAAGGTCTCAGTGCGCGACGAGCACCTCACGGTTGAGAACATCCGCAGCGGTACTTGTGAAGCACCCAACGCTGCGGTCGAGGTTGGCCGCGTCAGCTGGTGCGGGCCCGACAGTGGTGCAAGCGAGGCACTGCCGGTCGGCTCGGTTCAAGACCAGGTCGTGATCCACAAGTCCAAGGACAAGGACCGCGGGCCTCGAAAGAACCACGGCGCGCCCGTCACCACTCAGCAGGAGACCCCGACGGTCACGACGATCAACTGATCGTTTTGCACCAACGGATGGGTGGGCGCAGTGTGCGTCCACCCATCCGCGTAGCACCCATCCTTCACCGACACGCGAGATGACCACGATGCAGACCTTCACACCCCGCCCGGCGTCTCCGTGGGGTCTCCATGCGCGAGTTTCCGCCGTCGTGATCGCCGTGTTCCTGTCCGTGTTGGGAGGATCGTTCGTCGGTGGGCCATCGATGGCTGCTGAGGTCGAGGCTGCCTGGGATGTCGCCACTGTAGATGGCGCATTCGGCTCGGAACGGCCGAATTTCGATTACGCGGTCGAACCTGGCGATGAGCTCGAAGACCGCGTCACGGTTGTCAACAACGGCGTGACCCCGATCAAGCTCGTCCTCTACGCTGCGGATGCTTTCACCACCGATAGTGGACAGCTCGACCTCCGCACGCGAGACCGCCAGCCGACCAGCGTCGGGGCCTGGCTTCGTGTGGAACAGGACCAGATCAGCCTGCAGCCCGGCGAGTCCGCAGAGGTTCCGTTCACCGTATCGGTGCCGAGTGATGCCACGCAGGGAGACCACCTGGGCGGCATCGTTACCGCACCGGCATCGGCATCGGCATCGGTATCCAGCAGCACGGTTCCCGAAGTTCGGGTGGCCATCCGGGTCAACCTTCGGGTGGGGGAGAGCTTCCAGCCGAGCCTTGCGGTTGACGATCTGAAGGTGGACTTCACGGGCGACCCGCTTGGAGCGGGACGCGCCATCGTGACGTACACGATCCGAAACACGGGGGACACCATGCTCGCGGCAGAGCAATCGGTCGTTGTTGCAGGGCCGTTTGATTCGTTCCGCGTCTCGGCCGATCCCGTTGAGCAATCGCCCCGTCTGCTTCCGAACGAAACGTGGCGAGTCTCTGTGCCGGTCGACGGCGTGGCTTCGAGCGGACTGCTCACCGCGACGGTCACGATTGTGCCGCTCTATACCGATCCGGCCGGTTCAACAGGGCCGCTCGCCGCTTCTGATCATGCGGGGCAAGGCTGGGCGGTGCCGTGGCTTCCCTTGCTCGTCGTGCTCGTACTCGTCGCCCTTGTCGCCGTGGTGATCCTGAGGTACCGCAGAACAGCCAGTAAGGCAACACCTTGGCCGCGGGTCGGTCTCGCTGCCCGATGACGCAGTCTTTGACGAGGTCGTAGCGATCCACCACCCGAGCACCCGAGCACCCGAGCACCCGAGCCGTCATCACTGTAGACGTGACCCGGATCAGCGACTCATGCGGCTGGGGCGTGCCCATCATGGAGATGATCGGTGAGCGCGATCTGTTGCGTCTGCAAGCTGAGAAGAAGGGTGTTGAGGGCATGTCGGAGTACCGCACCGAGAAGAACGCGCGAAGCATCGACAATCTCTCCGGGCTCACCAGTGAACGGTTGCGAGGCGCGGGTCAGAAACAGGCCTCTGACCTGGCAAATAAAAAACCCCCGCAATGTAGAAGCTATGCGGGGGTTTCGTGGCTCCGACGGGCGTCGATCCCGTGACCTCTCGATTTTCAGTCGAACGTGGCGGTCACGGCAAGAGGGGCAGACAGAATCTGACCGCGATTTGACGCTCATGTGGGGCATCGGATGATCACCTCGCGCCGTTCGAATGCGCCGTGGTTGTGGTCAAAATGTGGTCAAAGCCGGTCCTCGCATGCGGCCGGCTACTCGCCTGTTCCTTTGCTCCCCACTCACGATGGTTGTCGGTGGCGCTGACGTAAAATCAACGATGCGCGGGCCGGCGTGCTCCAGACCCGAGGAGCTCTAGTGACTATTCCCAAACCAATCCGCTACGACGTCGATACTTGGCTTTGTATGCGCACCGATCCGGTACTGCCAAAGGCAGCCATTCAGCGTTTGCGTGACCGTTCAGGAGCCGAAAAGTACCTGCTCATCAAGTGGGACCTCGACCCTGCGAAGCGCGCGCTAATGGGTGTGCACGACTCACTGGAGCGTGCCAATGAGCTTGTGGTCTACGACAACCCAAAGGGCGGACCGGATGGCCCTCCTATTGGGAGGCGTGCATAAGCAAACGCGTGGACCGCGGTGGCATCGGCAACGTCCAAGGTTGTGTCGGTCCGGGAGCAACTCGCAGGGGGCGCCGACACGTTGTCCTTCGTTCCGCGCGTTCTCGGCTTCATCTCAGCAGTAGTGCGGAGCCCAGGTCTCTGTCGGACCTGCGGGCCACCCCTATCTGGACAGCTGGTCCGCTAAGGGCGTCTTCAGTGGCTGGGAACAAACTTGAGTGTCACTGCAGTCATTGTCCGTGACATCACCCGGTGCGTCGGCCAGTAGGTCAAGTAGACAGACTTCAGCATGCTTCTGGAGATACCGAAAACTCTGAGCTGGCTCGACTTGCATCTCACGCCGCATGACATCCAAAGAAACTGACTTGGAATAACGAGTCACATTAGTGGCTTGAATGGCGACTCCATGAGTGATGCCCTGGAAATAGGTTGTGTACTCGTTCGCTTCGATCCCTAGCTGGGGCCGAAGGTTGAGCCAGAGTTCGATGACACTTGCGTACAGAACATCTGCTGAGACGAAGGAACCCACGATGGCCTTTGTTGGTGAGCTCGCGTAGAGGTAGACCGTCGTCCCAGGTTGAATATTGGGGAAGCGGCGACGAAGCTCGTATGTCTTCGAACCATTGAGAATTGATTCCACAAAGCGAGGCCGAATGGACAGCAGGACGGACTGTTTCATGGAGTTCCGTTCGAAGTCTCGTATATTCTTCGGAGCAAAGTTGGCGGGATGAGGCTTGGTGATGGAGAGATATTGGTACTGAGTCCATTGGCCACTGCAATAACTCTAAAGTCTGCAAGTGACAGCGGTTGCCGAAGGAGCTCAGTATCTTCGAACTCGACCACGTGAACGAGATCCTTCGAAGCCGTTGCGGCTATGTCTGCGACCTTATAAACACCCATATGGCTGTATCTAGCGTGAGCGTCCTCTGGGGTCAGCATGTGTGAGCCCACAATCCTCGAGTAAGCAAACACTGAGTGCACTCCGAGCCGCTTATCGGCCGAGCAGTACCATACGACCCTTGCAGGCACCGTCTTGATCGGATTGTTACGGGGAGAGCGGAAGTAGACGTGCGAGCGTGCGAGTCCGAGCGACTGTCGTTGAGTAATAAGGTTCGACGGGTACCCGAATAGATTCATGGCGTTCTCGGGACGGATGGATATGAAGAAGCTTGCCGTTGCGTCCCACAATTTCAGGGGCCAGTATCTGCGCTCAAGCTCAGCAACGAGGCTCGGTGTCAGCTGCGATGCGAATCCCTCGGGGTCGACGCGCATGACCTGGGCGAGTTGAGTCACTTGATCAGGCTCTGAGACGTCAACCCATAGACCTAGAACGTCGGCAAGCAAAGTGCCATCGTCCGCATTCAGGCGGAATCCGTCCTCAAGAAGCGCGTCTGACACAACAGGGTGGAGGTGGTCGTCAATCACGTGAACCTGTTTCAACCCGAGATCGTGCGCGATTTCTCGGAGCTGCCTCGCGAGCTGTAACGCCAGCGTTTGGGCTCTAACCCCGCGCCGTACCCTAATTAGCGGGACCGAGAGCCGGCCGGCTTCTACACAAGTCGCAATGAGCCCCAAAGGGTGACCATCCTCGTCCTTCAGGATAAGAACACTGGTGTCTCTTTGCGCTAGCGCGTTTCTGAGGCGGGCGATGAAGGTATGCTTTCGCTCCTGTACGGGATAGTTCAAGAAGGCTGTTAGGAGGTCGGTCTCTGGCGTTGTGGATGCTCCAGCCAGAGTGAGGATTCCGGCCAGGTGGCGAGGCTGATAAACAGGCTGGGGATCAGCGCTCTCAATGTCAGCAATGAGTTCGAATGGCATGAGAACTCGCAAGTTGAATTCGTCCGTAACCCAACCATGGGTCACTCGAATCAAGTTCTCATCGTGAGTGACAAAGTATTGCGCTCCGGCGTTAATCGCGTCCGCCAGGTGGTAAACATCGCGAACCAAGCTGTCGTCTGATGCCCACTCGGCCTCTCCGATGTGGGTTCGGAGCTGTCTCTCGAGCGAATCATCCTTGGGACGGCTAGTGGCAAGGACAGTGATGTTCTGGGCGCCAGCGCGCTGATGGTTCCGTTCGGCGGCATTTGGCAGGTCGTTTAGCTCGTGGTCAACTTCGGGCGAGACGGAGATATTGACGCGGGAATCGAACCAGTCACCTGTCAAGCTTCGCGACGACTCTCGGTGCGGCCTAGGAGGTAGAGCACTTGCGACGAGGTCGATAACAATATTGGAATCAAGCACCGCAAGTGGCAAGGAGGTCTCGAAGATTAAATGATCGAAGAGGTCTGGGCCACCGAGCGGGCGCCACCAGATAGTAAGCGGCTCTCGAGTTAGACCACGACCAGGTCGTTCACCCTTGGGGCTCATTCCGAGTGAGCGCCAAAAATCATTCAAGTTGTAGCTACGTCTGCAGTGAGCTTCGAAGCCAATGCTGTTCGGATTTGTCTCCACCATTTTGTCCACCATGAGCGAAGCCACTCTGGACATGCGCGTGGATGTATCGACGCACACATGAACGAGTTTGAGATGCGACCGGGGCCTGTCATAGATGGTGTAGCCAACCACGCCTCCGTTCTCCATCGCTACGATCAGCGCTCCGGCATTAGCCCTGTCGTGGAAAGCGGCGTCAGGGAGGAAACCGAGGGATCTCTTGTTCGACTTGTAGAGAGAGAAGACACCTTCGAGAAGCGACGCGCTATCGGCAACCGATGGAGACCACACAGCAACAGTTACAGGCACAGGTTCCTCCGGGGTGTCATCGACATTGAAGCATGGACCGGTATTTGCATTCGGGCGACGCGCTCGGCGGACGGACGAGGAAGTGCTTGACGGCCTCCGCGGGATGTCACGGCGCAGGGGGATGAAGTCGATGGCGCACCGACTTGAGGCTAATAAGGAGTCGATCGGGGCGAGGCCAACCATGCACGCAAGGCCGCTGCCTTCGTCGATGATGCGGTAGCCCAGGGTCAGGAAGTTGGATCCTCGCTGTCGCTGTCGCTGTCGCTGTCCGCGGTCTCAAAATTGACGCCGCCTTCCTTCAGCAGCCACCTTAGATGCTCCGCCTCGCTCTCCAACATTTCCAGTCGCTCCCTGATGCCAGTTTCAAGCGTCAGGTCCTTCGCAGTCCGTGCTGTTTCGAGATCGCGCGGCAGTCTGCGCAAGTAGGCGTCGAGGCGACGCTGAATTTCCGCAAGGTACGGAATGAAACGCACGACAGTGCGAAATGGTGACCGGGTACCTGCCGGCCCCAGGCCATTTTCCGCATCCGTGCTTGAAGACGCGTCGAAAGCAGCCCTGATTCCAGGATCGCCCTGGAACCAAAGAATGAACTCTTCGTTGGTTAGGGCAGCGACGTCGCTTCCAACGCCCTCAGTGTCAACCAATCTATTCGGATGAAAGACGTCCGTCATCAGGGTGATAGGCGGGACTCCGAGCGCCATCGCAATATCAAGCACCTGCGGTAGGGATATTTCTGACTTACGACCACCCTCGATGTTCTGGATGACTGATTCGGTAATGGTCGGGTTCGGAATGCTGTCTGCCAGAGCTGCAGCCGTAGTTATGCCGAGGTTCTTCCGGAGTTTTAGGATTCGGCGGCCGATTACGGCGGTTCGAGTGCTCGTGCTCATAGATGTCAGAGTAGCGACGGATTCTCACAATGTCGCCCAAACAGCGCAATCGTTGACATTTCGATCACTGATTCCTATCGTTACTTGGAAGACGAAAAGCTATTTCGTCGTAAATCGGGAGACGAAAACTATGGAAAAACTATTGCTCACCCCAGAGGAAGTCAGCGACTGGACGGGCCTGAGCCGAGGCCAGTTGGCCCAACTCCGATACAAGGGCACGGGGCCGAAATTCACCAAGCTGGGCGCCAAGACGGTCCGGTACTTCCGAAGCCACGTGCAGGAGTGGCTTGAAGAGAACGTGCACGTGCAGACCACGGGACGGTACTGATTGTGAAGAGAACGCGAGAAGCCCCCGGCCCGTTGGAGCGGGTCGGGGGCAGAGAAGACGAATTTCAGAACTATGCGGCTCTGTCAGCTTCCATGGACAACGATACCGAGGAACGCTACTTCGGTCACGGGAGATTTACCCTTGACGGCGAAGGCTTGTGGCAGTTTCTCGTTCACAGCGACCACGGCTGGGACGCTTGGCTCGACGGTTACGGGGCCGGGTTCGCGCAGGGCCAGGCGGAGCTCATCGACCGCGTGTTTCGTGCGGAGGCCGACGCTGATCGGTACTACCGGCTTGTTTTCGATCCGCCGACATCCGCGAAATTGTGCTTGAGCTACGCGGAGCGATGCCGCATTCGGGGTGACGAGCGCGGCGCCAGGGCTGCAGAGGAGCGATTACGACGGATGTTCGTTCGTCATCCGTTTCCGGACGTTGGAGCTCAGGCATGAACGGCGCCGAGGTATTGGACGACATTCGCAAAGCCATCGCCGACTACTGCGTATTGCCGAAGTCCGAGGATGCAGACGCAATTGCGTTGTGGACCGCGGTTACCCACGCATCGGGCGCCTTCGATTTCGCGCCTCGCCTCGTCATTAAATCCGTCGAGAAGCGAAGTGGAAAAACTCGGGTGTTGGAGGTCGTCGACGGGATGAGCCACGAGCCGATTCGGCTCGTGAATGGATCCGTGTCGTACTTGTTCCGTCGAGTCGAGTTGGCGGGAGATGCGCCGCCGACGATCTTCCTCGACGAGGCAGACACCCTCTTCGGTTCGCCCCGACAAGCGGAGAAGAACGAAGACCTACGAGGCCTTTTGAATTCTGGCTTCCAGCGTGGTTCTTCATATGGTCGGGTGCAGGGGCCCACGCTTCAGCCGAAGGAGTTCCGCACGTTCGCCATGGTCGCTATCGCGGGCATTGGCGATATGCCGGACACGATCGAAGACCGTGCAATCGTCATCCGCGTGAAGCGTCGACGCCACGACGAATCCGTCAAACCATTCCGGAGTCGTGATGGTCAAGCCCGACTCGGCGCGCTCCGGGTTCGACTGGCAGAGTGGCTTGCGCCCGAACTCGAAGGCCTGGCCGAGGCACGGCCCGAACTGCCGGTCATCGATCGAGCCGCTGACGTCTGGGAGCCGCTCGCTGCTGTGGCCAACCTCGCTGGCGGCGAGTGGCCGAACCGAGCATGGGATGCCGCCTTAAAGCTCACCGAGTCCCAGCACGGAGCCGAGGCAGAGTCGTCCTTCGGCGGGCAACTGCTTGCCGATATTCGCGGGGTCTACACGGCACTGAACGAGTTGCGTGCACTCCCTACGGCGGTTCTCCTTCATCATTTGAACGCGCTGGAGGAATCACCTTGGGGAGGGCTCAATGGCGTCGGTCTCGACGCCCGGTCACTCTCTCGCAGGCTCCGGCCATATGGGGTCAGGCCCGGGAGCATCCGAGTTGAGACAGAGGTAGTTCGCGGCTACAAATTCGGGGACTTGCAGGATGCCTGGGGCCGCTATCTCGATTCACCCACCACAACCGCTACATCCACGACATCGCCGAAGTTCTGCGTTGCGGATCAGCTCGCGTAGCGGATCCAAACGCTACTCCCGCAGTACCAAGCAATAGATCGTTGAAGGAGAAAATGATGTACGAGAAAAGACTCAAAGCAGCCGCAGCATGCGGAGCAAGCTATAGCGTTAGGTGCCCTAACGCCGCTCGCAGCTGGCCCTTCGGGCCACTGGAGCAGTCGGAGACTGCTCGGGGTCCCCGCCAAGGCGGGTTCGCTGCGCTGGGCATTCGTGCGAAGCGAGATGCACGATGAGCGCGCTCACCGATGGGAAAGACGTCGGGCGCCGGCAAACAAACGTCGAGGGCGGTCGAACCAAGCGCTACGTGGTGAAGGTGTCGTCAGGCGAGAGTGATGCCCTTGAGATACTTGCCCGCGAGCAGCGGGTCACGGTGTCTCGGCTGCTCGTAGAAACCGCGCTTAAAGGCAACGACAAGAGCTCCGAGCATGCAGTCGGCATGACCAAGACTGAGAAGCACAATCTCATGACGGAACTCTTTGCCCTGAACCGATACGCGGCATCGTGCTCGCTGAATATCAACCAAATCGCCAAGCACTCCAATCAGCGAAGCACATTTCCTAGAGACGCTCAGGAGCTCTTGCTCGTAGCTCGGGAAGTTATGGTGCGGATCGAGGAGTTCCTCGTTGAGTTCGCACCCCACTCGAGGCTGGCGCAATCCCGCCGCGAGGTTGCCGCGAAGACAGTCTTTCTCGACAAGGGTTGGGCCGAGTTCCATTCCGGACAATCACGAGATGGAGAAGCCTGATGGGAATGTTCAGCAGCAAGCAGGACAACACGAGATCTGGGTTCCGGAGTCCGACTTTCATCCTTGCCGCCGTCTTCGTCGGGATGCTTGTCGTACTCGGAGCAGTCATGACAATATCCAGGCTGACGGTCGACTCCGAGTCGGGGCCTGCAAAGCAAACGACGGACTCACCTACAGCCCTCGATGGAGGTTGCACCGGCTCCGCGCTGCCGTCCAACTTTTCTGCAGCGATGGTCACCATGGCCACGTGGGAATTAGTTGGAACGGTCGCTGCGCCCTCCGTTGTCAATGCGGGGCCGGACCAGATCGACCAGGATGGATTCCGCTCGTGCTTCGGCAATAGCGAGGCCGGCGCAATCATTGCGGCCGCGAACATTGTGGCTATGGGATCGGGCCGACCGGATCTCGGTGCCCGGCTCGCAGCCGAGGCTGTTGCCCCAGGGCTGGGCCGAGATGCTGCACTCCGTGCACAAGAAGCGGCGACAGGAGATGGTGATGGCACGAGCATTCAGGTCGCCGGGTATCGCATGGCGAGCTATGACCCCGCGCTGGCGACCGTCGAGATTGCAATTCGCGTCGGCAACGGATCATATGCCGCGGGCGCGATAACCCTCCGTTGGGTTGACGACGACTGGTTGCTTGTCGTCGATCCATCGACAGGCCGTATGGGGAACCCCAACGCGCTCTCCAACCTTGGTGGGTACACCCTTTGGGGTGAGGGCGAATGAGTAGTTGCGGCCCTCTCGACTGGGGCTGTGATGCTGGCGGCTGGATCAGCGACTGGATCACAAGCGCCGTCGGTCAGAGCATCACCGCCCTTGCGGAGGCCATCACTGACGGCGTCTCGGAGGCCCTCGCATCCCTCGGTACATTCTGGGTGAACATTCCCACGCCGAACTTAGCGACTTCGGATAACGCGCCTGATCCCACCAATTTGGCCGTAGACGAATCCTTCGAGACCATTCTTGGCTGGGTGTTCTGGTTCGGCCTGACGATGTGTGTGCTGTCCTTGGTGGCTCTCGGTGCGTCGCTGGCCTGGGCCAACCGGACCGGCGACGGGCGCCGCCACTTGGGAAAGTTGTCTATCGTCCTTGGGGCCACCATTCTCATCAGCGCCAGCGCATCGATTGTGACGGCGTTGCTTCAATCCCAGGGCGGGCAAGGCTCCGCGCCTGTCGCATTCATCCAGTCATCGTTATCGGGGTACGCCGGCGGGCTGGCCATGCTCAGCGTGGTCGTCGGAGCGACCGCGATGGTCTGGCAGCAGCGCGCAGAGCCGGGCCGCGAAATACTACGGAGCCTCATCACCTTGGTAGTGGTCTCTGGTGCGGGCCTTGCGGGCGTGCAGCTTGCCGTAGTAGCTGCAGACGCTCTCGCCGCCTCCATCCTGGACACCGCTACGGACGGGACAGACTTCGGGAGCAATCTGCTCGGACTGATCGTTCTAACGAATGGGGTCACCGGTGGACTCGGGCAGATAATCGTCATCATCGTTGGGGGAGCGGCCCTCATAGCTTCGCTGGCTCAGATCGGGCTCATGGTCGTGCGCGGAGGGATGCTGGTGCTGCTCGCGGGCGTGCTCCCACTCTCCGCAAGTTTCACCAACACCGACATCGGCAGGAACTGGTTCAGGAAATGCATCACTTGGACGATCGCGTTCATTCTCTACAAACCAGCGGCAGCCATCATCTACGCCACAGCATTTCAACTTGTCGGAGCTGACGTCTTCCAGGATGACGCTAACGGGCTTGTACAAGTCCTTGCGGGTGTGGCCATGATGTCCATGGCGCTTTTCGCGCTGCCGGCGCTCATGCGGTTCCTCACTCCGATGGTCTCCGGCGTAGCGAGCGGCGCCGGAATGGCGGCGACCATGCAGCAAGCGGCATCCGCAGTCCCAACAGGCGCGCGGAACTCGGGGAATGGCAGCCCTCGGCCCACGCCGCAAAGGACAGGTTCGACTTCCGATGACCCGAATGGAGCAACGAGTACAGGTGGACCCGCGCCCACGACCGCTTCACCACCAGTCGCAGATTCAGCCGCAGCGGCATCTGAATCTGGTGCAGCAACAAGCGCAACTGCTGCAGGCTCGTCGGGTGCGGCGGCGGCAGGCCCGGTCGGAATCGCTATCGCCGGGGCAGCAATCCTTGCTGAAGGCGCAAAGTCTGTCGGTGACGCGATTAAGCAAGCCGGCGAGGAGGCGGCCGAGTCACCATCTGGATCTGAGTAAACATCGGATAGGGGAGGTCACGCTGCGGGACGTTTCTTCACTCATTTCCCTGCTTTTGAGAGTGACCCACGAAGCAGGCGCGCACCCTCGTACACCTCATCCGCAATGAGATCATCGTCCCACGCCTGCTCGACGTCGGCCCAAGTGCCCTCACCCGGCTCCCACAGATCATCGAACGGAGCGACCGCTGGCTTCGGCGAATAGTCCCACCGACCCAGCTCGTCAATAGCCTGGTCCTCGGTCAGCTCACCCGCTGCGAACCGCTGCGCAATCTCACGCGGCGTCGCGCCACTAAATCCCGATACGGGCAGCGGAGTGCCAGCCACGATCTGGCTCACTCGCGCCTGCGTCAGCTTCACGATCGACGCGACCCTCGTCTGTGTCAGCTCGACGGTGGCCGTCTTCACTTCCCGGTTGAAATCGATTGACGCGAGTTCCATGCGCGCTCGCGCGCGAACGAGCCTTCTCGCCTTCGGGGATTCAGCAATTGTCATCGAAACCACCTCCTATAAATCAGTTTATAATCTTCGCGGCGGCAGAACATAGGAACCAGTTCCTCCCGGCTGTGACTTTTGGCGCTATGTGGCGCCGTTCGTTGATCGCTATTTGGTGCATCAGGCTGTTTCCCTCGCTGCTCCGGAGTAGGTGTCAGCGTCTTGAATCCCATGGGTTAGAGGCAACTGGGTTACGAGACAAGAGATGGATGAATTCGAGGCAAGCGGAGGCACTCCCGCCCGCAGAACGAGCGGCCGACGGGCGAACCGCTCGCTCGCGCTGTCCCTCGGGAACCGTCGGAACATGCTCACAGGCTATGCGGATGCGTTCTTCGCCCCATCCGCCGCAACCGTGCGGTTGCTATCGCCAACCCTCAAGCGGCCGCTTGTACATTTCGGAATCTGTCTCAGCATGTGAGACGTCACGGTATATGCCAACTCAACGCATGATTACAATCCTCGAAGGGCTACGCGAAGGGGCGGAATGTACAAGAGCATCAATGAACCTGGTCGGCGACTATCAGACGAGCTGATCGCACGGTTGGGCCGCATCGACACCGCGACGCTGTCTGACGCAATGGGTCGTCACGGGGCGATGTCGCACCGGATGCGCCCCCTCGACGTCACCGTCAAGCTCGCAGGGTCCGCACTCACTGTCAAGGCGCCGACCGGTGACAACCTCATGGTGCACAAGGCTCTGCAGTTCGGAAAGCCGGGCGACGTCCTCGTGGTCGACACCGGTGGCACGTACGACGCGACCGTCATCGGCAGGAACATGGCGCTGTTCGCCCACCGGATAGGATTCGTCGGCGCGGTCATCGACGGCAGCATCCGCGACCGCTCCGGCATCCTCGCGATCCCATTCCCGGTGTTCTGTATCGGGATCGTGCCGCGGTCCGCCGTCAAGCACTCGGTCGGCTCCGTCAACGTCCCCATCGTGTGCGCTGGCGTCACGGTGAGTCCCGGTGACGCGATCATCGGCGACGAGGACGGCGTGGTCGTGGTGCCGTTCGAGATCGCGGAGCAGGTAGCCGACGCTGCCGAGCGGCGGCTCGAGATGGAGGCGCAGCAGGCCATCGACGTTACCGAGGACGACTTGCCGCTGGAGATCCTGTACGGCTCGACGTGGGTGGACGAGCGGATGAACCCAGGGTTCGAAGAGCCGTTCCAGATTTCAGGGAATCGACCCGAATGAGCGGGGCGACTGCTTTGCCGAAAATGCCGGTCGCGATCGTGGGCTCTGGCAACATCGGGACGGACCTGATGATCAAGATCCAGCGCTCCGAACTGCTCGACCTCGTTGGCATGGTCGGCATCGACCCCGACTCGGACGGCCTCGCTCGCGCACGTCGCCTCGGCGTCGAGACCTCGTCTTATGGTGTCGAGGGTCTACTCGCGTTCGAACGACGCCCGGAGATCGTGTTCGAAGCGACGTCGGCGGGGGCGCACATCGCCAACGCGAGCCGCTACCGCGACGCCGGCATCCAAGCCATCGATCTAACGCCGGCTGCGATCGGCCCCTTCGTGGTGCCACCAGTGAACCTCGACGAGCACCTCAACGCTCCAAACCTCAACATGGTGACCTGCGGCGGCCAGGCAACGGTACCAATCGTCGCCGCGATATCAGCGGTGACGCCGGTTCACTACGCGGAGATCGTCGCGACGATAGCATCGCGGTCCGCGGGTCCCGGCACTCGCGCAAACATCGATGAGTTCACCGAGACGACCTCTCGGGCCCTCGAGATGGTCGGCGGCGCAGGCCGGAGTAAGGCGATAATCGTGCTAAATCCGGTCTCACCGCCAATGATCATGCGCGACACCGTGTTCTGCTCGATCGATCCGGATGCCGACCGCTCCTTGATCGTCGACTCGATCAAGCAGATGGTAAACGCTGTCGCACAGTATGTGCCCGGATACCGCATGGCCGAGGACCCGCAGTTCGACGAGCCACAGGCAGGCTGGGGTGGGCGCGCGCGCGTAACCACGCTCCTGGAAGTGGAGGGCAATGGTGACTACCTTCCGCCCTACGCGGGAAACCTCGACATCATGACGGCCGCGGCGACCCGCGTGGGCGAGCGAATCTCGCTCGCACGATTGGAGGTGCGCGCGTGAGTGAGAGAGAAGTCCGGGCCAGGATCACGGACACGACTCTGAGGGACGGCAGCCACGCCATGCGCCACCAGTTCCTCCCCGAGCAGGTCCGGGGCACGGTCCGCGGACTGGTTGCCGCCGGCGTCCCGGTCATCGAGGTCGCGCACGGTGACGGGCTCGCGGGCTCGTCGTTCACCTACGGCTTCTCTGCGACCGACGAGTTCGAGCTGATCCAGATCGCCGTGGCCGAGGCCAAGGGCGACGCCAAGATCGCGGCGCTCCTGCTCCCCGGGGTCGGCACGATTCAGGAGCTCCGTACGGCCATCGACCTCGGTGTCGGACTGATCAGGGTCGCGACCCACTGCAGCGAGGCCGACATCGCGAATCAGCACTTGACAGCTGCCCGGGAGCTTGGGGCCGAGACCGTCGGGTTCTTGATGATGTCGCACATGTTGCAGCCCGCTGAGCTCGCGCAGCAGGCCGGCATCATGGCGGCTTCCGGCGCGCAGTGTGTCTACATCGTCGACTCGGCTGGCGCACTCACCCCGGATGACACGACCGAACGCGTCACCGCGCTGCTGGACGTGGTCGGGGCCGATGTTCAGGTGGGCTTCCACGGGCACAACAACCTCGCATTGGGCGTCGCGAACTCGATCGCCGCAGTGCGCGCGGGTGCCCGCCAGATCGACGGCGCGACTCGCGCCCTCGGCGCAGGCGCCGGCAACTCGCCGACAGAGGTGCTGACCGCGGTCTTCGACCGTCTCGGCATCCACACCGGCATCGACCTCGAGCAGATTCTGGATGTCGCGGAGACAGTGGTGCGGCCGTACATGCTCAAGGAGCCGGTAATGGACCGCAACTCCGTGATCCTCGGTTACACCGGGGTGTACTCCAGCTTCCTCGTGCACGCCGAGAACGCTGCCGCCCGATACGGGGTCCCCGCGTATCGGATTCTTCAGGAGGCCGGCCGTCGCCGGTTCGTCGGCGGTCAGGAGGACCTCCTCATAGACGTGGCCGTGGGACTCGCCAAATCTGGCACTGAAGACGGCCCGAGATAGTACCAAAGCGATAAGCACGTCCGAGATAAGGCAGGGAACAATGAAGTTAAATGCGCACAAAACTCTGATCAGTATCGCCGCTATTGCGATGCTTGGGCTCGCTGGCTGCGCCAGCAGCGGCGTCAGCCAACCCACTCCAACGGCGGACGCTGATCCGCTCGTCGCCGAGGCGAAGGCCGAGGGATCGGTCACGCTCTACAGCTCGGTCGAGGAGGCGGCCACCATGGCGTTCACCGAGTCGTTCACCGAGAAGTACGGCATCCAGGTCGACGTTGTGCGTCTCACGAGCGCGCAGTTGGCGCAGCGGTTCTCGGCCGAGTCCGCGGCCGGGGCATCGGCGGCCGATGCCATCCTCGTGTCCCGCACCGGCTTCACCGCTTCGGCCATCGAGGAGGGTTGGTTGGTGCCGCTCGACGAAGCCGACCTGCCGGACTACCCCGGTGACCTCGATAGCCAGTTCGTGCTGCCCGACGAGGGTACGGCGGTCACGATCATCCAACCTGCAGGCATTGCCTACAACACGGACCTGGTGGATGCCGCGGACGTGCCGAAGACCTGGAGCGATCTGTTCGACTCCTGGGACGGCAAGATCGCGATTCCCGACCCCGCGTCCTCGGCTTCCTACATCGCGGAGTGGCTCGCGGTCGCAAAGGCGAGCGGCGATGACAAATTCCTCGAGAGCTTCGGCGATCAGGACCTCAAGATGTATGCGAGCGGTGTTCCTGCCGCGCAGGCGGTCGCCGCCGGCGAAGTGGTATTCAACGTGATGGGCCTGCCGTCGCACATCGTCGAGCTGAAGGAGGCCGGTGCGCCGATCGACTTCGTCATCCCGGACCTCACCAGTGGCGCAGAAGTCGTCGTCGGTATCTCGGAGCAGGCAAAGAGCCCTTACGCGGCGAGACTGCTCGTCCAGTACGCTCTGACGGCGGAGGGCAGCGGCGTCCTCGCCGACGCGGCCGGTGCAGTTTCGCCGTTCGACGCGGGCAACCTGCCGTTGGAATACGTGTCGCCCGACCTCGCGTCGGTCACGAGCCAGCAGGACTCGGTGCTGACCAAGTTGGGACTCAAGTGATCACCCTGCGCGCACGAAGGGTGCACTAAATGGTCACGATCGCACCCCAACGGAGCGACCGTCGCCCGGGGGTGGGGCGTGCTCCCCGCCCCCGGCTGACGCCCTTCAAGATCGTGGCTTTCACGGCCGCGCTCCTGCTCGCGCTGCTCGCGACTTATCCGATCCTGCGCGTCGTCATCGCGATGGTGTTCGTGGACGGCCGGTTCACGCTCGAGCCGCTGTTGGCGGTGTTCTCGGTGCCGGACCTCTGGGAGCTCGTAGCCAACACGGTTATCGTCGTGGTAGCCAGCGGAGCACTCGCCCTGGTGATCGGCACCGTGCTCGCCTGGCTCAACGCCAGAACCGACGCGCGCATCGCCGGACTCACGGATGCCCTGCCGATGATCCCCTTCCTGCTACAGCCGATCGCCGGCGCCATCGGCTGGGTTCTGCTCATCTCTCCGACCGCCGGGCTGCTCAATGCGGCCATCCGCGATGGCCTGGGATTTCTCGGCATTCATCTCGAGTCGGGGCCGTTCGACATCTTCAGCTGGGGCGGCTTGATCTTCGTCTATACCCTCTACCAGGTGCCCTACGTGTTTATGCTGGTCAACACCGGCCTGAGCAACAGCGACTCCAGCCTCGACGAGCAGTCCTGGATCAGCGGAGCGACCAAGTGGCAGACAATTCGCCGGGTCACGCTTCCGGCGATCAAGCCGAGCATCGGCGGGGCCGTCCTGTTGATGGCTTGGCAGGGGTTCTCGCTGTACTCGGTGCCCGTCATCATCGGCTCAGGTGCCGGCATCGACGTGCTCTCGGTGCGCATCGTCAAGCTGTTGTCGTTCACCTACCCGGCGCAGACGTCGACCGCGGTCGGGCTCAGCTTCATAGTCCTCCTGTTCGTCGGCACGCTGTGGTACCTGCAATCGCGCCTGCTGCGCGGCGGGCGCAACGCGACGCTCGGCAGCAAGGGCCAGCGGTTCGTGCGGCTGCGCCTCGGCAAATGGAAGTGGCCGGCCCGTGCGCTTATGTTCGCCTACGGCCTGCTCGCCATCGTGATGCCCGTCGGCGGGCTGCTGCTGGTGTCGCTAAACGGGTACTGGACCCCCAAGATCGACTGGGCGGGTATGAGTCTCGACTCAATAGTCAAGTCGGTCTTCCAGGATGGGCAGACCCTGATTGCGGTTCAGAACAGCGTGTGGATCGCGACCGTCGGAGCGACGGTCGGCATGGTGCTGGCGGCCCTTGTGGCACTGCTCGTGCTCCGGTCGCGGAGTCGCGTCGTCCGCGTGCTGGACGGGGCGATCAAGCTGCCGTCGGTCTTCTCCCACCTCGTGATCGCGGTAGGGTTTATCCTTGCGTTCGCCGGACCGCCCTTCAACCTGGGCGGGACCACGCTCATCCTGCTGATGGTTTACATCAGCATCTACCTTCCACAAGCATCGGTCTCGGCCGATTCCGCGGCGAACCAGATAGGCCACGACCTCTCCGAGGCTTCGCAGATCAGTGGTGCGGGCGGCACCCGCACATTCATGCGGATCTACTTCCCCCTGATGCTCTCTGGGCTGGTGGCAGGCTGGGCGTTCCTGTTCGCCCGGATGGTCGGCGACCTCACGGCGACTGCCGTACTGGCGGGCACCACGAACATGGTGGTCGGTTTCCGCATCCTGCAGATCTTCGAGAACGGATCGTACGCGGCACTCGCGTCGCTCGCTGTGGTTCTCACCGTGATCACGACGGTAATGGTCGGACTCTCTCTGATGCTCGGCATGTGGCAAAGCCGCTGGCAACGCAGGAAAGTGCGCCCCCAAAAACGAGCAGTACGAGCAGCACGAAAGGAGGCGTCATGAAGTCGATGACGATGGAGAAGAGTGTGGCGAAGCAGCAGAAGGACGGATCCGGGGCCCCAGGGCCGGTGGTCCGCGCCAGTGGCCTGAAGAAATACTTCCGTCGCGTCGACGGCACCGAGGCAGCCGCAGTCAACGACGTGTCGTTCGAGCTGCAGCAGGGCGAGTTCATGGTGCTGCTCGGCCCGAGCGGCTGCGGAAAGACGACACTGCTGCGGATGGTCGCCGGCCTCGAGGTGCCCGATGAAGGCACCGTCGAGATCGACGGCCGCACGGTGTTCTCGCGCGAGGAGGGGATCTCGGTGCCGCCGGAACGGCGACAGATCAACATGATCTTCCAGTCCTACGCCCTCTGGCCGCACATGACGGTGGCGCAGAACGTCGGGTACCCGCTGCGCAGCCGCTCGGAGAAGCTGTCGCAGTCCGAGATCGCCGAGCGCGTGGCGAACGCGCTCGATCTCGTGCATATCCGGGAGTTGTCAGGACAGTATCCGGACCAGATGAGCGGCGGTCAGCAGCAGCGCGTTGCGTTGGCCCGGGCGCTCGTCTCCGGCACCAATCTGGTGCTGTTCGACGAGCCGCTCTCCAATGTGGATGCGCATGTGCGCGAGCAACTGCGCTCCGAGCTCGTGCACATGCAGCGCGACCTGGGATTCTCGGCCATCTACGTGACTCACGACCAGCAGGAGGCGATGGGCCTTGCCCACCGCATCGCAGTCATGCGCACCGGTGAGTTCGCGCAGGTGGGAAGCCCGCGCGAGGTATACCACGAGGCGACGTCACGGTACGTCGCGAACTTCGTCGGCGTCTCCAACGAGCTGCCCGGCCGGATCACCTCGGTCAACGCCGACGACGGCGTGCTCGACACGGCGGTCGGCAGCGTGGCCGGGAGAGTAGGCTCCGACCTGCTCGCGGCGGGAGACGCGGTGACCGCGCTGTTCCGTCCGGAGCGCGCATCCGTCTCGATGCTGCAAGGAAAGCAGAACTCGCTTCCCGGGGTCATCGAGGCCGCCCTGTTCCTCGGGCCGCACACCGAGTACGAGGTGCAGTGCGGCGACCATCGTTTCCGCATCTGGGAGAACGACATCGCGCAGCTCGAAGTCGGCGCGCAGGTCTTCGTCAACATCTCGCCGGACGACGTGCGACTGCTCGCATCATGACCACCACATTCAAGCCACAACAGAGGAGATTCATGTTCGACGACGAATTCGATGTCGTGATCATCGGCGCCGGGAACGCTGCGTTCTCGGCCGCCCACGCTGCGCGAGAGGAGGGTGTCAGTGTCTGCATGCTCGAAAAGACCGGTCCGGATGAACTGGGCGGCAACTCCTATTTCACTCTGGGGTCGTTTCGCACCACTTACAACAACCTCGACGACCTCGTGCCGCTGCTGCACGACTTCGATGAAACTACGACCGCCCAATACGACCTCGACCCATACACCGTCGAGCACTTCTCGGCTGACATGGAGCGCCTAACGAAGGGCCGCACCGATCGCACGCTGATGCGGATCCTCGTCGAGAACTCCTTCACGACGTTGCGCTGGCTGGCCGGCCACGGCATCAAGTTCATCCTGCAGTCCGACAACCAGGTGTTCGAGGTGAACGGGCGCAAGAAGTTCTGGGGCGGCGGCACCATCGCGGTCGAGGGCGGCGGGATCGGCTTGATCGAGCAGCATCGCCAGAACGCGGAGGGCGCCGGCATCATGATCCGTACCGAGCACCAGATGGTCGACTACGTGCGAGACGATGACGGCTCCGTCATCGGCGTGACCTGCCGCACGCCGGAGGGCGTCCGCCGGATCGGCGCCCGGAGCGTCGTCCTCGCGGCCGGCGGTTTTGAGGCTGACACCAGGCTGCGCGCCGTGCACCTGGGCCCCGGATGGGACACCGCTAAGGTGCGGGGCAGCCGGTACAACACCGGGGAGGCGCTCATGAAGACGCTCGAGATCGGGGCGCAGCCATACGGGAACTGGTCGGGCGCGCACGCGGTCGCCTGGGACATCAATGCGGGACCGTTCGGCAATCGGGTGCTCACCAACAAGCTCCAGCGACACTCCTACCCGTTCGGCATCACGGTCGACTCCCAGGGTCGGCGGTTCTTCGACGAGGGCTCCGACTTCCGCAACTACACGTACGCGCAGATGGGGGCCGCGATCCTCAACAAGGCGGGTGGCCTGGCCTACCAGATCTTCGACCAGGGCGGTTCCGACTTCCTCCGCACCGACTACGGGCACGACGGTGCCATCCGCATCGAAGCGGACACGATTGCTGGTCTGGGAGCCGAACTCGGCCTGCCCGCCGGGTCGCTCGA
Organism: Glaciibacter superstes DSM 21135; assembly: GCF_000421145.1. Classification (GTDB taxonomy): domain Bacteria; phylum Actinomycetota; class Actinomycetes; order Actinomycetales; family Microbacteriaceae; genus Cryobacterium; species Cryobacterium superstes. Next base: position 156,544 of record NZ_ATWH01000001.1, on the reverse strand, counting down.
GGAGACTGTCGAAGAGTTCAATGCGGCGGTCGGCGACGGAACCTTCGACCCGACCGTGCTCGACGGACTTTCGACGTCGGGGATCGTGCCGCCGAAGAGCAACTGGGCTCGCCGCATCGAGACCGGGCCGTTCATCGCCTATCCGGTCGGCTGCGCGATCACCTTCACGTACGGCGGCGTTCGCATCGACGAGGACACCCGTGTGCTCGACCAAGGCGACCGCGTTATCCCTGGCCTGCACGCTGCCGGTGAGGTAGTCGGTGGCTTGTTCTACGACAACTATCCCGGTGGCGCCGGCCTGATGTCGGGTGCCGTGTTCGGCTTCCGCGCGGGGAAGGCGGCGGCGGCGGACGCAGGCTCGCGGGGATGAGCGCGAGCACCGACACCGTACTCCTTGGCCGTACCGGTGTCCGCCTGCCGCGCTTGGCGATCGGTACCGCGACATTCGGTCTCCAGACCGATGAGGGTGCAGCGCGCCAGATCCTCGACTTCGCGCTCGATCGGGGGCTGGGATGGCTCGACACCTCCACCAGCTACCCGTTGGGGTCCGGCGCGGACACCGTCGGGGTCACGGAGTCCCTAATCGGTCGATGGATGGTCGGACGGCGGGAGCGCATATTCCTGGCCACCAAGGTCTACAACCGGACCGGACCAAATCCGTGGGAGATCGGGCTTTCGCGCAAGCACGTGCTGTCGGCGGTCGAGGGGTCGCTGGAGCGGCTCGGGACCGACCACATTGATCTGCTGCAGTTGCACAGGTTCGACACCAGCACGCCGCTCGATGAGACGCTCGCGGCCATAGACACGCTCATCCAGCAGGGCAAGGTGCGCTACATCGGGTGCTGCAACTTCATGGCGCACCAGATCGCGCAGACGCTTGGATGCAGCGACGCCGATCGACTGCCGCGCGTACAGACTGCACAAGTACGCTATAACGCCCTGATGCGCGGGGCTGAGATGGAGACTCTTCCGCTGTGCGCGCAGCAGGGAGTATCGGTCCTGGCCTTCAACCTGCTCGCGGGCGGCGTTCTCACCGGCAAGTACAAGCGCGACCAGACGCCCGACGCTGGCCGCTTCGACGATAGTGCCGCGGGGCAGCGGTACAAGCAGCGGTACTGGAGCGATTCGAATTTCGACACCGTCGATCAGCTGCAGGCGATCGCCGATCGGGCCGGCACGTCCCTGGGCGCGCTCGCATCAGCCTGGGCGATGCGCCAGCCGGGCGTCACCGCCCCGATTGTCGGGGTGAGCCGGCTCGACCAGTTCACCCTCGTCACGGACTCGCTCGACCTGGAGCTGCCGGACGAGGTCTGGAGGGAGGTTGACGAAGCGACCCTTAAACACCGGCATTTCACCCCGGATCTCGAGTTCGAGTCCAGCTGAATCACCATCTCGACACAAAAATAAGGAGCATCATGACCACCGACGCACCACAGCGGGCCTTCCCGTTCCTCCGGCTCAACGAGCGTCCGGGCAAGCCCCGCACGGTCGGCCTGACCGAGATCCGCGGCCCTTACTACACCTCATTCGGCCCCGATCACCTGCTCGACCTGCTCGACTCGGTCGGGCCTCACGTCGACATCTTCAAATTCCCTGGCGCCTCCATGCCGCTCATGTCGGAGACCACCCTCCGGAAGTTTATCGACGGATGCCACGAACGCCAGGTCGAAGTATCCACCGGCGGTCTCATTGAGTTCGTGCTCACGCGCGGCCCTGAAGCGGTGGACAAGTACTTCGAGGCGATCAAGAACTACGAGTTCGACATCGTCGAGATCTCCGTCGGAATGCTGGCCATCACATCCGACGACTATCTGCGCCTCATCGAGCGCGGAGCGAAAGCTGGGCTCAAGGTGAAGGCGGAGATCGGCATCCAGTTCGGCGCCGGCGGGACCACGTCGATCGAAGAGCTCGCATCGGAGGGCCAGGGCGACCCCGGCTGGGCAATCGCGCGCGCACGTCGGGCACTGGACGCCGGAGCCGACCTAATCATGATGGAGTCGGAGGGAGTAACGGAGCAGGTCAATACCTGGCGAACCGACGTGCCTGCCGCCTTCATCAACGAGTTCGGGCTCGAGAAGGTCATGTTCGAGGGAGCGGACCCCGCCGTCTTCGAGTGGTACGTGAAGAACTACGGCCCGGAGGTGAACCTCTTCATCGACCACAGCCAGATCTATCAGCTCGAGTGCCTGCGAGCGGGGATCTGGGGGACCAAGTCCACGTGGGGAAGGGTCGTCAGCTACAAGGGCTGATGAGAACTCCGCCTGAGGGCACGACGGCCGGCTGGCTCTGGCCGCTCGTCGTGTCCGCGGCGCTGAGCCAGACGGCCATCAACCTGGCTCGGCCGGTCATCACCTACGAAGCGCTCGCCCAGGACGCGGACGCGTTCGTGGTCGGCGTGATCTCTGCGGCGTTCGCGGTGACACCGGTCATCCTGACCCTGACGATAGGACGGATCGCGGCGCGGGCCAAGTTCCTCAGCCCGTTGCTCCTTGTCGGGGTCGTGGCAATCGCCGTGGGATGCGCGGTCCTACCGCTCGCCAACACTCTCGTGCTCATCGGGCTCGGCAGCGCGGTGCTCGGCATCGGCCAGATGGCCTTCACGATCGCCGGGCAGTCCTCGGTTGCCCGCTACGCGCGAGGCAGAGATATCGACAAGGGCTTCGGGTGGTTCACCGCCGCATTCTCGGTGGGCCAGTTAATCGGGCCGGTCCTCGCGGGCCTGGTGCTTGGCCATGATGTCGTGATCAACTCGGCGGGCATCCTCCAAGCGTTCCAGATCGCAGGCGTAGTCGCCCTGCTCGCAGTGGTGCCTCTGCTCTTGGTACGGAGGGGATTCTCCCGCGCGCTCCGAGCGGCACCGGTCCCCGCAGAGTCCAAGACGGCGACCGTGGACGAGTCGGCGTGGGCGATCCTCCGCCGACCGGGTATTGGCGTGAACATGCTCGCCAGCATCGCCCTGCTCGCCACGACCGAAGTACTCATAGCTTTTCTACCCCTGCTAGGTGCCGAGCACCGAATCGCACCTTCGATGATCGGGTTGATGCTCGGCGTTCGGGCGATGGCGTCGATTCTCTCGCGCGCATTCACCGGCACGTTGGTGGACCGGCTTGGCAGGGGCGTCCTCGTGGGGTCGAGCCTGGTCGTCGCGGCTGCCAGCTTCATCGTGCTCCCCTTTGTCGTGGACTGGATCTGGATAGCGCTCGTGGTCCTCACCATCGGCGGGTTCTTCCTCGGGCTCGGGCAGCCGATCACGATGACGCTCATCTCGCAGTCGGTTTCGGCAGGCGCGCGCTCATCGGCGCTCGCCCTCCGGCAGCTCGGGAATCGCTTTGGCCAGCTTCTCATTCCCCTCGGCGCCGGACTAGTCGTCGCGCCGCTGGGTGCGGGCGGCGCGCTTTGGTTGAGCGGGGGCCTGCTCGCCGCCGCGGCCGTTGCACGACTGCGGCGTACCCGCGGGCGCTGACCCGGGTCAGCGGACCCGCGCCTCGATCGCCTGCGCGGTCTCGCGCAACGACTGCCGCGCCCTCTCCGGATGCTGAGCGGCGTAGTCCTCGGAGTTGAAGGGGATCGAGATCGAGGCGATCACCCTGCCCGAGCTGTCGCGGATGCTCGTCGCCACGCAGGACACGCCGACCTGCCGCTCCTCGCGGTCGTAGGAGAATCCCGTCGCCCTAACCTCCGCGAGCTCGGCGAGCAGTCTGGCGGGGGACGTGATGGTGTACTTGGTGTACGTGCGCAGCCCGTGGCCGATGAGATCGTCGACGAACGGTTCCGGCGCCCAGGCGAGCAGGATCTTGCCCAGGCCGGTAGCGTGCAGCGGGTTCCTCGTGCCTGGGCGCGTGCGGGCACGGCCCGTGGCCTGGCCGACCTTAAGCAGGTAGATCAGCTCGAAACCCTCGCGCACCGCGAGATGGACGTTCCGCTTGGTCAGGATGTTTAGGCGCTCCATGGGGAGTTGGGCGAGATCGGTCAACCCGCGCAGCAACGGCACCTGGGATCCGACCTCGAACATCCAGATCGAAAGACGGTACCGGCCACTGTCGATCCGCTCGATCGCGCCGGCCTCAGTGAGGCTCACGAGCATGCGATGCGCGCTCGCGCGGGTCATCCCGAGCAGCGATGCGCACTGGCTCGCACCGAGGTGACGGTGCGAGCGGAAGAGGTCGAGCACCTGAAACGCTCGGATCACCGTCGAGGAGGCGTCTGTTGCCACACTCGATTCTCCCTTATCGACGCGGGTCGAACCAAACGCCGACGAGACTCATCTAATGTGCTCGCGAAATGGGGTGCGTGCCTCATTTGTGTTTTGCTCGCGAAATTCCGGCCAGGCCGTTGGTTTCAGCGTAGTAGTTCTGTTCGTATTCGTCGGGGGGAATGTTCCCGAGGGTGCTGTGGAGGCGTCGATTGGTACAACAACCACCGCCGCCTGCACGGCAGCGGCTGCCGAGCTTGTGGGCTGGAGTCGTGCCACCCTCTACCGCCACCAAGCCGACGGCAATCCTCCCCGGGCGGCAGGGTCGTTGTAGCTATCAAGCCAAAACCGCCAATTCGCCGCGCTGCGCCGATCACGCCAACCCCTCTTACACAACATTTCCGACGGACACCGTGCCGGACGGTTCCTCGGGCGCAGCGGTCGAGGTCTATCTGTGCGTCCCCGTCGTTGGTTCTGATCTGGGTGAATGGTTGGTCGGCGCGTCGGGCTGGCACCCAGCAGCCGGATCTCAGGATAGGACGTTTGCGGAACGAGTTCGTTCGGTTTACGTTGGGACGACAATCGTGCTCTCGCGTTCGGTGATCGTCGGGACCTCGAGGTGAACCTGCCCATCCAGTTCACGTCGGCCGTCGAGCCCGGCGACCAGCAACTCGACCGCCCGAGCCGACACCACGTTCGGCACGAAGTCGATTGTGGTAAGCGGGACGATCTGTTGCGGCGCGTCCTCCCCTGATCCGATCAGCGACACGTCTAGGCCCGGCCTGCGGCCCTCAAGCATGAGCGACTCCTGCAGCATCGCCTGCACCCCCGAGTCGGGTACCAAGAACGCGGGGTAGTTTGAGGCCTCGAGGCCACTGCGCACCGCCCGGCCGATTGTCTCGCGATGTGCACCCCCTTCCACCTGCAGTACCTCGATGCCACTCCGTTGAGCGGCGGCGGCGACGCCGGCGTCGAAGCGTTCGATGAAGTTCACGTCGCGCTGCCGTAATCCGGAAGGCCAGTCGACGAATGTCACCTGCCGGTGCCCTCTGGCGGCCAGGAAGTCGACAGCGAGCTCCGCCGCGGAGCGGTAGTCCGCGTCGACGCAGGTGATTGACTCGGCATCTCCTGGCACACCGATAACGACGACCGGGACCTTCAGATCTCTGACGACGGGGATGCGCTCGTCGTCGGTCTCCACTTGCATGAGGATCAGCCCATCGCAGATCTGCTCGCCGATCACCCGCTGCATACCGCTCGCTCCTTCGTCTTCGGTGACGAGGAGGATGTCGTGCCCGTGCCCACGTGCCTCGGAGGCGATCACCTGAATGAAGCGCATCAGAGAGGCGGCCTCGATGCGCGGCGAGAGTGGGATCATCAGGCCCACCACGTGACTCCGTTTCGCTGCGAGTGCCCGCGCTCGCGAATTCGGTTGGTAGCCGAGGCGTGTCATCGCCTCATCGACCCGGCGCAGCGTGTCGTCTGATAAAGGCCGCTTGCCGCTCATCACATACGAGACGGTGCTCTGGGAGACTCCCGCTTCACGGGCAACATCTCGGCTGGTGACCATCGTTACTTTCTTGATTGGGACGGAACCGATGCTAGTGGGTTCTCCAGCGACCGCTCGGCAACGATTAGCATAGTCGATACGCATCGACAGCAGAAAGGCGCCATGTTCGAGAACCGCCATGACCCGCTCGTGTTCGCACTTGGAGTCGAAGACACTTTCATCACTCAGACGTCCCAGGGCGAACGACCACTCGATGAGTATGAGCTCACGCAGCACTACACGCAGTGGCCCTTTGACCTGGCGGCCGTCGCGTCGACAGGGGCCACCGCACTGCGCTGGGGTATCCCGTGGCATCGAGTGAACCCCGAGCCCGGACGCTGGGACTTCTCGTGGGTGGATCAGGTCGCCGACAAGCTGAGCGAGAGCGGCGTCGAGCCGATCTGGGATCTCGTGCACTACGGTACCCCCACGTGGTTGGTCGGAGAGTTCGCCCATCCCGACTATCCCGAGCGCGTGGCTGAATACGCCGGCCGGGTGGGCGAGCGCTTCGGCGACCGCTTCCCTTGGTTCACCCCCCTGAACGAGCCGCTGCTAAACATCCTGTATTGCGGCCGCTACGGATTCTGGCCCCCGTATCGCGAGGGCGACGAGGGTTTCGTCTCCATGCTGCGAGCCATCTCCCGAGGGATCGTGCTGAGCGAGGAGGCGTTCCGTTCCGCAGCAGGAACCGGTTCCCGATCGATGCACGTGGAGGCCGCGATCCGCTATGTCGCTGCGGACCCCTCTGCGGCAGACGATACGCGCTTCCTCGTTGGGCAGTCGTACCTTCCGCAAGACCTCGTCACCGGACGGGTCGACGGCGGCCACGAGCTCGCCACTTATCTGCAGCAGCATGGCATGTCGGACGAGGACCTCGACTGGTTCGTCCAGCATGCTACCGCTCCGGACGTGATCGGTGTGAACTACTATCCCCAGGTCTCCACCGATCTCGTGCGGCTCGGTGGCCCGGATGGCGGGCCGACGAACGCGCGTCCGCATCCGAATGACTGGACCGACGGCATGGTCGACGTGCTGACATCGTTCGCGGATCGCTACCGCACGCCGGTTGTGCTCTCGGAGACTTGCAACCCCGGCAGTCACGATGATCGTCTGCAATGGCTCGACTCGTCGATCGCGGCGGTGCGTGCTCTCCGCGAGAATGGCGTGGACGTTCGCGGATACACATGGTGGTCTGTGATCGACATGGTGGAGTGGGACTACCGCACCTCAGCGGCACCTGTCGATCAGCACCTGCTCCGAATGGGGCTCTGGGACCTCGTACCCCAGCCCGACGGCCGGCTCGAGCGGCAGCGGAACGTCGTGGCTGACCGCTTCAGCGAGTACGCGAAGCGTCGTCGCTGACGCCTCGACTTGTCCGCCGCGGCATCAGGGTGCATAATCGTCGATACGTATCGATAGCACCTCACCCGACAAATCACAGAAAAGGAAGTTCGAAGATGAACTCGACTCGACGCCGTGTGCGCCTCGGCAGCGGCATCATCGCAACGGCCGCAGCGGTTGCACTTCTCGCCGGATGCGCCGGTCCCGCCGGGGGCGATCGCCCTGAAGGCGAGATCCACATAGCCGTCTACGGATCGGGAGACGTCTCCATCGAGCAGGACACGGTGGACCGCTTTAACGAGACCTCCGACGTGAAGGTCATTCTCGACCCGCTACCGGGCGGCGACAACTATCAGCAGAAACTGCGGACGATCATGGGCACCAACAGCGCGCCCGACATCTTCTTCAACTTCGGCTCTGGCAGCATCGAGGAGTATGTCGATGCCGGACTACTCATGCCACTGACCGAGTTCATCGAAAAAGATCCGCAGCTCGAGTCTGCCTTCCTCCCGTCGGTCTTCGACGGCGCCCGCCTCGACGGAGTCCCGTACGGCATCCCCATGCGCCCGGTCCAACCAGTGTTCATGTTCTATAACAAAGACGTGCTCGCCGAAGCGGGCATGGAGCCCCCGCAGACCTGGGAGGAACTCCTCACCGATGTCGACATCCTCATAAACATGGGAATCACTCCGATCGCCCTCGGCGGTGCCGACAAGTGGCCGACACTCACGTGGTTCCAGTACATGTACGACCGCGTCGCCGGCCCCCAGCTCATCAAGGACGCGGTCGCAGGAGACACCTCTGTATGGGACTCCGACGAGAGCCATCAGGCGCTGAGCGAACTGCGTGACCTCATCGACCGCGGCGCATTCGGCGACTCCTTCGACTCTGTGAGCTTCGTGGGTGGAGGTTCTGGGCAGCTAATGCGCGAAGGCCGCGCCGCCTTCGAGTTGCAGGGATCGTGGAATTACGGCTCGCAGCTCACAGCCGACCCGGACTTCACCGCGAACTCGCTCGGGTTCATGCCCTTCCCCGCGTTCGACGGTGGCGAAGGCGACCCAGGCAACATCGTCGGGAACCCGTCGAACTACTACTCGGTTCTGCAGGCGACTCGCTACCCGGATACCGTCCGGGACTTCCTGAAGCTCATGTACTCGCCGGAGGTAGCGCAAGCGCAGCTGGCGACCGGTGGCCTGCCAGCGACCACCACGGCGGCGGAACTCATCCCCGAATCCGCTGCTCCCGAGTTCGTGCAATTCACTTACGACTTGGTGGCAGCGGCACCGAATTTCCAGCTTTCTTGGGATCAGGCGTACCCGACGGCGAAGGCAACCACAATCCACAACGCGGTCGAGGACTTCTTCACCGGTCGACTTGATGCCGATGGCTTCATCGCAGTGATGAAGAGTCTTTGACTGTGACGGAAGGGTAGCGGCCGATGACCCGCCTGTCATCGTCGCCAGCCACCCGGGGGGGCGCAATGCGCCCCCCCGGCCTCGGCTGGGCGGCGCCCGCAACACTCTTCTTTGCGGTCTTTGCGATAATACCGCTCATCGTCATGGCGTGGCTCTCTTTCACCACATGGTCGGGGATCGGTAGCCCTGCCTTCGTCGGATCGGAGAACTGGGAACGCCTTGTTGCTGACCCCGCGTTCCAGCAGATCTTGTGGATCACCGTTGTCATCACTCTCGCCGCGATTCTCGTCCAGACTCCGATCAGTCTGCTGCTCGGAGTCTGGGCCGCGGGTGGCGGCCGCACCCGTGCAATCGTCTCGGCGATCTGCTTCGTGCCGCTTCTGCTGTCGTCGGCCGCAATTGCCGTGCTCTGGCGGGGGCTTCTCGACCCGAACTTCGGCATTCCCGGGGAACTGTCGGACCTCTTCGGCGGCAGCGGCAACGTGTTCGCCTCGCAGTGGAGCGCGATCATCGTGCTGACTTTTGTATCGGCGTGGCAGTATGCGCCATTCCACACCCTCATTTTCCAGGGAGGCGCCCGAGCGATCCCGGCGGTGCTTTACCAGGCCGCTGAGATCGACGGCGCAGGCAAGGTGCGTCAGTTCTTCAGCATCACCCTGCCGCAGTTGCGCAACAGCCTCATCACCTCTCTCATACTCGGCGTCGTAGGAAGCCTCACCACCTTCGACACGATCCTGATCCTGACCCGAGGAGGGCCTGGTGGCGCAACCACCAACACGGCTTACTTCATGTACACCACTGGCTTCCTCTCGTTCGATTTTGGGATGGGCAGCGCTGCCGCCACAGTGCTGGTGATAGCGGCCAGTCTGATCTCGTTCTTCCTCGTGCGGAGCACCGGATACGACCGGATGACCAGCGAGAAGGAGGGCGTCTGATGCGCCGAGGACACAACTACCTTGCAGGGGCCGCTGCCGGTGTCTGGCTGCTCATCATTGCCATTCCGCTCTATGCGATGGTCAGTTCCTCGCTGAAGACACGCACGGACTTTTCCAACAGTGGACCACTGGCGCTGCCTACCGAGCCGACGCTGCAGAACATGCTCGAGGTGATCGCAAGCTCGTTCCCGCGGTACCTGCTCAACACCGCCATCGTGACCGTCGCGGTCGTCGCGCTCGTCGTCGCGCTCGTCGTGCCGCTCGCCTACGTCGTAGTGCGCAACCGCGGCCGGGCCGTCTCCACGATCTTCCGTGTGTTCCTCCTTGGCCTTGCGATCCCCGTGCAGGCGGTCGCGATCCCGGTTTTCTACCTCATCAGCATCGCGGGGCTCTACGACAATCTCATCGGCGTGATCCTACCAACCGCAGCGTTCTGCCTGCCGGTATGCACCCTTGTGTTGAGCGGAGCCATGCGCGATGTTTCCCCCGAAATGTATGAGGCCCTTGCACTCGACGGAGGAGGGAGCTTCCGTGCCTTCTGGACTCTCGCGGTGCCGCTGTCGCGTTCCGGTATCGCCACTATCGTCGTGTACTCGGCGCTCCAGGCCTGGAACGGTTTCCTCTTCCCGCTGGTGCTCACCCAGTCTGTCGACACGAAGACGATCCCGCTCGGGCTCTTCGATTTCCAGACACAGTTCTCGGTGAATATGCCCGCTCTCATGTCGGCGGTCCTGCTGTCGACGATCCCGGTGCTGATCGTTTACCTCATTGCTCGACGCTCGCTCGTCCAGGGCCTGATGGGGATCGGTGGCAAGTAATAAATGACCAACAATAGAAGGGTCCCCTAATGGTGAGCTTCCGAGACCTCGGCGACGCAATCGAGATTCGGCAAGGACACGAGATCGTGCGTGTGACAGCTTGGGGAATTGGTGGCGCCCGCATACAGGCCGCTCAGTTCCGCATCGCCGACGGGCTTCCAGGTGCCCTCGACGAGCGCCCCGCCCATGGCCACATCGAGATCCGCATCGGCGGGGGTGAGGGGTTGCTCGTAAACGGAGACCTCACCGTCATCGTCGACTCCGACACGACGTCCGACTTCCCTCAGCCCCGACTGACTTTCCGCAGCACGACGACAGGTGAGCTACTGCTCCAGGAGCAGCGCGTGCACTTCAGTATGCCCGGATGCCGCATCTATCAAGGCAACCGCGGAGGCGCATATGCGATCGACCAGGTGTTCGAGCCCGCCGACGAGCGCCTGTATGGCATGGGGCAGCGCACCCACGGCCGGCTCGACCTCAAAGGCCTTTCCCTCGATCTGGTGCACCGCAACGCCGAGGTCAGCATCCCCTTCGTGCTCTCGAGCCGGGGGTACGGGATGTTATGGAATCACCCCGGTACTGGACGAGTCGATTTCGCCTCGAACAGCACCCGCTGGCATGCGGATCAGGCACGTGGAATTGACTACTGGGTGGTCGCCGGCGGAACTCCCTCCGCGATTCTCGAGCGCTACGCCGATGCAACCGGGCACGCCCCCGAACTGCCCAGCTGGGCGTCGGGGTTCTGGCAGTCGAAGTTGCGCTATCGCACGCAAGACGAACTGCTCGCTGTCGCGCGGGAACACCGGCGACGAGGCCTCCCGCTCTCAGTGATCGTCGCCGACTTCTTCCACTGGACCGCGATGGGCGACTACCGATTCGATCCCGAGCAGTGGCCCGATGTGCCCGCCATGGTGCGCGAACTCGACGAGCTCGACGTGAAGCTGATGGTGTCCATCTGGCCTACAGTCTCCCCACTCTCGGAGCACATCGCCCGCTATCGCGACGACGGCCTCCTGCTCGGCGCCGACCGGGGCATGCCATACCAGCTCTCGATGCGTGACAAGGGAATGGCGACCCCGCTACCCGTGTCGTACTACGACCCGACCAACCCCGACACACGCGCGTTCGTGTGGGACCTCGTGCGACGCAACTACCTCGTGCATGGCATCGATGTCTTCTGGCTCGATGCATCCGAACCCGAGTTGAACCCTGCCGACCCCGACAACGTGATGCTCTTCGCCGGGCCGGGGTCGGAGGCCATCAACATCTACCCCCGCGACAACGCTCGACTCTTCGCCGAAGGCATGGCGGCAGCAGGCCGTGAGCCCACCGTGCTGCTCACCCGATCAGCGTGGGCGGGGTCTCAGCGCTACGGGGTCGCGGTGTGGTCCGGCGACGTCCCGGCTACCTGGGACTCTCTCAACACTCAGGTGAGGGCAGGCCTCAACATTGCCATCTCCGGAATCCCGTGGTGGACGACCGACATAGGCGGATTCCACGGCGGAGACTCCCGCGATGCCGACTACCGTGAACTGCTCGTGCGATGGTTCGAGTACGGCACTTTCTGCCCGCTCTTCCGATTGCACGGCGACCGTATGCCGCGCGTGCCGGTCGGTCACGACATGACCGGCGGGCCGAACGAGGTCTGGTCGTATGGCGATGAGGCGCTTCCGATACTCACCGCGCACCTCGAACTGCGCGAACGGCTGCGCCCCTACCTCCACGAGCAGATGCGCCACGCGGCATCCGCAGGCATCCCCCCGATGCGCCCACTGTTTGTCGACTTCCCGAGAGACCCGCAGGCTTGGGAGATCGACGATCAGTTCTTGCTCGGGCCCGACCTTCTGGTGGCGCCGATCTTGGCAGCCGGCAAGCGCGCGCGACGCGTCTACCTTCCGGCTGGAGTCGACTGGGTCGATACTGCGAGCGGCGAGCAGCACGACGGCGGTGGGTGGCGTGAGGTGGATGCACCGCTCGAGCGGATTCCCGTATTCGCTCGCAGCGGGTCGGCGGTGCAGCAGGCGTTCAATACGCGATGAACGCCGACCACACTCGTCCGAGGCGAGCCCTGGAAAGACACCGCACTTCCCGCTGAGGAAACTGTCTCGCAACCCTAGGGATAAGAGAAGTCTCACGGCGGTGATCTGCGCTTTCTCAAAATCGTCAGAATTTCGCGGTGCTGCGAGTCTTATAACTACGTCGCATAACCTCTAGGTTGAATTACGGTACTCACCGTTAGTTATGAGACATCCTAGGAGCAGAGTGACGAAGCTGATCGGCTACGCGCGCGTATCGACGCGCCAGCAATCCACGGACCGGCAACAGGTCGACATTCTGGCCGCGGGCGTCCGCCGTGACGACCTCTACGTCGACCGGGGCATCTCCGGCGCTCGGGCATCCCGGCCAAACTTCGATCGAGCGCTCGACGCCCTCGAGGCCGGCGACACTCTCGTCATCACGACTCTGGACCGGCTGGGCCGATCGACACAGAACATGCTCGCGTTTGCCGAAGAGCTCCGCAGTCGCGGCGCCGGCCTTCGTGTGTTGAACCTGGGCGGCGGCGACGTCGACACAGCGACTCCGATGGGGTCGATGCTGTTTACGATCATGGCGGCGCTCGGGCAGATGGAACACGAAATCAAGCGCGAGCGCGTAGTCGATTCGATCAGCAAGCGGCGCGACGCCGGCAAGGATCTCGGCGGTCGCCCGCGGATCATCACCGACAGTCAAATCCGCAACGCCCGCCGGCTCGTAGAAGGTGGAGAGACGGCGGCGCAGGTCGCGCTCGATCTCGGAATGTCCCGAGCTACCTTTTACCGCCGGTCGCGCGCGTTGGTACTACTCCCAGAGCCATCTGATGACGAGACCTTCCTGGTCGACGACGCCAAATAACGATCACAGAACGCAGCCAAAGAGCGCCAAGAGTCACATCCGTTGTTCCCCCCAAATTTTACCGACGCAACCGAAAACGGTGCAGCAGGCGTTTCAGTGCGTCTGGGTTTCGGTTGAGAGTTTCGATGCGCTCGAACTCGGCGTGTCGGAGTTCTCGGCATCGCCGCCAGCGGCCGCCTCAGAAACGGTCGATTTCGGGTGTCCGTTTGACGCACCTTCACCGGGCATTTTTGCGCGCGGGTCTTTCGGGAATCCGGCTCCCACGTAACCTCAACGGCCAACGTGTCTCGATTGAGTAGTTTCGAGTGTCCCGGTCGCCGTCCGGCTTGCGGACTATCCGGTGAGTTTCGACCGAGCTCGGTTGAATCCGTCGACAAACTCAGCCCGCGTGTTGCCGAGAGGGAACGCGATTGGCCCGTCCTGTAAGAGTGGGAGACCTGCAGCGCGGAGCGGATGGGCGAGCATCGGGTAGAGGTCTACTTTTACGACGACCACGCTTTCGGGCTCAAGCGCCGCCGCGCGTTCGACGCATCCGGGGACAGCTTGAAGTAGGGCGCGTTTGCGCGCTGCTCCGCTCAAGGCGTTGACAGGGTGAGGGGCCAGGTCAATCAAGAAGAAACCGTCATCGCGGAGGCGCTCCAGCAGTGGCTGTTTGCCCGTCCGCTTTAGATCATCCTTCGAGATGTCATACATGGCTGCGACTACGCCACGGAAGAGGTTGTCTGCACCAAGCCGGTCCGCGTAAAAGAATCTGCGCCGCGAAATCTTCCCGCCATCGTCCGGGGCACTCTCCGCGATCATCAGTAGCTTCACACGATTCGGCTTCCATCGGTCACGCAACTGGGCGTACCACTCCTCTTCGGCCACGGGTACACCGTATCGGTCTACCGGTGCGTAGATACAGCGCCCCGTCGGCGTGGTCGCTTGCGTCAACCCGATCAAGCGCAGTATGAGGACGGCCAGCACCAACTCGTGCGCTAGGGGCGGGCGTCATGAAAGCTGAACTCGACACAGCGGGACGTCACCCGACATTGCCGTGACCGCCAGGCGGAGGTCGAGTCCCGCATGCTGGCCGAACGCATAGCCGGCCCGAACCCTCGTGGCTATCGCAGCGTCCTTGAATGACGATCTGGTGCCGGTCAGGGCAACGGCAAGCGGTTCGCTCCGAGCCCGAACCGGGGTGTCCTGAAGAGGAACAACGACGCCGAGAAGCTCGTGACCCTCCACAACTCGCGGTTGTAGAGGTCCGGCGAACGGAACGCCATCCGCCACTCGCCCTCTTGTATATCCTCAACCCGCACGTCGTCATTCTCGGCAGTGAAGGGGCCATCACTCGGACGTCGAGCCATAGTCCGTTAGCCCCTTGTGGGGTCGCGGAAGCAAGCGGCCCCTCGGAGAGCAGCGATACTGTTGTGGTGTCAGATCCGCGAGGGCTGTCCACGTCGGCGAGTTGCGTAAAGGAGATCGATGTCGATGGCCATGAATAGGTCCGAAGAGCCGGCAATTGCTGTCGGCCAGCAGTTGACGGCGGAGCAGCCCATGCGCGCGCTAATTGATCCAGAATTTCACGAGAAGACGGTCTCGGCATGGTGGTGATGTGGGGCATACATAACGACACGCTTTCGACGGAGCTGGTCGAAGGCGGGTTCATCAGTATCGGCTGGGACGAGGTTGGCGACTTACGTACCATCCCTGGTGGTCGCGAGGGCTTGAAGGAAGAATTGACACGGTTCTACCCCGATGCGAAGCCTCGAGGGATCGCTGGGTGGGCGGGGATTCTAGCCCGAATGCGTGACGAGATGCAGCCGGGCGACATCGTCGTTGCCCCATACAAACCGAACAGCACCATCAACATCGGTGTAATTGCAGGCGGCTACGAATATGTCGCAGATTCCCCAACGCATCGGCATCGCCGGCCAGTCGACTGGCGCAAGACCGGTCTGTCCCGGACCATCTTCACTCAGCCCGCACTGTATGAGCTGGGTGCTTTCCTGACGATCTTCCGAATCCGCAAGCACACTGACGAGTTCCTCGCTGCGCTCACGACGACCGAGGATACGGTCGAGGCGGTCACTCGAATCGTCGAGGCGGCAGCACAGTTGGAGCCTGAGGAGGAGACAGCTGACGAGCCGCGGGCTTCGAGAATCGAGCGGCACACGCGGGACTTCGTGCTCGAGACACTCCACAAGTCGCTAACGCACGCGGAGTTCGAGGAGTTCACCGCGGATCTGCTGAGGGCGCTCGGGTACCAGGCACGAGTGACGCAATACTCACAGGATGGCGGCGTAGACGTCATCGCTCACCGCGACCCTCTGGGCGTCGAACCGCCGCAGATCAAGGTGCAGTGCAAGCACCTGACCGGAACGGTTGGTGCACCAGAGGTGCAGCAGCTCATCGGCACGCAGGGCCAAGGCGAGTACCTTCTGTTCGTGACGTTAGGGTCATACAGCAGGGACGCCGTTTCGATCGAACGCCAGCGGCCAGGACTGCGGCTGGTCTCAGGGGAGGACGTGGTGAGCCTGGTGCTTGATAACTACATCAAGCTGCCGGAACGCTGGCGGACCCGCATCCCGCTCACCTCCGTGCTCGTTGTCGCCGACGCTGCGGACGTCTGAAGTGCTAAGCCGGCCATACGCCAAGCGCCCCCAATACGAGAACGCCCCGGACGTAGGTTTCTTGCGGTCGTAACGTTCGTAAGCGCGGTATTGGTTCGCAGTTAGTTACCTCAGATCGGGACTGTACGTCACGCCTGAGTTGAGCCGGTGACCTTCTAAGCGCTTACCCTTTTCGCCGCGAGGATCGTCCATCTGCGGATCGACTAGCGGTACGGTGACTCGGGAAGAGCCTTCGACGTCGCTCCACGCGCCCTCGGTGTCGACGTCCCAGTCACCCACAATGACATTTCTCCCGCCCTTTAGAATCGCCATGAGACGTGTGATCCGTTGCCGCTTCGCTGCTGAGACGTTCCAATGTTTGCTCGCCCGGTCCGCGAAGAATGCACCCCCATGCCCGCCGAACGGAGCTGGGCGCCCTTCGAGTTCATCGGCTGAAATTGGAACGAACACAGTGCCCGACAGTGATTCCCACGAGACCATTCCGTCTCGTGTAACGATCGCGGGCCCGAGCTCCTGCGTTGAGTTGACTCCGGCGATGTTTGTGTTTGTTAGGAGCGGACGATCTTCATCTTCGACGCTAACCGAGACACCGGCCATGGACGCAACGTGAATTGCGATTGCCTCCGCCTTTCGGGCATCGGCACGGGAGCTGAAGGGTGTCATCGTCTGAAGGATGACGGAGCCAGGAGCGTCGCGGAGGTGCTCCGCTTTCTCGTTGTGCTTTTGGTACACCCGCCCCATGCTGTCTGCAATCCCGATGTAGATCGAGTTCATTGACTTGTTCTCGTATATGTACAGCCAACAATGAGCCATTGCTGAAATCCCGTCGATGAGTGCCCGTGCCCGGCAGCGAGAGCACCACTGTAGTCGAACAGTACCTTGCGCCCCAGGAGATCGTGGAAGCCGGGGCAAGTTCCGGACCACGGCTCCTCTTTCGCTCACGGCCACTATGGGCCGCGGGAGCACACCATGGTGCCGCCGCGCCATCGAGTAAGTCGGCCTTGGTAGCCCACGCCCATTTTTATTGCTGAGAGTCTCCAGGTGCGCAAGGGGTTCCCTTTCGGGGCAGTTATCAAGCGAAATTGAGACCACTCAAGGCACTGCGGATCTCGCTCCATCGGCTCATCATCCGAAACTCCGAACCGAAAGATCACCGGACTCAAGCCAGTTTCGAATCGGGGCGAGTTTATGGACCGCTTTTCGGCGCGGGCATCCAGACATGCCAAAAACGGTCGTTTACGGTCAGTACCCGCCATCGTGAGGCACTATGAGTGGATGGACATTGTGGAGTGGTGGCCTCGGCTCGACGCTGGCACCCGGGATTGGCTCGTGGAACACAACGGCGAGGCGCTATCGCCGTCTGCGCTGACGGCGATCACAGCTGCTGGGGGTGTCGCGGTGTCGGACGCTTGGTGGGTGGGCCAGAACGGTCCGACGGGCTACTTCCTCTCAGATGCCGCCGTTGACTGGATCGAGGAAAAGGCGAACAACGAGTAGCCCGAAAACGATGGCTCCAGCAGGCCCGACTCGACAGGTCCGTGTCCCCCTCACATCATCAGAACGAGGCGCCGCAAATCATCGTTTACGAATCGGCTGCGCGGCGCAGCAACTGGCGAATGTTGCGCACGTCAGGGTTCTCTAGGCCGCCATTCCGCTTGACCTCCAGGTCGAGGAACGCCTCGGGTGTGCGTAGCTCAACAATTTTGTGCGGCGAGGTGGCGAAATTATCATCAGTGGCGGCACACACGTAGACCTCCAGATTGGGGCGTTCGAGGTCTGGGTGCGCCGCAGTCAGGGTCGCGCGCGAAGCTAAACCAGGAGTCCTAGTGCTTCAGGCCGCGATCGAGAACCGTCTGGATCTGTTTTGCTCGGGCTGTAGCGCCGAAGGCCGCTAATAGCCCGAGCACTATCGGAACTGCGACGTCTGTAATCCACTGCACAGTGTCACGTTAGCGGGAATCGATTGCCGATTGCTCCGCGCACATCAAGCCGACCGATGGGGCAGCTCGTGTCTCGTATCCCTTCGGTTATGTGTCGTCGCGTCGCTGCCGCTTTCTTTCCACCTTGCGCGACTCTGCGCGGTGGACGCGGCCGAGAGCTTCCGCCCAGAAGATTGCCTTGATGTAGTCGCCGGCGTCTTCGGCAGCGTGCATGTTGTTGGTGGCGTACACAACCGCGCGAACGTATCCATTTTCCATTCGCTCACGGTATTCGTGACTCTGCCTAAGCGACAGGGCATACAACCGCAACGTTTCGTTCACCAACGTATGCCCAGCTTTAGAAGTGCCAATGGGTCAGATTCGATTCTGTCGCCCCAGCTGGCCGCCTAAACGGTACGGTCGGCGCCTCCAGAAAACGCATCAAGAAGAATCTGATCAAGGGGAGTAACCGCTATCGGCTCGGGCATGCTCAGAGGTCGCCCAGGCCTCGCCACGATCGCGCCGTGCGCCAGCGCCGCTCGGCCGCTCCTGAACCAGTCGGTCGCATTTCGCGTGATCTCCGCCGAAGTGGACACCCGGATCTCGACCATCTTGCCGTTCCGTATGGTCCGAATCGTAACCTCGCCCTGCGGCTCGCCTGGGACTTGACGGATTTGCACAATTTGACCGGAGATTGACTCGTCTGGACGAGGCTTGGCGACTTTAAGCTGCTTCTCCACGCGAGCCAGCAGCGAACTAGCTTCGTCAGGAATCAGCACGCGATCGGGAAGACCAGGCGGAGTGCCCACGCCCGGTGCCCATTCGAACCGCGTTTCGAATGCATGAACGCCTGCATTAGAGGCAATGGCTCTAACCGCTGTCACTAGTTCCTTGCTCACGCCGACTTCGACAAGGTAATTGAGCTCGACGCTGGAAGGCTCTTTATCGGGCCGTACTGCGATGGAATCGAGTGCCGCCAACGCCGTCGCGAGAGTTCTCGTCGTCCGACGCTCGGTGGACTCAAGCTTGATGTCCGTGTCCTCGTCAAGAATTTGATTCGCGAGATACTCCGGCGGCTCGATCGGCATCACGACCGGGAGCACGAACGATCCCCGACGAGTGTGCGAAAGACGGGCCTTCCTTGCGATCGCATCGGCAGGTCGGCTAAAGCCAGTTGCGATATAGGCGCGAGGCGCTCGAGCCGTGTTTGCGGCTGCTCGAATGAGCTTGCGAGCAGAGTCCAGGACGGTTGCGGCGCTGTCGAGGAGAGCGCGGTCCTCCAGTACGAATGAGTCGGCAATTCGATACGCCTGCACATCGAGGAATTCTTGCTCGATTTCTTGAGCGACGTCTCCTTCGGCTCGCTGCTGCTGGCGCGCGAGGCTGACCACTATCGCCGCAAGTTCTCGAGACTCCGGATGCACCGCGAATGGGACAGCGAGTCGACTTTCATCGTTTGCTCCTCGAGTCCACAGTTCACCGAACGTGCCAGGGTTTCCCCGTTTCCACCCCAGGCGACCGAGATAACTCGTCACCTCGTCGCGGAAATCGTCATCGTGCACGCTTTGTGCCGCTGATTCCGTCATCCGCCGTACCCCCCCAGCAGGTCTAGTTGCCACTGAAGAAGGGTTGTCGCGTCCATACGCTGGCTGCGCAGGGCCGCGACGGACATGTTTTTTGGGGCAAATATCGTCGGGTCGATTCTGCTCCAATAGGCAGCTGTGCCCAACAAGTCTGTTCCAGCTGTGTGGTGCTTCACCCAAGGGCCACCAGTAGCGGTGTGGGGTACTACGACCACGACGAAGTACAACGGGCGCTGCGCCTTCGCCCAAGTGTCGACCCAGTGTTGCTCTGCAGTCTGCGACAGTCGCAGATTCGTGCCGCTGATCGAGTGCTTGTGGGTTGTCTTGATTTGGACGCCAACTGGACCTTCGGGGAAAAAGATGTCGCCGTCAATGGCGAGTACATCCGCTCCTGAACCGGTTTCACGCCATTCGTATCCAGCCGCAGACACAATCGTGTCCACGTAGCGCACGCCATAGCGGCCCTTTAATGCCTTATCGTCCAACTGGGGCGGAGAGGGAGGCACCGGTGGCATGTCCCGACTATACAGTCGTTGATAGCTCGGACATGGCAGCTCGGCGTCGTGCAAAGTGTCCGAGGTTGCGAGACAGTGCCGGCCGAGGGCATCGCAAAGCATGGGATACGAGAACCTGTGGGGCGTACGTCTACGCGATTCCCCGTGACGTCACGCAAACGCGCTCTGAGTCCTTAGGCGGACCGACGGTTCTGGTAATCATCCATTTGGATCACCTCAGCGAGAGCTGTGTCCTCGCTGCGCTCCTGGACGGGCCGTATTTCGGCGTGGTCGGTGGTGCGCTGCGAGATTGTGAGAGGGTCGGCAATCTCGGCCGCAAGCCCCGTCGTATCGCTGCTCACCTGTTGGGCCTCGGGCTGGCTCATTTTTGGGTGGAGTAAGCGCTGCGCGAGCCGTTTGCCCTCGGGCTTCAACTTGGTGTCCCACAGCACCGTCGCCCACGGAACGATGACTTTCTGCGTGAACGGAACCAGCAACTTGTCAACGACAATCGTGAGGATTTCCCGGGCGAGGTCTTCGTTCTCCTTGCGGCGGCGCTCTTCGGCATCTACTTCGCGCCTTCGCAGCGCGTCGTTCGCGCGGTCGACCTCAGGCTCGTTGGCCGTCTCCGGAAGCCTCGGGTTGCGGTAATGAGCGATGAGTGAGCCGTCCGTGTTCCGGGCGCCGCCCGAGCTCAATGAGTCGAAGGGATATGGGGTTTCCGTCCTTGTCGTACTCCGGAACGTCGACCAGCACTTCCCGGACCTTCGCCTTGTCACTATTCATCACCCCTCCAATCGCTCACGACGAGCCTATAGCTTGCGTTGGCGGTGCTGGCTCACGGGTTCGTCGGTCTATCTCGGCTGTCGCGGCCACGTCTTGACTGCCAGGGAAGCCAGCCCGCGCTGTCGAGTATCGATTGACGACGCATTCCAGGTCGATTCGGTTGCGGCCTGTTTTGTAAGATTTAGCGCGGATGCTGCTAGGACGGTCCGCTTTAAGGCCCAACCTTTGTTGCCGATCCGATCGTTGACGCCTTTCTTCAACAAGACGTGATTTCCGATCCGATCAACGTAACTGCGACGGTCTTCTAGTGAAAAGGCCGGCCAATCCGCATCCTTGGCATTCTTCGGCAGTATGTGTTCGAGATTCACGAGATCTACGTCGTCATTGACTACCAATTCAGGTTCGGTTTCGCCGCGCTCAGTGAGTTCGAGTGAACGAAGCAGATAGCGCGAGAGTCGAGGCGTAGCGCGCCAATCTTCGAAGCCGGCCTGAAATACGGCATCCGACGGGACCAGCGACCCAACTTTGGTTTTGGTCAAGATCTCCTCCGTGGTTGTCACCGTCCCTTGTCGAATCTCGACTGCTGCGTCACAAAACGCTGCCTCAGCAACGCCGCCACTGAGATTTCCGGCGGATAGCATCCGCACTGACCAGGAAACGAGGGCTGGCACAAACCGCTCGATCTCCTTGTGACTGAAGGTTGCGAGCGCCGCTAAAACTAGGGGCCGGTAACGCTCGACTTTTAGATCCGCCACAACGTCAGCGGCGCTGCCCACTGATCCAGCGAACTCTGACCAATAGTCACTGTCCGATCGGATTATGGCGTAGTAAAGGCGGGACGCGTCCTTCAATTCCTGAGTGAACTTTACGGCTGAGTCTGGGTCCTTGACGACACCTTTCAGCTTTCCGTAAACCTCACGTTCGCGCACTAACCCGAATTTCGAGCTAAGTAGATGCCGGGCGAATGTGGTGAACAGTTGGTTGCCCACTTTATCGATTCCCAAATTGCTGAGGGTTGCGAGCCAACCGGCCTGTACTTCGTCTAACCTGGCTCCCGCTTGGCTGAATAGGAAATTCTTCAACAGATCCGCAATGGTGAGATCGGCACCTCGATCATTGAGTGTCTCGAAGATCATGAATGCATCGGCTTCAGTGGCAACCACAATCGCTACTACCTGAACGCTCTCGTCCAGCCACGTCTCTAGCTCACCCAGCTTTGCTGCCCAATTTGTCCCGTGACTTGCGGCGAAGTCATCTACTTTCCCCTGCAGGTGCTCGTATGCCTCACCGAGCAGGCGCTGGCTGAAGTTGATCGGTTGGAGAGCCTCGCCTTGAATCACGTGGCGCTGATAGTAGTCGCGGTCCTCTGAGTTGAGGATCAGCTTCGGAAGATCAGCCCGCGCTCGTTTGTCATACTTCCCGAGGAATTCTTGCTGCGTTGCGTTGGCATCATCAATCTCCCCGCCGACGCGGTAGCGATTTCGAATAGCTGCGAGGAGGAGGGATGCAGTGGCAAGGCGTTGCTGGCCATCGATGACGCTTTTACGGCCGAGTCCATCTTGATCGCTGCCAGCCAGCACGACTGTACCCAAAAAGTAGCTAATTTTGTTTGTGAAGCTGCTATGCAAGTCGTCCCAGAACTCGACGACTTGCTGCTTGTCGGGCCCCGCATCGCGGACCGCAGCGGACTTCGACTTCGTAGACCATGAGTATGACCGTTGGTATGCGGGAACAGTTAGCGTTCTCGTGCGCAATAGGGCAGCGATTCCTGAGGCTTCGTATTGAAGAAACTCATTTTGCGACAATCAGTCCTCAAATCCCATGCTTCCAGCGGCACAGCTGCGCCGTCCTGACTTCGACCCTAGCGCTGGCCCCGGATCTGCCTGTCCTTCCAGCGTGGATTGTCTCGCAGACCTTGAATCTCACTTCCTAGCAATTTGTCAGCGGATAGTTCGGAACGCCTTCGAGTACCTCTCGCAGAGCCCCATCTGGATAGCCATTATCAGCGCCATGCAAATCGAAAGCCCAGCACCCATTCGTCATATCGATGTCAAGGTATCCTGCATCAATGAGCGCTTTTCCAGCCGCCTGTGTGGAGGGGAAAGCACCGAAGTTCGCGTCCTGCACTAGTTCGTAGTGATCATTTATCCCCCGAACGTATTCTTCGCCGCAATTGACGTCGACGGCGACAATGCTCTGAGCGTTTCGACAAGCTCGACAGCTTCGAGGACTGGCAGTTCGAGCTCTTCGATCGTGAGCGCCGGGGCGACCTCGGAGAGCTCAAGGCGCCAGCATGGCTGGGGCGACACTGCCACCACGATCTTTGCGGGCCCAGCAACATATTCGAGGGGCTGACCAGCCTGCATGTGCAGGCTCGGGCAATGTGAATCCGGGAGATGCGATGACAGGACAGAGGTTATATCTTCACTCGTGTTTGAACCCGATAGTTCTGCAATGAGCTTCCCGGCGGTCTCTAGATCGATGCTGGACGGGTATCCGTACGCTATTTTTCCGCCGTAATGCTCAGTCACTTTATCCAGGGAATGATCTTCATTCAGACCCATTGAGGCCAAGAGTTCCCGCGCTGGAGTGGCCACAACTTCTGACTTGGGATCCAGTGGCCTCGCGATCTCTTCTGAAGCCGCGCCCGCTTGCTGAACCCCGGCTGTCGCTGCGCAACCGTTAAGAAGCGAGGTCCCCACCCTGACTGGGGGTAACACCATCGGGGCTTTGCGCGTCGGCCGAATTGGAGGGGCTCGAAGATGTCGCCCAGCCTCTCCCCGTCGTTGTCGAGCACTCTCGCTCGAGTCGATCTGCGCGTCTGTCAGACAGTGGCGCGCCACTCCGCAACTCTTCGGTCCGCACGCCACATCGTGATGCCACTCGCTCGAGGGGCGGCCTGCATTGGCTCCCAATCGAGGAATTTCCGGAGCAACAAACTATCGGGGACTTGAACAGTGAATTCGTCACCCACCTGCTCGCCTCGGACGGCCAAGGAATATCCGAGCCTGCATAGCAGGGGCGTGTAACGCGCTCCATAGTACGATCTGAGGTACCCGATCTGACGTCGACCGATGAACACAGCGACCGCATTCTCGTCGACCTCGTTCTCGGGTTCCGTACGGATCATGAATTGCCCCCGCAAAGACTTTCCACGGTCCTTCCGAGGAACAAACCACTCCACTCCGGTCACCCCAAGCCTCTGTGTGGGCAGATCGATGCAAGTCATTGCCACCGCGAAATCGTCTGGCAGCGGGTACTGATCTCGGAGCTTGACCATGAGCGCAGCCTAGCGGGGTCGGTGCGGCATGAAGTTCGATGTGCCGGCGACGAGCCCGCCCGTCTGGCCGGATGGAGCGAATGACCTGAGTAGCACGATGCGCTGCAATAGTCTGACGGGAGGCTTTGAGCGCATGTGATCTGGAGTGTTGATGACTACTATCCACGAGCTTCTCGATGAGTATGCCCGCATGGCGCGGGACACACGCGAGAAGGGGCTCCTCCTCGAACGGCTAGCGCGCGCCTACCTCACAACGGATCCCGTGTGGACGGCGCGATTCGAGGATGTCTGGCTCTGGCAGGACTGGCCAGGACGGAACGGAAAGGTCGACACCGGCATCGACCTGGTCGCGAAGGAACGCTACGGGGACGGCGTCTGCGCCATTCAATGCAAGTTCTATGCGTCATCTCATTCGATCGACAGGGGTGACATCGATTCGTTCTTCACCGCCTCGGGAAAGCACCCCTTCACGAGTCGCATGGTCATCTCCACAACAGACAAGTGGTCCAAACACGCAGTTGACGCTCTCGTCGATCAGCGAGTAAAGACCTGGCGCGTTGGGATCGACGAACTCGCTCAATCCGACATCGACTGGTCTCGCTACTCGCTCGCCAAGCCGGATGAGCTAGTGGCCCCGACGCTCAAACAGCTCCGTCCCCACCAAGAACAAGCCGTCGCGGACGTTGCCAAGGGATTCAAGGACTCACCGCGGGGCAAGCTCATCATGGCCTGCGGCACGGGCAAGACCTTCACAAGCCTGCGCGCCGCCGAGACGATTGTCGGCTCAGGCGGCTCCGTGCTCTTCCTCGTGCCCTCAATTGCGTTGCTCTCACAGACCCTCAAGGAATGGGCCGCAGAGCGGAACATGCCGCTGCGTGCGTTCGCGATCTGCTCCGACAGCAAGGTCGGAAAGTACTCCGAGGACTACTCCGTCTCCGATCTCGCCTACCCCGCTACGACCAGTACAGCGCAGCTTCTCAACGAAGTTGCCAAAGCGGAGACGCCCGACGGACTAACCGTCTACTTCTCTACGTATCAATCCATCGACGTCGTGGCCAAAGCGCAAGCCGCGGGACTGGCTGAGTTCGATCTCGTCATCTGTGACGAAGCTCACCGAACCGCGGGATTCACGCTGGCGAGCAGCGCCGAGTCTGCTTTCTTGCGCGTGCATGACGAGGGCGCGATCAAGGCGAAGAAGCGGCTGTACATGACCGCGACACCGAAGATCTATGGCGAAGCGGTCCGCACCAAAGCGTCAGAGAAGAATGCAGTTCTCGTGAGCATGGATGACGAGAGCACGTTCGGGCCAACCTTCCACCGCCTAGGCTTCGGTGAGGCTGTCGAGCGGGACCTTCTGACCGACTACCGAGTGCTGGTACTTGCAGTTGACGAGGAGACAATCGGCGCTGGCTTCCAGCAACAGTTCGCCAGCGACGGCGAGCTCAACATCCCAGATGCCGCCCGCATCGTAGGCATCTACAACGGGCTGGCCAAACGTGGTGTGCAAGGTCTCGGGAACCAGGCGGCGGATCGGACTCCCTTGCGTCGGGCTGTGGCCTTCTCGAGGTCGATCAAGGACAGTAAAAAGGTCCAGTCCATGCTCAATGGCTACGACGGGCAGTTCACCCAACCGCACGGAGTTTCATTCGCGAGCGAGGCGGAGCACGCGGCGACGCAGGTGACCGGCCAAGGTGCCTTGGGAGACCCGCGTCTCCGGTTAGAAGCCAAGCATGTCGACGGCACGATGAACGTGATGATCCGCAACGAAATGCTGGACTGGCTGAAGGCGGACACCGACCCCGAAGACAACCTCTGCCGCATACTCACGAACGCCCGCTGTCTGAGCGAAGGCGTTGATGTGCCGGCGCTCGACGCGGTGATTTTCCTCAATTCCCGTGACAGCCAGGTTGACGTTGTCCAGAGCGTGGGGCGCGTGATGCGCAAGGTGGAGGGCAAGGACTACGGCTATATCATCCTGCCGATCGCTGTTTCGGCCGATAAGACGCCAGAACAGGCTCTGAACGACAACACCAAATACAAGGTGGTGTGGGAAGTGTTGCGGGCGCTTCGTGCCCACGACGAGCGTTTCGAGGCAAAGATCGAGCAGCTCGATCTCAACGGCCGAAGCGATGACCAACTCCAGGTCATCGACGTGCGGGACCCCTGGGACGGGGAGAGTCAAGGCGGCGCTGACGGGCCGGACGCCGTCGCGGTGCCGATGGACTGGTCAACAATCGGTGCGGACTGGCGGGAGGCAATCTACGCGAAGATCGTCGACAAAGTGGGCGAACGCGATTACTGGGAGAACTGGGCGCGCGACGTCGCCGACATCGCCCGACGTCAACGGATTCGCATCGCAAGCTTGGTACAGGGATCCGACGAGCACATCCGCACCGAGTTCGAGTCGTTCGTGGGCGGTTTGCAGGACAACCTGAACCCGTCCATCAGCGAAGCAGATGCTATCGAGATGCTCTCTCAACACCTGATCACCGAACCGGTGTTCGAAGCACTGTTCAAGGATTACTCCTTCAGCGCCCATAACCCGGTATCCCAAGTGATGCAGCGCATGGTCGACGCACTCGAAGGCAGCAACCTGCAGACCGAAACGGACGAGCTCGAATCCTTCTATGCGAGCGTGCGTACCAGCGTGGAAGGTATCAAAGACGCCGCTGGTAAACAAACCACTATCAAGCGTCTCTATGAGAAGTTCTTTTCAGGTGCATTCAAGGACACCCATGAGCGACTCGGCATCGTCTACACCCCAAATGAGATCGTCGACTTCATCCTCAAAAGTGCCGACGATGTGCTGCGTTCAGAGTTCGGTGCCACGCTGTCCGACGAGGGCGTGCACGTGCTCGACCCGTTCACCGGCACGGGCACGTTCATCGTCAGGTTGCTGCAGTCCGGGCTGATCAAGCCCCGTGACCTGGTGCGGAAGTACCGGCACGAGTTGCACGCCAACGAGATCGTGTTGCTTGCGTACTATGTGGCCGCGGTGAACATCGAGGAGACCTTCCACGGACTGGTCAAAGAGACAGGGGGAGCACACGCAGAGAGTTATGGCGTCGAGGGATACGAGCCGTTCCCGGGTATCGTGCTCACCGACACTTTTCAAACTTCCGAAGACAACGACCGCTACGATGATCGCGGCATCTTCGGCGACAACAATGAACGCGTGAAAGCACAGAACGCTCTCGACATTCGCGTGATCGTCGGAAACCCTCCGTACTCGTCGGGTCAAGACAGCGCGAACGATAACAACCAGAATCTCAAGTACCCATTTCTCGATGCTCGGATCTCGGCCACCTACGCGGCGAAGTCGACGGCTCAGAATAAGAACAGCCTCTACGACTCGTACATCCGAGCAATTCGCTGGGCCAGCGACCGCATCAAGGATCGTGGCGTGGTCGCGTTTGTCTCCAACGGTGGCTTCCTCGACGGCAATACAGCGGACGGGCTTCGAAAGAGTCTCTCGGAGGAGTTCAGCTCGCTATTC
Source organism: Glaciibacter superstes DSM 21135 (assembly GCF_000421145.1). Classification (GTDB taxonomy): domain Bacteria; phylum Actinomycetota; class Actinomycetes; order Actinomycetales; family Microbacteriaceae; genus Cryobacterium; species Cryobacterium superstes. Next base: position 129,229 of record NZ_ATWH01000001.1, on the reverse strand, counting down.
GTCTTCAATCTGCGGGGTAACGCTCGCACATCGGGGGAGCAACGGCGTAAAGAAAAGGACGGCGTGTTCGGAGAAGGTAGCCGCGCTACTGTTGCCATCTCGGTTTTGGTGAAGAATCCTGATGCCGACGAATACGGATTGCTGCACTATCGCGACATCGGTGACTACCTTACCCGCGAACAAAAGCTAACGCTCGTCACTGAGTATGGAAGTATCGACGGCGTGCCGTGGGTGCCACTCACACCGAATGCAGCGGGTGACTGGCTCAATCAGCGAAATGACACGTTTGGAACATTCCCCTCGATTGGGGACAAGGCTGCGCCTCACCAAGCAATATTCACAACTCACTCGGCTGGACTCCAAACTAACCGTGACGCATGGGTATACAACTGCTCGCGCGAGGCAGCCGCTAGCAACGTCGAGCGCATGATCGCTGTTTACAATTCGGAGGTTGACCGCTGGACAGGTAGCGACAAGCGGGAATCGGTCGACGACTTTGTCGACAAGGATTCAACGCGTATTAGCTGGGCACGTAGTCTGCGCGCCGCATTGAATAAAGGCACGAAGCTCGACTTCGTTCCGAACAAGATGACATTGTCGGCGTATCGCCCGTTCAACAAGCAGAACGTCTACTTTGCTCCCCTTCTGAATCACGAACGTGCGCAGTTGCCTCGAATGTACCCGACGGCGACGCAAGAGAACCTCGGCTTCTACGTGACGGCAGCTGGTGCGGGTCACCATTTCTCATTGCTTATGGTTCACGACATTCCGGATTTGGCGCTATGGGGCTCAGGGAGCGGACAATTCTTCCCGCGCTACACCTACGAAGCTCGCGGCGGTGAAGCGGAGCTTGACCTCTTCGAGGTGTCGGAGCCCTACAAGCGCGTCGACAACGTAACCGACCAGATCCTTGACGAGTACCGCAATCTGTATGACGCCGAGGTTGAGAAAGACGACATCTACTTCTTCGTATACGGGCTGTTGCACTCGCCGGACTACCGCACGAGCTACGCGGCCGATTTAAAAAAGATGCTTCCGCGCATTCCGAAACTTGGCTCTGTCGTCGATTTTTGGGCATTCACGAAAGCTGGTAAGTCTCTCGCTGAGCTGCACCTGGAATACGAGGAGGTCGAGCCGTACCCGCTGCAGGAAGTGCGGCCGCCCGGGGCGAGTCTCCGCGTCGAGAAGATGCGGTTCGGCGGCAAGGCCGGCGCCTGGGATAAGTCGACGATTCGCTACAACGACGTGATCACGCTTTCTGGAATTCCGGAAAAGGCGCACGAGTACATGCTCGGTTCCCGGTCTGCGATCGAATGGATCATCGAGCGTTACCGCGTGAAGACGGACAAAGACAGTGGCATCGTCAATGACCCCAACGATTGGGCGACCGAGCACGACGACCCGGAGTACATCCTCAACCTGCTGAAGCGGATCGTCACAGTCAGCGTCAAGACAGTGGCCATCGTGGAAGACTTACCCCCGCTGAGAATCCGTGACGGTCAGGAACCGCCCGGAGCCTAGTAATCGGCCCGACTGAGATTCGTTGAGTTCCGGACGCTTTCAGCCGGAAGTGATCCGAGCGGTTATTCAGGCAGGTCCCATGTGTAGACGTTGGTCGGACAATATCCCTTGTGCTTGAAGAAGTCGATGACGAAACCGTGGCCGGATTCACATTGAAAGTAGACGAGGACTGTCGCCTCTCGATCTGCTGCTGCCCCCGCGTATTCACCGATTGGAGCGCTCCTGCGGATGGCCTTGCCTGTTTTGATGTCGACATCGACGTGAGAGTCGATGCGCGGCCCACCTGAAGTCGTTACCCGCACCGACACAGGGTTGACCAGGGTGGTCGCGCATCGGGCGCATTGCAGAAAGGCAATCTCGGGGCTGTCGTCGGACGCGGGAAAGGCGTAGAGCAAGGGCACCATCTGGCCGACGGCCATGCCTTGCTCTTTCGCATCAACGTCGATCGATATCTTCGGGAACGTCCCGCGCTTCTGGTTAGCTGGCATCTCTACTCCCAAGTTGGATTGTCGCGACTGCGGTAAGCATCTTGCCTCGACAACCGACGCACGGCAGGGATAGCGGGGGACTGTATTGGACGACTCCGCTACGTGTTGCATTCGCGATCCGCGGAACGACTCGGATGTCTCGGATGTAGCGGAAGTAGCGCCCAATGCACGTCTTGTAGTGACCACGCGAAAATCGAACGTTCGACGGCTAAAAGTGCTTCAGCTCAGGTCAGGATCGGAGGAAGGCCGGAGAGGGTCGGCCATTCGCTTGAAGGAGAACCCGTGGGAACTGTCGAACCATATGAGGCATCGAGTGGCCGGCGCTACCGGGTTCGATATCGCAAGCCGGACCGCTCGCAAACGACCAAGCGGGGATTCAAGACAAAGCGCGACGCCGACCAATTTCTCGCGACTGTTGAAGTTTCCAAACTCAGAGGTGACTGGCTCGATCCAACACGCTCAAGAGTCACCATTGGAGAGATGGCGAGAGAGTGGCTGGCCTCTCAACTGCAGCTCAAACAAACGACGCTGTCTGGCTACCGCCATTCACTCGAAAAGCATGTTCTGCCTCGATGGGGAAAGGTTCGACTTGCAGACGTCGCCCACGGAGACGTTCAGGCGTGGGTGAACGCACTCACCAAGACCCTGGCGCCGTCGACCGTCCGGCAGATCCTCCTGGCGCTCTCCGGCGTCCTGAAGTACTCGATTCGCGACGGGCGCCTGCTGTCCAACGCATCCGACGACATCCGACTCCCTCGTATCAAGCGAGAGCGGCGCGGTTACCTCGATCACGACCAAGCTTTCGAACTCGCCCGAGCTTGCGGCGGATACGAGGACGTCATCCTCTTTCTCGCCTACACCGGTCTTCGGTGGGGAGAGATGGCGGCACTCCGCGTGAACTGCATCGATCTGCCCCGCCGTCGAGTAGAAGTTCGCGAAGCTGTTGCCGAGACCCGCGGACAACTGGTCTGGGGAACGCCGAAGAGCCATGAACGGCGGTCCGTGCCGTTCCCCGACTTCCTCGTTAAGCCGTTGCAGGCGCGATCCGGTGGAAAGCAGGGGGAGGACCTGGTATTCACAACTCACGAGGGCGCAGTGCTGCGGGGCGGCAACTTCCGGAACCGAAAATTCGATCCGGCGTTGAAGGCGGTGCAGGCAATGGAACCCGACTTTCCGAAGATCACGCCGCACGACCTTCGCCACACTGCAGCATCGCTCGCGGTGTCGGCCGGTGCCAACGTCAAGGCGGTGCAACGCATGCTCGGGCACGCATCCGCAGCGATGACGCTCGACGTCTACGCTGACCTGTTCGACGACGACCTGGACGCCGTTGCTGCTGCACTTGACCTGGGCGCTGCAGCGAATGTGGTCAAAATGTGGTCAAACGACGCCGCTTGAGCACTTCTGAGTGTGGACCGGTCATCGCTCAACTGTGAACGGGTGCGGAACGCGCGTCCTAGAAACAGCCTCTGACCAGGGAAATAAAAAACCCCCGCAATGTAGAAGCTATGCGGGGGTTTCGTGGCTCCGACGGGCGTCGATCCCGTGACCTCTCGATTTTCAGTCGAACGCTCTACCAACTGAGCTACAGAGCCGAAAACGGGCTTCAAGAAAAGCCGCTTTCTAAGGCAAAAGCCCTTCCTCTCAGAAGGGCTCCAGCCTGGCGACCCTGACCGGACTTGAACCGGCGACCTCCGCCGTGACAGGGCGGCGCGCTAACCAACTGCGCTACAGGGCCTCGATGTAAAACTATTTCACATTGAGTGGTGCATATTCAATTATGTGTGACCCCAACGGGATTCGAACCCGTGTTAACGCCGTGAAAGGGCGCCGTCCTAGGCCGCTAAACGATGGGGCCGTGAGGTCACAAACCACATGACTTCCGACGCATAAGCATAAGGGCAGATCTTACGAATCCCAAATTCGCGCCGCAAACGGATGCCGCAGGCCTCGCGTAGCCGCCGACCGGCCCGAATCGGCGCTTCACCCGGCCAGTGAGGAGCCGAATCGGGCGGGTCGGGGACAGTGACAGGGACGGGGTGACAGCGGAAGAGGGGCGTGAGCGGCCGCGCCGCGTGCCACGACCGGGGGTGAATCTCGCGACCTACGGCGAATGGCCCGGTAACCGCACCCGTGTCGGGTTACATTCGGGAACGACACTGGCCAATTGGTGCGCCTGTTGTTACTGTGAACAGTGTTAACACTGTGACAGGTGTGTTTAACGAGTGTCCGATCGGGGAGTTATGAGTCGCACGGAAACCGCGATCGCACGCGGAGTACGCACGAGCCTCGCCAGAATGCGGGTGCCTCGCGCAACCGGCATCCGTCGTCGTCGCCTGTCCGGTGCGACCGCTTTTGTCGCCGCACTCGCCCTCGCCCTGACACTGGCGAGCCCGGTCAGCCCCGCGCAGGCAGCCGAATACCCGAGCTGGGGAGACGTTCAGGCCGCCAAGGCGAACTCCGCGGCGGCCACGGCCCAGGTCGACCAGATCCGGGCCCTGATCTCCAACCTCCAGATTCAGGTGCAGGAAACCGAGGCGGCAGCCGTGGCCCGCGGTCAGGAACTCGAGATCGCGCAGCAGAAGTTCGACGACGCGACCCGTCGCGCAAACGATCTGCAAACGCAGGCCGACGCCAGCAAGGCGACAGCGGATGCCGCAACCAAGCAGGCAGGCCAGCTCGCCGCTCAGCTCTACCGCACCGGCGGCACCGACTTGAGCGTCAATCTCTTCCTCGACGGCGAAGGAAGCGGCAAGGGAGCGGATGCACTCCTCTCCAAGCTCGGCAGCATGTCTAAACTCGTCGAACGCAGCAGCGACATCTACGTTCAGGCCAAGTCCGCCACCAACACGGCGCAGTCCCTCGGTGACCAGGCGAAGATTGCCCAGGCAGAGCGCGAGACCCTGCGCATCGCCGCTGAAGAGGCACTCGTCGCAGCCCAGGCGGCCGCTGATGCAGCGGCAGCAGCGCTCGCAGACTCCCAGGCCAAGAGCATCCTTCTCGAAGCACAGCTCGCCTTCATGCAAGACGCACTGGCCACGACCACCGCCGCCTACGAAGTCGGCGAAGCCGAACGTAAGAAGAAGGCTGCAGAAGAGGCGGCGCGTGCCGGCGGCGGGGGCGCAGGTCCGGGCCTCGGCGGCGGCTACATCAGCGACCAGGGCTGGGCGGTGCCTGCCAGCGGGCGCATCACGGATGGCTACGGCCCGCGCCAGGTCATCTGCAGCGGCAGCTGCAGTGGTGGCTTCCACTACGGAGCAGACATCGGCACCGGCTGTTCATCGCCGATCTACGCCGCACGAGCGGGCACCGTCGTCTACTCAGGGCGGAATGGCACCTACGGCAACTGGGTGCAGATCGACCACGGCGACGGTATCCGCACCGGCTACGCACACATCCGTGACGGCGGCATCTTCGTGGCCAATGGCCAGTGGGTCGACGTCGGACAGAACATCGCCAGCTCCGGGACCACGGGTGCGTCGACCGGTTGCCACTTGCACTTCGAGGTGTTCCAGGGCGGATCCCGGATCAACCCGTTCCCATTCATGGCCGATAGAGGAGCCCCACTTGGCTGAGAACAAGACCCGACCGCTTTCGAGGGTCAAACCCGCCACACTGTTCGCAGCGGTCGCCGTTGGAGCGATGACCGCAACCGTCGGCGTTGTCCCTGCCGCGTTCGCGGAGTCCGGCTACCCCAGCTGGGACGACGTGCAGAAGGCCAAGCAAAACGAGGCCACTAAGCAGGCGGAGATCGAAAAGATCACCCAGCTCCTGGCCGGTCTTCAGAGCGCCGCGGAAGAGGCCTCGAAAACTTCCAAGATCGCCGCAGAGGCCTACCGGGTCGCCCAGGACCAGTTCGACGCAGCTGCAGCACGCGAAGCCAGCCTGACCAAGCAGGCGGATGCCGCCAGGGTCAAAGCCGACACCTCGAAAATGCGGGCCGGCCTGATCGCAGCGCACCTCGCCAAGACTGGCTCACAGGACATCTCGCTCAACCTCTTCCTCAACGGCAACAGCGCTGAAGACCTGCTGCATCAGCTCGGAACAGCCAGCAAACTCAGCGAACAGTCCGAGACTATCTACCGCCAGGCGGTGCAGGACAAGAACACTGCGGAGTCGCTCGGCAAGCAGGCAGCGTCGGCGAAAGCTGAGCGCGAGCGCCTGAGCGTCGAATCGAAAGCGAAGTTCGAGGAGGCCAAGACGGCCGCCCAGGCTGCCCAGACGGCGGTCGAGACCCAGCAGAAGAAGTCGAATGAGCTCTATGGGCAGCTCGCCCTGCTCAAGGACACCACCGCAGAAGCCGAGCGCGGCTTCCAGGAGGGCGTTGACGCGGCCGAGGCCGCCAGGCGTCTTGCCGAAGCGCAGGCGAATCAGCCGGCACCTCCCCCGCCTCCGAGCGGTGGTGGCGGCGGTGGCGGCGGCGCAGCTCCGGCACCTGCTCCAGACCCCGGACCGGCGCCCGCGCCCAACGGCAACGCCGTCGACGTGGCCATCGGCTTCGCGCGGGCACAACTGGGCAAGCCGTACGACCTCGGCGGCATGGGACCCGATTACTGGGACTGCTCCGGCCTGACCAAGGCGTCATACGCTGCGGCCGGAATCTACATCGGTACCCACTCTGCGACCAACCAGTATTACACCATGGCCAACCAGGGCCGGCTGGTGCCGTTCTCGCAGGCTCAGGTCGGCGATCTGGTGTTCTGGTCGAGCGGCTACGACTACTACCACGTTGCGATCTATATGGGCGGCGGCCAGATTCTCGAGGCCCCCGACTACGGCAAGCCCGTACGCATCCACAGCATCTGGAGCTGGAGCGACGTGGCGCCATACGTCGGGCGCCCGTCGGGCTGATCCCAACCGCCGGTTGACACGCGAAAGGCCCCACGGAACGTGTCCATGGGGCCCTCGGTGAAGGGTCCTGACCTACTCGTGACCCTCTTCGGCCAGCTTCGCGATGCCGTCACGGATGATCTGGTCGGCTTCAGCGGCGTCGCCCCAGCCCTCGGTCTTGACCCACTTGTTCGGCTCGAGGTCCTTGTAATGCTCGAAGAAGTGCTCGATCTCCTTGCGGGTGAACTCAGGGATGTCGTTCACGTCCTGGATGTGATCCCAACGCGGGTCGCCGGCCGGCACGCCGATGACCTTCGCGTCTGAGCCGCCGTCATCCGTCATGTTGAACACACCGACGGGACGCACCGAGACGCCGACGCCAGGGAACAGCGGGTAGTCGAGCAGCACGAGCACGTCGACCGGGTCTCCGTCGAGCCCCAGCGTGTTCTCGAAGTAGCCGTAGTCGGTGGGGTAGACGAAGCTGGTGTAGAGCACCCGGTCCAGGTAGACCCGACCGGTCTCATGGTCGATCTCATACTTGTTGCGGCTGCCCCGCGGAATCTCGATGACGGCATCGTATTCGGCCATGGTCACACTCTCCTTGTTCACGTTCGGTTGCACGAAGTCTGCATTCGCAAGTCCGCATTCGAAGTCTGCGGATAACGTTACTGGATGGACTCTGAACGACGCCCGCGCCTGACGCCGGCCATCGCCGACGTGCGCCGCGCCGTGCGGGAACTGCTTGTGGGGCGAGGTGGGCTGGTGTTGGTCGCACTCAGCGATGGAGCAGATTCCCTCGCCCTCGCGGCCGCGACCGCGTTCGAGGCACCGCGGGCGGGCATCAGGGCCGGTGCGGTGATCGTCGACCACCGGCTGCAGACAGGGTCGACGGATGTCGCGGCAATGGCTGCGAGGCACGCCCGCGAACTCGGGCTCGATCCGGTGCTCGTCAGAACGGTCACCGTCAATGAGGCACCGGGAGCCGACGGGCCTGAGGCGGCCGCGCGCACAGCGCGCTACGCCGCGCTCGAAGCAGCTCGGGCCGAAACCGGGGCCGCCGCCGTGCTCCTGGGACACACGCTCGACGATCAGGCCGAGACGGTGCTGCTCGGCCTCGCACGAGGTTCTGGCGCTGCGAGCATGCAGGGCATGGCAGCGGTGAACGGAACGTACCTGCGGCCGATGCTCGGCATCCGTCGCGCCCAAACCCGGCAGTTCTGCGTCGATTCGGGCCTCGAACCGTGGAACGACCCGCAGAACGACGACCCTCGCTACACCAGGGTGCGCGTGCGCCAGAGCACGCTGCCGACACTCGAGCGCGACCTCGGACCGGGTGTGGCAGAGGCCCTCGCTCGCACGGCTGAGCAGCTGCGCGAAGACTCCCAGGCGCTCGATGAGCTCGTGCAGGAGTTCATCGAGGAGATCTGCGAACCCGCAGAGGCCGGCATCGCCGTGTCGGCCCTGGCGCTCGAAGCGAACCCGCCAGCGCTCCGGCAACGCGTCATCCGTTTTGTGGTCGAAAGCGAATTCGGCGTGTCGCTCGAACGCGTGCACACGCTCGCTGTCGCACGGCTGATCACCGACTGGCACGGCCAGAAGGCGCTCGACCTGCCAGGGGTTAGAGTTGAACGGCAGAACGGAAAGCTACTCTTCACTGCTGCTGAAACACCTGCGCCGAATTCACCTTGAGCAAAGGAACGCCCCGCTCCCATGGAACCTCGCGACATTGACGGCGACCTCACCGAGATCCTGATCGAAGAGGAGGCCATCCACGCGAAGCTCGCGGAGCTCTCCCGCCGAATCGAGGCCGATTACGCGGGTAAAGACCTGCTTCTGGTTGGGGTCCTGAAGGGCGCCGTGATGGTGATGGCCGACCTGGCACGCGAACTCACCCATCCGATCACGATGGACTGGATGGCGGTCAGCTCCTACGGCTCAGGCACGACCTCCAGCGGCGTCGTGCGCATCCTCAAAGACCTCGACACCGACCTCACCGGTCGCAACGTGCTCATCGTCGAGGACATCATCGACTCTGGCCTCACCCTGTCGTGGCTGCTGTCGAACCTGAACTCGCGCGGTCCGGCATCCGTTGAAATCTGTGCACTGCTGCGGAAGCCCGATGCCGCCAGGGTCGAGATCGACGTCAAGTACGTCGGATTCGACATCCCCAACCAGTTTGTCGTCGGATACGGCCTCGACTACGCGGAGAAGTACCGCAACCTGCGGTCGGTCGGGGTGCTGGCACCGCACGTTTACTCGTAGTTAGCTCCGTGCATACAGCCTGCAGCGAACACACGGCATTCCTCCAGTACGCGCGCGGTAGCCTGTGAGCACCATGAACGTCAAGAAGCTGCTGCGCGGACCCATCCTTTACATTGTGCTTGCCGTCATCGCCGTGTGGATCGGGTCGAGCCTGATCACCATGTCGGGATTCCGTGAGGTCTCCACCCAGGAAGGGCTCGGGTTCCTCAAAGACGGGAAGGTCGCCGAGGCCACCATCGTCGACGGCGAGCAACGCGTCGACCTGAAACTCGCCAAGGCCGACAAGGAATACGGCGAGCAGGTGCAGTTCTACTACGTCGCGCCGCGTGGCACCGAAGTCGTCGAAGCCGTGACGAATGCCTCGCCGAAAGACGGGTACACCGACGAGGTTCCCCAGGACAACTGGTTCCTCTCCATGCTCGGGTTCCTGCTTCCGCTGCTGCTGATCGGCGCGTTCTTCTGGTTTATGCTCTCCGGCATGCAGGGCGGCGGCAACAAGGTCATGCAGTTCGGCAAGTCCAAGGCGAAACTGGTCACCAAGGAAACTCCACAGGTGACGTTCGCGGATGTCGCCGGTGCAGACGAGGCGATCGAAGAACTTCACGAGATCAAGGACTTCCTTCAGGAGCCGGCCAGGTTCCAGGCGGTCGGAGCGCGCATTCCAAAGGGTGTGCTGCTGTACGGCCCTCCCGGAACCGGTAAGACCCTGCTCGCGCGCGCCGTCGCCGGTGAAGCCAACGTTCCGTTCTATTCCATTTCCGGTTCCGACTTCGTCGAGATGTTCGTTGGTGTCGGTGCCAGCCGTGTTCGCGACCTGTTCCAGCAGGCCAAGGAGAACTCGCCCGCCATCATCTTCGTCGACGAGATCGATGCCGTCGGCCGTCACCGCGGCGCCGGCATGGGCGGCGGACACGATGAGCGCGAACAGACGCTCAACCAGCTGTTGGTCGAAATGGACGGCTTCGACGTCAAGACGAACGTCATCCTGATCGCCGCCACCAACCGCCCTGACATCCTCGACCCCGCACTGCTGCGTCCCGGCCGCTTCGACCGCCAGATCGGCGTCGACGCCCCCGACATGCTCGGCCGCAAGAAGATCCTTGAGGTGCACTCGAAGGGCAAGCCGATGGCGCACGGCGTCGACCTCGAAGTGCTCGCCCGCAAGACCCCCGGGTTCACCGGAGCAGACCTGGCCAACGTGCTGAACGAGGCCGCGCTGCTGACCGCACGCTCGAACGCGCAGCTGATCGACAACCGCGCACTCGATGAGGCGGTCGACCGCGTCATGGCCGGTCCGCAGAAGCGCACCCGCGTCATGCGTGACAAGGAGAAGCTGATCACCGCCTACCACGAGGGTGGTCACGCGCTCGTGGCGTCGGCGATGAACAACACCGACCCGGTCACCAAGATCACAATCCTGCCTCGCGGCCGCGCCCTCGGGTACACGATGGTCATGCCGCTCGAAGACCGCTACTCGGTCTCGCGCAACGAGCTCCTCGATCAGCTTGCCTACGCCATGGGTGGGCGCGTCGCAGAAGAGATCATCTTCCACGACCCGACCACCGGCGCATCGAACGACATCGAGAAGGCCACCGGTACCGCCCGGAAGATGGTCACTGAGTTCGGCATGAGCGCAACCGTCGGCCCGCTGAAGCTGGGCCAGTCCTCCGGCGAGGTATTCCTCGGTCGCGACATGGGACACCAGCGCGACTACTCCGAAAGACTCGCAGAGCGCGTCGACACCGAGGTGCGCGAGCTCCTCGAGGCCGCTCACGATGAGGCCTACGAAGTTCTGAACAAGAACCGCGCGATGCTCGACCGACTGGCCGCCGAACTGCTCGAGCACGAGACTCTCGACCAGCACGCCCTGGCAGACCTCTTCAAGGACATCGAGAAGCTGCCGCCGCGTGCGCAGTGGCTCTCCAGCGAGAACCGCCCGGTTTCCGACCTGCCCCCGATCGAGATGCCGGCGCCGAAAGCGCCCATCGACGAGGGAGCGGTCGACGGCGGAATCTCCAGTGGAGGAGCGGAAGAGAAGCCGAAGCGCGCACCAGCCCGCAACCCGCGGCCGGCGACCGCTTAGGCGAGCGCGTGGCAGTCGACCAGGCGCGCATCGAAGCAGCCGTTGCCGAGCTACTCGCTGCGATCGGCGAAGACCCCGGTCGGCCAGGACTCGAGTCGACCCCGCGGCGCGTGGCCGAGGCGTATGCGGAGTTCTTCGGAGGGCTCGAGGCTGACCCGCTCGATGAGCTTCGGGGCACCGTTCCGGTCGGCGATCACACCGGCGAACTGGTGCTGCTGCGCGACATTGCCTTCCGGTCGATGTGCGAGCACCACCTGCTGCCGTTCCTCGGCACGGCACACGTCGCCTATCTCCCGAACGACCGAGTGGTCGGTCTCGGCCGACTGCCTGCCGTCATCGAGACCCTCGCCGCCCGACCGCAGATGCAGGAACGCCTCACCGAAGAGATCGCAGACGCACTCCAGACCGGTCTTGAGCCGCTGGGAGTACTCGTGGTACTCGACGCCGTGCACGGCTGCGTCGTGTCACGCGGGTCGCGACAGAGATCCAGTTCAACGGTCACGATGGCGACCCGCGGGGCATACACCGACCCGGTCGCCAGGGCAGAGGTGATGACGCTGATCGGTGCTGGACTGAGTGCCGACAACCGGAGCGCCGAAAGCGGGAGTGCCGACGCTCGCGGCGGCGGTGCGACCAGCTCGACTGGGTCCCCGTCATGACGCTGATCATGGGCGTGCTGAACGTCACCCCTGACTCTTTCAGCGACGGCGGCAGTTGGGCTTCGACGGATGCCGCGATCGAGCACGCGCTCGAATTGCACGAGCAGGGAGCAGACATCATCGACGTCGGCGGTGAGTCCACCAGGCCGGGTGCGACGCGGGTGTCGCCCGCCGACGAGCAAGCGCGCGTGCTGCCGGTCATCACGGAACTCGCCAGGCAGGGCATCGTCGTGAGTGTCGACACCCTCAACTCCGAAACGGCCCTCGCTGCGACGAAGGCAGGCGCGACCATCATCAACGACGTCTCTGGCGGCCTCGCCGACCCGGCCATGGCATCCGTCGTCGCCGCAACCGGGCTGACCTATATCGCCATGCACTGGCGGGGACACGCCCACGAGATGGACGCGCTTGCCGTCTACGACGATGTGGTCGCAGAGGTGCGGAACGAGCTGGCCGCCAGGGTCGACGCGCTCAGCGCTGCCGGAATCTCGCGCGAACAGCTCGTGCTCGACCCCGGGCTGGGGTTTGCCAAGAACGCCGGTCACAACTGGAGAGTGCTCGCCCATCTCGGCGCGTTCGACGAACTCGGCCTCCCGGTCATGGTCGGGGCGTCCCGAAAGCGATTCCTGGCCGACGTGCTTCCGGTGGGTGCGACGCTGGCTGATCGTGACCTGCCGACGGCGGTGGTCAGCGTGCTCGCAGCGCAGGCCGGTGCCTGGGCGGTTCGGGTGCATGACGTGGCGGCAACCCGAACCGCGCTCGCCGTGGTGAACGAAGTGGAATCGGCACGCGCCGCAGAGTCCGCAGAGTCCGCAGAGTCCGCGAGAATGGAACCATGACCAGCGACCTCGGCACGCAGCCGATCAGTACCGATGCCGTCAGCAACGACTCGATCAGTAACGACTCGATCACCCTCACCGGGCTGCGAGTCAACGCGCACCACGGTGTCTATGACTTCGAGCGTGAGAACGGCCAGGACTTCGTGATCGACGTCACCGTCTGGCTCGACCTCGCGGGGCCCGCCGGCAGTGACGACGTCGCAGAGACCATCCACTACGGTGAGCTCGCCATTGAGGTCGCCGACGCCGTGCGCCGTGACCCCGTCGACCTGATCGAAACGGTCGCTGAGCGCATCGCCGCGGTTGTACTCGCCCACGCTGCGGCCCAGCGGGTGCAAGTCACCGTGCACAAGCCGCAGGCGCCCATCGAGGTGCCGTTCACGGATGTCGCGGTGCAGATCGTACGCGATCGTGCCGTACAGGGTCGTGCCGTATGCGATCGTGCCGGTCAGGGTCGGGCATGAGTCCGATCCCTAAACCCAACGTGCGGATGGCACCAGCCTCGGCTCCTGCCCCGTCGCAGCCCGCCCGGCCGCTGCCCGCCCGGCCGCTGCCCGCCCGGCCGCTGCCGCAGCCGCCTGGGGGGTCACAAAGTGCTCGCCATGCGGCCGAAACGCAGCCGGCCGAAACGGCGCGTATTGCGTCCTTTCACGCCGACGATCAGGGCACGGATGCCGTGCTCGCGCTCGGCAGCAACCTCGGCGACCGCGAACGCACCCTTGCCGACGCTGTGCGGAACATCGCCGAGCTCGCCGGCCTCGAGCTCACCGGCGTCTCCGCGGTCTTCGAATCGGCTGCCGTGAAACTCACCGGCGTCGATCACGATGCCCCCGCCTACCTCAACATGGTGGTCACCGTGCGCTACCAGGGCGAACCCGACGCGCTACTCGACGCGGTCAATGGCATCGAGAACCAGCACGGCCGCGTTCGCACCGAACGCTGGGGCGACCGCACCCTTGACATCGACATCGTGAGCTTTGGCGATATCGTGCAGAATGACGACCGACTCACGCTCACGCTCCCGCACCCGCGGGCCGCCGAGCGCGACTTCGTTCTCGCGCCGTGGCTCCAGCTCGACCCAGACGCCGCGCTTACCGGCCGAGGCCCGGTCGCCGACCTGCTCGGCCAGATCGAGAACACCGTTACCCCGCACACGCCGGCAACCGTGCCGACAGCACCCGCGGCGTCAGCGCACCCTGCGTCGGCGCACCCGGCGTCAGCAAACCCGGAGTCGACCAGTGGCGGTGGCCGATGAAGCGCTCGCATCCGACACCACTCATCGCGATTGGGCTTCTGGGGCTCGTGGTCGGTTTCCTGCTCGAACTCGCGGCCGCAGCATCCGGTGCCCCTATTTTTGTGCCGCCAGTGACGTTGCCGGTCACGCTCCTGGCAATTGGCGTGATCGTTGTGCTTTTCGCGTGGCCGATCCGGCAGATGACCAAGAGCAGCGGCAAGAGGCGGATCGACCCGTTCGTTGCCATGCGGATCGCCGTGCTGGCGAAGGCCTGCAGTCTCGCAGGGATGCTGCTTTTCGGCGCAGCGCTCGGCATCGTGGCGTACATCCTCACCAGGTCGGTGGTGCCGGCAGTAGCATCGTTATGGTTGGCGATCGGTGCTGCGCTCGGAGCAGCGGCGCTTCTCGCCGGGGGCTTGGTTGCGGAGCACTTCTGCACGCTGCCGCCCGATGATGACAACCAGGAGCCGGGAGAAGCACGTGTCTGAACAGAACAGTGCTGAACAGAACAGTGCTGAACAGAACAGTGCTGGGCAGCAGACCCAAGCCGACGGGCGCCTCAACCTGCCGAACGTCGGCGAGTGGAAGCGCGTTTCTCCGAAGTATCTGGTCGTCGAGATTGTCGGAACCATTATCTTCACGCTCGTCGTCGCAGCGATCACCTGCGTCATGTGGCTGGTCTGGGATCAGCTATGGGCCGCCTGGGTGGGCGGGGCGATCGTGCTCATCTGCCTCGTGACGGTGGTGCTCGAGCCTCGCCGCGTGCGTTCGATCGGCTATCAGCTGCGTGCAGATGACCTGCTCTTTCGGCGCGGCATCATGTTCCAGCGGTTTGTGTCCGTGCCATACGGACGGATGCAGCTGGTCGACATCACGCGCGGTCCGGTTGCGCGCTGGCTCGGCCTCGCCGATCTCAAATTTGTTACGGCGGCCGCATCGACTGGTGTGTCGATCCCCGGCTTGCCGGAATCCGAGGCCGATGGTCTTCGCGACCGACTCGTCGAACTGGCCGAAAGCCGCCGGGCGGGACTGTGAGCCAGGAGCCCGCACCCGGGCAGTCCGACGTTCCTCCCGACGGCACACCGCCGGCGGGCGCGATGACGCGGCTCCCCGAGTCATCACTCGCAGATGGTGAATGGCACCGGTTGCACCCGGCTACGCCGTTGCTACGCGGCGGCATCTTCGTGTTCGCCATCCTCGGCTTCGTGATCGCGAACCTGCGCGAGCGACTGCTTGAGTTCTTCTTCAACGTGCCTCGCTACGGCGGCGACCCGATCGACCGCATCTACGAGAGCGGCACTGTCGGCTGGGTGCTACTCGCCATCGCCGCGGTGCTTGTGCTCATCCTGGTCGCCTTCTACTTCGGCTGGCGCATGCACACCTTCCGAGTGAATAAGGAAGCGGTCGAGGTGCGAAGCGGGCTGCTTTTCCGGTCGAACCGCAAGGCGCGGCTCGACCGAATCCAGGGCGTCAACATCGTGCGTTCGCTGATCCCCCGCCTGATCGGCGCGGCAAAACTCGAAGTCAGCGTCGCCGGTCAGGATGCGAACGTGCAGCTCGCCTACCTGAAATCGTCGCTGGCGGATGACCTGCGCCGTGACATCCTGCGACTCGCCTCTGGCGCCAGACGGCCGGATGACTCGGCAACAGTCCGTGGGCAGGCCGGCAGCCAGATCGGCACCGGGCAGGCAGGTGCCGCGCAGGTCGGCGCCGACCAGACAATCGCCGACCAGACAATCGCCGACGGTTCCGTCGCGCCAGACGCAGTTGGCGCCGGCGAACCCAACGCCACCGGAGGCAGGGTCGCGGCAGCGGCATCCGGAATCGGTGGATTCGCCACCGACCGTGTGCACGACTTCCTGGCCCCTGAACTCGACCCAGACGCAGCTCCGCCGGAGTCCGTCGTCACGATCCCGCCGGCCAGACTGATCGGCTCGATAGTGTTCAGCGGCTTCACGGTGTTTGTGGTCCTCGCCGTCATCGGGCTGGTCATCGCCTTCTCCACGGGCGCCACCGGCTGGATCCTGTTCGCCATCTTCCCCGGCGTTATCGCCAGCATCGGTTACTACATCTCCCGCTTCACGAAGTCGCTGCGATACAGCATTGCCGGCACCACTGACGGTGTGCGCGTCGGTTTCGGGCTGCTCTCAACGAGCAATGAGACGCTCCCGCCCGGACGCATCCACGCCATCCAGGTTTCCCAGCCGCTGATCTGGCGGCCATTCGGCTGGTGGCAGATCCGCATCAACAAGGCCGGTCACTCGACCAACCAGGGCGCGGCCGGGCAGGCCTCGACGACCACCCTCCCGGTCGGCACTCGCGCCGACGTCGGCAAGGTGCTTGAGCTGATCCTCCCCGAGTACGGCGGCCAGGCGCAGCAATCGTTGATCGAACGCGGCATGATCTCACCGGGCGGCGACGACGGCTTCACCAATGCCCCGCGCCGTGCGATCTGGCTGCGCCCGTTCACCTGGCGCCGCACCGGCTACACGGTCTCTGACGGGGTGGCGGTGCTTCGTCGCGGCGTCATCTCCCGCGACCTGATCCTGGTTCCGCTGGCGAGGCTGCAAAGCGTCGGCATCGAGCAGGGTCCCATCCAACGGATGCTGCGGCTCGCCTCCGCGCGCCTGCACACGGTTACCGGACCGGTCAGCGCGTCGCTCAGCGTCGTCGACGTCGATGAGGCTTCGCGCCTGCTCGAGCGCGTGAGTGCCGGCGCCGTCGAGTCGGCGAACCTCGACACCAGCCATCGCTGGAATGGGTACGCTGCCGCCGTTCCTACGGCATCCGACGAGCCGGTGCCTGACGAACGGCCGACACCGTGACCGCGCGGCCGGGGCGCCTGGGCGTCGGAATCGTGGGAGCCGGCCGGGTCGGCCCGATCCTCGGTGCCGCTCTCGCGGGAGCCGGCCACGCCGTCATCGGAATCTCCGCCATCTCCCACGCGAGCCGAGATCGTGCAGAGGCAATCCTCCCTGCGGTGCCCGTACTGACCGTGCCTCAGATCGTCGAGCGCAGCGAACTGGTGATCCTCGCCGTGCCAGACCACGAACTCGCCAGTCTGGTTGCCGGGCTCGCTGCCACCGGCACGTGGCGCCCAGGGCAGCTGGTTCTGCATACCTCTGCGCGGTTCGGAACGAGCGTGCTGGCACCCGCCCTTGCCGGTGGCGCCATTCCCCTCGCCATTCATCCGGCGATGACGTTCACCGGCACAAGCATGGATCTCCCGCGGCTGGCGGCCAGCTATTTCGCCGTCACAGCGCCCACCCCGGTGCTTCCCATCGGCCAGGCGCTCGTTGTCGAGATGGGGGGCGAGCCGGTGATCGTCGCCGAAGAAGATCGCGAGAGTTACGCCGAAGCCATCGAGACAGCGACCGCGTTCTCCTCCTCGATCATCGAACAGGCCTCCGCAATCCTCGAGCGCATCGGCGTTGAGAGCCCGGGCGCCGTGATCGGGCCACTGGTGCGTTCCGCCATGGAAGACGCTCTTTCCCGCGCCAGCCCGGATGCCATCGACCTGTCCCTCCTCGCTGACCTGGCCGAAACCGGCGGCGCCGGCGAAACCCCTCCTGTGCACCCGACCGACCCGGAGAACCAGTGACCGACCTGCACTCAACCCCCGCTGCGCACGCTGCGCATTCAAACCGAGCCCGCGGCAACGGCGCGCCACCCAACGGCACGCTCGAGAACAGCATCGATGCGCGCCCCGACGTCGTGACCACCATCGCCGGGCTGCGCGACCAACTTTGCCTCGCCCGGCAGCACTCTGCCGCGGTCGGCGGCGACGTGAACGTCATCCTGGTGCCGACGATGGGCGCACTCCATGACGGCCACCTCGCTCTGGTCAAGCGCGCCAGAGAACTCGGTGACATCGTCGTCGTGTCGATCTTCGTGAACCCGCTGCAGTTCAATGCAGGCGAAGATCTCGGCACCTACCCGAGAACGCTCGAATCCGACGTCGAAGCGCTCGCCGTGCTGGGCGTGTCGCTGGTCTTCGCGCCGAGCGCTCGAGAGATGTACCCAGGCGGAAAGACGGAGACCAGGGTCTCCGCCGGTCACGTCGGAACACTCTACGAAGGTGCGGCCCGCCCCGATCACTTCGACGGGATGCTCACGGTTGTCGCGAAACTCCTGAACATCGTCACCCCTGACGTGGTGATGTTCGGCCAGAAGGACGCCCAGCAGGTCTTCCTCGTGCAGCGCATGGCCACCGAGCTCAACCTGGAGGTGTCGGTCGAGGTCGTCGAGACCGTACGCGAACCAGGTGGGCTCGCGCTCTCCAGCCGGAACACGTACCTCGACGATGCGCAGCGCGAGGGCGCACGCGCCTTATCCGCCGGTCTCGTGGCCGCGGCATCCGTCGCCTCGAACGGTGCGAATGCTGCCATCGAAGCGGCACGCGCACTGATCGCTCAGCAACCGTTGGTTAAGCTGGACTATCTCGAAGCCGTCGACCCGGCGACATTCCTGCCGGTCGAAGGCGACCATCGCGGGCCGGCCAGGATGCTGGTGGCCGCGACCGTCGGTACCACAAGGCTGATCGACAACGCCGAACTCGACCTCACCCCAGCAGCAGCAGCACCTCACGAATAACCAGTCCACAGCAACTAGCCCCAACACGAACCGGAACCGACGGCAGTGTCCGCTCGATTCCGGCCAACGGAGAAGTATGACCGAGAATCACGACGCACCAGCCCTGGCTCCCGACCTCGGTGCGGTCAGCGCTGCGACGGAGGCAGAGGCCTCTGCTCAATCTGAAGACTCTGCGCAATCCGAAGAATCCGAGCAGAAGACGGTGCGGCTGGCTAAGCGCGACAGACTGAACGCCTCTGCCGCCAACCCTGGTGGTGGGGCGTACCCGGTGTCGGTGCCCGTGACGGACACCATTCCCGCGGTGCGCGAGCGGTTCAGCGACCTCGAGACCGATTCCACCACTGGAGTCACGGTGGGGCTGGCCGGCAGGGTGGTGCACCTGCGCAACACCGGAAAGCTCTGCTTCGCGAGCCTGCAGGCCGGCGACGGCAGTCGCATCCAGGCCATGGTGTCGCTCGGAGAAGTGGGCGAGGAGTCCCTCGGTCGGTGGAAGGATCTCGTAGACCTCGGCGACCACCTCTTCGTCTCCGGTGAGGTCATCTCCTCACGTCGCGGCGAGCTGTCGGTCATGGTCAGCGAATGGCAGATCGCCGCGAAGGCGATCCTTCCGCTCCCCAACCTGCACACCGAGCTCAGCGAAGAAACCCGGGTTCGAAGCCGGTACCTCGACCTGATCGCGCGCGATCAGGCACGCCGCAACGTCATCGCGCGCTCGCACGCCGTCGCGAGCCTGCGGTCGACCTTCACCGGTCTCGGGTTCCTCGAGATCGAAACGCCGATGTTGCAGGTCATGCATGGCGGGGCATCCGCTCGCCCGTTCGCCACCCACAGCAACGCCTTCGACACCGAGCTGTACCTGCGCATTGCGCCGGAGCTGTTTCTCAAGCGCGCCGTCGTCGGCGGTATTGACCGGGTGTACGAGATCAACCGCAACTTCCGCAACGAGGGCGCAGACTCCACCCACTCGCCCGAGTTCGCGATGCTTGAGGCATACGAGGCCTACGGCGACTACAACTCGATCGCCGACCTGACCCAGAAGCTGATCCAGGATGCCGCGCTCGCGGTCTCTGGGTCGCATACGGTGACCTGGGCAGACGGCACGGAGTACGACCTGGGCGGTGAGTGGGATCGGATCAGCATGTACGACAGTCTGAACGCAGCCGCCGACACCGCCTTCACCCCGGAGACTCCGCTGGCCGAGCTCAGTGCGCTCGCCGATCGTGAGGGGCTCGAGATCGATCACCCGATCCACGGCAAGTACGTCGAGGAACTGTGGGAGCACTTCGTGAAGGGCGACCTGGTGCGCCCGACCTTCGTCATGGACTTCCCGCTCGACACCAGCCCGCTGGTGCGCGGGCACCGCTCCATCGACGGCGTCGTCGAGAAGTGGGACCTCTACATCCGCGGCTTCGAACTCGGCACCGGTTACTCCGAGCTGGTCGACCCTGTTGTGCAGCGCGAACGGTTCGTCGAGCAGGCGAGACTGGCCGCCGGGGGAGACCCCGAGGCGATGCGCCTCGATGAGGAGTTCCTGAAGGCGCTGGAATACGGCATGCCCCCCACCGGCGGTATGGGTATGGGAATCGACCGGTTGCTGATGGCCCTGACCGGCCTGGGCATCCGTGAGACGATCCTGTTCCCCCTGGTCAAGTAGGCCGTGATGAGCTTTCTCCCGAAGGATGAACTCGAGCCGGGCAACCCGAAGAAAAACGGCAAGGATGGCAAGCAGGGCCCGTCGACGACGCGCATCGTGATGTGGGTGGTCACTCTCGGGATCGCGCTGTACTTCATCGGCACCGGGCTCTACGGCATCCTCACCAACTAGCTGCCCACGCGCCTCACCAACATGCCACGCCTGAGCGCCTTGCCAGCCGCGCGCTGTGTCAGCCATGCGCTGCGTAGGAGATTCTGCGCGTTGGATGGATCGCGCTCTCACGCGAGACTTTTCCTACTCTGAGTCGCTTCCTCCACAGACGGCTCACGTCGACGCTTTCCACAATTGTGGGCAGGCTGAGCCTGGCCAACACCGCATCCGGACAGAATCGTCGGATGCTGCGCATAATTGGCCACGACATGATCCGCTTCGGCAACCTGGCTCGGCGTTCGCAACTGTGTGAGCTTGGCTATTCACGGAGCGATCTCGGGCGCCTCATTGTCGACCGGAAGCTCTTCCCCATCGGTCGGACTTGGCTGGCCCACCCTGGAGCGAGCCCCTCGGCACTGCGTTCGGCCGCACTCGGCGGACGGCTCGCAGCAGCGTCAGCGCTCGCCGACCACGGAGTGTGGGTCACCCGCACCGCAGGTCTGTGGGTCGGTATGCCGCAGCATTCCCCGCGCACCGACCCGCTCCGCTCAGGTGAACACCGATTGTGGGTGCGCGAACGCTTTCCCAACCACAGCGACAGAAACTGGCGGATGTCTGTCGCCGACTCGCTCGTGCAGTTCGCGAGGATCGGAGAAGAAGCAGATGTGATCGCCTCCTTCGACAGCGCGCTGAACAAGGGTTTGCTGAGACCTGCGCAACTGGCTGAGCTCTTCGACGTTCTCCCGCGACGCTTGCGCCGGCTCAAGTCCCGAGTTCGAGGAAACGCACAGTCGGGACTGGAGACGCTCCTCCGTGTCGCCGCTGAGGCGGAAGGATGGAACGTGCAGATACAGGTGCACGTGACGCGTGTCGGCCACGTCGATGTCTTGATCGATGGCTGGCTCGTGATCGAACTCGACAGCGCCGAGTGGCACGACGAGGAAGCCGACAGGGACGAAGACACCAGTCGGGATGCGGAGCTCATCCTCCTGGGATATCGCTGGCACCGATTTCGCTACAAGCAGGTTCTCGAGCGGATGCCGCTGTGCATCGAGGTCATCCGCACCATTCTCGCGAGCGGCCGACCTGTCGCCGTGCGATAGCCGGCGATCGCCCGCCCGGTCGCGCTACGGAGGATGGATTGTGCATCCGTGCTCGAACGGAGGACGGATCCCGCTCTCATGAGTGCTACTTCCTCCATTGGCGACCGGCGCAGAGCAGCTGGGCGGCGCAGCGCGCGAATACCGCGTATCCTATGTAAGTTATGGACAACTTCTGGGCTAACGCGTTGTGGTCGCTGGCGCCGACCGTCCTGGTCGGGCTGATCTTCTGGATGATCATGCGCTCGATCCTGCGTGCTGACCGCACCGAACGGAAGGTCTATGCCCGCATGGAAGCCGAAGAGCGCGCACGTCTCGGGCTTGAGGCGCACATCGACAAACCGGTTACCTAGACCGAATGACCGGCATCGATGTCACGGCCATCATCATCCTGGTCGCGCTACTCGTTGACTTTGTCATCCGCATCGTCGCAATCATCGTCGTCCCTCGCAACCGACGCCCCACCTCTGGTCTGGCCTGGCTGCTGACGATCTTCTTCGTGCCGTTCCTCGGCGCGCTGCTGTTCCTGCTCATCGGCTTCCGCACGCTGCCGAAACGACGCCTCGAGATGCAGGACGAAATTAACGAGTTCATCCTCGACAGCACAGAGGGCATGGAGCGCGTGCGCCGCGACCACCCGTGGCCGCCGTGGCTGGAATCGGTCGTCGAACTCAACCGTAACCTCGGTGCGATGCCGCTCGTCGGCGACAACTCAGCCACGCTCCTCGGCGATTACACCGGAACCTTCGACGCGATGATCGCGGACATCGATACCGCTCGCAAGTACGTACACGTCGAGTTCTACATCCTCTCGCTCGACAAGACCACCGGCCCGTTCTTCGACGCACTGGAGCGTGCGGTCAAGCGCGGCGTGACGGTGAGGGTTCTCCTCGACCACATCCAGTCGATGCGTAAACCTGGATACCGCAAGACGCTCCGCCGGCTGACGAAGTCGGGTGTGAAGTGGGAACTGATGCTCCCGCTGCAGCCGTTCAAGGGCAAATGGCAGCGCCCAGACCTGCGCAACCACCGCAAGCTCCTCATTGTCGACGGCGCCGTCGGCTTCATGGGGTCGCAGAACATCATCGACCGCACGTACAACATGAAGTCCAACATCCGTCGCGGCCTGAAATGGAAAGACCTGATGACCCGCGTCGAAGGTCCGATCGTCGCCGGACTCAACGCCATCTTCATCACCGACTGGTACAGCGAGACAGACGAGCTGCTCACCCGCGACATCGAGCCGATGCACCCGAAAGAGATTCCGAACGCCCTCGACTGCCAAATCGTGCCGAGTGGGCCGGGTTTCAAGGGCGAGAACAACCTGCGATTGTTCCTGGCGCTGTTGTACTACGCCCAGGAGCGCATCATCATCACCAGCCCGTACTTCGTGCCAGACGAGTCGATCATGTACGCGATCACCACGGCGACCCAGCGCGGGCTGCACGTCGAACTCTTCGTCTCCGAGATCGGCGACCAGCCGCTTGTCTATCACGCGCAGCGCTCCTACTACGAGGAACTGCTGCGTGCCGGCGTCAAGATCTACATGTACAAGGCGCCGTACATCCTGCACGCCAAGCACTTCACGATCGACGATGACATCGCCGTGATCGGTTCGAGCAACATGGACATGCGCTCGTTCAGCCTCAACTTCGAGGTGTCGCTGATGGTGCGCGGGCAGACGTTCGTGGCCGACCTTCGCCGCGTCGAAGACGGCTATCGCGCAGACAGCCGTGAGCTCACCCTCGACGAGTGGATGCGCCAGCCGTTGCGCTCGACGATCCTCGACAACCTCGCTCGGCTCACCTCGGCTGTTCAATAGCGCTGCAGGTGAAAGACGCCGCCTCGCCGGGGATGCTCCCGCACCCGTGACCGCGGGTCGGACAGACTGCATACGTGCTGCACTTCCGGATCATCGTGCCCTCCGACCTCAGTGCGGAGGTGCTGGCCTCCCTTCAGGGTGACCGGTCAGTCACAAATCTGATCGTGATGACGGATGCCGCGGTGAGCCCGAGCGGAGACGTTCTGCTTTTCGACGTGGCGAGGGAAGGGGTCGATCCCCTCCTCGATGTCTTGCGCGAGATGGGTGTCGAAAAACGAGGCTCTATCGCCGTGGAAGAGGTCAACTACTCGTTCTCTGATGCAGCAGAGAAAGCAGAGAAGGCGTCGCCGGGGATCGGTGATGATGCCGTGATCTGGGAAGGCGTCGAGCAGCGCAGCGGAGAGGAGACCCGCCTGTCGGTTTCCTATGTGGTGCTCATGTGCGTTGCGACGATGATCGCAGGGGTCGGGGTGCTCTTCGACCAGCCGATCCTCATCGTCGGGGCGATGGTCGTCGGCCCGGACTTCGGCCCGGTCGCCGCCCTCTGTGTCGGCATCGTGCGCCGCCGCCCTCGTATCGTGGGTAGCGCACTCCTCGCGCTCGTCGTCGGGTTCGGGGCGGGAATCGCGGCGACCGTCGTGTCGACGCTCGTGTTGCAGTGGGCGGGGGTCGCAGACGACTCTTTGCTCACAGGCGAACGCCCGAACCTCGACTTCATCTGGATACCGGATGGAACGTCTTGGTTCGTCGGAGCGCTCGCCGGCATCGCCGGGGTTCTTTCGCTCACCACGACCAAGTCTGGCGGACTGGTCGGGGTGGCGATCTCGGTCACCACGATCCCGGCGGCGGCGAACGCTGCAGCCGCGATCGCCTTGGACGTCCAGTACGAGATCGTCGGCTCGCTCGCCCAGCTCGGCATCAACTTCGTGGCGATCCTGATCGGCGGCGTGCTGACGCTGATGGTGCAGCGGCTGGTGCGCCGGGTGCCAGCGGGCGATTCCCTGGTTCCGCCGAGGCGGTAGGCAGGGTCAGGTCCGTTCAGCTGGAGTCCGGTGTCCGGCGGCGTCAGGCAGTGAGATGACGGATGCCGCGGTGTGCGACGGGATCGCGGGAGAACGTCAGTCGCGGGGCTTCAGCCGTACGTTCGGCAGCACGGGAGCGGGCAGCGGTGCCCCAACGTAGCCGCTGACGGCGCCGAATCGGCCGGCGGAATCCGTTGCCTCGATCACCTCTGACTGCCAGGCGGCGCGGTAGGCGACCACCTCGTCGTGGGTGCGGCCGATGAAGTTCCACCACATCACGATCTGCTCGCCGAGTGGTTCGCCACCGATCAGCAGTAGTCGTGCGGGCGCATCGCCGCTTGCCACCTCAAGTTGCACGGCACCGGTCGGGCGGTAGCCGATTGCGTGTTCTGGTACCGCCTCGCCATCCAGGCTGACGGTGCCGGTGTCGACGAGTATCCCGTGTTCGAAGGAAACATCGACGGGGATCACGACGGTGGTGTTCGCTCGCAGATCGAGCTGAGCACCGACGAGCGGGCTGAACGTGGTGGCGGGGGAGTGCTGCCCGAGCAGGCTGCCGAGAAAGACGCTCACTCTGGTGCTGCCGTACTCGATCACCGGCGGCACGTAGCGTTCGAAAAAGGGCGCGGTATGACGGTGACGGTCAGGGAGGGCGGTCCAGAGCTGGGCGCCGTGCAAAACGGATGCTGCGCCGGTGGAGACCTCTGAGTGCTGGATGCCGGCACCCGCGGTCATCAGGTTCAGCTCGCCGGGTCGCACAAGCGCATGCGACCCGGTTGAATCCCGGTGCTCAATCTCGCCGGCGAACAGCCAGCTCACGGTCTGCAGGCCGGTGTGCGGATGCGGCGGAACGTTCATTCCAGGACCGGTCATGTCATCCGGACCGTAGTGGTCCACGAAGCACCAGGCGCCGATGAGGGAGCGGGTGCGCTGGGGGAGTGTGCGCCTCACCGTCATGGCGCGTGGGCCGCCGAGTGGAACGTCTCGGGGAAGGAGGATCTGCACGCCGCCTGAACGTGAAGATTCCGGTTCGTCAACGGAGAGCTGCTCGCGGGGTTCGGTCTCAAGATTGCTCACGCCAGCAGCCTAGCCGTGACGGCCGTTTCGCGCCTTTCGTGTTCCTCGTGGCCCTCGAGGATGGCTTTCGGATCAGTCAGCGGCAGTAGCTCGCCCACAATCGCCTCTCCTGCCCAGAGTCGCCGGTCCTCCAGCGATTCTGAGCGCAAACGGCGATTCGCGATGAACGGGCTCGCTAGAACGGGGGAGTTCTCGCCGCCGCGAGGGTGATTTCGGCGGCGGTGGCGGTGCGGGCGTCGTGCGGCCGCGGTGCAGAACTGTCAGGATCTAACGCGTGGACATCCTGACGAACTCGCCGGAGATCTTTCCCCTCATGCGTGGCGGCGGCGCGTTCCTCGCGGTCATCGGCCTCGGCATCCTGGTCGGCGCGTTCGGCAGTCGCAAGTGGCGCATCGTCTGGCTGATTGCGGGAGCTGCGGCCGGCATCCTGATCATGGCGGTCGGGGGAGCGACGAAGCTGATCTTCGCCGGCCTGCCGTCTCCGGCGATCTGGCAGTGGGTGGTGCTCGGGCTGGCGTTCCTGGTCGAGGGCTACCTGGTCAGCGTGGTGGTGCGGAAGTTCCCCGACCTGGACTCCCGCGATTTCTGGATGTGGATGCTGTTCATCGTCGGCGCCCACTTCCTTATTCTCGGCGCGAGCCACGGACTCATCTGTGCTCTGCTCGCCGTGGTATGCATGGTCAACGCGTGGATCGGGTTGCGCTCGAAGCAGGTCGACTTCCGGGTCTTCTGGGCGATCGACGGCGTGCTCAAGATCATCGCAGGTGCCGTCATGGTGCTGGTCAGTTGCGTCGCCTAGCGCCGCCAACTCGCGGGACAGCTCGACAGCCGCGCCACGCCATCCACAATCGCCATTTGCTCCCAGAAACGCCCGCCCTTCGGCGATCACGGGCGCAATCGGCGACACGCGCCGCTCGTCAGGCGACATCCTCGTCGACGCCACGGTCGGCAGAGCAGAGCGGGCGCGCGCCAGAACTGTCACGCCGCCAGCGAACAGAGGCATGGATCCCAGCATTCGCTGGTTACTCTCTTTGTATCGGCGTCATAACTTGCCCTGGCGCCAAGGGAGTAATCACATGTTTGAGAGATTTACCGACAGAGCTCGCCGCGTTGTCGTTTTGGCCCAGGAAGAGGCCAAGATGCTCAACCACAACTACATCGGTACTGAGCACATTTTGCTCGGGCTGATCCACGAGGGTGAGGGCGTCGCCGCGAAGGCGCTCGAGTCGCTCGGCATCTCGCTCGACGCTGTGCGCGAGCAGGTGCAAGACATCATCGGCCAGGGTCAGCAGCAGCCGACGGGTCACATCCCGTTCACCCCGCGCGCCAAGAAGGTGCTCGAGCTGAGCCTCCGCGAGGCGCTGCAGCTCGGCCACAACTACATCGGTACAGAGCACATCCTCCTCGGCCTGATCCGCGAGGGTGAAGGCGTTGCCGCCCAGGTGCTGATCAAGCTCGGCGCAGACCTCAACAAGGTGCGCCAGCAGGTCATCCAGCTGCTCTCCGGCTACCAGGGCAAGGAGCAGGTGCAGGTCGGCGCGAACGAGCAGACCGGCACACAGGCTGGCAGCCAGATCCTCGACCAGTTCGGCCGCAACCTCACCCAGGCCGCCCGCGACAGCAAGCTCGACCCGGTCATCGGGCGCGAGAAGGAGATCGAGCGGGTCATGCAGATCCTCTCCCGCCGCTCCAAGAACAACCCCGTGCTGATCGGCGAGCCCGGCGTCGGCAAGACCGCCGTCGTCGAGGGCCTGGCGCAGGCCATCGTCAAGGGCGATGTGCCGGAGACGCTGAAGGACAAGCAGCTCTACTCGCTCGACCTCGGTTCGCTCATCGCCGGCAGCCGCTACCGCGGTGACTTCGAAGAGCGACTGAAGAAGGTCACCAAGGAGATCCGCACCCGTGGAGACATCATCGTCTTCATCGACGAGATCCACACCCTCGTCGGAGCCGGTGCGGCCGAGGGCGCAATCGACGCTGCCAGCATCCTGAAGCCGTTGCTGGCCCGCGGTGAACTGCAGACCATCGGTGCGACCACGATCGACGAATACCGCAAGCACTTCGAGAAGGATGCCGCGCTCGAGCGCCGGTTCCAGCCGATCCAGGTCGCTGAGCCGTCGCTGCCACACACCATCAACATCCTCAAGGGGCTGCGTGACCGGTACGAGGCCCACCACAAGGTGTCAATCACGGATGGCGCGCTGGTTGCAGCCGCAAATCTCGCCGACCGCTACGTGTCAGACCGGTTCCTGCCTGACAAGGCGATCGACCTGATCGACGAGGCGGGCGCCCGCCTGCGCCTGTCGATCCTGTCGAGCCCGCCCGAGCTGCGCGAGTTCGACGAGAAGATCGCCGTGGTGCGCGCTGCCAAGGAAACCGCGATCGAAGACCAGGACTTCGAGAAGGCCGCCAGCCTGCGCGACGAGGAGAAGACCCTCCTCGGCGAGCGACTGCGCCTCGAGAAGCAGTGGAAGTCCGGCGATGTCAAGACCACAGCGGTCGTCGACGAAGGACTGATCGCCGAGGTGTTGGCGCAGGCCACCGGCATCCCCGTCTTCAAGCTCACCGAGGAGGAGTCGAGTCGACTCGTCTTCATGGAGAAGTCCCTGCACCAGCGTGTCATCGGTCAGGAAGAGGCCATTTCGGCGCTTGCCAAGACCATCCGGCGCACCCGTGCCGGCCTGAAGGACCCGAAGCGCCCGAGCGGTTCGTTCGTGTTTGCCGGCCCCACCGGCGTCGGCAAGACCGAGCTGGCCAAGGCGCTCGCCGAGTTCCTCTTTGACGACGAGGCCGCCATGATCTCGCTCGACATGAGTGAGTATGGCGAGAAGCACACCGTCTCACGCTTGTTCGGTGCCCCTCCAGGGTTCGTCGGCTTCGAAGAAGGCGGCCAGCTCACCGAGAAGGTGCGCCGCAAGCCGTTCAGCGTTGTGCTGTTCGACGAGATCGAGAAGGCCCACCCCGACATTTTCAACTCGCTCCTCCAGATTCTGGAAGAGGGCCGGTTGACGGATGGCCAGGGTCGCGTCGTCGACTTCAAGAACACCGTGATCATCATGACCACGAACCTCGGCACCAAGGACATCAGCGGCGGCCCCGTCGGATTCCAGCTCGAGGGTGACTCGTCGACCGGCTACGACCGGATGCGAGGCAAGGTAAACGAGGAGCTGAAGAAGCACTTCAAGCCCGAGTTCCTGAACCGTGTCGATGAGATCATCGTGTTCCCGCAGCTGTCGAAGCCCGAACTGCTGCAGATCGTCGACCTGTTCATCAAGCGACTGAGCGAGCGGATGCTCGACCGCGACATGACCGTCGAGTTGACGAAGCCCGCCAAGGAGCACCTGATCGAGGTCGGCTTCGATCCGACGCTCGGTGCCCGCCCGCTGCGTCGCGCGATCCAGCGCGAGGTGGAGGACGGCCTGTCGGAGAAGATCCTGCACGGCGAACTGAACGCCGGCGACCACGTGCTCGTCGACTTCCAGAACGGCGAACTCGTCTTCACGACGACGGCACGCGAGCACGCTGTGTCGGTCGGCGTCAACGCGACGGCTGCGATCGGCACCGGTGCGGTGACGCCCGACCTCGCCGTCAGCGGCGAGTAGCTCCAGACGCATCACACGAAAGGGCCCGGCGGTCACCCGCCGGGCCCTTTCGCGTTCGCTCACCTACCGGGATGCGAGCCAGGTGGCGCCGATCAGGATCACCGCAATGACGACCGCAAGCTCAACGAACACGATCGCCGCCCGAACGATGCGGCGCCGGCTGACCGTCCCTTTGCGAAAAGAGGAACGCGACATCCGGTCAAAGTTCGGGAGAACCGACTGAAGAGGCGGATCGGACGGATCGGATGCTCGCCGTACGGACGCATCCGTCGTTTCCTGATCGCCATCCTGCGCCTGAACCATGCTGCCAGTCTCCCCTCTCGGTGCGTGGCATTCAACCGCCCCCAACCATTCGACGGAGATTTTGCTCGAATCGGGCGATATCGGCCAGAGATCGGCCCGATCTACGAAAATCTCCGTCGAACGGTATCCCTAGACTGGTGGTTTCGAGCAAAACAGCGACACGAGAGAGGCGCAGCACGTGAACCAGCAGGAGGCGGGTGTTCCGCAGTACACGGTGCGCCGCGCGCGCACCAGCGATGTTTCGGGCATCAAACAACTGGTCGAACCCCTCGTGCAGCAACGAATCCTGCTCGGCAAGGAGACTGTCGTCTTCTACGAGGCCGTTCAGGAGTTTCGGGTGGCAACGGATGCCGCCGGCCGACTGGTCGGCTGCGGCGCCCTGCACGTGATGTGGGAAGACCTGGGCGAGGTGCGCACTCTCGCGGTGGCGCAAGAATGGCTGGGGAGGGGCGTCGGGCACACGCTGCTCGACCACCTCGAGTCCGATGCGCTCGACCTCGGCCTCAGCCGACTCTTCTGCCTCACTTTCGAGGTGCCATTCTTCACCAGGCACGGCTTCGAAGACATGGGATCGGAGACGGTCGACCCGACGGTATACGCCGAACTTGTTCGCTCGACTGACGACGGTGTTGCGGAGTTCCTCGACCTGGCCCGGGTGAAACAGAACACGCTCGGCAACACCCGCATGGTCAAACGACTGGCCTGACCGGCTGCGCTGAGCAAACGTAGGGTACCCGAAGGGGTGCCGCTCATGTGGGGGTAGTTTGCGCGTCTACTGCTCATCTGAGCAGCGACCACAAGTTTCCTCCCCGTTCACTTCTGCGACCCCTGAATGGTGGCTAGCCTCTCTAACGTTGCCATCATCGCCGATAGTAAATTCACGAGGAGAACTATGTCACCCGCCTCCCGAAGCCGTTCCAAGCTGGCTTTTGCTTCCCTCATCGGAATGGGCCTCGCCCTCGCTCCGATCGTCGCTCTTCCCGCCCAGGCCAGCACCGACGGCACCGGCATCGTCATCAATGAGGCGTATCTGAATGGTGGTAGCTCGGGCGCCACCTTCCTGAACAAGTTCGTCGAGCTCTACAATCCGACCGATGCTGACATCGACCTCGGTGGGATGTCACTCCAGTACCGCTCGGCCGGTGGAACAGCGAATCCGACCGGAGTGCTGCCGCTGGCTGGAACGATTGCCGCCGGAGCACACTTCCTCGTGCAGGGGACCTCGAACGCTGCAAACGGCGCGGCACTCCCGACACCAGACGCGACACTCACTTTCTCCTTCTCAGGCAGTGCCGGAACTCTCTTCCTGGCCAGCCAGCCGGACGCCCTGGCCGCCCCCGCCGTCGGTTCCCTGGTCGGCGCCGACGGCGTCGTGGACGTGCTCGGTTATGGAACGTCGAACACCTTTGAGGGCGTCGTCGCCTCCGCCGCATCGGTCACAACATCCCTGAACCGCACTGACGCCGTCGACACCGACAACAACGGTGCAGACTTCACGCTCTCCGAAACGATCACCCCCACCAACGCCGCCGGTGAGACTTCCGAACCGGTTGACCCGCCCGTTGACCCACCGGTCGACCCGCCCACCGACACCACGGCCATCGCCGACATCCAGGGCGCGGGCGACGCGAGCCCCCTCGTAGACAAGGCAGTGAAGACGGTCGGTGTTGTCACCGCCAACTATCCGACAGGCGGCTTCAACGGCTTCTACATCCAGACCCCAGGCACGGGTGGCGCGATCGACGCCTCCCACGTGGCATCCGATGGCATCTTCGTTTACGCGGGTTCGCTTGCCACGACTGTCGCTGTCGGCGACTACGTCGAGGTGACCGGAACGGTCGTCGAGTTCTACGGCATGACCGAGATCAACCTTGCTGCCGCCACCGGCGTGGTGCCGATCGAAGAGTCGGTCACGGCGCCGGCACCCGCCGTCACCGGTCTGCCGGCAGCGGCCGCCGAACGTGAGGCGCTCGA
The DNA here is from genome assembly GCF_000421145.1 of Glaciibacter superstes DSM 21135. Classification (GTDB taxonomy): domain Bacteria; phylum Actinomycetota; class Actinomycetes; order Actinomycetales; family Microbacteriaceae; genus Cryobacterium; species Cryobacterium superstes. Next base: position 98,016 of record NZ_ATWH01000001.1, on the reverse strand, counting down.
GGGCATGCTTGTCGCACCCCAGGGCGACTTCACCGTCACCGACAACTACAACACCAACAAGTACGGTGAGATCGGCCTCGCGGCCGGCACCAGCCCCCTGATCAACCCGACGGTCATCGCCGAGCCTGGCGCGCCGGCCATCGAGGCCGCCGCCGCGAACGCGACCCTCGCCGTCACGCTCGACGACGGAGCCACTACCAACTTCCTGAAAGACCCGTCCACCCAGGCCTTGCCACTGCCGTACCTGTCGACGACCAATCCGGTTCGTGTCGGTGCAGCGGTGACATTCACCCAGCCGGTGATCTTCGACTACCGCAACGACACCTGGAAGTACCAGCCGACCACCGAGCTGGTTGCAGACAACGCCGCAACGGTGCAGCCTGCCACCTTTGAGAACACCCGCACGGCGGCGCCAGAAGCCGTGGGCGGCGACATCCGTCTCGCCTCGTTCAATGTGCTGAATTACTTCTCCACCACCGGTGATGAGCTCGCCGGCTGCACCTATTACGCAGACCGTGCCGGTGACCCGGTCGGCGTTCGCGGGGGCTGCGACGCCCGGGGCGCGGCAGAAGAAGAAGACCTGCAGCGCCAGCAGGACAAGATCGTCACGGCGCTCAACGCCCTCGACTCCCAGGTTGTCTCGCTCGAGGAGATCGAGAACTCGGCGTACTTCGACAAGGACCGCGACCAGGCCCTCTCCGATCTCGTCGACGCATTGAACGCAGACGCGGGCAGTGACGTCTGGGCGTTCGTGCCGTCGCCGGCCGCACTGCCGGCAAGCGAAGACGTCATCCGCACCGCGTTCATCTACCAGCCCAACTCCGTGGAGACGGTCGGAGACTCGACCATCCTCGATGACCCGAACGCCTTCAGCAACGCCCGCCAGCCGCTTGCTCAGGCCTTCCAGCTGGTCGGCGATGACGACAGCAGCTTCCTCGCGATCGCCAACCACTTCAAGTCGAAGGGTTCTGGTTCAGGGGAAGACGCCGACACGGGCGACGGCCAGGGTGCGTCGAACGCCTCGCGGGTCAAGCAGGCCACGGCACTTGTTGCTTTCGCAGACAAGCTGAAGACCGACACCGGCATCGACCGCGTCTTCCTCACTGGCGACTTCAACGCCTACGACAAGGAAGACCCGATCGACATCATCACGGCGGCGGGCTACGTCAGCCAGGAAGCCAAGAGCGGCGAGTACACCTACGCGTACGGAGGGTCGGTCGGTTCGCTCGACCACGTTTTCGCTTCGCCGGAGGCAGACGCCACGGTGACGGATGTCGACGTCTGGAACATCAACTCCGTGGAATCCGTCGCGCTGGAGTACAGCCGCCACAACTACAACGCCACCGACTTCTATGTGGCTGACCAGTTCCGTTCGTCTGACCACGACCCGGTTCTCGTCGGGCTCGAGCTGGACGGTGTCGCTGACCCGGTTGACATCACCCTGTTGAACATCAACGACTTCCACGGTCGGATCGACGACAATACCGTCAAGTTCGCCGGAACCATCGAGCAGCTTCGCGCAGCCGGTGGCGAGGACAACACCCTCTTCGTCTCCAGCGGTGACAACATCGGTGCGTCGCTGTTCGCCTCTGCGTCGCAGCTCGACGCACCAACGATCGACGTGCTGAATGCACTCGAGTTGAAGGCTTCGGCGGTCGGCAACCACGAGTTCGACCAGGGTCTGGCCGATCTCACTGGTCGGGTGTCAGAGCGAGCAACGTTCGACTACCTCGGCGCGAACGTCTACGAGAAAGACACGACGACCCCCGCCCTGCAGGAGTACGCGCTCTTCGAGGTCGACGGTGTCACGGTCGGCGTGATCGGCGCCGTCACCGAGGAGACGCCGTCACTGGTCACCCCGACCGGTATCTCCACCCTCGACTTCGGCAACCCGGTCGAAGCCGTCAACCGGGTCGCTGCCCAGCTGACCGACGGCGACGAGAACAACGGCGAGGCCGACGTCATCGTGGCCGAGTACCACGAGGGCGCAGGCGCAGGCACCCCTGACGGTGCGACCCTCGAGCAGGAGCTCGCCCTCACGGACAGCGCCTTCGCCCAGATCGTCACCGAGACCTCTGCAGAGGTCGACGCGATCTTCACCGGCCACACGCACAAGCAGTACGCCTGGAGCGCACAGGTTCCCGGAGCAGCCGACGGCGTCACCCGCCCGGTACTGCAGACGGGCAGCTATGGCGAGAACATCGGTCACGTCACGCTCAGCTATGACGCGGCATCCGGTGCCACCACGACGGTCACCAACGAGAACGTGGCCAGACTGGCCGCGGACATCCCCGACGGCGCGACCGACGAGCAGGCCGATGAGATCAACGCGGCGTACGATGCCGAACTCGTTGCGACCTACCCGCGCGTCGCCGAGGTGAAGACGATCGTGGATGCCGCGCTCGCCGCGGCAGAGGAGATCGGCTCCCAGCCGATCGGCTCCGTCACCGCCGATATCACGCGGGCATGCACCAACGATGTCGCGCCGTGCGCTGACGACCGTTCGGCGCCATCCACGATGGGCACCCTGGTGGCAAACTCCTTGCGCGAGTCGTTGTCAGACCCGAACGCAGGCGGTGCCGAAATCGGAATCGTCAACCCGGGTGGAATGCGAACCGACCTGCTGCTCGCGGCATCGGAAGGCGAACAGGAAGACGGCATCGTCACCTACGCGGAGGCGAACGCAGTACTGCCGTTCCTGAACAACCTGTGGACCACAACGCTCACCGGCACTCAGTTCAAGACTGTTCTCGAGCAGCAGTGGCAGACCAACGAAGACGGCACCATCCCCAGTCGTCCGTACCTGCAACTCGGTCTCTCCGACAACGTGAACTACACATTCGACGCGAGCCGGCCCGCCGGCGACCGGATCACCAGCATCTGGGTCGACGGCGTGCAGATCGACCCGGCGAAGGACTACCGCATCGGTTCGTTCAACTTCCTGCTCACCGGAGGCGACAACTTCCGCGAGTTCACCAACGGCACCAACACGCGTGACTCCGGTTTCGTCGACCGTGACGCCTGGATCTCGTACATCACAGAGCACAGCCCGCTGTCGCCGTCATTCGCGGCCGCCCAGGCTTCCGTGACCGGCGCCCCGGAAGGTGCGGTCGCCCCCGGGGATTCGGTGACGCTGAATGTGTCGTCGCTGAACCTCACTTCGCTCGGGTCGCCGAAGAACACGGAGCTCAGCTTGGTGTGGCAGGGGAGTGCGGCGACTCTTCCCGCGGCATCCGTTGACCAGACCGGCGCAGCAACGGTCACCGTCACAGTGCCGGAAGACGCCCCGGCCGCCAGCGCGCTGGAGATGACGGCGACGGAGTCTGGCACGGTCGTGCGGGTTCCGTTCACGGTGAGCGATGCCACGGCGCCGGGCGAAGACCCGGTGGCGGTCGACGAAGGCGAGCTGACTGACGACCTGAAGGACGCGATCAGCACAGACAAGGCGTCATACCTGCCTGGCGGGGCGATCACGATCGATGTCGGAGCGCAGTACGCCGGCCAGTTCGTCTCGGTCTGGGTGCGTTCGACCCCGATCAACCTCGGCGGCTGGCTGCAGGTGAATGCGCAGGGCATGGTCAGCACGACGCTTCCGGCAGACCTGCCGGCCGGCATCCACCGCATCGTGGTGCAGGACGCAGACGGCAACGTGATCGGCTGGACCGAGATCGAGGTTCTGGCCGCACCGGTGACACCGGATGAGCCCGGTTCGAACCCCGCCGGTGAGACGCCTGGTGGTGGGCTCGCCCACACCGGTGCAGACGCGATGCCGTGGCTGGCGGGTAGCGGGTTGCTCCTGTTGCTGGGCGGCGCTCTTCTCTTCGCACGTCGCCGAGCTGCCGCCTTGAAGCAGTAGCCGGTCCGCACGGCCTGACGCCGGCATCCGTTGCCTGCAGAGTTCACTCTGCGGGCCGGGTGCCGGCGTCACCATGTTGAGGGCGCGCGGTCTGTCCTACTCTGGGGACGATTGCGCCGATTCATCCTCTTTCTGTGTACCGGGCGTGCAGCGTCACCCACAATCTGAGCGCACGCTGAACGGTGAGTGAACCACCGCCCAAATGCCGGGCTTTGTGGCATTCGATGGCTACCCTGAGGGCATGTCGACGATCAAGCATCCCGTCGGCCCCCAGTCCAGCAAAGTGTACTGGCGCCGGCGTCTCGTGGTTGGCCTTGGCCTGCTGGCCGTTCTGGTCGTTATTCTTCTCATCGTCATCCGGCCCGGTTCCAGCAATGGAGCGACAGGAGCCGCCGCGACGGGTGCGGCGACCGATGTTCCAGCAAACACCGACTCACCAGACGCCAGCGCGACGGATGCCCCGGCCAACACCATCCCCGAAGAGGAGACCGCGGTCGAAGGTGAGGCCTGCGATCCGAAAAAGGTGCAGGTGGAGGCGATAACGGATGCCGTCGATTACGACCCGGGCCAGAATCCTCAGCTCTCCCTGACCCTCACCAACACCGGAAAGGCGTCGTGCGTGCTGAACGCCGGCACTCGGGCGCAGATGTTCACCATCACGAGCGGCGAAGAGTCCTACTGGGCCTCAACCGACTGCCAGAAGGATCCGGTGGATGCACAGGTCACACTGGAACCGGGTGTTCCGGTGAGTTCGGCCACGCCGATCAACTGGGACCGCACCCGCTCAGCGGTTGACACGTGCGATGCACCGAATCGCGAAGCGGTTCCCGCCGGTGGTGCCTCGTACCACCTGACCGTGAGCGTCGACGGCATAGAGTCGGCCAGCCCGAAGCAGTTCCTGCTGTACTGACCTGCCGACTCGACCGATCGGCGTTCGCCAAGCGCGCACGTGACGGCTCGGCATCCGTTGCACCCGGATGATTGAATTGATCCCGTGACTGAATCGACACCGGAACCCCGCTCAGAGGCCCTCGCCGACGCGCTCGCCAAACAGGACGTGGCGTCCGTTGCCTACGCGCTGCGCAATGACGTGATCGTGGTGCCACAGCTCGTCGTGGACGGCAAGGCAGGGCAGGTTCGCGTGTTCGGTCGCGAAGGATCAGAAAAACGGATGCTGCTGCTCTTCTCCTCGGCAGAGAACTATGTGCGCATGGTTCCTGACGAGCCTGATCCGCAGGTGATGATCTGCGATGCACAGTGGCTGCGCGAGTTTCTCACCGTGCACGGCAGCGTGCTCGAGATGGTGTTCTTCGACATTGCGGGACCGCACGTGATGCAGGCCGCGCCCGCCGATCTCCTCGCTGCGCTCGGGCCGCTGCCGGGCACAGGCGCCACGTCCTAGGCTGCCGGAACGCTATAGGTTCACGGGGATGCGCCGGGCTTACGGGAAAGCGGAATCGAGTTCGGCCTCGCGAGGGGCCACGCCTGTGTTCAGCGCCGTAGCGACCGCGGCGGCGATCGATCCGCTTGAGGCGTCAATGAGGGTACGGAAGCCGAGCCGTCCGGCTTCGGCGGCTCGCTGCTTCGCGGCTGAGACCGGGCGGATTTCACCGGCGAGACTGATCTCGCCGAATGCGGCGACGTCATGGGCGATGGGCATGTTCTTTGCGGCAGAGGCGATCGCCAGTGCGATCGCGAGGTCGGAAGCAGGTTCGGTGAGCCGCACTCCGCCGACGGTGGAGACATAGACGTCTTTGTTGCTGAGCTGAATCTCAGCACGTCGCTCCAGAATGGCAAGCAACATCGCAACACGCGAGGAGTCGACACCGTTGGTGACGCGGCGCGGGTTCGGGGCAGAGGTGTCGGCAACGAGCGCCTGCACCTCGACCGGCATGGCTCGTCGTCCTTCGAGCGCGACCGTGACGCAGGTGCCGGATATCGGCTCGGAGCCGCGGCTGAGGAAGAGCCCGCTCGGGTCTGGGACCTCTGCGATGCCGTCGCCGGTCATCTCGAAGCAGCCCACTTCATCCGTCGGCCCGAATCGGTTCTTGAGTGCGCGCACAAAACGCAGGCTGGTGTGCCGGTCTCCTTCGAATTGGCAGACGACGTCGACGATGTGTTCGAGCAGTCGCGGCCCGGCGATGGTGCCGTCTTTCGTGACGTGACCGACGAGGAGAATCGGCAGGCTGCGGTCTTTGGCGACCCGGATGAGGGTGGACGCCACCTCCCGCACTTGGCCGGGCTGTCCGGCGATGCCGTCGGAGAGGGAACTCGAAATCGTCTGTACGGAGTCGACGATGACGAGGTCTGGTTTGATCGCGTCGATCTGGCCCAGGATGGTGGCGAGATCGGTCTCGGCGGCCAGGAAGAGTTCGGACTCGAGCGCGCCCGTGCGCTCCGCGCGCAGTCGCACCTGGCTGACAGATTCTTCGCCGCTGACGTAGAGCACCCTCGACTTGGCGCCGGCGGCCTTTGAGGCCACCTCGAGCAGCAGGGTGGACTTGCCGACGCCGGGTTCTCCGCTCAGTAGGATGACGGCGCCTGGAACGATCCCGCCGCCGAGAACGCGATCGAACTCATCGATGCCGGTCGGCCAGTGGGCAACAGCGATGGTGTCGACGTGGGTGATCGGCCGGGCAATACCGTCGCCCGAGACCAGTGTGGGTTTCAGCGAGCGGGCTGCGAGACCGGTGGATGCTGAGACCTCCATCACGGTGCCCCATTGCTGGCATTCGCCGCAGCGGCCGGCCCACTTCACGGTTGTCCAGCCGCACTCCGTGCAGCGGAAGTTCGAGACAGGTTTGGCCATGTCTGCGAGCCTAGCTGGCACCGCCGACACCGACCGGTGCTGGGCCGGTCGTCTGGGTGATGTCGCCGTCGGCGGGTGTCTGTTGAGGGGTCGTCGGTGACGGCTGTCGTGGGAATCGGTTGGCCACGTCTACGCTCAAAGCGGGGAGGAAGGCCTCTGCCCAGATGCGGTAACCGCGGTCATTCGGGTGGAACATGTCGTTGGCGAACTGCGTGGCAATGCTGCGGAATCCCTGCCGTTTTGTGGTGGCGTGCAGTGGTACGACGGTCAGGTCATGTTCGGCGGCGACCTCCCGCACAATGGCGTTCGCGACGGCGACCTTGAGTTCGTTGTGCCGAAAGTGGAAGCAGGGCAGGTCGGCGACGATGGCGTGGTCGGGGAGGGCAGAGAAGACCTCGCGGATGCCGGCGGTGAACACCGCGGCATCCCACAGCGCGATGTCGTTGGCGCCGATGGCGACGGTCACGATGTCGGGGGTGAGTTTGACGAACCGGGGCAGCTGGTCGCGCACGGCGAGCTCGACGGTGGCACCGGAGACGCTGAGGTTGATGACGCGCACCGTGCGGCCGGTGGCGAGACGGATGTGGTCGGCCAGTACGCCGACATAGCCTCGGTTGGGTTCGCTGGCACCGATGCCCTGGGCGGCGCTGTCGCCGATTGCGACGTAGAGGAGCTCGCCTTTTTCCTTGGCGTGGTCTCGCCACCACTTGGAGTTGATCGGCAGGGTTTCGTTCAGCGCGGCTGCGTTCTCGGCGATGCGATGGCGGAGGCGTTTGTAGCCAACGGTGCCGGTGGCCCAGAGCGCGGCGGCGGTCGTGAGCGCGACGGTGGTGATGAGTGCGGTTCGGATGACCTGGTTCGCGTTTGTCACCCGCTGAGGTTACAACGCCGGGCCGCCTTCGCGCATCCGTGGTGCCACGTTCGTCTCGGTTGGCGAAGGATGCCTGCTCTCGACTACAATCGTCCCCGGTACCGTGTCCGAGCGGCCGAAGGTACAACTCTCGAAAAGTTGTGTGGGTGAAAGTCCACCGTGGGTTCAAATCCCACCGGTACCGCCACAGTGAAGCCCCCTGCATCCCTTTGTTTCATTGGGAAGTGGGGGGTTTTGTTGCGTAGGGCCCGACCCCAGCGGTAACGCAGCGGTAACGGAACACCTGTGAGCTGGTGTGAGCAAGTGCGAGTCGAGCCAGGCGGTGCGTTGTAATCCGCGCGGGTGCCGGGCGATCATCAGACTCCCCTTGACGGTCACGGCGGCGAGTTGCGCTGTCGGGTTCGAGAACGCGTAGATCTCGCGTACTTGACTCCCGTCGGCATGTCTGGGGACGCGTTGTATGCCTGAAACTCTCGGATGCACACTCATACACATTCATCGTCGCTGAAATGTGCACGCGTAGTGAAGGGGTGAAACCCTTGCGGGGCAAGGGAAACAAGCGTCTCCAGCTTCGAGTAACGTGCACATTCTCGCGACGACAACACAAGTCTTAAAAAGTCCCCGGGCGCGCACAATTTCAACGGAGTTAGAAGAACCGTACACATTTGAACATCCTTTCTTGGGTGTGCCCAGAACGTCAACGCTTCTCCGTAAACCGCGGTACCGGCGGTACTTCCCCTCAGATCCCGCGGAAATCCAGGGAAGTCGCGTGCCGTATTCACGTGCTGAGGCACAGGCGTATTCGCCGGTACATACGGTGCAAGCGGCACAAACGCATTGGCTGATGAACCCCTTACGACGTCCGGCATGGCTGTACACGCTGTTGGACGCCGCTCTCGGCGGACCTGATTGTGGTAACGCCGTGCTGGACCGCGGGGCCAGCCCACCGTGCTCATAGGGTTGAATCATGAATATCTCAGCGTTTCAGTGGCTCCCCGAACGCCACCTCGGAGTTGCATCGATGCTCGCTCACGCCGACGAGCTGATCGAGCAAGTGGGCGAGTTCCTGAACGGCGGGCCGCTGGACGACAAGCCTGCCAGGACGATCGAGATGCCTGCTCGACTCACGCAGGAGGAGTTCGCTGACTGGGTGGTGAAGCGGCCTCGCCTCACTCCGGACTCTATGAAGTCGGGCAGCGACCTCCTGCGCCGAGTTCGCGGGTTGCAGCCCTTCCTACCGCAACGTGAGGCCTGACCTGCACCAATTGGCACGGCTGGCGTCCCACACCAACCACGCAAAGCATCGGACGCCTGCGATCACGGCGGTGCGGCTCGTAGCGGTCGTCAGGGATGATGAGACGCCGCGTTCGCTCCGCGACCTTCCCCTACGTCCCGAGGAGCCGTTGCGCGTGGGCCAGGTCATCACGGAAACGCCGCTGGGCAGGCGTGGGGTCCAGGGGTTGAGAAGCCCCCGGCTTCAGCCGTGGGGAGGATTCAAGATTGAGTGGCGGTCTGAGTGAAACCCATGAGCAAACAGGGCCCGTCGACACAGAGTGGACCTAACTCAGAATAAGCCACCCTCATAACTAAGGCTATGCGAATAGCCTTTGGTATGCTGTGATGATGACCACGGATAAACGGCAGCCCGGCGCTTGGCCTGCGATCGGCTACGAGGCGCACCCCTGGGTGCGCACCGGCGACGAGGTCGCGTCCCGTCGGGCCCTACTCCAGGCTCGCGGCGATTATCACGCCGCCGTCCCCAGGTTTATTGCCGCTGTCCCGGTGGGACTGGCCGCAGAGACGATAGCCCTGGCTGATGATGCGAGCCAGGAGCTGGCCCGGTTCGACGCCGAAGCCGGAACGATCGCTGCCCCGTTCGCCTCGATCCTTCTGCGCAGCGAGTCTGCCTCCAGCTCAGAGGTCGAGAACCTCACCTCAAGCGCCAAGCAGGTGGCCCTCGCGGAGATCGGCGAGTCGCGGTCCGGCAACGCGCGCCTGGTCGTCGCGAACGTCAACGCCATGAAGGCAGCCATCGCGCTGTCTGATCGTCTGGACGAGGAGTCGATTCTCGCGATGCACGACGCGCTGCTGCGGGACACAGCACCAGAGTATGTCGGACACTGGCGCGATCAGCAGGTATGGATCGGCGGCGGAAGCATCTCCCCGCACGCTGCGACGTTCGTGCCGCCACATCAAGACCGGGTCCCCGACCTCATGGCTGACGTAGTCTCCTTCGCCCGGCGCACCGACGTGCCTGTCCTCGCTCAGGCGGCGATCGCGCACGCCCAGTTCGAAACCATCCACCCGTTCCCCGACGGAAACGGTCGGACGGGACGCGCGCTCCTGCAGGGCATGCTCCGCCACGGCCGCCTGACCCGCAACGTCACTGTGCCTGTATCAGCAGGATTCCTGCGCGACACTGATGGCTATTTCAGCGCGCTGACCGAGTACCGGGCTGGACGCCCGGACCCGATTGTCATCGCGGTGGCCGAGGCGTCGTTCGCGGCTGTGCAGAACGGTCGTGCACTCGTGGGTGACATCCAGGCCGCCGCGAAACGCTGGGACAGCCAGATCATCGCCCGAAGCGACTCGTCGGTGCACCTGGTGAAGCAGCACCTGCTCCGCCAGCCGGTCGTGAACACGAAGACCGTCGCCGCGGAGCTTGAGATCAGCGAAGTTGCAGCGCAGAGCGCGATCGACCGCCTCGTCGACGCCGAGGTCCTCACGAAGATCAGCGCCGGCCGCCGCAACCGCATCTGGCAGGCACCCGAGATCCTCGCTGCACTCGATGCGTTTGGCGCACGGGCCAGACGCCGCCGCGGCTGAGAACTGCAAGGCCTGGATTCGTGAGAGTGAGGGCATGCTCACCGATTGTCACCTCGGGTGCCGTGGGCTGCGTTGCCGATAGTGCTCTCCGTCAATTTCAGTACTTCAGTTCCAGGCGACCGCGGTACGTTGGCCCCCCAGCAATATCGGCACTTTGCTTTTGGCACGGACTCTACTGCCCACGACAGTCGCGCTACGAGGCGTCGACTTCTGGATCCGGCTCTTGGCCGAAGACGAAACGCCGACCGCTCAGCTCGTGGACGTCGATGCGCACGTAGTGACGTTTGACGCTCGGAATCCATGACTTCAGCGGCAGGTGTTCGGCCTCGGCGATCTCGGCCTCGGTTTCGAGGGCGTGCGCAGTGCCCTTGACGACAATGCTCCAGCCTTCGGTCTCGGTGTAATCATCGACTTCGAAGGCGACCTTCTCGTTCGCCGTGAGGCCGAAAAGTTTCGTCCCTTCTGCGGTGCGGAACGTCACCGAACCGGCCTGCGCCACATAGTTGACCGGGAAGACATCCGGCTGTCCGGCGATCGAAACCGCGACCCGTCCGAACCTCGCTGTCGACAGCAACGCCCATGCTTCGTCTTCACTGAGCTTCTTGATGCTCTCGTTGGTTTCACTCATGACTCGTGTCTACCTGCTTTTACTGGGGAACGCCAGAGGCCTGCCTGATTCAGAGGAAAGGGCCGGTCTCCTCTTGCGCGACGGGAGATTAGGCATGCTAGGCAATGCTTACTACGACGGATACTCCCGCTCGAAGGACGGCTCCGAACTCCCGCCCTACGCCGTTGCGGTCGCTGGAGTCGAGCGGCAAGGGCGTCCTGCCCCTTCCCGGCATCGCTGGACGAGATCGACTGTTTCGGGGCCTGGCGCGCTTGCCCAATGAACTCCGCAACCCGATCCGCGCTGTGCGCCCCGAGGTTGATGACACGATCACCAGTCGATCGGAGGGTGGGCGTAGTAGTGGCAGGTAGCCACCACTGTCGGCATGCAGAAGATCTCGATCGAGGCCCTCGCCCGTCAACAGCTTGCTACCGCGGTCGATGCGGGTCCTTGCGTCAAACCGTCATCGGGATGCTCAAAGGTGGCTCCTTGGGTGAACACGACAATCAGGACGATGCCACCGTCTCCGTGCTTCGTGGCCAAATCCGGTTATGGGTGGGCGAAGATTTTTGGGAGGCATGGACTGGAGACCTTCTCATAGTGCCCGCCGCGCGCCACCGTTTCGACGTCCTGGAGGACTCTGCGCTGCTCATGAGCGTAGCCAAGCGGCCTTACCCTCCTGGCCAGCTGTCCCCATGAATCAGTTCAGGCGTGCTTCTCTTGGACGGTCAACTCTTCGAGTAGAGAGCTGTACCTGGACCGATTTCGATGGACCCCGGATTCCCTCGACGGCGACCTGCATGACGCACTAGCGGAACGGGAAGCCGCGCGCAGCGGGAGAGCCTCAGACAGTCCCCGGGAGTAGCCATCCGCCTCACTCGGCTGTCGCTACGCCGCGTCGTCCATCGCCGGCGAACCCAGCAATCTGTTAGCGCACGGCCGAAAGAAGCGCAGCGCGCGCTGAGCAGTCAGCGGGAGTGAGAAAGCGCTGGCAGATGTCACCGCGAGTTACTCAGATGGCAATTCCCCTACCCATGCTGTGGAAAGCGTCTAAGAATCTTGGAAGAAAGCAAGCGGATTCTTGAGAGTAAGACGTCCCTTCCACGAATTGAGAATGCCATGTCGCATCCCGTATCCGCACCGCACCGTGTACCTGCGCCGCGAGCCACGAACCGCTCGCGCCTCGCGAAGCGCCGGTTCGGGTGGGCTGACCTGATTATCATGTGCGGCTGGATGTCTGTGGCCGCGGCTGTATCGCTCTACCTGGCTTCAGGGGGCCTCGCTTCGATCGTGGGTGCCGCTTCCACCGTCACCGCCCTCGGCATCGTGATGGGCCTGATCGGCACAGATCTCGTGCTGTTGATGGTGCTGCTGGCCGCGCGCATCCCCTTCATCGATCACGTCATTGGCCAAGACGTAGCCATGGGATGGCACCGTCGCCTCGGGAAACCAGCCCTGTACCTGCTGTTAGCGCACGGCGCGCTCGTGACCATTGGTTATGCGATGAGTGACACCACCAACGTCGTAGCGGAGACGATTATGTTCTGGGCGACACCTGACCTCGTTCTCGCCTATCTCGCGATGGTATTGTTCGTGGCGATTGTAGTGACCTCAATCGTCGCTGTGCGGCGCAAGTTTCCCTATGAGGTGTGGCATGTGATCCACCTGCTCAGTTATGCGGCAGTGTTCCTCGCCCTCCCTCACCAGCTGAGCATTGGTGCCGTGCTGGCCGAGGGAACCGCCCAACGAGCCTATTGGATTGCCCTATATGTTTCCGCATTCGGTGCCATCGTGTGGTTCCGATTTTTGACGCCGACGATACGCTCGCTGCGTCATGGCATCCACGTCGAATCGGTCGAAGCGATCGCAGCGGGGGTCGTGTCCATCCATCTGCGCGGTCGCGATCTTGACCGGCTTCAGACTGTTGGCGGCCAGTATGCGATCTGGCGGTTCTGGGCGCGTGGCGTCTGGTGGCATGCGCATCCGATTTCCTTCTCCGCAGTTCCCACTCGCTCCTCGGCGCGGATCACCGTGAGGCAACTGGGCAAGGGGAGCGCCCAGCTGGCGATGCTGCAGCCCGGAACGGCTGTTTCCGTTGAAGGGCCGTATGGAATCTTCACTGATCGCGCTCGCACCTCCTCACGTATCGCGATCATTGCAGCGGGAATCGGTATCACGCCAGTGCGCACTTTGCTCGAACACTCCCAGCCCGCACCAGGCGAGGCGATAGTGCTCCTTCGCGGCACAGACGAGTCGCAGCGCTATCTCTGGCATGAGGTGCAGGCCCTGGCCGCGAGGTCTTCCACGATCGTCTATTCGATGGTGGGCCAGCGCCCAGCAGGCCTCGACACGTGGATGTCGGCGGAGGCGCTGGCTCGGGGTGTCACCTTGCGCAATGTTTTCCCCGAGATTCTGAATTCGGATCTCTATGTGTGCGGTCCGCAACGGTGGGCGGATCTGGTGATCCGTGATGCAAAGGCCGAGGGCTTGCGAGACGAGCAGATCCACGTTGAAAGGTTTGACTGGTGAGAACACGCGCGATCCTCGGGAGCATATTCTCGGCATCCGCAATTCTGATTGTTGGATGGGAGCTTGGAGGGACAATCCACACGGTCCCCGCGACCGTATCCACTTCGCAAATAGAGTCAGCGACCCCCGGTGCCAGCAGCACGCCCACACTTGTTCCGCAACCCGCTACGCCCCAGACCACGACGGGCTCCCAAGCCCTGCCAAATACGAGCACGCAGGCAGCCGCTGACGGAACTTTCCTCGGAGCAGGGACCTCAACCCCTTATGGCGAAGTTCAAGTTCAAGTCACTATCTCGGGCGGAAGCATCACCGGCGTGACCGCGGTGCACTTAACCGATGCTGACGGACGTTCTGTTCAAATTAGCAATCGGGCGGCCCCCGTACTTCGACAAGAAGTCCTCTCATCCCAATCTGCGAAAGTGCAGATGGTGTCCGGCGCCACCTACACGAGTGATGGCTACCTTTCTTCGTTGCAGTCCGCCCTCGACCAGGCGGGATTCTGATGATGGCGACGTATACCTTTGCCACGATGGGAACTGTGGCCAGCCTGATCTTTGACCAGAGAAGGCCAGACACTAGTATTCTGCGCGCCGTGGAAGCCCTATTCTACGAAGACGACAAGCGCTTCTCGCTCTATCGTCGTGAATCCGAAATCAGCCGGATAGCTCGTGGCGAGCTATCGCTCATTGCAAGCAGCGCGGAGTTTCGGGATGCCTACGAACTCGCGGCAGAATGGCGCTTGCTGAGCTACGGTGCGTTCACGCCCGAGCGGCCAGACGGGACGCTCGATCTCTCGGGAATCGTGAAAGCCCTTTCAATCGACAAGGCGCGACTCGCGCTTGAACGAAACGGTATTTCCAATGTGATCGTCGATGTTGGCGGGGATGCTCTGGCGATGGGAACCCATCGCGGAGCCCCTTGGGCGGCTGGAATCGTCGATCCCTTGAACCGGTCACGATTGCTCTGCTCGGTGCCGCTCGAGGGAGGCGATTGCGCAATCGCAACCTCTGGAACGTCGGAACGTGGTGAGCACATTTGGTCCGCACACCCCTCGCCGTATCGGCAGGTTACTGTGCTTGCACAAGACATCATCACTGCCGACGTTCTCGCCACCGCAATCCTTGCTGGTGGCCGAGAGACTCGTGACGACATGACGCAACGGTGGAACATTGGTGTACTCACCGTTGATCACAACGGCGCACTGGAGATGACACCGGGTATGCGCACCACGACACTCACCATGAACGCCGCACCGACATGAGCCTCACGTGCGCCTATGCTTCGAGCATGGTTGATGGGGCCCGCATCCTGATCGTCGAAGACGACAAGGACCTTGCGCGCATGCTCCAAGACCTTCTCGGCTCAGAAGGCTACGCAACGACACTTGCCCGCGACGGTCAGCGGGCACTTCACGAAGGGCTTACGAACAGTTTCGACGTACTCTTGCTCGACCGCGGGCTCCCCGTGATCGACGGTCTCAGCGTGCTTATGAAACTCCGTGACCGCGGAGTCATCACTCCCGCCCTCATCCTCTCCGCGTTGGCCAACCCTGCAGACCGTGTCGAAGGACTCGATCGAGGCGCAGAGGACTATCTCCCGAAGCCCTTCGATATCGACGAACTCCTGGCCAGGCTTCGCGCGCTACTACGTCGGCCACGATCGATGGCGCACGTGCTCCGTTTCCCAGGAGGCTCGTTCGACACCGACAGCCGTACCGCATCTCTGGCGAACAGCGTCGTCGTTCTCCTCTCCGAACGTGAGGGGTCGCTTCTCGCCCATCTTGCCAAGCGGCCGAATCAAGTCTTCGCTCGTGGCGAGTTGCTCGACGCAGTATTTCCCGATGCCGATGACCGCGGAGTCGTTGACACATATGTGCACTACCTTCGCAAGAAGATCGGGCGCAAAGCCGTCCTCACCATCCGCGGTGTCGGGTACCAGCTAGGCCATATCGATGAAGCGTAGGCAGGCTCCTGAGCTACGCAAGGCCGTGCGTCGGCTCACTCTTCAATTCACCGGCCTCATGCTTCTCATAATTGTGCTGCTTGGGGGCGTTGTGTTCGCGATCGTCAATCAGAGCGCAGCAGAAGCCAACACGAAAGCACTGCTCGATGCGACACGCATCGATTCACCACAAGACGCCCCTAGCGGGACCTGGATCGCCGTTTGGCGCAACGGTACCCTTGAGAGCTCGCACGAACAGATAACCGGTCTTCCCGACCTCACCGCACGGGAGCAGGCGGCGGCGACTCACGGTTCTGTGCGCACGACGATTACAAGTGACGGTAGAACTCTTGATGTGCTAACGGTCGCAGGCAGAGGTGGCGAGGTGCAAGTGGCTCGAGACCAGCACGAGACAAGAGAAGAACTCGACCGTCTTCTCTGGGCCCTTGTGATTGCCGGCAGTATCGCTGCCATCTTGAGCGCAGCAGGATCGGCGTGGATGGCGCGCCGCGCTATTCAGCCGTTGGCCGACGCACTCGAACTGCAACGACGTTTCGTGGCCGACGCCAGTCACGAGCTCCGTACACCGCTCACCTTGCTCAGCACCCGCGCCCAGCTCGCACGGCGGCGACTCGGTGCACTTGGCGCCCTCGAGACCGACACCCACACTCTCGAGGATCTGAACGGCGTCGTGGAAGACGCAGAGAAGCTCACTGGAATCCTTGAAGATCTGCTGATCGCTGCTGACACACGATCGGCTCCACCGCACACCATTGTCGATGTTGCCGCGGTCGCGAAATCCGCCATGGTTGCAACCGAAGCTGTCGCCAGCCAACATTCCGTAGAAATTCGACCTGGAGTTCTGCAGAACGGAGCCACCGTTGTTGCATCCGGACCAGCCATTGAACGTCTGTTTGTCGCGCTACTCGACAATGCAATTGACCATGCCCGTTCGCGGGTTGAGGTGACGGTAGCGGTGAAAGGCAAAGTCGTCACCGCGCGCATCAGCGATGACGGGCCGGGGTTCACCGAGGTTCCGAAGGCACGAGCATTCGAACGATTCGCGACGACCCGAGAAGAGCAGCAGGCGTCAGCTGCACCGAGACACTACGGGATCGGATTGGCTCTCGTCGCGGAAATCGCAGGCAGGGCAGGAGGGAGCGTACGAATCGATAATGCCCCCGACGGCATTGGAGCGTCGATCCTCGTGGAGCTTCCACACAGTCCGTGACCGAACAATTGAGCGGCCAGCAAGTCCTTCATGGCTATCGCGACCGGCAGGTGCTTACATGAACCCATGTCTTCGACCGAAAGCGCTTCTGGCGCCCATGCGAACGAGCCCCACCTCGGCGACCTTTCCGGCAAACTGAACTGGCTGCGCGCCGGAGTTCTCGGCGCCAATGATGGCATCGTCTCCGTCGCCTCACTCGTAGTCGGTGTCGCCGGCGCCACGACGAACTCCGCACCACTTCTCACGGCCGGTATCGCCGGGCTGGTGGGTGGGGCCATCTCAATGGCTTTGGGCGAATACGTGTCGGTGAGTAGCCAAAGCGACAGTCAGAGGGCACTCATCGCCAAAGAGAAGCGGGAACTCGCTGAACAACCGGAACTAGAGCTCGCCGAGCTCGCGGGCCTGTACGAGGCGAAGGGCCTCACCTCTGCCACAGCGCGGCGGGTCGCCCAGGAGCTAACGGCCCACGACCCTCTCGCAGCGCATCTCGATATCGAACTCGGGATCAAGGAGAACAGCGTGGTGAGCCCGTGGGCCGCCGCCGGAGCGTCCGCTCTCGCATTCACGATCGGCGCTCTGCTGCCCCTACTGGCGATCTTGCTGCCACCAGTCGAAGCGCGAGTTCCTGTCACATTTGTGGTGGTATTGCTCGCTCTCGCGGCCACCGGCTACACGAGCGCACGCATCGGCGGAAGCGCAGTCCTACGCCCAACCATTCGCGTAGTCATTGGCGGCGGACTTGCCCTTGCCGCCACCTACGCGATCGGCACGCTACTTGGTACCAGCGGCATCGTGTGAATCGCGGCAGGCTTAGGCGTCGTCGGAGTCGGGCGCGTCAACGACCGTCGAGATTGCTTGTGTTGCGGACTTCGGCGAGAGGTTCAGTCAGTGAGCGTACGCACCACGTCGCGTGGCGCCGCGTCAGCTCGGCTCGGCGACTTGCAGTCTGGAAGACCCGCGCGACCGTTCGCGCTGGGCCTGAAGGGCCGAATCGTATTCGAGTTCCCAGTCGGCATCAACGGCGATACCGAGGCGCTCGGCCTCCTCAACGCTCAACTCCCGGGGGAAGCCGTGGGTGTCAGAAAGCAGGAAGACGTCTGCACCGGTCAGCGTGCGTCCCTCGAATCCGCGCAACGCCTTCAGCCCGGCCTGCAGGGTGCGCCTGAACGACGCTTCCTCGCGCAGCAGAACCTCGAGAATCTCATCCCGTCGATCGGCCAGCTCAGGGAACGCGTCCTCGTAGAGGCCGGCGATCTGGTCGACGACGGCCCCGAAGAAACTGTCGCGCAGGCCGATCCCGTATGCCGTGCGGATGGCACGACGCAGCAGGCGCCGCATCACGTACCCCTGCTCCTTGTTCGACGGCCTCACACCGTCCGATGCAAGGAACACCGCACCACGGAGGTGGTCGGCGATGATCCTCAGCGAGTGCGGGTCATCCGCATAGCTGGTGCCGGAGAGCCGTTCGAGAGTTTCGACGATCGGCGCAAGCAGGCTGATGCGATAGACATCCGGTGTGCCGAGGGATGCCGCGGCGATCCGTTCGAGTCCGCCGCCGAAGTCGACGTTGCGTTGCTCGAGCGGAGTGAAGGAGCCGTCGAGTTCGCGACGGTATTGCATGAAGACCTGGTTGCCGATCTCCATGAACTTCCCACTGTCACTGGCGGGGTGCGCCAGTCCGAACGCCGGGTCGTGGTGATCGGGGCCGAAATCGTAGAACACCTCGCTGTCGGGTCCGCATGGGTCCCCGAGTGGGGTGGTGAACAGGTCGCCGCCACGGCTCCACCAGTTCTCCGTCGAGTCGTAGAAGAAGATCCGCTCGCCTTCGCGCACGCCACGTGCGTCGCCGTCCGCCTGGCTGCCGATCGACGCGATACCCGCTTCGATGCCCTTCTCGGCGAAGACTCGTTGCCAGATCGACGCAGCCTCGTCGTCTCTCGGGATGCCGTGTTCAGCATCCCCGATGAAGCAGGTGACAGATATGCGAGCGGGGTCGAGGCCGACGACATCGACCAGGAACTCGAAGAACCAGCGAATCTGCTGCTCCTTGAAGTAGTCGCCCAGGCTCCAGTTGCCCAGCATCTCGAAGAACGTGGTGTGGCGGTTGTCGCCGACGTTCTCGATGTCCTGAGCGCGCAGGCACGGCTGGCTGTCGACCAACCGGTGGCCGTCTGGATGCTCCTGCCCGAGCAGGTACGGGAGGAGCGCCTGCATCCCGCTGCCAGTGAAGAGGGTGCTCGGGTCATGCTTCGGGGTGAGGCTGGCCCGCGTGATCTGGGCGTGCCCACGATCACGCTGGAATTGCAGGAACGAGGAGCGGATGTCGTGTGCGTCCATAGGTGTGAGCCTCAAGGTCAGGGGTGAAGGTGCCCCAACGCTAGCAAACGGCAGCAGCGCGACATGGCAAAGCCCCCTGCGCCCGATCACGAACGACCGTTCGATCACGAACGATAGGGGGCTTCACGGGTCACGGAAGGTGACGGATGCCACGGGCGGCACGGCTCACTGCGACGCGAGAATGCCGTCGAGGCGCTCGTAGCCCTCTGTGACGCCCTTCTCCATGCCGCTGGCCGCCATTCCGTCGCGCGCTTCCATGCTGGGGTAGCTGCTGTGACCGGTGATTCTGGTGCGACCATCGCCCAGGTCTTCGAAGGTCAGCGACTCGATGCTGACCACATCGGGGAAGCCCTCGAATTCGAACGTCTGGATGATGAACTCGTTTTCACGTGCGACGTGGAATACGCCGTTGAAGGCGTACTCTTCGCCGGAGGGGTCTTTGTGCGCATAGCGGTAGTGGCCACCGGTGCGCACGTCGTAGCTGTCGATCTTCATCTCGTAGCCGTTCGGCCCGAGCCACTGCTTCACCAGCTCCGGATCGGTGTGCGCTCGATAGACCGATTCGACCGGAGCATCGAACTCGCGAACGATCTCGATGAACGGCAAGGCTTCGGGCGTGCTGATGGTGACGGGATTAGTGCTCATTTCTCCTTCTCCTTCATAGTGTCGAGCAGCCCGTCGAGGCGACGGAACTGCTGTTCGTGAATCAGTCGATATCCATCGATCCAGGCGGTGAGTGATTCAAGCGCCTGCGGGTCGAGGTGAACAGGCCGGCGCTGAGCGTCGCGTGTGCGCGTGACCAGGCCGGCGTGCTCAAGCACCTGGATGTGCTTCGAGATCGCCTGCTTGGTGATGTCGAATGGCTCGGCGAGTTCATTCACCGTCGCCGGCCCCCGGCTGAGGCGAGCAACGATCTGCCGCCGCACCTGGTCGCCCAGCGCCACAAATGCCCTGTCGAGACGGCTCTCGGCATCCGCCCCGTCGGTTCCAACATCATCCATTAGACAACCAGCTCATTGATCAACCGTTCCATTGATTACAATATGGCAACGACGGATGTCTGTCAAGACCCAGTCGAGCCTTGCTGGCGCGTGCTCCCGGCGGTGGGCGGCTTCGAAACTAGGCTCACACGGTGGAGGAGGCAGGCGGTGCCACGGAAGATGCGCGCCATCGGCGCGGCGATGCTCGTCGTCGCGATCCTCGGCGTGTTCGTGACCGCTGCCGGCGACACCACGCCTGCGAACGCGGCAGACGAGTATCCGACCTGGGCGGATGTCGAGGCGGCCAGGGGCAATGCGGGGGCGACCGAGACCGAAGTCACCCGAATCAACGGGTTGCTCGGCCAGCTTGAGACCCGTGCAGCTGCCCTCGGTGACGCGGCCGTCGCGGCCAGTGGCGCGGCATCCGTTGCCGAAGCGGAACTCGCGCTGGCACGCGAACGAGCCACATCGATCGAGGCCCAGCTCGACACAGCCTCCGAGCAGGCTGACGACGCCAGCGTGCAATTGGGGAGGCTCGGTGCGCAGCTGTACCGCTCCGGAGCCGGCGAGCTGGTCTACCGACTGCTCCTGACGAATGACCCAGACGTGGATCTGCTGTACCAACTGGGCGTGTCGACCCGCCTCAGCGAGACGACTCGTGCCGTGCAGGATCGCGCACTGAAGCAGCAGAATGTCGTGGCGACACTTGAGAAGCAGGCCGCGCTCGCCGCGAAGGAACGCGACCGACTGTCTGCCCAGGCGCAGCGGCAGGCCGACGAGGCCGTCGCTGCGGAACAGGCCGCGACCGCGCAGCTGGCCGAGAAACGTGCCAATGCCGACGTGCTGATTGCGCAGCTCGCCGCACTGAAGAACACCACCGCCGCGGTTGAGGAAGCCTACCGTGCCGGGGTTGCCGCCGAAGAGGAGCGCAAGAGGCAGGAGGAAGAGGAACGCCGGAGGCAGAACGAGGCGAACAACCCCGGGGGTGGAGGGGGCACAGGTACCGCGCCACCGCCGTCTGGCATCATCGTCGATCCGGCCGGAGCGCGGGCGTATGCGGCGAGCGCGATCGGCGGCTACGGCTGGGGCGAAGGCGAATACAACTGCCTGGTCCTGCTCTGGAACCGTGAGTCCGGCTGGCGCGCAGACGCGTACAACGCGAGCAGCGGTGCCTACGGCATTCCGCAGTCGCTCCCGGGGAGCAAGATGGCTTCCGCCGGCGATGACTGGCGCATCAACGCGGCCACCCAGATCAACTGGGGCCTCGGCTACATCGACGGCCGCTACGGCTCACCATGCGGCGCGTGGCAGCACTCGGAGGAATGGAATTGGTACTGACCGGCATCCGGTCGATTCTGGTCACTATTATTGGTTCGTGAACAAGACCCTGCATTTTGTCGAGATGCTCGCCGAAGTGTTCACGTGGGTGGGACTGGCCCTCGGCGGACTGTGTTTCATCACGCTGCTGATCGTGCAGGTCTCTGGGGGTCGTTGGGTCGAGACCGACGTCATCACCATCGGTGAGGCCGGCGACGAACGACTGCGCTGGATGTCGGCGGACGGCCTTCACGAGCGACTGCTCGATGCCGGAGAGGCGGAAGCCTTCCGGCACCACGCGGAGAACCGTCTGTTCTACAGCCAACGCGACCCGAGTCGCATCCGTTTCGACGCCGTCGGGCACGCCGAGAAGACACTCCGGCTGCTCACCTGGTTGCTGCTGGGCGTCGGCGTTGTCGCTCTTGTCGTGTCGATCGCCCTGATCTTCGTTCCGTAGCAGCCAGGCTGCGGTGTGCGAAGGGCTTTGGCGTGACGGATGTGAGTGAGCAGGCCTCGGGGGCGCGCTAGAGTCCCTGCTCCACCATGCTGATCACTCTTTGAATGAGGCTGTCGCGCAGTTCGGTGTCAATGCCGCGAAGGGGGCCGTCGATGAGGAGGATGGCCAGGCCGTGCACTGCAGACCAGGCGAGGAACTCCGCGCCTGGGCGTCGCTCCGGTGGGATACCGCCGGCCGCCTCCACCCCATCGATCGCTTTGGTCAGGAGCTGGAAGGGTGTCAGCCCGCTCTCCCCGGCACGTTCCTCGTTTGTCGCCTCCTCCATGTCGGGAGAGGCGGAGAACGCGGTCTGGAAGAGCCCGGGCTCGGCGAGCGCGAAGTGGAGATAGCCGACGCCGACCGCGCGGAGAACCTGATGCGCCTGCTCGAGTGGGTCGGGGACATCCGTTATCTTCGCCTGCTCCGCCTCGATTGCCAGCGCAACGAACGACTGACAGGCGCCGCAGACCTCGTCGAGGAGGTCCTGTCGGTCGGTGAAATGGCGGTAGGCGGCATTCGGCGAGACCCCGGCACGACGAGTGGCTTCTCGAAGAACGACGGCGCTGGGGCCGCCGTCCCGTGCCAACTCGACGCCCGCCTCGATCAGCGCCCGTCGCAGGTCGCCGTGACGATACGTGCTGCGACCGGTTATTCCGGATTCTGCGGTTGTCACCGCCTCACCGCCTCGTTAGGATAATACTGTTATGTGTACAACGTATACATAACCTTACCTGACCGAAAGATACTTTCGTATACAACTCGCCCATCCGGGTCGAAAGAAGGACAGAACAATGACCAACGTACTCGGCATCACCAGCGGCGTCAGCGGGTTTGCCGTTCCGGACATCGATGCGGCAAAGGCGTTCTACGGCGACACACTCGGACTCGAGGTGAGCGAACCAGGCATGGGGCTACTGAGCCTGACCCTGCCGGGCGGTGTCACGGTGATGGTCTACCCGAAGCCAGACCACGCGCCTGCCGTTTTCACCATCCTCAATTTCGAGGTTTCCGACATCGACTCCGCGGTCGACCGGCTCACGGCGAACGGCGTTGTCTTTGAGCGCTACGCGGCGTTCGACCAAGACGAGAAGGGCATCGCGCGCAGCGACAACCCGGAACACGGGCCGTCGATCGCCTGGTTCACCGACCCCGCCGGCAACATCCTCGCTGTGATGCAGAGCGCCTAGCGAGTCGTCGGTCCGGTGAGGTGGAGTCAGCGACTGCCGCGGCGCTTGCCCTTCTTCGGTACGGCGGCCCGCGTGCGCCCGGGGGCCGCGCCCTGCTTCTTCGGCTGGTTCGGCTTCTTCTTCGCCGCAGCCTCGCGGGCAGCCTTCGCCGCCTCCTTGGCCTTCGCCGTCTTCTTTACCTTCTTGACCGGTTCGCCCCGCACGACGACGGTGTCGCCGCGGGAGCTCGCCGTGCTGCGGCCACGCACGATCCCGATGAACTCCTGCACGTCATCCGTCGTCTTCGCGGTGACCCAGGCGAGCCCGACCTGCGTTTCTGCGACGCCCGTCACCGGCCGGGAGACCACGTCTTTCCTGCTGTGCAGGCGCGCCAGCGAATGCGGAAGGATCGCGATGCCGACTCCGGCTGCGACCTGTTCGACAACGTCGTCGAGATCGCGTAGTTTCGGCAGCGGCCGGCGAGTGCCGCCCTGCACTTCGGTCGCAATGTCGCGCCACTCCGGCACGTCGTCCGGGTTCTGCAGTAGGTGCTCACCCGCCAGGTCGGCGAGCTCGACCGTCTCGCGCGCGGCCAGCTCGTGGTCCTTGGCGAACACCACCACCGGCACCTCGTTGTACAGCGTGATGACACTCAACCCGGTCGCGTCGACCGGCAGCCGCACCAGGCTGACGTCAGCACGACCGTCGTGCAACACCGCCACCTGCTCGCCCGCATCCGTGCGGAACACCTCGAGCGGGGCATCCGGCCGCCTCTCGGCCCAGGTCCTGGTCCACTTGGTCGGTGTCACGCCGGCGGAGAAAGCTATGGAAAAGGTCACCGGCACAGGCTATACGCTGGGAGGATGACCGAGAAGAAGCCCCAGACCATGAAGTCCGCCACCGCGGCACAGAAGCTCGGGATTCTGCTTGAGGCGGCCCCGCAGGAATTTCAGGACTCGACACCGTCGAGAACCGAACTGGCGGCCTTGATGACGGATGCCCCTGCCTGGCTTTCCGAGTTGCGCGCGAACGGTCCGCACCCGCGTCAGGTCGTCGCCGCCAAGCTCGGTGTGTCGATCTCCGGTCTCGCCCGCGGCAGCGTGACCGAGCCGTTGACGACCGCCGAGATCAGCGCCCTGCTGCAGAAGCCACCGGCGTGGCTGGTCACAGAGCGCGCGACGCAGGCCGAGGTGCGTGCTGAGCAGATCCGTGTAAAAGACGCGAAGGCCGAGAAGGCCGCGAAGAAGGAACGCGCAGAACGTGGAGCGGCCCAGCGCGCCGCCCACCGCGGCGCCTGACCGCCCGTCTAGCGGGTTTCGGCGGCATACTGCGCTTGCAGAAATGCCACGATGTCGGCGAGTTCAGCCTGTGAGACCGAGTGGCCCATGCCCTCGTAGATGCGCTCGGTCAATGTGGAGTGTGCGGTGAGCCAGGTCTGGGTCTCGTCCACGGCCTGCATCGGAATGACGTCGTCGGCCGTGCCACGGCCCCAGAACACCGGCGGCCGCAGCTCGGCCAGAGTGTCATCTCCCTCTCTGCCAGGGCCGACGACGAACCCGGAGAGCTGCACGGCGAACGCGAAGCGATCAGGTGCGTGGCGCAGCAGCTGCAGCGCCATCGCGCCACCCTGTGAGAAACCGAGCAGGCCGACGGATGTCGGTTGCTCTGGCAATGCATCGAGCCAGTCGAGCACGCCACGGGCAGCAGCATCCGCGTAATCATCGACAGCCTGGCGTTGCTCTTCCTTGCGAGGAAACCATCCCCATCCGTCTCCCACCGTCAGCGGCGCTCGAAGTGAGGCGATCGCCGGTTCGAGCGGAAGGTGCGGGGCGAGCGAGAACAGGTCGCCCTCATGTGAGCCGAGCCCGTGCATGA
Source organism: Glaciibacter superstes DSM 21135 (assembly GCF_000421145.1). Taxonomy (GTDB): domain Bacteria; phylum Actinomycetota; class Actinomycetes; order Actinomycetales; family Microbacteriaceae; genus Cryobacterium; species Cryobacterium superstes. The sequence goes on along the minus strand of NZ_ATWH01000001.1, from coordinate 73,175 downwards.
TGACAAGAAGCGGCCGCCCGGCGCGATCGGCTTCTCCGGCTGACCAGAGCACGGCATCCGCATCAATCGGTTCGGTGCGTTCGTTTTCACCCATGACTACCTCACATTCCACTGGCTCACATTCCATGGTCGAGCCCGGCCGGCGTCGACAATCCCATCCTGTCATCGACCGCGTCGGCGCGTGAAGCCGGGCCCGAGCGGGGAGTTGCTGCCCGCGTTCCCGTCGTTGTTGGGGCGGATAGGCGAGAATGTAGGCATGAGCGTGCGTACACCGGACCCAGACCCGGACTGGACCCCCGGCCCAGACGACGAGCCCCCGCCCCCTCCGACGAACCCCGGCTGGCTGAGCGACCTCGAATTGGAACAGGTGCGCCGGCGCCTCCCGTTGCTCTACGTCGAGGCCGTGCCGGTGCGGGTCGACGGCATCGGCCAGGTCGTTGAGGTCGGTGTGCTGCTGCGCGCGACCGCGACCGGGGAGATGACGCGCACGCTCGTGTCGGGGCGCGTGATGTACGGCGAAACGCTGCGCGATGCGCTGTACCGCCACCTCGAGAAAGACCTCGGCCCAATGGCATTCCCGCAGCTGCCGGCCAGCCCGGTGCCGTTCTCCGTGGCGGAGTACTTTCCTCTGCCGGGCCTGACGGCGTTCACGGATGACCGGCAGCACGCGGTCTCGCTGGCCTACGTCGTTCCCGTCACTGGAACGTGCGACCCCAGGCAGGACGCCCTCGAACTGACCTGGATGACACCGGAGGAAGCCGCGTCAGACGCCGTGTCTGCCGAGATGGAAGGCGGGCGCGGCGCGTTGTTGCGCACCGCCCTCGCATCCGTCGGCATGTTGCGCTGAGTTTCCGTTCGTTCGTCTGCGAGATCAGTCAGCCCGACGACAACACGGACTCGATTGCGCGGCCGATGATCGGTGCGAGCGTGCGCGCCCATGTCGCCGTAACGTGCGTTGTGTCACGGTAGACGACGACGTTCCCGATTACCGCCGGGCACGTCGTGGCGGTGCAATACAGATCGCTCAGGTCGATCACTGTCGCGCCGGGCGTCGCGGCGGCGGCCTGTACTGCGCCGTCGAACGCGGCGAGCGCGCGCTCCCGCGGCTGGTCGCAGGCTCCAGCGGCATTCGCGCCCATCCGCTCAACACAGTAGCCACTTTCCGGCGAAGAGAGTGGGTTGTCGCGGATCGAGATGACGGGAATGCCTCGTTCTGCGACCGGGGTCCACGCGCCGATGAGACCGTCGATCGTAGCCTGTTCCTTGCTCACGCCCACCGGGGGCCTCACCGCATTGTTGGTGTCCGAATGAGTAGTGAGGATCGCGTCGAACGGTCCCGTCAGCAAAAGGCTCGCGAGTGCATCCTGCCACTGCTTGCAGGCATCCTGGTCCCAGCGAGGGCGAAGGGTGTCGGCGGTCGTCCAGTAACAGCCGCCGCGGCCGGCAACGTCAATGCGCCAGTTGTTATCGTTCGCCATCCGCTCGTAAGTGCCCAGAAGAGTGTTGTTGTGCGAGTCGCCCACCGCGATGAGGTGTCGGACGTAGCCCGCGGTCGGCCCGAGGCTGCAGACGTTCAGGCTCGATTTGCCCATCTCCGTCCAGCAGCCCGGACGATTGTCATCGTCCGATCCGCGATCGACGGGGAAAGGGACCAGGACACCGGCCAGGTCAGGGTTGGAACACGGTGCCGTGGCCGGGTCGACCGCCGCGGCGCCGAGGCAGGCTGGGTCGGAGGCCACGATCGCCGCTGTGTTCGCCCGCTCCGCGCTGATGTCTACGGCGTTGGCGACCAACGGAACTGAGCAGAGACCGACGACGAGGAGCATCGCTGACCCCATAGCGATCAAGATCGTCATCGGGCGGACCTGGCCGAGCAGGCGCGGTGAGAATCGAATCGGGTCCTCGACGAACCGCATCGACGCCCAGGAGACAAACAAGGTAATGGCGATGATTCCCAGCTTCTCAACGTCGGTGAGTTCGTGGCCGGTCGCGTACGGGATCAGGACGATCAACGGCCAATGCCAGAGGTAGATGCTGTACGAGGCACGCCCCAGGAATGCGACTGGTGCAAAGTGGCCTACCCGGCTACCGATCGAACCCTGGCCGGCCCAGATCGCCAGCACGGTCGCTGTCACCGGTACGAGTGCGGCAGCGCCCGGGAACGGGGTGAACGCGTCGAACACGAGGCTTCCGACCTCGACGGCGACTGTCCCGATGATGGGCAGCGTGAGCCGTGCAATCCTCGGCGCCCGGATTGCCACGAACGACAGCAGGGCTCCTGCGCCGAACTCCCAGGCTCGGGTGGTGGTGGGAAAGTAGGCAAGACTGCCGGTGCGCGTGGTCAGCCACAGCGAATATGCGAAGGAGCCCGCTGTGCAGACGGCCACAGCGACCAGCAGTGTTGTAGCCCGGGGCCAGTGGAACGATCGTGAGACGACGAGCGACGCGATCAAGAGAAGCGGCAGTGCCACGTAGAATTGCTCCTCGACGGACAGCGTCCAGAAATTCTGCACCGGAGAAGGTGGGAGCGCAGAGGCGAGGTAGTTGACCGATTTGTAGCTCAGCAGCCAGTTTTCGCCGTACACGGCGGAGGCGATGACCTCCTGCAGGAAGCCGGTCCACAGGCTCCGAGGTATCCACACCAGAATGCCGACCACAGTGAAGGCGAGTGTGAGGAGCGCGGCAGGAAGGAGCCGCTTCGCGCGTTTCGACCAGAACGCAGCCACCCGGATTCGCCCGGTGCCGACTGCCTCCCGAAGCAGGTGCGACGTGATCAGGTATCCGCTGATCACGAAGAATACATCGACACCGATGTACCCGCCCGGCAACAGATTCGGCCACAGATGGAACACCAAGACGGCCAATACCGCGAGCGCTCGGAGCGCCTGGATATCAGCGCGAACGTCGCGTTGTCCACGTGCACTCGTCGCGGCAGCTCGGGTGGCAGCCACCGTGTCGGCAATAGCCGGCTCGGTCATGCAGTCATGCTAATAGCGCGTGTCGTGCCCTGTCGATGATCAAAATGTCACAAATTGGGGACTGACAGCCGCTCAGGCCAGGCCGAGCGTCTCCAGGAACAGGCGCGCGTATCGCGGGGCGTCGACGTCGAGAGCGATTTCGACGGTTTCCCATTCTTCGGCGAGGCCATGCACGACGTCTTCGCCCGGCCACCGGCGCAGGTCGACGAGGGTCTGACCGCGGCCGTAGCCTCCCAGCTCGACGCGCACGGGCCGCAGCTCGGTGCGCAGCGCATCGGGGTCGACCAGGGCGCACACCGCGCCGGCGTCGCCGATCAGGCCGGTGTATTCGGAGCTCTTGTCTGACCCGAGTACGACCCTATTGGTCAGCAGCGAGCCGACGGTACGCCCAACGGCACTGTCATGTTCGAGAAGAGCGGATGCTACGTTTTCGTCGACTCCGACCTGGTTGAACACGTCGAGACCGTACATGAAAGTCGGCACGCCGGAATCGAGCACGATGGCAGCGGCTTCCGGGTCGTGCCAGACGTTGAACTCTGCGACCGCGGTAGCGTTGCCAACACTCGCGGAACCGCCCATGAAGACGATCCGCTCGATGTTGTCTGCGATGTCGGGGTACTGGCGCAGGAGCAGCGCCAGGTTCGTCTGTGGTGCCAGCGCAACGAGGGTGACGGGAACGGCGCTCTGGCTGATCAGCGTGTGCATGAGTTCGATCGAGCTGATCGGGAGTGCCGAGCGGTCACTGGGCGGGAGGCGCAGGGTACCGAGACCGCCTTCGCCGTGCACGTGGGACGCGGACCGCGCCGGTTCGATCAGTGGGCGCCTGGCTCCTGCCGCCACCGGGATGTCCGGTGAGCCCGCGACGTCGAGGATGCGCAGGGTGTTCTCGACGACGCGCTCCAGGGAGGCGTTGCCTGCAACGCAGCTGATGCCCAGCACGTCGATGCCGGGATGGGCGACGGCGAACAGGATGGCGAGGGCATCGTCGACGCCGGTGTCGACGTCGAGGATCACGGGGAGTGCGGTCATCCGTTCAGCCTATGGCGCGCAGCACGCTCTCGTTTGCCGGGAGTGCGCGGGTGCGCTCGCGGCTGCGGCCGCGCGGGCGGCTGCGCCGCAGTGTCGGGGGCGGTCGCGATCAGCGAACGAGACGCACTTCGGTGATCTCCTCGCCGAGGAACGGCTGTACCTGCTCTGCACCATCGGCCGCGAAACCATTGCGCTGGTAGAAACGGTGTGCGCGTGGGTTGTCGGCCGCCACCCAGAGGTAGGCCGGATCGGTACCGCAGGCCGCGTCGAAGAGCTTCTGGCCTGTGCCGGTGCCGTGGAACTCCTCGAGAAGGTAGACGAAGTACAGTTCCCGGTCTCTGGGGGCGTCTTCGTCGCGGGCCGGACCGGATCCGGAGAAGCCGACGATGGTCTCACCGGCCAAGGCTGCGTACTGCCAGTAGTCCTCGCCCTGGCCCATCCAGTGTGTCCAGAGTTCGGCCATGCGGCGGGGGGAAAGGTTGGCCAGAGCGGCCTCACTGATCAGGTGGTCGTAGGTCTCGTGCCAGCATGCTGCGTGGACTCGGCCGAGGGCCTCGGCGTCGACGTCACGAACAGGCCGAACAACTGCTGTGGTGTCCATGGATCGAGACTAGCCGAGCCACCGAGGCACTTTTGACCGCTCTGGATTCACGGGGAACGCAGAACGGGCCGGCCTCCGAAGAGACCGGCCCGTTCTGGGTGAAAGTGCTTAGCCCTGCGCGCGTCGCGGAGCCGAGCGGCGAGCGCCGCCGTTCGACGAGGATCCGCCGACAAGGCTGCCGACCCGCAAGCCGCCGGAGCGACCGGAACCGGCGCCCTGGCCGCCCTGCTTGGCTGCACCGCTCCTGGCACCGGCTGGGCGACCTGAACGGTCGCGTCGCGGAGCGACCGTGGTGGCCGCGGCGTCGCCGCCCCGTCCGCCCTGGGCGCCACGGCCTTCACCGCTGCGACCCTCGCCGCGTCCGCGGCCCTCACCGTCACGATTGGCGCGCTTGCGCTGGGCGTTTGCGCCCTGCGAGCGGCCGCCCTGCGACTGGCCGCGCTGCGGCTGCTCCTGGCGAGGCAGCGGCTTCACATAGGCCGCGACCTCTCCGACGAGCTCTGCCACGGCGGGGGAGTTCGCGTTCACCCGCTGTGGGGTCACCTTGATGGCGGCCTTGCGCAACAGCTGCTCGGTGTCTTTCTTCTGCATCGGCAGCATGACGGTGACGACGTCACCGGCGCTGCCGGCGCGGGCGGTGCGGCCAGAACGGTGCAGGTAGGCCTTGTGCTCTGCCGGCGGGTCGACGTGGATGACGAGTTCGATGTCGTCGACGTGCACGCCGCGAGCCGCGACATCCGTCGCCACCAGTACCTTGACGGTACCGGCGCTGAACGCGGCCAGGTTGCGGTCGCGGGCCACCTGCGAGAGGTTGCCGTGCAGGTCGACGGAGGGAATTCCGGCGTCGGTGAGCTGCTTCGCGAGCTTCTTGGCGTGGTGCTTGGTGCGCATGAACAGGATGCGGCGGCCGGTGCCTGAGGCGAGCTTCTGCACGAGGTCTTTCTTGGCGTCGACACCGTCGACCTCGAAGACGTGGTGCGTCATCGCGGAGACGTGGCTGGTGACCTCATCAACCGAGTGCAGTACCTCGTTCTGCAGGAAGCGGCGCACGATCTTGTCTACGCCATTGTCGAGCGTGGCCGAGAACAGCAGGCGCTGGCCGCCGGCCGGAGTCTTCTCGAGGATGCGGGTGACAACGGGCAGGAAGCCGAGGTCGGCCATGTGGTCGGCCTCGTCGAGCACGGTGATCTCGATCGCGTCGAGGCTCACGAAGCGCTGCTTCATGAGGTCTTCGAGGCGGCCGGGGCAGGCAACGACGATGTCGACGCCAGCCTTGAGCGCGGCGACCTGGCGGTTCTGCGAGACGCCGCCGAAGATGGTCGTGGTGGTAAGGCCGTATGCCTCGGCGAGCGGGGTGAGCGCGGCGGAGATCTGGGTGGCCAACTCACGGGTCGGAGCCAGGATCAGGCCGAGCGGGTGACCCGGGCGACGCTTGCCGCCGGCGAGGGATCCGCCGAGGCGCGCCACCATGGGCAGCGAGAAGGCGAGGGTCTTGCCAGAGCCGGTCTTGCCGCGGCCGAGCACGTCGCGTCCGGCGAGCGTGTCTGGCAGTGTGTCGACCTGGATCGGGAAAGGGGATTCGATTCCCTGCGACGCCAGGATGGCGACGAGGGGAGCCGGCACGCCGAGCGCGCCGAAGGAGTTTTCAGACAAAGTGGTGCCTTTCGGGCATCAGTGCCTCACACCTGCCGTATTCCGCGCAAGGCGGCATAGGCAAACACGAGGATTCACATGGCGAAGGTGCCGATGGGCACATCCGTTCGCCGTAAGAAATTTTCATTCGGAAATCGGGCCAGGCCACGGTTGCGGCTGCCGCGATAGAAAGAGGCGTTCTACGACGCAGGGAGCGCAGCTATGCACTCACAAGTGATCTCACTCTACCGGATGCCCGGGCAATCCCGTGCATTGCCCGGAATATCCGCAGGAACGGGCGTCAGTGCTGCCCGTGGTAGAGCTCGCCGACCGGCACATCGACCGAGACGATGTTGCCGGCCTGCGGGAGTGGGCACGACCACATCGGGTCGAAGGCGCACGACGGGTTGTAGGCGAAGTTGAAGTCGAGAATGAGCGTGTCGTCGTCTGCGCCTGGGCCGAGGTCGGCACCTTTGACGGTGTCGAGGAGGTAACGGCCGCCACCGTAGGTACCGCCCGGCTTTCCGGCGAGCGCGTCGCGCAGCGGCAGGAAGAGCCCGCCGGCGTAACTGGCGAGGCGCCACACGTCGAGCGAACCGACGTACGGAAGGCGAACGGTGCCGACGAGTTCGAACGGCACGACGCCGTCAGTGCTGGTCTCGACCGAAATGCGCAGGTGCTCTTCCTTGCGGTGCACCTCTACCTCGAACCGCCAGTCAGGGTCGTAACCAGCGATCGGCAGGCCGGTGAACGCCGAACGGTCGTCTGGCAGCAACGGCGATGACGGATGCCCCGCGAACAGTTCGTCTCGCCCCGAACGCCACAACTCGTGGCCGGCAGCCGGGTCTCGCACGCTCAGCTGTCGCACCCCCGCATAGAGGCCGAAAATACGCCGCCGCCAGTCAGCGACCTGCAGGGCTCCGAGGCTTGAACTCATTCAGTCAGGCTAGCAACGGCTCCCGCTGGTACCGATCACCGATAACCCGCGTCGACGGATGCTGCGTCGCCAAAGTAGGAAGTCCGTGCGTCAGAGTGTCGATCTGTCCTCCGTTGAGCGCTGGACGGCCGATTTGTCCTACTTTCGGGAGGGGACCGCGTCGGTTTCGCCGGAGGGAGCGACAAGGATGTCGGCGCCGAGGTCGAAGCGCCAGCTCGGCGCGAGGCGCTTCAGCTGCAGCATCCGCCACTGCCAGAATGCCCAAAACGCGGGCCATGCCGCAGGGGTCGCCGGTGCGGTGCGGAACACCAGCTGGTCGCGGTAGAGGGTCTTCCCGGTGCCGGCCGGGTCGGCGGAGATCGCCATGCTGTGATCCCAGTGGGTGACCGCGGCGAGTGGCCCTGACCCGGGGTGACCGGTGTCACGCAGGATGCGCACGGTACCATGCTGTCTGCTCGATACGCCCAGACGGATGACGTGTCGCCCGGCCGGAACCAGACCGAAACCTTTCACGAGAACTTCGTGTTCGCCAGGCTCCCACAGAGTGGGAAACCCATCGGCGGCGAGCGACTCCAGTGCGAACAACGGCGAACTGACCTCTCGCAGAACGGCCGGGCTGCGGATGGCGCGCCAGGCGGCATCCGGGTCGCAATCGAGGATCTCTTTCAACAGCACGCGCATGCCGCCAGTCTGCACGCGTTACCTGAACGCCGGATGCCCAGTGATCGGAAGCGCAGAGATCGGAAGCGCAGAGATCGGAAGCGCAGAGATCGGAAGCGCAGTGATCGGAAGCGCAGTGACCGGAATGCCCGGATGTCGCCTGCATGCAGTACAACTGGAAGGTCATGATCAGATACTGGCTGGGAGTCGTGCACCGTGACCACGTTCTGCGCGGTGTTGAAATGGGCATCGCCCAGACGAACCACGGAGCCCGCGGTGCCCTCGAACGCATGGGCGAAGCCGACGGGCTCGTCTACTACTCGCCGAAGACCGCACTTGAGGGCGAATCGCTCAAGGAATTCACCGCCATCGCGCGCATCACCGATGCCGATGTCTTTCAGGCCGGTGACCGGTCTTCGTCGTGGCGGCCGTGGCGTCGACGGGCTGATTACGACACGGATGCGGTGGCCGCATCGATCCGTCCGCTCCTTCCCGTTCTCGAGTTCACGCGTGAGAACCCGAACTGGGGTTACCAGCTGCGCCGCGGCCTCATCGAGATCTCCCGGCACGACTTCGACGTGATCCGCGCCCAGATGCGGCGGCCATCTGCGGATGATCGGTAGCGCGGATGACCGCTAGCGCAGATGACCGGTAGCGCAGTCGACCGCTAGCGCGCGGAGGCGCTGGCGGCAGACCCATCCAGCGGCCTCTCGGTCGGCGTTCATTAGACTCGCGGGCATGGCAGACGCTCTCTGGTGGGTACCCTCGGTCATCGTGCTCGCGATCGTGGTGGGTGTTGTTGTGCTCGTCATCGCCCTGGTCAGACGGCGTTCCCGCGGACGCACGGCGGTCTTGTCTGCCGAGGCGAAAGAGCGTGCCCGCGCGGCCGCGATCTCGCTGGTGCGGGCCGATGACCTGGTGCAGTCGGCCGGTGACGAGCTGGGGTTCGCGCTCGCCCAGTTCGGTGAACGGGCCACCCGGGAATTCGCGGACGCGCTCGTCACATCGAGGCGCCAGCTGCGGGACGCCTTTGCGCTTCAACAAAAGCTCGACGATGCCGTCCCAGACTCTGACGATGAACGCCGCCGCTGGAATGAGCAGATCATCGTGCTGGCCGATGAGGCGAACGACAGGCTGCACGAGCAGACCCGTGACTTCGACAGTCGGCGCGGCGCCGAACGTGACGCGCCAATGAAACTCGACCAGCTGCGCCGGCGCCTGGATCGCTGTGACGACCGTATTGCCGCCGGCGAGGCCACGCTGGCCCGCCTGGCTCTGACCTATGCCGCGCCGGCGCTCGATTCGACACGCACGAACCCCGCACGGGCGAAGGCCGCACTGGCCGAGGCGCGTGTGGCAGCGGATGCCGCGACGGCGGCTCTCGAGGCAGGGGGCGCGGATCCGGTGGGCGACGACGTCCGCACGGCAGAGCAAGGACTCTTCACGGCCACCCGGCTGCTCGACGCGATCGAATCGGGCGAAGACCAACTGCACATCGGCTTCTCGGCACTCGGCACCGCCCTCGACGACGCCGATGCGGAGCTCGCGGAAGCGCGGGGGCTTCGCGACCGGCATGAGGAATCGGATGCGAGCGCCCAGCTCGGCGGCGTCATCGCCAAGGCCGAAGTTGTCGTCACCGGGCTTCGCGCGCCGTCCAGGCTGAGCAACCCGGCCGTCGATCTCGCTGACCTGCGCGTCGCGATGGACGGGCTCGACGTCATCCGTTCAGAGGCACGCAATCGTCAGCTGCGCCTGGAGAACGCGAGAACAGCGCTCGGCGGGGCGATCATGGCCGCAACGAGCCAGATCCAGGTCACCAGGGATTTCGTCACAGGCAATCGCGGGCACGTTGGTGCGGCGGCGAGAACCCGCCTGGCCGAGGCCGAGCGGCAGCTTGCGCTCGCCGAGGCGGAGGCAGACCCGGTCGCTGCCCTCGACACGGCCCGCCGGGCCATGACACACGCGACGGATGCCGACGCGCTCGCCCGGTATGAGGTGCACTGACCTGACATGCACTGACCTCTGACATGCGCCGACCTCTGACATACGTTGACTTTCATGACGCGCACCGACCTGGTCAGGGATGACCCTGGCATATTCTTGAGCGGTGAATGACACGCAACCGCAGCAGTTCTACCAGGTTCGATTCGACTGGGCGCTGCCCGGGTTCCAGGCTCTCGCAGCACAGAGCGATGTTGTTGTGATCGCCGACGCCCTGCCTGCCCCTTCCGTCCCGTCTCGCCCGGAGTCGGCTCGGCCGGCACCGACGCCACTCGGCGCCCACCGTGTGATCACGGCGAGCCTGAACAACCGCACTGCTGTTGCCGAGTGGGTACTCGGCAGGCAGGGGGAGAAGTCTGATCGTTTTTCTGTGGCCGTGATCGCAGCCGGTGATGTTCGGCCGGACGGCACGTCACGGTTCGCGGTGGAAGACCTGCTCCTGGCCGGTGCCGTGATCGACGCGCTTTCCACGCTCGGAATCGATCACTGCTCGCCGGAAGCCGCAGCGGCATCCGCTTCGTTCGTGGGTTTGAGGCAGGCGCGCAAGCACCTGCTCCTCGCGTCGGAGTCCGGTCAGGCGCTCGCGGCGAGCGGGCGACGCGACGAGGTGCACGCCGCTGCCGTCCTCGACAACTCGAGTGACATCGCCCTGATCACCGAGTTCGCATTCCGCGTCTAAGCGCGTGCCGCGGCCCTCGACACTGTCAGAGGGCGGCGACCGCATCGATCTCGACCAGGCAGCCGGGATTGGCGATGCCTGCAACGCGAAGCACGGTGATCGTGGTCGAGTGCGAGCGTCTACTCGCGTGTCTCAGCGCCCGGCGGATGCCGCAGCCCTGCGGCGGGCGGCGGCGGTGATCTCCCTGCGCTCCCAGGAGATGAGGTGGGCACGATTGAATCCTCGCCCGCACAGTCCGCAAGCGAGGGCACGAGTCGGCTGGCGGTAACGGTAGTGCGTGTGGCCTGCCGGGCACGTGCCGACCCACGGCGCCAGTTCGTCGGCAATCTCACCGTCGTGGGTGCGCTTGCCGTCGTAGCCGAGGTCGGCGGCGATCATTCGCCATTTCGCCCCGTGCCCGGCGCGGGGACCGGCGAGTGCATGGGCGACCTCGTGCAGCAGGATCTGGTGCACTTCGTCGTCTTCGTACCGGGAGGCGAGATACCGGGAGACGGTGATGCGTTTTGCGGTGAAGTTGCAGAGTCCCGCGCGCTTCTTGGCGTTGTCGAACCCGAACGACCAGGTCGTGTCGAGGTGGAGCACCATGAGGGCGTCTGCCCAGCGGCGCACGCGGTCGAGTTCGGCCATCAGGGTGCCACCTGCACCTGGTACAGGCGGTCGTCACCGTCTGCAGGGTCTCCCCGGCCATCCGTGTTGTTGCTCACGAACCATAGTGTGCCATCAGGCCCAGACACCACGTCACGAAGTCGGCCGAAACTGTGGACAAACCAGTCGTCCACCTCCCCTGTGGATGGAACGATGCGCCAGAGGCGCTCGCCGCGAAGCCCCGCCACGAAGATGGTGTCGTTCACGATTGCCATGCCGCTCGGGCTCGCCTCCGATGTCGGCCACTGGTGCACCGGATTTGTGTACTCGGTGCTGTCGGAGTTCCCTTCGACGACAGGCCAGCCGTAGTTGGCTCCCGGCGTGATGAGGTTCAGTTCATCCCAGGTGTTCTGGCCGAACTCGCTGGCCCACAGGCTCCCATGCGAGTCCCACGCGATGCCCTGCGGATTGCGGTGACCGTACGAGTAGACGAGAGTGCCGTACGGATTGCCGTCCGGTACCTGGCCGGTGGGCGTCATTCGAAGAATCTTGCCACCGAGCGAGTCGAGGTTCTGCGCGTTGTCGCCGGTCCCGGCATCACCCGCCGTTGCATAGAGCATTCCGTCTGGACCGAACGCGAGTCGGCCACCGTTGTGGTTGCCGGCCTTGGGGATTCCAGCGAGCACCTGTTCGGGCTCACCCAGTGTGTAGCCGCCCTCGGTGCCGGCCAGCGGCATCCGTTCGATTCGATTGTCGTCTGACGCGGTGAAGTAGGCGTACACCCAGCCGGTTCCGCCCGGTGCGGCAGGATCGGCCAGGAAGGCCAGGCCGAGGAGCCCACCCTCTCCGTCTGGCTTCGCGGCTGTGACGCTGCCGGCCTCGCGGGTGTTGCCGTCGGCAAGGAGTTCGCGCACCAGTGTGGTGTCGCGCTCGCTGATCAGGGTGCCGCCGGCGGGAATGCGGAGGATCGACCACGGTGCGTCAAGCCCGGCCGCGATGACGACCGGCTCACCGACCGGACGAACCGGGAGCTCCACGCCGGCGGGAGGCGGGGATTGTGACGGAACCGGCCGTGCCTGTTCTGACGGAGTGCCAGTGCCTGGCCCGGTCGGCGCGGAGGATCCGGACGTGCAGGCGGTCGCCGCAAGCAGAACGCCGGCGGCCACGGCGCACGCCGCAGCGAGGCGGAAGCTCCGTCGGCTGCCGCTTGTGGGCCGTGCCGTGCCGCTCATCTGTGCACCTCAGTCCGGGTCTGACTGAGTGCATTCTCCCAAATCCAGCCCGAATTGGAAGAAACTGCCTGCAAATCGGTACGCGAGAATTCTCGTCAGGCGTTCTCGCGAGCCTCGGCGATGAACGATTCGACGACCGCCACGGCGATCAGTGAACTTTCGATCCGGCCGGCGGATGCCCCGGCTTTTTCGAGCAGGAAGACCGCGGCTGTGAAATCGGCCAGGGCCGCGTCGAGGTCGCCCTGTTCGAAGCAGACCTTGCCCCGGTGCTGCCGGGCGACCGCCGCGACCTTTGACCACTCGTGGGTTTCGGCCTCAAGTACGCAGTGGGAGAGCTCTGACCGGGCTTCGTCGAGCTTTCCCTGGTACTGCTGCACCTGGGCGCGGCGAATTCGGCTGGACACCAGCTGTTCCCGGTTTCCGGTGAACCGTGCCTGGCGGACGGCCTCGTTGGAGATCTCCCAGGCCTCATCGAGACGCCCGACAAGTCGCAGCAGCGAAACCTTCTCGTTCAGCGCAGAGAGGCTGCGCAGCTCGCCGAGCTCGTCGAGCCGTTCACCCGCTGCGCGGAGGTCGACTTTTTCACGCAGGGTGACTGCGTCATAACCGGTGATGATGCTCAGGGTGTTTCCAGTGGCTGCTGGCGGGCTGGGTGGGCCACGCAGGGTGATGCCGGGTTCTCCATCAGGATATCGCGCACACACGGTGCCGATGCCCCATCCGGCAGGTGAGTCCACCCTGCGACAGCGGTGCCGGCATACCAGGGTCAGTCGATGTGCTCGCAGCCGGGATCAGCGGCCGATCTGGAAGACCGTGCGCCCTGGCAGCGGAGACGGGGTGGCCGTCGCATCCGTCGACACGGGGGCAGTCCCGATGAACTCGCGCATCTCGGCGCCGGCCACCACCTTTGCCGGATGCGGACCGCCGGCCAACAGCCGCGGAGACCAGTCGACGTCAAGCGGAGTGTTCGCGGCCACAAAGACGAAATTGCCGAATCGCTTTCCCTTCAGTACCTGTGTTTCGGCCAGGGCGACGACGTGGGGGAAGACGGAGGAAAGCGTGGCGGCCTGACCGCGCGCAAACGGCAGGCCGGGGCCATCGGCGACGTTCACGGCGACAACGCCGCGCGGCGAGAGCAACGGCGCCGCCAGTTCATAGAACTCGCGGCTGGTCACGTGGGCGGGGGTGCGCGCTCCGGAGAAGATGTCGATGACCACGAGGTCGACCGAGCCGTGGAGGCCGGAGGGCAGCTTCGCGAGAACCTCGCGTGCGTCACCGTGGCGAACACGCAGCTGTGCGCGCTTGTCCCACGGCAGCTCCGCCCGCACGAAGTCGACCAGGTCGCTCTCGAGTTCGACGACCTGCTGGCGGGATCCCGGCCGCGTCGCTTCCACGTAGCGGGGAAGGGTGAGCGCGCCGCCGCCGAGGTGCACGGCCGTGATCGGCTCACCGGGGTCACCGATCAGATCGACCACGTGCCCGATGCGCCGCACGTATTCGAAGAACAGGTCGGCAGGATCGTCGAGGTTGACATGGGACTGCGGGGTGCCGTCGACGATCAGCTGGTAGGAGCCTGCAACGAACGGGTCGACGACGATGCTCGCTTTGTAGCCGCTCTTGTTCAGAGTGATCATCGGTGTCGGTTGCTCGTCCCTGGCCATTACTCCAGTCTGCACCAGCGATGGAAATGGCCGTCGACTCGTCCGCCGGATGGCCACGAAGCTGGGTTATACCCGAGAAATCTGATCAGGTCAAGAAACGAGTAGACACGGCGCGTCAAAACCCCTATAGTTGATCTTTGCGCTCCCAGATTAACTTTGCCTTCATATTGCGGTCGGCTTTGCGTGCTCAAGCCACCTTGCGGCATACCATTTCGAGGATTATGAATCCCCGAAAATCTGTGGAGTACTCCATTACTACCAGTAACTAGACCTGACGGGGTCCACGGAGGTTATTTCCTTGGCTGCTGCGCGCAACGCAACCACCAATTCACCCAAGAACGGCCGCTCAGCAGGGCGTCTCTCGTTCGCAAAGATCACCGATACTCTCACCGTTCCGGATCTGCTCGCACTGCAGACCGAGAGCTTTGACTGGCTCGTCGGAAACGACATCTGGAAGCAGCGTGTCACCGAGGCGCAGAAGGCGGGTCGCCAAGACCTCCCGAGCCGCACCGGGCTCGACGAGATCTTCGAAGAGATCTCTCCGATCGAAGACCTCGGCGAAACGATGCAGCTCTCGTTCACCAACCCGGAGCTTGAGCCGGAAAAGTACACGATCGACGAGTGCAAGGAAAAGGGCAAGACCTTTTCCGCACCGCTGTACGTGAACGCTGAGTTCATGAACCACCTCACCGGTGAGATCAAGACGCAGACCGTGTTCATGGGTGACTTCCCGCTGATGACCCCCAAGGGCACCTTCGTGATCAACGGCACAGAGCGTGTTGTCGTCTCGCAGCTCGTGCGGAGCCCCGGGGTCTATTTTGAGCGCCAGCAGGAGAAGACCAGCGACAAGGACATCTACTCGGCCAGGGTCATCCCGAGCCGTGGTGCCTGGCTGGAATTCGAGATCGACAAGCGCGACCAGGTCGGTGTGCGCATCGACCGCAAGCGCAAGCAGTCCGTCACGGTCTTCCTGAAGGCCCTCGGCCTTACCAGCGAAGAGATCCTCGAGGAGTTCAAGGGCTACTCGTCGATCGAACTGACGCTGGAGAAAGACGCCATCCTCACCAAGGAAGAGGCGCTCAAAGACATCTACCGCAAGCTTCGTCCGGGCGAGCAGGTTGCCGCAGAGGCCGCACGCGCGCTCCTCGACAACTTCTACTTCAACTCGAAGCGCTACGACCTGGCCAAGGTCGGGCGTTACAAGATCAACCGCAAGCTCGGCATCGACGCACCGCTCGCCGATTCCGTGCTGACGCTGAAGGACATCCTGGGAACGATCAAGTACCTGGTTGCCCTGCACGACAACCAGACGACGCTCCCCGGCGTGCGCGACGGAAAGAAGATTGACCTCCGCCTCGACGTCGACGACATCGACCACTTCGGCAACCGTCGCATCCGCGCGGTCGGCGAACTGATCCAGAACCAGGTTCGCACCGGCCTGTCCCGCATGGAGCGCGTCGTTCGCGAGCGCATGACCACGCAGGACATCGAGGCGATCACCCCGCAGACCCTGATCAACGTGCGCCCCGTTGTCGCCGCGATCAAGGAGTTCTTCGGCACCTCGCAGCTCTCGCAGTTCATGGACCAGAACAACCCCCTCGCCGGCCTGACGCACAAGCGTCGTCTCTCGGCGCTGGGCCCGGGTGGTCTGTCCCGTGACCGCGCCGGCGTCGAGGTGCGAGACGTTCACCCCTCGCACTACGGCCGCATGTGCCCGATCGAGACTCCTGAAGGCCCGAACATCGGCTTGATCGGCTCGCTCGCGTCATTCGCGCGCATCAACTCCTTCGGTTTCATCGAGACACCGTACCGTCGCGTCGTGAATGGCGTTGTCACCACGGATATCGACTACCTGACCGCGAGCGAGGAAGACGAGTACATCGTCGCCCAGGCCAACGCGCCACTGACCAAGGACGCACACTTCGCTGAAGATCGCGTTCTAGCCCGTAAGAAGGGCGGAGAGGTCGACCTCTTCCCACACGATGAGATCGGCTACATGGATGTCTCGCCACGCCAGATGGTGTCGGTGGGTACCTCCCTCATTCCGTTCCTCGAGCACGACGACGCGAACCGCGCACTCATGGGTGCCAACATGCAGCGTCAGGCCGTTCCGTTGCTTCGCAGCGACAGCCCGCTCGTCGGTACCGGTATGGAGGGCTACGCAGCCATCGACGCGGGTGACGTCATCACCGCGCTCGGCGCCGGCGTCGTCTCCGAGGTCGCGGCTGACGCCGTCACCGTGCAGCTCGACGCGGGCGGAACGCAGGAGTACTTCCTGCGCAAGTTCGACCGCGCCAACCAGGGCACCAGCTACAACAACCGTGTCATCGTCAATGCCGGCGACCGCATTGAGGTTGGAGAGGTCATCGCAGACGGCCCCGCAACCGACAACGGTGAACTTGCCCTCGGAAAGAACCTGCTCGTCGCGTTCATGCCGTGGGAGGGTCACAACTTCGAGGACGCCATCATCCTGAGCCAGAACCTGGTGAAGGACGACGTCCTCTCCTCGATTCACATCGAGGAATACGAGGTCGACGCCCGCGACACCAAGCTCGGCAAGGAGGAGATCACCCGCGACCTGCCCAACGTGTCGCCAGATCTGCTCGCCGACCTCGACGAGCGCGGCATCATCCGGATCGGTGCCGAGGTTCGCCCCGGCGACATCCTGGTCGGCAAGGTCACGCCGAAGGGCGAGACCGAGCTGTCGGCAGAGGAACGCCTCCTGCGCGCGATCTTCAATGAGAAGAGTCGCGAGGTCCGTGACACGAGCCTCAAGGTTCCCCACGGCGAGCAGGGCACCATCATCGGTGTCAAGGTCTTCGACGCACAGGACGGCGATGACGAACTCGGCTCTGGCGTCAACCAGCGCGTTGTGGTGTTCATCGCCCAGAAGCGCAAGATCACCGAGGGCGACAAGCTCGCAGGCCGTCACGGAAACAAGGGCGTCATCTCGAAGATCCTGCCGGCCGAAGACATGCCGTTCCTCGCAGACGGAACCCCGGTCGACATCATCCTGAACCCGCTGGGCATTCCAGGTCGAATGAACTTCGGCCAGGTGCTGGAGACCCACCTCGGCTGGATCGCCAAGCAGGGCTGGAAGGTCGAAGGCAAGCCCAAGTGGGCCAGCCGTCTGCCTGAGGAAGCGCACAGCGCCGCTCCAGGCACCAAGGTGGCCACACCGGTGTTCGACGGCGCACTCGAGCAGGAGATCGAGGGTCTGCTCGACTCCACGAATCCGACCCGTGACGGCGACCGCCTGATCGACTCCACCGGAAAGACCCTTCTGTTCGACGGCCGCTCCGGCGAGCCGTTCCCGCAGCCGGTCTCGGTCGGCTACATGTACATCCTGAAGCTGCACCACCTGGTCGACGACAAGATCCACGCCCGTTCCACCGGCCCGTACTCGATGATCACGCAGCAGCCGCTGGGTGGTAAGGCGCAGTTCGGCGGACAGCGTTTCGGTGAGATGGAGGTGTGGGCGCTCGAAGCATACGGTGCCGCATACGCCCTGCAGGAGCTTCTGACCATCAAGTCCGACGATATCCTCGGCCGCGTCAAGGTGTACGAGGCGATCGTCAAGGGCGAGAACATCCAGGAGCCCGGTATTCCCGAGAGCTTCAAGGTCTTGATCAAGGAAATGCAGTCGCTCTGCCTGAACGTCGAGGTGCTCTCGGCCGATGGCACGGCAGTGAGCCTGCGCGACACGGATGACGAAGTCTTCCGCGCCGCTGAGGAACTCGGCATCAACATTTCCACCCGGTTTGAGTCGTCGTCCATCGACGACATCTAAGCCCGGCCACTCAAGAAACTTCGAAAACTTTCCAAGGAGAGAAATTGCTCGACGCAACAACATTTGACGAGCTTCGTATTGGTCTGGCAACCGCTGACGACATCCGTCGTTGGTCGCACGGCGAGGTCAAGAAGCCCGAAACCATCAACTACCGCACCCTGAAGCCGGAGAAAGACGGCCTGTTCGGCGAACAGATCTTCGGCCCGTCCCGTGACTGGGAGTGCTCGTGCGGCAAGTACAAGCGTGTGCGCTTCAAGGGCATCGTCTGTGAGCGCTGTGGCGTAGAGGTCACGAAGTCGTCTGTGCGCCGTGAGCGCATGGGCCACATCGAACTCGCCGCCCCTGTCACCCACATCTGGTACTTCAAGGGTGTTCCCTCCCGTCTCGGCTACCTGCTCGACATGGCACCGAAAGACCTCGAGAAGGTCATCTACTTCGCTGCCTACATGGTCATCGACGTAGACGAAGACGGTCGTCACCAGGACATGCCAGGACTTGAGAACGAGCTCCGCCTCGAGATCAAGACCCTCGAGGGCCAGCGCGACACCCGCATCGCCGAGCGCATGCAGCGCCTGGAGACCGATCTTGCCGCACTGGAGGCCGAGGGCGCCAAGAGCGACCAGAAGAAGCGCACCAGGGACGCCGGCGAGAAGGAGATGAACCAGACCCGCAAGTCGATCGACGAGCAGATCGCTCACCTCGAACGCGTCTGGGAAGACTTCCGCACCCTCAAGGTAGGCGACCTCAAGCCAGAGGACTCGGTATTCCACGAGCTCCAGGACCGCTTCGGCATGTACTTCGAGGCCTACATGGGTGCCGAGGCCATCAAGAAGCGCCTTGAGGCCTTCGACCTGGCTACCGAGAGCGACAACCTGCACCTGCAGATCGCCGAGGGCAAGGGCCAGAAGAAGATCCGTGCGATCAAGCGCCTGCGCGTGGTCAACTCGTTCCTGTCCACCGGCAACTCGCCGGCGGCCATGGTGCTCGACGTCGTTCCGGTGATCCCGCCTGAGCTGCGCCCGATGGTGCAGCTCGACGGTGGCCGGTTCGCGACAAGCGACCTGAACGACCTCTACCGTCGTGTGATCAACCGCAACAACCGCCTGCGTCGCCTGCTAGACCTTGGTGCGCCTGAGATCATCGTGAACAACGAGAAGCGGATGCTGCAGGAGGCCGTCGACGCACTGTTCGACAACGGTCGTCGTGGCCGCCCGGTCACCGGCACAGGTAACCGTGCGCTCAAGTCCCTGAGCGACATGCTCAAGGGCAAGCAGGGTCGGTTCCGCCAGAACCTGCTCGGCAAGCGCGTCGACTACTCCGGCCGTTCAGTGATCATCGTCGGTCCGCAGCTGAAGCTTCACCAGTGTGGTCTGCCCAAGCAGATGGCGCTGGAGCTGTTCAAGCCGTTTGTGATCAAGCGCCTGATCGACCTGAGCCACGCCCAGAACATCAAGGCGGCCAAGCGCATGGTCGAGCGCAGCCGTCCGCAGGTCTGGGACGTGCTCGAGGAGATCATCCGCGAACGCCCCGTGCTGCTGAACCGCGCACCGACGCTGCACCGCCTGGGCATCCAGGCCTTCGAGCCACAGCTCGTCGAGGGTAAGGCCATCCAGCTGCACCCGCTCGTCTGTGCCGCGTTCAACGCCGACTTCGACGGTGACCAGATGGCAGTCCACCTGCCGCTGTCTGTCGAAGCACAGGCGGAGGCTCGCGTACTGATGCTCGCATCCAACAACATCCTGAAGCCGTCTGACGGTCGACCGGTGACCCTGCCCACCCAGGACATGATCATCGGCCTGCACCACCTGACGACGCTCAAGGACGGTGTCGAAGGCGAAGGCCGCGCGTTCTCCTCTGTTGCAGAGGCGATCCTCGCCTTCGATCAGAAGACGCTCGACCTGAACGCCAAGGTGCGCATCCGTCTCACTGACAAGTACTTCACCGAGGGCACGCAGCCCGACGGAGTCGAACTCGTCGGTGTCACGAATGGCATGGGTAAGGCTGAAGGCACCGTGCTGGTGAACACCACGCTCGGTCGCGCCCTGTTCAACGAGACGCTTCCCGCGAACTACCCGTACTTCGAGAAGGTGGCCGACAAGGGCACCATCTCCGCGATCGTCAACGACCTCGCGGAGCGCTACCCGAAGGTGGAGGTCGCAGCGGCGCTGGACAACATCAAGGATGCCGGTTTCCACTGGGCAACCCGCTCGGGAGTGACCGTCGCACTCAGCGACATCCTGACACCGCCGAACAAGCGGGAGATCGTTGCCGGTTACGAGAAGCAGGCCGCCAAGGTGCAGTCACAGTTCGAGAAGGGCCTGACGACCGACCTCGAGCGTCGCCAGGAGCTCATCCAGATCTGGACCCGTGCAACGGAAGACGTCGCCGCAGCCATGCAGGCGAACTTCCCCGCCGACAACACCATCAATCGCATGGTCACCTCGGGTGCCCGTGGTAACTGGCTGCAGGTGCGCAACATCGCCGGCATGCGAGGCCTGGTCAACAACCCGAAGGGTGAGATCATCCCTCGCCCGATCATCTCGAGCTACCGCGAAGGCCTGTCCGTCGCCGAGTACTTCATTGCTACTCACGGTGCTCGTAAGGGTCTGGCCGACACGGCTCTGCGTACGGCTGACTCCGGGTACCTCACTCGTCGTCTCGTCGACGTCTCGCAGGATGTCATCATCCGCGAAGACGACTGCGGCACGACCAAGGGTCTTGAGCTGCCGATCGCGGCCGTCGACTCCACCGGCACTCTGGTTCGCGACGCCAACGTCGAGAACGCGGTGTACGCCAGGAGCCTGGCAGCGGATGCTGTCAACTCCAAGGGTGAGGTTGTCGCCGAGGCCGGCGACGACGTTGGCGACGTGCTCATCGGCAAGCTGGTCGCGGCCGGCGTCGAGAACATCAAGGTGCGCTCGGTGCTGACCTGTGAGTCCGCAGTGGGTGTGTGTGCGGTCTGCTACGGCCGTTCACTCGCAACGGGCAAGCTCGTCGACATCGGTGAGGCCGTCGGCATCATCGCCGCGCAGTCCATCGGTGAGCCGGGAACCCAGCTCACGATGCGTACCTTCCACACCGGTGGTTCGGCATCCGCCGACGACATCACCCAGGGTCTTCCCCGGGTGCAGGAGCTCTTCGAGGCACGTACCCCCAAGGGTGCGTCGCCCATCGTCGAGGCCGCTGGTCGCATCACGATCGAGGACACGGATCGCAGCCGCAAGGTGATCCTGACGCCGGACAACGGCGACGAGCCGATCGCGTACCCGGTGCTCAAGCGTTCGACGCTCCTCGTTGAGGATGGTCAGCACGTCGAGCTCGGCACGCAGGTCATCATCGGCGCCGTCGACCCGAAGGAAGTTCTTCGTGTCAAGGGTGTTCGCGAGGTGCAGAAGCACCTGGTCGGTGGAGTGCAGGATGTCTACCGCTCACAGGGCGTTCCGATTCACGACAAGCACATCGAGGTCATCGTTCGCCAGATGCTGCGCAAGGTGACCGTCGTCGAGCACGGCGACACCGGCCTGCTTCCTGGCGAGCTGGTCGACCGGTTGAAGTACAACGACCTCAACCGCGCCGCACTCACCGAGGGTCGGAAGACCGCATCGGCCCGTCAGGAAGTCATGGGCATCACCAAGGCTTCGCTGGCGACCGAGTCGTGGCTCTCCGCCGCGTCGTTCCAGGAGACCACCCGGGTTCTGACCCAGGCGGCCATGGAAGGCAAGAGCGACCCGCTGGTCGGCCTCAAGGAGAACGTGATCATCGGTAAGTTGATCCCGGCCGGCACCGGCCTTCCCCGTTACCGCGACATCAGTGTCGAGGCGACCGAGGAAGCCAAGGCAGAGCGTTACCCGAACCGCATCTTCACGGATGAGGCCGCCTTCAACGAGGGTGACCTGAGCTTCGTCGACTTCGACAGCTTCAGCTCGGACGACTTCACGCCTGGCACGTACAACTAAGCGGCATCCCGTTCGACACCGATGGCCCCTGCTTCGGCAGGGGCCATCGGTCGTATGTGCGACTTGCGTGGCGAGTATCCGCGGGACGAGAGGGGCGCATTGATACAGTTGCACCAGACAGTCACGGCCAGCGGCCACGAGGAGTGCAGCATGAGCAACACGACGCCAGAGCACGGCGACAGCAACAGCGAAACGGATGACCGCACAGCAGGGTCGAACAACGCAGATGAGCCTCGCCGCTCCGCAGACCTCGATGACGGTGTGGACGATCGAACGGATGAGCGCACGGCGGCACAGGCCGGTGGCGTGGGCCGAACCGACCCTCCCGTGACTGCTGATCCGCCCGCCGTCAGCGAAACGTCGACTGCCAGCGATACCCCGACCTTCAGCGACGCGCCTGCTCGCACCGACTCGACACCGGTCAACGGCGAGCCGACGCGCGCGGATGAGCAGTCCGACACCGCCGACACTGCCGCATACGACCGTCAGCAGCCCTATCCGGAGCCTGTTGCCGCGGAGAACATCAAGCGGGAGACCTATGTGCCGGCGGCCACCGTCGGTGGAACCGGCGCGGCGACCCTCGCCGACGATTATGCCGCTGATTCCTCGCGCGCGCCGTACCCCGCGTATGCACCAGTACAGCAGTCGCCGATCTACGTGCAGGCGCCGACGGCTCCGCACGAACGCGGTAATCGCGGAGGCGGCATCCTGATCGCACTGGTCGCCACCGTCGTCTTCGCCGCCCTCTTCGCTGTAACAGCGTTCATCATTTCCGCTGTGACGAACAGCTCAGTTGCGGATGCGTCAACGACCTTCGTCGAGTTTCTGATCAGGCCGGTCTTCTACATTCCGGTGATCTTCTTCTTCATCGCCTTCGCGGTCTTGATCGCCATCGTCAACCGCGGCGGCTGGTGGAGCTACGTCCTGTTCGGCTTCCTGGTGGCCGTTGTGGTGTACTTCGCCTACATCGGGGGCGCGCTCCTGACCGTCCAGGCCTGGACATTCACGCCCGGCGAGGCGTCGACGTTCATTGCGGGCCAGTGGCTGAACCCCGGTGCGATCGCCGCGGCGGTCATTGCGCGGGAGGTACCGATCTGGTTCGGAGCCTGGGTCGCCCGTCGTGGGCGCGCTGTGACGGCGCGGAACGCAGAAGGGCGCGCCGAGTATGACCGCCTCATCGAAGCCGGACCTCAGCTGACTCGTCCCTAGCCCCGGCAGCATCCGTCGGCTCCCGGGTTGAGTCGAGTGCGCTGAGTCGAGTGCGCTGAGTCGAGTGAGCTGAGTCGAGTAGGTAGTGTGGTGTGTCGATGGTGAGACCTCCCCATCGACAGCCGCGCGATTTCGCGCTGGGATTGCAGGGTGTCTCTGAACCGGAGACGAGCCAGGTATACCGGGAGTGCAAGTGAGCGAGATTAAGTGAGCGTCAGCATTGACGCGCGAACGGATGAACCGATTCCCGGCCTCCTCGCGGGCGGGCTCCCTGATCCGGCGTACGCTGCGGCGCTCGGCCTGGTGCCGGCACCGGCCGGCCGGCGTTCGTTCGCCTTTGTCATCGACGCTGCCATCCTGGTGCTGCTCGGCGTGCCGACAATGCTGGCCGTCCTGCCGATCCTGGCGAACTTCGACCCGGACGACCCAGCCGGAGCCCTCTCGGGGGCCGCGGTCGGCTTGAGCCTGATCTTGCTCCTCGTCGGACAGGGTCTCACCACGATCTACCTGATCGTGCAGCTGATCCTGCACGGTCGCAAGGGAATCACCATCGGAAAGGCGATGCTGGGCATCCGTTCGGTGAATGCGGCCACCTTTGCCCGCCCTGGGTTCTGGCGGATCGTTCTGCGCGCCCTGGTGTTCTACTTCGCGTTCCTGGTCTTCCCGCCCCTGCTCATCGGTGTGTTCCTGGCATCATCGCTATGGGATGGCGAGAAGCGCGGGAGGAGCTGGCTCGACAAGGTCGGCAAGAACTGGATGATCGACGTTCGCTCCGGCCTCGACCCGTTCGACGCCAAGGCCCTCCGACTGTCGCGTAAACGGCTGAGTGCGCCAGACACTGTTGAATTGAGGCGACTTCCGTCGCTGGCGACGGGTGCCGGACTGGCCGAACCGGCGTTCGTGCCGGCCGCCAGGTCCAGCTCGGGTGTGATCTCCGCTCCCTCTCACGACGGTCAGGAACCCTGGCAGCCGCCGCCTGTCGGGGCCGAGCAGATCACACCGGCCGGTGCCGGCTCCAGCCAGGGACCTCGGCCGGTATCGGCGACGCCAGCGCGTGCGGTCGAATATGCCGCCGTCCTCGTCTTTGACGACGACTCCCGCGTGAACGTCGCCGGCCGTGGCCTGCTCGGTCGCAACCCCGAACCACAACCCGGCGAAGAGGCGCATCGCCTGTTGCCGGTCAGTGACGACAGTTGGCAGATATCCAAGACCCACGCCGAGTTCGGCATTGATGCCAGGGGATTCTGGATCTCCGATCGCGCTTCATCCAACGGCACGATCGTGCGAACACCCGATGGGCGAACGCGCGAGCTCGCAGCCCGCGAACCCGCCTACCTGGAATGGGGTGCGATCGTCGAGATCGGCGGGCGCACGTTCACCATCGCCGCTGGCGGCACACAGACGAAAGACGGCGCATGAAGGTCAAGCTCTCCCTCAGACGGCAATCGGGGGCGCTCGTCGACATCGTCGTCACCGCAGATTCGACGGCAACGGTCGCCGACATCGCGCGTTCCATCGCCGAGACCGACCCGATGTCGCTGCATCATCCCCGCCCGTCGGACGCGCGCCTGACGCTCTCTATCGCCCCGCCGACCTCGGCGACCATGATTCCGTTGAACCCCGACGTTCTCATCGGCGAGGCCGCGATCGGGTCGGGCTTCGTCGCATCCGTCACGACTCTCACCAGGCCGACCGGTGACCGTGGCTCGGCCGAGATCGAGTCGAAGCCGGTCGCTGCGATCTTCACCGTGCACGGCGGACCGGACGCCGGCAGAGAGTTCCAGCTCCCCGCCGGTCATGCCACCATCGGCCGCGGCGCCGACGCTGACATCGTGCTGAACGATCCACTGGTGTCGAAGCGGCACGCACGCATCGAAGTCGGGGCATCCATCGAGATCGTCGACCTGAACTCCGCGAACGGGGTGATGGTCGACGGTGGACTCGTGCAGCGTCTTCGCGTCATCCCCGGTCAGCGCATCGTCATCGGGGACAGCGAAGTGACGATCACGCCGGTCGGCACCCGCGAAACGGGTGGCGAAGAGGTGCTCGAACGCGGTGGGGCGCTCATGTTCAACCGGTCGCCACGCGTAGAGGTGCGTTACCAGGGCACAGAGTATCCACATCCGAAGGTGCCGACCGAATCCCAACCGCGCTTGTTCCCGTGGCCGATGATCGTGGCGCCGATGCTTTTGGGTTTTGCGATGTTCGCAATGACGAATCGCCCCGCATCGCTTCTTCTCGTGTTCATGAGCCCGCTCATGATGCTCGGTAACTTCGTCGGGCAACACACACAAAAGGGCCAGAAGCTCAAGCGCGAAATCGATACATTCGAGAAACAGTTCGAGGAGCTCGAAGACGACCTGGCAAGTCAGATCGCGACCGAGAGAACACGCAGGCACGCGGAAGCCCCTGCCGTGGCATCCGTTTACGAAGAATCCATGCGACTCGGCGGAATGCTGTGGACGCGTCGGCCCGAGCACTGGAACTTTCTCCTGTTGCGCTTGGGAGTCGGGCGTGCGAAGAGCCGGAACTCCGTTGCTGACGGTAGGAGCGACAACGGGATTCCCGAGTACGCGAACCGCATGAAGAAGCTGACGGATGACTACGAAGTGGTCGATGAGGTTCCGATCGTTGAGCTCATGTCAAGCGCGGGGGCGCTTGGCATCGCCGGCTCAAAGGAACACGCAGCGGACATCCTGCGGGGTATCGGCGTGCAACTCTTCGGCCTGCATGCGCCGAACGAACTGATCACGGCTGCGATCATCGACCCGTCCTGGACCAATGAACTCGAGTGGATGAAGTGGCTCCCGCACACGACGAGCCCGAAGTCGCCGTTCGCGGAGATGTCGCTCGCCGACAGCCAATCGGCAGGAACCGTGTTGCTGAACGGACTCGAAGAGGTCATTCTCAGTCGGCTCTCCGGCAGCCCGACCCATCTCGGCCCGTTGAAGGACAGCGAATCGTCGATGACGCTTGGCGAGCGTGTCGGGGAGTCCATCCAAGATGGCAAGTCGATGGACGGGGACATGGCACTTGTGCTCATCGTCACCAGCGATGCGCCCGTTGATCGCCCACGGCTGACGCAGGTGATCGAACGCGGGCCTGACGCTGGCATCTACACGATCTTCGTCGGCCCAACCCTCGAGTCGCTGCCGGCGGCATGCCGCACGTTCATCGATGCCACGAACGGCCTTGACCGCGCCCGCGTCGGCTACGTTCGGGCAGGCGAGGACTACACAGATGTTGCAGTGGAGGGCGTCTCCAACTCCTATGCGCATGTGTTCGCCAAACGACTCGCCCCGGTGGTCGACTCGAGTTCCGTCGCCGCCGACTCGAGCGACATCCCGCGCAGCGTGAACCTGCTCACGCTCGTGGGTACCGACATCGCCGAATCGTCGTCGACCGCGATTGAACGGTGGCGGCAGAACAACTCCATCATCGACAGGTCTGGTGTACAGCTCGGCCGGCTCAAACGTGCCGGAACCCTGAAAGCCTTCGTCGGCCAGGGCAGTCCGGATGCGATGGCGCTCGATCTTCGCACGCAGGGGCCGCACGCCCTGGTCGGAGGCACGACCGGCTCTGGCAAGTCGGAGTTCCTGCAGGCGTGGGTGCTCGGGATGGCCGCGGAATACAGCCCGGATCGTGTGACATTCCTGTTCGTCGACTACAAGGGCGGTTCGGCCTTTGCCGACTGCGTCGAACTGCCCC
Organism: Glaciibacter superstes DSM 21135; assembly: GCF_000421145.1. GTDB lineage: Bacteria > Actinomycetota > Actinomycetes > Actinomycetales > Microbacteriaceae > Cryobacterium > Cryobacterium superstes. The sequence continues at coordinate 46,517 of NZ_ATWH01000001.1, read as the reverse complement.
ACTGCGTTGGCCTGGTCACCGACCTCAGTCCCCATCTGGTGCGCAGGGCCCTGACCAGCCTTCGTGCAGAACTGCACCACCGCGAGCACTTGTTCAATCGAAAGAAGGCCAAGGACCTGCTCGAGCTCGAGAAACGACGCGACCCGGAAACCCCGCCGGCCCTTGTGCTGGTGATAGACGAGTTCGCGGCATTGGCCGGCGAAGTGCCGGAGTTCGTCGATGGGGTTGTGGACATCGCCCAGCGCGGTCGGTCACTCGGCATCCACCTGATCATGGCAACGCAGCGCCCGGCCGGGGTGATCAAAGACAACCTCAGGGCCAATACGAACCTTCGTGTTGCCCTGCGCATGGCCGACGAGTCTGATTCGAAGGATGTCGTCGGTGACCCCATCGCGGGAACGTTCGATCCGTCGATTCCGGGGCGTGGCATTGCCAAGACCGGTCCGGGCCGCCTGGTTTCCTTCCAGTCGGCATATGCCGGAGGGTGGACGAGCGACGCCCCCGTCACAGCCGAGGTGCGCGTCGCCGAACTTCGGTTCGGTGCGGTGTTGCTGTGGGAGGCAGAGGCAGAGCCAGAATCCGATTCGCACGATGAGGATCTCGGCCCGAACGATCAGAAGCGGATCGTCAAGACCCTGGTGCGCGCAGTGGGCGAGGCTGCCATCCCGCTCCCTCGTCGGCCCTGGCTTGACGACCTTGACACCACCGTTGACATCAATGACCTGCCGGTAGAGGGGGACTCGCGGATCCTGCTTGGCAAAGCAGATATTCCGGAACGCCAGCTGCAGGAGGCCATGTACTTCCTGCCAGACCGTGACGGAGCGATGCTCATCTACGGAACCAGCGGTTCCGGCAAGTCGACAGCGCTGCGTTCGATCGCGATCGCGGCCGGCATGCGGCCAGAGCTCGGAGAGAGTGAGGTCTATGGTCTCGATTTCGGCTCCGGTTCACTTCGTACTCTCGAAGCATTGCCGCACGTCGGTTCGATCATCTCCGGCGACGATGCCGAACGTGTACAGCGACTGTTACGCACATTGGGAGATCTGCTCGACCGGCGCGGAAAGACCTTCAGTGAAGTGAATGCGTCCAACCTCACGGAGTATCGGGAGATCACAGGCAGCCAGGAACCTCGAGTGATTCTCCTGATCGATGGATTTGGGCAGTTCAAGACCGAGTGGGATTCGACGACAGCTCGCCTACCGTTCTACAACATCTTCATGCGCATCCTCGGCGAGGGACGGCCCCTCGGAGTTCACGCCATTGCGACCGCAGACAGGTCGGGCGTCGTGCCGACCGCCGTGAGCGCCAACGTGTCCAAGCGGATCGTGTTGCGCCTCTCCGATGAGTCCGCGTATCAGATTCTCGGAGTGCCAAAGGATATCCTGACGGAGCGATCCGTGCCAGGGCGGGCGATCGTGGACGGCTTTGAGACTCAGCTCGCAGTACTTGGGGGAACTCCCAACGTCGCCGAGCAGTCCAAGGCCCTCGAGGCATTAGCACTGGACCTGCGCGAACGTGGTGCACGTGAGGTGCCGGAGGTCGGCGCGCTTCCCACTGAGCTCAGCGAGGCCGAGCTGCCAGATGCCGTCAACGGCGAGCCGGTTCTGGGCATCGCGGACGATATCCTCGGGCCTCGCGGCTTCGAGCCGATCGGGACGTTCTCGGTCACCGGACCACCGCAGAGCGGCAAGACCAACGGGATGAAGACCATCGTGAACGCGATGCGGCGGTTCGACCCCGACGTCAAACTGTTCCATTTCGCCGGCCGCCGAGCGCAACTGAAGGAGTTTGCGCCCTGGTTGCGCAGCGCAACAACGATTGAGGATGCCAAGGCGCTGGCCAAGGAGCTCGTCGAGGTGATCCCCGACGAGTCGATCGGTGGTCGTATCCTCATCGTCGTCGAAGGGGTTACCCAGTTCGCCGACAGTGATGCTGAGCGTTCAATGAAGGAGATGTTCCAGGCGATCAACCGAAGCGATCACTTCCTGATCGGCGACGCAGACATCTCCACCCTCTCGAGTGGATTCGGGTTCATCGGTGATTTCAAGGCCGGGCGTCGCGGCATCGCGCTCAAGCCGGATTCCTACGATGGAGACGCCCTGTACAAGGTGCCGTTCCCCCGCGTGAAGCGCAGCGACTTTCCCGTCGGCCGAGGGATTTTCGTGCAAAACGGCCGTCTGGTCACGCTCCAAATGCCACTGGTGGACGCCCCGGAGACTACGGTGCGAACTCCAAGCTCACCGATTCCGGCCGCTGTCGGCGCAGAGGGCCAGGGGGAGGCAACATGAGTCGGAAACGCCATCGGCCATTCCTCCTGGTCGGTAGTGCAAAGGACCTGAAGCTGTTGCACGGTATTGCCCGTTCGGCGCTGGCGGCCTCGCCGGGCAGCGAGCAGGCACTCACTCCGATCCTGGATCGATTCATCCGCTCCACCCAGTCGGCAAGGAAGCGGCTGGAACGCGATCACGAGCGGGATGCCGCGCGCCAGGACGCGAGACAGGAGACTCGGGGCGTCGACGGAAGGACGGTACTCGGCTATACCGTTCTGACCGTTGTCGTTGTCGCTTCCCTCGTTGCGGGTTGCGCCGTCCTCCCACCGAAGGGAACCTTCGAGGTGGAGCGGTCGCTGACGATGACTGTCAGTCTGGTCGGCGCGGGCGTCGCGGCCGTCATGTCGCTCCTCGGCGCCTTGATTCCCGGGTGGGGGTCGCCCGAGACCCGGAAGCAGGCGTGGCAACTGCACCTGGCGGGGGCGGTCATGGTCGTCGTCGGACTTGTCGTGAGCCTCCTACGCACCGCAGAAGACCGGTCGGAGATCGGTGCCGGTTTGTGGCAGGCGTGGCTGTTCACCAATGTCCTCGCCGTGGCCGCGCTCTGCATCGGAGCCGTGGCACGGGCACGTCGCACGCTGCCCTCATCGCGCATGTCCGGCCCCCCGCCGGATCCCGATGCCGAATACTTTGCGGCCATTGAGCCACGCAAACGCTACGCGGCGTCCGAGCTGGATGCCCTGGTCGCCAAGCAGGACACGACGGTGAGTGAGGTTGACAGGCGTTGGCGTGACGGAATTGCAGCGGCGCGAGCGAGTGGGTCGTTGTCGGCGAGGGCGGCGGAAAGCGCACGGGCGATGTCGGCCTTCAGCTGGGAGCTCGAAGCCACGGCAGAACCGGACTTCGTTCCGTCGCGCCCCCATGATGGGTAGCAGTCCCCATGGTGACTGCTACCGCATGGCCATAATCTTTATAACGACCGCACGACCATGACGTGCACGACGAGGAGAACCACGTGGGCGACGACATCAAGATTCCGATGGAGCTGCTGGGCGAACTGAATGTATCGCTCAAGAACATCATTGAGGAGTTCGGCGATGCCGGCAGTCGTGCGAATGCGCTCGAGGGCGCCATCGGCTCGCCGTTCGACAAGAACGAGCTGCGTGAAGAGGTCGACAGGTTCGAGGGGGCATGGGACGACAAACGAGAGACGCTGAAAGGTCACCTCGAGGAGATTCAGAAGCACGTTGAAGAGACCGGCACGGCGTGGAGCGACTTCGACCTCGAGGCGGCCAAATCGATGGAGCTCGACAAGGGCGACGCCGCTGCAGCTCAGACTGCGCAGTAGGGGATGAGCATGGACAAGACACCTGTAGGCAAGTACGAGATCAGGAAGATCTCCGGCGAGGCCGAGATCATCGCCACCCGCGGAGCGGCGATCGAGAGTCTCGGCATTCAGATGAAAGAGGCGGCCGGCGTCCTGTCGCTGATCAAAGACGGTGCCGAGACCAGAGGCAAGAGCCTGGAGTCCATCAAGGACAGCGTCGGTGACGCCTCGACGGATCTCAAGAAGGCGGGGGAGCGCTATCAGCCGAGCGGCAAAGTTCTCGCCGAGTACGGTAACGTCCTCGGGGATTCTCAGACCAGCATCAACCTGATCGTTCCCGAAGCCGAACGGCTCTGGGCGATCTACGACACGAAGGCCGGTGAGTACTGGGATGCCGTTGGCGTACCGATCCCCGACGACCAACCCGACGCCGAACCGGTACCGGGCGAACTGACTGCGGAGCAACGGCAAACCGACATCGAAACCAAGAGGACGGCGAAAAACACGGCGTACGACAATTGGGAGTTGGAAGCCGGCAAGTACGACACCCCGTACGAATCCTGGGCGGCGGCCTACGAGTCGGCGCGATCCGGGCTGAAGGAAGCGAACGACGATGGGGTCGAGGACAGCTTCTGGGACAACGCACTCCCCGCCATCGATGTGATCCTGACCATCCTGTCGTACGCGGGAGTGATACTTGCGGTGGCCGCAATCATTATCGGCGGCCCCCTCATTGCCATCCTCGCGGTCGTCGTCGGTGTGATCGCCCTCGGGCTCACGATCTGGAAGGTAGCGGCCGGGCGGGGAAACGGGTGGGATATCGCCATAGCGGCCGTCGGCATATTGCCGTTCGGCAAGATCGCTGGTGCATTCAAGGGCATCGCGAAGGCGGCACCCGGTGCCAGACTTGCCGCGGCGGGTCGCGGCGGGCGCGACGTTCTGACCGAGATGAGTGGTCTGACCAATATTCGGCAGGTGCGAGCGCTTCGAGGAGTGGCTGCTGACGGGCGAACCGTTCGGGTCATCAACGGAAGTGGCAACCTCAACCGCAACGGTACGGCTCAGGTCAGGGCACGCTTCGCGGCGATGGGAAATGCGCGGAATTCCAGCACCATCCGAGAGCGGCTGCTGATCGGCCACGAGAGCGTGTTCGCCCGAAACGTGGCAGACGGCTATAACGCCGGTTCGAACGTGGCCAGGAACAGGGTGACCTCCCTGCTGGCAGACAGCGGTGGGGGCAGGATCGTGCAGGACATCATCGACAATGGCCAGAGCGTGGGCAACGTCGACGTCGTCAACATCATCGACAGTGTGGTGAAGCCCGGCGGAGGATTCGCCCGCGACCGGATAATCAGCGGGTGGGGGTCCTAGGCTGGACGACGTGCGCGTCGCGACCGGATCCGTCCGGGGCGAACAACAGGGCGGGAGTGTGCGATGAAACTCGACATCGAGTACAACGAGCAATGGTTCTTGCACGTTCCATTTCCGGACGGCGACACGGGCGACGATGAAGCCTCGAAATGGGCGCGCAGCGCCATCGACCGGTTCAATCGTGCGGACGGGTGGGCAGACCCGCAATTCTCAGACGAACTCGCCGCCACGGTCCTGGAACAGTCCACTTTGTTCACGACAGACGTGTCGGCTGGTTTCTTGTACTGCCCGCGGGGGCTGCCCGCGACGGCTGTCATCGAAGTGGTGCTGGCGCCCGCAGACGGCTTCGGGCGCCTGGCCGCGCTCGATCTCATCCCCCTCGACGAAACGGCCCTGCCCAGGCAGGTCGTCGACGTGACGGCTTCCCACCTCGGCGAAGGCGTCCTCGTCCACGGCGTCGCCATCGCGGGTGGGGACGAACAGCTCGTCGGCATCGCCTGCTATTCGTTCGTCAGTGCCGGCTGTCACGTCATGGTGACCGTGACGACACCCGATCTGGACGCCATCGCGCTTGGTCGGCCACATTTCGACGAATTCGTTGAGGGGATCGAGGTGGTCTCGTGAGCCGGCCGGTCGAAGACCAGAAGCCATCCCTCCGCACGCTGATGACGGGACTGCCGGAGATTCCGCCGTTTCGCATGCTGCTGCCCCGAGGGTGGGAGGAGTATGCCGTGACGAATGAGACCGCGGAAGCGCTGGCGCGCAGGGCGAGCGAGCGGATGCGTCCACTCGGCCGTCCAGACCTGGACGCGCAGCTCTCTTCGCAGCTTCATCGCTCGTTCAAAAGGATGCAGGCGGCAGGGAGCGTGATCGTGTACCTGCCGACGAATGTCGCAGAAGAGGCGCTTGTCCCGATGTCGATGGTGGCCTCCGTTGTGAGGGGAGACAACGGTGGATCGCTCGATCCGTACGTCGCGAATCTGTTCCGCACGAAGGGTGGGGAATTCTTCGACACGCTGAAGTCGACGGTGAGGTGGACCAAGGCGACGCGCGGCACCGACGATCTCGCGGGGACTGCATCGCTCATGGTCAACTACGTGATCGCGGTGCCAGACTCCGGGCGAAGGCGTGCAGTCCTGTTGACGTCGACCATCACCCACTCCGCACACGAGCCACTTGAGGATGAGGTGCTCCAGCATTGTGTGGCGCTCTCCGATGCGATGGTCGCCACCTTTGCCTGGGTCGCTCCTGACTCCTCAGGCGAGATGGGTACTCCTGCCCATTGAGCCCGTCGCAGGATGCTCGGTAGCGTAGCAGTCACATGGTCCAGCTTTCGGACCAAAAATCGGTAACGAGGAAGGTCATAACCATGGCAGATTTTGGCGCATCATACGGTGAGATGGAATCGATGGCTGGCAAGCTGTCCGACGCTCGCGAGGACATTCAGACACAGCTCGATACCTTGAAGACGCAGGTCGAGACTCTTCTGGGCAACGACTTCAAGACTCAGCACGCGTCTGGCAAGTTCGGCGACGGCTACAACGAACTGACGACCGGTCTGAAGTCAGCCGTTGATGGCATCGGCGACATGGGCGAAGCGCTGAAGGGCATGATGCAGAAGATCCAGCAGTTGGATCAGGATCTCGCCTGACCGAGTCTTCCACTCAGTCGTGAGACGCGAGAGGAGAAGGGCCTGGCCCTTCTCCTCTCGCGTTTTTCGGCTTGGTCCCCCCTGATGCCCGCTGCGCCACCGGGCGGGGAGCGGTATCCTTGGCCACATGGACGGGTCCATCGAGTCGCGTGTCAGCGCGGAGGTCGACAACTGGCTGCGCTGGCTGCCACGCTGGCGCCCAGGAACCCATCGTGGTCGCAGCCGTCTCTGCCGACAGTGCTTCGGTTCGCCTGTGATCGCGGCCGCAGGCTTGGTCACCGATGTGCCGCACGCAGTGCAGCACGCGATGGCGATGCGGATGAAGCTGGTAATAGATGCCTTCGTCGACGAGTACACCGAACTCAACCTGCCCGCACTCAGCCGGGAGCTGCGACTGAACGAGGAACGCAAGGCGAACACCGCATACCGCCCGGCCGAGGGTCTCGATCCGGAGTTCAAGGGGCTCGACCTCGACCCGCCTGCGGCCGAAGAGGCGCCGTACCTCTTCACCTTCTCCGAGCTGGCGCAGTCGGAGAGCCCTGACGAGATGCCGCCTCCGCCCCCACCCCTTGGCCCGCAGGAGAAGGCGGCCATCCGGGCAGAGCTGTCACTGGCCGACGACTACGCGAAGCAGATGGGCACTCGCGTCTGCGTGGCGCTCGCAGAGCACCGCGGTCGGATCAATGCCGGGATAGCCGAGTTCGTGGAGCCGCAGGTGCAGGCACTGCTCGCCGACCTGGAACGATCCTTGGACATTCGCTGACAGGCATCCGCTGACCGGCATCAACACAGGTATCTGCCGGCGCGTCCGCTCTGAGCGTCTCAACGGCACAGTCGGATGCTGCCCAGTTGACTGCAGAGCCGCTGGGAGTTAGTATTTTCCGGTGTGCGCTTTGTCGTGCGCCTGAATCATGCCTTCATGATGCCCGTCATCCGGAAGCACCAGGCACTCCGACACACCATACAGGCAAGGGTTTGTTCTCCGAGCAGCCCCCACGGCATACCCACCATCACACCCGGAGGAAACTCCGCAGAAGATATTCTGCGGAAAGAATCTAAGCCGGTGGGTCCAGATGAACTCGGAAACCGCTCAGGCGGAGATCGAATGCTAACCATCACAACCGCTGTCACCGTGCAGCAATAACAAGGAGTATTTAGTGCCAACCATTCAACAGTTGGTCAGGAAGGGCCGCAGCCCCAAGGTCACCAAGACCAAGGCTCCCGCTCTGAAGGCCAACCCGCAGCAGCGCGGCGTGTGCACCCGGGTGTACACCACCACCCCGAAGAAGCCGAACTCGGCTCTCCGCAAGGTCGCCCGCGTCAAGCTGTCGAACGGTACAGAGGTCACCGCGTACATCCCCGGCGAGGGACACAACCTGCAGGAGCACTCGATGGTGCTCATCCGTGGCGGTCGTGTCAAGGACCTCCCCGGTGTTCGCTACAAGATCGTTCGCGGCGCTCTGGACACCCAGGCCGTCAAGAGTCGCAAGCAAGGTCGAAGCAAGTACGGCGCGAAGATGGAGAAGAAGTAATGCCTCGCAAAGGACCAGCTCCCAAGCGTCCCGTTGTCGCTGACCCGGTATACGGGGCTCCCATCGTCAGCCAGCTCGTCAACAAGATTCTCCTCGACGGCAAGAAGGGTCTTGCTGAGCGCATCGTCTATGACGCACTCGAGGGCGTTTCGTCCAAGAATGGTGCGGATGCCGTCGTCACTCTGAAGAAGGCGCTCGACAACGTGCGCCCCACCCTCGAGGTTCGTTCGCGTCGCGTCGGTGGTTCCACCTACCAGGTCCCGGTTGAAGTCAAGCCGCACCGCGCAAACACGCTGGCCCTCCGTTGGTTGACCAGCTACGCCAAGGCGCGTCGCGAGAAGACCATGACCGAGCGCCTCACCAACGAGATCCTCGACGCGTCCAACGGCCTCGGCGCCGCAGTGAAGCGCCGAGAAGACACCCACAAGATGGCCGAGTCGAACAAGGCCTTCGCGCACTACCGCTGGTAATCGGCTGTCGTTGGTCGGGCTCGTCGAGACCTCTTCGCGACGAGCCCGACCAACGGTCAAGCTGTTCCGCCAGTCCACATTGACAACTTCCGGAGGAAATCCGTGGCACAAGACGTGCTCACCGACCTGAACAAGGTCCGCAACATCGGCATCATGGCTCACATCGATGCCGGAAAGACCACCACGACTGAGCGCATTCTGTTCTACACGGGTGTGAATCACAAGATCGGTGAGACCCACGACGGCGCTTCGACGACCGACTGGATGGAGCAGGAGAAAGAGCGCGGCATCACGATCACGTCTGCCGCCGTGACCTGCTTCTGGGACAACAACCAGATCAACATCATCGACACGCCCGGCCACGTCGACTTCACCGTAGAGGTGGAGCGTTCGCTCCGCGTCCTCGACGGTGCCGTTGCCGTCTTCGACGGCAAGGAGGGCGTTGAGCCGCAGTCCGAGACCGTCTGGCGCCAGGCCGACAAGTACGACGTTCCGCGCATCTGTTTCGTCAACAAGATGGACAAGCTCGGCGCCGACTTCTACTTCACCGTCGACACCATCATCAAGCGCCTCGGCGCCAAGCCACTGGTTCTCCAGCTGCCGATCGGCGCAGAATCGAACTTCGAAGGCGTTGTCGACCTCGTCGAGATGCGCGCGCTCACCTGGCGTGGCGACTCGAAGGGTGACGTCGCGATGGGCGCCAAGTACGCCATCGAGGAGATTCCGGCCGACCTCGTAGAGAAGGCGGCGGAGTACCGCCATGCCCTTCTCGAAACTGTTGCTGAGACCGACGACGCGCTTCTCGAGAAGTACTTCGGCGGCGAAGAGCTGACGGTGGCAGAGATCAAGGGTGCCATCCGCAAACTGACGGTCAACAGCGACATCTACCCGGTACTGTGCGGTTCTGCATTCAAGAACCGCGGCGTGCAGCCGATGCTGGATGCTGTCATCGCCTACCTGCCCTCACCGCTCGACGTCCCGGCCATCGAGGCCCACGACGCCCGCGACGAGGAGAAGGTCGTGCTACGTCACGCCGACTCGACCGAGCCGTTCGCCGCGCTCGCGTTCAAGGTCGCCGTGCACCCGTTCTTCGGTCGCCTCACGTACATCCGGGTTTACTCCGGCCGCCTCGACAGCGGTGCCCAGGTCGTCAACTCGACCAAGGGCAAGAAGGAGCGCATCGGCAAGATCTTCCAGATGCACGCCAACAAGGAAAACCCGGTCGACTCGGTGACCGCCGGCAACATCTATGCGGTCATCGGGCTGAAGGACACCACGACAGGTGACACCCTGTCTGACCCGAACGCTCAGGTGGTGCTCGAATCCATGACGTTCCCAGAGCCCGTCATCGAGGTCGCTATCGAGCCGAAGACCAAGGCAGACCAGGAGAAGCTCGGCCTGGCGATTCAGAAGCTCGCCGAAGAAGACCCGACATTCCGCACGGAGCAGATCCAGGAGACCGGCCAGACGGTCATCAAGGGCATGGGTGAACTTCACCTTGACATCCTTGTCGACCGGATGAAGCGCGAGTTCAACGTCGAGGCCAACGTGGGCAAGCCCCAGGTCGCCTACCGCGAGACGATCAAGCGCGCGGTCGCGAAGCACGATTTCACGCACAAGAAGCAGACCGGTGGATCCGGCCAGTTCGCGAAGATCCAGATCGCCATCGAGCCGATGGAGATCACCGCGGACAAGAGCTACGAGTTCGTCAACAAGGTCACTGGTGGCCGCGTTCCGAGGGAATACATCCCTTCGGTCGACGCGGGCATCCAGGATGCCCTGCAGGTCGGTGTGCTTGCCGGGTACCCTATGGTCGGCGTCAAGGCGAGCTTGCTCGACGGCGCCGCCCACGACGTCGACTCCTCGGAGATGGCGTTCAAGATCGCCGGTTCGATGGCTTTCAAGGAAGCCGCTCGGAAGGCGGACCCGGTTCTGCTCGAGCCGTTGATGGCCGTCGAGGTGCGTACCCCTGAGGAATACATGGGTGACGTCATCGGCGACCTCAACTCGCGGCGTGGCCAGATCCAGACCATGGAGGACGCCAGCGGCGTGAAGGTGATTCGCGCGCACGTTCCCCTGTCGGAGATGTTCGGATACATCGGTGACCTGAGGTCGAAGACCTCCGGTCGCGCGGTGTACTCGATGAGCTTCGAGAGTTACGCGGAGGTCCCCAAGGCAGTCGCCGAGGAGATCATCCAGAAGAACAAGGGCGAATAGCCCGGCGGCTTTCGGGCCAAATCGCTTAGGCCGCCCGGCCCGAGTAACATAAATACACAAATCCAGCGCATTTCACGCCCGCAAACCAGTGGCTCGTGAATCTGCACGAGAGTCCTGAGGAGGACCCACAGTGGCCAAGGCCAAGTTCGAGCGGACTAAGCCGCACGTAAACATCGGAACGATCGGTCACGTTGACCACGGAAAGACCACGCTGACTGCAGCGATCTCCAAGGTCCTGGCCGATAAGTACCCGTCCGCAACCAACGTTCAGCGCGACTTCGCGACGATCGACTCCGCTCCAGAAGAGCGCCAGCGCGGTATCACGATCAACATCTCGCACGTCGAGTACGAGACGCCCAAGCGTCACTACGCGCACGTCGATGCCCCGGGTCACGCTGACTACATCAAGAACATGATCACCGGTGCAGCGCAGATGGACGGCGCGATCCTCGTGGTCGCCGCCACAGACGGCCCGATGGCTCAGACCCGTGAGCACGTTCTGCTCGCCCGTCAGATCGGCGTTCCGTCGATCCTGGTTGCGCTGAACAAGGCGGACATGGTCGACGACGAAGAGATCCTTGAGCTCGTCGAGCTCGAGGTTCGCGAGTTGCTCTCCAGCCAGAACTTCGACGGCGACAACGCTCCTGTTATTCAGGTCTCGGGTCTCAAGGCGCTTGAAGGCGACGAGAAGTGGGTCAACAGCATCCTCGAGCTCATGCAGGCCGTCGATGACTTCATCCCCGACCCTGTCCGAGACAAGGACAAGCCCTTCCTGATGCCCGTTGAGGATGTCTTCACGATCACCGGTCGTGGAACCGTCGTCACTGGCCGCGCCGAGCGTGGAACCCTCAAGATCAACTCCGAGGTTGAGATCGTCGGCATCCGCCCGACGCAGAAGACCACGGTCACCGGTATCGAGATGTTCCACAAGCAGCTCGACGAGGCGTGGGCCGGCGAGAACTGTGGTCTGCTCCTTCGTGGCACCAAGCGCGAAGACGTCGAGCGCGGCCAGGTCGTCGTGAAGCCGGGTTCGGTTACGCCGCACACCGACTTCGAGGGCACCGCCTACATCCTGTCCAAGGATGAGGGTGGCCGTCACAACCCGTTCTACGCGAACTACCGTCCGCAGTTCTACTTCCGCACCACGGACGTCACCGGCGTCATCACGCTGCCTGAAGGCACCGAGATGGTCATGCCCGGCGACACTACCGAGATGAAGGTCGCGCTGATCCAGCCGATCGCCATGGAAGAGGGACTCGGCTTCGCGATCCGTGAGGGTGGCCGCACCGTCGGCGCCGGAACGGTGACCAAGGTCGTCAAGTAATACCTCAGCAGGCTCGCGTGCGAGCCTGCTGAGACAAAGGGGTCGGGCCTTCGGGTCCGGCCCCTTTGTCGTCCTCTGCGACGGCGTCGCGCCTGAGTGCTGCCCATACCCATTGCGCCCTCCTCCTGGCGGCCGTAGGTTTAGAGCCATGGCCGCATCGAGCGGCCGGCAAGGAGATCATCGTGGGGCTAGACGACATCACCAAGAAGGCTCAGGACTTCCTGGGCGACAGTAAAGTTCAGGACGCGCTGAAGAGCGAGCAGGCCGAAGACATCAGTGACAAGCTTCTTGACGGGGTCGCCGATACTGCCAATAAGGTCACCGGTGGCAAGTTCGAGGGTCAGATCGACGGCGCCCGCGACACTGCGGACAAGAACGTCGGCAACCAGTAGCCATCCGCGGCTTGCGCCGCGCTAGATGAACGCCGCTGCGCGGGTCGAATTGGGCCCGCGCAGCGGCGTTCATTGCGCTACGGCCCGTGTAGGTTCTCTCAAAGTGACCTTTCCGGTCGAGAGTGACCGTTCCGCCGGGCACTCTCGACCGGAAAGGTCACTCTCGCAGAACGTGGTGTCCCCCACAGGGTCCGTACTGGGCGAGTTGTCCACCGATATGCAACCCTCACCGATTTCCGTGCGGCCGGTATACCATCCTGATCTTCATGAGGCACAGCAAAGTTGAAGCCAAGACCGGTCTCGTGCTGGTCAAGGACTTTGTCGGGGTCGATCAGGACGATCGCCCGCTGAGGAGAGAAAGAGATGCCGGGCTCCGCCGACGCATTCGGCGAGGTGTCTACGCTGACGCGGGGAGATGGGAAGCCCTCACCGCCAGTGAGCGATACCAGGCGCGTGTCATGGCGGCTGTGAGAACTCGACACAGGGTGCCGGTCGTCGGATATGACTCTGCCGCAGTAATGCTGGGTTACCCGCGCATGGAGGCGTGGCCTGGAGTCGTGCATCTAATCGTCCCGTCGGCATCGAACGCTCGAAGCAAGAACGGGGTCATGGTTCATCGGGAGCAACTCGAGTTCGACGAGGTAGTCGAAGTCGATGGCATCATGGTAACGAGTCCGCAGCGCACACTAGTCGACCTGGCGAGGGTGCAAACACTCAGCATCAGCGTCGCCGCCATCGATCGCTCGTTCAATCTGGAGCGGAGTACAGAGCAAAATCGTGCCACCCGCGAGCAATTGCTCGACGTTCATGACCGGCTCCGTACGACGCGCGGTCGGAGGCAGGCAAGCAAAGCGATCATGTTTGCCAATGGTTTGGCCGACAATCCTGGCGAATCGAAGAGCCGTGTGGTGGCTTTCGAGCTCGGGTTCCCTCCGCCGGAGCTGCAGCGGCGCCATGTCAACCCTCGCGGGGGTTCGTACTACACGGACCTGGAATGGCCGGAGTTTCACACCATCGGTGAGTTCGATGGGCTGGGGAAATATTTCAAGGAAGAATATCTCGGTCGGAAGACGCCCGGCGAGGCCATGCACGAGGAGAAGGTCAGGGAAGATCATCTGCGCGCTGAAGGGAATGCCTTCGCGCGATGGGAACCGCGCGACATCGGGGACCCCGCGCGACTCCAGAAGATACTCCTGGGCGTGGGACTCCCCATCGTCCGGTGAAAGTGACCTTTCCGGTCGAGAGTGACCGGCGGAACGGGCGCTCTCGACCGGAAAGGTCACTTTCGCGGACTTAGAGTGGGTCGGGGCGGGGCAGTGAGGGCGAGCAGGAAGGCCGACACGCGGGCGCGACACGCCCGGGTTGCATAAATGGCCAAACCTGTGGCAGACTCTTCTAGTTCAACACTTTCGACCGTCGCGCCAAGCGCAGGTCGGGATCACTGCCAGGCAGTGCATAGCCGCTCCTTCACGGAGTCAGGGTTAGGCCGCGGGCAGCAGAATGAAGCTTAAATCAACCCACTGGAATTCCTGGTAAATCCATGTCTTCAAGCGGGTTGGCATCCGGTCGGCACGGGGTTTCCTGTGTGGGCCGAAATTGACAGAAGAACAGTGGTGCAACAGCAGTAGTGCTACTACGGCGTCCAATGCCGCCCTCGACACACAGAGACGGGGGAGGTACGACGCCTTGACAGAGAGAGAGTCCGACATGGCGGGACAGAAGATCCGCATTCGACTTAAGTCGTATGACCACGAGGTCATCGACACCTCGGCGCGCAAGATCGTCGACACAGTCACCCGTGCGGGTGCAACCGTCGTCGGCCCCGTGCCGCTTCCGACCGAGAAGAACGTGGTGTGTGTCATCCGTTCGCCTCACAAGTACAAGGACAGCCGGGAGCACTTCGAAATGCGCACCCACAAGCGTCTGATCGACATCATTGACCCGACGCCGAAGGCCGTCGACTCGCTCATGCGTCTCGACCTGCCGGCCGACGTCAACATCGAGATCAAGCTCTAAGGGAACCCATGTCTTACTCCGCTACCAAGACCACGAAGGGTCTGCTCGGCACCAAGCTCGGCATGACCCAGGTCTGGGACGAGAACAACCAGCTCGTTCCCGTGACCGTCATCGAAATCGCGCCGAACGTCGTGACCCAGATCCGCTCCACAGATGTCGACGGCTACAACGCCGTTCAGATCGCTGCCGGCGCCATCGACCCCCGCAAGGTGAACAAGCCTTCATCCGGTCACTTCGAGAAGGCCGGCGTCACGCCGCGCCGTCACCTCACCGAACTCCGCACCGCGGATGCCGCTGACTACACCCTGGGCCAGGAACTCACCGTTGACGGTGTGTTCGAAGCCGGTACCAAGGTGGATGTCATGGGCACCAGCAAGGGCAAGGGCTTCGCCGGCGTCATGAAGCGCCACAACTTCAAGGGTGTCTCAGCTTCCCACGGTGCCCACCGCAACCACCGCAAGCCCGGTTCCATCGGTGCTTCCTCGACCCCGAGCCGTGTCTTCAAAGGCATGCGCATGGCGGGTCGTATGGGTGGAGAGCGCGTCACCGTGCTGAACCTCAAGGTGCACTCGGTTGACGCCGAGAAGGGCCTTCTGCTGGTCAAGGGTGCCGTCCCAGGCGCCAAGGGCCGCCTCGTATTCGTCCGCAACGCAGTGAAGGGGGCGTAGTCCATGACTGCCAACCTCGACATCGTCGACGCCAAGGGCAAGAAGGCTGGCTCCGTTGAGCTGCCCGCAGAGCTCTTCGACGTTCAGACCAACATCCCGCTGATCCACCAGGTCGTTGTCGCGCAGCTTGCTGCCGCACGCCAGGGCACCCACAAGACCAAGCGTCGTGGTGAAGTGTCCGGTGCCGGCCGCAAACCGTTCAAGCAGAAGGGAACCGGTCGCGCCCGCCAGGGCTCGATCCGCGCCCCGCAGATGACCGGTGGTGGAATCGTGCACGGCCCGACGCCGCGCAACTACGACCAGCGCACCCCCAAGAAGATGATCGCCGCAGCCCTCCGTGGATCGCTGTCCGACCGCGCCCGCGGCGGCCGCGTGCACGTGGTCGAGGCGCTCTTCACGGGTGAGACCCCGAACACGAAGACCGCACTCGGTCTGCTCGATCAGATCGCCAGCAGCAAGCACGTGCTGGTCGTTCTTGAGCGCACCGACGAGCTCACGCTCCGCAGCATCCGTAACGTTCCGACGGTGCACGTTCTCTCGTGGGACCAGCTGAACGCCTACGACGTGCTCGTCAGTGACGACATCGTCTTCACCAAGGGCGCGTTCGATGCGTTCGTCGACGCGAAGACCAAGAAGGAAGAGGTGTCCGCATAATGGCTACCGCTATCAACAAGGACCCGCGCGACATCATCATCGCTCCGGTCGTCTCTGAGAAGAGCTACGGCCTGATCGACGAGGGCAAGTACACCTTCATCGTGGACCCGCGTTCGAACAAGACCGAGATCAAGCTCGCTATCGAGAAGATCTTCAAGGTCGAGGTGGCGTCGATCAACACCCTGAACCGCCCGGGCAAGACCCGCCGCACCAAGTTCGGGATCGGCAAGCGCAAGGACACCAAGCGTGCGATCGTCACGCTGAAGTCCGGTTCCATCGACATCTTCACGGCCGTCGGCTAAGCGGCACGGATTAGAGGAATAAGAAATGGCTATTCGCAAGTACAAGCCCACGACCCCGGGTCTTCGCGGTTCATCTGTTGCGGACTTCGCAGAGATCACCCGGTCGACCCCGGAGAAGTCGCTGCTTCGCCCCCTGTCCAAGACCGGTGGTCGTAACAACCAGGGTCGCATCACCACCCGCCACATCGGCGGTGGCCACAAGCGCCAGTACCGTGTCATCGACTTCCGTCGCAATGACAAGGACGGCGTCAACGCCAAGGTCGCCCACATCGAGTACGACCCCAACCGCACGGCGCGCATTGCGCTGCTGCACTACGTTGACGGCACCAAGCGTTACATCATCGCGCCGAACAAACTGGGCCAGGGCGACATCGTCGAGTCCGGCTCCGGTGCGGACATCAAGCCGGGCAACAACCTGCCGCTGCGCAACATCCCGACCGGTACCGTCATTCACGCGATCGAACTGAAGCCAGGCGGGGGTGCCAAGCTGGCACGCTCGGCCGGGGCATCCGTTCGCCTCGTCGCCAAGGACGGGCCGTACGCGCAGCTTCGCCTGCCGTCCGGTGAGATCCGAAACGTCGACGCGCGCTGCCGCGCCACCATCGGCGAGGTCGGTAACGCCGAGCAGTCCAACATCAACTGGGGCAAGGCCGGCCGCATGCGCTGGAAGGGCGTTCGCCCGACAGTGCGTGGTGTCGCCATGAACCCGGTCGACCACCCGCACGGTGGTGGTGAAGGTAAGACCTCCGGTGGACGTCATCCTGTGAGCCCCTGGGGCCAGAAGGAAGGCCGCACCCGCCACCCCAACAAGGAAAGCGACAAGCTCATTGTTCGTCGCCGTACCGTCGGCAAGAAGCGTAAGTAGGAGTAGTAGACGATGCCACGCAGTCTCAAGAAGGGCCCCTTCGTTGATGACCACCTGCTTCAGAAGGTTGTCACGGCGAATGAAGCCAAGAGCAAGAACGTAATCAAGACCTGGTCGCGCCGCTCGATGATCATCCCGGCAATGCTGGGACACACCATCGCGGTGCACGACGGTCGCAAGCACATCCCGGTGTTCGTCACCGAGACCATGGTGGGGCACAAGCTCGGTGAGTTCGCCCCCACCCGCACCTTCCGTGGACACGTGAAGGACGACAAGAAGGGCCGTCGCCGCTAACGCGGTGACGTGAAGGAGGAGAAGAAATGGTGGAGTCGACCGCACGCGTGCGTCATATCCGCGTCACCCCCATGAAGGCCCGTCGCGTTGTCAACCTGATCCGCGGCAAGCAGGCCATCGAGGCCCTGGCCATCCTGAAGTTCGCCCCGCAGGGTGCGAGCGAGCCTGTGTACAAGTTGGTCGCCTCGGCGATCGCCAATGCACGGGTCAAGGCTGATGCCGAAAACAGCTACCTGGATGAGCAGGACCTTTACGTGAGCAGCGCCTACGTTGACGAGGGCACGACCCTCAAGCGTTTCCAGCCGCGCGCACAAGGCAGGGCCTTCCAGATTTTGAAGCGTACGAGCCACATCACTGTTGTGCTCGCCACTCCTGAGGAGGGTACGAAGTAATGGGTCAGAAAGTAAACCCCTATGGCTTCCGTCTGGGAATCACCACCGACCACGTGTCGCGCTGGTTCTCCGACAGCACGAAGCCGGGCCAGCGCTACAGCGACTTCGTCGCTGAAGACGTCAGGATTCGCCGCCTGCTGAGCACCAGCCTCGACCGTGCCGGCGTGTCTCGCATCGAGATCGAGCGCACCCGTGACCGGGTTCGCGTCGACATCCACACCGCCCGCCCAGGCATTGTGATCGGTCGCCGTGGAGCCGAGGCAGAGCGCATCCGCTCAGACCTTGAGAAGCTGACCAAGAAGCAGATCCAGCTGAACATCCTCGAGGTGAAGAACCCCGAGGCAGACGCTCAGCTCGTCGCGCAGGGCATCGCAGAGCAGCTTTCGGCTCGTGTGGCATTCCGCCGCGCGATGCGCAAGGGCCTGCAGGGTGCACAGCGTGCCGGTGCCAAGGGTGTTCGCATCCAGGTCTCGGGCCGCCTCGGCGGCGCTGAGATGAGCCGTTCGGAGTTCTACCGCGAAGGTCGTGTGCCACTGCACACACTGCGCGCGAACATCGACTACGGCTTCTACGAGGCACGGACCACCTTCGGCCGCATCGGTGTGAAGGTCTGGATCTACAAGGGCGACATCACCAACAAAGAACTCGCTCGCGAGCAGGCGAATGCAAAGTCGTCTCGCCCCGAGCGTCGTGACGACCGTCCCCGCCGCGCGCCCCGAGCAGAGGCATCGGCACCGGTCGCAGCAGGAGTTGAGGCATAACCATGTTGATTCCACGCAGAGTCAAGCACCGTAAGCAGCACCACCCTGGCCGGACCGGCCACGCAACCGGCGGCACCACGGTGTCGTTCGGCGAGTACGGCATCCAGGCCCTGACACCCGCCTACGTGACGAACCGTCAGATCGAGTCCGCTCGTATCGCAATGACCCGTCACATCAAGCGCGGCGGAAAGGTGTGGATCAACATCTACCCCGACCGCCCGATCACGAAGAAGCCGGCCGAGACCCGCATGGGTTCCGGTAAGGGCTCACCTGAGTGGTGGGTTGCCAACGTCAAACCGGGTCGCGTGCTCTTCGAGCTCAGCGGTGTCTCAGACGACGTCGCTCGCGAAGCGCTCACCCGTGCAATTCACAAGCTGCCTCTCAAGGCACGCATCATCAAGCGCGAGGAGGGCGACGCATAATGGCGATCGGATCCAAGGAGCTCGCCCCAGACGAGCTCGACACATTTGAAGACGACCGACTGGTCGAAGAGCTGAAGAAAGCCAAGGAAGAGCTGTTCAACCTGCGCTTCCAGTCGGCCACCGGCCAGCTCGAGAGCCACGGCCGCCTGCGCGCTGTCAAGCGCGACATCGCTCGCATCTACACGGTCGTCCGTGAACGCGAGCTCGGCATCCGTGCGACCCCGGTCGCAGTGGAGGCCCCGGCCAAGGCCGAGAAGAAGACCAAGAAGGCCAAGGCCGAGGCATCAACGGATGCCGCAGCTGACGCCGACGAGACGAAGGAGGCCTAGTCATGGCGAAGACTGACGAGAAGGTCGTCGCAGCCGAGGCTACAGAAGGCCTCGTTCGCGGCTACCGCAAAACGCTTCGCGGATACGTGACCAGCGACAAGATGGAGAAGACCATCGTCGTCGAGGTCGAGGACCGCGTGAAGCACCCCCTGTACGGCAAGGTCATCCGCCGTGCGTCCAAGCTGAAGGTACACGATGAGGCGAACTCGGCCGGCATCGGCGACCTGGTCCTGATCAGTGAGACCCGTCCGCTGAGCGCCACCAAGCGCTGGCGCCTGGTCGAGATTCTCGAGAAGGCCAAGTAAGCCTCGCGCTTGCTTGATAGAAGGAGTTAGAAGTGCTTCAGCAAGAATCACGAGTCAAGGTCGCCGACAACACGGGTGCCAAGGAACTGTTGACCATCCGTGTACTCGGTGGCTCAGGGCGCCGGTACGCCGGTCTCGGCGACGTCATCGTCGCGACGGTGAAGGATGCGATCCCGGGCGGCAACGTCAAGAAGGGCGATATCGTCAAGGCGGTCATCGTCCGCACCAAGAAGCAGACCCGTCGTCCAGACGGTTCGTACATCAAGTTCGATGAGAACGCCGCAGTGATCTTGAAGAGCGACGGTGACCCCCGTGGCACCCGCATCTTCGGACCGGTCGGTCGCGAACTCCGCGACAAGAAGTTCATGAAGATCATCTCGCTGGCACCGGAGGTTATCTAAGTCATGGCCAGAATCAAGAAGGGTGACCTAGTTCAGGTCATCAGCGGCCGCAGCCAGGCTCGCGGAGGCGACCGAGGCAAGCAGGGCAAGGTCATCGAGGTGCAGGTCGAGAAGAACCGCGTCATCGTCGAGGGCATCAACTTCATCACGAAGCACGTGCGCGTCGGGCAGACCCAGCGCGGCACGAAGACCGGCGGTATCGAGACGATGGAGGCACCGATTCACGTGTCCAACGTCGCGCTCATCGACCCGGAATCGAAGAAGCCGACTCGCGTCGGTTTCCGCAACGAAGAGGTAGCGAAAGACGGCGTCACCAAGACGGTTCGTGTTCGTTACGCCAAGAAGAGCGGTAAGGACCTGTAATGACCGATACTGCAACCGTGACTGGCAAAATCCAGCCGCGACTCAAGCAGAAGTACCAGACTGAGCTCTCTGCCGCACTCGGCAAGACGCTCGGCTTCACCAACGTGCACCAGATCCCGACGCTCACCAAGATCGTCGTGAACATGGGTGTCGGCGAGGCGGCCCGCGATGGCAAGATCATCGACGGCGCTGTTGCGGACCTCATCAAGATCACCGGCCAGAAGCCGCAGGTCACCAAGGCGCGCAAGTCGATTGCACAGTTCAAGCTGCGCGAGGGCCAGCCCATCGGCGCGCACGTCACACTGCGTGGCGACCGCATGTGGGAGTTCCTCGACCGCCTGCTGAGCCTCGCACTTCCCCGTATCCGTGACTTCCGCGGCCTCTCGGACAAGCAGTTCGACGGCAGCGGCAACTACACCTTCGGCCTCACGGAGCAGTCGATGTTCCACGAGATCGACCAGGACAGGATCGACCGCGTCCGCGGAATGGACATCACGGTCGTGACCACCGCGAACAGCGACGATGAAGGCCGCGCGCTGCTCAAGTCGCTCGGTTTCCCGTTCAAGGCAGCGGACAGCCAGTAACACCCGGGGCCGGACAACCGTCCAGCCCTGTCACCACCACAGGTCGTCATCCGTGTACCGGGTGAACGAAACCAGGCGAGAAAGGCACCACAATGACAATGACAGATCCGGTCGCAGACATGCTGACCAGACTGCGCAACGCGAACTCGGCGTACCACGACACCGTGTCGATGCCGCACAGCAAGCTCAAGGCGCACATCGCTGACATCCTCAAGAGCGAGGGTTACATCTCGGCATGGGATGTCTCGGAAGCACGGGTCGGCCAGACCCTGACGCTGAGCCTCAAGTTCGGACCGAACCGCGAGCGCTCGATCGTCGGCATCAAGCGGGTCTCCAAGCCGGGCCTGCGTGTCTACGCACGCTCGACTGAGATCCCCACCGTGCTCGGCGGACTCGGCGTCGCCATCCTGTCCACCTCCAGCGGTCTGCTTACCGACCGCCAGGCTGAGAAGAAGGGCGTAGGCGGAGAAGTCCTCGCCTACGTGTGGTAGCCAGACATGTCGCGTATTGGAAGACTTCCCATTGAAATTCCGGCCGGCGTCACCGTCACGGCCGACGGCCAGCTGATCACGGTCAAGGGTCCGAAGGGTGAGCTTTCGCTCACCGTCGCCAACCCGATCGAGGTGAAGGTCGAGGACGCCCAGGTTCTGGTCACCCGCCCGGACGACGAGCGCGAGTCGCGTTCGCTGCACGGCCTGACCCGGACCCTGATCGCCAACCAGATCATCGGTGTCACCCAGGGATACTCCAAGGGACTCGAGATCGTCGGCACCGGTTACCGCGTAGCTCAGAAGGGCAGCTCGATCGAGTTCGCGCTCGGCTTCTCGCACCCGGTCCAGGTCGACCCGCCCGCCGGCATCAGCCTGACCGTCGAGGGCACGAACAAGCTCACTGTCAGCGGTATCGACAAGCAGGCCGTCGGCGAGGTCGCCGCCAACATCCGTAAGATTCGCAAGCCTGAGCCCTATAAGGGCAAGGGTGTGCGCTACGCCGGCGAGATTGTCCGTCGTAAGGCCGGAAAGGCTGGTAAGTAACCATGGGTCTCGGAACTAGAGGCAAGAGCAAGTCCGCAGCCCGCGGCCGCAGGCACACACGCCTGCGCAAGAAGATCGAAGGCACGGCACTGCGTCCGCGCCTGGTCGTCACGCGTTCGGCCCGCCACGTCTTCGTGCAGGTCGTTGATGACGCGAAGGGTCACACCCTCGCGTCTGCATCCACGCTCGAGACGGATCTGCGCACCTTTGACGGCGACAAGACCGCCAAGGCGCGTAAGGTCGGCGAACTGGTCGCAGAGCGTGCCAAGGCCGCCGGAATCGAAGCCGTTGTATTTGACCGTGGTGGAAGCAAGTACGCAGGTCGCGTCGCTGCTATCGCCGAGGGAGCTCGAGAGGGTGGATTGAACCTGTGAGCACAGACACCAGTAACACGCCAGTCAAGGCCGCTACACCAGACAAGGAGACCGAGGTGGCTGCAGTCGCAGAGACACCTGTGGAGACCGCCGCTTCGACGGCACCGCCGCAGAACGAGCCTCGTGAGGCTCGTCGCGGCGGTCGCGAGCGCAATCCCAACCGTGATCGCGGCAGCCGTGACGCAGACAAGAGCCAGTTCCTGGAGCGCGTTGTCACCATCAACCGCGTCTCCAAGGTGGTCAAGGGTGGTCGTCGCTTCAGCTTCACCGCGCTCGTGGTCGTCGGAGACGGCAACGGAATGGTCGGCGTCGGATACGGTAAGGCCCGCGAGGTCCCGACCGCTATCTCCAAGGGCGTCGAGGAAGCGAAGAAGAACTTCTTCCGCGTTCCCCGTGTCGGCCTGACCATCCCGCACCCCGTGCAGGGCGAGGCCGCAGCCGGCGTTGTCCTGCTGCGCCCGGCCGCGGCCGGTACCGGTGTTATCGCCGGTGGTCCGGTTCGCGCCGTGCTCGAGTGCGCCGGGATCCACGATGTGCTGAGCAAGTCGCTCGGTTCCTCGAATACCATCAACATCGTGCACGCCACGGTGGAGGCCCTGCACCAGCTCGAAGAGCCGCGTGCGGTTGCGGCTCGCCGTGGCCTGCCCTATGAAGACGTGGCCCCGGCCCGTTTCCTGCGTGCCGAAGCCGATGCAGCAGCAGCTGCAGCGACAGCAAAGGCAGGTGCCTGATGGCCGCGCGCCTCAAGGTGACACAGATCAAGTCCAAAATTAGTGAGAAGCAGAACCAGCGCGACACGCTTCGCAGCCTGGGTCTCAAGCGCATTGGCGACGTCGTTGTTCGTGAGGACAACTCGCAGAACCGCGGCTACGTCAACACCGTTGCTCACCTGGTGAAGGTCGAGGAGATTGACTAATGGCTGACGAGAAGGACGCTGTCAAGAAGACAGCTGACAAGCCCGCCACACAGAAGAAGGCTGCAGCCCCCAAGGCTGCTGCTGAGAAGAAGGCTCCGGCCAAGGCCGCCGCCGACAAGGCGCCAGCCAAGGCCGCTGCCGAGAAGAAGGCTCCAGCTAAGAAGGACGACACCGCCGCTGCCGCTGAGAAGCCGGCAGCCAAGGCAACCGCCCCGAAGAAGGCTGCAGCCCCCAAGAAGGCCCCAGCCGAACCGGCCGAGAGCCGCGAGCACGTACTGAAGGTTCACCACCTTCGTCCGGCTCCCGGGTCGAAGACGGCAAAAACGCGCGTCGGCCGCGGTGAAGGCTCCAAGGGTAAGACCGCGGGCCGTGGAACCAAGGGCACGAAGGCACGTTACAACGTGAAGATCGGTTTTGAGGGTGGGCAGATGCCGTTGCACATGCGCACCCCGAAGCTCCGCGGCTTCAAGAACCCGTTCCGGGTCGAATACCAGGTCGTCAACCTGGAGAAGCTCGCAGAACTGTACCCGAAGGGCGGCGAAGTAACTGTTGCGGACCTGGTCTCCAAGGGTGCTGTGCGCAACAACGAGAAGGTCAAGGTTCTCGGTAACGGGGACATTGCCGTTAAGCTGAACGTTGCAGTCGACAAGGTCTCCGGCTCAGCCGAGCAGAAGATCGTTGCCGCAGGTGGCTCTGTCAAGTAAGTCCGTAGACGCTGGTCGAGCTTGTTGGACCACCAGTCGAGAATTTCGCTGGTGTGATTTCGACAAGCTCGATCGACGCTATTAACTGGAGGCCTTTTGTTTAGCGCCATTGCGCGAATCTTCCGCACGCCGGACCTTCGCAAGAAGATCGGGTTCACACTCGCTGTCATAGCCCTGTTCCGGCTCGGTTCGTTCATTCCGACGCCGTTCGTCGACTTCCAGAACGTGCAATCCTGCCTTGCTGCGAACCAGGATGCCAGCGGTCTGTACCAGCTGGTGAACCTGTTCAGCGGTGGCGCGCTTCTTCAGCTCTCCATCTTCGCTCTCGGGATCATGCCGTACATCACGGCATCGATCATTGTCCAGCTGCTTCGCGTTGTCATCCCACACTTCGACACGCTGTACAAGGAAGGCCAGACCGGCCAGAGCACGCTGACGCAGTACACCCGCTATCTCACGATCGCGCTGGGCGTACTGCAGTCGACCACCCTGATCACGGTGGCCAGGAGCGGTGCACTTTTCGGGTCATCCGGTTCTCCAGAGTGTTCTCAACTGCTCACCAACGATGCCTGGTACGCCATCCTGCTGATGGTTCTCACCATGACCGCCGGAACCGGTGTGATCATGTGGATGGGCGAGATGGTCACCGAGCGCGGCGTCGGCAACGGCATGTCGCTCCTGATCTTCACGTCGATCGCCGCCCTGTTCCCGAGCTCGCTCGGTGCGATCGGACAGCAGAAGGGCATCGACACCCTGATCATCGTGATCCTGGTCGGACTCGTGATCACTGCGGCGGTGGTCTTCGTTGAGCAATCGCAACGCCGTGTACCTGTGCAATACGCCAAACGGATGGTCGGTCGGCGCACGTACGGCGGTAACAACACGTACATTCCGATCAAGGTGAACATGGCCGGGGTCATCCCGATCATCTTCGCGTCGTCGCTCCTGTACCTCCCGGCGCTCATCGCCCAGTTCAACCAGCCGCAAGCTGGTGAAGCACCGGCCGAATGGGTCACCTGGATCAACACCTACCTGGTGCAGGGGGATCAGCCGCTCTACATGCTGATGTACTTCTTGCTCATCATCGGGTTCACGTACTTCTACGTCGCGATCACCTTCAACCCGGAGGAAGTTGCCGACAACATGAAGAAGTACGGCGGGTTCATCCCCGGCATCCGTGCCGGTCGGCCCACTGCGGAGTACCTCGACTACGTCCTGACGCGTGTCACGCTTCCTGGTGCGCTGTACCTCGGGCTGGTGTCGCTGATTCCGCTCATTGCATTTGTGCTGATCGGTGCCAACCAGAACTTCCCGTTCGGTGGCGCCAGCCTCCTGATCATCGTCGGCGTCGGTCTGGAGACGGTCAAGCAGATCGACTCGCAACTGCAACAGCGTCACTATGAGGGTCTTCTCCGGTGACCGTGCGAGACGGCCGTGAACGGCCTCTTCACGGCGGTGCCCGGCTTCTGATCGTCGGTCCCCCAGGGGCGGGCAAGGGAACCCAGGCGGCGGTCCTGGCGGAGGCGTTCGACATCCCTGCCATTTCGACCGGGGACATCTTCCGCGCGAATATCAAAGAGGGCACGGATCTCGGCGTGCAGGTGCAGGAGATCGTGTCGTCCGGTTCGTATGTTCCGGACTCGCTGACCAACGCCATCGTGCGGGATCGCCTGCACCAGGACGACGCTCTCGTTGGCTTCCTGCTCGACGGGTATCCGCGAACCGCGGATCAGGTGCTCGAACTCGACAGGATCCTGGCAGAGACCGGGTCGTCGCTCGATGCCGTCGTGCAACTGGTGGCAGATCCGGATGCCGTCGTGGCACGGCTTCTCAAGCGAGCGCAGGAGCAGGGCAGGTCGGATGACACGGAAGAGGTCATCCGTCACCGCCAGGATGTCTACCATGACCAGACGGAACCGGTCATCGCGGCATACAAAGCGCGCGGCCTGGTCGTCGAGGTTGATGGGCTTGGCTCGGTCGATGAGGTGAGCGCTCGCGTGCGCGCGGCTCTCGCCGAGCGCGGTATCGACGACGCCGCTTGAGTATGCTCCGCAAGTCGATCTACAAATCACCGGCGCAGATGCGCCTCATGGTGGCACCGGGGTTGGCGACCGCGGCGTCTCTCGATGCTGCACGAGCTGTGCTGCGGGCAGGCGCGACGACGCTCGACATCGACGCGGCTGCGGAGGCGGCCATCACCGCGCGCGGCGGAAGTTCGAACTTCAAGCTTGAGCCCGGTTACCGTCACACGGTGTGCGCTTCCGTGAACGACGATGTCGTGCACGGCATCCCGAACACACGCGCCATCGCGCCCGGTGATCTCGTTTCGGTCGACAGCGGCGCCGTCATCGACGGGTGGAACGGTGACGCGGCCTTCAGCCTGGTCGTCCCCGATCCCGCGCAACCTGAGTTGGTTGCCGATCGCCAGAGGCTTGTCGAGGTCACCGAGCAATCGTTGTGGCACGGAATCGCGCGGTTGGCCGGTGCACGCCATCTCAACGAGGTGGGCGAGGCCATCGAGGACTACATCGAGTCCCAGGGCACCTACGGGATCCTCACGGACTACGTCGGGCACGGGATCGGACGCTCGATGCACGAAGCTCCACCCGTGTTCAACTATCGGGTGCGCCAGCGCGGGCCAGAGGTCAAGCCGGGTCTGGTGGTCGCGATCGAGCCGATGGTGGTACTCGGCGACATTGACACCTATGTGCGCGACGACGACTGGACCGTCGCGACCAGCGACGGAAAGGCCGCCGCACACTGGGAGCACAGTGTCGCCGTGCACAAGGACGGTATCTGGGTGCTGACCGCCGCCGACGGTGGTGCGGCGGGCCTTGCGCCCCTCGGTGTCTCGCCCGTCCCCCTGCCGTAATTCCTGCGCTCACGGCGTGGCGCTCTCGCCGAACCGTGACTTGTGCACCTTCCCATCGCGAGGGAACGTGTTCAGCTCACGGTTCGGCGTCAGCGCTGCGGCACGCGAACCGTGCCTGTGGATAACTTGCGACGGCAACGATGGGTTTGCGGCACTATCGGGGGATGGCTGAACGCATCAGGTTGCCGCGCGACCTCACCCTGGCGCCGTTCCTTTATGCTGAAGCGCGTGAGCGAGGTATCGGTCGGAGCCGTCTGCGAGGTGCCGATCTGACTGCTCCGTACCGTGGTGTTCGCATGCCAGCCACTGGTGACTCTGGAATCAGATCGGTCACGTCCCTGACCGAGGCATACGCAGCACGGATGCCGCGGGGCCAGGTATTCAGCCACGTCACCGCGGCGATGCTCCACGGATTCCCGCTCCCCTATCATCTCCAATCCGACCTGCGGCTCCACGTCACGGTTCCCGCAGGCAGCCGAGCGCCGCAGATGGAGGGCGTGATCGGACACGAACTTGCTGTCGGTCGAATGGATGTGGAGTTGCTCGATGCGCTCCCTGTGACGACGCCGTTGCAGACCTGGATCGACCTCGGCACCATCCTGAAGCTCGGGCAGCTCGTAGAGGTGGCCGACTTCCTTTGTGCGGGGAAGACGCCTCGCTACACACCGTCGGAGCTTGTCACGACTGCCGCGTCACTGATCGGCAGGAGGGGATGCCGCACTCTTCGACAGGCAGCGGCTCTCGCCCGTGCGCGCGTTGATTCACCCAAGGAGACTCAAACGCGGCTGCTCTTGATCGAGGCCAAGTTTCCCGAGCCGGTGACCAACTTCGAGGTCGTGGTCGCGGCGCCATTCACGCTTCATCCCGATCTCGCCTGGCCGGAGTTTCGCGCAGGTGTCGACTACGAGGGTGATGCGCATCGCGAGCGGAAGCGATTTCGGTCGGACATCACGAGGCGGGAACTGTTCGAAGACGCAGGATGGCGCGTAGTGCGGATCACTGATGACGACCTGAAAGACTCTGGACGAGGCCTGATCCGTCGCGTGCGCTCTGTTCTCATGGCGCGTGGCTGGCGCGGCTGACATCGCAACGCCGAGCTGTGAGCTGAGGACCTTCCAAGCGTGATTTAAGGTGCATAAGTCACGGCTCGGTGAGGTGGGGAGAGGGGGCGCGCGGGGAGAGGTGGGGGAGGAGGGCTACTGGTCCATGACGTGGACGAGCTCGTCGATGAACGAGGCGAAGTCGACGGAACGCTTGATGAGGCGCTGCACGTCGCCACGGTCGGCGAAGACCTCGACGAACTGGTCGAACACCGCCTGGAAGGTGCTGCGGCCGGCTGCGCTGAAGGCGATCAGTGCCACCACGTTCACCCGGTCCTCACCCCAGTCCATCGGTGCATCGTTCACCACGATGGCGATCGAGGTGCGATTGGCACTCATCGACATGGCATGCGGAACGGCCAGGTTGTCGGTGAACGCCGTGGACGACATCAGCTCGCGCTCAATCGCGCCGTCGACGTAACGGGCGTCGATGATGCCCTGCCCGATCATCCGTTCGCCAAGCGCCCGGATCATTGCCACCTCGTCACGGGCGTAGAAGTTGCGCACGAACAGCTTCTCGTCGAAGTACTGCAGCAACTCATCCTTGATCTGCGCCCGTCGCCGCAGGCGCCGCACGCGGCTTGCCGCCTGCCTGACCCGGTCGACGTCGCCCTCGGTGAGGAACGGCTGAATGACGATCACGCCATCGGCATGCAGTCGCGGATCGATGGTCGTCAGCACCAGATCGGCGTCGAGCGCGTCCCAGTCCACGTCACTGCGGGTCAGCACCGTCACGATCTCGAGGTCGTCGCCGAGCTCGCGCTCGATCCGCTCCCTCAGCAGCAGGTGCATGTCGTAGTAGTTCGGGCAGACCAGCGCGCAGGTCACCAACTCGCGACGCCTGGACTGTTGCTCCAGATGTGCGCCGACGTGCATCGCGATGTAGGCGATCTCGTCATCGTTGATGACGATCCTCTCCTGCCGCTGCAGCTCGCTCGCGATGAACACGGCCAGTTCGTAAGTCATCGGATACGACGTCTTGATCGCCTTGGTGAGCGGGTTCCGCGACCATGACTGTTCGTGCGCCCGGTTGATCAGGTTGCGCACGTGCATCGTCAGTCGAACCAAAAAATCGTCGTCAGCGAGATCGACCAGGTACTCCTCGCTCGCCCGCTGGACGATGCGGGTGACGACGTCGAGGTCGGCGGTGTCCACGTAGTTCTCGGCAAGGGCAGTCGCCGTCTCGCCCAGGCCAGGTGTGATCACCCGTGATGCGAGCAGCGCGGCGATGTAGTCGAGATCCACTGCAGCGAGTTCGACTCCGAAATGGGAGGTGACCAGCGCCGCAAGAGGCTTCACCAGTTCACTACGGCCAACGGATGCCGCGGCGACAGGCTCCTGGGCGACCACCGCTTCGGGCCGACTCGCCCTGTCCACGGCGATGGCCAGGTGCAGCAGCACGTTCTCGGTGCCGTACTCGTTGACGAAGTAGCCGCGGGCGTCGAGCATCGCGATCATATCGGTCTTGAAGCCGGGAAGGTCTTTCGTTCCGAACTCGCGCTGGATCGCGTCGAGTCCCTGCAGACCCCGCGAGCTCTCCTCGCGGAACATCCGGCTGAGCAACCGTCGCCGGTCTCCCTCCGCCCCGGAGAGTGTGACTCTGGCCCCGAGTCGCTCCAGCTGCAGATCCGTGCCGGGAAGGAGCGAGCGCACCTTCGTGAGGTCGGACTCCACAGTGGAATCGCTCACGAACAGTTGGGCCGCCACGTCGTAGACGTCGAGGCCACCGGACGAGTCCGTGAGCATGCGCACCAGGCGGTAGAGCCGGTCCTGCGGCGTGTCCGCATCGGCGACCCTTCCTTGCACTGCGCGGTATTCGGCCAGGCCCTCGCGATTCAACCGGTACCCGGCTGGGCCCGATTCGACGACGACCAGCGGATGCGCCCACGCCTTCACCGTGGTCACATAGCTCCGCACGCTGCGGGTCGTGACTCCGAGATGGTCGGCAAGCTCGCCAGCCGTCACCCAGGCCGACGCCTGGGACAGATAGTCGAGCATCCGTGTCGGTTTGTCCGCCATGTCTCTCCAGAGTCCTCCCCAGATTCAACCACAGCGGCACCAACGCCAGCGCGCCGCGTGCGGGCAGAACGCGGCTTCCGCGGGTGCGGAAGTGGTTCTGGTGGCTATCGTTCGCACAAATGGACACGATAGGAGAAGCTCAGCAAGACCCAGATTCAGGAAGGCGAATC
The DNA here is from genome assembly GCF_000421145.1 of Glaciibacter superstes DSM 21135. Lineage (GTDB taxonomy): Bacteria > Actinomycetota > Actinomycetes > Actinomycetales > Microbacteriaceae > Cryobacterium > Cryobacterium superstes. Next base: position 16,418 of record NZ_ATWH01000001.1, on the reverse strand, counting down.
GATGAAGATTCTCGTCGTGTGCGGCGCCGGCGCGTCCAGCACCTTCGTGGCACACCGCGTGCGGAAGACGGCGGCGGAGCGTGGCCTCGACATCGAGGTCGCGGCCGGAAGCGATGCCCAGCTGCCAGCGGCCTTCCCCGGAATCGACGCGCTGCTGATCGGGCCGCATCTCTCCGGCTTGTACGAAGACCTGCAGGAGGATCCCGCCGCTGCAGGCGTGGCGTTGGTGCTGCTCCCTGAGACGATCTTCTCGGCCAGGGATGGCAATGTGGCCCTGGACCTCGCCCTCGACGCGGTGGGGGCACGCTCATGAACCACACAATGACACTGGTTCGCCGCTATGGTGAAACCGAGGACGACAATCCGATTGGAAAGGCACTGGAATGGCTGAGCGCACTGTGCGGATCGGGTCGGCCCACGGGCTGCACGCCCGCCCCGCGAAACTCTTCACCCAGGCAGCGGCAGGGTCGGGCGCCAGCGTCACGATCTCCAAAGCAGGGGGAAAAGCCGTTAATGCGGCCAGCATTCTGGGCGTCATCTCGCTCGGCATCAACCACGGCGACGAGGTCACCCTCGCAGTCGACGGTGATAACGCAGACGTGGTACTCGAGGAGCTCTCAGAACTTCTCCTCACCGACCACGACGAGTAGCCCAGCCACCACCAGACCCGCCACCACGCGGACACGTCGCTCCCTCGCCCGATCGAGAGTAGAGGAGCTGTGATGGAACTGCACGGAATCGGTATCGGCCAGGGTGTCGCAATCGGGCCGGTGGTCCGGATGTCGGATCCACTTCCCGAACCCCCTGAAGCCCGAAGCGGACTGACGCCGGAGCAGGAAGGTGAACGGGCGCGCGTTGCGCTCGCCGCTGTCGCGGCTGACCTGACCGCTCGCGGCGCTCGCGCGGGCGGATCGGCACAGGACGTGCTCGAAGCCCAGGCGATGATGGCGGAGGACCCCACCCTCGTCGACGACGTCACCGTGCGGCTTGCCGACGGTAAGACGGCCGAGCGCGCGACATTCGAAGCGTTCGCCGCATTCCGCGACCTGCTCGTCGAGATGGGCGGCTACATGGCCGAGCGTGCCGCCGACCTCGACGATGTCTCCCAGCGGGTGGTCGCCGAGCTCGGCGGACTCCCCGCTCCAGGGGTGCCAGACCCCGATCATCCGTTCATTCTGGTCGCCCGCGACCTTGCGCCTGCCGACACCGCCCTCCTCGACCTCGACAAGGTGCTCGGGCTGATCACCAGCGACGGCGGTCCGACCTCGCACACCGCGATCCTTGCGAGGGAGAAGTCGATAGTCGCGATCGTCGGGGTGACGGATGCCGCCGGCCTTTCCGACGGAGACACGGTCATCCTGGATGCAGCCAACAGCCTCGTGAACAGCGACCCGGATGCCGGCGCCCTCACAGCGGCAGAGGCCCGCATCGCTGAGCGCGCCGCGCGAGCGGACGCCCCGATCGGGCCGGGTGCGCTCGCCGACGGCACCGCGGTGCCGCTCCTGGCGAACCTCGGCAACGCCGATGGTGCGGCCAGGGCCGTCGAACTCGGCGCGGAGGGCGTCGGCCTGTTCCGCACCGAGTTCCTCTTCCTCGGCTCGTCGTCTGCCCCGACCGTCATGCAGCAGCAGGAGCAGTACACGCGCATGCTCCGTGAGTTCGCAGGCAAGAAGGTCGTGGTGCGGGCGCTCGACGCCGGCGCAGACAAGCCGCTGGCATTCCTCAACGACGCAGACGAGGAGAATCCGGCGCTCGGCCTCCGTGGCCTCCGTGCACTTCGCGCGAATGAAGACCTCCTGCGCGAGCAGCTGACGGCGCTCGCCAACGCCGATGCGACAACGGATGCCGAGGTCTGGGTGATGGCCCCGATGGTGGCGACGGTGGAGGAGACCGAGTATTTCGTCTCCCTCGCACACGAGCTCGGTTTGAAGACCGCCGGCGTCATGGTGGAGGTGCCATCGTTGGCGCTGCTGGCCGACCGGGTGCTCGCCCACGCCGATTTCGCCAGCATCGGAACCAACGACCTGACGCAATACACCCTGGCCGCCGACCGCATGCTGGGCAGCGTCGCCGGATTCCAGGACCCCTGGCACCCGGCCGTGTTGAAACTCGTCGGCGAGGTCGGCGCTGCTGGCGCCGCCCTGGGGAAGCCGGTGGGCATCTGCGGTGAGGCCGCGGCCGACCCGCTGCTCGCCGTCGTGCTGGTCGGCCTCGGCGCGACCAGCCTGTCGATGTCTGCCTCAGCGCTCGCGGATGTGCGTGCGAGTCTCTCCCGCTTCACCCTTGAACAGGCCAGGCTCCTCGCCCAGGCCGCCCTCGCAGCCGATGGCGCGGCATCCGCTCGCACAGCGGTGACGGATGCCGCCGCCAACCTGACCGTTCCCGCCTGAACCACTCCGTTCAGGACTTCCACACCCCACCCCGAAGCTCCACCCCCATGAAAGAGGAACCGAAATGACAACGACGTCGCCACAGAAGGGCAAGGGTGGACGAGTCCACGTGCAGCGCTTCGGCACCTTCCTGAGCGGTATGGTCATGCCCAACATCCCGGCGTTCATCGCCTGGGGGCTGATCACCGCATTCTTCATCCCCACCGGGTGGACACCGAATGAGACGCTCGGCTCCCTCGTCGACCCGATGATCTTCTACCTGCTCCCGCTCCTGATCGCGAACCAGGGCGGCCGCATGATCTACGGGACCCGCGGAGGGGTGATCGGGACCATCGCGACGATGGGCGTGATCGTCGGCAGCGACATCCCCATGTTCATCGGTGCCATGATCGTCGGCCCCCTGTCGGCGTGGATCCTGAAACGGGTCGAGAAGCTCTGGGAAGGCAAGGTCAAGCCCGGCTTCGAGATGCTCATCGATAACTTCTCGTCCGGCATCCTCGGCATGATCCTGGCGCTGCTGGCATTCCTCGGTATCGCACCGGCCGTCACCTGGCTGAGCAACATTCTTGAGCTCGCCGTCGACTGGCTGATCTCGCTCAGCCTGTTGCCACTGGCAAGCATCTTCATCGAGCCGGGCAAGATCCTGTTCCTGAACAACGCGATCAACCACGGCGTGCTCACCCCGCTCGGCGTGCAGCAGGTCGAGGAGACGGGCAAGTCGATTCTGTTCCTGCTCGAGGCGAACCCCGGCCCCGGCCTCGGTATCCTTCTGGCCTTCTCGTTCTTCGGCCTCGGTATTGCCAAGGCCAGCGCACCAGGCGCGATTATCATCCAGTTCTTCGGTGGCATCCACGAGATCTACTTCCCGTACGTGCTGATGAAGCCGATGCTGGTCCTTGCCGCCATCGGCGGCGGCATGACCGGCGTGGCCATCAACGTGGCGTTCCAGACCGGGCTTCGCGCCCCGGCGTCGCCTGGCAGCATCATCGCGGTGCTGATCCAGACATCTCCCGACAGTTACGTCGGCGTCATCCTGTCGGTCATCGGTGCTGCGGCCGTCTCCTTCCTGATCGCCGCCGTGATCCTCCGCGCCAGCCGCAAGAAAGACCTGGCGGCGGGTGAAGACGGCGACCTGAGCGCGGCCGTTGCGCAGACCGAGGCGAACAAGGGCAAGTCCAGCTCGGTTCTTGGCGGCCTGGGTGCAACCGTCGGTTCTGCGGCGGATGCTCAGTCGACGGATGCCGCCGGCGCGCCTGGCACGACGGCGACCCGTGAGCTCCGAAACATCGTGTTCGCCTGCGACGCCGGTATGGGATCGAGCGCCATGGGAGCATCCGTTCTCCGCAACAAGATCAAGAAGGCAGGAATCAGCGGAGTCACGGTCACCAACCAGGCGATCGCGAACCTCGACGGCTCGGCCGACCTGGTCATCACCCACCAGGATCTCACCGACCGGGCGAGGCAGCAGTCGCCAGACTCCGTGCACGTCTCCGTCGATAACTTCATGAACAGCCCGAAGTACGATGAAGTCGTCGAACGGATCAACCGGAGCACGAGCGAAGGAGACGGTCAATGACCCAGAACATCCTGGAACAGTCGAACGTGGTGGCTGCAGGCCACGCCACCACGCGGGACGAAGCGATCCGTGAGGCCGGTGCGCTGCTGGTGGCGGCCGGTGCGGTGCGCGAGGACTACATCGACTCGATGCTGGAGCGCGAAGGTTCCGTCTCGACGTATATGGGCAACTTCCTCGCCATCCCACACGGCACCAACGAGGCGAAGGACTCGATCCAACGTTCAGCATTGTCGCTGGTGCGCTACGCCGAGCCGATCGACTGGAACGGCGACCAGGTGCGGTTCACGGTCGGTATCGCCGGCCTGAACAACGAGCATCTTGAGATCCTCTCCAAGATCGCCGTGGTGTTCTCCGACGAAGACGAAGTGGCGAAGCTGGTCGACGCCGGTTCGGCAGAGGAGATATTCTCCCTGCTGCAGGAGGTCAACGCAGAATGAAGGCTGTTCACTTCGGCGCGGGCAACATCGGGCGCGGTTTTGTCGGGCTTCTGCTGCACGAAGCCGGTTACGAGGTTGTCTTCGCCGATGTGAACGCCACACTCATCGATGCATTGCGCGGGGCGACGAGTTACGTCGTACACGAGGTGGGGGAGGAGTCCCAGGATCGGGTGGTCGATAACTTCCGCGCGATCAACAGCCAGGCCCAGGAAGACGAGCTCATCGACGAGATCGCGACGGCCGATGTCGTGACGACCGCCGTCGGACCGAACGTGCTTCGCTTTGTCGCCCCGGTGATCGCTGCGGCATTGCAGCGCCGTGACGATTCACTTCCTCCACTCGCCGTGCTCGCCTGCGAGAACGCCATCAACGCGACCGACCAGTTGGGCGAACACGTGATGGACAATATCGACGACGATGAGTGGGAGATCGTCGGCAACCGCGCCGTGTTCGCCAACACGGCCGTCGACCGCATCGTGCCAGGCCAGGCAGACGACGGCACCGACGTGACCGTAATTGACGTGACCGTGGAGAAGTTCTACGAATGGGTCATCGAGCAGAGTGCGTTCGACGGCCCGCCGCCACAGATCCCAGGAGCCACCTACGTCGACGACCTCACCCCGTTCATCGAACGCAAGCTGTTCACCGTCAACACCGGCCATGCCACGCTCGCCTATCTCGGCTTTGAGGCAGGCGTGTCGAAAATCTCCGATGCGATCCGCGTGCCTGCGGTGGCGGATGCCGTGCGCCGGGTGCTCGAGGAGACCTCGGCCCTGCTTGTGGCAAAGCACGGTCTCGACGAGGAGTCGCAGCGTGCGTACCGCGAGAAGATCCTGGTTCGCTTCGAAAACCCTGCCCTCCCGGATACTGTCGAACGGGTCGGGCGGCAACCGCTGCGCAAGCTCAGCCGGAGCGAACGCTTCATCGGGCCGGCGGCGGAGATCGCCGAGTCCGGGGGTACCCCCGTCGCGCTGCTGGAGGCCATCGGGGCTGCGCTGCGTTTTGATGTGCCGACCGACGAGCAGAGCGTCGAACTGAAGGAGCTGCTGGGCGCTGAGGCCCCGGAGTCGGTTGCGAGGCAGATCACGGGGCTCGACTCGGGGCATCCGCTCTTCGCCGACGTCGTGCGGCAGGTCGCCCTCGCCCAGCGGGCACAGGCAGATTGATCGAAACGGGCAAGTCGAATGGGCCGGCCGCAGATTATAGGGCCGGATTGCCAAAAGGCAAGAACATAGCATAGGATTGACCCTTGGTGTCGGCACTCCGCTTGGGGTGTGCCATTTTCACCCACTCCCACGCATGACCAGCAATCAATATTTGAGCGACAGTGAGGCTATGGCCAAAAAAGACGGTGTCATCGAAATCGAGGGTGCAGTAGTCGAAGCTCTTCCCAACGCGATGTTTCGCGTCGAGTTGACCAACGGCCACAAAGTTCTTGCCCACATCTCGGGCAAGATGCGCCAGCACTACATCCGCATCCTCCCAGAGGACCGCGTGATCGTGGAGTTGAGCCCTTACGACCTGACCCGCGGCCGGATCGTCTACCGCTACAAGTAACGACTGCTGTAAGTAACGGCCCTCGGCATTCTGAGGGTACGAAGACAGCGAACAAGGAATCATTATGAAGGTCAACCCCAGCGTCAAGAAGATCTGTGACAAGTGCAAGGTCATCCGCCGTAACGGCAATGTCATGGTCATCTGCGAGAACCCACGTCACAAGCAGCGCCAGGGCTGATCTCGACAAGCTCGATCAACGTCGAGCTCGTCGAGACACAACTCAATACGAGAAATAGCAATTCCGGGAACCCTCACGGGTGACACCATCGGTTGGAGGCCGATGCACAGGGATTGTTACAGACCTCCACTCACTCACAGGAGAAGCCACCATGGCACGTCTAGCCGGCGTTGACATTCCACGCGAAAAGCGCGTGGAAGTTGCACTGACTTACATCTACGGTGTTGGCCGCACGAGGGCACTCAAGACCCTCGCCGACACCGAAATCGACGGAAACATCCGAGTCAAGGACCTCAGCGACGAACAGCTGATCACGCTCCGTGACTACATCGAAGGATCCTTCAAGGTTGAGGGTGACCTCCGCCGTGAGGTCGCCGCCGACATCCGCCGCAAGGTCGAGATCGGTAGCTACGAGGGCATTCGCCACCGCAAGGGCCTGCCCGTTCGCGGCCAGCGCACCAAGACCAACGCGCGTACCCGCAAGGGACCCAAGCGCACCGTAGCCGGCAAGAAGAAGGCTCGCTAGGCCGCCGCCTAGCTCGCCTCGCCAACGTACATATTTAGTACAGGGATTCAGGAGAAATCATGGCAGCACCAAAGTCGGCCGTTCGGAAGCCGCGTAAGAAAGAAAAGAAGAACGTCGCTGTGGGCCAGGCCCACATCAAGAGCACCTTCAACAACACCATCGTCTCGATCACCGACACCACCGGTGCGGTCATCAGCTGGGCTTCGTCCGGCGGCGTTGGCTTCAAGGGTTCGCGCAAGTCGACTCCGTTCGCCGCACAGCTGGCAGCCGAATCTGCTGCCCGCCAGGCGCAGGAGCACGGCATGAAGAAGGTCGACGTTTTTGTCAAGGGACCCGGCTCCGGCCGCGAGACCGCGATCCGTTCGCTCCAGGCCGCAGGCCTCGAGGTCGGTTCGATCAATGACGTCACCCCGCAGGCGCACAACGGATGCCGTCCGCCCAAGCGTCGCCGCGTTTAAGGATCAGTAACATTTCCCGCTCACGTGAGCGGCGGCCGCTTTGCGGTCGTCGCTCACGAGCGGATACAACTCAATAACCTCGCCATTTAAGTGTCATATAGCGGACACTTAGCCGAAAGGAATCAATAGTGCTCATTGCACAGCGTCCAACGCTCACCGAAGAGAACATCTCGGAGTTCCGCTCACGGTTCGTCATCGAGCCGCTCGAGCCTGGCTTCGGATACACCCTCGGTAACTCGCTTCGTCGCACCCTGCTCTCCTCGATTCCCGGCGCTGCGGTCACCAGCATCCGTATCGACGGCGTGCTGCACGAATTCAGCACCGTCCCCGGTGTCAAGGAAGATGTCACCGAGATCATCCTGAACATCAAGGGACTCGTCGTCTCGAGCGAGCACGACGAGCCGATCACCGCGTACCTGCGCAAGCAGGGTTCCGGCCAGGTCACCGCGGCCGACATCTCGGCTCCTGCCGGTGTCGAGGTTCACAACCCCGAGCTGGTCATCGCGACCCTGAACGACAAGGCCAAGTTCGAACTCGAGCTAACCATCGAGCGTGGCCGCGGCTACGTGTCGGCTACCCAGAACCGCAACGAGTTCTCTGAGGCCGGCCAGATTCCGGTCGACTCGATCTACTCACCCGTGCTCAAGGTCACTTACCGCGTCGAGGCGACGCGTGCCGGTGAGCGCACGGACTTCGACCGTCTGGTCGTCGACGTCGAGACCAAGTCGGCCATCACGCCCCGCGACGCCATCGCATCCGCTGGTCGCACCCTGACCGAGCTGTTCGGCCTGGCCCGCGAGCTCAACACCGCTGCTGAGGGCATTGAGATCGGCCCGGCGCCGGTTGACGCCGTGCTCTCGAACGAACTGTCGGTCCCGATCGAAGACCTGGATCTTTCTGTGCGTTCGTACAACTGTCTCAAGCGCGAGGGCATCAACAACGTCAGTGAACTGGTTGCCCTGTCGGAGACCCAGCTCATGAACATCCGCAACTTCGGACAGAAGTCGGTGGATGAGGTCAAGGACAAGCTCGTCGAGCTCGGCCTGTCGCTGAAGGATTCCGTGCCCGGCTTCGACGGCGCGCACTTCTACAGCGGTTACGACGAAGAGACCGTCTAAGGCGCGTCGCTCGACTGCCTTTTACTTTTGATACTGGAGATTACCGACTATGCCTACACCCACTAAGGGACCCCGCCTCGGTGGCGGCCCGGCGCACGAGCGCCTCATGCTCGCCAACCTGGCTGCTGCTCTGTTCACCCACAAGTCGATCAAGACGACGGAGACCAAGGCCAAGCGCCTGCGTCCGGTTGCTGAGCGACTGATCACGTTCGCCAAGCGCGGCGACTTGCACTCCCGTCGGCGTGTGCTCGCCACGATCGGTGACAAGTCCGTCGTGCACGAGCTCTTCACCCAGATCGCACCGCTCGTTGCGGAACGCGAAGGCGGCTACACGCGCATCACGAAGCTGGGCTTCCGCAAGGGAGACAACGCCTCGATGGTGCAGATCGAGCTCGTTCTCGAGCCGGTCACCCCGAAGAAGCCGGCCAAGACCAAGACCGCATCGGCGAAGACCGCAGAGCCGATCGGCACGCCGGAAGCCGATGAGGCTCCGGCCGCTGAGACTGACGAAGCTCCCGCTTCTGAGGCCGCAGCGGTGGCTGAAGGCGAGTACGGTGCCGGTTCGGCCGCGCCACGTGAAGACGGTTCAGCTCCGTCTGACGAGTACACGGTCAAGGGCAACAAAGACTCGATGAAGTACCACACGGTCGAGTCTCAGTGGTACGAGAAGACCGTCGCCGAGGTCTGGTTCACAACGGCGGAGGCCGCAGAGGCCGCCGGCTTCGTTGCACCTGGCGCGCAGAGCGACGCTGAGCAGAGCGACGCTGAGCAGAGCGACGCCGAGTAGAGCGGCACTGAGTAGAGCGGCACTGAGTAACCTGAACCATCTGCAGTAAGAACTAACACGAGGGGCCCGACTTCGGTCGGGCCTCTCCTGCGTGCCCGCTGCGTGTCGCCGGCCGCGTGCCCGCCGTTGTCGCCGGTTGTGCCGACAGTCGCCGTTGCAGCGGGGTCACTGGGCGCAAATGGCGACTCTGGGCGGAGTTCAGCGCCGAGGGTTACCATCTGAACATGGCTGGCGAATCACGGCCACTGAGCGAGCGCGTGGCCGCACCCGAGCGATTGGCTGTTCCGACGCATCCGTCGGTTGCCAGGTGGCGGCCTGCGACGGATGCCGACGTCGATGCACTCTGGCACCTGCATCAGCGGATCGGGGAGATCGACCACCCCAATCATCTGATGACCAGGGAGAGCCTGAAGGCATTCCGCGCTCTCAGCTACTACCACCCGGAGCAGGATTCGCTGGTCGGGATCGACTCCGGCGGCGAATTGATCGCGCACGGCATGGCGGTCATGCCGCCGAGGCAACGAACGTTGGTGCGCTCGATCCTGCTCGGTGGCGTGCACCCGGCGAGGCGGCGGCGAGGAATCGGACAGGCGCTGTTCGACTGGCAGATCGGTCGTGCCAGGCAGCAGCTTGCGGCCTCACAGAAAACGCTCCCGGGGTGGATCGTTGCCTATGCGGATGGGCGGGCGCCCCAGAACCAGGCCTTGTTCGAAAGGAACGGTCTCGCGTTATCGCGCTACTTTTTGGGTTTGGGACGCGGTCTGACCGAGCCGATCACGCGGGTGCAACCGGCCGACGGCATCCGTCTGGTGCCATTCAGCGTGGCTCTGTCGGCCGAGATCCATGCCGCGAGGGACGCGGCATTCGCCGACAACTGGGGAAGCCAGCCTCTCAGCGAGGAAGGCTGGCAGCTGGTTGTGCACGGCTCCACGTTTCGAGCAGAACTCTCCTTCGCGGCACTGGTCGGCGCACCAGACGACGGCGAACCGGGCGCCGGCGAACACGTGGTGGGTTTCCTGTTGGCCGCCGTCAACGAGGGCGACTGGCCGCACCAGGGCTTCAGTAGCAGTTACATCAGCATGGTCGGCGTGCTGGCCGAGTGGCGGGGCCGGCACATCGCCAGCGCCCTGCTGACCGCACACCTCGACGCAGGCCGAGCCCTCGGGCTCGACCGGGCGACACTCGACGTCGACTCGAACAGCCCGACGGGCGCACTCGACCTCTACACGGGCATGGGCTTCGCTCGCACCCACAGCAAGCGTGCGTTTGTACTCGAGCTGTGACGCGGCAAGTTAGTCGCGCGGAGGCCGCTTCCTGATTTCCGTCGGCTGCTTCGGAGGCGGCAGATCGGTCAGCCGCTCCAGCGCCGCGGCGACGCAATCGGCGTAGATTCGCCCACCGGTCGGACCAGGGTGAATGTTGTCTTCGGCGAGAACGTCGGTGTGCGGGGCGATCGCCGTGCTCCAGTCCGCGAGCTCGACGAGACGGTGTTCAGCGGAGAACTCGGCAAGCGCCTGGTTGACCCCGGCGATCCAGTCGCGGTCGGCGAAGGTGTTGATCACCACGAGTTCTCGATCTGGCCCCAGTATCGACTCGATCGCGGCGAGGTCTGCCTCGTCGATCGGGCCGTTCGTGCCGAGGCCGACGAGAACGACAGGCCTCAGCTGTCCAGTGTCCGCCAGCGACGTGAGGATTGCCGGCGCGGTCTGCATGCTGCGCGACACCGCAGCGTCGATGGCGATTCCGGGGAAGCTGGCCTGTAGTTCCGGCGCCGCGGCGAGCATGACGGAATCGCCGACGGCGGTGATCTTGTCACCGGTGGGAATCGCCCCGGCCGGCGCTGGCGCCTGGCGCCTGGCGGCCTGGCGAGCGGCTTCCTCTGCGGCTTTCTCGGCGGCGCGCGCCGCGGCATCCGCTGCCCGCTGGCCGCGTTCGATGGCGGCCTGCGCGCTCGACATGCTGGGTGCAGACGCGATAGCGGCCGTCGTTCCGGCCGTGAGGAAGAGGGCGGCGACCGCTGTTGCCACGATGAACTGCGTGCGGAGCCTCGAACCGTCAGACAATCGGGTGACGATCCGCAGTGTTCCGCGGAGCCCCAGCCGGCGAATCGGCTGCTCGAGCCAACGGTAGGAACACGCGGCGGCCAGGAGGGTCACGGCGATGGCGATCAGCGGCGGCCAGGCGACGGATGCTGCGTCAGGCGTCGGCCACGCGGCGAGCAGCAATACGATGACCGGCCAGTGCCACAGGTAGATGCCGTACGAACGCTCACCGATGTAGCGGAGGGGGCGCCAATCGAGTGCGCGGCCGAACCGGCCACCGCGCACGCCGGCCCAGATTACGACGGCGGTCAGCAGGCAGACGACGACCAGGCCTCCGCGATAGGTCACCGTGCCGTCGTCTGGGAGCCAGATTGCTGCGCCAACGACACCGAGGAGTGCAACCAGTCCCAGCCACGGGCGGATGCGCGGCAGTTCGTTGCGCTGGGAACTCGGGCGCCGAAGCAGCATGGCCAGCGCCGCACCGATGAGCAGGCCGAAGCTGTGGGTGTCGGAACCGTAATAGACGCGGGTCGGGTCGGCGCCTGGCTGGTAGAGCATCGCCATCGAGGCCGCGGAAGCCAGAGCCGCAACGCAGACGACGACCAGGCGAAGTCGCGGCTTTCTGATGAGGAGGACGGCGAGCAGCGCCAGCGGCCACAAGAGGTAGAACTGCTCTTCGACGGCGAGCGACCACAGGTTGCGGAACAGCTCTGGCTGCCCGCTGCTGAAATAACTCGCGTCGCTCGCGATCGACACCCAGTTATAGCTGAATGTCGACGCACCAGCGAGCTGCCAGCCGATGCCGACCAGGATGTCGCCGCCGATGAGCCAGGCGACGGTGCAGCAGATCAGCACCAGGGGGATGAGGGGCGGCACCAGTCGCCGCACCCTGCGCTGCCAGAACCTCGCGAGCGAGAGGTGACCGAAGCGCTGGTGCTCGGCGACCAGAAGGCCGGTGATCAGGAAGCCGCTGATCACGAAGAATACGTCGACGCCGATGAATCCTCCGGGGAGCGCGGAGGGGAAGAAGTGATAGACGACGACGGCGATGACGGCAATGGCACGGAGCCCGTCGAGGCCGGCGAGCCGATGGGTCACCGAACTCGCCGCTGCGGGCAGCGACGTAGCCGGTGCGCTGGAAATGGCGATGCTGGAGGTCATATTGGGGGGAGGGCCGTGGCCCGCCATCCACGATAACCCGGGCGGAGCAACCGACTGAACTGGCAGGCTGAAACCGGCCAGGCGAATAAGCTGGGCGGATGAGCAATCCGGCCGGCGACGAACTCCCCACCACCCGGATCAGGCTCGACATTGCCTACGACGGCACCGACTTCAGCGGCTGGGCCCGCCAGCCGGGGGAGCGCACGGTGCAGGGCCAGATTGAAGCGGTTCTCGCGACGATTCTTCGCCGGCATCCGCCGTACCCCACGCTGGTCGTCGCTGGTCGAACGGATGCTGGAGTGCACGCGGTCGGACAGGTGGCACACCTCGACCTCACCGATGACCAGTGCAGGGCGCTGCTTCGACGGCGTCACGGCAAGGGCAAACCGAAACCGGTGCCCACTCTCGCTGACGAGATCGTGCACCGTCTCCGCGGCATCCTGAACAGCCAACCGGACATCATGATCCTCGGTGCCTCCGTCCCACCGCCTGGGTTCGATTCCCGCTTTTCTGCCATCTGGCGGCGCTACGAGTACCGGCTGGCGGATTCGTCTGCCCTGCACGACCCGCTGCAGCGAGTGCGCACCACGTGGCATCATGCGTCACTCGACCTGGAGTCGATGGATGCTGCTGCTGCAACCCTCGTCGGCCTCCACGACTTTGCCGCGTACTGTAAACGACGGCCAGGAGCGACGACGATCCGCACGCTGCAGGACTTCCGCTGGCGACGGGACGGCGACGGGTTGCTGATCGCGTCGCTGAAGGCCGATGCCTTCTGTCACAGCATGGTGCGTGCGTTGGTCGGCGCTACCGTTGCGGTTGGGGAGGGGAAACTGGCTGGCTCGCGACTGGTCGACCTGCGCATCGACCGGGCGCGGACCAGCGAGTTCGCCGTGATGCCGGCTCGCGGGCTCACTCTCATCCAGGTCGGGTATCCCGCGGATGCGGAACTCGCGCTTCGTGCCGCCGAGACCAGGGCCAGGCGGGAACTCCCCGAAGAGTGACGAACGCGGCGGCCTCGCGGGTGTCAGGTGCGTGCTCCGGGGCTTGCGTCGATCAGCGCAGCCTGTCCTTTAGGCGCCGGCACCGCCGTCAACCGGCACGAGCGCGCCGGTTACCATCGATGCGCGGTCGCTGAGCAGCCACGCGGCGACCTCTGCGACCTCGTGGGGCTCGGCCATGCGGCCAAGGGGGATCGACGCGTTGATGTGCTCGATGACACCGGGGGTCGCCGCTTCCCACGCGTCAATCATCTCCGTGGCGGTGCCACCGGGAGTGATGCCGTTCACCCGGATGCCTTGGGGTGCCCAGGTCACGGCTGCGGTCTCGGTGATGCTGTTGAGGGCGCGCTTCATGGCGCCGTATGCGGGGAGCGCGGGGTTCGCGCGGCGGCTGCCGATACTCGAGGTGTTGACGATCGCTCCGCCTCCGTTGTGTCGCATGAGTGCGGCCTCGGCGGTCATGGCGGTCCAGTGCGAGCGAAAGTTCACGGCGAACTGTTCGTCGATGTCGTCGTCGCTCGTGGTGTCGAGCGGGCCGGGCTGCTGGACGGCCGCGCCGTTGTTGAAGGCGCCGTCGAGCCGCCCGTGCAGCTCTTCGACGCGGTTGACGGCAGCGCGGATACTCGCACGGTCAGCGAGGTCAAGGGCAGCGGCGTCGGCGACGCCTCCGTCGGCGCGGATCTCAGAGACGATGCGGTCGAGGGCGTCGGAACTACGGGCGGCGAGCACGACGGCGGCGCCCTCGCGTGCGAAGAGCCTGGCCGCAGCTGCGCCGATGCCGCGACTGGCGCCGGTGATGAATACGACCTTGTCGGTGAGCAGGCCGATTGGGGTGGTGTCGATGTTGTCTGTCATGACCCCAGTGTCGTTCCAGACTGGATGCGGATGCAGGCACAGACGGTACTAGGATCCGTCGACGTATAAGGGGCAGACTTGGGATATGGATAAGCACGACCTCGGAGCGTTTCTCCGCAGCCGACGCGAGCGGCTTCGGCCGGAAGACGTCGGCCTGCCGTCTGGTCCTCGGCGGAGGACCCCGGGCCTCCGCCGTGAAGAGATCGCGGTGCTCGCGCACATCTCCACCGAATACTACGTGCGGCTTGAGCAGGGCAGGGCGCCGCGTCCATCAGGCGAGGTGCTCGCCGGGATCGGAGGCGCCCTGCGACTCACTGATGCGGAGTCCGACCACCTTCACCTCCTCGCGGGCACAGCCCCGATCCGGTCCGGCCTGCATCCCCGCGATGTACGCCAGAGTATCCTCGCGCTGCTCGAGCGGCTCCCCCAGACGGCCGCGCTCGTGATGTCCGCCGCGTTCGAGGTTCTCGCCTGGAACGATCTCGCGGCGGCTCTCATGGAGGACTTTGCCGGGCTCGCCCCCGCGGACCGCAACCTTGCACGGAAGGCGTTCCTCGGGCCGGCGCAACCTGATGCGCCTCTCTATGGAATCTCCGATGGCGCCGAGTTTCGCCAGACTGTCGTCATGCAACTCCGCGCCACGCTCGCCCGGTATCCGACTGATCCAACGGTGAGCGGCCTCGTTGACGAGCTCCGCGATGGCAGCCCTGAGTTCGCCCGGCTCTGGGAGCGGCGGGACGTACAAGTGGCGCCGATGCTCACGAAGACTTTCCGGCACCCAGCCGTCGGCGAAATCACGGTTGACTGCGACTCCATGAGGATCGCGGACCGCGACCAGCACCTCGTGTTGTACACCGCGCCGCAAGGCTCCCGTGACGCGGAGGCTCTCGCTCTTCTGAACGTACTGGGAACCGAGGGCATCACAGCAGGCAGAACCATTTGAATCGACGTATATAAATGCGAGTTTGCCCCTTGATATTGTTGGAGACAATCGAAGCTGTGTGCTATTGTTGACCTATCAGAGTCACTCGTGCCGAGATGAGATCTGGAGTCAGGATGCGTTTGCCGTCCCTGCACGAGAAGTGTCTGTATGAGAAGTGCCTGTACGAAAACGTCCCGCCGTGTTAATACCGGGCAAGACCGTAGCGACCGGATTCGATTTGATCCTCGATCGCCTCGATGAAGCCACGGCCTCGCAGTCCGAGACGAATCGGGCACAGGCGCGGTTGTGGGCGTCGCTCGCTGAGCTGATGCGGCTCGCGCGGGCGAACCCGCACGTCTATCTGCGTTCCGGAGGGCTTACTGGGCGGGATGCGCTTGAGCTGGCCGAGGAAGCGGCGGCGTTCGACGCTGGCCTGCGTCTTCACCTCTCCGCAGGTCAGGTGCGTACGTTGGCCCACCGCGCGCAGCTACTCGAAGACCGGCTGCCCCGGCTGCGCGCCGTATTCGCGGCAGGCGAGACAACGACGGCGCATGTCGGCGCGGCACTCGACCTGCTGAGCGGCTGGGACGACGACACCGCAGTGCGACTCTTCGATGAGCAGCTCGCCGAACCGGCTGGAACCCTCACACCGGCCGCGTTCCGGGCACGTGCCAGACGGGCGAAGGAGAAGCTGCACGAGGAACCCGCCGAAGCCCGACACGCTCGCGCGTTCGCAGGCAGGGGCGTGTGGATGGAACCGGCAGAAAACGGCATGGCATGGGTGCACGCGCTCCTGTCAGCACCAGATGCCGTTCGTATCGTGTCCCGCCTCAACGCCACCTCCCGCGCAGAACAGAAGAAGACCAAGGTCGGAGATTCCAACTGGCGTTCACGTGACCAGATTCGTGCCGATCTGGCCGCGGCGTGGCTCGCGGGTGACGGCACGCCAACGGCCGCGAAAGTGCGGCCCGTGCTGCTTGTGCCGCTGCTATCCATGATCGGCGGAGGAGACGAGCCGATCGAACTACGCGGATATGGCACCATCGACCGCGACTCCGCTGCCCGGCTGTTCGCCGAGGCACCCTCGTTCAGGCGCGTGGCCACGAACCCGTTCACCGGTGAGAAGCTCACCTACGACCGCGAACGTTACCGCCCCACCCAGGCGCAAAAGGACTGGATCGCGTTTCGCTTCGAGAACTGCATCGATCCCACCTGCAACCGGGCCGTCGACGACACCGATGTCGACCATCTCGAAGAATGGGTACGTGACAACGGCAGAACCAACGAAGACAACCTGTTCCCGCTCTGCGAAAAGAGCAACCGTCGCAAGAACCTCAGCCGATTCGACTACGAACGCCTCCCGAATGGTCGAGTCTCCATCACCACACCGACCGGCCTCACGGTCACCAC